>CAYLHQ010000001.1:0-453933 GCA_964383585.1 uncultured Acidobacteriota bacterium
ACGTGACGATCGAGGTTTCGCTGATCACGCCGATCGCGATGGACAAGGGCCTTCGCTTCGCGATCCGTGAGGGCGGACGGACGGTGGGCGCCGGTACGGTCACGGAGATCCTCGAGTAGGGCCGCCGGAGCCGTTCCTCCCGGCTGCCCGGCGCATGCCGGGAACGCGGGAGGGCGGGCCGGAGCTTCCCTCCGTCGCGAGACGGGGGACGGGACGAAGATGGTGAACGAGAAGATTCGCATCCGCCTCAAGGCGTACGATCACCGGATCCTCGACCAGTCCACGAGCGAGATCGTGGACACGGCGAAGCGGACGGGAGCCCGGGTCGCGGGCCCGATCCCGCTTCCCACGGTGCGGAACCGGTGGACGGTGCTGCGGTCGCCCCACGTGGACAAGAAGTCCCGGGAGCAGTTCGAGATCCGCACCCACAAGCGTTTGCTGGACATCCTCCAGCCGACTCCGGAGACGGTCGACGCGCTCATGAAGCTCGATCTTCCCGCCGGCGTCGACGTGGAGATCAAGGCGTTCGGGCCGTCCCAGTAGGCGGCCCGGCAGGGGACCTCCGGGACCCGCGTCCCGCGTCCCTCGGAGAGGAACGGAGATGATCGAAGGGCTCATCGGGAAGAAGGTCGGCATGACCCAGGTCTTCCTCGAGGACGGGACGGTCACCCCGGTGACGGTCATCGAGGCCGGACCGTGCGTCGTCGTCCAGCGGCGCTCCGTCGACAAGGACGGGTACGAGGCCGTGCAGCTCGGTCTCGTCGACGCCTCGGCCGCGAAACGGGCGAACAAGCCGATGCGCGGCCATCACGAGAAGGCGGGAATCCCGCCGACCCGCATGCGACGGGAGTTCCGGCTCGAGGCGGGCGCCGAGCTGAAGGCGGGCGACCGCGTGCTCGTCGACATCTTCAAGGATTCGGCCACGGTGGACGTCCTCGGGACGTCCAAAGGGAAGGGGTTCCAGGGCGTCATGCGCCGGCACAACTTCGGCGGCGGAGGGGCCGCCCACGGATCGATGTTCCATCGGGCTCCGGGGTCGATCGGGTCGTCGGCATACCCGTCGCGGGTCTTCCGCGGGATGCGGGCGGCCGGGCACATGGGGAGCGAAAGGGTGACGGTCAAGAACCTGCGGGTGGTCCGCGTGGACGAGGAGAAGAACCTCTTGCTCGTTCGGGGCGCCGTTCCGGGAGCGGTGGGATCGAACGTGATCGTCCGGAAATCCCGCAAGGGCGGGGCGGCCGCGGCCGCCCCGGCGAAGTGAGGGATACGGGCATGGCGAGCGTGGACGTTCGGAACTGGAAGAACCAGGCCGTCCGCACCATCGAGGTGGACGATGCCGTCCTCGGGTATCCGCTCAAGGACCACCTGATTTACGAGGCGGTTTGCGCCCACCGCGCCGCGGGCCGGGCGGGCACCCACAAGGCGAAGAACCGCTCGGAGGTTTCGGGCGGAACGAAAAAGCTGTGGAAGCAGAAGCACACCGGCCGTGCGCGCATGGGAGACAACCGCTCCCCGCTGTGGCGGCACGGCGGGACCGTCCAGGGCCCGGTGCCCCGCGACTACGCTTGGGGCTTCCCGAAGAAGGCGCGGCGGAACGCCCTGAAATCGGCCCTCGCGCAGAAGTTCCGCGACGGCAAGCTCATCTGCGTCGAACACTTCGCCATCGGGTCCCACAAGACCAAGGACCTCGAATCGGCGATCGGGAAAGGACTCGGGGTCTCGACCAAAGCCCTCCTGATCCCCCTCGACGCCGAGCGCGAGCTCGACCTCGCGGCTCGGAACAACGCACGGCTCCGCGTGGTGCGGGCCCTCGGTGTGAGCATCGTGGATCTCCTCGATCACGACACCGTCATCGTTTCGGAGGGAGCCCTCGTGCGGCTCGCGGAGGTGCTTTCGCGATGAACCTGAGGGCGCACGACGTGATCAAGCAGCCGCTGATCACCGAGAAATCCACCCGGATTCGGGAATCCGACGGGCGTTATTGCTTCCGCGTCGACGTGCGCGCGAACAAGATCCAGATCGCCGCGGCGGTCGAGGAGCTGTTCGCGGGTACCCGGGTGGCGGAGGTTCGGACCTCCCAGCTTCGCGGCAAGGTGAAGCGGGCCGGGCGTTTCGTCGGGAAACGCCCCGACTGGAAGAAGGCGTGGGTTCGATTGGCTCCGGGGTCCAAGGAAATCGAATTCTTCGAAGCGAGTTGAGGAGAGACGGGCCATGGCCGTGAAGAACTACAAACCGACGAGTCCCGGACGGCGCTTCATGACGAAGATCGCCCGGGTCACGGGGACGACCAACGCGCCGCACAAGCCCCTCCTCGACGTGAAGAAGCGGACCGGGGGGCGGAACAATCTCGGCGAGGTCACGATCTGGCACCGGGGTGGGGGGCACAAGCGCCGGTACCGGATCGTCGACTTCCGCCGCGACAAGCTGGGCATCCCCGCGCGCGTCGAGACGATCGAGTACGATCCGAACCGCTCCGCGAATCTCGCCCTCGTGTGTTACGCGGACGGGGAGCGCCGCTACATTCTCGCTCCCGAGGGGCTCCAGATCGGCCAGAAGATCGTCTCGGGTCCCGACGCCGACATCGTGGTCGGCAACGCCCTTCCCCTCAAGAGCCTCCCGCTCGGCACGATCATCCACAACGTCGAGCTCAAGCGGCAGCGCGGAGGGCAGGTCGTCCGGTCGGCGGGAGCGTCGGCGCAGTTGATGGCGCGGGAGGGCGAGTACGCGCTCGTCCGGCTCCCCTCGGGGGAAACCCGGAAGATCCACGTCGAGTGCTACGCGACCGTCGGGCAGGTAGGGAATCTCGAGCACGAGAACGAGAGCGTCGGCAAAGCGGGACGCACGCGGTGGCGCGGGCGGCGGCCGACGGTGCGCGGGGTCGCGATGAACCCCGTGGACCACCCCCACGGGGGAGGCGAGGGCCGCACCTCGGGGGGGCGTCCGTCGTGCACGCCGTGGGGCGTTCCGACCAAGGGCAAGAAGACCAGAAACGCTCCGCGAACGGACGCGTTCATCGTCCGTCGACGGAAGCAGGCGAGGTAGGCGATGGCTCGCTCGATTGCGAAAGGACCGTTCGTGGACGCCCCGCTCCGCAAGAGCGTGGAGGACATGAACAAAAGGAACGACCGCAAGGTGCTGAAGACCTGGTCGCGGAGATCGACGATCATCCCGGACATGGTGGGACACACCCTCGCGGTGCACAACGGCAAGAAGTTCATCCCCGTCTACGTGACGGAGAACATGGTCGGCCACAAGCTCGGCGAGTTCGCTCCGACCCGGACCTTCAAGGGGCACGGGACCAAGGGCGACAAGACCGCGGCTCCGGCCCGCTGACGACCTGAGGGAGGCGAGCCGTGATCGCGACGGCGAAACAGAGACACCTGGGAACCTCGGCGCAGAAGACGCGCTTGGTCGCGGACCAGTTCCGGGGGAAGAACGTGGGGGAGGCCCTCGCCATCCTGCACCTCTCGGGGAAGCTCGTGGCGAAGGACCTCGAGAAGCTCCTCAAGTCGGCGGTGGCGAACGCCCAGGTGAAGGACCCGAAGCTGGACGTCGACGAGCTCGTGGTCGCTCGGGTGACGGTCGACGAGGGGCCGCCCCTCAAGAGGGCACGGGCCCGGAGCATGGGGCGGATCTACCGGATCCTCAAGAAGACGTGTCACGTCTCGGTGGCACTGGACCTTGCGGGCGGAGCGACCGCCCGCGCGGCTCGGAGGTAGCTCGTGGGACAGAAAGTCCACCCGTACGGGTTCCGAATCGGGTTCAACAAGACCTGGCGTTCCCGGTGGTACGCCGAGCGGAAGTACGCCGAGCTGCTCCACGAGGACCTCGAGCTGAGGGACGAGCTGAAGCGGAAGCTCGGCCATGCGGGGGTCTCCGCGATCGAGATCGAGCGGGCCGCCAACAAGCTCAAGGTGAACATCCTGACCTCCCGCCCCGGAATCATCATCGGACGGAAGGGGGCCGAGGTGGACCGGCTGAAGGAGGAAGTCCGCAAGCGCACGCAGCGGGAGGTGTTCATCAATATCCTCGAGATCGACAAGCCGGAGGTCGAGGCCCAGCTCGTCGCCGAGTCGATCGCGATGCAGCTCGAGAAGCGGGTCGCCTTCCGGAGGGCGATGCGCAAGGCGGTCGAGTCCGCCCAGCGGTTCGGCGCCAAGGGGATCAAGGTGCGCGTCGGGGGCCGCCTCGGCGGCGCCGAGATCGCGCGGTCGGAGTGGTACCTCGAGGGACGTCTCCCGCTCCACACGCTGCGCTCCGAGATCGACTACGGGTTCGCCGAAGCTCGGACCACCTACGGGGTGATCGGCGTCAAGGTCTGGATCTACCGGGGCGAGTCCCGCGAGGTCCGTCTCGCGGAGGATGCGCGCCGCTAGGCGCGGGACGGCAGGAGAGGGTTCGCCATGCTGATGCCGAGCAAGGTCAAGTTCCGCAAGCAACAGCGCGGACGGAGGTCGGGGAAGGCCGTCACGGGCTCGAAGGTCTCCTTCGGGGAGTACGGGCTCAAGTGCCTCGAGGACGGCTGGATCACCGCGCGCCAGATCGAGGCGAGCCGCGTCGCGATCACCCGTTTCGTCAAGCGCGGCGGGAAGATCTGGGTGCGCCTGTTCCCGGACAAGCCGATCACGAAAAAGCCCGCGGAAACTCGTATGGGCAAGGGGAAGGGCGCGCCCGAGGCCTGGGTCGCGGTCGTCAAGCCGGGCCGGGTCCTCTTCGAGATGGAGGGCGTGGACGAGGCGACGGCCCGGGAGGCCATGCGCCTCGCGGCGCACAAGTTGCCGGTGAAGACTCGCTTCGTGACGCGAATCGCGGACTGAGCGGGCGGGACGGGAGCGGACGATGTCGGAACGATCGAGGGCCCTGAAGCGATTGCGGGGAATGAGCGACGCGGAACTCCGGAAGGAAGAGCAGGAGATCCGCCTCGCCATCTGGAAAATGAAGATCGGCCGGGCCACCGGAGGGTCGACCGAGGCGGAAAGGTTGGCCACGGCGAAACGCGACCTGGCCCGGGTCATGACCCTGGCGCGCGAGCGGGACATCGAAGCGTCCCGCGCGGCCGGACGGTCGCAGGAGGAACGGGGATGACGGAGACGACCGCCCGCCGACGGGCCACCCGGATCGGCGTCGTGACGTCGGACAAGCCCGAGAAATCGGTGGTGGTCCGCGTCGAACGACTGGTCCTCCACCGGCTGTACAAGCGCTACGTGCGCCGCACGGCCAAGTTCATGGTCCACGACGAGCAGAACCGCTGTCGTGTGGGAGACACCGTGGAGATCGTGGAATCCCGTCCGCTCTCCGCGCGGAAGCGTTGGCGGGTTCGACGGATCGTGAGACGGGCCGCCGGAACCGAGGCGGCGGAGTGAGCGCTCCGGCGCGGGAAGGGATGCGGTCATGATTCAGATGCGGACCATTCTCGAGGTGGCCGACAACTCCGGGGCGAAGCGGATTTCCTGCATCAACCTGCGCGGTGGTTCCCAGGGCCGGTACGCGGAGATCGGCGACGTCATCACGGCGAACGTCAAGGAGGCGTCCCCGGAAGGGACGGTCAAGAAGGGGCAGGTCGTGAAGGCCGTGGTCGTCCGGCAGGTGAACGCGTACCGCCGGCGCGACGGCTCCTACATCCGCTTCGACCAGAACGCGGCCGTCCTCATCAACGACGCCAAGGAACCGATCGGGACCCGCGTGTTCGGTCCCGTGGCGCGCGAACTGCGGGACAAGAAGTTCATGAAAATCGTCTCGCTGGCGCCGGAAGTCCTCTGAGCCGGAAGGGAGCGGAAGTCGCCATGGGCAGGATTCGAATCCGGAAGAACGACACGGTGGCGGTGATCTCGGGGAAGGACCGCGGCGCCCGGGGCCGCGTCCTCGAGGTGAACGCGCGGAAGGGCAAGATCCTCGTGGAAGGCGTGAACCGGGTGAAGCGGCACACGCGCCCGAACCCCCAGCGGAATATCAAGGGGGGGATCCTCGAAAAGGAAAACTACGTCCACGTGTCGAACGTCGCCCTGATCGACCCGGAGACCGATCGTCCCACGCGGGTCGGCGTCCAGGAGGGGAAGGGCGGAACGAAGGTCCGCGTGGCGAAGCGAAGCGGCAAGACGCTGGATCGGTGAGGTGAATCCGATGGCGAGGCTCGAGTCCCAGTTCCGGGAACAGGTGGTCCCGGCCCTCATGAAACAGTTCGGCTACACGAGCGTGATGGCCGTGCCGAGGCTCCGGAAGATCGTGATCAACATGGGGGTCGGCGACGCGATCCAGGATGCCAAGGTCATGGACTCGGCGGCCGACGAGCTCGGGACGATCACGGGGCAGAAACCCAGCATCCGGCGGGCGAAGAAGTCGATCTCGAACTTCAAACTCCGGGAGGGGATGGCGATCGGCTGCGCGGTGACGCTCCGAGGGGCGCGCATGTACGAGTTCATGGACCGCCTCATGAACCTCGCCCTCCCCCGGGTCCGCGACTTCCGCGGCGTGCCGACCCGCGCCTTCGACGGCCGCGGGAACTACACGCTCGGAATCCGGGACCAGCTGATCTTTCCGGAGATCAACTACGCCAAGGTCCAGAAGGTCAAGGGGATGAACATCTGCATCGTCACGAGCGCGAAGACGGACGAAGAGGGGCGCGCGCTCCTGGCGGCGCTCGGAATGCCCTTCCGCAAGTAAGCGGGATCGAAGGAGGTTCGAGACGTGGCCACCACGGCATGGGTCGCCAAGACCCGGAAGAAGCCCAAATTCGCCGTCCGGGCCCACAACCGCTGCAAGCGGTGCGGCCGGGCGCGCGCGTACCTTCGCAAGTTCCAGCTCTGCAGGGTCTGCTTCCGGAACCTCGCGCTCGAAGGGGCGCTGCCCGGCGTGACCAAGTCCAGCTGGTGATCGGAAGTTCGAGACGAGCGGAAAGAGGGAATCGAGATGAGCATGACCGACCCGATCGCGGATCTCCTCACGAGGATCCGGAACGCCCAGCAGGCCCGGCACGCGACGCTTCACGTTCCCCACTCCCGGGTGAAGGCCGCCATCGCCGCGATCCTCAAGAACGAAGGGTATGTGGGCGACGTGCAGACGGCCGAGATGGGGGGGCGCACCGTCCTCCGCATCCAGCTGAAGTACGGGCAGCGCGGCGAGCGCGCCATCACCGGGCTCGAACGGGTGAGCCGGCCGGGACGTCGCGTCTACTGCGGCAAGGACGAGATTCCCCGGGTCCTCGGTGGGCTCGGGGTCACCATCCTCTCGACGCCGAAGGGCGTCATGACCGGAACCGCGTGCCGGAAGCTCGGCGTGGGCGGCGAGGTCCTTTGCAACGTCTGGTAGTCGGGGGAGAGGAACACGATGTCGAGAATCGGTAGGCTTCCCATCGCCTTCGGGTCCGCCGTGAAGGTCACGGTGGACCGCGGGACGGTGTCGGTCGTGGGGCCCAAGGGGTCCCTGACGCAACCCCTCCCGCGGGGCATCACGGCCGTCGTCGACGGCACGCGCCTCACGGTCGCACGCAAGGACGACTCGAAGGCGCAGAAGGCGCTCCACGGGCTGTCCCGCGCGCTCCTGCAGAACGCGGTGACCGGAGTCACGACGGGGTTCTCCCGCGACCTCGAGATCCAGGGCGTCGGGTACCGCGCCCAGGTGGCGGGGCGCACGGTGACGTTCAACATCGGTCTGACGCACCCGGTGGAGTTCCCGATCCCGGAGGGCATCCAGATCACGGTCGACCGCCAGACCAAGGTGACCGTGTCGGGAATCGACCGGCAGCGGGTCGGCCAGGTGGCGGCGAAGATCCGGGCGCTCAAGCCCCCGGACGTCTACAAGGGCAAGGGAATCCGCTACGCGGGCGAGATCGTCCGGAAGAAGGCGGGCAAGGCGGGCGCGAAGTAACGGGTCCGGCGGAGGTTCGCGATGCACGGCACGGTGGACAGAAAGGCGATCCGGAGGCGGATCCGGTACCGGATCCGGAAGAAACTCGCGGGGACGGCGGCCCGGCCGCGTCTGGCGGTGTTCCGGAGCGAGAAGCACATCTACGCACAGGCCATCGACGACGCGAGCGGCCGTACGGTCGCGCACGCGTCGTCCCGCGACGCGTCCATCCGCGCGGAGTCGAAGCGAGGGAGCAACGTCGCTGCGGCGAAGGTGGTCGGAAGCGCGATCGCGGAGCGACTGAAAGCGAAGGGAATCGAAACCGTCGTCTTCGACCGGGGTGGCTTTCTGTACCACGGACGGGTGAAGGCCCTGGCGGAGGCCGCCCGCGAGGCGGGCCTCAAGTTCTGAGGAGGATCGAGTGGCGATGCAGGACCAGGCCGTGGGCGAACTGAAGGACCGGGTGGTCCATATCAACCGCGTCACGAAGGTCGTGAAGGGGGGCAAGAATTTCTCCTTCGCCGCCCTCGTCGTCGTGGGCGACGGAAACGGCTGGGTGGGCTTCGCTTCGGGCAAGGCGCGGGAGGTTCCCGCGGCGATCGCGAAGGGGGTCGAGCAGGCGAAGCGGAACCTGGTGTGGATCCCGCGGCGCGGGACGACGATCCCGCACGAGGTCGTCGGGCGCTACGGCTCCGGCCAGGTTCTCCTGAAGCCGGCCGCACCGGGGACGGGGGTCATCGCGGGCGGAGCGGTGCGGGCCGTTCTCGAGGCGGCCGGGGTCCAGGACATCCTCACGAAGTCGCTCGGCACCGCGAACCCCCACAACGTGATCCGGGCGACCGTCGAGGGGCTCCGGAGCCTCAAGAGCGCCGAGACGGTCGCGAAGACGCGCGGCATTCCGGTCGAGGACCTCGCCGCGGCGGAGGCTTCGCGATGACGGCCGAGACGAAATCGCAACGAACCCTGCGCGTGCGGCAGATCCGCAGCGGCATCGGGTTCAACAAGAAACAGAAGGCGACCCTGCGGGCGCTCGGGCTCGAGCGGATCGGACGCGTCCGCGAGCTTCCGGACCATCCGGCGGTGCGGGGCATGGTCGCGTCGGTCCCGCACCTCGTGGTGATCGAAGGGGAAGGGGACCGGGAGGAGGGGCGATGAACCAGAGCACGTTGAAGCCGGCGGCGGGCTCTCGAAAGACCCGGAAGCGGGTCGGGCGCGGTCCGGGCTCCGGCCTGGGCAAGACGTCCGGTCGCGGTGAGAAAGGGCAGAAGTCCCGGAGCGGCTACTCCCGGAAGCGGGGATTCGAAGGGGGCCAGATGCCCCTCCACCGCCGCCTCCCGAAGCGCGGCTTCCACAATCCGTTCCGAACGGAGTACCGCACGATCAACGTCGACCGGCTCCAGGTCCTCGAGGCGGGGAGCGTCGTCGACGCCGAAGCCCTCCGGAAAGCGGGCCTCCTCGCGAAGGGGAAGGCTCCGCTGAAGGTCCTCGGAAACGGCGAGCTCCGCGTGGCCATCACCGTCCGCGCCGCGAAGTTCACCGCCGCGGCGGTGAAGAAGATCGAAGCGGCGGGCGGCAGGGCCGAGGTGGTCGCCGGATGATCCAGAGCTTCAAGAACATCTTCGCCATTCCGGATCTCCGGAAGAGGGTTCTGTACACCCTCGGACTCCTCGCGGTCTACCGGATCGGCGGGCACATCCCGACGCCCGGGGTGGACCAGTCGGCCCTCCTGCGCCTTTTCGAAGGGCAGGGCGGCGGGATCCTCGGATACGTCGATCTCTTCGCCGGGGGGAACTTCAAGCGGTTCACGATCTTCGCGCTCGGGATCATGCCGTACATCACCGCGTCGATCGTGCTCCAACTCTTGACCGTCGTCTGGCCGTACCTCGAGAAGCTCAGCAAGGAAGGAGAGGCGGGCCGGAGGAAGATCACCCAATACACCCGCTACGGCACGGTCGTGCTCTCGTTCATCCAGTCGTACGGGATCGCGCTCTGGATCCAGTCCGCGAGTGTCTCCGGCGGGGTCGGGCAGATCGTGACGAGCCCCGGGCTCGGATTCCAGCTCATGACGGTGCTCACCCTGACGACGGGGACGGCCTTCGTCATGTGGCTCGGCGAGCAGATCAGCGAGCGCGGGATCGGGAACGGGATCTCGCTGATCATCTACGCCGGGATCGTCGTCGGCCTTCCGGGGGCGATCCTGAGCACCTACCAGGACTGGCAGACCGGCGCCCTCGGCATCCCGACGATCCTGATCCTGATCGGCGTCATGGTTCTCGTGGTCGCCGGCATCGTCTTCGTCGAGCGCGCCCAACGGAAGATCCCGATCCAGTACGCCCGACGAGTCGTCGGACGCCGCGTCTACGGCGGGGCGTCGACCTACATGCCGCTCCGCGTGAACACGGGCGGCGTCATCCCCGTGATCTTCGCGTCGTCGATGCTCGCGATCCCGACGACGCTGTTCGCGCTGGGGCCCCTCCGGGAGATCCGCTTCCTGCAAGACCTGAACAACCAGCTCCAGTACGGCGCGCCGCTCTACAACCTGCTCTACGTCGCGATGATCATCTTCTTCTGCTTCTTCTACGTGTCCATCATCTTCAACCCGATGGACCAGGCCGACAACATGAAGAAGTACGGCGGGTTCATCCCGGGGATCCGTCCGGGGAAGCGTACGGCCGAGTACATCGACCGCATCCTGACCCGGCTCACGTTCGGCGGGGCGGTGTACCTCGCGGCGATCAGCGTGTTGCCGGTGATCCTGATCAGCGGCCTCCAGCTCGGGCGGCTTCCGATGATCGGCGAGACGCTCGATGCGATCCTGCCGGAGTTCCTTTCCCAAGGTTTGAACGTCAAGTTCTACTTCGGGGGCACGTCGCTCCTGATCGTCGTCGGCGTGGCGATGGACACGGTGCAGCAGATCGAGTCGCAGTTGATCATGCGCCACTACGAGGGGTTCATGAAAGGCACCCGCATCCGGGGCCGGAGGAGCTGATGGCCGTCGCGGCCGCCGGTTTGCTAGAGTGAGGGGTTCGTCGCGATGCGTTTGATCCTGATGGGTCCCCCGGGCGTCGGGAAGGGGACCCAGGCGCAGCATTTGAAGGAGCTGTTGGGGATCCCCCACGTTTCCACGGGGGACCTGCTCCGGAGCGCCGTGCAGGAAGGAACTGCCCTCGGCCGGGAGGCCAAGGGGTACATGGAGAACGGAAGCCTCGTTCCCGACGACCTGATCGCCCGCCTCCTCGCCGAGCGGCTCGATCGGAAGGACGCGGCGGAAGGGTTCCTGCTCGACGGATTCCCGCGGACGATCGCCCAGGTCGAGGCGCTCGATCGTCTCCTCGCCTCGAGGGGTGCGTCGATCGATCTCGTGATCGCCCTGGAGGCTCCGGAGGCCGTGATCGTGAGGAGGCTTTCCGGCCGGAGGGTTTGCCCGAAATGCGGCGCGGTGTTCCACCTCGACAACCGGCCGCCCGCGTCGGCGGGGGTTTGCGACGCCTGCGGGACGCCGCTCGTGCAACGTTCCGACGACACGGAAACGGTGATCCGGGAGCGTCTGCGGGTGTACGGGGACGAGACGCTTCCGGTGGTGAAGCTTTACCGCGAGCGGAACCTGCTCGCGGCGGTCGACGGATCGCAGGACGCGGCGACGGTCGCCTCGCGTTTGACGGAGATCGTGAAGGGATCATGAACGGGACCCAGCTCAAATCGCCCTCCGAGATCGCGATCATGGACCGGGCGAACCGGGTCATCCGCGAGATCCTCTTCGATCTCCGGGAGATCATCCGGCCGGGGGTCTCCACCCTCGAAATCGACCGTTTCGCCGAGGCGAGGATCCGGGCGGCGGGCGGCGTTCCGGCGTTCAAGGGCTATCCGCACCGCGGCGACGGGCACGATTTTCCCGCGACCGTGTGCGCGTCCGTGAACGACGAGGTGGTCCACGGGGTGCCGTCCGACCGGGTCGTCCTTCGCGAGGGGGACATCGTCGCCGTCGATCTGGGGATCCAGTTCGAGGGGTATTACGGAGACGCCGCGGAGACGTTCGCGGTGGGGGCGATCGCGCCCGAGGCGCATCGTCTGCTCGAGGTGACGCGGGAGTCGCTGCTCCGCGCCGTCGAGCAGGCCCGTCCGGGAAACCGGGTGTCCGACATCGGGCACGCGGTGCAGGCGCACGTCGAGGAACACGGGTTTTCGGTCGTGCGGCACTTCGTCGGGCACGGCATCGGGTCGAGTCTCCACGAGCAGCCGCAGGTGCCGAACTTCGGGCAACCGGGGCGAGGTCCGCGGCTCGCGCCGGGGATGGTGCTCGCGATCGAACCGATGGTGAACGCCGGGGGGCCGGACGTCGTCCTCGACGCCCGAGACGGGTGGACGGCCCGGACGCGGGACGGGAGTCTCTCGGCGCATTTCGAGTGGTCGGTTGCGGTGACCGAGAACGGACCGAAGGTTCTCGGCGACCCGCTGCCGGTGGCCGCGGCACGCTAGGCCGGGGCGGAGATCCGATGGCGAAGGAAGAGGCGATCCAGGTGGAGGCGACGGTCGTGGAACCGCTCCCCAACGCCATGTTTCGCGTGGAACTCGAAAACAAACATCAGGTCCTGGCGCACATCTCCGGCAAGATGCGGAAGCACTTCATCCGAATCCTGCCGGGGGACCGGGTCCTGGTCGAGCTGTCGCCCTACGACCTGACGCGGGGGCGGATCGTGTACCGGTACAAGTAGGCGGGTGGAGGAATCGGGCCATGAAGGTGCGCGCGTCCGTGAAGAAGGTCTGCGACAAGTGCAAGATCGTGAAGCGTGGGCGGGTGATTCGCGTGATCTGCGACAACCCAAAGCACAAGCAGCGGCAGGGCTGAGGCGCCGCGCCGAAGGAGGCTGAATCGTGGCACGTATCGCGGGCGTGGACCTGCCCCCGAGCAAACGGATCGAGATCGGCTTGACCTACATTTTCGGGATCGGGCGCACCCGCGCCCAGGGGATCCTCGACAAGGCCAAGGTCGACCCGGCCGTCAAGGTCAAGGACCTCTCCGAGGACCAGGTCGTCCGCATCCAGCGGGTGATCAACCAGGAAGGGCGCGTGGAGGGGGACCTCCGCAAGGCGGTCGCGCTCGACATCAAGCGCCTGATCGAGATCGGCTCCTATCGGGGCATGCGGCACCGGCGGAACTTGCCGTGCCGCGGCCAGAGAACGCACACGAACGCGCGGACCCGGCGGGGCCCGCGGCGCGCCATCGCCGGCAAGAAGAAGACGCCCGGCGGCAAGAAGGGTTGATGCATGGCCAAGAGCACGAAGGCGACCGCGAAGAAGGGCGGGAAGAAAGAAAAGAAGAACGTCCCCCACGGAGTGGCCCACATCCACGCGACGTTCAACAACACCATCGTGACGATCACGGATCCGAGGGGATCCGTGGTCTCATGGTCCTCCGCGGGGGGCCAAGGCTTCAAGGGTTCTCGCAAGGGGACGCCGTTCGCCGCCCAGACCGCCGCCCAGATCGCCGCGAACTCGGCGAAGGAGCACGGAGTCCGGACGCTCGACGTCCGCGTGAAAGGTCCCGGCGCCGGCCGGGAGTCGTCGATCCGGGCGCTCCAGGCGGCCGGACTCGAGATCAAGTCGATCAAAGACGTGACGCCGATCCCCCACAACGGGTGCCGCCCTCCGAAGCGGCGCCGGGTCTGAAGGGGTCGAGGAGGAACAGGAAGTGGCCCGACACACCGGCCCGGTTTGCAGGCTCTGCCGTCGCGAGGGGATGAAGCTCTTCCTCAAAGGCGACCGCTGTTTCAAGGAGAAGTGCGCCTTCGAGCGCCGCGGATACGCGCCCGGCCAGCACGGCCGACGGCGCGGCAAGATCCAGGGGTACGGGATCCAGCTCCGCGAGAAGCAGAAGGTCAAGCGGATGTACGGGGTTCTCGAGAGACAGTTCCGGAACTACTTCTTCCGGGCCTCCCGGAAGAAGGGGATCACGGGAGCGAATCTGCTCCAGTTGCTCGAGTGCCGCCTCGACAACGTCGTGTACCGACTGGGGTTCGCCTCGTCGCGGTCCATGGCCCGGCAGCTCGTGGGACACGGCCACTTCCAACGGAACGGCGAAAAGGTCGACATCCCGTCGGCGCTCGTCGAGGCCGGGGACGTGATCACGCTCCGAGAGTCGAGCCGGAAGAACGAGGCGATCAAAGCCTGCCTCGACACCGCCAAGGGGAGGGGAGTCCCGGGTTGGCTGGAGCTCGATGCGGACAACTTCCGGGGCACCGTGCGGCAACTCCCCACGCGGGAGGAGATCACCATGCCGATCCAGGAGCAGCTGATCGTGGAGCTGTACTCGAAGTAGACGCCGCCGGTCCCCCGGGGACCGGGCACGGGGCGCGAGCCCCACGGAGGAAGCGGATGTACTGGAAGGGATTCCAACGCCCGATGCGGCTCGAGGCCGATCGCGAGACGCTCACGGCCAACTTCGGAAGGTTCACGGCCCAGCCGTTCGAGCGGGGGTTCGGGACCACCATCGGGAACGCGCTTCGCCGAGCGCTCCTCTCCTCGATCGAGGGCGCGGCGGTCACCGCGGTGAAGATCGAAGGGGTGCTGCACGAGTTCTCGGCCGTTCCGGGAGTCGTGGAAGACACGACCGACCTGATCCTGAACCTGAAGCAGATCCCGTTCCGGCTCCACGGGGACCATCCGGAGACCCTCGTGCTGCAGGCGGAGGGGCCCCGGACGGTGACGGCGGGGGACATCCAGGCGAGTTCGAACGTGGAGATCCTCGACAGGACCGTGCCGATCGCGACCCTCTCGGAGGAAGGGAAACTCCACATGGAGCTCCGCTTGCGGCTCGGCCGGGGGTACGTGACGGCCGACCGGAACTTCGACGACGATCTGTCGGTCGGCTACATCCCGGTCGACTCCGTGCATTCCCCGGTGCGGAAGGTCAACTACACGGTCGAGGACGCGCGGGTGGGCCAGCGGACCGACTACGACAAGCTGATCCTCGAGGTTTGGACGAACGGGGCGGTGAGCCCGAGAGACGCCGTGGCGCAGGCCGCGAAGCTGGTCAAGGACCACATGACGATCCTGATCAATTTCGAGGACTCCGGGGACGACGTCATCGACGCGAGCTCGACCGAGGACGAGCGGCTGCTCGAGACCTTGAATCGATCGGTGGACGAGCTCGAGCTGTCGGTGCGGTCGTACAACTGCCTCAAGAACGCGAACATCAAGACGATCGGCGACCTCGTCACGAAGACCGAGGCCGAAATGCTCAAGACCAAGAATTTCGGCAGGAAGTCGCTGAACGAGATCAAGGACATCCTCGCCGAGATGGGGTTCTCCCTGGGCATGAACATCGACGTCCGGAAGCTCCGGGCACGATCCTGACGGCTTCGGGGCGCGGGCCCCGGAGCGCGGAGAGACGACGATGAAACATCGCGTGGCGGGCAGGAAGCTGGGGCGGAGTTCGTCCCATCGCCTCGCCCTACTTCGGAATCTGTCCACGGAGCTGTTCCGCGCGGAGCGGATCCGCACGACCCTAGGGAAGGCCAAGGAACTGCGGCCCTTCGCCGAGCGGCTCCTCACGCTTTCCAGGAGGGAGACGCTCCACGCGAGGCGGCTCGTCGCACGGCACATCCACGACCGTGACGTCGTCGCGAAGCTGTTCGACACGCTGTCCGCTCGCTTCGCCGTGCGGCCGGGCGGCTACACGAGGATCGTGAAGCTCGGGCCGCGCCGCGGGGACAACGCGGAGATGGCGTTGGTCGAGCTCGTGGGCTCCGAGACCGTTCCCGCGGCGGAGACCCCGAAGGGGCCCGGAAAGGGCCGGAAGAGGGCGAAGCCCGAGGCGGAGGAGGGGAAGCCGGTCGGAGAGGGGAAAGCGCCGAGCAAGCGAACCGCGAAGAAGGCGGGGCGGACGGAAGGGAAGAGGGACGAAGCGGGGGCGAAGAAGAAGGTGACGACGAAGAAGGCCGCGAAGAAGGCTCCCGCGAAGACGACGGCCACCCGCAAGAGCGGCAAGTCGGGGTCGTGACGCGGGCCGGGGCGGGTCTCACGGACTGATCGGGCGCGGAGGGAGCCGTGAGGCTCCCTCTTCTTGTGTCGGGGGAGCGAATCGGATGCCGAAGAGACGGGACCTCTCGAAGATCGTCATCATCGGGTCGGGCCCCATCGTGATCGGTCAGGCGTGCGAGTTCGACTACTCCGGGACGCAGGCGTGCAAGGCGCTCCGGGAGGAGGGGTACCAGGTCGTCCTCGTGAACTCCAACCCGGCGACGATCATGACCGATCCGGAGACGGCCGACCGGACGTACGTGGAGCCTCTGATCCCATCGATCCTCGAGCGGATTCTCGAGCGCGAGCGTCCCGATGCCGTCCTCCCGACCGTCGGCGGGCAGACGGCCCTCAATCTCGCGGTCGCGCTCGGCGAGGCCGGCGTCTTCGAGCGCCTCGGCATCGAGCTGATCGGCGCCAATCTCGCGGCGATCCGCGTCGCGGAAGACCGCCTCGCCTTCAAGGAGGCGATGGCCCGGATCGGCCTCGACACGCCGAGGAGCGGGACGGTGGCAAACCTCGATCAGGCCCGCGCCCTCCTCAAAGAGGTCGGTTTTCCCGCGATCCTACGGCCCTCTTTCACCCTCGGGGGCACGGGTGGAGGGATCGCCTACAACCAGGAGGAGTTCGACGAGATCGTCGCGGCCGGACTCGACGCCAGCCCGGTTCGCCAGGTGCTGGTCGAGGAGTCTGTCCTCGGGTGGAAGGAGTTCGAACTCGAGGTGATGCGCGACCTCAACGACAACGTCGTCGTGATCTGCTCGATCGAGAACTTCGACGCGATGGGGGTGCACACCGGCGATTCGATCACCGTCGCGCCGGCCCAGACGCTCACCGACAAAGAGTACCAGCAGATGCGGAACGCGGCGATCGCCGTCATCCGCGAGGTCGGCGTCGAAACGGGGGGGTCGAACATCCAGTTCGCCGTCGACCCGGACTCCGGGCGGATCGTGGTGATCGAGATGAACCCCCGCGTGTCGCGGTCCTCGGCGCTCGCCTCGAAAGCGACCGGGTTCCCGATCGCGAAGATCGCGGCGAAGCTCGCCGTGGGGTACACCCTCGACGAGATCCGGAACGACATCACGAAAACCACCCCGGCGTCGTTCGAGCCCACGCTCGACTACGTGGTGGTCAAGATCCCGCGCTGGGCCTTCGAGAAGTTCCCCTCCGCGAGCCCCGTCCTCGGGACCCAGATGAAGTCGGTGGGAGAGGCGATGGCGATGGGGCGCACCTTCAAGGAGGCGTTGCAGAAGGCGCTACGCTCTCTCGAGATCGGCCGGCACGGACTGGGGGCCGACGGGAAGGAGCGCATCGATCCGGCGCGACTGCGGGAGAAGCTCCTGAGCCCGAACTGGGAGCGGATTTTCTACGTGCGCTACGCCCTCCAGACCGGGATGACCGTCGAGGCGGTCGCCGAGCTGACCCGGATCGACCCCTGGTTCCTCCGGCAGATCGAGGACATCGTCCACGTGGAGGGGAAACTCCGTTCCTTCGACCTTCCGTCGCTCCCGGGCCAGCTCCTTCTCCGGGCGAAGCGATTCGGCTTCTCGGACCGCCAACTCGCGCACCTCCTCGGCGGCACCGAAGGAGAAGTGCGGGCGCGCCGGAAGGAGCTCGGGATCGAGGCGGTCTTCAAGCGGGTGGACACCTGTGCGGCCGAGTTCGAGGCCGAGACGCCGTACCTCTACTCGACGTACGAGGAGGAGGACGAATCGCGTCCGACCGAACGGCGCAAGGTGATGATCCTCGGAGGCGGACCGAACCGGATCGGCCAGGGAATCGAGTTCGACTATTGCTGCTGCCATGCCTCGTTCGCCCTCCGGGAGGAGGGGATCGAGAGCATCATGGTGAATTGCAATCCGGAGACGGTTTCCACCGATTACGATACCTCCGACCGCCTCTACTTCGAGCCTCTGACGCTCGAGGACGTCCTCCGGATCGTCGATGTCGAGAAACCGGACGGCGTGATCGTCCAGTTCGGGGGGCAGACCCCTCTCGGTCTCGCGTTACCGCTCCAGACCTCCGGGGTCGAGGTCCTCGGGACCTCCCCCGACAGCATCGATCTCGCGGAGGACCGGCACCGCTTCGGCACCTTGCTCAGGGAGCTCGGCATCCCCGTCCCGGACTGGGGGACGGCGCGATCCCTCGAGGAGGCGAGGGCGATCGGCGAACGGATCGGCTACCCGCTGCTCGTCCGGCCCTCCTACGTGCTCGGCGGCCGCGCGATGTTCATCACCCACGACGAGGCCGTGCTCGCGGACACGATGCGCCGGGCGGTGGAAGCGTCCCCGGAACATCCGGTGCTCCTCGATCGCTTCCTCGAGGATGCCTTCGAGGTGGACGTCGACGCGGTGTCGGACGGGAAGGACGTCGTCGTCGCCGGGATCATGCAGCACATCGAAGAGGCGGGAATCCACTCCGGGGACTCGGCGTGCGTGATCCCCCCCTACCATCCGGAGGTGGTTTCCCGCATGGGCGTGCTCCGCGATTACACCGTGCGTCTCGCGCGCGCCCTCCGGGTCCGCGGCCTCATGAACGTGCAGTTCGCGATCAAGGACGGGACCGTCTACGTCCTCGAGGTCAACCCGAGGGCGAGCCGGACCGTGCCGTTCGTCGCGAAAGCGACGGGGGTGCCGCTCGCGAAGATCGCGGCGAAGGTGATGGTGGGGCGGACCCTCGCCGATCTCGGACTCATCGGGGAACCGAGCGTTCGCGGGCACTTCGTCAAAGAGTCGGTCTTCCCCTTCGTCAAATTCCCCGGGGAGGACCCCGTGCTCGGGCCGGAGATGCGCTCGACGGGGGAGGTCATGGGGGTCGCCGAGTCGTTCGGCTCGGCGTTCGCGAAGGCGCAGGCGGGGGCCGGGATGCCCCTGCCGCTCGAGGGGACCGCCTTCCTGACCGTGAACGACAAGGACAAGGCGAACCTGATCCCGATCGCGCGGTCCCTCTCGGAACTCGGCTTCCGCGTCGTCGCGACGGGAGGGACCGCGGAGGCGATCCGGCGGGCCGGGGTTCCGTGCGAGTCGGTCTACAAGGTGAACGAGGGGCGGCCGAACGCCGTCGACCTGATGAAAAACGGCGAGATCCACCTCATCGTGAACACCCCGCTCGGCCAGGCCTCGTACTTCGACGAGAAGGCGCTCCGCACGACGGCGACGCAGCGAGGCATCCCGCTGATCACCACGCTCTCGGGGGCGGTGGCCGCCGTGGAGGCGATCCGCGCGGTTCGCGCGGGAGCGCTCACCGTGCGCAGCCTGCAGGAGGTCTACGGCGAGGCCGCGGCCGGGCGGTGAGGGCCCTCAGCGGCCGCGGATCCGCGCGATGACGTCGCGGGTCGCGTGGGTCTTCGGGTCCCCCACGATCGCGATCCGCGCCCCGATCTCGGCCGCGACGTCCCGCTCCGGTACCGAATCGGCGGTGTAGTCGGTTCCCTTGCAGTGGACGTCGGGTCGGATCGCGCGCAGGACGCCGGCGACGTCCGTCTCCTCGAACACCAACACGAGATCGACGCAGGCGAATCCGGCGACGAGTTCCGCCCGCTCCGAGGCGGGAACGATCGGCCGCTCGGGACCCTTGAGCGCGCGGGCCGACGCGTCGGAGTTGAGCGCGACGACCAACACGTCCGCCTGTTCCGCCGCCGCCGCCAGGTAACGGAGGTGGCCGACGTGGAGGACGTCGAAGAGACCGTTGGCGAGGGCGACGGTGCGTCCCCGGAGACGGTGCTCCGCGGCCGCCCGGGACGCCGCCTCGACCGAGACGACCTTCCCGGACGCGGGAGTCCCTTTCATCGGCCGAGGTCCTCGCGGACGGCGCGCGCGATTTCCGAGCGGGAGACCGTCGCCGTCCCGTACTTCATGACGACGAGACCGGCGGCGTAGTTGGCGAGGCGCGCGGCTTCGACCGGCGCGGCTCCCGCGAGGAGCGCGAGGGTGAAGACGGCGATGACGGTGTCCCCGGCCCCCGTGACGTCCGCGACCTCCCCGCTCCCGAAGGCCGGGATGTCGACCGGCGGGAGGCCGCGGGCGAAGAGCGTCATGCCGAGCGCCCCGCGGGTGACGAGGACGGCGCCGTTCCCGGTGCGGCGGAGAAGAGCGTGTCCCGCCCGCCTCAGGAGCGTCTCGGACCGGAGAGGACCGATTCCCGCGGCGCGCTCCACCTCCTCCTGGTTGGGCGTGCACGCCCGCATCCAGCGGAAGGACGCGACGCGGTTCCGCGAGTCGACCGTCATGGGGAGGGCGGGGTGGATCTGCCGGAGACGGCGCACCAGGCGCGGGGTCGCGGCGCCGTAGCCGTAGTCGGCGACGAGGAGACCCGAGGCGCCGTGGAGCGCGCGGCTCGCCCGGCGGAGGAGGTCCTCCTCGATCGGGGGATCGAGATCCCCCGGCTCGGCGCCTCGATCGATCCGGATGACCTGCTGGCGTCTCGTGTGGACCCCTCCGGCGAGGAGCCGCGATTTGGCGGGGGTTGCGTATCCCGGAAGGCGCCGGATGCCACGCGCGTCGATTCCCGCCTTCCGGAACTTCGCGAGGAGAGCCTCTCCCGCTGGGTCGGTCCCGACGACGCCGACCGGGAACGGTTCGGCGCCGAGCGCGCGAAGGTTCGCCACCGCGTTCGCGCCGCCCCCCGGGACCACCTCGGTCTTCGTGTGCCTCAGGATCAGGACGGGCGCTTCCCGGGAGACGCGTTCGATGTCTCCGTGGACGAACTCGTCGCAGACGAGATCGCCGAGGACCGCAATCTTCAGGCCTCGGAACCGGGCGACCCGGCCGACCAGATCGGAGACGTGGGCGTTTCGGGGGCTCATCCGGAGGCCTCGCGCGCCAGGATCCAACGGACGGCGTCGAGAAGGTCGGGCGCGACGTGCGCGGGCTCGACGGTCCATCGCTCGCGCTGGTGCTCCCATTCCCCCCGGCCATATCCGGTCAGGACGAGGACCGGCGTCGCCCCGCCCCTGCGGCCCGCCTCGATGTCCCGCACGCTGTCCCCGATCATGTACGAGCGCGCGAGGTCGACGCCCATCTCGTCCCGGGCCCGGAAGAGCATGCCGGGCTTCGGTTTGCGGCACTCGCAGTCCTTGCGGTAGGCCTCGGCCCCCACGCGGGGGTGGTGCGGGCAGTAGTAGATCCCGTCGAGGCGGGCGCCTTCGGCCGCCAGAAGTTCCCGGAGACGCTCGTGGACCTGGTCGATGAGGGCCTCGTGGAAGTAGCCGCGGGCGACCCCGGCCTGGTTCGTCAGCACCACCGTCTGAAAGCCGGCCTCGTTCGCGGCACGGATCGCCTCCGCGCTCCTCGGGAGGAGACGGAGGCGGTCGACGTGATTCACGTATCCGACCTCGTCGCAGACCGTCCCATCGCGGTCCATGAGGATCGCCCGCCGGTTCACCGGACCGCCTCTGCGCCCGCGGGTGGCTGCGTTTTCCAGCGCCGGTGCATCCAGAGCCAGTACTCGGGGTGCGAGCGGACCCACCCTTCGAGGATCTTCGTGTACCGCGCGGTGAGCGCGAGGACGTCGGCGTCGACCTCTCCCGTCGGCGGGAGGCGGACCGGCTCGCCGTAGACGATCCGATAGGAGTCTTCTCCCTCGGGCGTGCAGTGGACCGGGAGGACGGGAACGCCCGTGCGGGTGGCGAGAAGGGCGGGGGTGGGCGTCGTCGAAGCCGGCCTCCCGAAGAACGGCACGAACACCCCCGAGTCGCGCGCGTCCTGATCGATCAGGATGGCGACGCCGAGCCCACTGCGGAGAGCCGCGAGGATGTCCCGGACGGCGCGACGCTTGTAGATGATAACATTGCCCGTCGCCTGCCGGAGTTCGCGCAGGAGGGACTCGAGGCGCGGGTTGTCCAGGGGACGCGCGACGAGGGCGAGCGGATAGCCGAGCTGGGACTGGACGACCGCGGCGAGTTCCCAGTGGCCGTAGTGCCCCGAGAACTCGAGGACCCCACGGCCGCCCGCGTACGCCTCCCGCAGGTGCTCGAGCCCCTCGTGCACGACGCGCCCCCGAGGACCCTCCCTCGCCAAGCGACGGAAGGCGAGGGCGTCGAGCGTGACCCTTCCGAAGTGCTCCCAGCACCGGAGGGCGACGCGGCGAATTCCCGCCTCGCCCAGTTCCCCGGACATCGCCATCCGGAGATTCTCGAGCGCGATCCGGCGGTGCCTCCGGTCGAGGAACCAGCCGAGCCGGCCCGCGAGAGTCCCCAGGGAGAGGACGGCTGGTCGCGGAAGCACCCCCGCCGCCCCGGAGAGAGCCCGGAAGGCGGCGGCCTCGAGGACGATCCGCGTCGGGTTCAACCGCCTCCTCCCTTCCAAAGCGTCTCCTCGAGCGCGCGCGCGAGGGGGCCGTCGTCCGAGAACGCGAGGTCGATGCGGAGCGCGAGGAGCCTCTCCGCCAGGGGAGAGCCGTGCAGACGGTCGTGAAGCCGTGCGAGGTCTTTCTCCGTCGTCACCAGCGGAAGACCCTCCCTCCGAGCGCGCGAAAGAACCGCGGCGACCTCGGAGTCGGAGAAACGGTGGTGGTCGGGAAATCCGAAGAACTCCACGATCGTGACGCCGAATCGCTCGATCGTTCGCCGGAACGAGGCCGGATCGCCGATGCCGCAGAACGCGACCGCACGCTCCGGTTGGGGGGCCGCTCCTCCGGCGGCCGTCACGAATCCGAGCGGTCGCCGCCACGCGCGCACGATGCCGAAGCGCGGCACGGACGTCACCACGGGGAAGGCTTCGGATTCGCGCGAGGGCTCGTCCTCCGAGACGAAGACGAGAAGGTCCGCGCGCCGGAGCGACGATGAGGGCTCGCGGAGCGGTCCCGCCGGCAAGAGCCGCCCGTTTCCGAACGGGTGCTCGGCCGAGAGAACGACGATGTCGAGATCGCGTGCGAGCCGGCGGTGCTGGAATCCGTCGTCGAGGACGGCGGCACCGGCTCCTTCCGCCGCGGCCGCAGCGACCCCCCGATACCGGTCGGACCCGACGAGGACGGGGACCCCGGGAAAGCGGGAGGCGAGCATCCACGGCTCGTCTCCGGTGACGGCGGGGCCGCGGCCGGCCCCCGAGGCGTCGCGGACGCGGAGCGGCCCCCGGCCTGCGCGTCCGCCGTAACCGCGGCTGACGACGGCAGGGCGAAGTCCCGCCCTCGCGAGTCTCCCGACGACCTCGGCGACGAGCGGGGTCTTTCCCGTCCCGCCCACCGTGAGGTTTCCGACGCTGACGACGGGGAGGGGAGCGCGGAGGATCCCCGCGCCCCGGTCGTAGCGAGCGTTCCGGATTGCGACGACGGCCCGGTAGAGCCAGGAAAGAGGGACGAGGGCGCCCGACGTCCAGCCCGACTCCGGCGGCCTCACCGCGACCTCCCGGACGCGCGGAGGACGAGCGCGACGGTGCGGTCGAGCGCACCGCGATTCCTCGCCACGAGCCCGAGTGCCGCCTCCCCGGCGCGCCGACGCTCCTCGGGGTTCGCGAGCCAACGGCTCCAGACTCGCGCGAGCCCTGCGGCATCGGCGACGCGCGCGCCCGCCCCCACCTCGAGGAGGTCGTCGGCCGGCTCGCCGACGTGCGCGGTGTGCGGTCCGAACGCGACCGGGATGCCCGCGGCGGCCGGCTCGAGGAGGTTGTGTCCTCCGATCGGAACGAGCGTCCCACCCACGAACGCGGCATCCGCGGCTGCGTAAAGGACGGCGAGTTCCCCGAGGGTGTCGGCGAGAAGGACGTCGGTCTCCTCTACGGCCGGTTCGTTCCCCGAGCGCCGCGCCATCCGGTAGCCTCGGGCGCGCACCGCGTCGCCCGTCGCCCCGAAACGGGCCGGACGCCGTGGCGCGAGGAGGAGGAGGGCCTTCGGAAAACGACCGCGTACCGCGGCGAAGGCGTCGAGGACCTGCGGCTCCTCTCCCTCCGCGGTCGAACCCGCGACGAGCAACGGGCGGTCCGGGGCGATGCCGAGCCGCTCCCGGACCGACTCCCGGGTCTCCGCCGGGGGGGAGAGGTCGTACTTCAGGTTCCCCGTGTGCTCGACGCGCGAGACCGGGACGCCGAGCGAAACGAAGCGCCGGGCCTGCTCCTCGTCCCGCGCGCCGACTGCGGCGAGTCCGGACAGGAGCGGCCCATAAAGCCGCCGGAGCCGCCGGTAGCGCGCGAGTCGCTCCGGGCCGAGACGGGCGTTCACGACGCAGACCGGAACTCGTTCCGTCCGCGCGACGTCGAGGAGGTTGGGCCACAATTCCGTCTCGACGAGCACGAGGGCTTCGGGCCGCAAGGCGGAAAACGTCCTTCGGACCGGCCCCGGGAAATCGAGGGGGGCAAACAGCGCCCGGTCCACGAGCGGAGGGGCGGGGAGGCTGTCCCGACCCTCCCTCGTGACCGCCGAGACGTGGAGCGGGGTGGCCGGAGCGGTGCGGCGAAGTGCCCCCGCAAGCGCCGCGACGAGCCGGGCCTCCCCGACCGACGCGCCGTGGATCCAGAGGCCGCCCCGGGGAGCCTCCGCCAGGCCGCGTCCCAGTCGCTCCCCCCACTCCCGGCGCGACCGCGGATCACGGGCCCCGAGCCTCGCGAGGGTCTCCGCGACCCCGCGCAGGGGCCAAAGTGCGGCGTTGTACAGGCGGAGCATCGGCAGAGCGCGCGAGTCTATTCCACGCCGGTGGCCCCGGGCAATGCCGGTCCCTATATTCCGAAGCGGTGCGGAACGTCCAGGCGAAGTCCGGAAAACCGGCATCGGACCGGGAGGGGGGAGTTCCCCGGCGACGGGGAAGGATCGTCTATTCGCTTCTCGCGGTCCTGATCCTGGTCGGACTCGCCCCGCTCGCCGTCGTTTCCGGCAACCTGATCCGGAGCAACAAGGAGCTCCTCAAGACTTCGCAGCAGGGCTACCAGCTCCTCCTCGCGTCTTCGATCGCGGACCGTCTCGACGGACACGTCGCGGGGCTCCGCGCCCAGGTCGCTCGTGTGGGGCGCGCCCTCGGGGGGGCGCTCGCGGCGGGCCGGGTCCGCTCCGACGCGCAGGTTCGCGACTTCCTCGATGACGTCGCCGATGAGAGCCTCCTCTATCTGCGCCTGACCGACGCGCGAGGATCGAAGGTGGAGAGCCGGACGATGGCCGCGATGACGGCGGACATCGAACCGCTCTTCGCGGCGGGGATGGCCCGCGCCGCGGAGACCCTCGCGAAGATTCACGACACGCGCCCGGAGTCGGTCGTCGTCTCCGAACCGATCCTCCTCGCCGGTGATCCGCCACGGCCGGCGGCCCTCTTCGCGGTGCCGGTGGTCTCCTCCGGTTCCTACCGAGGGATGCTCTTCGCGCTCGTCGACCTGCAATCCCTCTGGCGGGAAGTCGCGGAATCGCACCGCGACGGCCATGCCGTGTACGCCGTCGACCCGCGCGGCCGTCTGTTCGCCTCGTCGAACCTCCCCGGGATCCCCCCGGGCTCCGACGTCCGGTCGGTGTGGATCGTGCGGAGGTTCCTCGAGAACCCCGGGATGGCCTCGGAGACCGCCCCGTTCCTCCATACGCAGCAGGGGGTTTCCGAACGGTACCTCGGGTCCTACCGGGTGACCGACGAGGGCTGGGGAGTCTTCGTTCAGGCCAAGGAGCGTGAGATCTACGTTCCGGTCGCGGAGATGCTCGAAGAGACGCTGCGCTGGGGCCTCGTCGCCCTGAGCCTGGCCCTCCTCGCGTCGGTCTTCTTCGCGGGGACCCTCTCCACGCCGATCAATCGCCTCGCCGCTGCGGCGCGTTCGTTCGCCGCGGGGGACTTCCAGGCGCGTGCGGACGTGCGGGCGAGCAACGAGCTGGGCGAGCTCGCGGAGACGTTCCACGCGATGGCGTCGAAGCTCGAGGCGACGATCCAGAAACTCCGCAGGGCCGCCGAGGAGAACAACGAGCTCTTCCTCGGCACCGCACGCGCCCTCGCGAGCGCGATCGACGCGAAGGACCCCTACACGCGGGGACACTCGGTCCGGGTGAACCGCTACTCGGTCATCCTCGCGCGCTACATGGGGCTGGACGCGAGGGAAGTGGCGGACATCCACATCGCCTCGTTGCTCCACGACGTCGGGAAGATCGGCGTGGACGACGCGATCCTCAAAAAGCCGGGCCGGCTCACCCCGGAAGAGTTCGAGATCATGAAGTCGCACACGGTCGTCGGGGCGACGATCATGTCGTCGATCCGTCAGATGCAGCGGATTCTCCCCGGCCTCCGGAGCCACCACGAGCGGTGGCAAGGCGGGGGGTACCCCGACGCTCTCGTCGGGGAGCAGATCCCGCTCATGGCGCGCATCATCGCGGTGGCCGACACCTTCGATGCGATGACGACGCATCGGCCGTACCAGAACGCGATGAGCTTCGAGGAGGCGGTCGCGAGGATCAACGGCGTCCTCAAGGGTGTGGCGTTCGACGATCGGGTCGTCGAGGCATTCAACCGCGCCTACCTCGCCGGCGAGTTCCGGAAAGAGACGGTCGGCGACGAGGTGGCGGCCGCCGTCTGAACGGTTCAGTGCCGATGGAAACGGTCGGGCGGGAGATCCCACTCGTACGCGGGTCGGCCGACCTGGAGCTCGTTCCGGATCGCGACGAGGTCGGACTGTTCGTGTCCCAACGCCCACTCGTAGTGGGCGAGCCGCAGCGGAAGGACCTCACGAATGCGGGGGAGCGCGCGCTCCGGGGCGACGACCGCGAGGTAGGCCGCCGTGGCGAAATCGCGACCGGCACTCCGACGGAGCGACCCCTCGAGCGCTTCGATCATCGCGGGGGATGCGATCGACCGGGCTCCCCACGCGGCAAACGCGCGTGCGGCGCGCTTTTCGGGGGCGTCCCACGTCCTTTCCCGGAGCCGCTCCGCGAAGGCGGGGGCGGCACGATCGGAGCGGGTCGAGGCGAGGGCGTTCAAAATCCGGACTTCGTCTTCGCCCGAGGATTTCGCGAGCGCTTCGAGAAGTCCGGCGAGAGCCTTCTCGCTCCCGATCTCCGCGAGCCGTTCGTACGCGAGGGCGCGATGGGCCGGCGCGCTCGAGCCGGCCGCTTCGATCCACTTCGCGGCGTCGTCCCCGTTCGCCCGGATGCGTTCGAGTCGCTCGGCCGCGAACTCCAGGATCCGGCGGTCGGCGGCATCGGGCTGGCGGGTCGCGGCGAGACGCAGGTCGTCGGACGGCTCGGCGTAGCGGAGTCTCACGAGCGCCTCGGCGCGGACCTGGACCTGCGATCGGAGCGACGCGTCCGGGAGCGCGCGTGCCGTCATGCGGAGCAGGCTCTCCGCGATGCGCGGCGCGGCACGCCGTTCCCTTTCCTCCGCGAGGACTTCGACCGCGTACTGCGCGACCGGGATGCGCGGATCGTCGATCAGGGCGAGAACGGTATCGATCGCGCCTTCCCCCCCGATGCGGTGGATCGACTGCGCCGCGGCGACGGCCACCTCGACCACCGGATCTCGAAGGAGGGTCCGAAGAAGGTTGAGGCCGGCGCGACTCCCGGTCTCTCCGATCGCCCGTGCGAGCCCGGCACGATCGAACGCGTCGGGTCGATTCCGGTGGCTCCGGAAGACTTCGAGGGCGACCTCCGGCGGGGCGGTCGCCGCGACGGCCCGATAGAGCCAGACGCGGACCGACGGATCGTCCTCGACCTCGAGCCTGCCGAGGAGCCGTCTCCCGGGATCCGGTGGACGGAGGCGATGGAGGACGCGCGCGGCCTCCGTGCGGACCGACCCGGACGGATCCTCGAGCGCCGCGAACACGGGGCCCGCCGCGGCGGGCTCCCCCGATCGCCCGAGAGCCGAGATCGCCTGAAGACGGACCGCGACCGATTCGTGCGCGGTCAAAGACGAAAGGAGTGGGATCGATTCCGCTCCCGCGACCCATCCGAGTGCGCGCACCGCGTGGACGAGGCGTTCCTCGCGGGACGGGTCGGGACTCCGGCCGTCGGCCGCAGGGGCGCGGAGGGTCTCGATCCGCGCGGCGAGGAGCGCCCGGCTCCTCGGTGCGGTGAGCACCGCGGCGACGTCGGCGACGCGCATCCCCTCCATGAGTTCGGCGCCGTCGACGGGGGTTTCTCCCCCCGCCGCGTCGAGGAGCGCGGTCTCTTCCCCGGCGATCGCGAGGGCGTACACGCACCATATCTTGCGGTCCTGCGCGAACCCTCCTCCTTCGCGATCGGCGACGTCGAGAGCCTTCCGGAGCGCTTCCTTGGCCTCCGCGGTTCCGATCCGTCCGAGAGCGCGGGCCGAGGTCGAGAAGGTGAACGGGTCGGGAAGGTCGAGTTCCGCGGCGAGGAACGGCACGACGGCGGGCCCCACGGCCGCCAGCTCCTCCACGACACGGAGATGTTGGTCGATCAGGGGCTCCGAAGGATCCGCCGGCGCGCGAAGATCGGCGAGCGACCGCTCGACGGCCGGACGGATCCGTTCGCGCTCGACGAGATCCTCCGGGGACGGGGCCGCGCCGGAGGGGGCGCCGGGGGCGATCGCGAGGGTCCAAAAGACCACGAGGCCCGCGAAGTTGCGCAAGGACTCCCTCCCGGCCGTCGCCGCACGACCGTCCCGCGAATATACCGTGGACGACCGGCTCGGGCAAAAACGCTGCCGGTTGTGCTCCGGCCGTCCTTCGCCGTACTCTCTCCGGCTGGAGGTGGCTCGTGGCTCTGACCCGACGCCAGCGGGAAGTCCTCGACATCATCCGCGACTTCATCGAGCGGAACGGCTACTCGCCGAGTCTGGAGGAGATCGGCGGCGCCCTGGGGTTGTCCTCGGTCGCGACCGTACACAAACACGTTTCCCATCTCGTCGACAAAGGGCTCGTCCGGCGGGTCTGGAACCAGAATCGTTCGATCGAAATCGTCGACGAGGCCGACCGCCGTGGCTCGGTCGGGCTTCCGCTCCTCGGGAGGATCGCCGCGGGGAGGCCGCTCGAGGCGGTCCCGACGCAGGAGAGGATCACCGTCCCTGCCGATCTGGTCGCGGGGCGGGGGAGGACGTTCGTCCTCGAGATTCACGGGGACTCGATGGTCGGAGAGCAGATCCGCGACGGCGACTTCGTGATCGTCGAAGAGCGGCGCGTCGCGCGCGACGGAGAGACGGTCGTCGCGCTCGTCGACGGGACCGACGCGACATTGAAGAAGTTCTATCGCGACGGGTCGAACGTGAGACTAGAGCCGGCGAACCCGAGCGTCGGTCCCGTCGTCGTGGCGGCCGAGCGGGTGCAGATCCAGGGCGTCGTCGTCGCGTTGATCCGCAAGTACTGAAGGAGGCGGATGTCCGGTTCGGAGAGGCCCCTTCCCGGGGCGGGCCCCGATCCAGTCGGGGCGGCGCTCGCGGCGACCGATCCTTCGGAGCCCTTCCTCGCGCTCGACGGACACCCTGCCTTCGGCGCCGAATCGTGGGGCCCTCTCGCGTCGCTCGCGTCGAGAACGGCGCGCATCGACGGGGGTCCGGGCCGTTTCCCGGCGTCGCTCGCGAGGCTCGTCGCCTTGCGTCGTGCGAAAGGGGGGCCGGGAGGTACGGGGGTCGCCGTCGTGCTGGCGTACGACCGGGAGGAGTTCGGGGAGGGAACGCACGGCGATCTCGTCCTCGAAGTGGACGTCGCGCTCCGCGGGGCGAAGGCGGACGCGTGCGTGGTGGCGCGGAGCGGGCCCCTCGCGGAGGCCGCGCTCCGCCGCCTCGAGCGCGCTCGATCGACGCCTGCGACGCCCCCTTCCGCGCCGACTCCCTCCCCGGATCTCCCGAGGACCTCTCTGCCGCGCGACTCGTTCGTGGCCGCGGTCCGGAAGATCCTGCGGAGCATCCGCGACGGCGAGATCTACCAGGCCAATTTGACCCAGCGATTCGAGGCGTCCATCCGCGAGCCCGCCGAAGCGTTGTGGGAACGGTTGAGGGGCTCGAGCCCGGCCCCTCGGGCCGCGTTCGTGAGGGGAGGCGGCGCAGCGCTCGTGTCGCTCTCTCCGGAGGTGTTCGTCGATGTCTCACCGGAGGGGGAGGCCCGCACCCTGCCGATCAAGGGGACGCGGCCGCGAGGCTCCGATCCCCGATCGGACGCGGCGGCGGCGGCGGAGTTGCTCGGCTCCGGGAAGGATCGCGCCGAGCTCGTCATGATCGTCGACCTCGAACGCAACGACCTCGGCCGCGTCTCCCGGACGGGATCGGTCCGCGTGAGCGACCTCGGCTCCCTCCGCACCTTTCCCGCGGTGCACCACCTCGTGGCCACGGTCACCTCCCACCTCCGGCCCGAAGTGGGGCCCGCCGAGTGGGTCGGTGCGATGTTCCCAGGCGGGTCGGTGACCGGAGCCCCGAAGAAGCGCGCGATTCGGATCCTCGCGGAGATCGAGCCGGTGCCGCGCGGCTGGTACACCGGGGGACTCTTCTGGTTCGACGACGACGGATGGACCCGGTCGAGCATCCTGATACGATCTGTGGTGACGCGGGGCGGCATCGCGCGCGTCGGAGCGGGGGGCGGGATCGTGGCCGAGTCGGATCCGGAGTCGGAATGGACCGAGGCGAACCACAAGGCGCGTCCCCTCACGCGCGCCCTGGGATTCGAACCGGAGGAGGCGCGATGAGCCATCCGGAACCCGAGGGTCCGGTCTGGATCGACGGACGGCTCGTCGCCGGAGAGGAGGCCGTCGTCCCGGTCGCGTCGGTGGGGGTGCAGTCGGGAGTCGGGGTCTTCGAGACGATCGCGATCCGCGCGGGACGACCCGTCGACCTCGACGAACATCTCGAGCGCCTCGAGCGGTCGGGCGCGGTCCTGCACGTTCCACTCCGCGGGCGGGACGAGATTTCCGCCGCCGTCCGCGAGGTCGCCCTTCGCGTCCCTTCGGGGCACGGCTGGCTCAAGATCGTCGTTCTCCGAGAGGGACGGACCGCCGTCTTCGCGGGGGAAAGCCCTCGGGAGGAAGAGGGGCGGCCCGCACATGCGGTCCTGCTCCCGTGGCGGCGCGGCCGCCGGGATCCGCTCGTGGGCGTCAAGAGCACGAGCTACGCGGCCAACGTCGTCGGGCTCGAGTGGGCGAGGTCCCGCGGCGCCGACGAAGGGCTCTGGCGGAACGACCGGGAGCGGATCACGGAGGGCTGCGCGAGCAACGTCTTCGCGATCCGCGGGCGCGCGGTCTTCACCCCCGCGGTCGCGGAGGGGATCCTCGACGGCGTGACCCGCGCCAAGGCGATCGCGGCCGCCAAGAGCCTCGGTCTTTCGGTCCACGAGGGAACCGTGCGGGTTCCACGCCTCGCGGCGGCGGCGGAAGCCTTCCTGAGTTCGAGTTTGAAGGGAATCCGCCCCCTGCTCTCGCTCGACGGGAGGAGGATCGGAACGGGAACCCCCGGACCGTGGACGGCGGCGATCGCCGCGGCGACCGCGCGCATCCGCGGCATCGGGCTCGAGGAGACGGAACCGGCGGCACAGGACGCGGGAGGGACGCGATGAACGAAGGATGGCTTCTCGACGCCGGGACGATGGAACTCTTCCTCGTCGTCTGGCTGGTCGTGGTCCTCGCATACGGCGGTTGGCGTTCGAGGGGCGACGCCCCCGCCGACCCGATCCGGGAGCCGGGTCCGATTCTCCCCTCGTGAGGAGGAAGACACGATGGCGCTCGAGTGGATCCGGGAGAACCCTCCCTACTGGGACTCCGAAAAGCAACGCATCCTCGGCGGGGCGGAACCGGGGGCCCTCCAACTTCCGTCGCACGCTTTCGGCGAGTTGCTCCCGGGCGAGTGGTGGCGCGTCGAGGAGGGGGGCGCGGTCGTCGGCTACGGATGGATGGACTGCACGTGGGGGGATGCGGAGATCCTCCTCGCGGTCGATCCTTCGCGGCGGGGAGCCGGTGTCGGCACGTTCATCCTCGACCGGCTCGAGGAGGAGGGGCGGGAGCGGGGAGTGAACTACCTCTACAACCTGGTTCGCCCGACCCACCCGAGGAAGCGGGAGGTTTCCGCGTGGCTCGAGGCGAGGCGCTTCGAACGCTCCCCGGACGAGCGTCTGATGCGGCGCGTCGCGCCGCATCCTTCCAATCTCCGTTGAGGGACGTGGTGCCTCGGGGCGGAATCGAACCACCGACGCAGGGATTTTCAGTCCCTCGCTCTACCAGCTGAGCTACCGAGGCCCGAAAGCGGAGCGAATTCTCGCATCCGCCCGAGGGGGCGTCAAGCGGACCGCGAGGCCTCCGCGCGGGGCCGCACGCGGCGGTCGGCGGCCTCGGCCGCGGCGACGGGCCTCGGCTCGCTCGCCGCGGGCGCCTCTTCCCGAATCATTCCGAGCGCGACGCGGATCTTGTGGTCGATCTCTCCGGCGAGGGCCGGGTTGTCCTTGAGGAAGACGCGGGCGTTTTCCCGACCCTGGCCGAGCCGGATGTCGCCGTAGGAGAACCACGAACCGGACTTGTCGACGATCTTGTGGGCGATCCCGAGATCGAGAAGGTCCCCTTCCCGGGAGATCCCCTCGCCGTAGAGGATGTCGAATTCGGCGCTGCGGAAGGGAGGCGCGAGTTTGTTCTTGACGACGCGGAGCCGCGTCCGGTTCCCGGTGGTCTCCTCGCCCTCCTTGATCGCGCCGACGCGGCGGATGTCGATCCGCATCGAGGCGTAGAACTTGAGGGCCCGACCGCCGGTCGTGGTCTCGGGGCTTCCGAACATCACCCCGATCTTGTCCCGGATCTGGTTGATGAAGACGAGGGCCGTGCGGCTCTTCGAGACGATGCCGGTCAGCTTCCGCAAGGCCTGGGACATCAGGCGAGCCTGGAGACCGACGTGGGCGTCGCCCATCTCCCCGTCGAGTTCGGCCTTCGGAACGAGCGCCGCGACCGAGTCGACGACCACGACGTCGACCGCGCCGGACCGGATCAGGATCTCGGCGATCTCGAGGGCCTGCTCGCCGGAGTCGGGCTGCGAGACCATGAGGTTCTCGACGTCGCACCCGAGTTTCCCGGCGTACTCGGGATCGAGCGCGTGCTCCGCGTCGATGAAGGCCGCGACGCCTCCCATTCTTTGCGCCTGCGCGACCACGTGGATCGCGAGCGTCGTCTTCCCGGAGGACTCCGGGCCGAAGATTTCGACGACGCGGCCGCGTGGGATCCCCCCGACGCCGAGCGCGTAATCGACCGAGAGCGACGTCGTGGAGATGACGGGTACGTCGAGCTTCTGCCGGTCGCCGAGCTTCATGATCGAGCCCTTGCCGAACTGGCGCTCGATCTGGGACACGGCGAGCTCGACGGCCTTCGAGCGCTCCTTCGAATCGGTGGACATGGTGCAAACTCCGCGGGAGGCGAGCGGTCCGGACGGGACCGTGCCCGAGCCGCGAGGGTAGGTGAGCGTTTCCGGGGTGTCAAGGCGGCCGGGACCGCACTGCGAGTCCTCGTTCCGATACGACAACGAAACGCGCGCGTGCCGCGTCGGGAATAGGGCCGAAAAGCGAGAAATTCCCCTCCGGTTCGGTTGACACCGAGGGGAGCGGTCCCTAAACTTTGCGTCGGCGACGGGGCCGGGTGCCCGTGTCCACGGAGGATGGATGGAATCGCAACCGACCTTCCCGCCGCGCTTCCGCTCCTTCCTCTCCCTCCTCTCCGCTACGGCGCTCCTGACGCTCGCCGGTTGCGCGGCAGGACCCGCCGGGAAGGCACCGGTCACCGAGCCGTCCACCGTCTCCACGGAAGAGCAGATCTCCTTGGCGGTCGCCGCGGCGGAAGGACGGGTCCCCTCGACCCCCCTCGAGGAGTACGACCGGGCGGTGGAAGGCCTCCTCGCCGACTCCGAGACCGCCGAGCGGCTCGACGATTCGGAGCCGGGCGAAGACGTCGAGCCGTCCCCGCTCGACGAACTCGCCGACGTCACTCCCGAGTCGGAAGGCCTCGATGAGGAGCGGCGCTTGGTCGAGACGGCGGACCCGGAGTTCGACTATCCGATCGAGATCAACGACAAGGTCCTCGCCTACATCAACTACTTCACGACGCGGCACCGGGACAAGTTCCAGGCGAGTCTCGACCGGTCCGGACTCTATCTCGGGATGATCCAACGGATCTTCGCCGAAGAGGGGATCCCGACGGACCTCGCCTACATGGCGCACGTGGAGAGCGCCTTCAAGGTGAACGCCTACTCGCGGGCGAAGGCGAAGGGGATCTTCCAGTTCATTGCGGGGACCGCGAAGCGGTACGGACTTCGGATCGATTCCTGGGTCGACGAGCGATCCGACCCCGAGCGGTCGGCGAGGGCCGCGGCCGCCTACCTCCGCGACCTCTACGGGATGTTCGGAGATTGGTACCTCGCGCTCGCGGCGTACAACACGGGGGAGGGCCGGATCCAGCGGTCGATCGACCGGCTCGGCCCGGTGAGTTTTTGGGACCTCGCGCGGACCCGCAACCTGTACATGGAAACCAAGAACTACGTCCCCGCGATCCTGGCGGCGACGGTCGTCGCGAAACAGCCGGAGAAGTACGGTTTCACCGCTCCCGTCGACGCCCCCGTCGTCTGGGAGACCGTCGACGTCCCCGGCGCGATCCACCTCGACTCGGTCGCGAGAGTCTCCGGCGTTCCTGCCTCCGATCTCCAGTCCTTGAATCCTCACCTCCGCCGTCAGCGGACGCCTCCCGGTGCCACCTTCCCGCTTCGCGTTCCGCCGGGAACCGGGGCGACCGTGCTCGCGTCCGTGGACGCGATTCCCGACAGCGAGCGCGTCGTCGACGCGTACCACAAGGTCCGCAAGGGGGAGAACCTCGGCGTGATCGCGAGACGGTACGGCGTTTCGATCGGCGCCATCCAGTCCGCGAACGGGATGGGGCGGACGACGCTCCTCCGCGCCGGCCAGACTCTCGTGATCCCCGGAGCGGCCCCCGCGGGGACGACCGCGTCGAACCGAGAGGCTCCCGGCCGCGAGGTTTCGTCACGGCCCGCGGAGGGGTTCGTCTACCGCGTCCGCAAGGGGGATACGCTCTCCTCCGTCGCTCGGAAGCACGGCACCTCCGTTTCGGCGATCGCGACGGCGAGCGGAATCCGCGTCGCGTCGACGCTCCGGATCGGCCAGAGGCTCAAGATCCCGGGATCGACCTCGGGCACGTCGTCGTCCCGTTCGGTTGCCGAGGCCCCGACGGTCGTCCATACCGTGCGTCGCGGTGAGAACCTCTGGCGGATCGCCGGACGGTACCGCGTCTCCGTCGACGAGATCTGCACCTTGAACGACATCAGGCCCGACGTCACGCTCTATCCCGGCACGCGCCTCACCATCCGCACGAACTAGGTCCCCGTCCCGCCTCCTCCGTCGAGGGCTTTCATGCTCGGGAGAGCCCACGGGGCCGTTCTCGAGGGGGCGGAGGCGTGTCTCGTCTCCGTCGAGGTCGATCTTTCCGGGGGGTTGCCGGCGATCGCCGCCGTGGGCCTTCCCGACAGCGCCGTCCGGGAGGGGATCGACCGGATCCGCGCGGCCCTCCGGCACGGAGGCTTCCACCTCCCGATGCGCAGGATCACCCTCAACCTCGCCCCCGCGAGCACTCGGAAGACCGGAACGGCGCTCGACCTGCCGATCGCCCTCGCGATCCTGGCGGCGGACGGGCAGGTCGCGTGGGAGCGAGGGGAAGCGACCGTGTTCGCCGGAGAACTCGCGCTCGACGGAGCGCTCCGGGGGATCCGCGGGATCCTCGCGACCGCCCTGGCGGCGAGGCGCGCGGGACACGCACGACTCGTCGTTCCCGCCGCGAACGCCGAGGAGGCCGCGCTCGTCGCGGGGATCGACGTCTACGGGGCGGCGACGCTCGCGGAAGCGGCGGGGCTCGCTGCCGGGCGCCTCGAAACCACGCCGGTGCGCCTCGATCTCGAAGCCGCGCTCCGGAAGGCGCAGGAGGAGCCGCGAGCGCCCCTTCCCGATCTCGGCGAGGTTCGCGGGCAGGCCGCCGCGCGGCGGGCGCTCGAGATCGCCGCGGCGGGAGGGCACCATCTTCTTCTGACCGGTCCGCCCGGATGCGGTAAGACGATGCTCGCCGAACGAATGGCCGGCATCCTCCCCCCGATGACCCTCGAGGAAGCCCTCGAGGTCACGCGGGTCTGGAGCGCGGAGGGGCTCGCGAACGGCCTCGTCGGCCGGCGCCCTTACCGGGCACCGCATCACGGCGTGACCCCCGCCGGCCTCGTCGGAGGAGGCTCGCCGCTCCGGGCCGGCGAGGCGGCCCTCGCGAGCGGAGGGGTTCTGTTCCTCGACGAGCTTCCCGAGTTTCGGCGGGAAGCGCTCGAGATGCTGAGGCAGCCGCTCGAATCGGGGCGCATCGCGCTCCGCCGGTTGCGCGCGGGGATCGTGTATCCGGCACGATTCACGCTCGTCGCCTCGATGAACCCGTGTCCGTGCGGCCACGCGGGCCAGCCGGGCGGGAGGTGCCGATGCGGTCCGGGCGAGATCCGGCGGTACCTCGGACGGCTCTCGGGGCCGCTTCTCGACCGGTTCGATCTGGTCGTTTCTCTCCGGGCGGTTCGCTTCGAGGAAATCGAGGGAGCCGTGGGAGGCGAACCGTCGGCCCGGGTGCGAGCCCGCGTCGTCGAGGCGCGGGCGAGGCAGCAGCGGCGCTTCGGCCCTGACGGTCCCTCCTGCAACGCGCGCATGAGCCGGGACCATCTCGACCGATTCGTCGCCCTCCGGCCGGCAGGGCGGGATTTGTTGCGGGAGGCGTCGGCCCGGATGGGATTCTCCGCGCGGGGCCATGATCGAATCCGCCGTGTCGCCCGCACGATCGCTGACCTCGAAGGAGTCGACGCGGTCGACGTGCCCCATCTCGCGGAGGCGATCCTCTACCGGCCCCCGGTCGAACCGGAAAGCGGGACGGGAGGCTTGCATCCTCCGGGCGTTCCCCGTAAAGAATAGCCGGGTCCGGTCCGGCCGCGGCAGAGCGGGAGGTGCGGGTTCGCTGCGACGGGTCGGAGGGGGTGCCCGGGACATGGAAAAGGTCTCCGAGCGCGCAGGAGTGCTCGGGACGGGATCGTTCCTTCCCGAATGCGTGATGGACAACCGTGCGCTCGCGGAGCGGTACGGGTGCTCCGAGGAGTGGATCCTCACGCGCACCGGAATCCGGGAGCGCCGCTTCGCCGCGCCGGGCACGGGAGCCTCGGCCCTCGGGACGGGCGCGGCGCGGCGGGCGCTCGAAGCGTCGGGCGTCGACCCGCGCGAACTCGATCTCATCGTTTGCGCCACCTACACCCCCGACATGGCGTTCCCCTCGACCGCGTGCCTGATCCAGGAGGCGCTCGGGGCCGGCCCGGCGGCGGCGTTCGACTTGCAGGCCGCGTGCTCGGGCTTCGTGTACGCCCTCGTGACCGCCTCCCAGTTCGTTTCGAACGGTGGGGCGCGTCGGGCGCTCGTCGTCGGCGCCGACGTCAACTCGGCGATCGTCGATCCGACCGACCGAAAGGTGACCGCCCTTTTCGGGGACGGAGCGGGCGCCGTGGTCCTCGGCAAGACCAACCACGGCTCGGGTCTCCTGTCGTTCCACATGGGGGCGGACGGCGGCGGGGGACGGCTCTTCTACCTTCCGGCGGGGGGTTCGCGGCGTCCCGCGTCGGAGGACACGGTCCGCGCGAGGGAGCATTACCTCCGCATGGACGGGCCCACGCTTTTCCGTTTCGCGGTGGATGCCCTCGTCCGGTCCTCCCGGGAGGCGCTCGACCGCGCGGGGCTGTCCGTCGACGACGTCGACCTCTTCGTCCCCCATCAGGCCAACCTCAGGATTCTGGATGCAGGACTCGAGCGGCTCGGAATTCCCTGGGAACGGACCGTGGTCACGGTCGACCGCTTCGCGAACACCGCCGCAGCGACGATTCCGATCGCTCTCGACACGGCCGTTCAAGAAGGCCGTCTCGCCCCGGGCATGGTCGTACTGATGACCGGCTTCGGCGCCGGCCTGACCTGGGGGTCCGCGGTCCTTCGCTGGGCCTGAGGCGCACGAGCGGGGGAGGGGCCGGAGCCGCGATTGACCTTTCGGCGGCGCGCCGGTATCCTCCCCGCGTTCCACGGCTTCCGGCCGCCAAGCCGGTTCCGGGGAGCGGCGAACCGAAGACGATGGCGGCCGAGAGCACCGTTCAACTGAAGATCCCGAGCGAGATTCGCATGGTGGACGTGGCCCACGCCGCTGCGGAGCGCCTCGCGGGCGCCTCGGGGTTCGCCGACGAGGCCTCGCTCGATTTCGGGATCGCGGTCCGGGAGGCGGTGATCAACGCGATCGTCCACGGCAATCGCCGGGAGCCCGGCACGGAGGTGGAGATCCGTTTCCGTTTGCGGGCGGACAGGATCGAGGCTGCCGTCCGGGACCAGGGGAACGGGTTCGACCCCGGCGCCAACCCCGACCCGACCGCGGCGTCGAACCTCCTGAACACCTCGGGCCGGGGTCTCCTCCTGGTCCGGGCGTTCGTCGATCGCGTCGAGTTCCGGCGCCCCCCCGGGGGCGGGATGGAAGTGGTTCTCGAGAAGTCGAAACCGGAGTAGCGCTTCCGGGGCCGCGGGAAGCGGCCCTCACGGAGGATGTTCATGAGCCTGAAGACGGCAATGCGCGAGGTCGGGACCGTTTCCGTGCTGGATCTATCCGGAAAGATCACGATCGGGGAGGGGGACGCGATCCTCCGCGAGCAGGTGCACAACCTGCTCGAAAGCGGCCACTCCAAGATCCTTCTCAACCTCGAGGCGGTTTCCTACATGGATTCGGCCGGGATCGGTGAACTCGTCGCGTGCTACAAACGCGCGAGGGAAAAAGGGGGGATCGTGAAGCTCCTCCGCCCGTCGGGGAAGGTCCAGGATCTCCTCGTCCTGACGAAGCTCGAAGAGGTCTTCGAGAATTTCGCCGACGAGAAGGCCGCGCTCGCGTCGTTCTGAGGCCCCGTCAGCCCCCGTCCCGCTCCCGGAGTCGGCGCCTCCATTCCGAGAGGAGCTGAAGCGCCTCGAGGGGGGTGGTCCGGTCCGGCTCCCGAAGACGAATCTCGGCGAGGATCTCGGAGGCCGCCGGGTCGGCGGGAGGAAGAGTCCGCTCGGCGCGCTCGAAGGGAGGAAAAAGCGGGGATTCGGGCCGGCGGGGGCTCCGTCCTCGGGTGGTGCGCGCGCGGCGTGGGAGACCGTCGCCCCCGAATTCGTCGTTTTCCAGGTTCCGCAAGATCTCCGAGGCCCGGTCGAGCACCGCGGGAGGGATGCCCGCGAGCCTCGCGACGTGGATCCCGTACGAGCGGTCCGCCGCCCCTTCCTCGATCCGGTGCGTGAACATCACGTTCCCGCCGGCCTCCCGTACCGACATGCGGCAGTTGACCACCCCGTCCGCCGTGACGGCGAGCTCGGTCAGCTCGTGGTAGTGCGTCGCGAAGATCGTCCGCGGCGTTCCCCCGGGGGTCGTGAGCAGCTGTTCGACGACCGACCATGCGATGGCGAGGCCGTCGAAGGTCGAGGTGCCGCGACCGATCTCGTCGAGGAGCACGAGACTCCGTGCCGTCGCATGGTGGAGGATGTGGGCGGTCTCGGTCATCTCCACCATGAAGGTGCTCTGGCCCTCGGACAGGCTGTCGGAAGCACCGACCCGGCAGAAGATCCGGTCGACGATCCCGATGACCGCCTCGTCGGCGGGGACGTAAGAGCCGCTCTGGGCGAGAAGGACGATCAGCGCGACCTGCCGGAGATACGTCGACTTACCGCCCATGTTCGGGCCTGTGAGGATCAGGATCGACCGGGACGGAGGCGCGAGCTCCGCGTCGTTCGGCGCGAAACGCGACTCGACGAGGAAGCGCTCGACGACCGGGTGCCGCCCCGCCCGGATCCGGATCTCGCGCCCGTCGCTCACCGTCGGCCTGCACCACCCCTCCCGGACCGCCGTCTCCGCGAAAGACGCGAGGACGTCGAGTGCCGCCGCCGCCCGGGCGGCTCGCTTGATCCGGGGTGCTTCGGAGGCGACGTGCCGACGGAGCGCGGAGAACGCCTCGTACTCGATCTCCACGATCCGCTCCTGGGCGTTGAGAATCCGGGCCTCGTGCTCCTTCAACTCGGGGGTCACGAACCGCTCTCCGCCGGCGATCGTCTGCTTGCGCACATAGTCGGCGGGGATGAGATGCAGGTTCGGTCGCGACACCTCGATCGAGTATCCGAAAATCTTGTTGAATCGGACCTTGAGCGACGCGATGCCGCTCCGCTCGCGCTCGCGGGCCTCGAGGGAGGCGATGTACGCGCGGCCGTCCCGGCGAATCGCGCGCAGCTCGTCGAGGTCGGCATCGTAGCCGTCCCTCAAGAGCCCCCCTTCCTTGAGTGCGAGCGGGGGGTCGTCCGTGATCGCTGCGGCGAGCCGCGCGGCGAGGTCCTCGCAGGGGTCGAGCGCGTCGGCGATCTCCCGGACAAGGCCCGACGCGAACGACGCGACCGCGGCGCGGATCGCGGGGAGCGCCTCGAGAGAGCGGCGGATCGCGAGGAGATCCCGGGCGTGGGCGGTTCCCGCCACCGTGCGCCCGGCCAGGCGCTCGAGGTCGCGCACCTCCGCGAGGTGACGGCGGAGGGCGGAACGGACGTCGCCACGCTCCACGAACTCCTCGACCGCGTCGAGTCGCGCATGGATCTCCCGAGGGGAGAGGAGCGGTTCCAGGATCCACTCCCGGAGCGTTCGGGCGCCGGGCGCCGTGACCGTTCGGTCGATCACGCCGAGCAGTGAGGAGTCGCGCGATCCGTCGCGGAGGGAGCGGTCGATCTCGAGGTTGCGCCGCGAGGCGCGGTCGATCAGGAGACGCGCGGAAGGCTCGTGCCGGACGATCCGATCGAGGTGCTCGAGGCCGCTCCTCTGGGTGTCGCGGAGGTAGGCGAGGAGCCCCCCGGCGGCGGCCGTCGCCGCCGGCGCGTCGCGTAGGCCGAATCCATCGAGAGACGCGACCGAGAAGTGCCGTTTCAGGATCTCGGCCGCGGCCTCGGGAGAGAACGAATACGGCTCGGCGGCGGTGAGCGCCGCCTGCTCGGCGACGCGGCGCTTCGGCTCCTCCGCCCACCCGAGATTCTCCGGAAAGACGACCTCGCGCGGAGCGAACGAGGCGAACCTCTCGATCCACTCCTCCCAGCCCCCGCCGGAGGCTTCCCACGCGAGGAACTCCCCGGTCGAGGCGTCGAGAAAGGCCCCTCCGAGCCGGCCGGAGACTTCGGCGACCGAGGCGATCCAGTGGGGCGCCCTCTCGTCCAGGGAGTCGGGATCGTCGAGGGTGCCCGGGGTCACGACGCGGACCACCTCGCGGCGAACGAGCCCCTTCGCCTTGCGTGGGTCTTCGACCTGTTCGCAGATCGCGACCCGCCGTCCGGCTCGGACGAGACGGGCCGTGTACGCGCCGAGCTGATGGTGCGGGAAGCCGCACATCGGCGATGTATGGGCCGTTCCCTTCCCGCGTGCGGTCAGGGTCAGGCCGAGGATCCGGCTCGCCTCCTCCGCATCGGCGTCGAACATCTCGTAGAAGTCGCCCATGCGGAAGAGCAGGATGGTGTCCCGGTGCTCGGCCTTCAACGCGCGGTACTGGCGGAACATCGGGGGAAGGGAGTCGGCCGTGCCCATCGTCGCGAGTATAGCCGCTCGCTTGACGCTCCGGACCGGTCGAGTCTATAAAGCCCGGCGATGGAAGAACGCGGCCTTTCCGTCGATCTGAGCGACCAAGACCGGATCTTCCTCCTCTTCGCCTACCTCGGTCCGCTCGGGATCCTCCCGCTCGTCGCGAGCCGGAAGGAGTTCGTGAAGTGGCACGCGAAGCAGGGGCTTCTCTTCTCGTTCCTCGCGATCGCGGGCTACTTCGTCCTGAAGGCGATCCATCTCGCATTTCGCCGCTGGGCGTGGGTTTGGGTCGGCGAGCTGTACTGGATCGTGGTGGCGATGGTCGGCCTCGGAGCCGCCATGCTGCTCCTGCTCTGCGTTTCTCGTGCTCTCGAGGGAGAACGTTTCAAGGTCCCGATGCTGGGCGACTTGACCGATCGTTTCTGAGGAGTCCCGTCACGGTGCGTCGGGCAACTCCCACTCCGCCTCCTGGAAGACGAGCGTCGCGTAGTTCCCGCTGAAGGCGGTCTCCCGGAGGGGGAGTTTGCGGACGCCGTACTCGATTCCCGCCGCGACGAATCGCCGGCGGATCTCGCGCAGGCGCGACGCCGCCTCGTCCCGGGCGGCGGCGTTCCAGGTGCCGGCCTCCTTGCGCCGGACCGCCTCGGCACGGAGATCGCGCGCCGCCGCGGCCGCCTCGCGCATCGCCGACTCCAGGCCGTCCCGTTCGTACCGGGCCCACGGAACGCCCGCCGCGTCCGCTGCCGGGATGCCGCCGAGCGCCGCGGCCTGACGGGCGAGGGCTGCGGCGTAGCGCGGGTCCGAGCCGTTCTGCATGTCGATCTTCTCGGCGAGCCGCCAGGCCTCGGCCGCCTCGTCCCACCTCTCGGTGCGCGCACACGCGGTCGCGAGAGCGAGGAGATCGGACCGGTCCGCGTTCCCCAATTCGACGACGCGGCGCCATTCGGGGCGAGCCGCCTCGAAGTCGGCGCGCGCCGAGGCCGCGTTCCCGAGGAAGCGGCGCGCCCACCGCTCATGGCCGGGCGCCGGCGGTCCGGCGGCGAAGCCCGAGACGGCGCGACGGTACGCGGCTTCGGCCCGATCGTTTCGACCGGCGTCCTGCGCGAGCTTCCCGACCTGGAACCACTCCATCGCCGATTTCGGCTCGTACCCTTCCGTTTCGAGGCGGAGCAGGGTCTCGGAGGCCACCCGTCGCGCGTCCTCGGGCCGGCCGAGGTTGGCGTAGGCGTTCGCGAGGTAGAACGGGACCTCGACGGCACATCCGGGGAGGTTCTCCGCTTCGAGGGCGCTCGCGGCGCGGGTGAGGGCCTCACGGCCCCCCGCCGTCTCCCCGGCGGCCGTCCGGCAGAAGAAGAGCCGGTAGAGAAGGGGCCCATCGAGCGTGCCCGCGACGTCCATTTCCGAGAGGATCCGGCATGCGGAAGCGTAGTCGCCGGCGTCGTAAGCGGCGACGGCCTCCGCACGGGGGGAAGGCGCCGCTCCGGACAGCGCGAGCGCGAGAACGACGGGGACGAGCATCGGGGTCACCTCCGGCCGGGGCAGTGTACCGTGTACCGGCTCTGGTAGAGTCGGTGCGGGGGCGGGAGGGTGGCTGGCGTATGGCGGGACGAAGAACGGCGAGGATCGCGGTCGTGCTCGCGGCCGTGTGGGCCGTGGGCGGCCCCGGCGCCCGCGCCGACGCGCAAGGGGCGTTCCGCTCGTGGCTCGAAGGCTCGACGACCCTCGAAGGGCGCTTCGAGCAGACGCTCTTGTCGAGCGCGCTCGGGAAGGGTCCCTCGGAGACCGGACACCTCTATCTTGCCAGGCCGGGGCGCGTGCGATGGGAATACGAATCGCCGGAGCCGAAATCGGCCCTCGTCCTGGACGGCCGCACGCTCGTCCATCTCCCTTCCGACCGGCAGCTTCTGCGAGGCCGCCTCGAGGAGGACAGCGTGCTGCCGAGACTTCTCGCCGGCGGCTCGCGCTTCGAGGAAAGCTTCTCGGTCGAAGACCTCGGTCCCGGCGGGCGCAAGGGGACGCATACGCTCGCACTGGTCCCCAAGGGGTCGGCGGGGGGCCTCGTGAAGGCGGCCGTGACCGTCCGGGACCGCACGGGAGAGCTCGAGGAGGCGGAAATCGTGGATGCGGCGGGGAACCGGATGCTCTACCGGTTCTCCGCGTGGCGTCGAAACCGGCCGCTGCCGGAAGGGATCTTCTCCCTCGAGCCGCCCGCGGGGACCGAGGTCGTCGACCTCGATTGAGGGGGGGCAGGGCGGGTGTTACACTCGCAAGTCCTTTCGGGAGGCGAGGTTTGAGTGGAGCGAGCGGCTTCGTCGGGGACGCGGGGAGAACTCTCCGGGACCCCGCCGCGGGAGCGGCGGAGATCCGCTCCCTCGTGGCCGATCGCCTCGAACGGGTCGAAGCTCTCTTCCGGGAACACATCGCGTCCCCCCTCGGCATCGTGGACGAGATCGGGGAGTTCGTCGCGGACGGGGGAGGCAAGCGCGTGCGTCCGACCCTGCATCTCCTCTGCGCCGACCTTTGCGGCTACCGCGGGAACCACGACGTCCTCCTCGCGACCGTCCTCGAGTTCATCCATTCGGCGACGCTGATCCACGACGACATCATCGACGAGGCGCGGACCCGAAGGGGGAGGCCGTCCGTCAACGCCCGGTGGGGGAACAACGTCACCGTCCTTTTCGGAGACTGGCTCCTCGCCAAAGCGATGGAGATGGCCCTCGAGGCGGAGAGCCTCGAGATCATGCGCCGGCTCGCGGAGATCACCCTCCGGATGAGCGAGGGAGAGATGCTCCAGACCCGCTACGTCGGCCGGCTCGACCTCTCGGTCGCGGAGCACCTCGATCTGATCGAGCGGAAAACGGCGGTCCTCTTCGGGGGGTGCTGCGAGCTCGCGGCGATCCTCTCCGGAGCGGACCCGTCGAGGGCGGGTGCCCTTCGCCGCTTCGGGCTCGGCGTCGGCATGGCATTCCAGATCGTCGACGACTTGCTCGATTTCACGGGAAACGCAAGCACCCTCGGAAAGCCGGCCGGGAGCGATCTTCGCGAGGGGAAGGCGACCCTTGCCGTGATCGACCTCCTCGCCGCCGGCTCGCTCCGGGGGCGGGACCTGGTGGCGCGGATCATGCGGAACGGACGCCCGGACGGTCCGGAGATCCTGGAACTGAACCGTCTCCTCGCCGAGAGCGGAGCGCTCGACCGGGCCCGGGCGCGAGCCCTCGACTACGCCGCGGCGGCCCTCGCGGAGCTGCACGTCTTTCCCGACGGTCCCGCCCGACGCGCGCTCGAGGGGGTTCCCGATCTCATGATCCTCCGGGATCGGTGAACCGCCGCAACCGGTTGGGGTTCCGCCCCCGGCCTGTCCTACGTCTTGCGGTCGTCGTTGTACGGTCGCCGGAACGCGTGTATAGTCGGCGCCGCGGGCCGCGCCGGACGACGGCGACGCCGGCCGGGGCTTTCGCATGCTCAAGATCGAACGGATCGAGCTTTCCGGGTTCAAGTCGTTTTGCGACTCCACCGAGGTCGTCTTCCCCGCGGGGATTACCGCGGTGGTCGGCCCGAACGGCTGTGGGAAATCGAACATCGGGGACGCCATCAACTGGGTGCTCGGCGAGCAGAGCGCGCGGATGCTCCGCGGGTCGAGCATGCAGGACGTGATCTTCAGCGGGTCCGAGGCGCGGAAGGCGACCGGGATGGCGGAGGTCACCCTGGTTCTCCGCGACGCCGGCGGGACGACCGACGCGAAGCGGATCCGCATCACGAGACGCCTGTTCCGCGACGGGGAGAGCGAGTACCTGCTCGACGGGACGAAGACGCGATTCCGGGACATTCAGGACCTGCTCCGCGAAGAGAGGGTCGGGGCGCAGACCTACGCCACGATCGAGCAGGGGCGGATCGACCAGATCCTGAACGCGAAACCGAAGGACCGACGGCTGATCATCGAAGAGGCGGCCGGGGTCGCGGGGTTCAAGCACAAGCGACGCCTGGCCGAACTCAAGCTCGAGGCGACCCAAGCGAACCTCCTCCGTGTCCACGACATCCTCGGCGAGGTCACGCGGCAAATCCAGGTGTTGAAGCGCCAGGCGGCCAAGGCGCGCCGCTACCGGCGACTGCGCGACGAGCTGAGGGACGCCGACGCCGTCCGATTCGCGCTCCGCCTGCGCGCGCTCGACGCGGATTACGCGCGGCTTGCCGCCGCCGAGAGGGAGGCGCACGCGGCGGAAGCGGCTGCCTCGGCCGATCTCGCCGGCCTCGAGTCGGCCCTCGTCGAGGAACGGGGAACGACGGAGGCGCTCGAACGGAGCGCGCGCGACCGCTCGGACGTCCTTCACGCCCTCCGGATGGAGGTCGAGCGGGCGGAGGGGACGATCCGCTCGTGTCGAGAGCGAATCGCGGAGTCCGAGGAGACCGGCCGGCGCCTCGACGCGGAGATCGGAGCCGACCGCGGCCGTCTCGAACTCCTCGCGGCCGAGGCGGCGGCGCACGCGGAAGCCCTCCGCGCGGACGAGGCCGCCCTCGCGGAGGCGCTCGTGCGTCTCGAGGCGGGCCAGGCGGCCGCGGCGGAGGCCGAGATCCGGGCGGCGCGGCACCGGGAGACGGTCGAGGCGGCGCGCCGGGGGCTCTTCGAGGCGATGAACCGCTTCGCCGATCTGAGGAACCGGGCCCGGAGCCTCGAAGAGAGCCGCAGTCGGTTGGAGACGCACCGCGCGCGCCTGCTCGCGGAGAGCGACGCCGCCGCGACCGAGGCCGAGGCGGCGGTGCGCGCGGAGGCTTCCCTCGGCGAGGAGTCGGTCGCCCTTCGTTCCGACGTCGAGACCTTCCGCGAACGGCTCCGCAAGGCGGAGGCCGACCTCGCCGCGCGACGGAACCGCACGCACGACGCGCTCGAGGCTTCCGTCGCCGCCCGCGAGCAGGAGCGGGCGGCGGCGGAGCGGCTCCGCACCCTCGAAGACGTCGCGACCCGTTTCGCCGGGGTCTCCGACGGGGTGCGGGCGATTCTCGGGGCCGGCAGCGGGTCGGGCGTTCGGTCCCGGGGGGTGGTCGCCGACTTCGTCGAGGCGCATCCCGAGTTCGAGGCCGCCGCGGAGTCCTACCTCCAGGGGGTCCTCCCCGCGATCATCGTCGAGGACGACGCCGACGCCTGCCGGGGCGCGGAGTTCCTCCGGCGGGAGGGAGCGGGGCGTACGCTGTTCCTCTGCCGCACGCAACCTTCCGGGGCGCTCGCGGTCGGGATCGCCTCGAACGGGCGCGTGCCGCTCCCCGACGAGATCGCCGGGGACTCGCGGATCATGGGCCGCCTCAAGGACCGGATCCGCCTCCGATCGGGCGACGGTTTCGTCTCGGAGAGAATCGGGGACGCCGTCCTCGTCGACACCCTCGAGACCGCGCTCGACCTCCACCGGCGCTGGGCGGCCTGCGATTACCTGACGGCGGGGGGAGAGGTCGTCTACGCCTCCGGACTCGTCGCCGCCGGGGGGAAGGGGGGCGGCGACCACGGTCTCCTCGCCCACGCCCGCAAGATCCAGGAGGGGCGGGAGCGACACCGTGCCGCCGACCGCCGCGCGGAGCGGCTGGAGTGGGAACTCGAGACGGCCCGTCGGGGGGAGGCGGAGGCCGAGGCCGAACTCGGCGCCGCCCGCGCGGCGTTCGAGGAAGCCGACCGGCGCGTCCTCGAGCTCGATCTCCGGGCCGCCCGGACCCGCGAAGAGCGGAATCGCCTCTCCCGGCGGCTCGAAACGCTCGCCGTCGAGATTGCGTCGTGCGACGACGACCTCCGCGCGCGGGACGACGAGGCTGTCCGTGTGGCGGCGGATCTCGCCGCGATCGAACGCGTCCACGTGGCGGCGGAGGAGTCGCTCCGGGGCGCTTCGGAAGAACTCGAGATCCTCCTCGTGGCCGCGCGGGACGCCCTCGAGGAGGCTTCCTCGTTGAGGGCCGAGGTCGCCGCACTGCGCCAACGACAGGCCGCCTCCACGCGCGAAGGGGAGCGGCTCCGTTCGGCGCTCGCCGAGGTCGAGGCGCGGCTCGCGGCGGCCGGCCAGGAGCGCGAGGCCGCGGCCGCCCGCGGGGCCGAAGCCGCGGAGATCCTCCGGGCGACCGAGGCGTCGCTCGCGGGGCGCGTCGAGATGCTGAGGATCGGGGAGATGGAGGCCGCCCGCGTCGCCTCGGAGATCGAGGAACGCCGGGGGTCGATGCTCGCGCGGGATGCCGCGATCCGCGAGGCGCGGGAGGCGCTCGAGGCGCGTCGCCTCGAGGCGAAGCAGGCGGAGGTCGCGCGCGTTCGATGCGAGAGCGAGCGGAGCTACCTCGACGGGCTGTGCGCGCAGGAGCTGGGAATGGGGGTGGCCGAGGCGGCGGCCTCCGCGGCGCCGGCGCTCGCCGCCGATCCCCCTCCCGTCCTCGAGGAGGTGGAGGCGAAGGTCAGCGAACTCAAGAACCGTCTCGAGTCGATGGGACCGGTCAACCTGACCGCGATCGAGGAGTTTCAGGAACTGGAAGAGCGGGAGAGATTCCTCGCCGCGCAGAAAAAGGACCTCGAAGATTCGGTCGAGTCGCTCCGCGAGTCGATCCGGAGGATCAACCGGTCGTCCCGCGAGCGCTTCTCCGAAGCGTTCGAGGCGATCCGCAGTCATTACCAGGAGATCTTCAAGGTCCTCTTCCACGGGGGCCGGGCCGATCTCCTCCTCGAGGAGGGGGAGGACGTGTTGGAATGCGGCATCGAGATGATCGCCCAGCCTCCCGGGAAGCGCCTCGGCAGCGTGAGCCTCCTTTCGGGGGGCGAAAAGTCGATGGCGGCGATCGCCCTCCTCTTCGCGATCTTCCGCTACCGTCCGTCTCCCTTCTGCCTCCTCGACGAGGTCGACGCGGCCCTCGACGACACGAACGTTCACCGGTTCACGCGCATGCTGCGGGAGTACGCCGAGACGACGCAGTTCATCCTGATCACGCACAACAAGCGTTCGATGGAATCGGCCGACCTGCTCTACGGTGTGACCATGGAGGAACCGGGGATCTCGCGTCTCGTTTCGCTGCGTCTCTGACGCGCCGGTTCAGTCGACCTCCAGGGCCAGACCGTCCCAGGCGAGTTCCACACGCGCCGGGAGCGATCGCGAGATCGCCTCGTGCGGCATCTCGTGTCCCATGTGGGTGAAGAGCGTAAGGCGCGCGCCGATGTTCGCCGCCTCCGCGATCGCTTCCTCGAGACTGAAGTGGGTCGGGTGGGGCCGCGGTCGGAGCGCGTTGAGGACCAGGACTTCGAGCCCCTCCAGGAGGCCCCGCGAGGCGTCGGGAATCCGGCTCGCGTCGGTCAGGTAGGCGAAGGCGCCGATCCGGAATCCGAGGATCGGGAGCGTCCCGTGGAGGAGGGGCACGGGAACGACCGTGCGGCCGAGAAGCGGGAACGGGCCGTCGACCTCATGCGTCGTGATCGACGGCTTTCCCCCGCCTTTCTCCCCCTCGTCGAGGGCGTACCAGAACGTCTTCCGGAGCGCTGCGAGCGAAGCGGGCGACCCGAAGACGGGGACCGGTCCGCGCTGGCGCCAGTTGAACGGGCGGATCTCGTCGAGGCCGAAGATGTGGTCGGCATGGGCGTGGGTGAGAAGGACCGCATCGAGGCGCGCAAGGCCGACGCGGAGCCCCTGCTGGCGGAGGTCGGTCGACGTGTCGATCAGGACGCTCGCCCCGTCCCACTCCAAGAGGACCGAAGGACGGAGACGGCGGTCGCGAGGATCCGGCGATCGGCAGACGGTGCAGTCGCAGGCGAGGACCGGAACTCCGGTCGAGGTTCCGGTTCCGAGAAAGGTCACCCGCACGACTTCTCGAGCCCCGAGCCGGTCAGCACCACCGCGAGATCGCCGTGCCGTTCGCGAAGGGCCACTCCCTCCCGCGCGACGAGCGCGGCGGCGACGGCCGCGGTCGGCTCGACCGCGTATCCCTTGCTCCAGAGAAGATCCCGGGCCGCGAGGATCTCCATCTCGTCGACCAATCCGACGCTCCCGCCGCTGTCGCGCACCGCGCGAAGGACGGCGGCGCCGCGCGGGGGAGACCCGACCCGGATTCCGTCGGCGCGGGTCGCCCCCTCGGCCACCGGGTCGGGGTCCTCGACGCCGCGGAGGAACGCGGCACCGAGGGGAGCGCACGCCGTCGCCTGGACGGCGACGATCGCCGGCCGTCTCGGAATCAGGCCGTGGCGCCGCAGTTCGCGGAATCCGAGGTCGAGGCCGAGGACGAGGCCGCCGTTCCCGCACGGGACGGCGATCGCCCCCGGGAGCGACCCGCCGAGGGCCTCCACGATCGCGTAGGCGAGCGTCTTCGTTCCGTGCAGGAAGAACGGGCTCCAGGCATGGCTCGCGTAGAAGGATCCGGAGGAAGCCTCCTCGAGCGCGAAGGCGGCGGCGGCCGCGCGCCCGCCGGGAACCCGCGTCACGGTGGCCCCGAACCGCGCGGCGATGCGCGGCTTTGCTTCCTGGGCGTCGTCGGGGACGAGGACCCGCGCGCGGAGGCCTGCGCGTGCGGCGTGGGCGGCGAGAGCGATCCCGGCGTTTCCGCTCGTGTCGTCGAAGAGGTCGTCGACGCCGAGGGCCGCGGCGGTCGCGACGAGCAACGCGGCCCCGCGGTCCTTGTACGAGCCGGTCGGGGAAACGTAGTCGAGGACGAGCCGGCAGGCGACGCTCCCGAGACGGTCCTCGACGACGGGGCATAGCCCCTCCCCGAGCGTCGCGGCGGGAACGGGGCCGAGGAGCGGGAGGGCCTCGCGCCAGCGCCAGAGGTTCGAAGGTCGCCTGGCAAGAGCGTCCGGGGGAACCGGCTCCGCGGCGAAGTCGAGATCGAGAGGGGCCCCGCAGTCGCAGCGCCACCGGTCGGCGGTCACGTCGAAGGGGCTCGCGCAGCGCGAACAGAGGTACCGGATCAAGGCAGCGCTCCGGCGCCCGCGTCCCGCGCGATCGCGTCGGCTGCGGCCGCGGGGTCGGGGGCCCCGGTGATCGGGCGCCCGACGACGAGGCGGTCGGCGCCGCGGGCGATCGCCTGGGAAGGGGTCGCCGTCCGCGACTGGTCGTGGGCCGCCGCCCCGGCCGGACGGATGCCCGGCACGACGAGGACCGCCCGCGGGTGGGCCGCGCGCGCGAGTTCGATTTCCTCCGCCGAGCAGACGAGGCCCTGCGCTCCGGCCGCGCGCGCCACCTCCGCGAGACGCCGCACCGCGTCGGCGCAGGGCCCCGCGACCCCGAGCGACCGGAGGGAGGCGTCGTCGTGGCTCGTCAGGATCGTGACCGCGAGGAGGACGGGGGGGGGAAGGCCGGCGGAGGCGGCCGCTTCGCCGCTCGCATCGACGGCGGCGCGGATCATGCGATCCCCTCCGAGCGCGTGGACCGTGAGGAACGAAACGCCGAGGCGGGCCGCCGCCGCCGCGGCGCCCGCGACCGTGTTCGGGATGTCGTGGAGCTTGAGGTCGAGGAAGACCGGGATCCCCTCCTCGGCGACCTTGCGGACGAGTCCCGGCCCGTTCGCGGTGAACGCCTCGAGGCCCACCTTGAATCCGCCGACGCGGCCGCGGAGGAGCCGGGCGAGGCCCAGGATCCGCTCCTCGTCGGGGGAGTCGAGGGCGACGAAGATCCGATCGCGTCCCGCGAGCGTCATCGCGGGGCCGCTTGGATCGGCTCGTGCCGCATCGATCCGATCAACTCGCGCGCGGTCGCGATCCCGCGCTCGGTGAGCCAGGTGCGCAGCCCCGCGACCACGTCGGCCGCGGCACCCGGGGTGACGAAGTTCGCCGTTCCGACCTGGACGGCCGACGCGCCGACCAGGAGGAACTCGAGGGCGTCCCGCGCCGTCAGGATCCCGCCCATGCCGACGACGGGGATCTTCACCGCGCGCGCGACGTTCCAGGTCATCGCGACCGCCATCGGGCGGATCGCCGGGCCCGAGAGGCCTCCGGTCGCGTTCGCGAGGCGCGGCCTTCTCTTCTCGACGTCGACGACCATCCCGACGAAGGTGTTGACGAGCGTGACGGCGTCGGCTCCCTCGGCCTCCGCCGCCTTCGCGGTCTCGCGGATGTCGGTGACGTTCGGAGAGAGCTTGACCCACAGAGGCGTCTTCCGGAGGGCGTTCCGCGCGGCGCGGACGATCTGGCCGAGCCTTCGGGGGTCGGTCCCGAAGATCATCCCCCCTTCCTCGACGTTCGGGCAGGAGACGTTCAACTCGACGGCGGCGAGGTGGTCGACTCCGTCGAGCTTCTCGCAGACCTCGACGTACTCGGACTCGGTCTCCCCGAAGACGTTCGCGACGACGGCGGTGTCGAAGGCGCGGAGGGCCGGGAGCTTCTCCGAAAGAAAGCGGTCGACCCCGACGTTCTGAAGGCCGATCGCGTTCAACATCCCCGAGGGGGTCTCGACGATCCGCTCGGGCGGATTTCCCTTTCGCGGCTTCGGGGAGAGCCCCTTCACCACGACCCCTCCGAGGGTCGAAAGGTCGTAGAAGGGGGAGAACTCGAGTCCGTAACCGAAGGTTCCCGACGCGGTCAGGACCGGGTTCTTGAGCCGGACGCTCCCGACCTCGACCGAGAGATCGGGGGTCACCACGCGAGCCTCTCGGCGCGTATCACCGGTCCCTCGACGCAGACGCGCTCGTAGCGGACCGACCCCGGCTCCTCGCCCCGGCAGGGGACGACGCACCCGAGGCAGACGCCGAACCCGCACGCCATCGGCGCTTCGAGAGAGAGATCGCACGGGACGCCGCGTTCGAGCGCGAGGGCGGCGACGGCGCGGAGCATCGGCGTCGGGCCGCAGGCGTAGAGGTGGACGTTCTCTCTTCGCGCGTCGAGCGCCTCGCGGAGGGGGTCGACCACGAGCCCTTTCGTCCCGGCGCTCCCGTCGTCGGTCGTGACGTCGACCCGGGTGCTGCGCCTCCGGAACCAGTCGAGAAGAGGGAGGTCGGAATCGGTCCGGGCGCCGTAGAAGAGGCGAGGGGAGGGACATCCCTCGCGATCGAGGAGGTGGATCAGGGCGGGGAAGGGAGCGGAGCCGATTCCGCCCGCGACGAGCCAGGGCTCGGCGCCACGAACCTCGGGCGTCTTGAACCCACGGCCTAGCGGGCCGAGGACCTGCAGGGTCGCTCCTTCCGCCATGTGGGCGAGGAGGGAGGTGCCGCGTCCGTAGACCCGGTAGAGGATCTGGACGCACCCGGGGGCGCCGTCGTCGAACGTACCGGGCACGCCGCAGACGCTGAAGGGGCGCCTCAGGAGGACCTCGGAGCCGGGGATCCCGATCATGAAGAACTGCGAGGGCTCCATGCGGAGCACCTCGTCGGGCGCTTCGAACTCCAGGAGGAAGTTGCCGCGGCCGAGGTCGAGGTTGCGCCTCACGCGCGTCGAGAAGTCGGTCGGCATCGCGTCTCCGAGGGAAGGAAGCGAGGATAGACAAAGGACGAAAGGCGGTCAACGGCGGTCGTCGCCGCCTTGACACCCCTTTCCCCCTCTCCTACCATCCGCGCGGTCCGCAGGCTTCTTTAAGCCGGCCCGGAGAGGCCGCAAGGAGTCGGACGATGTCCCACCCTTCCGTTCGCATCCTGGACTCCGCCGCCATCGAGCGCGCCCTCACCCGCATCGCTCACGAGATCCTCGAGAAGAACCGCTCGCTCGACGGCCTCGGGATCGTCGGGATCCAGACGCGTGGAGTGCCGCTCGCGCATCGCCTCCGGGCGAAGCTGGAGGCGATCGAGGGGCGCGCCCCTGCGGTCGGGGTCCTCGACATCAACCTCTACCGCGACGACCTCACGCGGATCGCGGAGCATCCGGTCTTGCGGCGTACCGAGATCCCGTTCGATCTCGACGACGCCGCGGTCGTCCTCGTCGACGACGTCCTCTTCACGGGACGGACGGTGCGCTCGGCGCTCGACGCTCTCATGGACCTCGGGCGGCCGCGCTGGATCCAGCTCGCGGTCCTCGTTGACCGCGGGCACCGCGAGCTCCCGATCCGCGCCGACTTCGTCGGGAAGAACGTCCCCACGGCGCGGGCGGAGCAGGTCGACGTGCGGCTTGCGGAAACCGACGGGGGAACCGACGAGGTCTGGGTCGTGCGTCCCGACGACGACGTCGATCCGAGAGTGGAGGACGGACCGTGAAGCTCCGCGGACGCCACCTCCTCGGGATCGCTCCTCTCGAGCCGGACGAGATCGCCCTCATCCTCGACACCGCGGAGGGGTTCGCCCCGATCGCGGCTCGCGAGATCAAGAAGGTCCCCACCCTCCGCGGCAAGACGGTCGTGAACTTCTTCGTGGAACCCTCCACCCGGACGCGCTCTTCGTTCGAGGTCGCGGAAAAGCGCCTCTCCGCCGACTCGCTCAACTTCTCGACGTCGACCTCGAGTCTCGTGAAGGGGGAGACCCTCCTCGATACCCTGAGGAACCTCGAGGCGCTGACCCCCGACTTCATCGTGATGCGCCACTCGGAGGCCGGGGCCCCCCACTTCCTCGCGCAACACGGCCGCGCGTCGATCGTGAACGCTGGAGACGGCGCGCACGAGCATCCGACCCAGGCGCTCCTCGACGCCTTCACGATCCGGAAGCGTCGGGGCAGGCTCGCAGGGCAAAGGATCAGCATCATCGGCGACATCCTCCACAGCCGGGTCGCGCGCTCGAACGTCCACCTGCTGACGAAGATGGGGGCCGAGGTCACGGTGTGCGGGCCGCCGACGCTCCTTCCCAAGGGGGTGGAGCGGTTCGGCTGCCGGGTGACCCACCGGATGGACGAGGCGGTCGAAGGGGCCGACGTGATCATGATGCTCCGGATCCAGCTCGAGCGGATGACGAGCGGCTTCTTCCCGACGCTTAGGGAGTACGCGTTCCTCTACGGCCTCGACGCGCGGCGCCTCGCGAGGGCGAAGGCCGACGCGATCGTGATGCACCCCGGTCCGATCAACCGCGGGGTCGAGATCATGGGAGACGTCGCCGACGGGAACGCCTCCGTGATCTTGGAGCAGGTCGCGAACGGTGTCGCGGTGCGGATGGCAGTTCTCTACCTACTCGCGGGAGGAGGCGAGGCGTGAGACGGATCCTGAAGGGGGGGCGTGTCGTCGATCCCTCGCAGGGGATCGACGCGGTTGCGGATGTCCTGATCGAGGACAGCCGCGTCGTCCGGATCGGCCCCGGCCTCCGCGCGGAGGGAGCCGAGGAAGACGATCTCGCGGGGCTCGTCGTCTGCCCCGGCTTTCTCGACATGCACGTCCACCTCCGCGAGCCCGGGCAGGAGTGGAAGGAGACGGTCGAGACCGGGACGCGCGCGGCGGCCGCGGGCGGGTTCACCGGGGTCGCCTGTATGCCGAACACCGACCCGCCGAACGACTCGCGGTCGGTGACCGAACTGATCCTCGCGCAGGCGCGCGACCATGGGATCGTCCCCGTCTACCCGATCGGCTGCGTCACCAAGGGGCAGCGAGGGGAGCAGCTCGCGGAGATGGGGGACATGGCGGCGGCGGGAGCGCAGGCCTTCTCGGACGACGGGAAGCCGGTTCACTCGAGCCTCCTCATGCGGAAGGCGCTCGAGTACTCCCAGATCTTCGATCTCCCGATCATCGACCACTGCGAGGACTCGGTCCTGGTCGCCGGAGGGGTCGTCCACGAAGGGGAGGTTTCGACGCGGCTCGGTCTCCGCGGCTGGCCGGGGGTGGCGGAGGACGTCATGGTGCAACGGGACATTCTCCTCGCGGAGTACACCGGGGGGCACGTCCACATCGCCCACATGTCGACCGCGAAGGCGGCGGAGTTCGTCCGCCGCGGGAAGCGCGACGGGGTGCGGGTCACCTGCGAGGTCACCCCCCACCACCTCTTCCTGACCGACGAGGCGGTCGCGAGTTACGACACGAACGCGAAGATGAACCCGCCGCTGCGGCCCGAGGCCGACCGGGAGGCGCTCTTGCGCGCGCTCGCGGACGGCACGGTCGACGCGATCGCGACCGACCACGCTCCCCACCACCGGGACGAGAAGTGCGTCGAGTTCTCGTGCGCCCCGTTCGGGGTCGTCGGGCTCGAGACGGCCGTGTCGCTCTGTCTCGACCGTCTCGTGCACGGAGGGGTCGTCGGACTCCCGCGTCTCGTCGAGTTGTTCACGACCGGGCCCTCCCGGATCCTCAGGCTCCCGACCGGGACGCTCGCGCCGGGCGCGCGCGCCGACGTCACCGTGCTCGATCTCGACCGCGAGGTCGAAGTCGCGGCGGCGCGCTTCCGCTCGAAGAGCGCGAACAGCCCCTTCCTCGGGTGGCGACTCCGCGGGGCTCCGGTGCTCACGATCCTCGCCGGCCGAACCCTCCACGACGCGCGCTGACCTCGGCGGCCCGTGGGACGACGCGTCGTCGCGATCGCGAACCCAGCCGCCGGGCTCCGACGGCGTGGCGACCCCGCGCGGAGGGCGGTCGAGGCGTTTTTACGGGTCGATCCGCGGGCGCGGGTCGAACTCGTGCAGACGGAGCGGCCCGGCGACGCGAAGCGGATCGCCGGCCGAGCGGCTTCGGCCGGGGCCGATCTCGTCCTCGCCGTCGGAGGGGACGGTACGGCGCACGAGGCGGCGAACGGTCTCCTCGGCACCCGCACCGCGCTCGGCGTGATCCCCGCCGGGACGATGAACCTCCTTGCGCGAGTCCTCGGTCTACCGATCGATCCGGAAGCGGCGTCTTGCCGTCTCGCCCTGTCCACGCATTTCCGGGAGGTGCGGCCGGGACGTGCGGGGGAGAGGGCGTTTCTCCTCATGGCGGGGATCGGGTTCGATGCGTGGGTGCTGCGCGAACTCCTCGCCGAGGTTCGGGGGAAGATCCGCTTCCGCGACTACGTACGGGGGGCGCTCGCTGGTCTCCGCACGTACCCCTTTCCGTCACTTCGGGTGCGACTCCGGGACGAGACGATCGAATGCCACTCGGCCGTGATCGGCCGCGCGCCGCTTTACGGCGGCTTCCTCCGGCCGACTCCCCGCGCCGACCTCGCCCGCGACCGCTTCGAGGTGTGCGCCCTTTCCGGAGGGAGGGGAACCCTCGCGCGCGCACTCGCCGCGATGGCCACGGGGACGCACTCCGCGCGGGAGGGAGCGCGGTTCCGCTTCGCGGCGAGCGTGGAGGTCGGCTCGCCCGGGGAGGAGATCCCGTTCCAACTCGACGGCGAGCCCGGGGGGACCCTCCCCGCCCGGTTCGAACTCGCGCGAGAAACGGTGCGCCTCGCGGCGTTGACGCCCTCGCCCCCCGCATCTACCCTCGGCCCTTCGCCGCCGGAGGATCGATCATGACCGAATCGCCGCTCCCCACGGTGTATCGGACCGAGCTTCCCGGAATCCCCCTCGTCGCCCGCGGAAAGGTGCGGGACATCTACGACCTCGGCGACACCCTCCTTCTCGTGTCGACCGATCGACTGTCGGCGTTCGACCATGTCTTTCCCAACCCGATTCCCGACAAGGGGCGCGTGTTGAACGGCCTCGCCGCCTTCTGGTTCGAGAAGACCGCCCCGCTCGTTCCCAACCACCTCGTCACCGTCGACCCGTCGGGCTTCCCCGAGTCCCTCGCCCCTCATCGCGCGCTTCTCGCGGGAAGAGCCGCTCTCGTGCGCAAGCTCCGCATGCTCCCCGTCGAGTGCGTCGCGCGCGGGTACCTCGCCGGCTCCGGTTGGGTCGAGTACCGGGAACGCGGGACGATCTGCGGCATCGCGCTCCCTCCCGGTCTCCGGGAGGCCGATCGGCTTCCGGAGCCGATCTTCACTCCCGCGACGAAGGCGGAGACCGGCCACGACGTGAACATCCCGTTCGACGACGTCGTCCGTCTGGTGGGAGGGGAGCTCGCCGAGCGCCTGCGCGAGCGAACCCTTGCCCTCTACCGGTTCGGCGCCGAGTACGCGGCCGCGCGCGGGATCCTCGTCGCCGACACGAAGTTCGAGTTCGGCCTCGAGGGAGATCGGCTCGTCGTCGCCGACGAGATGCTCACCCCCGACTCGTCGCGCTTCTGGCCGGCCGACCGGTACACGCCGGGTGGTTCGCCCCCGTCCTTCGACAAACAGTTCGTTCGGGACTGGCTCGAGGCGATCGGTTGGAACAAGCAACCCCCCGTCCCCGAACTTCCCGCGGACGTGGTCTCCGGGGCGAGGGCCCGTTACCTCGAGATCTACCGGATCCTCACCGGAGGACCGCTCGTGACGGAGGTTACGAATCCGTAAGCGGAATCACGAAACCGACGTTCGCAGTCCCGGTTTCCCGCCGATCGCGGCGGGCGCCGAACTTGCAGCAAAGGAAGCCCGGCGCCAGTTTGACCGAGGGCCGGTCGGATGGTAGGTTTTGCGTCCTTTCCGCCGCGCGGCGGGGGGTGACGGTCTCGAGCGTGGCCCGCGACTCCGATTCCGGAGCGAGGACCCAGCGAAGTTTCTTCTCGGAGTGACCGTAGGAATGTCTCGCAAGTTCTACACGATCTTCATCCTCCCCCACGCGCAGGAGCGCTTCCGGAAGATCCATCTCTCGAGGAACTTCCTGCTCGGCGTTGGGGCGGTCGTCGGCCTGGTCGCGTTCGGCGGGGTCCTCTCGCCGCATCTTTTCTTCAAGGCCCTCGCCCAGGCGCAGGTCCTCTCCGACCTCGAGCGCGAGAACGCGCGGCTCCGCTCCGAAAAGAGCGCGGTCGAAGCGTCGCTCGCCAAGATCGGCGACCAGGTCCGCTCGATCGAGGCGCTCGCCGGTCGGCTCGCGACCGCGGTCGGTGTCGACACTTCGGGGGCAGGGGGGCCGGTGGGAACGGCTCTCGTCCCGACCCCGGTCCGCCCCGGACGGGAGTACGAGGCGGAGATGGACGACTTGCGGCGTCGGGCGCAGCAACTCGATGCGTCGCTCGACTCGATCCAGGAAGCGTGGGAGGTGCGGCTCCGGATTCTCGCCTCGACGCCGACCCTCCTCCCGGTCGAGGGGAGCCTCTCGGACGGGTTCGGCTGGCGCAAGGATCCGTTCTCCGGCGAGCGGGAGTTCCATCGCGGACTCGACATCGTCGCGCCGACGGGGACCCCGATCCTCGCCCCCGCGGACGGACTGGTCACCGCCGCGGGCCGCATGTCGGGGTACGGGAAGACGGTGCACCTCTCCCACGGCGCCGGGCTCGGCTCCCGGTTCGGTCACATGAGCGAGATCCTCGTGAGGCCCGGGCAGCGCGTCCGGCGCGGCGACGTGATCGGGCGCATCGGCTCGACCGGCCGCTCGACCGGCCCGCACCTCCACTACGAGGTGTTCCGCGCCGGCCGTCCCGTCGACCCGCGCTCGTTCCTCGGGGGAAGGCCCTCCTGATCGGGCGCTCCGACGGGACCGGCGACGCCGTGTTAGCCTGTCGTTCGTGACGCGAGACGATTCCGCGCCCCTCGATCCCGAGGTTCTACAGGATCCTGTCGACGAGGCCGACGAGAAAGGCCCGCCTGCCTCCCGGACGCTCGCTCTCACGGAGTCGAAGGCGCTTGCCCCCGCGGATCCGTTCCGCCGCTACCTCGCCGAGTTGCGCAAATACCCCCTTCTGACACGCGAGGAAGAGCAGGCACTCGCGCGCCGCTACCGCGCGACCGGAGATCGGGACGCCCTCTTCCGGTTGGTCACCTCGAACCTGATGCTCGTCGTCCGGATCGCGCTTTCGTTCCGGCGTGCGGCGAGGAACATCCTCGACCTGATCCAGGAGGGGAACCTCGGCCTCCTCCAGGCGATCGAGCGGTTCGACCCGGAGTTGGGGGTCCGGCTCCCGACTTACGCGGCATGGTGGATCCGCGCCTACATCGTGAAGTTCCTCCTCGACAACGTGCGGCTCGTCCGGGTCGGGACCACGAACGCCCGCCGCAAGCTCCTGTACAACCTGAGGAAGGAGCAGGCCCGTCTCGAATCCCTCGGTTTCGAGGTCGGGCCCAGGATGCTCGCCGAGCACTTCGGCGTGACCGAGGAGGACGTCCGGGACGTGCAGAAGGCCCTCGCGTCGCGGGACGTCTCCCTCGACGCGCCGGTCGGAGAAGACGACGAGCGGAGGCGGGGGGAGACCTTCGCCGCGGAGCAACCGACCGTGGAAGAACAGGTCGCGCGGCGCGAGCTTCAAGAAAAGGTGCAGGCGACGCTCGGACGTTTCCGGGAGAGCCTCGGCGAGCGCGAGCGCGCGATTCTCGACCTCCGCATTCTGAGCGAGGATCCCGCCACTCTTCAGGAGCTCGGCGACCGTTTCGGCACGACGCGCGAGGCGGTCCGCCAACAGGAGGCCCGTCTCATGACGCGCCTCCGGGCCTTCGTGCAAGAGGAACTCGGGGATCTTGCGGGGGTGCGCATCGGCCCCGACTAAGGGGTCGCCTCCCTCAGGTTCCGCCGCGCGGCTTCGTAGCCGGGATTCCACTCGAGCGCCCTTCGCCACGCGGCGCGCGCGTCGTCGAACCGGCCGAGTTCCCACAGCGCGATGCCGAGATCGTTGAGGGCCGGAACCTGGATCGGGTGGAGCTCGAGCGAGCGCGAGAGCGCCCGCTCCGCGCGCTCCCAGTCGCGGGCGCGCAGGGCGAGCGATCCGAACGCCGCCTGCGCCCGGTAGTCCGCGGCCGCCTCGGGGCGACGGAGTAGGGACGTCAACCGACCTCCCGAATCGGGGACCCCCATCTCCACGAGGGCGTTCGCGGCCGCCACCGCGTCCCGGAGGGGGGCCGACTCGACACGGGGAGCGATCGCACGGGCGTCGGCCTCGTTCCCCCATCGGCCGAGCACGAGGAGCCCCACGCGGCGGAGCGCGGGGTGGGGGGCCTCGGCCGCCGCGAGCGCCGCCTCGCGCACCGTCTGGGCCCCCGGTCCCGGAGGCAGGTCGGCGATCCGCCGGAGCGCCATCCACCGGATGATCCACGACTCTCGGGAATCGGAAGCCAACCGGGCGAGGCGCTCCGCGGCGTCCGTCCTCCTCTCGATCGCGGCGACGACCGCCTCCTCGATCGCCAACCGGCGTGTGCCCTCGTCCGAGCGGGGGGCGGCGGAGACCCGCGCCGCGACCGCCTCGCGATCCTCCACGCGGTCGTGGCAGACCGCGCATGCGAGCGGGACTTCGCCCGGCCGCGCGACGGGCGTTGCAAGGGAGTGGTCGACGGCGGGTCGGGATGCCGGGCCGCGAAGAACGGGCGCCATGTGGCAGTCCTCGCAGCGCGTACCGGGGCCCACGGCCGCGTGCCCGGCGTGGGCCGCGGCGTCCGCGGCGATCGACCCGTGGCAGTGCGCGCAGATCCCGGAGACCCCGGACGGCCCGTCGATCGGATCGGGTCCGCCGTGGGGATCGTGGCAGTCGGCACACGCGAGACCGCCGCGCCGCGAGCATGCCGACTGTGCGAGCGCGGTCGCCTGCTGCTGGTAGGTCGACGGGCGCATGTCGGGGAAGAAGGGCTCGCGGAACTCGGCGTCCGAGGGAGCGCTCTGCACCGGGTCGGCGACCTCCCACGGGTCGGATCCGTATGGCTGAGTCGGGGAGGGGGCGAAGGGGGAGTCGAGGAGTTCGCGGAGAACGTGGCACCCCTCGCAGGAGCGCCCTGCGTTGCCGGTTGCGTACGCGGGGCGGGGGTCGCCGGAGCGCGCGGCGTCGACGTGCGGACCCCCCGGCCCGTGGCACGCCTCGCACCCCACTCCAGCCTCGACCCAGCGAGACGCCGGAACGGGATTCCCCGCCGCCGACCGCCCCCCCGCGACGAGGCGCGCTCCGGTTGCGTGGCAACCGTAACAACGGAAGTCGGCGTTCCGGCCGAGGCCCAGCCAGAAGTGAACCGATTCGGGAGGAGGCTCGGAACCCCCCGCCCCCCGGACGACCGGGAGAACGTGTTCTTCAGTCCCCGGATCCCGCGAGACCGGCCACACCTGCAGCCGGCCGTCCGGGAGGCGCACCCAGAGGTCCTGTCTCCGCGCCCCGCCGAGTAGGTACGCCGCCTCGACGTCCCTGGCGCCCCCTGAGCCGTCGGGGCCCGTCCCGTTCCCGTCCGCATCCAACGCGAACGGACCCAACCCGAAATCACCCGCGGCGGAAGCCCCTCTCACGAACGGCCGGAGGGTCGTGCGATGCCGGCTAGACGACCAAAGGGCGTGAATCGCCTCATGGCACTCCCCACAACGATCGGAGCCGACGAAGCGACCGGTGGGCCCGCCCGCGGGAGCCGCCGCGGGGTCGATGGAAGCGGATGGAGCAAGCCCAGGCTCTCCCGGACAGCCGCACCCCGATGCGGCGAGCGACGCGAATGCGAGAACGAGGGACCGGGCGAAGGGCTGCGGCGACCGCATGGGGCGGGAACTATACGCGAATCGTGAGGAGGGGGGGTACGAGGGACGCCCCTGAAGTTGCGGTGGGATCTGGGGATTTCCTTGCCGCGCCGATCGGAAAGCTCTGGGCTCGCGGAGTCGCGGCACGAGCGTCGCGATGGAACTCTCGGACCCACCGCAACTTCGGCCCCGTGCGCGGCGCGAGTCCTCCCCATCCTTCGCGCGACCTTGGAGCGGGCATACCGGCCGTGGCTCGTGGATTGCACTTCCGGTCTCCGTCCGTCGATCGTGTCCCGACTTCGGGCCCGGGTCGTGGTCGGCGTAGGCACGGAGGAGGCGAAGATGCAGATGTTTCTGCTCGTCGGAGCAACGATCCTCGGACTCGGGGCCGCCGTGGGGACGGCGACCGCCGTGCTATCGTTGGTCCTCCGGTTCATGTCGAAACTACGCTAAACGGGTCGTTTTTACACAGGCTGTGTCCATCCTCCCCGGGGCCGGTCGGCCCTCCGTCAGGTACGCGTGGCCGAGCGAATCCTTGTCGTCGACGACGAATCGGGGGCCCGGGAGGGGCTGCGGCGCCTTCTCGTCGCGTGGGGCTACGAAGCGGAGACCGCCGCGTCGGTCCCCCAGGCGTTCTCGCGGATCGAAGACGACCCGCCGGACGCGATCATCACCGATCTGGTCATGCCGGGGATCGACGGGCTCGAGTTCGTCCGTCGCCTCCAGGCCTCCTTCGCTGCGATCCCGGTGATCGTCTTTTCCGGACAGGGGACGATCGAGGCGGCCGTGGAGGCGGTGAAACTCGGAGCGGTGGATTTCCTCGAAAAACCGGTCGAGCCCCCGAAGCTCAAGATCCTTCTCCAGAAACTCGCGGGTCGCCGCGAGATCCTCTCCGAGAACCGGCGCCTCCGGGCGGAACTCAGGGAGCATGGGGCGTTCGGACGCCTCCGCGGAAACTCGGAAGGGATGCGTTCGGTCTTCCGACAGATCGAGCAGGTCGCGCCGAGCACCCTCTCGGTTCTCGTGGTCGGAGAGAGCGGGACGGGAAAGGAGCTGGTCGCGCAGACCGTCCACGAACTTTCCCCGCGTCGGAAGAACGAGTTCGTGGCGCTCAACTGCGCCGCGATCCCCGCGACCCTCCTCGAAAGCGAAATCTTCGGGCACGAGCGGGGGGCGTTCACCGGCGCGGTTCAGCGCAAGGTCGGTTGCTTCGAAATGGCCCATCGCGGGACGCTCTTCCTCGACGAGATCTCGGAGATGGACGAGCTCTTGCAGGCAAAGCTCCTCCGCGTGCTGCAAGAGCAGCGCTTCCGGCGGGTGGGAGGCCGCGATCTCATCGAGGCCGACGTGCGCGTCATCGCGGCGACGAACCGCGACCCGGCGAAGGCGATTCTGGACGGGAAGCTCCGCGAGGACCTGTACTACCGCCTCAACGTTTTCACGATCGTACTCCCCCCGCTCCGGGAGCGTCCCGAGGACATCGGGACCCTCGCCCGGAGCTTCCTCAAAGATTACTGCGAACGGCAGGGAGGGCCGGTCTCGAAGCTCGAAGACGAGACCCTCGACGTCCTGCTGCGCCACACCTGGCCCGGAAACGTCCGGGAGCTCAAGAACGCGATGGAGCGCGCGGCCCTCCTCGCGGCGGGGGGGCCGGTTCGCCCCGAGCATCTCCCTCCGGAGATCCGGCGGGCCTCGCCCAAATCCCATCCCTCCCCCGCTCCCTCCGTGTCGCCGCTCCGCGCCCCTGCGGAACCCGGCGCCTCCCCGCATGCCGTGACGATCGAGGTCGGGGTCTCGATGGAGGAAGCGGAGCGAGAGATCATCGCCTCCACCCTCCGCCACACCGGCGGGAACAAGACGCGCGCCGCGAAGATCCTCGGGATCTCGCTCAAGACCATGCACAACAAGGTCAAGAAGTTCGGGCTGTGAGACTCCCGATCGCCCTCCGGATCTTCGCCGCGCACCTCGCGTTCACGGTGGTGGTCGCCTTCGCGGCGGTGTGGTCGGTCGAGCGCGCCTTCGACGAGTACTTCCGCACCTGGAAGGACCGCCTCGCGACGATTCCGGCGGAGGCGATCTTCCAGCCGCTCGCGCAGGAAGTCGGCAGGTCGCTTCTCCTGCAGGAGGACTCCCTCCCGGAGGTGCGGGAGCGCGAGCAGGAGCGGATCACCGACGGTCTCAAGTCGGTCCTGAAGGGCATTCCGAGCGTCGAATCGGTCCTCATCATCGACACGGAGAACCGGATCCTCTTCGCGAGCGATCCGACGGTGATCGATCTCGCGTTCCGCGGAAACGAAGAGATGGTCGAGCTGCTCCGTTCCGAGGTCGTCGAGCGCCGGGTCATCTCGTCGGGCGACCGAAAGGTCACACGCGTGATGGTTCCGATCGTCGACGCGTCCGGCGGAGGGGACCGGAGGGCGAATCGCCTCGGCTCGGTCGTGGTGCACTACGTCCCCGATCCCGCGCTCGCGAGCCGGATCCCCGACCTGACGCCTCCGACGCTCCGGCCGGGAGCGCAATTCCAGAAACCGCTCATCGCCCTCCTCGCCCTCGCGGGAGCGGGAGGGCTCGTCGTGACCCTCTTCGCCCTCGGCCCGATCCGGCGGCTCGACCGGGCTCTCGAGGCCTTCCGGAAGCAGGGGTTTCAGGGGGAGTTCGCGGCCTCCGCCGCCGACCTCGGGAAGGAGTTCGCCTCGACGGTCGACGCGATCAACGAGCTCGGAAAACGACTGCAGGCGATGGACGGGCAGGGAAGGGAACGGGAGACTCTTCTCGCGACGCTTTCCCAAACCCTCGAGGACGGCATGCTCGCGCTGGGTCCGGGCGGCGATCCCGTCGCGTGGAACGCGGCGGCGGTTCGGTTGCTGTGCGGCGACCGGAGCGCGGGGGACGAGGCGACCTGCCTCCGGGCGGCGCTTGCCCGGCATCCCGGACTCGCGGAGACGTCCCTCTCCGGAGGCTCCTCGATCGAAGTCGAGATCGACCGAGGGGAAGAGACGCCCCTTCCGCTCGGCGTGACCCGCGTCCCGCTCGACTTGCGTCCGCGTGAGCGCGGCGTGCTCCTCCTCCTTCGTGATCTTGCGACGTTCCGCAAGGTCGAGGCGCACCTCCTCGAGGCGGGCCGTTTCGCGACCCTCGCGAATCTCGCGGGAGGCCTCGCACACGAAATTCGCAATCCGCTGCACTCGATCGGGCTCAACGCCGGGGTGGTCGAGCAGTACCTCGGCCAGTTTCCCGGCGGCACCTCCCACCGGGCGGTCGAGGAGTCGCTCCGCGCCATCCAGGACGAGACCCGCCGTCTGACCGACCTGCTCAACAATTACCTCGGCATGCTCCGCTCCGGCGGAGAGCCGTCCCTCGTCGACGTCCGTGAGGTTTGTCGAAGCGTGGTGCAGCTGCTCGGCTTCGCCGCGCTGAAGTCGCGGGTCGAGATTCGCCTCGAAGGGGACGAGGATCTACCGCTCGTGCGCGGGGTGCGCGACCGGATCCAGCAGGCGATCCTCAACCTCGTGCTGAACGCGATCCAGGCGATGCCCGGGGGGGGGCAAGTGCTCCTTTCGACGACGGTCGCGGCGGGACACGTCCGTGTCACGGTGACCGACACCGGCCCCGGCCTTCCGGAAGAGGTCGCGTCCGGAGTCTTCGAGACCCGGGTGACCACGAAGCCCGGAGGTTCGGGCCTCGGACTTCCGCTCGTCCGGCTCATCGTGGAGGCGCACGGCGGAAGCGTTTCCTGCCGCTCGACCCCCGGTCAGGGCGCGGCCTTCACGATGGTGCTTCCCGTGGAAGGGGAAGCGGGCTGACCGGACGACCGGAAGGCTACTCGAGCTGTTCCCGCGTCGCAGGCGAGGCGATGCGCTCCTCGGCGAGGCGGTGGGCGTCCGAGACGTCGGGGAGCGCGAGCACCGTCCGATATTCGGAGAGCGCCTCCTCTCGGCGGCCCTGCAGGTCGAGCACCCGACCGAGCTGGTAGTGGGAGAAGATCCTGAATCGAGACTCGGCCGCGTCGAGGTCGAGGGCGAGGATCCTCCGCAGATTCGTCTCCGCTTCGGCGAACGCGTCCGCGCGCATCTGGGCGGAGGCGAGGTTGAAGAGCGTCTGCGGATCGTCCCGGCGGTGCTCGAGGGCCTCGCGAAGCGCCTGGATCATCCCGCTCCAGTCGCCGGCGACGTAACGTTCCTGCGCCCGCAGCTCCGCCTTGTGGAACCGCACATCGGCTGCCCGGGCCGCCGCGCGTTCGGCGACCCACCCGAGAAACTCCGCGCCGATCCGCGCGGCGTCGCGCCCCATCGCGGCGGCGAGCGCCTCCGGCGTCCCGCGGGTCACCCCGAACGTCGCCGCGCGCCGCCTCTCCGGCGTGGTCGCGCGGATCCACGCGCCGAGGAGCCCCGCCGCGGTCGGCCCGACCGACTCCGGCAGCCGCCGGTACGACTCCTCGTCCAGAAGGACCTCGAGGGTGGGGAGGCCCCCCGACTCGAAGAGGAGGCCTCCCGCGACCTCGAGGGGAAGCCCTCGGACGCGGTCCTCGACCGCGATCGCGAGCCCTTCGTGAAGCGCCGTGACATACCCCGGCCCCAGAAGGGGGCGGGCTAGAACGTGGGCGTCCTCGTGGGGGGACGGGGAGAGGGCGGCGGCGCGAATCATGTGCAGCTCGTGCGCCCACGGCGCCGCGTGCGTCGGGTCGGGTACCCCCGTGAGTTCGCGCTTCTTCGCCGCGTCGACGTAGACGTGGAGGGCGATGCGGAACCCTTCCGGGGGCGCTCCGAGGGCGGACACCGCTGCGGCGAAAGCCCGCTCCCGTGCGGCGGCGATTCGGTCGATGTCTTCGGCCGGGACCCCCGACGGGTCCCAGTAGACATCGTAGTGCTCGGTGGCGCGATGGCGTTCGTTCCCCCGCGCCCGCAGGAGGCGAGGTCCGTGATCGGCCTCCGCGGACGTGTCCCGTTCGGGAGGCCAGGCGGTGCCCGGCAGGCACATGCCCTGGCGGACGGGGAGAAAATCTTCGAAGACCGCCCAGTCCGAACCGATCCGCGGGAGCGGGAAAAAGCGGTCGCGTTCGGGGTCGATCCGGGACCAGAACAGGAGGAAGTGGTCCGGATCGAACGGGGAGCGGGAAAAGAAGAGCAGGTCGGCCGACGGATCGAGATGGTCGAGGCCGAGGAAGCGGAAGCCGTCGGCGCTCCGCTCGAACGGGCGCGGGGCGGACTTCGGGCCGAAGAGCGCGTTGTCCCAGCCGAGGACCAAGAGGTTGTCCGCCAGGTGCTCGTCCCGGACCTCGATGTCGGCGACGACCCGGGCCGTCATGCCGGTCTGCCCCTCGAGGTAGGCGGCGCGCGCCGCGGCGGAGAGGCGATTGCGCTCGGCGTTCCGGCCGGGACCCGCCGGATACACCACGGTCGCCCGGCGCAGGTTGAAGAAGTGCTGGGCGCCGGGATAATCGTGGCCGCGGTGCGCCTCCGGAGCGTCCTTCCCCTCCGCCGGGGGAGAACTCGCCCCGGCGAGGAGGGAGAGGGAAAGGGCGAATGCGATCGGAAGCGACACGACGTCCCATGGTACGGGCGTCCCTCGAGGCTGTCGAGCGCCCCCTCGATCCCCCGGGACCGCTAGAATCCGCCTCTTGGTGAGGAGAACCCGTGCCCGACCCCCGCATCTTCGCCCTCGCCGATCTGCATCTCTCCCTCTCCGGCGAAAAGCCGATGGACCCCTTCGGCGAGGCTTGGCGGGATCACCCCCGCCGCATGGCGGAGGCCTGGGACGGACTCGTCGCCGACGAGGACCTCGTGCTCCTGCCTGGCGACCTCTCATGGGCGAGGACTCTTTCCGAGGCGGCCGCGGACCTTCGCTGGATCGCGGAGCGTCCGGGACGGAAGCTCGTTCTCCGCGGGAACCACGACTCGTGGTGGACGTCGATCGGGAAGGTCCGGGCGGCGCTCCCCCCTGGGATCGAGGCGCTGCATCTCGATGCCCACCGTTTCGGGGCGGTGGTGGTGGTCGGCGCGCGCGGGTGGACGCTTCCGGGAGATCCCCTCGCGCGTCCCGGCGACGAGCCGATCTTCCGCCGGGAGATCGAGCGCCTCCGCCTCTCCCTCGACGACGCCGAGCGGCGGTTCGATCCCGCCCTTCCGCGCCTCGCCATGACCCACTATCCCCCGCGCGTCGCAGGCGTCGAGAACGACGAGGTCGCGGCGCTCCTGCGGGATCGCGGCGTCCGGGCATGCGTCTTCGGGCATCTGCACGGCGACGACCGAGCGCGGGCGCCACAGGGAACCGTCGACGGGATCGTCTATCGCATCGTCGCCGCCGATGCGGTCGACTTCACCCCCGTCGAGGTGGGGGCGCTCCTCTCCGGTTAGAATCGCGACCGGCCGGAGCAGACCCGGAGGAGCGAACCGTGAGCGAAACAACCCCCGTCCCGCCGCCCGCCCCTCGTATCCCCTGGGAGGACCCCGCCGTCGGGGCCGCCTCCGGACTTTTCCGCACGATCGGGATGGTGATCGGAGCTCCGAAAGTGGCCTTCGCGAAGGTCGCGAACGGGGAGGGGCTCGGGCGGCCCCTCGCCTTCGGCATCGTTCTCGGGTATGTCGCGCTCGTTGCCGGTCTCGTCTGGAACGTGCTGACCCGGGCGACCATGATGCACAGCCTCTCCACCTTCGCCCCCGATGTGGAACGGCGACTCGCGGAGGCCCAGGCCGTTTCGGGGGCGGCCACGACGATCGCCCTCGCCGTCCTCGGTCCCTTCCTGGTCGCGCTGGGAATGCTCCTCACCTCCGCGGTCTTCCACCTCTTCTTGATGCTGTTCGGCGGAGCGACGCGGGGGTTTTCCGGAACGCTCCGCGTGGTCGCCTACGCCCAGGCCTGCGAGATCTTCGGTCTCCTGCCGATCTGCGGCTGGCCGATCGCGGTCGTCTGGGGGGCGGTCGTACAGATCGTCGGGCTCGACGCGGTCCATCGTTCCGGTCCCGGTAAGGCGGCGGCAGCCGTCCTCGTCCCGGGACTTCTGTGTTGTGGATGCGTCGCGATCGGCTACGGCTTCCTCGTCGCGGCCCTCTTTTCGATCGCGCGTTGATCGACGGCTGGCGCGCCGCGCGGGAGGACGAGCGCCAGCTCGCGTGGGTCGGGTTCGCCGCGGCGGTCCTCAGCCTGGCGCTTTCCCCGTTCGCGGCGGTCGCCGCCCGGCTGGTACCGTCCTGCCACCTGCGGGCGTGGACAGGGCTTCCCTGTCCGACGTGCGGGTCGACCCGTGCCGTGCTCGCGATGGCCCATTTCGAGTGGCTCGAAGCGATCCGCGTGAACCCGCTCGCGACGCTCGGCGTCGCCGGGGCGCTGGCCGCGGGCCTCGCCGCCCCCCTTTGGATCCGCGCCGGGGGGAAGCTCCCCGTGCTCACGCGCCGGGGGCGTCGGTGGGTCTTGTGGACGCTCGTGGCGGCGGTCGCCGCGAACTGGGTTTATCTCGTGGGCTCGAGCCGTTGAGGCCGCCGCCCGAGGACCTCCTCGAGGGCCCCGATGCGGGCCGCGAGGAAGGCGAAGGTCTTGGCGTAGGGCTCCGGTGATTCGAGGTCGACGCCGGCCCGCCTCAGGAGTTCGAGGGGATCTGCGGAAGCTCCCGACGAGAGGAACGCGAGGAACCGGTCGGAGGCACCGGCGCGTCCTTCGAGGACATCGTCGGCGAGCGAGGTCGCCGCGACGATCCCCGTCGCGTACTGGTAGACGTAGAAGTCGTAATAGAAGTGGGGGACGCAAGCCCACTCGATCCCGTACACGTCGTCGACGACGCATGCCCCCACGTCGTGTCCCTGGTACTCGCGGAGGAGCCGGAGGTAGAGGTCGTTCATCCATTCACCGGTCGGGGCCTCGCCGCGCTCCACCGCCTCGTGGATCCGGAGCTCGAACTCCGCGAAAAAGGTCTGCCGGAAGAGCGTGCTCCGCAGACCGTCGATCCAGTTGGCGAGGAGAAACGCGCGCTCCCGTGGGTCCGTCGCCCCGCGTAGGAGGTGTTCGTTCAGGAGCGCCTCGTTGAACGTGGAGGCGACCTCGGCGACGAAGATCGCGTAGTCCGAGGAGGGATACGGTTGCCGCGCGTTCGAGTAAAACGAGTGCATCGCGTGGCCGGCCTCGTGGGCGAGGGTCGAGACGGCGTCGTAATCGCCGCTGAAGTTCAGGAGCATGTACGGGTGCACGTCGTAGGCGGCCCCGGTGGCGTAGGCTCCGGATCGCTTTCCCGGGGTCGGATGCCAGTCGATCCATCGCTCGCGGAATGCCCGCGAGAGGTCGGCGACGTAGCCGGGGGAAAGGGGGGCCATCGAGTCGAGGATCGCCTGTGACGCTTCCGCGACGGAGTATCTCCGGTTCGATCCCTCGACGATCGGACAGTGGAGGTCGTGGTAACGGAGGGGTTCCACGCCGAGCGCCGACGCACGGAGGCGAAAGTAGCGGTGAAGGAGGGGGAGGTTCGCGCGTACCTGGTCGATCAGGTTTCGGTAGACCGTCGCGGGGACGTTGTCGGGGGCGAGCGCCGCCTCGAGCGCCGAAGGATACCGGCGCACACGCGCGTGGAAAACGTGCGTCTTCAGACCTTGGAACAGGTTAGCCGCGAGGGTCTCCCGGTACGGTTCGTACGCGCGGAAGAAATCGGGGAAGATCCGTTCCCGAAAGGGACGGTCGCCCGAGACCCGGAGCCTCCCGAACTCGGCGGGGGTCAAGGTCGCCTTCCCACCGTCGGGGAGATCGACCTCGGGCCGCGGCATCTCCGCGTTGTGGAAGATGCCGAAGAGGTGCGACGGACCCCCCGACAGGAGCGAGGTCTCGGCGATGATCCGTTCTTCCGCCGGTTCGAGCACGTGCGCTCGCAGACGCATGAGGTCGCGTAGGAACTGGGCGTAAGGGGCGAGGCCCGGCTCCGTCCGGAGATACTCCAGGATCCGGTCGTCGGACAGGGCGAGGATCTCGGGGCGGAGCCACGAGATCCGGCGCCCGAACTCGGTTCCGATCAGCTCGACCTCCTGCCGGAGACGCTGTCTCCCCGCGATCCGGGTGTCCTGGTCCGACCGCATCTGCGCCCAAGCGTGGAGGCGTGCGAGCGATTTTTTCTGCTCCCAAACGGCGTCGAGAGCCGCGAGGCAGGCGGCGGGCCCCTGCGCGAGGGTCCCGCGATGGGATTCGAGGGTCCCGAGGCTGTCGCGAAGACGATCCCGTTCGGCGGCGAAGGCTTGTTCGTCGGGGAAGATCGGGGTCAGGTCCCAGATTTCGGCCTCGTCGCGGCCGATCGCGCTCCCCGGTGTGGTTGCCATCGCTTGCCCCCTGGTGCCGGAGGTGGGGGTCGAACCCACACGAGACTGGGTCTCGGGGGATTTTGAGTCCCCTGCGTCTGCCATTCCGCCACTCCGGCCGGAACGGGCGAGAGTAGCGAGGGCCCGGCCGGAGTGTCAAGGCAGTGTCCCCCGAGGAGTTGAAAATTGCGCCCAATTTTGCTAACGTACCGAGGGCCTGCAGCGCGGAACCAGCGCGTGGCGCCAGGGAGGATTCCTTGGATTTCAAGGTCGGAGACAAGGTCGTCTATCCGAACCACGGCGTCGGGGTCATCGAGCAGGTCGCCACCAAGGCGATCGGCGGAACCGAGTCCTCGTTCTACTGCCTCCGGATCCTCTCCACCGACAGCACCGTCATGGTCCCCGTGGGGAACACCTCCGCGGTGGGCTTGCGTAAGGTGTTGACGCGAAGGGAGATCAATCGGGTTCTCGAGGTCCTGAAAAACGGGGACGTCGCAACCTACGACGACTGGAAGGGCCGTTTCCAGGCGAACTCGGAGAAGATGCGCACGGGGGATATCCGGGCCGTCGCCGAGGTCCTGAAGAGCTTGACCGTGCTCAGCGAGATCAAGCCCTTGTCGTACCGGGAGCGCAAGATGCTCGACCGAGCGCGGTTCCTCCTCATCTCGGAGGTCGCCGAAGCCTCGAACAAGGCTCCGGATAAGGTCGAGTCCGAGATCGACACAGCCCTGACCGAGTCGATGAAGGGCATCAAGGTCAAGACCGAGCACTGAGCCGGGCGGGGCGCCCCGAGCCGCGGTGGAACTCCTGGTCATCCCGAGGGTGGCGCGGGCGCTCGACGAAGGGCTCGCGGGCGCGATTGTGCGGTCGTTCCGCCAGGAGTCGGACCATCGTTACCGGCTGGTCGTCGAGGCGACCGCCGGATCCCGATCTCTCGTCGTCTCCCTCGCGCCGGATTCGCCGTGGGTGGCCCGGCCGGCCGGCGCCTGGCCAGGGCCGCACTGGAGCCCCGGCCCGCTCGCGTCGGCGGTCGCCCCCGTCCTCGCGGGGGAACTCGTCGATGGGATCGACGCACCGTTCGATGACCGGATTCTGCGCATCCGATTCCGGGACGGGAGCGCGCTCGTCGCCGAACTTGCCCGGCATCGGGCCTCGCTCGCGTGGGTCGACCGGGACGGAGTCGTCGCTCGGGCGCACGCGAGTCCTCGGACCCTTGCGGAGCGGCTCCACCCAGGGGAGACCTACCGGCCGCCCGAACCTCCCCGAGGGCGTCTCCATCCCCTGAGGTCGAGGCCGGAACGGATCGACGAGGCGGTTGAACGGGGGTGCCGGAAGGGACTCCCCGTGCCCGAGGCGATCCGCCGGGCGGTCTTCGGGGTGGGTCCCGACCTCGCTCGTTTCCTCGCGGCCGAGGCCGAGGCGGGCCGGGGAACGGTCGGGCGGGTGCTCGCCGCGCGCGCCCGAGAGATCCTCGAGGGCGGGGTCGAACCGGTCGTCGTCGGGCCGGAGGATCTCCGCACCGCGCTCGACGAGGGGCGGTTCGACCCCTCCGCCTTCCATCTGCTTCCGTGGGATCCCGGGGAGGCGATCGCTCCGGGAGTCCGCTTCCGAAGGGAGGACGCCGCCGCGACCGCGGGAGCATGGCACGAGGCGGTCGACCGGTCGGCGCTCGCGCGGTTGCGTCACGACGGTCTTCGAGCGATCCTGCGAAGAGAACTCGACCGGGTGATCGAAGCGGAGAGGCGGGCCGATTCGGACGCCCGCCGGTTCGACGATCCGGCCCTCCACCGGAAGAGGGGGGAGGCGCTTCTCGCCGGACTTTCCAACGTTCGGCGCGAGGGAGACCACTTCGTCGTCCCTGACCCCCAAAACCCGGAAGGGGCGCCCGTGCGCATCCCCGCGCTCGCCGGAAGGCCCCCCCATGAGGCGGCGGCCGAGGAGTTCCGGAAGGCGAAACGCGCCGAGCGCGGGATCGAGGCCGCTCGTTCCCGCGCAGAGGCGCTCGCGCGCCGCCGTGCCCGGCTCGAAGCGCTCGATCCCGACAATCCTGACGCCCTCCTTCGCGCGATGCTCCTCCTGGGGATCCCCGTCGATCTGGGGGCCGCCTCGGCACAGCAACGGCGCGCCGCTCGGGTCTCCCCTCCGCGTCTGGAAGGGGTGCGGATGCGGACGAGCCGGGACGGCTACGCGATCCTCGTCGGGAAGTCGGGGAAAGAGAACGATCGCCTGACCTTCAAGATCGCCTCGCCCGACGACTTCTGGCTCCATGCGAAGGGGGTTCCCGGCGCCCACGTCGTGATCCGGAACCCCGACCGGCGGACCGCGCCCCCGAAGGCAACCCTCGAAGAGGCCGCGGCGCTCGCGGCGTGGTACAGCGACGCCCGCCACGAATCCTCGGTCGACGTCCAGTGGACGCGGCGGAAGTTCGTACGCCGCGCGCGCGGGGCGCCCGGCGGGACGGTGCTCATCAAACGATTCGAAACGCTCCGCGTCCGGCCGGCGGCGCCGGAGGAGGGGGACCTGTGAACGGGGATCTTGCCGCGCGGATCGACCACGCGACCCTCGATCCGAAAGCGACTGCAAGGCAGATCGTCGAGGATGCGCGCGCCTGTGCCCGTCTCCGCGTTCGCGGGTTTTGCGTGGCCCCGCGCCATGTTTCTGTCGCGGTCGATGCGCTCGGCGACGCGGACGTGATCCTGGTCTCGGTCGCGGGCTTTCCGGCGGCTTCGTCCCGGGACGACATCGTCCTTCGCGAAATTGCCGCCGCCGTGCAGGACGGGGCGGCCGAGATCGACTGGGTCCTCCCGCTCGGCCCCGTCCTCGAGGGAAGGTTCGTCGAAGCGCGCGCCTGCGCCCGGGCCGTCGTCGCCGAGGCATCGGGAAGGCCGGTCAAGGGGATCGTCGAGTCGGCGTTCCTCGACGATGACGACGTCGACCGGGTCGTCGAGGAGGTGCTGATCCCCGCGGGTGTCGCGTTTCTGAAGACGGGAACGGGCGTCTACGGGCCGGGGGTCGCGCTCCCCCCTCCGCGCGTCGCGCGATTCGCCGCGCGCCTCGCGGGGCGCGCCCGTCTCAAGGTGTCGGGGGCGATCCGTGACGCCCAGACGGCGCGGTCGATCCTCGCCGCGGGAGCCGATCTTCTCGGCACGAGCCGCACCTTCGCGCTCGTCGACGGCGGTTGACCGCCTCCGCGCGACTGACCTAGATTGCGCGGCGATGAAGCAGGCGGCGAAGTTCGCAGCGGGGGGGCTTCTCGCGGTCGTCCTCCTTGCGTGGGTCCTCGAGGACGTCGAACGAGACGCCCTCTTCGGCGCGCTCGCGACGGCCTCCTTCGCCGGTGTCGTCCTCGGGGGGGCGCTCAATTTCGCGCACAACGTCCCGAGAGTGTGGCGGTGGAGACACCTGCTCGCTCCGGTTCGCGCGCCGATCCCTTTCCGGCCGATGTTCGCGGCGGTGATCCTGGGCTACATGACGACTTGGCTCGTGCCGGGCAGGGTGGGTGAGGTCGTGCGTCCCTTACTCCTCGCCGGGCGGGAGAAACTCCCCCTGGGGCCCTGCCTCGGCTCGGTCGTCGCCGACCGACTCCTCGACGGCGCGGCGATCGTCGTCCTCTTCGGAGCCTCCCTTCCGTTCGTGTCGTTCGAAGGGGCCGCGGCCGGACACGCCGATGCGATCCGCACGACCGCCATCGTCGCGGCGGCGGCAGCGCTCGCGCTCCTGGCCGGTCTCGTCGCCGCCTCCGCCGCCTCGGGGCCGGTTTCCCGGTGGCTCGAGCCGCGTCCGCGGGCGGTCCGCTGGATCGGAAACGCCGCGCTCGCGGTCGCGAAGGGGTCGGAGGCGCTCCGCCGCCCGGGCCTTCTCCTCCCGGTTCTCGCGCACAGTCTCCTAGCATGGATCTTCATCGGAGCCGGGACCTGGATCGCGATCCGCGCCTCCGGCGCCTCCGTGAGCTTCCCGTCGGTCTTCGTGATGATGCCGCTCCTCGCCCTCGGGGTCGCCGTGCCGACCCCCGGCGGAACGGGGGGCTACCACGCGGCGATGGCGTGGGGGCTCGAGAAGCTCTTCGGAGTGCCGCTCGAGGTGGCGGTCGGCGCGGGAATCCTCATGCACCTCGCGATCGTGATGCCGGTGCTCGCGGTGGGGCCGGTGCTCCTTCGGACGGAAAAGGTCTCCTGGCACGACCTCGTCGCCGCGGCGCGGCAGGTGCGCGGGCTCGGGACCCCCGCCGGCGCGGAGGGGACATCGTGAGGTGCCCCTTCTGCGGCCATCTGCGGGACAAGGTGGTCGACTCGCGCGAGACGGGGGCCGGGGACGCGATCCGCCGGCGCCGCGAGTGCATCGAGTGCGGGCGGCGATTCACGTCGTACGAGCGCGTCGAGGAGATCCCGTACTTCGTCGTGAAGAAGGACGGTCGGCGCGAGCCGTTCGACCGGACGAAACTGCTTCAAGGACTCCACCGCGCGTGCGAGAAGCGACCGGTCCCCGCCAAGGCCCTCGAGACGATCGTCGAGGAAGTCGAGCAACTGGTTGCGGAGAGCGCCGATCGCGAGATCGAGGCGCGCGCCATCGGGGAGAAGGTCATGGAGCGCCTCCGCGAGCTGGACAAGGTCGCCTACGTCCGGTTCGCGTCGGTCTATCGGCAGTTCGAGGACGTCCAGGAGTTCATGTCGGAGCTTCGGGACCTTCTCGAGACGCGCAAGTAGGGGGGGCCGTGTCGAAGAGCCTGGGACCGTTCCTCGAGGTCGCCCGCATCCAGAGCGAGATCAACCGCCTCTTCGACAACCTCCTCCACCTCGACGCTCCCGGCCGCGAGGCGGGCTCGTGGATCCCGAACGCGGACGTTCTGGAGACCGAGCACGACGTCGTCGTCAAAGTGGAACTGCCGGGTGTTTCCGCCGCCGACCTCGAGGTCTCCGTCCACGGAGGGAACGTGATCCTGCGCGGGGACAAGGCCCGCGCGGAGGTTCCGGACGAGGCGCGGTACCACCTCGCGGAGCGGGCGTTCGGACGGTTCCGGCGCGTGATCCCCCTCGGGGTCCCGGTGAACACCCATCGGGCGGAGGCGGTCTTCGCCGACGGCTGCCTCAAGATCCGTTTCCCGAAGGTCCCCAACCGACGGGGCGAGGAAGTGCGGATCGAGGTGAAGTCGTCGTGAGCCGCGCCCCGCGGGACCCCCAGCCGGACGAATCGCTCCGCATCCCGCCGGAGCTTCCGGTGTTGCCGCTCCGGGACATGGTCGTCTATCCGTTCATCATCGCGCCGCTGTCCGTCGCGCGGGAACTCTCCGTACGGGCCGTCGATCAGGCGCTCGCCGAACAGAGGATGATCCTGCTCGCGGCACAACGCGACAAGGACGTGGAGGACCCCTCGGGAGCCGACCTCTTCGACGTGGGCACCGTGGCGGTCGTGATGCGGATGCTCAAGCTCCCGGACGAGCGGATCCGCGTCTTGGTCCAGGGCGTGTGCCGCGCCCGGGTCCGGGAGATCGCCTCGCTCTCCCCGTACATGACGGCGCGGGTGCAGAAGCTCGAGGACATGCCGTACGACCCCGAGTCGATCGAGAAGGAAGCGCTCCTCCGCTCCGTGAAGCGGGCCCTCGAACGTGCCGCGGGGCTCGGGAAGAACCTCCCGTCGGAAGTCACCGTCATCGCGGGAAACCTCGAGGATCCGGGGCGGCTCGCCGATCTCGCGGCGTCGAACCTCGAGCTGCGCGTGGAGGAGGCGCAGCAGATCCTCGAGACGCTCGATCCCGTGGCGCGGCTCCGCCGGGTGAACGAGTTCCTGAACCGGGAGATGAGCCTGCTCTCCATGCAGCGCGAGATCGACTCGATGGCGAAGGACGAGATGGATCGCTCGCAGCGCGAGTTCTACCTCCGCCATCAGATGAAGGCGATCCTCGCGGAGCTCGGCGAGGGGAACGAGCTCGCGGAGGAGATCGAGCGGTACCGCGAGAAGGCCGCCGATCTGGGCCTCCCCGAGGCGGCGCAGGCGGAACTCGACCGGCAGCTCAAGCGGCTCGAGCGGATGCACCCCGACTCGGCCGAGACCGCCACGGTCCGCAACTACCTCGACTGGATCGTCGGCCTTCCCTGGGCGAAGCGCGTCAAGGACTCGCTCGACCTCGAAAAGGCGCGGCGCATCCTCGACGAGGATCACACCGGCCTCGAGCCGGTGAAGGACCGGATCCTCGAGTACCTCGCGGTCCGGAAACTCAGGAAGGCGAGCAAGGGGCCGATCCTCTGCTTCGTGGGGCCGCCGGGGGTCGGCAAGACCTCCCTCGGGCGCTCGATCGCCCGAGCCCTCGGACGCCCCTTCGTCCGCCTGTCGCTCGGGGGGGTCAAGGACGAGGCCGAGATCCGCGGGCACCGGCGAACCTACGTCGGTGCGATGCCGGGCCGGATCATCCAGGGGATCCACCAGGCCGGCGCGTCGAACCCCGTCTTCATGCTCGACGAGGTCGACAAGATCGGGGCCGACGGCAGGGGAGACCCTTCCGCGGCGCTCCTCGAGGTGCTCGACCCGGAGCAGAACTCGACCTTCCGGGACCACTACCTCGGACTTTCGTACGACCTTTCCGACGTGATGTTCATCACGACGGCGAACCTCCTCGACCCGATCCAGCCCGCCTTCCGCGACCGGATGGAAGTCATCCGGCTCTCGGGGTACTCGGAGGAGGAAAAACTCGTCATCTGCACCAAGCACGTCCTGCCGAAGCAGATCGAGGAGAACGGCCTCGACCCCGCCCGGATCGAGTTTTCCCCGAACGCCCTCCGCGCGCTGATCTCCGGGTACACCCGGGAGGCGGGGCTCCGGAACCTCGAGCGCCGCGTGGCGTCGATTTGCAGGAAGGTGGCGCGGCAGGTCGCCGAGGGACGCAAAGGGAAGGCCCGCATCACCGCCTCGTCGCTCGAATCGTTTCTCGGACCCGCCCCCGCGACCCCGGAGGAGGCTCTTTCCGCCGACCAAGTCGGCGTGGCGACCGGCCTTGCCTGGACCGAGGCGGGAGGCGACGTCCTCTTCGTCGAGGCGACCACGATGCGGGGCAAGGGGAACCTGATCCTCACCGGCCAGCTCGGCGAGGTGATGCGGGAGTCGGCGCAGGCGGCGCTCTCCTACGCGCGCGCCCATGCCCTCGATCTCGGCATTCCGGAGGAGTACTTCGAGGGGCGGGACGTCCACGTGCACGTGCCGGAGGGGGCGATCCCGAAGGACGGGCCGTCGGCCGGGGTCACGATGGCGACCGCGATGATCTCGGCGTTCACCGAACGGCCGGTGCGCCACGGGGTGGCGATGACCGGCGAGATCACCCTGCGCGGGAACGTCCTCCCCGTCGGGGGGATCAAGGAGAAGGTGCTCGCCGCGCGCCGCTCCGGGAACCGCGTCGTCGTTCTGCCGGAAGCGAACCGGAAGAACCTCGACGAGGTTCCCAAGCACCTTCGCCGCGATCTCGAATTCGTCTTCGCGAAGGACGTGCGCGAGGTGTTCGCCGTCGCGATCGTCGACGAGAGCGCCCCGCGTCCCGCGGAAGCCGCGGCGCGTTCCAAGGCGAAGCGACCGCCCGTCCCGACCGCACACTGACGAAGGACCGGACCGGCCGGCTTCCTTGACCCCCCCTCCCGCCCGCCCGTAGACTGCCGGTTTTCCGGCCCGGACTAGACGCGGCACGGGGGGCCTTCGTACCTACCCATGCACGATGACGGTGCGATCGGGGACTGGATCCGGGCTGCCGCCGGGGGGGACCGCGAAGCCTTCGCGGAGTTGGTCCGGGCGAAGCGGGCGCAGGTCGTCCGCACCGCGTTCCAGATCACCGGCGACAGGGAGGACGCGCAGGATGTCGCCCAGGCGGTCTTTCTCCGGCTCTGGAAGGTTCTCCGCCGGTACGACCCCGGCCGCCGCTTCGACACCTGGCTTTACAGGATCACCGTGAACGCCGCGATCGACCATCTCCGCGAGCGCGGGCCGAGAGGGATCCTGCAGCCTCTGCCCGACGATCCGGCCCTCCTCGGCCGGACCGAGGGGACCGGACCGGAGCGCTCCCTCGATCTCGAAGCGCTCGAGCGCGCGTTCCTCCGCCTCGCGGCGGCGCTCGCCCCCAAGCAGCGCGCCGTCTTCGTCCTCCGAGAGATCGAGGGGAGGGAGACGGCCGAGATCGCGGAGGCCCTCGGGGTGACGGAGTCGACCGTCCGGAACCATCTCCATCAGGCCCGTCGGATCCTCCGCGAGGGACTCGAACGCGACTACCCGGGACTGCTCCCGGGCGGTCGGAAGGAAAAGGGGCGGTCGTGAGCATCCACCCGGACATCCGCGCCGCGCGCTCCGCGTTCGCACGCCGCGAGTGCCTCCGCCACATGGCGACCTGCGCGGAGTGCCGCGCGTCCGCCGCCTCCGGCGATCCGTCGGCCTTGTTCGCCCTCCTCGTGCTCCGCGAACCGGACGACGAAGCGCTCGAGGAGGTCTCGCGATCGGTCGCGGCCCGGGTCGCCGTCGAGCGCCGCTCCGTCCTCGACGCGTGGAGCGAGAGAGGATTGCCGCGGTTCCTTCCTGCGGCGATCGCCGCCTCCGCCGGGCTGGCCTTCCTCCTCGCGGGGCTCCTCGGCCCCGTTCCCCCGGGACCCCACGCACCGGAGTTCGCGAGCGCGGACGTGCGCCGCGCCGACGTCCGCCTGACCGAGACCGTCGGGCCGGCCCAAGTCGTCGACCTGACCGTCGGAAACACCCAGGTCGTGATGATCTTCGCCGCGGAGATCGACCTGTGAGCCGGGCGGTGGCGATCGCGACCGCGCTCGCCCTCTGCGGGTCCGCGCTCGCGAGGGAACCGGCCGACCCCGTCGAGGCACGCGCCTTCGAGATCCAGTTCCGCTCCCTCGCGGAGGCGTCGGATCTCGTGACCCCGCTCCTTTCGGCCGACGGGAGCGTCACCCTTCAGCCGCGCCTCGGCATCCTCACGGTTCAGGACCGGCGGAGCGTCCTCGAACGGATCGACGCGGTGCTCGACGATTTCGACGTCGCCCCGCGGAATGTCGAGGTCACCGTTGGCCTCTTCCTGGGCACCGACCGGCGCGACGCCGAGGCGGGGCGGGGCGCGGCGGAGGCGGTTCCATCGCGGGAGGTCCGCGGCGTGAGCGAGACGCTCGGCGACTTCACGAAGTGGAACGCCTACAGCCCCCTCGGCAGCCGCTCCGTCACCGCGGCGGAGGGGAGCCGCGTCGAGGTGCCCATCGGGGACGACTACCGCATCGCCTACGGGATCGAGGCGGTTCAGGAGCGGGGCGGAGGAACCAACGCGATGCTCCGGGGATTCACCTTGGAGCGTAGGACCGGCCCGCCGGACGCCCCGGTGTGGAGGCTCGTGTACCGGGCCGACATCCTCCTCCCTTCGGGGCGGATGCTCGTCGTGGGAGCCGCCCAGAACCCGGAGTCGAAGAAGGCGCTATTCGTGACGCTGAAGGCGGAGGCGAGGTAGGAATGCCGGAGTTCTGGTGCAAGATGGCCCTGCCGACCGGCGAAATCGTCGAGCGGGTCATGAACGCAGCGGACGAGTCGGTTCTCCGCAGGGACCTCGATTCGAAGGATTGCCTACTCCTGGACGTCAGGCGGCGAAACCCCCTCGTCGTCGCGCTGGGCGAGACCTTCCGGATCCGGCCGCGCGTCCACGCGCGGGAGTTCCTTTTCTTCAACCAGGAGTTCTCCGCCCTCATTCGCGCCGGCCTCCCGATCCTCGCGAGCCTCGACATCCTGATCGAGCGCCGCACGAACCCGACGTTCAAGCGGGCGCTCCTCGACATCCGCGACCGGGTGAAGGGGGGGGAGGCGTTGTCGGAGGCCTTCGCCGCCCAGGGAGGGCTCTTCCCGCCGCTTTACGCGTCGAGCCTCGCCTCCGGGGAGCGCTCGGGGGAGCTGCCGACGGTCCTCAAGCGCTACATCGCCTACACGAGGAACATCCTCGCCATCCGGAAGAAGGTCACGTCCGCGCTCGTCTACCCGGCCATCCTCATGGCGCTCTCGGTCGTGCTGATCGCGATCATGGTCTTTTACGTGATCCCGAACTTCAGCGGGTTCCTGAGCGAGTTGGGGGTCGACCTCCCGGTGATCACGCAGATCATCATGGCGGCCTCCCTCGCCCTCCGGGACAACCTCCCGCTCATCGCGGTGTCGCTCGTCGCGGCGGTCGTCGGGCTCCTCGTCTGGCGGCGCGCCGGCGCCGGCAGGGTCGCCGTCGACCGCTTCAAGCTGAGGCTCCCGCTCCTGGGGAGCGTGGCGCACGACTACGCGCAAAACCGGTTCACGCGGACGCTCGCGACCCTCGTCTCGGGCGGGATTCCCCTCGTCGTGTCGATCGAGCTCGCCGCCCGGGCCGTCGGGAACGCCTTCTACGAGCAGGAAATGCTCAAAGTCTCCGGTAAGGTCCGCGAGGGGCAGGCGCTCTGGGAGTCGCTCGAGCAGTCGGGGCTCGTCTCCGACATCGCGGTCGAGATGGTCAAGGTCGGCGAGTCGACCGGCGCACTCGTCGAAATGCTCGACAATACGTCGGAATTCGCCGAGGAGGAGATCGACTACCGGCTCAACAAGCTCGTGACCCTGATCGAGCCGCTCATGCTGATCTTCATGGCGCTCGTCGTGACGGGGATGCTCCTGGCCTTCTACCTCCCGCTCATCCGGGCGGCCGCCGGTTCCCGGTTCTAGGAAGGACGGACGCCGTGGCGGAAGAGACCACCAAGGCGCGTCCCGCCGCTCCCGCGACGGAGCCGCAGGGCGAGGTGCTGTCCGAGGAATACCAGGCGGCGCGGCTCGCCGAGCGGCTCGGGATCGAATACGTGGACCTCGAGAACTTCGAGATCGACCCGGAGCTGTTCCGCTCGATTCCCGTCGATCTCATGTTCCGCTACAACTTCGTCCCGCGGCACCGGGTCGCGGGCGGGCTCCAGATCGTGGTCGCCGACCCCACCGACGTGCTGCTCATCGACGAGCTCGAGCTCCTGCTCGGGACGAGCATCGAGGTCTGCATCGGGACGCCGACGGCGATTCAGGAGATCCTGAAGAAGAGCGAGTCGTCCCAGCGGGTGCTCGAGGAGGCGACCGAGGAGTTCAAGATCCAGCTGGTCCGGGAGGACGAGGAAACCGGAGAGGAGACCCTCTCGATCGACCGGCTCACGTCGGACTCGTCGCCGATCATCAAGCTCGTCGACTCGACCTTGTTCAACGCTCTCCAGCGGCGTGCGTCCGACATCCACATCGAGACCCGCGACCGCGAGGTGGTGATCCGGTACCGGATCGACGGCGTCCTGTATCAGGCGATGGAGCCGATCGACAAGAAGTTCCACTCGACCATCATCTCGCGCATCAAGGTCATGTCGGAACTCGACATTTCGGAAAAGCGCGTTCCGCAGGACGGACGCTTCAAGCTCCGGATCAAGGGGCGCACCGTCGACTTCCGCGTCTCGATCATGCCGAGCGTCCACGGAGAAGATGCGGTCATCCGCGTCCTCGACAAGGAGTCGGCCAACCGGGAGTTCGCGAGTCTGAACCTGAGCGTCTGCGGGTTCGAGGAACGCGATCTCCAGCGCCTGCGCCGTTTCGTGAAGGAGCCGTACGGGATGGTCCTGGTCACGGGGCCCACGGGCTCGGGGAAGACCACGACCCTCTACGCCGCCGTCTCCGAGATCCGGAGCGAGGAAGACAAGATCATCACGATCGAAGACCCCGTGGAGTACCAGCTCCCCGGGATCACGCAGATCCCGGTCAACGAGAAGAAGGGGCTCACCTTCGCCCGGGGCCTGCGCTCGATCCTGCGGCACGACCCGGACAAGGTCATGGTCGGGGAGATCCGCGACCCCGAGACGGCGCAGATCGCGATCCAGTCGGCGCTCACGGGACACCTCGTCTTCACGACGGTGCACGCGAACAACGTCGTCGACGTCCTCGGCCGTTTCCTCAACATGGGGGTCGAGCCTTACAATTTCGTCTCGGCGCTCAACTGCATCCTCGCGCAGCGGCTCGTGCGGTTGATCTGCGCGACGTGCAAGCGTCCCGTGCGCGCGACCCGCGAGCAGCTGATCGAATCCGGGCTCGATCCCTCGAGGTACATCGACTACACCTTCTACGAGGGGAAGGGGTGCATCGACTGCAACGGGACGGGGTACCGCGGCCGCACGGCGATCGCGGAGCTCCTCGACATGTCCGACCGGATCCGGGAGATGATCCTTCAGCGGCGGCCGGCGGCCGACATCAAGCGGGCCGCGAAGGAGGAGGGGATGACCTTCCTCCGCGAGGCGGCGCTCGCGAGGGTCTTCGCCGGGAAGACCACTCTCTACGAGATCAACAAGGTGACGTTCGTCGAATAGCGGAGACACGTTGCGATTTCTCGACCCCATCCTCGCCCCCGTCCGGCGGCTCGGCCTCGAACGCCTGGTGGAGCTGCGGCCGGCATGGCCTCCGGTCGCGCTCGAGCTCGACCGGGGCGAGCTCGCGTGCGTGCGGGTCCGCCGGAAGGGCGGGAAGGCCGCCCTGGAGTCCCACGCGGTGCGGACCCTTCGTTCCCGTGCGGTCGGCGCTTCGATCTTCCGCCCGAACATGGGAGACCCGGAAGAGCTGGCGTCGAAGATCCGCGAGCTCCTCGAGGCGACCGGCACGAAACCGGGGAGAGTGTCCCTGGTCCTCCCGGACAACCTCGCGAAGGTCTCCATGGTCACTCTTCCCGAGCGGCCCGCGTCGAGGAAGCAATTGGACGAGGTGCTCCGCTTCAAGCTGCGGCGCTCGGTCCCGTTCCGCTTGGAGGACGCGGTCTTCTCGTGGCAAGTGATCCCCGACGCGGCGCGCGAGACGACGGTCCTCGTCGCCGTGATGCTCCGGAGCGTCGTGGAGCAGTACGAGTCGGTCGTCGAATCGTTGGGGGCGAAGCCGGGTCTCGTCGACCTCTGCACGCCCGCGCTCTTCAACCTCTGCCGCGGAGACATGCTCGCGGCCTCCGCCGACGGCCAGGATGTCGCCCTCTTCAACGGCGCGCGAACCTACTTCTCGCTTTTCATCGTGAGGCAGGGCAAACCCGTCTTTTTCCGCTGCAAGACCCTCCTCGCGAGGGACGACGACGAGACGCCGGCGGGGTTCTCCCATTCCGCCCTCTCGCGGGAACTCGTGACGTCGCTTTCCTACTACCAGGAGAAGCTGGGCGGCCAGGGAATCGGGACGACCTTCGTGCGCACCGTCTCCGAGCCGCTGGCGCGTCTGACGGAGATCCTGGAGCGCTCGGGGTTCGGGCGGGCGCTTCCGGTCGACCCCGCGGCGGCGCTCTCGCTCGGCGAGGGGCTCCGGCTCGACCCGGAGATGGCCCAGCGGATCGCGCCCGCGGTCGGCGCGGCCGCGGGGAGGGCGGCATGATCCCGGCGCTCGAGCTCAACCTCGCGACGCGGCCCTTCCGAAACAACGTTCCGCTCTGGATCGCGTACGGGGTCGGCGCGGCGTTCGTCCTCGGGTTCTCCGCATGGAACCTGTGGACCGCGATCGACCAGGCGCGCCGGCTCGCGGATCTCCGCGAGAGCATGTCCGTGATCGAGGCGAAGCTCGCCGATCTCGATGCGCGCGAGGCGAAGGCCCTCGCCGAGATCGCGAAGATCGACGTCGAGGCGCTCGCGATCCGGGCCGAGCGCGCGAACGACGTGATCGACCGGCGCGCCCTGTCTTGGACCCGGCTGTTCAACCGGATGGAGGAAGTGCAGCCCTACGAGGTTCGAATGGTCTCGATCCGGCCGGTCTACGCGGGGGGAGCACCGCAGCCGGGTCGCGACGCCGCCCCCGACGGCACCGTCCCGGTCGCGGTCGAGGGCGCCGCGCAAAGCCTCGAGGCGTTTCTCGAGTTCGAAAGGGAACTCGTGATGGACCCGCACTTCGCCCAGGTCGAGCCGGAGCGGACGCAGATCGTGGAGGGCGGCGAGGTCCTTTTCACGCTGAACTTCCTGTACGACCCGGAGGGGAGGCTCGGAAGCGCCGGCCCGATCAAGCTCCCTCCGGTCCTTCCGGCCGTCGCGGAACTGGAGGCCGAGGAGGCCGCCGAGCGTGGCGGCGCCCCGGGGAAGGCGCCGTGACCCCCCGCCGCGCGCGCTTCGACATCCGGGAATCGGGACGGGCGATCGGCGCGTTCCTCGGGATCGGTCTCCTCGCGAATCTCCTGATCTTCACGCTGTGGATCCGGCCCCGGGAGAGGCACTTCGATGCCCTCGATGCGGACGGCCGGCCTCGACTCGAGACCCTCAAGCGGCGGGAGGCCGCGGTCGAGGCCCGCGAGGCGTACCTCCAGGCGCTCCGGGACGCCGAGGCGAGCCTCGAGACGCTCCGGACGGACGTCCTCGCGACACGCGACCGCAGGATGATCGCGACCCAGCTCGAGATCGCGAGACTCGCGCGCGAGTTCGGGGTCGCCCTCGAGAGGATCCAGTACGAGAACGACATCCTCTCGGCGGAGGCGATCGAGCGGTTCGGCATGGTCGTGCCTCTCGAGGGGGGGTACGCGAACCTCCGGAAGTTCATCCAGGCCGTCGAGGGATCCGACCGGTTCTTCGTGGTCGAACGCGTCGCCCTCGCGCAGGGGGAGGAAGGGGGCAGCGTCCTCCAGCTGAACATCACCCTCGCCACCTATTTCGATCATCCGCCGTCGCGCGAGGCGCGCGAGCGGGAGGAGCGGCGGCCGGTCCGGAGGAGATCCCGCTGATGGCGAGGACCCTGAGCGGTCGCGAGAAGCGCCTCCTCGGCGCCCTTGCCGCGGCGACGGCGCTCTTCGTGTGGTGGCAGTGGTCGGGTGACGCCCCGGTCTCCCCGCAGGGCTCCGGCGCGGCGGTGGCGGACGCCGGAGCGCTCGACGCGCCTCCCCGAGTGAGGATGGACCTCCTCGCGCGGCAAGCGGAGGTCTACGACGGCAAGGGGCGCGACCTCTTCAAGTACGCGCCGCGGCCCCCGAGTCCAGCCGAGCTGCGCCGGCTCCGCGCGGAGGCGGAAGCCGCCCGCCGCGCCGAGGAGGAGGCCCGGAAGCGCGCGGAAGAAGAAGCGCGCCGCCGCGCGGAGGAAGAGGCGAGGCGCCAGGAGGAGTACGCGCGGAATCCGCCGCCTCCTCCCAAGCCGCAGCCGCCGGCGATCACCTTTCGCTACATCGGGAACTTCGGGCCGAAGGAGGAGCGGATCGTGGCGTTCGACGACGGCAAGGGGGTGTTCGTCGCCCGCGTCGGCGAGATCGTCCGGGAGCAGTTCCGCGTCGTGGACGTCAAGCACAACGCGGTCGTCATGGGGTACACGCGGCCGGAGTTCCAATCACAGGTCAAGGAGCTCCCTCTCTCGGGGGGGCGCTGAGGGCTCGGGGATGAACTTGCACGCGATGCGGTGGACGAAGGCGGGGGCGGTGCTGATCGCGCTGGCGCTGGCGGCGGGTTGCGCCGCCCAGAAAGCGTATCAGCGCGCGGAAAAGGACGCCGGGCGCCAGAACTGGGACGCGGCGGTGCTCGGGTACAGCAAGGCGCTCGCCCTCGATCCCGGAAACACCCGGTACGGCGTCGCCCTCGAGCGAGCGAAGCTCAAGGCGTCGGCCGTGCACTTCCAGAAGGGGAAGCGCTACGCCCAGGGACAGCAGTGGGAACTCGCGGCGGCGGAGTACCAACAGACCGTCCTCTTGAACCCGGGGAACCAGCACGCCCAGAACGAGCTCGAGAAGGCGCTCGTCGAGATCGCGCGCCGCACCGACGGTCCCTCCGAGCTCGACCGGCTCAAGGAGAAGGCCCGGCGGGAAGCCCTCGCGCCGCCCAAGCTCTCGCCCAAGAGCAACATCCCGATCCTGCTCCAGTTCCGTGACCAGCCGCTCGGGAAGATCCTGGAGGGGATCAGCAAGGCCTCGCAGATCAACTTCATCTTCGACGACAAGGTCGACCTGAACAAGCCGATGACGATCGACATCGGGAACGTCACGATGGAGAAGGCGCTCGACATCCTGATGCTGCAGACGAAGAACTTCTACAAGGTGATCGACGAGAACACGCTGCTCATCGCCCCCGACCAGCGCCAGAAGAGGCAGGAACTGGACGACCAGGTGATCCGGACCTTCTACCTCTCGAACGGAGAGACGAAACAGGTGGTTTCGGTCCTCCGCACCCTCCTCAACGCGAGGCAGGTGGCCGAGAACGACACTCTGAACGCGGTCACGATCAAAGACACGCCCGACAAGGTCGCGATCGCGGAACGGATCGTCGCCGCGAACGACAAGTCGAAGGGGGAAGTGATCGTCGACGTCGAGCTCCTCGAGATCAACCGGGCGACCGCGCAGAACCTCGGGATCGACCTCACGACGAAGACCTTGGTGCTCCGCTTCCAGGACGGCGACCGGCGCGTGGAGCTCAACAACCTCGATCAGCTCCGTCAGCAGGGGAACTGGTCGATCGGCCCGATCCCGTCGGTCGTCATCAACTTCCTCAAGACCGACTCGGACAGCAAGACGATCGCGAAGCCGCAGCTCCGCGTGACCGAAGGCGAAAAGGCGGAAGTCCTCATCGGGAACCGGGTCCCGATCCCGACCACCTCGTTCAACACCTCTCAGACCGTCGGCGGGAACATCGTGCCGATCACCTCCTTCACGTACCAGAACGTCGGAATCACCCTCGGGATCGAGCCGCGCGTCCACCACAACAAGGAGATCACGCTCAAGGTCAAGACCGAGGTGAGCCAGATCGCGGGCTACGTCGAGGTCGAGAACAGCGCCGCCCAGCCGATCATCGGCACCCGGCAGATCGAAACGACGATCCGGCTCCGGGACGGCGAGACGAACCTCCTCGCCGGGCTCATCCGTCGCGAGGACCAGGACTCCCGAAGCGGGGTCGTCGGGCTGATCGACACCCCGGGGCTCGGGAGGATCTTCAGCAACAACCAGACGAACCTCCAAGAAACCGACATCATCTTGACGCTCACCCCGTACATCGTCCGGATCCCCGATATCACCGAGGAGGACTTGACGACCCTGTGGGTCGGGACCGAGGAGAACATGCGGCTCCGAGGTCCGGTCCGCGGCGTCCTCGGCGTTTCTCCGTTCGCGCCGGACGAGACCCCCGCCGAGGCTCCCGCCGCCGACGCGGCGCCCCGATCCACGGGTGCGGCGCTGCCCCCGCTGCCCGAGGAGACGACCGGCGGCGGGATCGTCGCGTCGACGCGTGCCCCGGGCGAGCCGCCGCCGCCGGCGCCGGAGATCGAGGAACCTCCTCCGTCCGCCCCCCCGGGGGAGTTCCCGGGGGAGGACGACGAGGGTCTCGAGATCCCCTCCGCCCCTCCCGGCGAGACGCCTTCCGAGCGGGAAGACGCCGGGGCCGTTCCGACGGGCCCGGCGACGGTCCGCATGATCCCGGGAGCCCCGTCCTATCGCGTCGGCGACCTCGTGACCGTCGAGGTGCGGATCGAGAACGCGAGCAACGTCGGGTCGGTGCCGTTCCACCTCCAGTTCAACCGGCAGGTGCTCGAATACGTCGGCCCCGCGGTCGAGGGGCCATTTCTTTCCTCGGACGGGGCGAGCACGGTCTTCCTCGCGAATCCGTCCCAAGGAGGGACGAGCGTCGTCGTCGGGGCGTCGCGTCTCGGCGCGGGGGAAGGGGTCTCCGGGGCGGGGTCCCTCGCGACCTTCCAGTTCCAGGCCGTGAACCCCGGCGACGCCGGATTCGCGTTCACGGGGGCGAGCGTGAAGGACCCGCAGGCGAGAAACCTGCCCGCCAACTTCGTGGCGGCCCCCGTGAGGGTGGAGCCGTGACCTCGAAACCGCGTTCGCTCGCGCGATCGTCGCGGGGGCTCACCCTCGTCGAGCTCGTCGCCGCCTCGGCGGTCATGGCGATCCTGGCCGCGATCACTCTCCCGGTCGCGGCGACGATGGTGAAGCGGCAGAAGGAACTCGAGCTGCGCCGGAACCTCCGGACGATCCGGGAAGCGATCAACCGGTTTCACGACGACGTGGAGCGCTACCCGGGAATGCGCCAGAAGCTGAACGCGGTCAACGAGGACGGGTATCCGGAAGAGCTGGAGCACCTGTACGAAGGGTTCGACATCGGCGACGCGAAGGGGACCAAGCTCAAGTACTTGAGGCGCCTTCCCCGCGATCCGATCACGGGGAAGGCGGAGTGGGGAACGCGCTCGAGCCGCGACCGGCCGGGCTCCGCGTTCTCGGACGGGATCAACGTGTTCGACGTATATTCGAAGAGCGACAAGACCGCTCTGGACGGGACCCCGTATGCGACGTGGTGAGCGTGGAGGGGAACGCGGATTCACCCTCATCGAGCTCCTGGTCGTCGTGGCGATCATCGGGATCCTCGCGACGGTGGCGGTGGGGAACTACCGCAGGAGCATCCGGAAGGCGCAGGAGGCGGCGCTCGCGCAGAACCTCTACGTCATGAGGACCCAGATCAACAACTACTTCGCCGACAAGCAGCGGTATCCGTCCGACCTGCAGGCGCTCGTCGACGACCGGTACCTCCGCGACGTACCGGTCGACCCGATCACGGGGAGCCGGGATACCTGGATCACCGAACCGGCCGACATGGGAGAGGAAGACATCTCCACCGAGCCGGGGATTTCGGACGTCCGGAGCGGCGCGGAGGGGACGTCGCTCGACGGGCGTCCGTACGCCGAATTTTGAAGGAGGTTTCGATGCGACACCCCATTCGACGGGGATGGCCGACCGCGGCCCTCGTCCTCGCCGTTCTCGTCTCGGCGACGTCCTGCGAGGACTCCGACCTGACCGCCCCCGGGGACGGCTCGCTCACGCTCAAGGCGAACCCGTCCACGGTCGTCATCGACTCGAACCGGCTCGTCGAGGACCCCCCCGGCTCGGGAATCTTCGTGCCGCAGACGAAGGGCTCGACGACGCTGATCGCGCAGGTCTTCGACGCCGAGGGGAGGGCCCTTCCGAACATCGCGGTCCTCTTCACGACGTCGGCCGGAACGCTCAGCACCGGGGGGCAGGGGGGAGATCCGGTTTCGCCGGTGGAGACCGACCAAAACGGGATCGCGCAGGCGGTTCTCACGATCGCCTCGACCGACCCCGCGGACATCTTGGTACGGGCCACGTCGTCCGCCCTGACGACCGAGATCACCGTGAAGAGGAGCCTCGTCGCGGCCAACCAGCCGCCGACCGCGGTCGTGATCGCGGCTCCGCAAAACAAGCAGGCGATCGGCGAGCCCGTCGTCTTCGACGGGACCTCGTCGCTCGATCCGGACGACGACCTGATCACCATGTACCGCTGGACGATCACCTCCACGAACCCCGACCCGGGAAGGGGGAACCCTTACGTGGTGGAAGACCCGGCCGCGTCGGGGCTCGACCTCGTCTTCACGAACGTCCAGAACCTCGTCGTGACCCTCCAGGTCACGGACGATCCGGACGCGCAGCGCCTCAAGCAGCAAGGGTTCCCGATCCCATACAGTCCGAACCAGGACACGCTCCTCTACGAGATCCAGCGGTGCGCCGTGAACGAGGCGCCGATCGCTTCGATCGAGGGGACCGACCCGATCCAGGCCTCCGCGGCCGCGGGACAGAACGTGACCGTCCCCCTCAACGGGTCGAACTCCCGCGACCCGGAGCAATTCCCTCTCGAGACGTACACCTGGACCTGCGGGAACAACTCCCTTCCCCAGGTTCAGGGGCAGCCGATCGTCGCATGCACGTACCGGGTGCAGAGCGTGGCGGTGGAGTACGAGGCGACCCTCGTCGTGACCGACCGCGGTTCGACCGGGCAGATCGACCCCGTGCTCGGGACCTACTGCGACCAGAAGTCGTCGACGCCCGCGGTCCGGAAGATCCGGATCTCGCCGCTGCAATGAAGCGGCGGGGTGAGCGCGGCGGCGTCCTCGCGGCCCTCATGGTCGCGATCGCCGTGATGGGGATCCTGACGGCGGTCGCGGCGCAGTGGTGGTCCGACGTCAAGCGGCGGGACGACGAGGCGGAGATGATCTTCCGGGCGCGCGAGATCGCGCGCGGGATTCTCGCTTACCGGAAAGACCGGGGCGCGCTCCCCACCAAGCTCGAGCAGCTCCTGGAGCCGGGGAACAAGGGGCAGTACTTCTTGCGGAGGGAGTACAAGGATCCGCTCGTCAAGGACGGGAAGTGGGGCCTTCTCTTCGCCGGTCCGGCGGGAAACGTGTTCGACCCCAACTCCTCGACGCCGCTCGACCCGGGACAGCTCCCCATGGGCGAAGCGCCGGCGCAGGACAATCCCGGCGGGCTCGGGACGCTCCAGCGGAGCGCGGGATCGGGCCAGGAAGTCGGGGGCCTCCCGATCGTGGGCGTGAAGTCACTCTGCAAGGACGAGCCCTTCCGGATCCTCGACGAGAAGACGAAGTACGCCGACTGGCAGTTCCACATCTTCCAGCTCGAGGGGACCGCGGGACAGCCGGGAGCGCCGGGTCAGCCCGGAAGGCCCGGGAGGCCGGGCGGGGGCCGGCCCGGTTCCCCCGCGGGGGTGCGGCCGGGCGGCGGCGTTCCGGGAAGCGGGAACTGACGCGGGGGGGCCGCCGCACCGGGTGCTATACTCGCGCTCCTTCGAACTCCGGCTGCTTCCCGAAGGTGATTCAAACGCACGACCGCACACGGATCCGGAAGGACCGTCTCGCCAACGGCATCACGGTCCTCACGGAGCGCATCCCCCACGTGCGCTCCGTCTCGCTCGGGGTGTGGCTCCGTTCGGGGAGCCGGCACGAGCCGGCACCGATGAACGGGATCTCCCACTTCATCGAGCACCTCGTCTTCAAGGGTACGGCGACCCGCACCGCCCGCGACATCGCGCTCGCCGTCGACTCGATCGGGGGGCAAATCGACGCCTTCACGACGAAGGAGTACACCTGCTTTTACGCGAAGGTCCTCGACACCCATCTCTCCGACGCGGTCGAACTCCTCGCCGACATCGTCCGCAACCCGAAGTTCGATCCGGAGGAAATGGAGCGGGAGCGCGGGGTGATCCTCGAGGAGATCCGCATGGTCGAGGACAGCCCGGAGGAGCTCGTCTACGACCTCTTCGCGGAGCGCTTCTACCCGCGGCACCCGCTCGGACGTCCGATCCAGGGAACGGAGCGGACGGTCTCCGCCCTGACCCGGGCGCGGGTTTCCGGGTACTTCCGCCGAGCGTACCTCCCCGCGAACATGCTCGTCGTCGCCGCGGGGAACGTCCGCCATGGCCGCCTGCTCCGCCTCCTCGACCGCCGCCTCGGAGCGGTTCCGAGGGGGAGGAACGCCTACGGGATCGGGCCGCCCGCGACGGGACGGCCCGCGATCGTGAAACGGGAGAAACGGGACCTCGAGCAGGTGCACCTTCTGATGGGGTGGAACGCCTTCCCCGAGCACGCTCGGGAGCGTTACCCGCTGTACGTCCTCAACACGATCCTCGGGGGGGCGATGTCCTCCCGCCTCTTCCAAAAGGTCCGGGAGGAGCGGGGGCTCGCCTACAGCGTCTACTCGGCACTCCACACGTTCCACGACACCGGGGCGCTCCTGGTCTACGCCGCGACGAGCCCGGAGCGGGGGGACGAGGTGATCGATCTCGTCGGCTCGGAGCTCCGGGATCTCTCCGAGCGCGGGCCCGACCCGAGGGAAGTCGAGGTGGCGCGTGAGCACCTCAAGGGGAGCGTTATGCTCTCCCTCGAATCGACCTCGTCCCGCATGTCCCACCTCGCCCGGCAGGAGATCTACGAGGGGCGCCAGTACGGGCTCGAGGAGGTCCTCCGCGGGATCGACGGCGTGACGCCGGGTCGGGTCCACGGAGCGGCCCGGAAGATCCTCGCGCGGGGGCAGGGGGCGCTCGCCGCCGTGGGACGGGTGCGCGCGCTCCGGAAGGCGGGAAGGGGGCTCGCCCCGTGAGCGGAAAGGAGCCCGTCCGGGTCCGGGTCCGTCGACTCGGCGGACGGAGCGGCGCTTCGCTCCCGGAGCGGGCGACCGCGCACGCGGCCGGGTTCGATCTCCGGGCCGACGTGCCCGGGGACCTCGTCGTCCCGCCCGGCGGACGGGTCGCCGTTCCGACCGGTCTCGCGCTCGAGATTCCGGAGGGGTACGAAGGGCAGGTCCGGCCGCGGAGCGGGCTCGCCATCCGTCACGGGCTCACGCTTGCGAACGCCCCGGGGACGATCGACGCCGACTACCGCGGGGAGGTGAAGGTCCTGCTCGTGAACCTCGGATCGGAGGCGGTCACGATCCGCCCGGGAGACCGGATCGCGCAGCTCGTCGTCCACCGCCTGCCGGAGGTCGTGCTCGTCGAGGCCGATGCGCTCCGGGAGACCGGGCGGGGAAGCGGCGGCTTCGGCCATACCGGAGAGCGGTGAGATGGGGGTGCGCCTCGTTCCTCTGGGAAGCGGCTCCGCGGGGAACGCCACGCTCGTCGAGTTCGGCGAGGTCCGGCTCCTCGTCGATGCGGGCCTCTCCGCGCGGACGCTGGCGGCGCGCCTCGAGGCCGTCGGGGTCGCCCCCGGAGGCGTGCGCGCGGTCCTCCTCTCGCACGAGCACCGGGACCACGCGCAGGGAGCCTCCCGGTATTCGCTCCGGCACCGGGTTCCCGTCGCCTCGACCGTCGAGGCGCTCGAGGCGCTCGACCTCCCGCCGACGGAATTCGCCCGGTGGGTTCCCTTCGAGCCGGGACGCCCGTTCGAGGTTGCCGGGGTTCGGGTGCATCCCTTTCCGGTCCCCCACGACGCCGCGAACCCGGTGGGGTTCGTCCTCGAGTCGAACGGGGCCCGCATCGGCGTCGTCACCGACCTCGGCCACGCCACGACCCTCGTCGCCGAGCGGCTGCGCGGGTGCCACGTCGTCATGGTCGAGGCGAACCACGACGACCGCCTCCTCCGGGATGGCCCGTACCCCTGGCACCTGAAGCAGCGGATCGGGGGGCGGATGGGCCACCTCTCGAACGACGAGGCGGCGGCTCTGCTCGTGGAAGCGGTCGGGGACGACTGCCGCGCGGTCGTCCTCGCCCACCTGTCGGAGAAGAACAACGATGCCCGGATCGCCCGCAGCGCCGTGGCCGAACGGCTCGCCCGGGCGGGCCACCGCCGCTTCGCGATGCGGGTCGCGGAGCGGGCCCGGCCCACGCCTCCCGTGGAGATCTAGGAGAACGACGTGATTCCGCGTTACACGCGACCCGAGATGGCCGAACTCTGGAGCGACCGGAGCCGGTGGTCCGCGTGGCTCGAGGTGGAACTCGCCGTCTGCGAGGCGCTCGCCGCGAGGGGGATGGTTCCCGCGGAGGATCTCGCGACGATCCGGGAGCGTGCCGGTTTCGACCCGGCCCGCATCGAGGCGATCGAGGCCGAAGTCAAGCACGACGTCATCGCCTTCCTCACGAGCGTCGCCGAGACCGTGGGGCCGGCGTCGCGGCACATCCACTACGGGCTCACCTCCTCGGACGTGGTCGACACGGCGCAGGCCCTCCTCCTCGTGCGCGCGGCCGACCGGATCCTCGACGGGGTGGGGAGGCTCCTCGAGGTCCTCGAGCGCCAGGCGCGCGCCCACCGCGCGACGGTGCTGGTCGGCCGGACGCACGGGATCCACGCCGAGCCGTACACCCTCGGGCTCAAGTTCGCCGGCTGGTTCGCGGAGATGGCCCGGAACCGCGGACGGATCCGGGCAGCGCGGGAGGAGATCCGCGTCGGGAAGATCTCCGGGGCGGTGGGGACCTACGCCCATCTCGGCCCCGACGTCGAGGTCGAGGTCCTCCACCGCCTCGGGCTCGAGCCCGAGACGGTGTCGACGCAGGTCGTCGCCCGCGACCGGCACGCGGTCTTCGTGTCGGCGCTCGGGGTGCTCGCCTCATCGATCGACCGGATCGCGACCGAGATCCGCCACCTGCAGAGGACCGACGTCCGCGAGGTCGAGGAGCCGTTCTCCGCGGGGCAGAAGGGTTCCTCCGCCATGCCGCACAAGCGGAACCCGATCGGGTGCGAGAACCTCTCGGGGCTCGCGCGCATCGTCCGATCGTACGTGCAAGCCGCTCTCGAGAACGTTCCGCTCTGGCACGAGCGGGACATCTCCCACTCGTCGGTCGAACGCGTCATCCTCCCCGACGCGACGATCCTGTGCGACACGATGCTCGCGAGGCTCACCGGGATCCTCGACGGACTCCTCGTCTACCCCGAGGCGATGCGGGCGAACCTCGAGAAGACGCGGGGGCTGGTCTTCTCGCAAGCCGTCCTCCTCGCGCTGGCGAGGGCGGGGATGACGCGGGAGGACGCCTACCGGATCGTCCAGACGCACGCGATGGCGGTCTGGAGGGGCGAAGGAAGCTTCCGGGAGCGCCTCGCGGCGGACCCGGAGGTACGACGCGTGCTTTCCGACGCGGAGCTCGCCGGATGTTTCGACCCCGAACGGTCTTTGCGGCACGTCGACGTCATCTACGAAAGGGTCTTCGGCCGAGTCTAGAATGGAGGGCGCCCCGAACGGCGTCCCGGGGAAGCGGAGGGGAACGGCGTGTGCGGCATCGTCGGTGTGTTCGGCCACCCCGAAGCCTCGAACCTGGCCTACCTCGGCCTCTACGCGCTGCAGCACCGAGGGCAGGAGAGCGCGGGGATCGTCAGCGCCGACCACGACGTCTTCTACCGGCGGGCCGGGATGGGGCAGGTCGCGGACACGTTCTCGAGGTCGGTTCTCGACGAGCTTCCCGGCCGGGCGGCGATCGGGCACGTGCGGTACTCGACGGCCGGGGATTCCGAGCCGGCGAACGCGCAGCCGTTCCTCCTGCGCCATCACCGGGGGCCGATCGCGGTCGGCCACAACGGCAACCTGGTGGATGCCGCGATCGTGAGGGCCGACCTCGAGGGGGAAGGGGCGATCTTCCAGACGACGACCGACACGGAGGTTCTCCTCCATCTCGTCGCCCGGTCCCGCGAAAGCGACGTCGTCGACGCGATCGTGCAGGCGCTCCGCCAGGTGCGCGGCGCCTACTCCCTCCTGTTCCTCGTGCCGGGGCGCCTCATCGCCGTGCGGGACCCCCACGGCTTCCGTCCCCTCCTTCTCGGAAAACTCGGAGCCGCCTGGGTCCTCGCGAGCGAAACCTGCGCCTTCGACTTGCTGGGGGCCCAGGTCGTCCGCGAGCTCGAGCGGGGGGAGGTCCTGGTCGTCGACGTCGCGGGGGCGCACAGCTTCCGTCCGCTCGAGCCGGCGCGCCCTGCCCCTTGCGCCTTCGAGCACGTTTATTTCTCGAGGCCCGACAGCCGGGTTTTCGGTCGATCGGTCCACGCCGTGCGCAGGCGCCTCGGTGCCCAACTCTGGCGGGAGCAGCCGGCCGACGTCGACCTCGTCGTCCCCGTTCCGGACTCGGGGATGTTCGCCGCGATGGGGTACGCGTCGGAAGGGGGGAAGCCGTTCGAGATGGGCCTCGTCCGCAACCACTACGTCGGCAGGACGTTCATCCAGCCGTCCCAGGCGATCCGGAACTTCGGGGTCCGGGTGAAGCTCAACCCGGTGCGGGAGGCCCTCCGGGGAAAGCGGATCGCCCTGATCGACGACTCGATCGTCCGAGGGACGACGAGCCGGAAAATCGTCCAGATGTGCCGGGACGCGGGAGCGACGCAGGTCCACCTCCGCATCTCCTGCCCGCCGACCGTCGGTCCCTGCTTCTACGGGATCGACACGCCGAAGCGGGAGGAGCTGATCGCCTCCCGGCATCCGGTCGAAGAGATCCGGATCTTCACGGGGGCGGATTCCCTCGGCTACCTCAGCCTCGAGGGCCTCTTGCGATCGCTCGAGGCCGGGCCCGACGACGTCTGCACCGCCTGCTGGACCGACCGGCACCCGGTCGCGCTTCCGCGCGCGGAGGCGGAGCAGCTGCGGCTTTTCGAGAAGGGGAGGCGCTGAGGTTGCACGGACGAAACGGGGTTCGGCCGGGAGCGTGCCCGGCCCCTCCCCGAGAACCTAGGATGACCCCATGAACTCCGCGGACGAATCCCGAGGCTTCACCTACCGCGACGCGGGCGTCGACATCGACGCGCAGGACGAAGCGCTCCGCCGGATCGGGAAGATGCTTCGCGCCACCCGCACGCCGGGGGTGCTGACCGACCTCGGGTCGTTCGGGGGGATGTTCGCCCCCGACCTGCGCGGCTTCGAGAGGCCGGTTCTCGTGGCCTCCGCGGACGGAGTGGGAACGAAGCTCAAGGTCGCCTTCCTGACGGGGGTCCACCACACGGTCGGCCGCGACCTCGTGAACCACTGCGTCAACGACATTCTCGTGCAGGGGGCCCGGCCCCTCTTCTTCCTCGATTACGTCGCGACGGGACGGCTCGAGCCGGCGGTGCTCGCCTCGATCGTCGAGGGGATCGCCTCGGGGTGCCGCGAGAACGGTTGCGCTCTCCTCGGGGGCGAGACCGCGGAGATGCCGGGGTTTTACCGCGAAGGGGAGTACGACGTCGCGGGGTTCGTCGTCGGCCTCGTCGACCGGGGGAAGATCCTCGACGGGAGCGCGATCCGTCCGGGAGACCTCCTCGTCGGCCTTCCGTCCGCGGGGCTCCACACGAACGGCTACTCGCTCGCGCGGAAGATCGTCTTCGACACGCTCGGGCTCGGCGCGGGGGATCGCGTCGAGGAACTCGGCGGAACGATCGGCGAGGTCCTCCTCGCCGAGCACCGATCCTACCTCCGCGCCCTCTCCCCGGCGCTCGACGCCGGCCTCGTCAAGGGTCTCGCCCACGTCACCGGAGGGGGGATCACGGACAACCTCCCGCGGATTCTCCCGGCCGGCACTTGCGCCGAGGTCCGGCGCGGCTCGTGGCCGGTCCTCCCCGTCTTCGAGTGGCTCGCGCGTCACGGGCGCGTGGCTCCCGACGAGATGGCCCGGACGTTCAACATGGGGATCGGCATGGTCTGCGTGACCGGCCCCGGGGAGATCGACGCCCTGGAGCGCGCGCTCACGGAGGCGGGGGAGACTCCGCACCGGATCGGCCGGATCGTCGCGGGAACCCCGTCGGTCGTTTATGTCTGAAGGGCGCGTCGGCATCCTCGTGTCGGGGCGCGGGTCGAACATGGTCGCGCTCGTCGAGGCGGCGCGCGCCGGGTCGATCGCCGCCGTCCCCGCGATCGTCCTCGCGAACGTACCGGGCGCCCCCGCGCTCGCGCGGGCGACGGCCTGGGGAGTCCCCACCGCCGTCGTCGACCACCGGTCGTTCGAGTCCCGCCGAGCCCACGAGGAGGCCGTGGCCGCGATCCTCGAGGAGCACCGCGTCGATCTCGTCTGCCTCGCGGGGTACATGCGACTCCTCTCGCCGTGGCTCGTCGGAAGGTTCCGGGGGCGGCTGCTCAACGTCCATCCCGCGCTCCTCCCGGCCTTTCCAGGCCTCGACGCCCAGGCGCAAGCTCTCGAACACGGGGTCAAGGTCTCGGGGTGCACCGTCCACTTCGTCGACGAGGAGTGCGACCACGGACCGATCGTCCTCCAAGCCGCGGTTCCGGTGCGGGAAGACGACACGGTCGATTCTCTCTCCGCGCGGATCCTCGAGGAAGAGCACCGGATCTACCCCGAGGCGGTGCGGCTCTACTTCGACGGCCGTCTGAAGATCGAGGGGAGGCGCGTCCGCATCCTTCCCGGCTGAGACGCTCGGTCCCGTCCCGCCTCCTCCGGAATCGCCTCGATGATCGTCCTCGACGAGGAACTCCTCTCCGACCCGGCATCGTCGTCCGTGCGTCTCGACCCCCTCGGTCCGTCCGCCGACGCCACCCTCCCTCTCCCGCGGGCGCCCGACGCGCTCCTCCGGGCGATGCGGCCCCGGGAGAAGCTCCTCGCGCGCGGGGCGGCGCATCTGAGCCGGGTCGAGCTCCTCGCGCTCCTCGTCGGGAGCGGCGCGCGGGGGGAGCCGGCGGCGAAGACGGCCGACCGTCTCCTCCGGCGACACGGGCTCCGCGCCCTCGCCGCCCTCGATCCCGAGCGGCTCGCGGCCGAGCGGGGGATCGGCTCGGCGACCGCCGCCCGGCTCGCCGCGGCGTTCGAGTTGGGCCGGAGGGTCCACTGCGGCGGGGGTCCCGAGCGCCCGAGGCTCGGCCGCCCGAACGACGTCTTCCGCCAGGTCGCCGACCTTGGCCGGGCGAAGAAGGAACACCTCGTCGGGCTCTACCTCGACGCCCAGAACGGGCTCATCGTCCGCGAGACGATCTCCGTCGGATCCCTGAACACCACGCGCACCCATCCCCGCGAGATCCTCTACCCGGCGATCGAGCATCTCGCCCTCGGCTTCATCCTGGTCCACAACCACCCCTCGGGGTGTCTCGAGCCGTCGGAGGAGGACGTCTCCTTCACGCGTGCGGTCCAGCGTGCGGGGGAAATCATGGGAATCGAGCTGTACGACCACTTGATCGTCGCCCGACACGGCTTCGTGAGCCTTAGGGAGCGGGGCGTTCTTTGACGGAGACCGCCCCCACTCCCTACAATCCCGCGCCATGAGCGAGACGAAAAGCCCGTGCTCGGCGGCCGAGCAGTTCGAGATCCTGATTCGCGGTGCCGTCGACGTCGTCACCGGGGACGAGTTCCGGAGGAAACTCGATCGCTCGTGCTCGACCGGAAAGCCCCTCACGGTGAAGGTCGGCTTCGACCCCACCGCCCCCGACATCCACCTCGGACACACGGTCCTGCTCCGCAAGATGCGTCAGTTCCAGGACCTCGGGCACCGGGTCGTCTTCGTGATCGGCGATTTCACCGGGATGATCGGCGATCCCACCGGACGGTCGAAGACGCGTCCGCCTCTCACCCGCGAACAAATCGAAGAAAACGCCGAGACGTACCGGCGGCAGTGCTTCAAGGTCCTCGACCCGGAGAAGACCGAGATCCGCTTCAACAGCGAGTGGCTGCGTCCGCTCGGCGCCGAAGGGTTGATCCGACTCGCGGCCCGGTACAACGTCGCGAGGATGCTCGAACGGAAGGACTTCAAACAGCGCTACCAGGCCGGGCAGTCGATCGCCGTCCACGAGTTCCTCTACCCCCTCGCGCAGGCGTACGACTCGGTCGCCCTCGAGGCCGACGTCGAGCTCGGGGGTTCGGACCAGCTCTTCAATCTCAACGTCGGCCGCGACATCATGCCGGAGTACGGACTCGAGCCGCAGGTCCTCCTGACGATGCCGCTCTTGGAAGGCCTCGACGGCGTCGAGAAGATGTCGAAGTCGCTCGGCAACTACGTGGGGGTCGACGAGGACCCGAAGGAGATCTACGGGAAGATCCTGTCGATCTCCGACGGACTCATGTGGCGCTACTACGAACTCTGCACCGGTCTTTCCGCGGAGGGGCTCGAGCAGATGAAAGCGCTGGTCCGCGAAAAGGCGCTCCACCCGAAGAAGGCGAAGGAGGGCCTCGCGATGCGGATCGTCGCCGACTTCCACGGGGAGGCGGCGGCCCGGGCGGCGCGGGAGCAGTTCGAGCGGGTCTTCAAGGACCGCGAGGCCCCGTCGGACGTCCCGGAGTTCCGCCGCCCGGCGGGAGACGGGAAGGTCTTTCTCGCGAGGTTGCTGGTGGATTGCGGTCTCGCGAAGTCGAGCAGCGAAGGGATGCGGTTGATCGCGCAACGGGGGGTCCACGTCGACGGCGCCGCCGTCGAACCGGGAACCCGGGAGATCGAGATCTCCCCCGGCCGCGAGGTTCTCCTCAAGGTCGGCAAGCGCCATTTCGCGCGGGTGCGCTTCGAGTGAGGCGGCCGGCCCGCGCCGGAGGAGGGAAGCCCATGGGCAAGGCCAAGAAGAAGACGAAGAGGGAGTCGACCGGGAACGCCGACATCGTCCGCGAACTCGCCGTCGCCTACGCGATGGAGCTGGAGACCGTGCAGAACTACATCGCCAACTCGGTCCACCTCGACGGCGTCCGCTCGGAGGTGATCAAGAAGGCGCTTTCGGCCGACGTCGCGACCGAAGTCCAGCACGCGCAGCAGCTCGCCCAGAGGATCAAGACGATCGGCGGCCGCGTTCCGGGATCGCTCGAAAACCCGAGGAGCCAGAAGTACCTGCAGCCTCCGGACGATCCGACGGACGTCGTTTCGGTCATCCGGGGCGTGATCGAGGCGGAGGAGGCGGCGATCGCCCAGTACAACAAGATCATCCGCCTCTCCGACGGCCGCGACTACGTGACCCAGGACCTCTGCATCGAGATCCTCGCGGGGGAGGAGGACCACCGCCGGGAGTTCATGGGGTTCCTGCGGGAGTACGCGAAGGCCTGAGCTGCCGCCACTCCATCGATTGCAGGAGTTTCCGCGCGATGGAGGCAGAGGGCCCACAGGAAGCTCTCGCGGTCGATCCGGACTTCACGGATCGAGGGTCTCGAGTCGTTCCCAGGCAGTGAGCGTCCGTCGATCCGTCACCAACGCACGTTCACGCGGTAGGTCAGTTCGACCTCCTCCCCTTTCCGGAGCGGCACGTCGAACTCGATCGTCCCGGCGTCGAGCCGCTTCGCCGGGTGGGAGGAGGAGATCACCTTCCACTCCCCTCCGACCGGCTCGCGGACGGTCACCCGGACCGGCTCCTCCTTCCGGTTCCGGATCGAGATCCGGTACGAGGACTCGCTCTCGCGGGGACTCAACGCCCTCCAGTCGGTCTGGACGCGGTCGGCGACGACGTCGAACGCTTCGCCCACGAAGAGGGTGACGCGCTCGTCCCTCGGGGTGTGGTCGATGGCGTCTTCCCCCGCGAACTGCTCGAAGCCCGCCGCGTCCTTCTTGTAGACGCGGACCGTTCCCTTCGGGAGGGGCATCCCGAGTCCCGACGCGGCGTCGTTCCGGAACTCGAGGAAGACCTTGCACTTCTCGTTTTCGGTCAGCGTTCCCGCCTTGTTCCGGTAGGCCCAGGGGATTCCGGTGAGGACGAGCTTCTTGTCGAGGGGAATCCCCGACCCCGCGAGGAGTCGAATCTGCTTCGTCTGGTTCTGCTTGAGGGTCGTCGGCCGCTCGAGGGTGTACAGGTGGTACTCGAAGAACGACTCCTCGCGGAACGCATCGGCCTCGGGCGCGGCCATCGCGATTTCGGCGCGCATCGTCTTCGTCGTCTCGAACCGAGGCGGGGTGATCCGCCGCACGTCTCCGGCGACGAGTTTCAGGGTGGCGTTCTCGAAGGTCGCCCCGGAGCGATTCTCGACCGTGACCCATCCGGTGAGGTCGGCGCGCGTGTCGTCGGAGTTCACGACCGCGACGTAGTCGGCCGACCAGTTCATCCCGTCGGTCAGGTAGGAGACCTCGACCTCCTGTTTTCCCGCGCGCGGCGCGCGCAGCGTCCAGACGAGCGTGGGACGCGCGACGAGGTCGTCCGGCAGGTCGGGGAGGGTGATGCGGCCGGGCTGTCCGAGGACGATCCGCTCCCCGATCCGGAACACGGGGCCGCCGGCGGTCGCGAGGAGCGTCGCCCGTTGGGTTCGGGTGCTGAGGTCGTCCGCCTGCTCGACGACTTCGACCTCCTTCCCCACGTACTTCTCGAGGAGCGCCTCCGGCGAGATCAGGTCGTACTCGTAGTTCTGCTCGAGGACCGACACGCCGGACCCGCCGATCCCCTGGAGGTGGACCGTCCGCGGGTTGATGGCGGAGGGGACGTCCATGAACCGCATCGTGCCCTCTCCCGCGCGGTCGAGGTCGAGGATTCGCCTCTCGCGGACGAGGGCGAGGTTCACGTTGTAGACCGTCACAGCGGCCGAGCCGCGGTCGGCGGCGGTCGAGTCGGCGAACTCCACGGATCGGGCGGTCATGGCCGAAACGAGGGCGATGGCGAACAGGACCGCGGCGGTGCGCATGGGGAGACCTCCTTCCGGGCGGTTCCACGCCGCCCGATTCTAGGAGACCCGCCGGGCGGGGCCAAGTTCCCGCGAGATCACGGACAGCCGGCTGTTTCCCGCGGGGCGCAGGCGAGCGGCGAGGCCGGGCGGGGTCCCCACGAGGAGCGGCCGAGAAGCCCCTCGTTCCCCCCTGCGACGGGAGCGGCGAGGAAGTAACGATCGCCGGGGGCCGGGACGAAGGTGTGCGCGCGATCGGCCCCCGCGGCGCAGGTGACCGGGGCGTGCTCCCACTTCATCGCGCGGAGCGATTCGAGGCTCCCCTCGTACACGGCGAAGTCGGTCGCCTCCGTCGAGCAGGACGGTCCCCAGGCGAGGACGACTGCTCCGCCCTCACCCCGCTCCACGCTCAGCGCTCCCCCACCTCCCTCGGGAAGCGCTCCGGCCAACGCCGGAGCGGCGAGGATTTCGAACGAGGCGTCCGACGCGTCCCCCGAGCAGGACGAGGGGTACGGCGCCGGGGTGGGAACGACGCGGTTCGGCCGGATCACGCGCAGTCGGTTCTGCGTTCCGGGAACGTTCGGAACGATCCAGTCGTGGCTCCCGTCGTTGGCGATCCCCGAGGCGACCGGGGTCCACGCGACCCCGCCGTTCGAGGACCACTCGAGGCCCACCGTGCCCTTGTCCGGTCCGGTTTCGAGGGAAGACGTCCACGCGACCGTCCGCGTCTCTCCCGCGCGCCAGGTCTCCCCGCCGTTCGGAGCGGTCAGAGCGAGGAGGTGGGGGTAGTGGCAGTGCGCGCCGTCCCGGTCGTCCTCTCCGAGGCGGGCCCCACGGCCGCCGCCGTAGGCGTAAGACCGCATCGTCGCGTCGGCGACCGAGGAGTGCCCGAAACCGAGGCCGTGCCCGAGTTCGTGGGTCGCGACCTCGGCGAGGTTCTCGGCGTTCCCGAGGAAGCACTCGAAACGGTCATTGAAGATGACGTAGAGGCGAAGCGCCGGGTAGAACGTGACGTTGTTGACCGTTCCCGAAAGGGTCCCCGACCGCCAGTAGCCGCCGATCGCGAGGGTCCCGGAACAGCCCGAGGGGTCGGTGATGTCCCCGTAGGGGTCGCCGAAGAGGACGACGTTCGACGGGGGATACGCCTTCGCGGGGCTCTGGGCGCCGCTTCCCGTGAAGTCGGCGTTCTCGTTGCCGGGGGAGACGAGAAGACGCGACTCCGGGACGTCGGACCATGCCGCCATGGCCCGGCGGATCTGGAGCACCGCCGCCGCGTCGTCCGCAAGCGGGTTCCGGTCGGGCTCGACGTTCACGATCACCGCCTGGCCCGTGTCGATCGAGGTCCATCGCACCGGCGCGCCGGAGTGGAGAGGCGCGAACGCCGGATCGGAAGACGACAAGGGGCGGGCTCCGTCGAGAGTTCGGATCCGTTCGCCCGTGCGGAGCGGCGGAGGAGCCTCGCCTCGGTCGTCCCAGAGAAGCCGGTCGTACTCCGGCGGGACGAGTCTGCCTTCCTCCGGCGAGCGACCGGAGTTTTCGGGTCCGCCGGAATCCGATCGCGGGAATGCCGCCGCACGCGTTCGTTGCCGCGAGGAGGCGGCGATCAGGTCCCGTACGCGGAACGATTCGAAATCCCGCTCCGTGGGTCTTCCGAAGATCGTCCCCTGGCCGCCGAGGTCGCGCACCGCGCGATCGGGGCGGGCGTCCCCGACCGGATCGAGCGAGAACTTGCCGAAGAACTCGAAGGCGGTCCGCGGCGCGCCGTCGGGGCCGAGCGTCACGAACACGAAGACGCGCTCTCCGGGGCGATAGGAAGGGACGGCGTCGGTTTCGTGGACGATCTCGCCGAAGCGTCCCCCCCGCTCCCGGAGGACGATTCTCGTAATCCCCGCCGGACCCTTGTGCGAACGCTCGACGTCGAGGGTGACGTAGGTCGACACCGAGCCGGTTTCCGGATCGTAACCCGAGGCGACGGCGCCGACCGTCGCCTCCACGGCGATCGGGGCGCGCTCGGCGAGGCGCTCGACCGGGACGTAGATCGAAACGGCGGCCCCGGCCGGAATCGCGGCGAAAAGGACACCGATCCAGCCGGTCGTCGTGAGGCGCGGCACGCGTTCACCTCCGTCGCGGGTCCGCTCTCCGCGGACCGTTCCGGGGGGATGGTGCAAGCGCCGGACCACGGACCCCCGTCACCGCGCCAGGGAGCCCTCGAGGTAGTGCGCGATGCGGTCGAGCGTCTCCCGGGAGCGGCGGGAGTTGTGGCCCTCCCCCGCGAGGGGAACGAAGGTCACCGGTCCCCGCGCGGCGCCGACGAGCCGCCGGGCGTGCTCGATCGGGACGAGACCGTCCGAGTCGCCGTGTAGGAGGAGGGCGGGGACGGCAACCTCGGCGATCGCCCGCTCGGGCACGAGCGAACCGGGGTCGAACGCCGCCCGCCAGCCGGCGACGCGGAAGATCACGGGGCGCAGGAGCGAGGCCGGGAGATGACGCCGCGTCACGGCGCGATCGACGACGTCGGCGAGATCCGCGAACGGGCTGTCGAGCACGAGGACGCGGATCTTGGGCTCCCGGGACGCCGCGACGATCGCCGCGACCGCCCCCATGCTCTTCCCGACGACTCCGATGCGGTCCGGGTCGACCTCCTCGCGCCCCGCGAGCCAGTCGATCCCCGCGAGGAGGTCTCCCGCCTCCCTTGCGCCGAGGGTGATGACGTCGCCGTCGCTGTCCCCGCGGCCGGCGAAGTCGAGAAAGAGCTGGGCAATCCCCGCTTCGTGAACGCGTCGGGCGAGGGGGAGCCACTGCCTTCGATCGGAGCCGTTGCCATGCCCGTAGACCACCGCCGGCGCGCGCCCGCCTCCGGTCCCGGGAGGGGGAACGTACCAGCCCCGGAGCGTGAGCCCCGCCGGGTTCGGAAAGGCGACCGTCTCGAACGGGACCCCTTCCTCTTCGGGCGAGATCGCCCGCGCCTCGGATCGGACGTTCACGAGAATCGCCGACTCGGTTCCTCCGGGACCCGGCCGCCTCGCCTCGATCGTGAACGCGGCTCCGGCGGGGGCAGCCGACACGGCATTCGAAAACGCCTCGATCGAGGGAGCCTCCATGGCGTCGAGGCGGACGATGCGGTCTCCCGCCCGGAGGCCGGCCCGCTCGGCCGGTCCGAACGCCCGCTCGACGTGAAGACCTCCCTCCGGGGCTTCGCGGAGAGCGAGGCCGAGCACGGGGCGCGCCGAGGTCGAGATGCGCGGTCGCGGAGGGGCGACCATGAGATTCGACATCCCGACGAGAAAGGCGCACAGGACGACGACGAGCACGCCGAGAAGCGCGAGCCCCAGGTCGAACCTCGTGAAACCGACCTTTCTCCTCAACCGGGACTCCCGCCTCGGCTTGCCCGGGGTGCGACGACTCGGCTACCTTGCCGCCCGATCGCCCGCCGCGCAACCCTCGGCGCGCGATCGGCGGAGGAACCCCGGGATGGGCCGGATCGCCTCGACCCTCGAGTGGCTCGAGTGTACGCGGTGCCGCGAGGCCTTTCGACCGGACGTCCCGCGGGCCCTCTGCCGGTGCGGGGGCATTCTCTTCGCCCGGTACCGCCTCGAGGAGGCGGCCCGCACCCTCCGTCCGGAACGGATGGCCGGCCGCTCGTCGAGCATGTGGCGCTACACCGAGGTCCTTCCGGGGTCGGACGAGCCGGTCACGCTCGGAGAGGGGATGACCCCCCTTCTCCCGCTCCGCTTCGTCGGCGCAGCGAACGGGATTCCGGACCTCTGGTGCAAGGACGAGTCGCTCAACCCGACCGGTTCGTTCAAGGCACGTGGGATGAGCGCGGCGATCACGATGGCGCGCCGGCACGGGGTGCGGCGCGTCGGTCTGCCCTCGGCGGGAAACGCCGGGAGCGCCGCCGCCGCCTACGGGGCTCTCGCAGGTCTCGCGGTGGAGCTCTTCCTGCCGCGGGACACCCCCGCGCCGTTCCGCCTCGAAGCGGCCGTCTTCGGGGCGGTTGTCCGTCTCGTCGACGGAGACATCGCGACCTGCGGACGCGTGATGCGGGAGTCGGGAGGGGGCGAGGACCGGCTCGATCTCTCCACGATGCGGGAGCCCTACCGTGTCGAGGGGAAAAAGACGATGGGGTACGAGATCGCCGAGCAACTCGGATGGGTGCTGCCCCAGGTGATCGTCTACCCGACCGGGGGGGGCACCGGCATCGTCGGGATGTGGAAGGCGTTCGAGGAGATGGAGAACCTCGGTCTCGTCGAGCGGGGCCGCCGCCCGCGCATGGTCGCGGTCCAGGCGGCGGGCTGCGCACCGATCGTCGCCGCGTTCGAGCGCGGGGCGGCGACGGCCGAGCCGGTGGAGTCGCCGCGAACCTACGCGAGCGGGCTCCGCGTCCCGGCCCCCTTCGCGGACCGCCTAATCTTGGAGGCGATCCGGGAATCGGGGGGGACGGCCATCGCGGTGCGCGACGAGGAGATGGCCGTTGCCCAAATCGAACTTGCGAGGGGGGAGGGGATCTTCGCGGCGCCGGAGGGAGGAGCCGCCTTCCATGCGGCGCGCGCGCTCGCCGCGAGCGGCTTCCTCCGCCCCGAGGACCGGGTCGTCGTGTTCAACACGGGGACCGGTCTCAAGTACCCCGAGATTCCGGGTCTGCGGGTGCCGTGATCGGGAGCGCCACCCGCGTCTTCGTCGCGCGGCGGATCCGCACCATGGATCTCGCGCGTCCGTACGCGCGCGCGCTGGCCGTTTCGGGGGGGCTCGTCGTCGCGGTCGGAACGGAGGATGAGGCTTCGTCGAGCGTTCCGGCCGGGACTCCACGGATCGACCTCGACCTGTGCGAGGTGATTCCCGGGTTCCACGACGCCCACACCCATCTCTCCGGCGGGGCGGAGGCCCTCGCCGGTCTCGACCTGCGGAACGCTCCGGACTCCGCCGCGGTCGTCGAGGCGGTGCGGAAGGAAGCCTTGCGGCTCGAGCCGTCCGCGTGGGTCCGGGGGTTCGGTTGGGACGAGACCCGCTGGCCTCCGCACGACCGGCCGACGCGCGACGCCCTTGACGCCGCCGCCCCGGGACGCCCGGTGCTCCTTTCGAGGGTCGACGGCCACACGACGTGGGGAAACGCGCGCGCGCTGCGGGCGTCGGGTTTCGATCCCGAGGAGCCGACGGGGATCCTCCGCGAGGCGGACGCGGCGGCGGCGCGGCGGAGCGTCCCCCTCCCCCCACCGGCGGTCCTCGCCGACCGCGTCGCCGGAAGGCTCGAGGAGGCGGCGAGATTCGGGATCACGTCGCTCGAGGACATCGTGGAGGACTGGTCGCTTCCGATCTATCGTCGACTCCTCGCGGACGGGAGGCTCCGACTCCGCGTCGGAGCATGGCTCCCGGTCGAGACGGGCGACGAAGAAGCGGAGGAGTGGCTCCGGCTCCAACCTCCGCAGCACCCGCACCTCTCCTGCGGCGTCCGCAAGGGATTCCTCGACGGATCGCTCGGATCGCGGACCGCTGCTCTCCGGTCCCCGTACGCCGATGCCCCGTACACGCGGGGGGGCTCGAGAGCGGACCTCGCGGCCCTCGAGGAGCGCCTTTCGGGGCTCGCGGCGCGTGGGTGGGCGGTGGCGCTCCACGCCGTGGGGGACCGGGCCGTCGCCGCGGCGATCGACCTTCTTCGGGGGTTGCCCCTCCCCGGCGCTGGACGGCGCCACCGGATCGAGCATGCGCAGGTCGTCGCCCCCGCCGATCTCGAGCGTCTTGCCGCTTCGGAGGCCGTCGTTTCGGTCCAGCCCGCGCAGTGGGCCGCGGACCGCGGGTGGCTTTCCTTGCGCCTCGGGAGACGACGGGACTCCTGGGTGCATCCCTGGCGCCGCCTCGTCCGTGCCGGGGCGGTCGTGGCGTTCGGAAGCGACTGGCCCGTCGGACCGCTCGACCCTCGCGAAGCCCTCTCCGCCGCGGTGCGGGGCGGTCCGGGTCGCGACGGCGAGACCCTCGACCTCGAGACCGCCCTCGCCGCGCACACGGTGGGGCCGGCGCGGGCCTGGGGGGATGCGCGCCGTGGCGTGTTGAGGGAGGGGGCGCGCGCCGACTTCACGGTTCTCACCGATCGGGGGCCGGTGGGAAGCCGGGATCCGCGGCGGTTCGAGGTGTGCGCGACCTACGTCGACGGACGATGCGTGTGGCCCGATCGCGAGGATCCCTGGGTTTGACACCCCTTTCCGGCGGCCGCTACACTCGCCGCGCCGCGAGCGAACGTTGACCGATCGCATCTTCATCGAAGGGATCAAGTTCCACGGCTTCCACGGCCTCACGCGCCTGGAGCGGCAGGTCGGGGTGCGCCTGTCGGTCGACGTCTCGCTCGACCACGATCTCGAAAAATCGGGACGCTCGGACCGCATGGGGGATACCCTCGACTACGCCAAGGTCCATCGGAAGGTGATCGAGGTCGGGCGCGGGCCTTCCCACAAGCTCCTCGAGAGCTTCGCGCTGACGCTGATCGAGGCCCTCCTCGCCGATTTCCCCGCCGATCGCGTCAGCGTGACGGTCCGGAAGGAAACGCCGGTGCTCGACGGGATCGTCAGCTGCGTCGGTGTCGAGATGTCCCGGGGCCGGAAGAAGGGGAAGCGGGCGTGAGGGTGCGGCGGCGATTCGACTTCGAGGCGGCCCACGTCCTCCCGAACCACCCCGGGAAGTGCAGCCGTCTCCACGGCCACTCGTACGTGCTGGTCGTCACGGTGGACCGGCCGGTCGATCCGCAGACGGGGCTCGCGATCGACTTCTCGGATCTCAAGGCGATCGTCCGCGAGGCGGCGGTCGACCGCCTCGACCACCTCTATGTGAACGACCTCATCGACAACCCCTCCGCGGAACGCATGGCCGTCTGGATCTGGAACCGTCTCGCGCCGGTCCTCCCCGGACTCGAGGAGATCGAGCTTCACGAGACCAAGAATTGCTCGGTGCTCTACCGGGGGGAGTGATTCGATGGATGCGTCGAAGATGGAGGCGGGGATCCGCGCCTTTCTCGAGGGGATCGGCGAACGTTTCGCCGGGGACGACCTGGAGAAGACGCCGGCTCGTGTCGCGAGGGCCTGGGTCGACGATCTGGTTTCGGGGTACGGGATCGACCCGGTGGCGGAGCTGACCGGGACCGAAGCGACCCAGGAATCGGGCCTCGTCGCGATTCGGGACGTGCGGTTCGCCTCCGTCTGCGTCCACCATCTCCTTCCGTTCTCCGGACGCGCCCACGTCGCCTACCTCCCCGGTGCCCGTCTCGCCGGCCTGAGCAAGATCGGCAGGGTGGTCGATGCTTTCTCCCGACGGCTGCAGATCCAGGAGCGTCTGACGGCGCAGATCGTCGACGCCCTGTGGCGAGGGCTCGAACCGCGGGGGGTGCTGGTCGTCCTCGAGGCGGAACACACCTGTATGACCCTTCGGGGAGTCCGGAAGGAGGGGAGCCGCCTCGTGACCGAGGGGGCGCGGGGGGTCTTCCGGGACGAGCCCGAGGCCCGGCGCGAGGTCCTCGCGGTTCTCGGCGCCTCCGGCGGAACGGCCGGGTGAGTCCGCGTTCGCGTGCCTCGGCCGCCGCGATCCTCCTCGTGGTCGCGCCCGCCGGAGCGGACACGCCGGACGTGGAGGAGCGGCTTCGTGCGCTCGCCGCGGAGGCCGATCGCGCGGGGACGATCGTCCGGATCGCCGTGGCCTCGGGCACCTCGATCCGCCTCGGGTCGACGGGGCCGTTCCGGATCGTCGATCCGTCGCGCGGAGTCGACGCGTGGCGCCCCTCGTACCGAGGTGAGGTCGCCGTCGTCGTCGAGGGGGCGCCTCCCGAGGCGATTCCCGATGTCTGGCGGGTCCAGACCGGCTCCTACGCGAGCGAGGAGGCGGCGCGGGCGGAGCTCGACCGCCTCCGGTCCGCCTTCGGCGCGCCGGGCGTCGTCCGCCGCGACCCGGACCGGGGGGTCTGGCGCGTGCGGATCGGCGAGTCCCCCGACCGGGCGGGGCTCGCGGGACTCCTCGCCGCCGCCCGGGACTCCGGGATCGGCGGGGCCTTTCTCGTCTCGGAGCCGGCCCGCACGGTGGAGGGGATCACGCTGCGCCTCGTGGACGCCGAGTGGAACTCGCGACCGACCGCGCTTGCCCGCCTCGCCGCGATCCCGACGGCGGGGGGGATCCTCTCGGTCGACGGGAAGCGCTACCGGGGAGTCGTCGAGATTCGCGCCGGCCGGGACGGGCGCGCGCTCGCCGTGAATTGGCTCGATGCGGAGTCGTACCTCCGCGGCGTCGTCCCCTCCGAACTGGGCCCGGAGATCTTCCCGCGGTTGGACGCGCAGAAGGCGCAGGCGGTCGCCGCTCGAACGTATCTGCGCGCCAACCTCGGTCAGTTCGCCGAGGACGGATACGACCTTTGTTCCACCCCTCGCTGCCAGGTGTACGGCGGCGCCGACGCGGAGCATCCGCTGTCCGACCGAGCGGTGCTCGAGACGCGCGGTCAGATCCTGACCTACGACGGGAAGCCGATCACCGCCCTCTACACTTCGACCTGCGGCGGTCACACGGAGGACGTGTCGAACGTCTTCCCCGAGGAGGACGCCCCGTACCTGCGCGGCGTGCCGTGCCGGAGCGAGGAGCCGGGTGTCTCGGGCTACCCGATCTGGGGGGCGAGGATCGCGCCGGTCGTCTCGGAGTCCGGGGAGGACGTCACGCGGCACGCGGCGCTCCTCGTGGCGATGGGAATCTTCGATACGATCGATCCGGCGCGGCTCCGGGAACCGCTCGACGGGCCGCGTCTCCGGACACTCACGGTCCGCCTCGCGCGCGCCACCGGCCGACCGGTTCCCGGGCGGCCCGTCCCGCAGGTCACCGACCTCGCCTCGGCCTGCCGGATGGTGGTGGATGACCTCGGTTGGAGCGACCGAGCCGACGTCATTCTCGAGGCGGAGGACGTCCCCGCGATCCTCCGCGATCGGGAGGCTCTCGCGGCGGGCGAGAATTTGGCGCGGGGGCTCGCAGCGCTCGTCGCGTGGACCGATCTCCGCCCCCGGCGGGACGGACGCTTCGGCGCGCGGGAACCGGTCAGTACGGCGCGGCTCGCTCCCGCCTTCGCGCGGATCGCCGAAGGGTACGCGGCTGCGGGGCTCGTCGAGGGGACCGTTCGGGACGTGCGCGGCGAAACGCTCCGTCTCTCCCGCGGGAGCGGGGAGAGCGCGCTCTCTCTCGTCCGGCGCCCCTATCTCTTCTCCGCGGCGGGCTCGGAGCCGACCCCGGTCGCGCGACTCGATCTCTGGCCCGGCGACCGCGTCGCCGTTCGCACCGCGACGAACGGCGAGATCGACTTCCTCGAGCTCCGACCTCCCCTCCGGGGAGTTTCGGACGACCGGAGTTCCTCGGTCCATTCCTGGACCGTGCGGCGGGATCGCGGGGAACTCCAAGCGGCGGTCGAGGGCCGGCTCGGGATCGGAGCGCTCGTCGATCTCGAAGTGGTGCGCCGCGGGGTTTCCGGGAGGATCGCCGAACTGCGCGTCGTCGGAACGTCGGGGTCGGCGACGGTGCGCGGCCACGACGTGCGGACCCTCTTCGGCCTCCGGGAGAGCCTGACCTCGGTCGAGGTCCAGCGGGACCCCGAAGGAGGCGTGCGCGGCGCGGTCTTCGCCGGGAGGGGCTGGGGGCACGGGGTGGGGCTCTGCCAGGTGGGTGCGTACGGGATGGCCCTCCGCGGGGCCGATTACGTGGAAATCCTCGACCATTACTACCCCGGTGCGGTACTCGAGCCGGCCCGCCCCGCGACCCCGTGAGCGGGTCCCCGTGGTTCCCCGGCCCGGAGGGCCTATATTCGGATCGGCTTTCCCCGGGTACCGGGAGACGGGACGATCATGGGCAGGACCCTTCGATTCCTCGGGCTCGCGCTGCTCGCCGGCGCGGTCTGGTCGAGCCTCGCGGAGGCGATGGGGTGGATCACCCCCGCGCTCGCTTCGGAGTGGGGAGGGCTCGTGCTCAAGTCGGGTCTCCTCTGCCTCGCGGCGGGTGTGCTTCTGCGTGCACTCTCCCCGGTGGGCCGGGAACTCCGAAGGGGCCGCTGCGTCCGCTGCGGGGCGCCGATCGAGCGGGGGCAGACCTACTGCATCGACCACCTCGTGGAGACGGTGAACGAGTACCGCGATCGGGCACGCGCGCGGGCGCAGGGCCGCCGGGCGGACACGAAGAACTGATCCGCATCCTCGTCATCGCCGGTCCGACGGGAACCGGGAAGTCGCGGATCGCGATCCCGGTCGCGGAGATGCTCGGCGGAGAGATCGTCGGCTGCGACGCGTTTCAGGTGTATCGCGGCTTCGACGCGGCGACGGCCAAGCCTTCGCCCGCCGACCGCGCGCGCGTGCCGCACCATCTCGTCGACCACGTCGATCCCCGGATCGACTACCAACTCGGCGCGTTCGTGGCTGACGCCGATCGCGCCATCGCCGCGATCGTCGCCGCCGGCCGCGTGCCGCTCGTCGTCGGGGGGACCGGGATGTACCTGCGCGGGCTGCTGCGCGGCGTGGTCGAAGCTCCGAAACGGGACCCGGACCTCCGCCGGCGGCTCCTGCGGATCGCCGCGGTGAGGGGGCCCGCCGCCCTCCACCGGATGCTGCGCCGGGCGGACGCCCCGGCCGCCGCCCGGATTTCCGAGGGGGACACCCATCGCCTGGTCCGCGCACTCGAACTCGCGGCTGCGGGAGGTCCGACCTGGAGCGAGCGCCTTGCCGCGGAGGGGACATGGGCCTCCGGAAGGGAGCGCTACGACGCGCTCGAGGTCGTCCTCGACCTCGAGCGGGAGGCACTCGCCCGGAGGCTCGACCGGCGGGTCGCCGCGTTTTTCGAGGCGGGGCTCGTCGAGGAGGTCCGGGAGCTTCTCGCCTCGGGCGTCCCTCCCGGCGCGAACGCGTTCCGCGCGATCGGCTACCGCGAGGTGCTCGGGGCGCTCCTCGCGGGGACGGATCCGTCGGCGGTGGTCGAGGAGGTGCGGAGGAATACCCGGCGGCTCGCAAAGCGTCAGCGCACGTGGTTCCGCTCCGAGAAACGTGCGGTGTGGCTCGACGCCGCGGAAGAGGAGGAGGCGCTCGTCCTGCGCATCGCCGGAATGTGGCATGCCCGAGCCGGAGAGTGAGATATACTCCGCACCTCGCGCGGAGGGGATCTTCATGGACCGGGACGACGCGAACCTGCAGAACGAGTTCTTCAATGCGCTCCGCAAGAATCGCACCGTCGTGGCGGTCTACCTCGCCAACGGGAAGCGCCTGGTCGGACGGGTTCGGTCGTTTGACCGCTTCACGCTCCTCCTCGACGGCGGTCACGGTGAGCAGATGGTGTTCAAGCACGCGATTTCGACCGTGTGTACCGTGCGGAACCCGGCCGCGCTCGCGAACGATGCGGACGCGCCGAACGCGGATCGCGCCCCCGCGTACCCTTCGGCCTCGGAGGACTGAAGGGAAGGACCCGGTTATCTCCGGAAGAACCCACCCTTTCGATCGGGCTCGTGGGGGGCGCCCGCCGCGACCGGGCCGCTCGCGGTGAGTTCCTTGACGCGCGCGTTCACCCGCTCGAGGCGCGCTTCGTACTCCTGCCGGATCATCTGGATCTGCCGGTTGAGCCGATCGACCTCGGCGCGGAGCTGCTCGACCTGCGCTCCGGCCCCCGCGCTCGTGTCGCTGCGGGCGCGCAATTCCTCGCGGAGCCGGGCGATTTCCTGGTCCTTCTCCCGGAACTCGCGTCCGGTTCGCTCCTGCATCTCGTCGTAGAGCTTCCGGATCTCCTGAAGCTCGACGATCTTGGAAAAATCCCCGAGGGGTTCCGCCATCGCCTCTCCCTCCGGCTCGGCGCCGTGCTCGGCGGCGTAGAGCATCTTCCGCAACATCAGGTCAAGGTCTCCGGGGCGGCTGCTCGCCGCCTGGGCGGCCTCCTTCGTGATCGCGCCGTGGATCACGAGCGCCGCGAGGGACTGGTTCATCGACTGCATCCGGTAGTAGGAGACCGAGTTCTCGATCTCTTCCTCGAGGGCTTCGAGGTTTCCCTCGTGGATCAGCTTCGCGACGCGCGGTGAGTGCCTCAGGATCTCGACCGCGGCGATCAAACCTTGGCCGTCGGCGCGCTCGACGAGGCGCATCGAGACCACCCCCTGGAGGACCGTCGCGAGTTGTTGGCGGACCTGTCGGTGCATCCCTTCGGGGAAGAGGTCGACGATCCGGTCCACCGTCTGCGCGGCGCTGTTCGTGTGGAGCGTGGAGAAGACGAGGTGCCCCGTCTCCGCGGCCGTCAGCACCGTCTGCATCGTCTCGAGGTCGCGCATCTCGCCGACCATGATCACGTCGGGGTCCTGGCGCATGGCGTTCCGCAACGCCTCGGAGAAGCTCGGGGTGTCGGTACCGACCTCGCGCTGCGTGACGGCGCCGAGGTTGTCGCGGAGCAGGAATTCGATCGGGTCCTCGATCGTGACGACGTGGCACAGTCTCGTGTTCACGATCAAGCGCATCAGGGCGGCGAGGGTCGACGATTTCCCGGAGCCGGTCGGCCCCGTCAGGATCACGAGCCCCTGTCCGAGCTTGGCGAATTCCGCGATGACCGGCGGCAAACCCCAGTCTTCGAGAGAGGGGAACTCGAACGGAACCCGCCGGAAGACGGCGGAAAGCGTCCCTCGCTGGTGGAAGACGGTCGCGCGGAATCGCGACACCCCGGGGACGCTGTGGCCGAAATCGACCGAGAACCGGTCGGCGAGGGAGTCCTTCATCCGCTCGTTGAGGAGGGAGGAGAGCATCTCCCGCAGAAGGTCGGGGTGGAGCGGGTCTCCCTTCAGCGGAAGGAGTTTCCCGTGAACCCGGAGGAGGGGCGGGCGCATCGGTTTCAGGTGGAGGTCCGACGCTCCCTGCCTGACCATGAACCGCAGAAGGTCGTCGATGCTCATCGTGTCGCTCGCCTCGATCTGCGGAAGTTCCTCGAGCCCTGCCAAGTGGTCCCCTCCTCCGGGGGAACATAGGGACGGCGTCCACGCGAGTCAAACGGTCCCGCCGGTTTGACGGCGGGAGCGGGGGTGGGGTATACGACACCGCCGATGGGCGAACCCGTTCTCCGGAAGAAATTGGGCAATCTCACCCTCGCGAACCAGCTCACCTTCCTCCGGCTGATCGCGGTGCCGTTCTTCATCCTGTCGGTCCTGCAGGCCCGCTTCGACTGGGCCCTCGCGATTTTCGTCGCCGCGGGCATCACCGACCTTCTGGACGGGCTGATCGCGCGCCTGTTCCGGCAGCGGACCGCTCTCGGGGCCTATCTCGACCCCGCGGCCGACAAGATCCTCCTCGTCGCCGCCTTCGTCCTGTTGACCCAGTACCCCGCCCTGTTCCAGGCGATTCCGATGCCGAACCGCCTGCCCATCTGGCTTACCGTGCTCATGATCAGCAGGGACGTTTTCATCGTCTCGGTCGCCCTGATGCTCTATCTGGCGTACGGGGCGACCCGTTTCGAACCGACGATCTGGGGGAAGATCACGACGGTCGTCGAGGTGGTCACGATCGGGGTCTTTCTCCTGTTCAACCACCTGCGGACGTGGCATCCCGTGGTCGACGTCATGGTCTGGCTCGCCCTGGTCTGCGTGCTCGGGTCGGGGCTGCACTACCTCTGGCGGACGGTGCGGAGGGTTCGCGCGGAGGGGGTCGACCGCCATCCCGGCGGGGCCTGAGCCGCTTGGAATCCCCTCCCCGGATTCCGCTCGACCTCGATCCGGCGACGCGGGCCGCCCTCGAGCTCGACGCCGTCCTCGAGTCGGTCGCCGCCCACGCGTCGACCCTTCCGGGCGCGCGGATGCTGAGGGAGGCCTGCCCCGTCTCGAGCCTCGACGCGATCCGGAGCGAGCTGTCCGGCGTCGAGGAGGCCCGCGAGGCGCTCCGCACCGACGGGAGGCTCCTTCCGGCCCGCCTTCCCGATCCGCGCCCGGCGCTCGCGAACCTGGCGGTCCCGGGGTGCGCCGTCGAGCCCCTCGCGCTCCGCGACCTCGCGAGCGTTCTCGTCGTCGCGGCCGACCTGCGCCGGTTGCCCGCCGAGGGGGGACCTCCGCGGCGTCCGGTGCTCGACGCGATCCGCAGGCGGATCCCCGACCTCGCGGAGCTCGCGCGTCCGGTGGTGCGCCATGTGGAGGCCGACGGGACGCTCGGGGAAGGCGCGAGCGCCGAGCTCGACCGGCTTCGAAGGGCGATCGCGCGAACGGGGGAGAAGCTCAGGAGGCAGATGGAGTCGTTCCTGCACGACCCTTCGGCGGGGGCGGTCGTCCGCGACGACTTCGTGACCCGAAGGAACGGTCGCTTCGTGATCCCGATCCGCGCCGACGCGCCGAAGCAGGTGCGCGGGATCGTGCACGGTGCCTCCTCGTCGGGTGCGACCCTGTTCGTCGAGCCCTTGGAAGCGGTCGAGTGGAACAACGAGCTCGTCCGGCTGGCGGAAGCGGAGGCGGCGGAGGGGGAGCGCGTGATCCACCGCTGGAGCGAGCGCTTCCGGGACCGCCTCGAGGAGGTCGAGGTCGCCGTCGACGCCCTCGTTCGGATCGACACGCTGCAGGCACGAGCCCTCTGGGCGAACGAGGAGGGGGCCGTCCGGCCGGCCGTCGAGGAGGACGGACCGTTCGACCTGGTGGGGCTCAAGCATCCGCTCCTCGATCGCCGCCTCCGCGAGACGGGGGCGGGGGGATGCGTTCCGATCCGGCTCGTCCTCGACCCGGGATCGAGGGTCCTCGTCCTCTCGGGTCCGAACGCCGGGGGGAAAACCGTCGCGCTCAAGGCGACGGGCCTCGCCTTCGCCCTCGCCCACTGCGGCATCCCGGTGCCGGCCTCCGAGGCATCGTTGCCGCGCCTCGCGCAACTCCGGGCCGACATCGGGGACCACCAGTCGATCGACGCCGATCTCTCGACGTTCTCCGCACACCTTCGAGCGGTCGGCGAGTGGCTCGCGACGGTCCGTCGTCCGGCCCTCTTCCTCTTCGACGAAATCGGGACCGGAACGGAGCCGGCCGAGGGGGCGGCCCTCGCCCAGTCCGTCCTCGAGCGGCTCCGCGATCTCGGGGTGACCGTGGTCGCGACCACCCACCAGGCACCGCTCAAGAGTTGGGCGATGACCGCCCGGGGGGTTTCGAGCGCGGCGCTCGAGTTCGACGAGGTGCGCCTTCGCCCGACCTACCGGGTGGTTCCCGGCGTCGCCGGGACCTCGGCCGGAATCGAGATCGCGGCTCGGCTCGGCCTTCCTGCGGAACTCGTCGATCGCGCGAAGGAAATCCTCGGAACGGGCGGGCGTGAAGCCGAAACCCTCCTCGCCCGGCTGCGCGGGCTGACCGCATCCCTCGAGGAGCGATCCTCCGCCCTCGCGACGGCGGAGGCCGACCTCGCGCTCGAGAGGGCGCGGTTCGAGGAGCGCTCCCGCCGCGAGGCGGAGAAACGCCGCGAGGAGGCGGCGCGCGTCCTGGAGGGGCTCGTTGCCGACTTCCGGAGGGAGGCGGAGAGGGAGATCGCCGGACTGACGGATCGGAAGCTCCGGGCGAAGCTCGAAAAGGAACGGATCCGTGCCGAGTCGCGCCTCCGGTCGAAGGCGGCCGAGGCGCAGGCTCGGGTCGCGCCGGAGGAGGTTCGCGTCCCCACGCGGCCGGAATCGTTCGCTCCGCGCGCGGGGGAGCGGGTCCGCGTCGTCTCCCTCGAGCGGGATGGCGTGGTGGCCGCCCTGCGCGGAGACCGGGTCGAGGTTCTCCTCGGAAGCGTCGGGATGACGGTCCGCGCGGCCGATCTCGCTCCGGCCGGGGGGGACAACGCCGCTCCGGAGGGCGCGGCGGCCCGGCCCGCGGTGACCGAGCGCGATCTCGAGGGGCCGGGCGCCGAGTTGCACCTGCTCGGGATGACGGTGGAGGAGGCCCTTCCCGCGGTCGACCGCTATCTCGATCGGGCGTCGAGGGGGGGGATCGGCGAGGTTCGATTGATCCATGGCCACGGGACCGGCCGCCTCCGCGCGGCCGTCCGGTCTCACGTGAAAGGGCATCCCCTCGCCGTGTCGTTCCGGCCCGGAGGGCCGGGGGAAGGGGGGGACGGCGTGACCGTCGTCCGGCTCCGCTGATCACTCTCCGGAGAAGATCGACGTCCAGTATTCGAGATCTTCCCGTTCCCGCGGCTTTTCTTCCCCGACGTCCGGCTCGTCGATCTCCCGCCGGAAGACGGCGCATCGCACGACCCGGGCGCCCGCCGTGCGACACCGGTCCCCGAGGGGCCGGTCGTCGGTGACGACGGTCCACCCCTTGGGATCGGTCGAGCGGAGGACGCGCGCGCGAATGACGTCGTCCGCGCGCGCGCCGGGCCCCGACCAGATCACCTCTCCCGGGAAGGGTACTCCCGGATCGGGCCCGTCGAAGACGAGGAGGATCGGCCGTCCGAGACGCCGGCTCAGCGAGGCGACGGCGGAGGCGAGGCGTCGCTTCCGCACGTCGTCGCGTCGCGAGCCGAGCACGTTGTCCCCGTCGACGATCCAGGGCATGGCGGTTTCCTCACTCGGCGAGGCGGGTGCGGAGGAGGGGGCCGGGCTCGTCGGGAACACGCCCTCCCGCTTCCGCCTCCTCGAGGAGACGAACCGTCTCCGCGTCGTCGGGGTCCCAACGGCGGGCCTCCCGGAGGAGGCGGCAGCCGGCCGCCCGCATCTCCGCGCGGAGGTAGATCTCCCCGAGGCCGCGATACGCGGGGGCGAGGCTCGGCGCGAGGTCCGCCGCGCGAAGGAGATGTTCCTCCGCCTCCCTCCGCCGTCGCGGGTTCCTCGCGAGGAGAAGGCCGAGCTCGAGGCGGTACTCCGGCCGGTTCGGGTCCTGCTGCACCGCGCTTTCGAGGAAACCCGCCGCTTCGTTGAATCTCCGCTGCGTGGCGAGAGCCCTCCCCTTGAGGAAGTTCTGACGGGCGACCTGCGCCGTGTCGGTTCGCTGCGTTTCCTGCGTCGCGGAGGCTCCGGCCCGGTCGTATTCCGCGCGCTGCTGGGGATCGCCGAGAACGTTGTGGGCCTCCGTCACGAACGCGAAGAACGCCTCGAACTTCGGCAGGAGATCCTGGAGCTCGCCGGAGCGGAAGCGGTCGGGGTGGTACCTGCGGGCGACGGCGTAGTACGCCGAGCGGACCGTGTCGGGCGAGGCGTCGCGGGAGATGCCGAGCACCGCATAGTGGTCGCCCGAGGCGGCCGACGCAAGACGCGCGAGGCACTCCTCGCGCGTAAGCGGGGCGTCGGAGGCCGCACGCACCTTGGGACGGGCGGCCTCGACCACCCCGGCGAGCATCAAGGCGTAGAGCGAACGGAGGGTTCGGTTGCGGTCGGGGGCGCCGTCCGCGAGGACGGGAAGCGGCGTGGCGCCGTCGCAGCGCGCGAGGATCTCTCGGAGGTGGGGATCGAGGTCGAGGCCCGCGAGGATCCGGTCGGCGTCGTCCGTCCGCGCCGGCCGGACGTCGGGGGGGCCGAGCCGCATGCGCACGGCGTCGGAGGAGACGGGGAATCGGCGGCAGTGCGCGAGGATCATCTCGAACGGGGAAAGACGGAAGATGATCTCGCCGTCGAGGTCCGGCTTTCCGCGCTCGAACCGCGCGGTTCCATCCGGCCATTCGAGGGTCGAGGAGAGGAGTTCCCGGGCAAGATCTTCCGCCGCTCCGACGAGCAGGGCGCGATCGATCCCGCCTTCTTCGCGCAGGATCTCCCCGAGCTTCCGCCGTTCTCCCGTCGCGCGCACGACGAGTGCCGCGCGGGAGGCCGGGGAAAGGAGCCGCCTCCTCACCAGGTACTCCCCGAACTGTTCTTCGAGGAGGTTCGAGGCGACGAAGACGAGGGCGCCCGTGTCGAGGCAGAAGAGGCGGCGGAGCTTTCCGCGCTCGGCGCGGACGATCCCCGACTCGCCCCTCGCGGCGTGGATGGAGAGGAGGCGGGCGACGCTCCGGTCGGGGCGCTCCGCGCCGCTCAACGCCCCCCCCCGCGCCCGAGGGACTCCGCCCATCTCCGGCAGAGGTCCGCGTATCCCTGGCCGTAGACCGCGGAGAACGCCTCATCCTCGGGAACCCCCTCCCCGAGCCGGTCGAGGAGCGACACCAGCGTCGAGAAGCCGCGTTCGGCCTCGATCCAGCGCACGAGAGAGAGGGCGGCGGGATAGGAGAAGGCGCGCCGATCCCAGTCGGCCGGATCGCCGTTTCGAACCCGATCCCACACCTCCGCGGTCTGGACGGAGGTGAGCGGGCGTGGCTCCGCCCACTGCGCGAGCCCCTCATGGAGCCAGCGCGGGGCCTTTCCGCGGGTCTTCGAGTGGACGATCGCGTGGGTCAGCTCGTGGGAGAGGACCCTCGCGAGCGCGGGGTCGAGCCGCGTCACCCCGCCGAGGGGAACGCGGACCTTCCCGTCGTACACCCCCCCCACCTCGTCGGGAGCCTGCGTGACGTCCCGGAACGCCCGTTCGGGATACAGGATCACGGTCACGGGCTGAGACGGGGCGTGGCGGAACGCGGAGGTGAGGTCGCCCCAGCGTTCCTCCAAGAAATCGAGGATCGCCCCCGCGAACTCGGTCTCGAGGTCCCCCTCGTGGCGCACGGTGAAATGGGCGGTCGCGGCGAACGCGTAGTCACGCCCGGCGGCGAGCTCCCGCTCCGCTTTCGCGATCTTCTCCGCGAGTCGCGCGTCCGGCGCGCGCTCCCCGGCCTCGCGCCAAGCTCGTAGGGCGTCGTCGACCCGCTCCTCCCGGTCACGCAGATCGCCGAGGATCTCGAGCAACCTGGGATCGTGCGGGTGGAGGGCGAGGCCGTCGAGCACCGCCGCGAGGGCCACCGGGTCGCGACCTCTCGCGATCTCGGCGAGAGCGTATCCGACCCGCACGTCGAGCTTCTCGGGGCGTTCGGCGAGGGCGCGGTGGAACAGGGTCGCCGCGCGGTCGGCGTCGCCCGCTCGAAGGGCGTGGGCCGCTTCCACCAGCGGCGATGACTCGTCCGCGACGGAGGAAGGAGCCGGGGACGGAGCTCGAGAGGCCACCGCATTCGCAGCGGGCCGGTCGACGCTCTCCACCCGCACCACGAGGTCGAGCGGGATCCCGATACTGCCGGTCTCCGTCTCGAGGATCAGGTTTCCCCCCTCGGCCCAGGCCCGGTCGGCGTTCATGGTTCCGCCGGCGACGAAATGGACACGCACGGCCGCCGCGGACACGCCGAGCGAGGCGAGCCATGTCGCGAAGAGGATCGCGGCCTTCCGCGTCACGGAACGATCTCCGCCACCCGGCGCGGCGCGGGCTTCGCTCCGTCCCGGAGGCCCCACGGGATCTCCGCCGAGCGCGCTTCGGACTCGGTCGAGAACCGCCCCCAGCAGACCCGGAAGCACGCACGGTCGCCGAGTTCGGCGGGGAGCACGTAGACGCGGGGATCGTCACCGGCGCGCACGACGAAGGCTTCCGCTCCCGCGGGCTCGCACAGGACCGCGAGTTGGGCCGTCCAGTCCCCCCCGCCGGACGAAAGCCGCCTCGCGTCTCTCATCGCCCGCTCCGCCATGCGGGACGCGGGGCCGGAAGGGATCGGCGGGGGGGTGGGGGGAGGGGGCGGCCCGACCTCGATCGCGGCTCTCGGTGCCGGTTCGGGTGGGGGAGGAACGATCTCCACGGGCGGGCCGGTCCGGAGGGCGAAGCCGAGGAGGAGAGTGCCGACGACGGCGGCGACCCAGAGCATCGATCCGGCCAGACGCCCGTCTCCCTCCGGGGCTCCCTCGCGGCGACCCCTGCCCGTTCCCGATCGTGATTCGGCCATGGCGACCCAGCCAATATAGGCGAAGGTCCCCGCCGAGGCTTCCGAAGCCTCAGCGGATGACGGTGAAGAGGCGCCCCCAACGGATCATCGCGGGGGCCGTCAGGATCGCGCGGAGCGCGCGACGGAGGCGGTCGTGCCCCGCGGCGGGCGTTCCGCCCCCGTCGTTGTTCACGGAAAGCCAGATCAGGAGCGCCCGGCCCTTGATCAGCTCCCTCGGAAGCTGCCCCCAGACGCGGCTGTCCGCGCTGCTCGCGCGGTTGTCCCCCATGACGTAGTAGTGCCCTGGCTTCACCCGGATCGGGGCCATCACCTCGCGGCTGTTGACGTGTTCCGGGATGACGTAGGGCTCGTCGAGGGGTTCGCCGTTGATGAGCACGACGCCGCGTCGGATTTCGAGGAGGTCGCCGGGGAGGCCGATCACCCGTTTGATGTAATCGGTCTCGGGCTGCTGCGGGAACTTGAAGACGACGATGTCCCCGCGCCGGATGTCGCGCATCGGAAGGAGCGAGCGCTCGAGATCCGACGACGCCGGGGCGTAGACGAACCGGTTGACCATGATGTAGTCGCCGATCAAGAGGGTGTCGAGCATCGAGCCGCTCGGGATCTTCGACTGCTGGAAGACGAACGCCCGCGTGAAGAGAACGAAGATCACGCAGACGAGGATCGTGTCGACGTAGTCGCGGACCACCCCCTTGGGGTGGATCTCGGCGGCGACGTCCCTCTGGTCGGCGTACCCGCTCCGGCTACCCAACGTCCCCTCTCTGCGCGGCGACCGCCGCGTCGGCCTCCGCGGCGGCCTCCTCCGCGCTCGCCGCCGCCTTCGTCATCCGCAACTGCTCGGGCTCGATCCACCCGTCGCACACGAGATGGCGCAGGAGTCCGACCCAAGCGTCCCCCAACAGTACCACGCGACGGCCCACGAGGGCTCCGGCGCGGTGGAGCGCCCAGACGAGGGAGAGTTCGGCGAGTGTCCCCGACTTTCCCCTGAGGACGACGTAGGCGTCGGCCCTCTCGACGAGGGTGCGGGTCCGCTCGAAGAGATCGAGGGCACGGATTTCCTCCCGGAGGTAGGCGTTCGGAACGCGCGACGGGAAGATCGCGCAGGTGACCCCGATGGTTTTCCCCCCCGCCTCGAACGCCCCCCGGCTCGCCGCCTCCATGACCCCCCCGTACCCGCCCGTGATCACGCCGTGTCCCGAGGCGGCGAGAAGGCTGCCGAGGCGCCTGGCCTCCTCGTAGAGCGGATCTCCCTCCCCGGCTTCCGAAGAGCCGAAAACCGCCACCCAGGTGCCGTCCGCCCGCATCAATACCCCCGCGCCGCCCCGTCCCGGCGGGGGTCGGCCGCTCCTTCCCACTCGTTGCGGGAGGGGTTCCAAGCGAGCGCTTGCACGCTCCCGATCGGCTCCCGCTCCCGGAGGAGATGCCCGAGGCGGAGGAGAGCCTCCGCGGTGTCCTTCGAAAACGCGTTCTTTTCGTGATCGATCCGGTCGGGGATCCCCTGATGGTGGAATCGGGGGGAGTCGACCGCTTCTTGCAGCGACATCCCGTGATCCACGACCCGGGATACGACCTGCGCGACCGACGTGATGATCGTGGGCCCGCCGGGGGAACCGAGGGCGAGGCGGGGACGTGGGGTGTTCCCCGGGGCGAGCACAAGGGTGGGGGTCATCGAGGAGACAGGCCGCTTCCCTCCAGCCACCGCGTTCGCGTCCCCTCCGACGAGTCCGTACGGGTCGGGGACGCCTCGAGCGAGGGAGAAATCGGCGATCTGGTTGTTCAGGAGAACTCCGGTGCCCGGCACCACGATCCCCGATCCGAACCAGAGGTTGAGGGAGATCGTCGCCGCAACGACGTTGCTGCGGGCGTCGGCCACGGTGAAGTGGAGCGTTTCTCCGCCCCCCGTACCGGAGAAGCCGGAGAGGGAGGCGGACGGCGTCGCCCGCGCGTCGTCGATCCCCCGCGCGAGTTCCGCGATTCGGGCCGGATCGAGCAATCGATCGACCGGGACCTCGACGAAAGCCGGGTCTCCGAGGGCTCGTGCGCGATCCGCGAAGGCCCTTCGCTCCGCTTCGACCATGCGGTGGACCGTCGCGGAGGAGTACGGACCGGAGCTCGCGAGATCGAAGCGATCGAGCATGCCGAGGATCGCGAGGAGCGCGATCCCTCCGCCGCTCGGCGGGGGAAAGGTCTCGACCGTGTGCCCTCGGTAGGATCCGGCGAGGGGGGCGCGCGCCACGGGACGGTACCCGCGGAGGTCGTCCTGGGTCAGGACCCCGCCCTCCTCGCGGACGGTCCGCGCGATCCGCTCCGCGAGCTGTCCCTCGTAGAAAGCGCGGGGACCTTCGGCGGCGATCCGTCGGAGCGTCCTCGCAAGGTCGCGCTGGACGAGACGATCTCCCTCGCGGAGCGGCGTCCCGTCCGGCCGGAAGAAAAGCCCCCGCGAGGCGTCCCGGCGTCGCAGCCGATCCGCGGCGGATGCAAGCGCCTCGGCCTGGAAGCGGGGGAGGGGAAACCCTTCTTCCGCGAGGCGGATCGCGGGGGCGAGGAGTCCGGACCAGGGCAGGCTCCCGTGTTCGCGGTGCAGCGCCCAGAGACCGGCGACGAGACCGGGGACCCCCACCGACAGACCGGAATCGGTGGCGCGCGCGGGAACGGGGCGCCCTTCGGAGTCGAGGAAGTGCTCCGGCATCAGCGCGGCGGGGGCGGTTTCCCGGAAATCGAGGGCGACGGTCGCTCCGGCGCCGCTCCGAACGAGCGCGAACCCCCCTCCGCCGAGCGAGCCCGCCATCGGATCGGTCACCGAAAGGGCAAAGGCGATCGCGACCGCAGCGTCGGCCGCGCGGCCACCCCGCCTCAGAACGTCCCGTCCGACCTCGGCCGCGACCGGGTCGGGAGCGACCGCCATCCCGCGCGGGCCGCGGGCCGGAGGGGGAGACGCTCCGATCGTCGCGAGAAGCGCGGCAACGGCGAGAACGGAGAGGAGAAGTGGACGCGCCCGCATGGGGGAGCATTATGCGCGACGCTCCGGCCCGTCCCAAGCGGCGCGCTGCTACAATGCATCGCTCTCGCGAGGAGGAAGCCTGATGGGGACCCGATCGATCGCTCCGGCGCTCGCGGCCATGGTGGCTTTTCTGTGGACTGCCGGCTGCGGGGGAACCCCGCCGGGACCGCCCAAGGGCGTCGGTGGGACGCTCCCCGACCTCGAGCTCGCCTCGCTCGACGGATCGAAGATCCGTCTCGCCGACGGAAGCGGCCGTGTGAAACTGGTGAACTTCTGGGCGACCTGGTGCGCCCCCTGCCGGGAAGAAATCCCGCACTTCAACGCGATCTACGCGGAGTACCGCGAGGAGGGGCTCGACATCGTCGCGATCTCGATGGACGAGGAGGGCGAGGAGGTCGTCCGCCCGTTCGTCGCCGACAACGGGATGACCTACCCGGTCGTCCTCGGAAGCGAGGAGGTGGCGGAAGCGTTCGGCGGGGTGATCGGGTTCCCGACGACCTTCCTCGTCGATCGTGAGGGGGCGGTGGTCGACAGCTGGGTCGGGGTGATCCCGCGCCGGGTTCTCGAGGAGAAGGTCCGCACGCTCGTGGCGGGCTGAGGAGAAACACCCGGTGCCGTCGAGACTTCGAACGATCCTGATCTTGGCGGCGGTCGCGATCGCCGGTTTCGTCGCACTCGCGGCAATGGCGGAGCGGTACCGACGCATGACGCCGCAGCGGTCGGTCCTCGAACTCTCCTCGGAGACCGAACCGAGCGCGGCGACGGCGGCTCCGGGAGTCGTCGAGGCTCCTGCGCCCCCGGAGGAGCCCGCTCCATCCCCGCTGGCACGTCCCGAGGAGTCCGCGGCCCCCGCAGACGCCGACGTGGCCGCGGTGGAGAGGTTCCTCGAGGTTCGCGGTGCGATCCGGGAGTACCTCGAGGGGAATCGGAGGGCGGCGCGAACGGTCGCCGCGATCGTCGAGGAAGGGCAGACGACCTCGAAGACCCGCCCCGCCGATCCGCGGTTCCTCGCCGGGTATCGGGGGGTGCGAGCGGACGCGCTCGCGCGTGCCGGCACGAGTGCGGAGGAGTACGCGCGAGTCCGCGCGTCCTTTACCGCGTGGAGAAAGGGGGAGGGGAAGGACGGCCTCGGCGCGGCCTTCGCCGCGAGGGGCGAGGCGGCCGCGCTCGCCGATCTCGGGGCGCTCGAGACGGTCGACTACGAGGTTTCCTTCTGACTCGCCTTCATCGCGGTGCGCTCGAGCCTTTCGAGGCGCCCGCGCACGCGGCGCAGCCGGATCCCGAGGAAGGCCTGGTAGGCGACGATGCCGGCCCAGACGACCGCGGTGCCCCAGAACAGGAAGTCGTAGCTTCGCATCAGCCTTGCCCCACCGCGTGCTCCGCGAGGAGGTCGGTGCGCTCCTCGAGGGCAGCGAGTCTCGTGCGCATCCACAGAAGAACCGCGTACAGCAGGAAGAAGGCGAGCGTGGAAGCACCGAGCGCGTCCCGCATCGCGGGGGCCAGGGCGTCTTCCTTCCCCGGTCCGAAGACCTGCGGGTGCTGCCCTCGCCACCACTCGACCGCCTTGTAGATGATCGGGACGTCGAGGGCCGCCACGATCCCGAGCACGGCCGCGAGCCGCGCGGCCTGGTCCCGATTCTCCGCGTATCCTCGAACCAGGAGGCACGAGGCGAGGAGAAGCCACAGCACGAGGGTGGTGGTCAGCCTCGCCTCCCAGGTCCACCACACGCCCCAGGCCGGCTTCGCCCAGATCGGTCCCGAAACGAGGACGATCGTGCAGAAGACGAGACCGACTTCGGCCGCCGCGCGGGCGACGCGGTCCCATGCTCCCTCGCGGGTCCACAGGTACGCGATCGACGCAGCCATCAGCACGAAGACCGAGGCGAAGCAGACCATCGCCGACGGGACGTGAAAGTAGAAGATCTTCTGCACGGCCCCCATGACCCGTTCTTCGGGGGCGACGACGAAGACCTTCCAAAGCGCCCGGATCATCGCGGCCGCCGAGAGGGCGACGAGAAGGGCGAGGAGGACGTCGGAGCGGAGGGTCGAACCGGTGCGTGCCATCAATCCTCCAGGATGAACTCGAAGGTCAGGAGGGCGACGAGGAAGTAGAGCACGGTCAGTCCCGCGGTCACCAGGAGCCAGTGGCGTACGGGGGCGAGTCCCGACCCCGCCACCGCACTCGCGGTGCACTCGACGGCGGAGATGAAGACTGGGGTCGCGGCCGGGAAGAGGAGGGTCGAGAGAAGGGCTTCGCCCCGTCCGAGGCGACTCGTGACCGCGCCGAAGAGGGTCCCGAGTTGGGCGATCGCCGCCGTGTGCAGGAGGACGACGAGTCCCGCAGGGGCGGCGGCGGCCACGAGATCCCAGTCGAAGAGGACCGCCGACAGGGGAAGCAGAACCGCCTCGAGGGCGAGGAGGAGGGCGAGGTTCGCGAGCGCCTTCCCGGCGAAGAGCGCGCCGCGGTCGACCGGGGCGAGCCAGAGGGCGGTCAGCGCGTCCCCGCGTTTTTCGATCTCGAACGAGCGGGCGAAGGAGACCACGCCGGCGAACGCGATCGTCGTCCAGACGACGCCGGGGACGATCGATTCGGCCCCGACCTTTCGGACGGTTCCGAGGTCGAAGGCGAAGCTGAAAACGACGAGCACGATGAGGGAGAAGAGGACGGTCGCGGACAGGGTCTCGCGCGTCCTTCCCTCGATTCGGAGGTCCTTCGCCGCGAGCAGGAGGGCCGCGCGCAGGAAGCCGGGGGGGCGGGGCGGGGGCGCCGTCACGATCCGGGCCGTCCGTAGGCGGCGAGGAGGCGTTCGCGGTCGGAAGGGTGAGACGTCCCGCCGTCCGCCACCCTGCCCGCGGCGAGGAAGATCCAACGGGAGCAGAAGGCGAGCCCCTCGTCCACGTCGTGCGTCGTCAGGACGATCGTTCCGCCTCGCGCGAGAAAGCGTCCGAGCGATTCCCGGATCGCCTCGGCCGCCGACGGATCGAGCCCGGAAAACGGCTCGTCGAGGAAGAGGAGGGCGGGCTCGTGGACGAGGGCGCGCGCGAGCGCGAGCCGTTGCTGCATCCCTCGCGAGAAGGTCCGCACGCGATCGGCCGCGCGCGCGCCGAGCCCCACCTCGTGGAGGAGGGCGTCGGACCTCCCCGCGGCGTCGGCGACCCCATGGAGGCGCGCGAAGAAGACCAGGTTTTCTTCCGCCGAGAGGTCGTCGTACAGGAACGTCCGGTGCGAGAGGACCCCGATCCGTGCGCGTCGCGCGGCGTCGCCGCCGCGGACCGCGCGGCCTTCGATGCGGACCGAGCCCGACGAGGGTTCGAGGCCGGACGACAGGAGCCGGAGGAGGGTCGTCTTTCCCGCTCCGTTCGGTCCGAAGATCGCGACCGATTCCCCGCGGTCGACCCGGAGATCGACCCCGTCGAGGGCGACCCGGGAGCCGAAACGCCGGTTCAGCCCCTCCGCAAGGAGGATCGGCTCCGCGCCTTCCAACGGTTCAGCCCCGCCGGTCCTCGGAAGGGGTGGGGAGCGCGTCGATCCGCTTCAGGATCTCGACGGCGCGGGCCGTGAGCCTCGACCGCAGATCCTCGTAGTCGGCGTCTCCGATCTTCCCGGTCGCGCGGTCGTCCTCGAGGTCTCGGAGGGCGGCGAGCGCCATCTCGCGTCGGGATTCGAGGTCCTGCGCCTCGCTCAACTCCGAGGCGACCCGTTCGGCGGCCGCCGCGTCCTCACGGAAGAGCGGTGCGAGCACCCACACCGCCGCGGCGGCCGCGAGGAGGGCGACGAAGAGCCATGCGATCATCGGTCGTACTCCCGGAGCGCGTCGTCGAGTCGCTCCTTCCAGTCGGCGTCGAGAGGGGGCGCTCCGGCGGGGGCGGGCGTCCGGGAGCGCCGCCAACGCCTGAGGACGAGGGTCAGGCCGAGCGCGGCGCCCACGAGCAACACCCCGGGACCGAGCCAGGCGACGAGGTTGAACCCGACGGCGGGGGGAGCGACCAGGATCTTCTCGCCGTGGCGCGCGACGTACGCCTCGATCACCTGGGCGCCGGTCTTTCCCGAGGCGATCTCGCCCGCGATTTCCCCGCGCATTTCCTCGGCGCGCCCACACGCGCAATCGTGGACCGACTGGGGATGGCACCCGCAGTCGCAGAGGATCGTCCGGGCCGCCTGGTCGTACTCGGCGGCCTGGGCGGGCGTGAGCGTTTCGGGGGAGGCGAACATCCCGGGCTCCCGCTCAGGCCGCTTCCGCTGCCCTCTCCTCGAGCGTCATGGCGGTTTCGAGCCGCTTCCGCTCTCGGGAGTCGGGGAGGACGGAGAGATGGGCTCCGAGGACGAGGATGAGGCCTCCGAGCCAGAGGAAGTTCACCATCGGGTTGACGAAGATCCGGAAGTTCGCTCGGCCCGTTACGGGATCGACCCAGAGCGGGATCACGTAGAAGTCCTCCCCGAAGCGGGTGGGGGAGAGCGGGGAGAGGCTCGCGTGGATGCCGACCTCGGTCGAGGGGGTCTTGACCTCGCGCCCCGCGCGGCCCTCGAGCTCGCGGATGAGGTCGTACATCGCCGCGACCTCGGCGCGGTGGACCTCCGGGTCGCTCCCGTGGGAAGCCTTGGCGCGGAGGAAGGCGCTCCGGAGTTCGGGAAACACCATGTTCGGATGGAACCGTTGCTCCGCGTGGAGCGGTCCGAGGAAGGTGCCCTCTCGGAAGAGGCTGAGCTCCGTGACCGCGCCGATGTGGTCGTCGACCGCCTCGAGCCGTACCTCGTCGTACCGCATCGCGTAGCCGTCGAAGTGGAGCGTGCCGCCGGGATCCAGGGTCTGGACCGTCTCCTTCTGGTAGGCGGAGGAGCCCGCGATCCCGAAGAAGGCGATCACGACGCCGACATGGACCACGTAGCCGCCCCAGCGCCGCTTGTTCCTCCACACGAGCGAAGCCGCCGCGACGGGGAGCGGTTCCCCGTACTGGCGGCGGCGCGCGTGAAGCGCTCGACGGAACTCGAGGACGACGGTCGCGACGACGAAGGCGCCGATGCCGAAGGTGAGCGAGGGGTAGAACGCCTTGAGCCGTTCGAAGGCTCCCGCGACGTCGAGGGAGGCGAGGGCGCTCCCGAGGCCGCGGAGCGCGTCCTGGTGGGCCCGGAGGTCGATCAGGAGGGAGGCGAGAAGGACCCACGCTCCGGTGAGCGCGGGGACCGTGAAGTTCCGCCTCAGGTTCGCCGCGGTCGCCTTGCGCCAGGCGATCAGCGGGCCGATCCCGACGAGGGCCAGAAGGACCAGGGCCCACGGGATGTTCACCATGTTGAAGATCGGCGGCCCCATCGTGACCTTGCGCCCCGTTGCCGCCTCGGAGAGGAGCGGGAAGGTGGTCAGGAAGAGCACGGTGAGCGCGATTCCGACGAGAATCAGGTTGTTGAACAGAAAGCTCGACTCCCGGGACAGGAGCGATTCGAGGCGGGCTTCCGAGCGGAGGGAGGGGAGGCGGGCGATCAGGAGCGCGGTCGAGCCGAAGAAGACGAGCGCGAGGAAGATCCCGAAGGCCGGGCCGATGTCGGAGGTCGCGAAGGCATGGACCGACGAGATCACCCCGCTCCTCGTGAGGAATGTCCCGAAGATCGAGAGGGAGAAGGTGAGGATGATGAGGGACATGTTCCAGACCTTCATCATCCCTTTCTTTTCCTGGATCATCACCGAGTGGAGGAAGGCCGTTCCGACGAGCCAGGGCATCAAGGAGGCGTTCTCCACCGGGTCCCAGGCCCAGTACCCGCCCCAGCCCAGCTCGATGTAGGCCCAGTACGAGCCGAGCAGGATCCCGATCCCGAGGAAGAACCAGGAGAAGAGGGTCCACCGCCGCGTGGTGCGGAACCAGATGTCGCCGGTCCGGCGCGTGGCGAGGGCGGCGATCGCGAACGCGAACGGGATCGTGAACCCCACGTATCCGAGGTAGAGGCACGGCGGGTGGATCATCATCCAGTAGTTCTTGAGCTGCGGATTCAAACCGACGCCGTCCGCGCGCATGGGGCCGGTCCGGAACGGACTCTCGATGAAGTTGAGGAGGATCAAGAAGAACGTGGCGGTGAGCGCGACGACGGCGGTGGCCCACGGCATGAGGGCGCGGTTCTTCCGGCGGTTCGTGAGGACCATCACCGAGGCCATCGCCACGAGGAAGAGGAGCCACAGGAGCAGGCTCCCGGCCTGCCCGCCCCAGAGCGCGCCGATCTTGTAGGGGAGGGCCTGGGAGACGCTCGAGTAGAAGTAGACGTAATCGAGACGGAAGTCGTCCGTGAGGAAGCCGTAGAGGAGGGCCGCGGTCGCGAGGGCGACGAGACCGAGAGCCGCGAGCACGCCACGCTCGGCGCTCTGCTGGAGTCCCCGTCCGCGTTGGGCGACGCCGAGGAGGGCGGCGGTCGTCGCCCAGGCCGCGGCGAGGAGAGCGAGAATGAGGGAGACGTGGCCGACGACGATCACCGGCTCGCCTCTTCGGCGCCTTCCGCCGCCTCGTACTTCGACGGACACTTGGCGAGCAGGGTCGACGCCTCGAAGACGCCGTCGGCGCGGAGCCCCCCCTCCACCACGACGTCGGCCCCGTCGACGAAGGTGTCGGGGATGATGCCGTGGTAGGCCACACGGATCTCGGCGCCGCCGCCCGCCATGGTGAACGTGACATCCTGCCCGGTCGGGAGGCGCTCGATCGAGCCCGAGACGACCTTGCCGTTGACGCGGACGTTCGAGGCCGTCGAGCCTCCCCGGGCCAGGAACTCCGGCACCGTCACGTAGTAGACGAGCCCCCCCGACCCGGAGCGCGAGACGGCGACCCCCACGAGAAAGGCCATCGTGGCGGCCACACCGACACCGAGAGCGACGAACTTTCCCCGACGCGCATCCACCGCTTCCGTCCCTCCTGCCGCACTGGAGATGGTACGGAGCCTCCCCGGGGGTGTCAACGAAGGCGCGCGGCGCTTGGAGGGGAGGGGCGACCGGTGTTACCGTGGGCGGGTTTTACCGCCCGGAAGGGGGAAGCGAGGGGATGCGGGAGATCAAGGCGCGGCTCGAACAGGAGCTCCGGGGCCTGGAGCGGGAGCTGACGGTCGAGTTGCCGCGGGAGATCAAGACCGCGGTCGCGATGGGAGACCTCCGCGAGAACGCCGAGTACCAGGCGGCCCTCGAGCGCCAGCGTTACGTCAAGGCCCGGATCGGGCAACTCCGGACCCGGCTGTCCGAGTTGGGGACGATGAATCTCGACCGGATCCCGAAGGACCGGGTGGGGCTCGGCACGCGCGTCTCCCTGCTCGATCTCGACACCGACACCGAGGTGACCTTCGAGCTCGTGATCCCCGAGATGGCCGACCTCGAGCGCGGTCTCGTCTCGATCGCGTCCCCGGTGGGGAAGGGCCTGATGGGACGACGGGGAGGGGACGAGGTGACCATCGCGGTCCCCTCGGGCACGAAACGGTACGAGATTCTCGAACTGATCACGATCCACGCTCGCGAGACGAACGAGTGACCATCGCGAGCGCTCGCGCGGTCTGGCTCGCCCTCCGCCCGAAGCACTGGATCAAGAACACCTTCGTCCTCGCCCCGCTCGTCTTCGCGGGGCGGTTGTCCGATCCCGCCTCCGTCGAGCGCGCCGCCGCCGCCCTCGCCGTGTTCTGTGCCCTGTCGTCGTCCGTCTACTTGCTGAACGATGTGGCGGACCGGGAGGCGGACCGCCTCCACCCGAAGAAGCGGTTCCGTCCGATCGCGGCGGGAGACCTGGGAGCGACCCCCGCCGTCCTCCTCGCCTCCGCACTCGCCGTCGGATCGCTCGCCGCGGCGATCGTTCTCTCGCCGAAGCTCGCCGCGGTGTCGGCCCTCTACCTCGCCCAGAACCTCGCGTACTCCTTCGCCCTCAAGAGGGTCGTCATCCTCGACGTCATGCTCGTCGCATCCGGCTTCCTGCTGCGCGCCTGGGCGGGGGCGGTCGCGGTCGGGGTGGCGATCTCGGAATGGCTGGTTCTGTGCACCGGGTTGCTCGCGCTTTTCCTCGGGTTCGTCAAACGGAGGCAGGAGATCGCTTCGGCTCCGGTCGCGACCGAGCAGCGTCCCATCCTGAGGGAATACTCCCTCCCGTTCCTCGATCAGATGATCGCGGTCGTGACGGGATCGGTCGTGACGGCGTACGCGCTCTACGCCTTCTCGGACGAGGTCGCGACGAAGCTGGGGACACGCCACCTGGGGCTCACGATCCCGTTCGTCCTCTTCGGGATCTTCCGTTACCTCTACCTCGTCCACCTCCGGGGGGAGGGGGAGAACCCCACCGCGCTCGTCCTGTCGGACCGCCCCCTCCTCCTGAACGTCCTCCTCTGGGGCGGAGCGGTCGGTCTCGTCCTCTACGTCTGGAAGTGAACCGACGCGAGCGCTTGACGCGGCGGGGAGCGCTCCCTACGATCTCCGCCGGAATGCAGACTGCGGTTCCCGCGCCCCCGAAGCCCTCCGTCCTGGTCGTGGACGACTCGAACCTCCTCCGAGGCATCCTCAAGGAGGAACTCGAAGCGGAAGGGTACGACGTCCACCTCGCGGAGGACGGAGTTCGCGGCTACGAGATGGCCCTCGACCTGCGCCCCGACCTGATTCTCCTCGACGTGGGGCTTCCGGAGCTCGACGGGTACGCCCTCTGCCGCAGGATCAAAGAGGACCCCGCGGTCGGCGAGACTCCCGTGCTGATCCTCTCCTCGCGGAACGAGCTGAAGGACAAGATGGCCGGATTCGAGGCGGGGGCCGACGACTACATGAGCAAGCCCTTCTTCACGAAGGAGCTCCTCGCGCGGATGCGGACCACGCTCCGCAACCGGGAGAGCCTCGCGAGCAGCCGGAGGCTCTCCCAGTACTACCTCGAGATGCTCTTCAGCATCGGGTCGGCGATCACCTCCCCCTTCAAGCTCGACGACGAGATCGAGATCATCCTCCGCCAGGCGCTCGTCGCGGTCGGCGCGCCGCGCGGCTCGATCCTCCTGCTCGATCCGGAGCAAAACGTCCTGGAGGTCAAGGGCGCCCTGGGGTACGCCGGCGCCCACGGGCCGAAGGTGGGCGAGCGGCATCGGATCTCGGAAAAGCTCCCGCTCCTCGACCCCGCCGAGGCCGACGCCCCGATGGGGATCCGGATGTACGAGGACCGCGACCGGAGCCGCTTTTTCGTCCCGATGGTCGCGAAGGAGCGGCTGATCGGGGGGATCGAGATCGAACTCGCCGACTCGGCGAGGGCGATGCGGGCGAACGATCAGAAGCTCCTGTACGCCCTCGCCTCCCAGGCGGCGATCTTCATCGAAAACGCGCGCCTCGAGCGGGACGTCCGCTCGATGTTCCTCTCCGTGATCGTCTCGATGGCCGGGGCGGTGGACGCCAAGGACGCGTACACGCACGGCCATTCCCTCCGCGTGGCGCGGATGTCGCTGATCGTGGCGCAAGAGCTCGGCCTCTCCCGAGAGGAGCGCGAACCGCTGCTGCTGTCCGCGATCCTGCACGACGTCGGGAAGATCGCCGTCCCCGACAACATCCTGAAGAAGCCGGAGCGCCTCAACCGCGAGGAGTTCGAGATCATGAAGGGGCACCCCGAGGCCGGGGCGAAGCTCCTGCAGCACATCAAGCCGCTCGCGAACGTGATCCCGGGGATCCTCCACCACCACGAGTACTGGAACGGCGCCGGCTACCCCCACGGTCTCGCGGGGGAAGCCATTCCTCTCCAGGGACGCATCATCCACATCGGCGACGCCTTCGACGCGATGACGACCGACCGGATCTACCGGCGAAAGGTGACGGTGGCCGACGCGATGGAAGAGATCGCGCGCTACTCCGGGACCCAGTTCGACCCCTTTCTCGCGGGCCTCGCCCTCGATGCGTGGCGGGGTGGCCGGGTGCCGGAAGAGCTTCCCGACCACACCCCGACGTTGTTCGAGCTCATCGACCAGATCCGATGAGCCCCGAGGAGCGAGCCGCCGCGCAGCACGAGCTCCTAGCCGTCGACGACAACGAACTGGTGCTCCGGGTCATCGAGGACCACTTCGCCGCGCGCGGTTTCCGGGTTCGCCTGGCGAGGAACGTCGCCGAGGCCCTGGAGTCGCTCCGGGGGGGACTTCCCGACGTCGTCGTCTCGGACGTGCTGATGCCGGAGGTCGACGGGTGGACCTTCTACGAGAAGTTCCGCGCGCTGCCGGGGGCGGACGAGGTCCCCTTCCTCTTTCTCACGGTCGAATCGGACGTCCCCAAGCGGGTCCGAGGACTGAGGCTCGGGGCCGACGACTACCTCGCGAAGCCGTTCGATCCGCGCGAGCTCCACGCCCGGATCGACCGCCTCCTCGAGCGTCGCGCCGCCGCCGCCGCCGCGCGACGGGGGGAGGATCCCCTCCTCGCAGGGAGCGTCGAGCACCTGTCGATCTCGGACCTCCTGCAGATCCTCTCCCTCAACGGGAACGACGGCACCGTCGTTCTGTCGGAAGGAGGGCGGGAGGGGACGATCGATCTCGAGGGGGGCAGCATCGTCCACGCCGCGGTGGGGAGGGTCCGCGGGACGAAGGCGCTTTACCGGATGCTCGGTTGGGGGTCGGCGAAGTTCCACGTCGTCCGACGCTCCTCGGCACCGCTCGAGCGTTCGATCGAGGGTCCGTCCACCACGGTGCTGATGGACGGTCTGGTCGCGCTCGACGAGTGGACGAAGGTCGCGAGGGACCTGCCGCCGAGGCACGCGCTCGTCCGGATCGCCGAGGACGCCCGTTCCCGGCTGCACGCCGCCTCGGTCGCACCGGTGGAGTACGAGGTCCTCGCGAGAGCCCGACCCGGGCCGACGGTGGAGACCCTTCTCGACGAGCTTCCGTTTTCCGACGCGGAGGTGGGAGCGGCGGTCGTGTCGCTGGCGGCGCGGGGCGTCCTCGTGGTCGAGGCGTGAGCGAAAGGGCTGCATAATACGCCGCCGATGCGTTCGAAGCCGGCCGTCTTGATGGTGTTCACGGGGGGAACGATCTCCATGCGGATCGTCCCGGGCAAGGGGGCGGTCCCCGTCGCCTCGGGGGAGGAGATCCTCGCCGCGGTCCCGGCGCTGCGCGAGCACGTGGAGGCCCGGGTCGTCGAGTTCGACCGCCTTCCGGGTCCCCATTGGACTCCCCTCCGGATGACCGAGCTCGCCCGTCTCCTCGACGCGGAACTCGCGGCGGGAGACCACGCCGGGGCGGTCGTCACGCACGGGACCGACACGCTCGAGGAAACGGCGTTTTTCCTCGACCTCGTGCTGACGACCGATCTCCCCGTCGTCCTGACCGGTGCGATGCGCACCCCCGACGCGCTCCTGTGGGACGGTCCGGCGAACCTCGTCGCGGCCGCCCGGGTCGCTGCCTCCCCTCGGGCGCGGGGGCGAGGGGTCCTCGTCGTGTTCGACGGGGCGGTCCACGGGGCGAGGCGCGTGACGAAGTCCCACACCGACGCCTTCTCCTCGTTCGCGAGCGAGGACGGCGGCGTCCTCGGGGTGGTCGACGACGCGGCGGGGTTCCTCCCCGGCTTCGCCGAGCGGGAGCGCCTGCGCGTTCCGGGCGGGCACCTCGAGCCTGCCGTCCCGATCGTCCCCGCTGCGATCGGATGCGACGACTCGCTCCTCCGGCACGCTCTCGGGTCGGGGGCCAGGGGGATCATACTCGAGGCCCTGGGCCAGGGGAACGTGCCTCCCGCGATGCTCCCCCCGGTCCGGGAGGCCTCGAGAGCCGGAATCCCGGTCGTCGTGACGAGCCGCTGCCGCCGGGGCCAAACCGCCCCGCACTACGGGTATGCCGGGGGCGGACGGACCCTCCTCGAGGCCGGGGCGATCTTCTCGGGCGGGTTGTCGGCCGCGAAGGCTCGCATCCTCCTCATGGTCCTTTTGGGCGCGGGCCTCGGCCGCGAGCGGATTCGCGAAGCGTTCGAGGGCACGCTCTCCGCATCCACGACCGACCGGTGAGGGGCGACGCGCCGCTGCGCTTTCTCAAGGGGGTGGGTCCTCGACGTGCCGCGCTGCTCGAGGACGAGGGCGTTTCGACCGTCGAGGATCTCCTCCACGTCCTCCCGTTCCGCTACGAGGACCGGCGTTCCTTCGCGCGGGTCGCCGACCTGTCGATCGAATCGGGTGCGCGGGTGCTCGACGTCCGAGTCCGGAGTTCCCGCCTGATCCACACGCGGCGGCGCGGCTTCACGATCTTCGAGGCGATCCTCGAGGACGGGAGCGGGACGATCCGCGCGCTGTGGTACAACCAGCCGTACCTCGAGCGCGTCCTCCGGAAGGGGCGCCGCGTCGTCCTCTTCGCCGCGGCGACGCTCGACCGGTACGGCCGCGAGATCGTCCTCGAGAACGCCGAGTACGAGTTGCTCGAGGAGGGGGAGGAGGAAGGGGTCCACACCGGGAGGATCGTCCCGGTCTACCGGAAACTCGCCGATCTCTCCTCGCGGATGCAGCGCACACTCCTCCATCGCGCCCTCGCGGAGGTCGACCCCGAGACCCTGTCCTGCCCCGTTCCCGGGGAGATCGCCTGCCGGCAGGGGCTCCTCGCGCGGTTCGAGGCGCTCAAGCAGGTCCACTTCCCCGCCGGCGATCGGGGGACGGGCGCCCTGTTCGACCCGATCTCCCCCGCACGGAGGACGCTCGCCTTCGAAGAGGCCTTCCTCCTCCAACTCGCGCTCGCGATCCGCCGCCAGGGAGTCGAGCGCGCCAAACGTGCGGCGGTCTACGAGGTGACCGACGCGCTCAAGGTCCGCCTGGCCCGGCTCCTCCCGTTCCGGTTGACCGAGGCGCAGCGGAAGGTCCTCGCCGAGATCGGGGCCGACCTGCGCTCCCCCCACCCGATGAACCGCCTCCTTCAGGGGGACGTGGGGTCGGGGAAGACGATTGTCGCGATCCTCACCCTCCTCGTCGCGGTGGAGAACGGCTACCAGGGGGCCCTCATGGTTCCCACCGAGATCCTCGCGGAGCAGCATTTCCGGAACCTCGAGCGGATGTTCGCGGAAAGAGGCGGAGGCTACCGGGTGGAACTGCTCACCGGTTCGCTCCGTGCCGCCGACCGGCGCCGGGCGCTCGACGCGATCGCCGGGGGCGAGGCGCAGATCGTCGTCGGGACCCATGCGCTCTTCGAGAGCGGGGTCGAGTTCCGGAATCTCGCGATGGTGGTGGTCGACGAGCAGCACCGGTTCGGGGTCCTCCAGAGGGCGGCGCTCGTGGAGAAGGGGACGCGACCGGACGTCCTCGTGATGACGGCGACGCCGATCCCGCGGACGTTGGCGCTCACCCTCTACGGCGACCTCGACCTCTCCGTGATCGACGCCCTTCCCCCGGGACGTACCCCGGTGACGACCGTCGTCCGCGGGGAAGACCAGCGGGAACGGGTTTACGAGGGGATCAGGCGCGAGATCGGGTCGGGACGCCAGGCGTACATCGTCGTCCCGCTCGTCGAGGAGACGGAAAAGAGCGACCTGAAGGCGGTGACCGCTTTTGCGGCGCACCTGCGCGAGCGGGTTTTTCCCGGGGTCGGGGTCGGCCTCGTGCACGGGAAGCTCAAGGGCGAGGAGAAGGAGCGGACGATGCGGGAGTTCGCCGCCGGGAGGATTCCGATCCTCGTGGCGACGACGGTGATCGAGGTGGGGGTCGACGTCCCGAACGCGAGCGTCATGGTGGTCGAGCACGCGGAGCGGTTCGGCCTGTCGCAGCTCCACCAGCTCCGCGGGAGGGTCGGGCGGGGAGCGGCCCGCTCGTACTGCGTCCTGATGGTCGGAGAGGATGCGGGGGCTCCGGCGCGGGAGCGGCTCGAGGTGATGGAGAAGACCTCCGACGGTTTCCGGATCGCCGAGAAGGACTTCGAACTCCGCGGACCGGGAGCGGTCTTCGGGACGCAGCAGCACGGCCTTTCCGACTTGCAATTCCTCGCGGTGACGCTGCGCGATCCGGGGCTCGTCGACCGCGCGCGGGAGGAAGCGCGGGCCTTCGTCGCCCGGGAAGGGGTCGACGGCCCCGAGATGAAGAGGATCCTCTCGACACTGAGACCCGGTTGGCGTCGCCGATTGGATCTGGCGGCAGTGGGATGAATCGGGGACAGAGAAATCGGGGACAGGTTACTCAATTCGCGCAATGGATTCTTCCATTGCGCGAATTGAGTAACCTGTCCCCGATTTCTCTGTCCCCGATGGATATCCCCCTCATCCCCCCTGCATCATCATCAGGAACTCTTCGTTCGACGCGCTCTTCCCCATCTTGTCGATGAGGAGTTCCATCGCCTCGACGGGCGACATCTGGCTGAGGATCTTCCGGAGGATCCAGACCTTGTTGAGGACCTCCTTCGAGAGGAGAAGCTCTTCCTTGCGCGTTCCCGAAGCCTCGATGTTGATCGAGGGGAAGACGCGCCGGTCGGTGAGCTTGCGGTCGAGGTGGAGCTCCATGTTCCCGGTGCCCTTGAACTCCTCGAAGATCACGTCGTCCATGCGCGATCCGGTATCGATCAGGGCGGTCGCCATGATCGTCAGCGAGCCCCCCTCCTCGAGGTTACGGGCGGCCCCGAAGAACCGCTTCGGCCGCTGCAGGGCGTTCGCGTCGAGTCCTCCCGAGAGAACCTTCCCCGAAGGGGGCTGGACGGTGTTGTACGCGCGCGCGAGGCGGGTGATCGAGTCGAGAAGGATCACGACGTCCCGCTTGTGCTCGACGAGCCGCTTTGCCTTTTCGATCACCATCTCGGCGACGTGGACGTGCTGCTGCGCCGGCTCGTCGAAGGTCGATGCGACGACCTCCCCCTGGACCGAGCGCTGCATGTCGGTGACCTCCTCGGGTCGTTCGTCGATCAGGAGGACGATGAGGTAGACCTCGGGGTGGTTCGCCGTCACCGAGTTCGCGATCGACTGGAGGAGCATCGTCTTCCCGGTCCGCGGCGGCGCCACGATCAGCCCGCGCTGCCCCTTGCCGATCGGGGTCAGGAGGTCCATCACGCGCCCGCCGACGGCGGACGCGGTCGTCTCGAGGCGCAGCTTCTCCGCCGGGTAGAGGGGGGTCAGGTTGTCGAAGAGGATCCGGTCCCGGATCCGGTCCGGGTCGTCGAAGTTGACCGCGAGGACCTTGATCAGCGCGAAGTAGTTCTCCTCCTCCTTCGGAGGCCGGACCTGGCCGGACACGGTGTCCCCCGTGATCAGGCCGAACCGCTTGATCTGCGAAGGGGAGACGTAGATGTCGTCGGGACCGGGGAGGTAGTTGTAGTCGGGGTGGCGCAGGAATCCGTACCCGTCCTGGAGGACCTGGAGGACCCCCTCCGCGAAGACGAGGCCGCTCCTCTCCGACTGCGCCTTCATGATCTCGAAGATCAGGTCCTGCTTCCGCATCCCCGACGCTCCGGCGATTCCGAGACCCCTGGCGGCTTCGGAGAGCTGCTGGCTCGTCATGCGGTAGAGGGAATTGAGGTCGACGTGATCCTCGCCCTGGGCCACGTCGGCCGCCGCGTCCTCCGCTCCTTCCGCGAGGGGGTCGTAGGACTCGTCGATGACCGGCGGCGGGCCGGTGATGACTCCGGGCGTGGAGTTCTGGGGGCGGCGGCGGCCGTTTCGAGAGGATCCCGAGGACCCTCTGCGGCCGCGAGGACGACCTTCCGGCATGACCGATTCTCCTCGCGAGGGATGGATGGCGTCGCGGGTCGGCGGGAAGACTCTGCGCGACGGAAAAGGACTATACCACCGGCCACGCGACGCCGTCGATCCCCCACGCCCGAAGGAGGGCGGCGGTTCCGGGGGCGCGTGCCGGATCGCGGGCGCACGATCCGGCGAGGACCGGAAGGTCCTCCGGACGGTCGACGTCGAACCAGGGCGTGGTGCGGGACAGGCGGATCCCCTCGCGCGCGGCGGCCTCGAAGGTCGCCGCGAGGACCCCGTCGCTCCCCCACGGCACCCCTCGGAAAAGCGCCTCGGTCACCGGTACCCGAACCCCGATCGCGACGTACCCTCCGTCGGTCGCGGGGACAACGGCCGCATCGAACCCGGAGTCGAGCGCGGTGAAGAGTCGCTCGATGCGCTCGCGGGGAAGGGTCGGCGCGTCGGCCCCGACGATCGCGGCGACGGTCGTTCCCCCCGCTGCGGCTCGCCCGAAGGCGCGGAGCATCCGGTCGCCGAGCGACCCGCGGCCTTGCTGCGTGCAGGTGATCGAACGGAGTGGAGCGGGAAGAACGGGCCACTCTCCGTCGAGACACAGCTCGAGCCGCGCCCCCTCGCGCTCGAACTCCGAGAGGAAGCGGGCCTGGTCGAGGACGAACGCCTCGTGGAGGCGGAGAACCCGCTCGGCCCCGAGTGCCGGCTCGAGGCGGGTTTTGACCGCCCCGAGGCGCGGGGCGCGTGCGAAGAGGATCAGCGATCGCACCGGGCCATCGTAATTCGATACGATGCCGACATGGCGCAGATCCTGGGCGTGGTCCTCGCGGGGGGGGAGGGTCGCCGGATGGGGCGGCCCAAGGGGAGCCTCGAGTGGAAGGGTCGCCCTCTCGCGGTGCGGGCGGCGATGGCACTCCGTCCGATCTGCGGGTCCGTCCTGGTCAGCGTCGCTCCGGGGGCCGTGAACCCCGCCCCCGCGTTCGCTTTCGTCGAGGACGCGCGCCCCGCCGGGAGGGGGCCGCTTTCCGGGATCGCGGCGGCCTTCGCGGCGAGCGGACGAGCCGACCTCCTGGTCCTCGCCTGCGACTACCCGGAGGTCGAAACCCCGCTGTTGAAAGCCCTCGTCCAGGCGGCGGAGCCCGAGGACGACCTCGTCTTCCCCGTCGACGCCGCGGGAAGGGATCATCCGCTCGTCGCCTACTGGCGCCGTTCCGCGGAGCGCGCGGTCGGCGAGGCGCTCGTCGCGCGCCACTTCAAGGTCCTTTCGCTCCTTCCCGATCTCCGTGTCCGCCGCGTTCCGGCGGATGCACTCGGGATCGAGGATTCGCGCCGGGTGCTCCGCAATCTCAACTGGCCGGAGGACCTCGCGCGCTAGCGCGCCTCGGGTCTTCGATTCCCTCGTGCATAATGGCCGGCATGGCGATCGAGAAGGGTCCGGGCGTCCTCACCCATCTGGACCGGAAAGGGGAAGCACGGATGGTCGACGTCGGCGAGAAAGCCGCGTCCGCGCGTCGCGCCGTCGCCGAGGCGACGATCCGAGTGGGAGCGGAGGCCTTTCGTCTTCTCGAGGAGAACCGGCTCGCGAAGGGGGACGCCCTTGCCGTCGCCCGGATCGCCGGAATCCAGGCGGGGAAGCGCGCCTCGGAGTGGATCCCCCTCTGTCATCCGATACCGCTCGACGCACTCGAGATCGAGATCCGGCTCCTGCGGGAGCGTCTCGAGGTCCGGGTGCGGGCCGAGGCCCGGACGCGCGCCTCGACGGGGGTCGAGATGGAGGCGATGGTGGCGGCCTCGGCGGCCTGTCTCACCCTCTACGACATGGTGAAGGGGGTCGACCGGGGAGCGGCGATCGGATCGGTCCGCCTCCTGGAAAAGGAAGGCGGGAAATCGGGGCGATGGACCGCTCCAACGGAGGAACGATGAGATGGAAGGCGCCCCTCCTGGGTGTCGCCCTCGCCTTCGTGCTCGGAACGAACGGCGCGGGCGGGGCGGAGTTCGTGGCGAAATCGTACGAGTTCAAGGCGAACGTGCGGCTCGAGGTCGGTCTCGATCTCGACGCGTCCGTCCGCCTCGAGAGCATCGAGTTCGAGATTCCGGACGACCCCTCCGGGTTCGGGACGACGCCCCGCGCGAAGGTCGTCGTGAGCAACCTCGGCGAGACCCCCCGCCGGATCGGGATCGCCATCGCCGTCGAGGACGGCGAAGGCCGCCTTTTGGCGGCCGGATCGGGGGGGACGAAGATGTTCCCGCTCCGCGGCGGAAGGCAGATGGACTACGGCGTCCCCCTCGACGACGTCAACGGGAGAATTGGCGAAGCCACGGCCTTCCGGATCTCGTTCCAGCTCGACTGACCACGGCTGCCCACTTGCCCCGGGGGCGGACGCGCCTACATTCGCTGGCAGGGTCCTCCGGGACCGGGAGGTGTGCCGTGATCCGACGCTCGACGTTCCTCTTCTCGATCGCGCTCGCCGCCGCCCTCGTGGGGGCGGCGCCCGCCTCGGCGGGGGTCGATGTGGCCTTCGGCGCCGACGTCCCCGTGGGCGACGACGCGCGCCTGTTCTTCTCGATCTCCTCGCGCTACTTCGACCGCGACGTACGGGCGGTCGAGGACTACTCCCGCCGCTACTATCCGAACCCTGACGATCTCTCGGTCGCGCTCTTCCTTGCGTCCCACTGCGATCGATCCCCCGAGTGGTTTTTCTCCCTGCGCAAGGAGGGGCTCGGCTGGTTCGAGATCGGAAACCGTTGCCGCGTTCCCGTCGATGTCTGGTTCGTTCCCGTCTCCCACGATCCCGGCCCGCCGTACGGGAAGGCGTACGGGTATTGGAAAAAGCACAAGAAAGACCCGAAGACCCGCATCGTCCTCACCGATGCCGATTGCCGGAATCTCGTCGCCGTCCGCGTCGCCCACGAGTACTACGGCGTTCCGGTCCGCACCGCCATGGAGTGGAGGGCGTCCGGAACGCGCGTCGACCGCGTGATGGCGGGCGAGTACAGGAAACGCCACGTCCACCGGGAGCGGGACGACGACGGCGCGAAAGAGGGGAAAGGGAAGGGGAAAGGCAAAAAGCACGACTGACCCTGGAGTTTGACAGTGTCACGGACGGCGTTCTAGGCTCCGCCCCCGACGCGCACGTCGCGCGCTCCGGAGAACGCCCCCGGTGCCCAACCCGCCCGTCGCACGCTCCGTCCTCGACCTCATCGGCAATACCCCCGTTCTCGAGCTGACGCGCCTCCGCGCGAACGGCTCGGGCTCGGTCTTCGCGAAGCTCGAGGTGGCCAATCCCGGAGGGAGCGTCAAGGACCGGATCGCGCTCGGGATGGTGGAATCCGCCGAACGGGAGGGACGCCTCCGGCCGGGAGGGACGATCGTCGAGCCGACCGCCGGGAACACCGGGATCGGCCTCGCCCTCGTCGGCCGCCTCAAGGGGTACCGAGTCGTGGTGGTCGTCCCCGAGGGGTTCTCCCGGGAAAAGATCGCGGTCATGGAGGTCCTCGGCGCCGAGCTGATCCGCACTCCGAAGGCCCTCGGGATGAAGGAAGCGATCCGGGTCGCCAAGGAGTTCGAGGCTTCGACCGAGGGGGCCTATTGCCCCCAGCAGTTTGCGAATCCGGGGAACCCGGAGATCCACTACCGGACGACCGGCCCCGAACTTTGGGCCCAGATGGACGGGCGCCTCGACGCCGTCTGCGTCGGCGCGGGGACGGGCGGCACGTTCACCGGGGTCGTCCGCTACCTGAAAGAACGGGACCCGAAGGTCCGGGCCGTTCTCGTCGAGCCTCAGGGCTCGGTCTTCGGAGGGGGGCCCGCGGGAGAGCACAAGGTCGAGGGGATCGGGAACTCGTTCGTTCCGGCCACGCTCGACATGGACCTCGCCGACGAAGTCGTCAGGATCGACGACGACGAGGCGTTTGAGGTGGTCAAACGCCTCGCGGCGGAGGAGGGAGTCCTCGCCGGCGGCTCGGGAGGGGCGGCGGTCGCGGCGGCGCTGCGTGCCGCGCGCTCCCTCGGCCCCGATTCGAGGGTGGCGACGATCGTGCCGGACGGGTTCGAGCGGTACCTTTCGAAGTGGGAGGGGTGATCGTGGGCCGACGCGGGAAAGAGGGACGGGAGCCGAGGTTCGCGACGAAGGTCGTCCACGCGGGGCAGCATCCCGACCCGACGACCGGCGCGGTGATGCAACCGATTTACCAGACGTCGACCTACCGGCAGCCGAGTCTCGGCGGGGGATGGAAGTTCGACTATGCCCGGACGGTCAACCCGACCCGGACGGCGCTCGAGCGGGCGATGGCGGAGCTCGAGGGAGGCCTCGAGGCCCGCTGCTTCGCGTCGGGGATGTCGGCGATCCACGCCGTCCTCGCCCTCCTGCGCTCGGGGGACCACGTCGTCGTCTCCCGGAGCGTGTACGGGGGGACCTACCGTCTCTTCGAGGGGCTCCTCCGCCAGTTCGGCCTCGACTTCACCTGGGTCGAGACCGCGAACCTCGAGGAGGTCGAGCGTGCGATCCGGCCGAACACCCGGATGCTCTACGTCGAGACCCCGACGAACCCGGTCCTGACCCTGACCGACCTCCGCGGGGCGTCGCGCATCGCACGGAGGCGCAACCTGCGGCTCGTCGTCGACAACACCTTCATGAGCCCCTACTTCCAGTCGCCGATCGCGCTCGGCGCCGACCTCGTCGTCCACTCGACCACGAAGTATCTCAACGGCCACAGCGACAGCGTCGGAGGGTGCGTCGTCACGACCCGGAAGGAAGACGCCGAGCGGATCGGATGGCTCCAGAACTCGGTTGGGGCGATCCTCTCGCCGATGGACTCCTTCCTCGTCCTCCGTGGGCTCAAGACGCTCGCCCTCCGGATGGAGCGGCACGATGCGACCGCACGAACGATCGCCCGCTGGCTCGAGCGTCATCCGAAGGTCCGGAAGGTCCACTACCCCGGGCTTCCGAGCCACCCGCAGCACGCCCTCGCGAAGCGGCAGATGCGTGGATTCGGCGGGATGATCTCCTTCGACGTCGGGAGCCTCGCGAAGGCGAAGAAGTTCCTCGGGAAGGTCCGCCTCTGCGCCCTCGCCGAAAGCCTCGGCGGGGTAGAGTCGCTGATCTCCCACCCGGCTTCGATGACCCACGGGTCTATCCCCCCCGCGGCGCGGCGGAAGATCGGGATCGTGGACGGTCTCGTGCGGATCTCGGTCGGGGTCGAGGACCCCGCGGACTTGAGAGACGACCTCGACCGCGCGTTCCGGACGGTCTAAGGGGCGCCCTCCGCGGTCGAGGCTTCGATCCATCCGAGGTAGGCCTCGGAGCCTCCGAGGACCGGCAGGACGATGACTTCGGGCAGATCGTAGTCGTGGAGTTCCCCGATCAGGGTCTCGACTTGGCCAAGCCGCGCGGTCGTCGTCTTGATCAGGAGGAGGCGTTCCGGATCGGTCGCGACTTTCCCCTCCCACCGGTAGGTCGAGACGATTCCCGGGACCACGTTGACGCAGGCCGCGAGGCGGCGCGAGACGAGCGCGTCCGCGAGACGCGCGGCGACCTCCTCCGATGCCGCCGTCGTCAGGACCACGACGAAGCGCGATCCGGACTCGTTCCGTTCCATCGGGGCCTCCTCCGGTCTGTTCGGGCGCGGGAGATTGCAGTATAGTCGCGCCCAATCGTGGACGGCTCGAGGTGTCCTTCGAGACGAGGGATAGGAGTAACCGATCATGCACGAGCACGACGCACCAGGGAGGATCCGGGAGATCGTCGCGAGGGAGATCCTCGACTCCCGGGGGAATCCGACCGTCGAGGTCGACGTCATCCTCGACGGAGGGATTCTCGGCCGCGCCGCCGTACCGTCGGGGGCGTCGACCGGTTCGCGCGAGGCGCTCGAGCTCCGCGACAAGGACCCGAAGCGCTTCGGCGGAAAGGGGGTCCTCAAGGCGATCGCGCACGTCGAGAAGGAGATCGCGCCCGGCCTCGTCGGCCTCGAGGCGGTGAACCAGGTCTTCCTCGACAACGCCCTCCGGGAGCTCGACGGCACGGAGAACAAGTCGCGGCTCGGCGCGAACGCGATCCTCGGGGTCTCGATGGCGGTCGCCCGAGCGGCGGCGGAAGTCCTCGGGATGCCGCTCTACCGCTACCTCGGCGGCGTGAACACGAAAGACCTGCCGGTTCCGATGTTCAACGTTTTGAACGGGGGGGCGCACGCCGACAACAACGTCGACATCCAGGAGTTCATGGTCGTCCCCGCGGGGGCTCCGTCCTTCCGCGAGGGGCTGAGAGCCGGAGCGGAGGTTTACCACGCTCTCCGCGACGTCCTGAAGAAGAAGAACCTCGCGACCGGGGTGGGGGACGAAGGGGGGTTCGCCCCGAACCTCGCCCACGACGAGCAGGCGCTCGAGGTCCTGGTCGAGGCGATCAAGAAGGCGGGGTACAAGCCGGGGAAGGACGTGGTACTCGCCCTCGACGTCGCGGCGTCGGAGTTCTACGAGAAGGGGGTCTACCACCTCTCCGCGGAGAAGAAGCCGAAGAAATCCTCGGCCGAGATGATCGCGATTTACGAGAAGTGGGTCGGCGCCTATCCGATCGTCTCCATCGAGGACGGGATGGCGGAGGGGGACTGGGAGGGCTGGAAGGCGCTCACCCGCGCCCTCGGCTCGAAGGTCCAACTCGTCGGGGACGACATCTTCGTGACGAACCCGGCGATCGTCTCCCGCGGGATCTCCGAAGGGGTGGCGAACAGTGTGCTCATCAAGCTCAACCAGATCGGGACGGTGACCGAGACGCTCGACTGTATCCAGATGGCCCACCGGGCGGGGTACACGTGCGTCGCCTCGCACCGCTCGGGGGAGACGGAGGACGCGATCATCGCCGACCTCGCGGTGGCGTTGAACCTCGGCCAGATCAAGACCGGGGCGCCTTCGCGCGGCGAGCGGACCGCGAAGTACAACCAGCTGCTCCGGATCGAGGAGGAGCTGGGGGACGACGCCCGGTACGCGGGCTGGACCGCCTTCCCGCGGGCGGGAAGGGGCTGAGGTCCGAAACCCTTGGCGACGATCCTGAGGTTCCGGCCGCGGAAGCGGCGCCCGGCAAGGCGGGGGGCGGGGGAGGGGCAGCCGAGCCTCTTCGAGGGGTTTCCGTACACGCCGGAGGCCGACCTCCACATGCGTCCCGCGGACGGGACCGACGCGAGGTCGGTCGCCCTCCCATCCGACGCGGAGCCGCTCGACCGGGCGGAGCTCGGCGAGAACGCACCGCCGGAGGTCGTGAAGAAGCAGGTCCGTAAGCGCCGGACCTTCCGCGTCGCGATGATCGCGGTGTTTCTCGGCGGGGCCGCGGCGACCGTGTTCGGCGAGAAGGGGTGGATCGACGTGCAGCGGCGGCAGGCGGAACTCGAGCGGCTGCGCGCGGAGGCGGCGGCGCAGCAGGCGCGGGTCGACGCCCTGAGGCGCGAGGTGTCGCGGTTGCGCACCGACCCGGCTGCAATCGAGCGGATCGCCCGTGAGGAACTCGGGTACGCCCTTCCGGGGGAGGTGACGCTCCTCCTCCCGAAGAGCGACGAGGTTGAACCGGCGGGAGGATCTGCTACAGTGCGAGCGTTCGAACCGAAACCTTGACGCGGGGTGGAGCAGTCCGGTAGCTCGTTGGGCTCATAACCCAAAGGTCGCAGGTTCAAATCCTGCCCCCGCTACCAACCCGATCGAGTTCCGGAAGAGACCTTCGACTCTCGGCTCGGTCACTCCACCTCCACCTTCGTCCCGCGCTCCGACCGCCGGGACAGATCTTCGATCCGCCGATCGACCACGGAACGGACCGCCTTCAGCACCTCGAGCCGCGCGTTGCGGAGATGCCGGCGGGCCTCCTCCGGCACGCCGAAGCGCTCGAGCGCCTCGGTCCACTCGGGGCCGAGCCCCATGCAGAGGCATTCCCGTCCGGGCGCGTCCGCCCCCGCTCCCTCGTCCTTCCTGCGTGCTCTCGGGCTCATGACCGTGCCTCCATCTCCACCGTGAGTCTTCCACCGTCGAGCTTCGCCCGCACCGGCTCGTACGCCGCCATCGAACGCGGGAGCCCGATGTGGCGCCTGAGGGTCCCGACCTCGACGACCAACTCGTCCCCCTTCTTGAACACCCCGACCTCGCCGCGGGTCGCGAACGGCATCGGAAGCCGCACGAGGTACCTGGACCCGCTTCGCTCGAAGACGAAGGGCCGCTCGGTCCGGTGGACGATCGAGGGGTCTTCACCTCCGGGGTAAAGGGTCTCCGCGAGGCGCTCGAGGCGCCCCCGGCCGAGCACCTCGTCGTCGAAGAGGGGAACGCGCCGAAGGAGCACCGGCGCGAAGTAGTCCTCGATCTCCTCGAGCACCTGCCGGTGCGTCCGCTTCCAGCCGTCGAAGAAGGCGTCCTCGACCCCTTCGGGGAAGACACGGTTGACGATCAGCATGTCGACGGTGAGCGCGTGGAGTGAGAAGTAGACGAACGCCCGCTGCGTCTCCCGGAGGACGACCCGCTCCGGGTTCGTCACGAGGCGCACGCTCGTGATCGAGGGGTCGGAGAGCAGGTCGCCGACCCCCTCGAGCTTGTCGAAGAGGCTCTTCACGTTCGCGAAGTAGCGGTCGGGCGGAAGCTCGACCGGAGTGATGCGGTTCGCGATCGGGCGCACGGCCCGCAGGACCGTGCGCTGCATCGGGAAGACGTGCTTGATGTACCACTCGAGGGTGGTCGGCATGCTCACGAACCGGACCGACTCCGCGGTGGGGGCACAGTCGAGCACGATCACGTCGAAGCGCCCCTCGCGCCGGTACTGGTTCACGTAGAGGAGCGCGCTCAATTCTTCCATCCCGGGGAGGATCGCCATCTCTTCGGCCTCCACGTCGGGAATTCCGGCCGTGCGGAGGACGGAGGTGACGTAGGAGGCGATCTCCTTCCAATGGCGGAGGATCTCCGACTGGATGTTGACTTCCTGGAGGGCGAGGTTCCTCGCCACCTCCACGGGGTCCGCGGTCTCGCGCGAGAAGAGCGCGAGGTCGAGGGCGAACGAGTCGGCGAGGCTGTGGGCCGGGTCGACGCTCAGGACGAGGGTGCGATGCCCCGAGTCGGCCAGCCGGACCCCCGTGGCGGCCGCCAGGCTCGTCTTCCCGACGCCGCCCTTGCCGCTGAACAGGAGGATCCTCACGATTCGATTCTACGACCGGGAGAAGGGCGCATCGAATCGGCACGGGCTGTCCGACTCGGAGTTCCCGTTTCGCAACCTCGCCGATTGCCCGGAACCCGCGTCCGCCGTAAGCTCGCCGGGATGGACTCGCCTGCGGCGGTTCGGAGATGGACGATCGACGACCTCGAGCGCCTTCCCGAGGACGGAAGGAAGCACGAGCTCCAAGCCGGGCTCCTCCTCTCGGAACCCCTCCCGGGAATGCGGCACGGGCGGGTCGCGGCCGAGATCGCTTCCCGGCTGCGAAGCTTCGTGCGGCGGCGCCGGCTCGGGGTCGTCTTCGGAAACGACACCGGGTTCGTCCTTTCCCGGTCTCCGGACACCGCTCGCGGGCCGGATGTCGCGTTCGTCACGACGGAGCGCTTCCGGGCCGTGGGTGATCGGACCGATCCCTTCCCGGGCGCTCCCGATCTCGCGGTTGAGGTGCGTTCCCCCTCGAACACACACGAGGGGGTCCACGCGAAGGTGGCCGACGATCTCGCGGCCGGGGCAGTCCTCGTCTGGGTCGTCGACACGGAAACGGAGAGCGTCGCCGTCCACCGCTCCCTGCTTTGTCCGCGCGTCCTCTCCAGGGAGGAGACGCTGGACGGGGAAGACGTTCTTCCCGGTTTCCGGGTGAAGGTCGCGCGGATCTTCGAGGTGTGAGGGCGGGGGAGAGTGAGGCGCCTTGCCCCGCGGAACCGCCGGTCTAGATTGAAGGCGAGGAGCCGCCGATGACGCCCGGTTCGCGGACTTTCGGGTTGATCTTCGCTGCGACTCTGGCCGTGTCGCCTCCGCACGCGGACGAACTCCACGCCTGCAAAGACGAATACGGGGTGGTCTTCTACCAGAGCGATCCGTGCGACCAGTACAAGACGACGAACACGACGGTTGCCCCGCAGCCGCGTCCGGCCGCTCCAAAGAAGGCCCCCGCGCCGAAGCCGGCGCCGGTTCGGAAAGCCGCCACCGGGAACCGAACCGCTTCCGCCGTCGCTCCTCGCGGGCTCGACGCCCGGTACGAGACCCCCGAGCGGACCTGGGCGACCTTCGCCGCCGCCGTTCGCGGGGGAGACCGCGCCGCGGTGCTCTCGTGTCTCACCGGCGTCGCGCTCGAGGAGCACGGACCCAAGGCCGAGGCGCTCCCGCTCAGCGAGTTCCTCGCGGTCGTGAATTCGATTCCCCGGGTCGTCTCCGACGGGCCGGCCGGTCCATTCTGGACCCTGCGCGGAGATCGCCCGGGAACGAGGCCGAAGTGGATCCTCCTCGAGCGGGATGGGCGGGGAGATTGGAAGATAGCCGGAATTTGAGGGGAAACGAAGGGGGACAGGCACCGTTTCGTTCCGAAACGGTGCCTGTCCCCGCGCGTCAGAGATGCTCGATGACGTTGTCCGCGAACTCCGAGCACTTGACCTCGGTCGCCCCGTCCATCAGGCGCGCGAAGTCGTAGGTCACGCGCCGTGAGGCGATGGCGCCGTCCATCCCGGCGAGGATCCGATCGGCGGCTTCCGTCCACCCCATGTAGCGGAGCATCATCTCCCCGGAGAGGATGACCGACCCGGGGTTCACTCGGTCGAGGTTCGCGTACTTCGGCGCCGTCCCGTGCGTCGCCTCGAAGACGGCGTGGCCGGTCCGGTAGTTGATGTTCCCCCCCGGCGCGATCCCGATCCCGCCGACTTGCGCCGCGAGGGCGTCCGACGCGTAGTCGCCGTTCAGGTTCAACGTGGCGACCACGTCGAACTCGTCGGGGCGGGTCAGGATCTGCTGGAGGAAGATGTCGGCGATCGCGTCCTTCACGAGGACCTTCCCCGCCGCGAGCGCCTCCTCCTGCTCCTCGTTCGCCGCCTGGGTCCCTCGTTCCGCCTTCGTCCGTTCCCACTGCTCCCACGTGTAGGTGCGGTCGGAGTACTCGCGCTCGGCGAGCGCGTACCCCCAGTTCCGAAACGCCCCTTCGGTGTACTTCATGATGTTCCCCTTGTGGACGAGGGTGACGCTCTTCCGCCCGTTGCGGACGGCGTACTCGATCGCCGCGGCGATGAGACGCTCGCTTCCCTCGCGCGAGACCGGCTTGAACCCGATGCCGACCGTGTCGGGGAACCGGATCTTCTTGTACGCGGTCGGAAAGTGCTCCTTGAGGAATCCGAGGACCTTGGCCGCGTCCTCGCTCCCTTCCGGGAACTCGATCCCGGCGTAGATGTCCTCGGTGTTCTCCCGGAAGATCACGACGTCGACCTTCTCGGGGTGCCGCACGGGGGAGGGGACCCCCTGGAACCACCGCACCGGACGGAGGCAGACGTAAAGGTCGAGGATCTGCCTCAGAGCCACGTTCAACGAGCGGATCCCCCCGCCGACGGGGGTCGTCAGCGGTCCCTTGATCCCGACGAGGTAGGTCCGGAAGGCGTCGATCGTCTCGTCCGGAAGCCACGATCCGGTCCGGTCGAAGGCCTTCTGTCCGGCGAGGACCTCCCGCCATGCGATCCGGCGTTTCCCGCCGTAGGCCTTCTCGACCGCGGCGTCGAGGACGCGCACCGAGGCGCGCCAGATGTCGGGGCCCGTCCCGTCCCCCTCGATGAAGGGGACGATGGGACGGTCCGGTACGGCGAGGGCTCCGTTCGAGAGGGTGATCGGGTCTCCGGGAACTTGGGTCATCGGGAAAGCCTCCGTTCGGCCCGGTAGGGAAGCACGTCCATGACTTCTCCGCAACGGATCCGGTCCTGGATCCGCCTCCAGTACGCGGGCGCGAGGAGCTCGGCGTGGGCCTCGAGAAAAACCTCGAGGAGCCTCCCCTCGAGCCCGAGGAAGGAGCGGAACTCCTCGGGGAAAACGTCCCGCTCCGCGACGTAGAACGACGGCTCCGCCGCGCCGTCGTCCCAGTCGTCCCGGGGGATCGGGAGCTCCCGGAACCGGCAGTCGGTGAGCAGGCACAGCTCGTCGTAGTCGTAGAAGATCAGGCGCCCGTGCCTCGACACGCCGAAGTTCTTGAGAAGCATGTCGCCGGGGAAGATGTTCGTCGCCGCGAGGTCCTTGAGCGCCTGGCCGTAGTCGAGGACCGCCTCCTTCGCCGCCTCGAACGGCGCGTCGCGCATGTAGAGGTCGAGCGGGCGGAGCCGGCGCTCCGTGTAAAGATGCTTCACGACGACCCGCCCGTCCCGGATCGAGACCGCCTCCGAAGCGGATTCGAGGAGTTCCGCGAGGAGCGTGGGCTCGAAGCGGTCGAGGTCGAATTCGAAGTGCTCGAACTCCTGCGCGTCGACCAGGCGGCCGGCGCGGTCGTGGCGGAAGACGAGGCGGTACTTCTCCCGCACCTCGCGGTGGGTCACCGTCTTCGGCTCCTGGAACCGGTCGCGGAGGACCTTGAAGACGACGTCGAAGCCGGGGAGGGTGAACACCGCCATCACCATCCCGCGCTGGCCGTCGGCGAGCCGGAAACGGTCGTCGGTCGTTTCGAGGTGATGGAGGATCGAGCGGTAAAGCTCGGTTTTCCCGTGCTTGTTCCAACCGATCGCGTTGTAGAGTTCCGCGATTGCCTTCCGCGGCATGATCGTGCGCAGGAAGTCGACGAGTTCCCGCGGACGATCGGCGACGACGAAGAAGTACGAACGGGCGAAGCTGAAGACGATGCTGACCTCGTCGGCCGTCAGGAGCACCGCGTCGACGACGATTCTCCCCTCCGGGTTCCGGAGCGAAACGAGGAAGGGGGTCTCGCCGGAGTCGGTTTCGAGCTTCCCGACGACGTGCGCCCCCTGCTCGCGAAAGAAGGGGTGGCGGACGACCTCGACGGCGCGGATCGCATCCGGACCGAGAGTTTCGCCCACCCTCTCGGCGACGCGGCGCGCGTCGGCGTCGAGATCGTCCCAGGGGGCCGCGAAAGGGAAGGAGTCGAGGAGTCGGTGGAACATCCCCTCGAGGCCGCCTCCCCCGCGCTCGACACGGAGGGTGAGGGTCCACGGCGGCCCGTGCGCCGGTCGGTCGGCCGGGGGGCCGACGAACTCGACCGACGGGTCGACTCCCACCGTGTGGAAGATCTTCCGGGTCAGGGAGTTGAAGAACGTCTCCGCGAGCTCGGCGTCGGGACGGGCGAGGATGCCCGGGGCGTAGACGTCGCGGAGCGCCTGCCAGGTGGTGCGGTCCCCCGTCCGCTCCCCCAGGATCTGGCCCACGCGCGCGAGCGCGCGTTCGACCGAGGCGCCGTAGAGGTCGAGGCGGCGCGTCGAGTCGGCCCGGAACTCCGCCCACTCCCGGCGGCAGAAGCGCGCGCGGGCCCGGGCGCTCATCGCCCGGTACTGGACCATGAGCGATTCGAACGACTCGAGGAGAACGTCCGCCGCCTCGTTCGCCCGCGCGCGGTCGACAGGAGCGCCCGTCACGGCCGCACCGCCGCGATGCCGAGAGCGAGATAAACGACGGCGCACCCGAGTTCGCGGAATCCGAGCTCCCGCAAGGTCGACGGCCGAAAAGCGAGCCCCCAAACGAGGCGGAGGAGGGGGACGGCGAAGACGAGTGCCGCGGGACGGGGGAGGACGCCGGCCCACGAGATCGCCCCGAGCGCTCCCGCGAGGACGAGGTGGGAGGCGATCGCCTGGGCCGGCTTCTCGTCCCGCCACCCTCGTACCCACGAGAGGCTCGAGGCGGAGAACGCGAGGGCGAGGATCCCGGGCGGGAACGCGGTCGCCCCATGTGGCGCCCCTCCGGTGAAGGCGACGAGCGGCCCCGCCGCGGCGAGGCCCGTCATTCCGAGCAACTCTGCCCACGCCTCCCGGTCTCGTCCGACGAGGGCGAGGGCCGCGTGCAGGAGCCCGAGGCCGACGACGCACGCGAGCGCGAGGAGGGAGGCGCTCCGCGCCTTCCCGGGGGCGAAGAGGAGGGAACTCGCGAGGGCGGCGATCGCCGCCGACGCGTAGATGCCCGTCCAGAGGAAGCGCCGCGCGACGAAACCGGGCGGGTTCGTCTTCCCCTGCGCGACCCGGGTCGCGGCGGGAAGGGCCGCGTACCGGGCGAGGAAGAGAAGGACGAGGCCCGGGAAGACCAGGAATGCGGCGAGGCCGGGGGCGGGGGCCGCCGCGAGGCCGAGAAGCGGGGCGATCGCGAGCATCGCCCACGCCCCGTGTTCGTGGGGGAGGGGCGGCGGTTTTCGGAGGGAAGGGGGCGCCATGGAAGGGGGATTCTAGCGGCTGGCGGGGCGATCCCCGCCTTCGCCATACTGCGCCCATGCGAACGATCATCGAGCCCTTCCGGATCAAGTCGGTCGAACCTCTCCAGTTCACGACGCGCGCCGAGCGGGAGACGATCCTCGCTCGGGCCGGCTGGAACCTGTTCCGGATTCCCGCCGAGGACATCCTGATCGACCTCCTGACGGACTCGGGAACCGGGGCGATGTCCTCCGAACAGTGGGCGGCCCTCATGCGGGGGGACGAGTCGTACGCGGGCGCCCGGTCGTGGTTCCGCTTCGAGAAGCGAGTCCGGGAACTGACGGGATTCACCCACGTGATCCCGACCCACCAGGGGCGCGCCGCGGAGCGGATCCTCTTCTCGTGCCTCGGGGTCGCCGGGAAGGTCGTGGTCTCGAACACCCACTTCGACACGACGCGGGCGAACGTCGAAGCGCTCGGCGGAACCGCGATCGACGTCCCCGTCCCGGAGGCGCTCGACCCCCAGACGGAGCACCCCTTCAAGGGGAACATCGACGTCGAAGCGCTCGCGCGGATCCTCGACGAGCGAAAGGGGGAGGTCCGCTGCGTCCTCCTGACCGTGACGAACAACTCGGGGGGAGGGCAGCCGGCCTCCCTCGAGAACATCCGGGCCGCCTCCACCCTCTGCCGGAAGGCCGGGGTTCCGTTCTACCTCGACGCCTGCCGCTTCGCCGAGAACGCCTACTTCATCAAGCTCCGGGAGGAGGGGCAGGCGGCACGGTCGGTCGAGGAGATCGCGCACGAGATGTTCCGCCTCGCCGACGGCGCCACCTTCAGCGCGAAGAAGGACGGCCTGGCGAACATCGGAGGGTTCCTCGCCTCGAATGACGACCGCCTCGCGGAGATGGAGGAGCAACTCCTCGTCCTGACCGAGGGGTTCCCGACCTACGGCGGCCTCGCGGGGCGCGACCTCGACGCGATCGCCGTCGGTCTCGAGGAGGTCGTCCACGAGGACTACCTCCAGTATCGCCTCGCCTCCACCCGCTACCTCGGCGAGGGTCTGCGGAGAATCGGCTTCCCGATCGTGCGCCCTCCGGGCGGGCACGCCGTCTACGTCGACGCGGGGACATTCCTCCGTCACATCCCCCCGCGCGAGTTCCCCGGTCAGTCGCTCGCGGTCGCCTTCTATCTCGAGGGGGGGATCCGGACGGTCGAGATCGGGACGCTCATGTTCGGAGGGGTCGATCCCGCGACCGGGAAGGAGCGCACGGCGCGGCTCGAGCTTCTGCGCTTTGCGATCCCGCGGCGGGTTTACACGCAAAGCCACATCGACTACGTCCTCGAAATCGCAGAGGAGGTCGCAGCGCAGCGCGAAGCACTCCGCGGCCTCCGGATCGTGGAGGCCCCGGAGCGTCTCCGGCACTTCACGGCGCGGCTCGAGCCGCTCTCCTGATCCGGGGCGTCACTCTCCGGTCCACCGGGGAACCCGCCCCGGCGTCCACGGCGCCCCGGCGCGCTCGGCGTCGTCCTCGAGCCGGGCGAGGTCGGTCTCGACGAGCGCGGTGAACCGCGGGAGCCAGCGTGAAAACGCCTCCGCGGCACGATCGTACTCTCCGACATGCGTCGCCGTGGGGGCCGACGTCGTCGTCCAGTGGCCGGTCACGACCTGCTGGATCCGTCCCGTGATCGAGGGAGGGGTCGGCTCGTTGCGGCGGGCGAGGGTATCGTCGCCGTTGAGTTCGACGTCGAGATCGAGGAGGCGCGCGCGGAGTTCCCCCGCGCGCGCCCGGAGCGCGGGATCGGCGCCGGGAGTGTCGTCGAGGGCCTTCTGGAGGTGGGCGATCCGCGTCTTGGCCTCCTCGAGCGCGCGCCCCGAGCCGAGGATCGCCCGCTGGAGCCGCGCCGTCTTCCGGGCGAAGGCGAGGACCTTCTCCCGGTCGGGGGCGGGGAGGCTCGCCGTTCCGAGGGGGATCGCCTCGAACGATTCCGGCTTCCCGAGGACGCTCTCCTTCCCATCGATCCGCTTGACGAGTTCGACCGTGAAGATGCCCGGGGCGACCATCGGCCCGACGGGGGCGAAGTCCCACGGATCGCGCTCGCCGGTTTCGAGGCGCGTCGGGTTCGACGGAGGGTAGCGGAGGTCCCACGAGGCCCGCTGGAACCCCGGCTTCGTCCCTCCCGGGATCTTCCGGACGACCTCGCCGTCCGAGTCACGAACGACGAAGAGGAGCGCGGGAGCCTCCTCGCGGTCCTCCGCTCGGAGCGCGTCCCACGGCGGATACGGAACGTCTTTCCCGTCCTTCGCCGCCTTCCGCTCCTCCTTGCGGCGCAGGTCGCGTTTCGTCGGGTAGCCGTCCTTCGTGTGAGCCGTGAAGACGGCGCCGAACGGCGGATTCGGAGCGGTGGCGTAGGCGTCTCCCATCGACCCCTTCTCCCCCCAGCCGATCGGTGTCGCGGGGACGAACATCCAGGCCCTCTTGACCGGGAAGAGGGTCGCCTCGCGGGCGAGGGTCTCGTCCGTGACGAGGCGCAGCGGCGAATAATCGTCGAGGATGTAGAACCCTCGGCCGAAGGAGGCGACGACGAGGTCGCTCTCGCGGTCCTGGAGGGCGATGTCGCGGATCGCGATCGTCGGGATCCCTCCCGAGAGGCGGACCCAGCGCTTCCCGCCGTCGCGGGTGAAGAAGACGCCGAACTCGGTCCCCGCGAAGAGGAGGTCCCTGCGGATCGAGTCCTCGGCGAGGGTGTAGACCGTCCCGCGCTCGGGAAGGTCGCCCGCGATCGAGGTCCAGCTCTTCCCGCGGTCGACGCTCTTCAAGACGTACGGCTTGAAGTCCCCCATCTTGTGGAGATCGAACGAGGCGTAGACCGTCCCGTCGTCGTGGCGGGAGGCCTCGAGGTCCGACACGTAGGCGTACTTCGGGATCCCGGGGAAGGTCGCGATCTTCCGCCAGTTCGCGCCACCGTCCTCGGTGACCTGGACGAGGCCGTCGTCGGTGCCGGCGTAGAGGAGCCCTTCGACGCGCGGGGACTCGGCGAGCGACACGATGTTCCCGTAGAACGAGGTCGAGGCGTTCTTCGCCGGCGCGTCGACGCTCTGGATCCGTCCCATGACGGGGAGGCGGTTCCGGTCGATCCCCGCGGTGAGATCGGGGCTGATCGCCTTCCACGAGTCGCCCCGGTCGTCCGAGCGGAACACCCGCTGCGCGGCGAAGTAGAGTCGGGTCGGAGAGTGCGGGGAGATCAGGAGAGGAGAGTCCCAGTTCCAGCGGAGCGGGTCCTCTCCAGGGGCGGCCTGGGGCTGGATGTCGATCCCCTCGCCGGTCCTCCGGTCGAACCGGACGAGTCCGGCGTGCTGGTACTGGGAGTAAACGATGTTCGGGTCGGTCGGGTCGATCGCCGGCTCGAAGCCGTCCCCTCCCTGCGTGATGAACCAGTCCTGGTTGCGGATCCCGTGGGCGTTCCGCGTTCGCGACGGGCCGCCGATCGTGTTGTTGTCCTGGGTCCCGCCGTAGAGGTTGTAGAAGGGGGAGTCGTTGTCGACCGCGACCCGGTAGAACTGCATGATCGGGAGGTTCTCGAAGTACCTCCAGGTCGCCCCCCGGTCCCAGGTTTCGTACAGCCCGCCGTCGCACCCGGCGAGGAGGTGGTCGGTGTCCTCGGGGTCGATCCAGAGGGCGTGGTTGTCGACGTGCTTCGACCTCTCGCCGACTTTCTTCCAGGTCTTCCCGCCGTCCTCGGTGACGTGCATCCAGGTGTCCATCGAGTAGACCCGCTCGGGGTTCTTCGGGTCGACGAAGAGTTCCTGGTAATACTGGCCGCTCTGGGAGTTGTAGTCGGAGCGCTTCTCCCACGTCTCGCCGCCGTCGAGGGAGCGGAAAAACCCCCCCGCCTTCCCCGAGGCCTCGACGAGGGCGTACACCGTGTCGGGGCGTGAGGGGGCGACCGCGATCCCGATCCGGCCGATCTCCTCGTCGGGGAGCCCCCTCTCGATCTTCCGCCAACTCTTTCCCGCGTCCATCGATTTGTACAGCGCCGACTCGGGGCCGCCGTTGACGAGGGTCCAGACGTGCCGCCTCCGCTGGTAGGCGACGGCGAGGAGGGTGTCCGGGTCCCGCGGGTCGAAGACGACGTCGCTCACCCCGGTGTTCTCGGAGATGTCGAGGACCTTCCTCCAGGTCTTCCCGCCGTCCTCGGTCTTGTAGAGGCCCCGATCCCCTCCCGGCGACCAGAGCGGGCCCATCGCGGCGACGTAGACGACGTCGCCGTCGCGCGGGTCGATCAGGATCTTCCCGACGTGGGCCGAGTCTTTCAGCCCGACGTTCGTCCAGTTCTTCCCGCCGTCGAGCGACTTGTAGACGCCGTCGCCGTAGCCGACGCTCCGCTGCGAGTTGTTCTCCCCGGTGCCGACCCAGACCGTCAACGGGCGCTTCGGGTCGAGCGAGACGCATCCGATCGAGTACGACCCCTCGCCGTCGAAGATCGGGGTCCAGGTCGTCCCGTAGTTCTCCGTCTTCCAGACCCCCCCGGAGGCGGCGGCGACGTACCACGTCGCGCGGTCTTCGGGATGGAGCGCGAGATCGGAGATCCGTCCCGAGGCGACCGCCGGTCCGATCCCGCGGAACGCGAGGCCGGCGAAGGTCTCGGCCTTCCACGGCGAAGCGTCCTCCGCGGGCTGCGCGGCGAGGAGGAAGGGGGAGACGATCGAGGTCGCGACGAGGGCGCTGGCGCGGCGCATGGGATTCCCTCCTTGGAGCGGAAGGCGGATTCTCGCACACGCGGTACCATCCGAAGCCATGAACGTCTCGCGCCATCGCCCGTTCGTCCTTTTCCTCCTTCTCGCGACCTTCGCGGGAACCGCCGCGGCCTCCGCGGCGCGACACGACCTCCGCGTCGCCGTCGACCCGGACGGGCGATCGATCGAGGTCGACGACATCGTCTCCCTGCCGCCCGTCCCGGAGGGGAGGGGGGGGCGTGTCGTCCATTTCCTCCTCCACGCGGGGCTCGAGCCCAAGAGCCCCACCGAGGGGGTGAAACTCGCCCGGCTCGATCGGAAGCCGGCGGGGGCCGATTTCGGCATCCCGGAAGATCGTTTCCGCCTCCCCTCCTCGGTCCCGCTCGAGTTGTGGAAGGCGACGCTCCGCCCCGAGATCGAGGCGTTCGCCCTCTCGTACGGCGGCACGATCGACCACCCCGTCGCGGAGGCGGCGGGGGACTACGCGCGGTCGTTCGGGGAGACCCCCGGCCTCGTCACCCCCGCGGGGGTCTTTCTCGCGGGTTCGACCGTCTGGGTTCCGTGGCTCGGAGAGGAGCCGTTCGCCTTCACCCTCGAATGCTTGCTTCCGTCGGGCTGGGACGCAGTCAGCCAGGGGAAGCGGACCGTTCACGACCGGCGGTCGGAGGGAACGACCGTCGTCTGGGACTCGCCGGAGCCGCAGACCGAGGTCTACCTCGCCGCGGCCCGTTTCGTCGAGACCTCCCGCAGCGACGGGAAGATCGAGGCGATGGCCTTCCTCCGGTCGAAGGACGAAGCGCTCGCGTCGAAGTACCTCGACGCCACGGAGCGCTACGTGAGGATGTACGAGGATCTCCTCGGGCCGTACCCGTACCCGAAGTTCGCCCTCGTCGAGAACTTCTGGGAGACCGGGTACGGAATGCCTTCCTTCACCCTCCTCGGCTCGAAGGTGATCCGGCTCCCGTTCCTCCTGAACTCTTCGTACCCCCACGAGATCCTGCACAACTGGTGGGGGAACGGGGTCTTCGTCGATCCCGCGCGGGGGAACTGGTGCGAGGGGTTGACCGCCTACCTCGCCGACCACCTCCTCCAGGAACAGGGGGGGGACGCCTCCGAGTACCGGCTGACGACGCTCCAGAAGTACGCCGACTACGTCTCGAAGGAGAAGGACTTCCCGCTCTCCGCCTTCCGCGAGCGGCACAGCCCCTCGACCGAAGCGGTCGGCTACGGGAAGGCGCTGATGTTCTTCCACGAGCTTCGCCGCGAGTTGGGGGACGAGGTCTTCACGAGGGCCCTTCGCGAGTTTTATGCCGCCCATCGCTTCCGTTCGGCGACCTTCGACGACCTGCGCCGTGCGTTCGAGAACGCTTCCGGCCGCGATCTGAGCGTTCGCTTCGCGCAGGTCCTCGACCGCGGGGGGGCTCCGGCCCTCGCGCTCCGCAACACCGTCGCCCGCCCCGACGGGGACCGCTTCGTCGTCGAGGGGACGATCGAGCAGGTGCAGCCGGGAGAGCCGTTCGCGCTCCGCGTCCCCGTCGTCGTGACGACGGAAGGGAAGGGGCGGCCGTCGGAGAGCTTCGTCGATCTTGCCGGGCGTTCCGCCTCCTTCCGAATCGAGGTCTCGGCGAAACCGGCGCGCGTCGACGTCGATCCGTCGTTCGATCTGTTCCGTCGCCTCGACCCGAGCGAGACCCCGCCAGCCCTGACGCGCGCCTTCGGCGCGGAGAAGGCGCTGGTCCTCCTGCCTTCGGCCGCTCCCGAGGCGGAGCGCGCCGCCTACCGGGCGCTCGCCGAGGAGTGGGCGCGAGCCGAACCGGGCCGGGTCGAGATCCGGGAGGACCGGGAGGTCGCGGCTCCCCCGGCCGACCGGGCGATCTGGATCTTCGGATCGGAGAATGCGAGGGTCGCCTGGCTCGCGGAGGGGGTTCGGCCGTACGGCGCCGCGTGGGACGGCAAACGCCTCCGCGTCGGCGACCACGAGGGCGTTCTCGAGGGGATCGCGGCCGCGATCGTCGGGCCGCACCCGGCGTCCTCCGATCTCGTCGTCGCGTGGGTTTTCGCGGATCGCCCGCTGCAATTGGCCGGGCTCGGGAGGAAGCTCCCGCATTACCACAAGTACTCGTACGTCGTGTTCGAGGGGGACGAGCCGGCGAACGTCGCGAAGGGGCGTTGGCCCGTGCTCGACTCGCCGCTCGCCGCGGTGTGGAACGCGGGCGAAGCGAAACGACCGCCGGCTCCGCGGCGGGCGCCGCTTGCCTCTCCTCCCGCTCCGTTCTCGACAGAGCGGATTCGCCGGACCGTCGCGGCGCTCGCCGCGCCCGAGATGGAAGGTAGGGCGCCGGGTACGGCGGGGCACGAGCGGGCGGCGGCCTTCGTGGAGCGGGAGATGCGCGACGCGGGTCTCGCTCCGGCGGGGGAAGGGTCGGGTACGTTCGCCGCGACGTGGGTCGCGGATGCCGGGTCTCCTACGCGTCGGCTCAGGCTGCGAAACCTCCTCGGCAAGGTCTCCGGGACGAAGCCGGAACTCGCCAATCAAGTGGTCGTCGTCGGCGCCCATTACGACCACCTCGGAGACGGCTGGCCGGAGGCCCGCGCGGGGAACGAGGGGAAGATCCATCCCGGGGCCGACGACAACGCGAGCGGGGTCGCGGCCCTTCTCGAGTTGGCGCGCGCCTTCGCCGCCGGTTCTCCCCCCGATCGGACGATTCTCTTTGCGGCGTTCGACGGCGAGGAGGCGGGGCGTCTCGGTTCGAAGCGTCTCGTCGAATCGCTCGGGCGCGAGGGAACGACCGTCCACGCCATGGTCAACCTCGACTCGGTGGGGCGGCTCGGCGCCGGGAAGATCCTGGTCCTCGGGACGGCGACCGCGACCGAGTGGGTCCACGTCTTCCGCGGGGCGGGCTTCGTGACCGGAGCCCCGGTCGAAAGCGTCGCGACCGATCCGGGCGGGAGCGACCAGGTCTCGTTCCAGGAGCGCGGGATCCCGGCGGTACAACTCTTCACCGGGGCGCATCCCGACTACCACGCGCCGACCGATACCGCCGACAAGATCGACGCGGACGGGATCGCGAAGGTGGCGGCGGTCGCGCGGGAGGCGGTCGAATACCTCGCCGGCCGCATCGAGCCCCTGACTGCATCGGCCGGTCGCGCACCGGGGTCGGGGGACGCGGGCGGCTCGCGGAAGGTCAGCCTCGGAACGGTCCCCGACTTCGCCTTCGGGGGGGAGGGCGTGCGCTTGTCCGGAGTCGCCCCCGGATCGCCCGCCGAGCGCGCGGGCCTCGCGCAAGGGGACGTGATCGTCGCCCTCGGCGAGTCCGAGACCCCGAACCTGAGGAGCTTCTCCGAGGCCCTCGAGAGGCTCGATCCCGGGGCGAGGGTCGTGGTGCACTTCGTCCGGGACGGAGTCAGGCGAACGGTGGAGGCGGAGATCGTGGGACGCTAAGGGGCCGGGTCGCAGGCGTCCCCGATCCCGTCGTGGTCGGCGTCTTTCTGGTTCGGGTTCCTCACGAACGGACAGTTGTCGCAGAGGTCGCCGCGCCCGTCCTCGTCCCGGTCGGACTGCGGGAAATCGACGATCGACGGGCAGAGATCGCAGGCGTCGCCGACGAAGTCGCGCTCCGCGTCGAACTGGAAGGGATCCGCGCTCTCGGGGCAGATGTCGTCGCGATCGTCGACGCCGTCCTGATCGACGTCGGATCCGGCAAAGGACGGGCACGGGGAATCGGGCGCCGGTCGGGGGCCGGAGCTGCGCGCGCCGAGGCCCCCGACCCCGCACCCGTTCTCGGCGGCGACGAGGTAGCTGAACAGCTCTCCGGGCGCGGGGAGGGTCGGGTCCGCCGCGACGCGCGAGGTCAGGGAGGGGGCGACGCAGACGAACGCGTCCGAGAAGGGGCTCGCCGGGGCGGTGCCGCTCCGGAAGAGGTGGTAGACGTGCCCCTGCTCCGCGCCGTCCCACGCGAGGGCGGTGCGGTCCGGGTCGACCCGGAGCGCGGACGGGTCGCCGGGGAGGGCCGAGGAGCCGTAGGCGTCCGGGGCGCAATCGAGGTCGGCGCAGACCCCGTCCCCGTCGGCGTCGTTCGAAGGGTCGAGGGGGCACGGGTCGCAGAGGTCACCCGAACCGTCGAAGTCGAGGTCGGCCTGCTCGGGGTTCCAGAGCACGGGGCAGTTGTCGAAACACTCCGCGATACCGTCGCCGTCGAGGTCGGCGTCCTCGTCGACGAGTCCGTCGCAGTCGTCGTCGATCCCGTTGCAGAGGGAATCGTCGAGGGCCGGGGTTCCCGGGGCGCAGTCGTCGACCACGGAGCCGGCGTCGCAGCGGAGGCTCCCCGTGGCGGCGCAGGCGCCGATCCCGCAGGACGTCGGACGCTCCGAGAAGTCCTCGTCGAACTCCGCGTCGCAGTCGTCGTCGATCCCGTCGCACGTCGCGTCCTCGTAGACGGTACGGCACCCCCCCGGGGTGCAGCGATCGGTCGTGCAGAGGTCTCCGTCGTCGCACGCCGCATCGTCCTCGCAATACGGCGAGTCGAGGTCGCCTCGTTTGTGGTCGAAGGAAGAACCGCCGAGGGTGAGCGCGCGGTTCACGCCGGTCGCCCCGGCGGTCGGCGAGATCTCCCGAAGGCGGTCGGCCGGTGCGTCCGAACCCTGCATCGGGTTCTGGTGTCCGACGGCGGCGAGGCCGGAGAGGTTGAGACCGGGCTCGGAGTCCGTGAGGAAGCACTCCGCCGTCCCTGGATCCATTTCGTAAAGGCCCTGCACGGCCGGGGCGTTCGTCCAAACCCACAGGCGGTCGTCCGTGTCGAAGGCGAGGTCTCCTCCGTAGAGATCGACCGTCGCCGTTCCGACGAGAGCCGCTCCGGCGTTCGCGGGGTCGATCGTGTAGAGGCCGTCGGTCGCCTGGGAGATCGCGTAGAGCCTGCCGTCCCGTCGGAAGTTGAGGCCGACGACGTCGGGGACGACGATGCCGCCCGCGAGGATCGGACCGATCGCCGCGATCGAAGGGGGGTCCGCGGCGGTGGGACCTAGGGCGATCCGGAGGAGCAGGCACCCGGAACGGGAACCCTCCGGACAGAAGTCGCCGGCGTTGTCGGCACCCACGGCGTAAAGAGTCCGCCCGTCCGCCGCCGCGAGGGCGAAGATCGGGGCGTACGCGGTGCCGGCATCGCAGCGGAGCGAGAGGGCCCCGGTCGCCGGGTCGACCGTGTAGAGTCTCGCCGCGACAGGTTCCTCGAACGGGGTATCGACGAGGAAGAGCGGTGGGGCGCCTCGGGCCACGGTCGCGGCCGCGGCGAGCGCGAAGAAGGTCCCCAGGATGCGCATCCCCGTCGATCCTCCGGTCGGCCGCGCGGCCGTCCCGGGAATATCCGCACGCGTGGCGGCCGGACAAGGCGAATCCGCGGAGATCGAGCGGGGAGCGTTACGTTCCCGTCAGAGCGGCGCCTCGAGGAGCCCGGTTTCCGGGATCTCGGCGTTCATTCGACCCAGTCGGCGACGAAGAGGTTCGTGTCTCCGGGCTTCGCCTGGAACCGGTTCGACGCCCAGACGAGCCGCGTCCCGTCGGGGGAGAACATCGGGAACGAGTCGAAGGCTTGGTGCCATGTGACCCGCTCGAGCCCCGTCCCGTCGACCCCGATCCGGTAGAGGTCGAAGTTCCGGCTGCCCGGGTCGTGTTGGTTCGAGGCGAAGATCACCGACCGGCCGTCGGGGTGGAAGAACGGAGCGAAGTTCGCCGCCCCGTTGTCGGTCAGCCGTCGCTTGTCGGTCCCGTCGGCGTTCATGATCCAGATCTCGAGGCGTCCCGGCCGGATCAGCCCGTCCGCGAGCAGGGCCCGGTAGTCTTCGAGCTCCGCCGGGTCGGTCGGGTGGTGCGCGCGGTACACGATCCGCTTTCCGTCCGCCGAGAAGAACGGACCGCCGTCGTACCCCGGCTCGTGGGTGAGGCGGGTGACGCCGGTCCCGTCGGGGTTCATCGTGTAGATCTCGAGATCGCCGTCGCGGACCGAGGTGAAGACGATCTTCGAGCCGTCGGTGGACACCGTCGCCTCGGCGTCGTAACCGGGCGACTCGGTCAGACGGGTCACGTCGCTCCCGTCGGCTCTCGCGGCGTAGATGTCGTAATCGTAGAGCCCCCAGACGTATCCGCGGGACATGTCCGGTTCTTCGGGGCACGCCTCGCCGAGGTGCCGGGTGGAGGAGTACACGATCCGTTCCCCGTCGGGAAAAAAGTAGGCGCAGGTGGTGCGGCCTCCTCCGGAGGAGACTCTCCGAACGTCGCCACCCTCCGCGTTCATCGTGTAAATCTGATCGCAGGCGTCGTTCCCCTCGTGGGCCTGGAAGATCAGCCGGGAGGCGTCGGCCGACCAGTAGGCCTCCGCGTTCTCCCCGGAGAAGGTCAACTGGCGGACGTTCCGGAGGTGGACCTCACGCGGATCGGACGTAAGGGTATCCGCTTCGGGCGGCGGAGGACCGCACGAGACGAGGGCGGGGAGCCAGAGCAGGAAAGACGCGAGGATCGTGCGCATGGGGGAAGCCTCCGGGTCGGTTCCATTGACAGCGGGCGGCCGATTATACGAACTTGCCGCGCATGCGCACCTCGCCGACCGGTCTCGCCGCGACGATCCTCCTCCTCCATCTCTGCGCCGCCGCGCTCGACCGGCCCGCAGCCTTCACGGGGTACCGGGAGACGACGCTCGACAACGGGCTTCGGGTCGTGCTGATCGAGCACCGGGCGAATCCGATGGTCGCGTCGTCGGTCGTCGTGGGCGCGGGGGTCGTGCACGAGCGGGAGGACGAGGGAGGGGGGTCCCACCTTCTCGAACACCTCCTCTTCAACGGGACGACGACCAGGACCCAGCGGCAACTCTACGACGAGGTCGACCGGGTCGGCGCCTACAACAATGCGACGACGCGCGAGGACCACACGCTCTTCACACTTCTGATCCAGAAGGAGTTCGCCGAACGGGGTCTCGAGATCCAGGCCGACATGCTCTTCCGCTCGACGATTCCGGCGGAGAACTTCCCGAAGGAGAAGGAGATCGTCCTCGAGGAGATGGCCCGCGATGCCGCGGAGGCGGGAACGGTGGCGGCGGAGCGCTTTCGAGCCTTCGCCTACGCGGGCACCCCCCTCGCGCGACCGGTCCTCGGGACGGTCGAGTCGATCCGCGGGATCACGCGCGATGCGGTGCTCCGTTACTACCGGAACCGGTACGTGCCGGCGAACATGCTCCTGGTGGTGATGGGGGATTTCGAGATCGACGCGATGCTCGAGTCGGTGCGCAGGACGTTCGGCCGCGCTCCGGGCGGGGCGCCCGCGCCGCCCGAGAAGGAAGCCCGGTGGCCTGCCCCGCCCGAGCGGAATCTCTCGGTCGTGCCGCTCGCTGCCCCGTCGCGAACGGTCCATCTCGCCTTCCCGCTCGGGCTCGACGCGCACGATCCGCTCCTGCCGGCGGTGGAGCTTCTTCTTGCATCCCTCGCGGATGGGGACGACGCTCCGCTCCGCCGCGAGCTGACGTCCGGGCCGGCTCCCCCGGCGACGGGGCTCGCCGTCTCCGTCGTCCGGAGGGCCGGGGGCTTCACCACCGTCGAGATCGAGGCCGCGCTCGCCGCCGACGCACCGTACGAGCCGGTGCTCCAGGCGATCGCGCGCGGGGTCCGGGACCTCGGTCCCGGTTCGGCCTCCCGCTCCCGCTTCGATCTGGTGCGGGCCCGGGTGCGCGCGCGGGAGATCCTCGAAGCGGACCAGATTCACTACTTCGCCCTGACGCACGCGCACGCGCTCCTCGGCTCGCCGCCGGGTTGGCTCGCCCGCGCGGGGTCCCGGTTCGACGGGATCGCCGGCGAGACGCTCGATCGCGCTGCGGCCCGTCTCGCCGAGGCGCTCGCCGGTGTCCGCGTCGGCGTCTACGGTCCCGGCCTCCCGTCGGCGACGTCCCGGTGGGACCCGTTCGCGGTCGAGCTTCCGCGGCGGGCTACCGAACCCGGACGCGTGGAGCGCTCGTTCCCTTCCGGGCTCCGGGCGGTCGTAGAGCGGAGCGACGACTCCGAGGTCTTCGCCGTCCACCTCCTCTTGCAGGGACGGGCGGCGTCGGAGCCGGAAGGGAAGCAGGGGATCGCGTCGTTTCTTCACCGACTGATGCCGAGAGGAACGACGACCCTCGACGCCGCCTCCCTCTCCGTCCGGTTGGCCCGGGCCGGCGCGAGTCTCAAAACCGACGACGATGCGTGGGTTCCGTACGACGACTACTACACGACGCCGGAATTCTCGTTCGTGCGGCTCGAGGCGCCCTCCGACGGATGGCGCGAGGCGGTCTCTCTCCTCGCGGAGGTCGTCCTCAGTCCTCGCATCGCCCCGGACGACGTCGAGGCGGTGCGGGCGGAGATGCTCGAACTCGTCGAGCGGAATGCCTCTTCCTCCAGGAACCGCGCGACCGCGGCGCTCGATGCCGCGCTCGCCCCCGGGCATCCGATCGCGCGCCCGGTCCTCGGGACGAAGGAGTCGATCGCTTCGATCACCGCGGACGACGTCCGCGCCTTCCACCGGAACTACGTCACCGGGCGGCGCGCGATCCTGACCGTGGTTTCCCCGGTTCCACCGGACGCGGTCCTCGCGGCGATCGAGACCGACTTCCGGGAGATTCCGGAGGGAGCGGTCTTCGTGCCTCCCGTCCCGGTCCCGGTGACGGTGGAGGGGCGGGAGGAAGGCGATCGCGAAGCGCTCCCGGCCCAGGTGACGATCGCGCTGGGATCCGTCTTCGAGGCACCGGAGGGGGATCGCGCGGCACTCGCCGTCGCCGGTGGGATGCTCTCCGACGCCCTCGCGTTCGACCTCCGGGAAACGCGCGGGCTCGCCTACTCGATCGGCGCCTCGATCGCGCCCTGGGGGGGGAGGATGCGCCTGCTCGTGACGATGGGGACCCGGCGGGAGAACCTCGACGACGCCCTGGCGGGCCTGCGCCGGGGGATCGCGGAATTCGCGGTCGGGGACGAGGAGGCGGTGCGGCGGGCGGCGGCGGCCCTTCGCGGCCGCATGCTGATGCGCCGGCTCACCCGGATCAACCAGGCCTACTTCCTCGGGCTCGAGCTCATGGAAGGAGGGAAGCCGGGAGAGGAGCGGCGGCGACTCGACGCGATCCTCGGCGTGAACCGGGAATCGGCGGCCGCGGCGCTCGCTCGCGCCGTCGCGCCGGAGCGCCTCGCGGTCGTGGTGGAGTGAGCGCGTGGCCCCCCCGAAACTCACTCCGAAGATCCTCCTCGAGGGGACTCGCCTGACCCACAAGACCGATCTCGCGTTCGCGCTCAACGAGCACCCGAGAATCGTCGGCCCCCGAAAGTACCGGTACCCCTCCCCGCTGATCTCGGCGGAGTGGTGCGCCTTCACGAACCGGCCGTGGGGGCGCGGGCTCATCAACTTCGACCCCGCCGAGCGCGACCGCGCGATGGAGACGTACGCCACCTGGGCGCGCCTCTTCGAGCTGCAGCCCTATTACTCCTGGATCGTCGACCGCTTCCATCTCTCGACGCGGGTCTGGCAGCGCATCCACGGCGGCGGCGACCTGGACTTCGGGTGGCTCGAGACGAGGCTCCGGCCGCTGCGCTTCTGCATCGTGCTTTGCACACGGGACCCGCGCACCTTCGAGCAAGCCCGAAGCCGGAGGCTCGAGGTGTCGGGGAAGGCCGATCAGTACGACGACCTTTCGGTCTTCGTCCGGGAGCAGGAGGAGTTCCGAGCGGTGGCCGGCGGCAGTTCCCTCCCCGTCCTCGAGCTCGACATGACGGCGGGAGACCTCGACGGCGCCTGCACGGCGGTGGCGGACTGGATGGAGGCGGGCGACCTGCTCGGCATGCCTTGACCCACGCCCTCCGCCTCTCTACGGTGGAGGGATGACGCGCCTCGTTCGATGGATCGACACCGCGGCGGCGCTCGAGGCGTTCGCGGCGGGCGCCGGACCGGGTCCGTTCGGAATCGACACCGAAGCCGATTCCCTCCACCGCTATCGGGAGCGCCTTTGCCTCCTCCAGTGGTGCGAAGGGGAAGACGTCGCCGTCCTCGATCCGCTCGCGCTTCCCGACCTCTCGCCGGTCCGGGGGATCCTGGAGGATCCCGGGAGGCGCAAGGTCCTGCACGGTGGCGACTACGATGTCCGCCTCGTCCGGCGCGAGCACGGGATCGCCCTCGCGGGGCTCTTCGACACGATGATCGCCGCGCGGCTGTGCGGGGAGCGCGAGTTCGGCCTCTCCGTCCTACTCGAACGCCACCTCGGAGTCGTCCTGGACAAGGCGCACCAGCGGGCCGACTGGTCTCGCCGCCCGCTCCCGGAACGGATGCTCGCGTACGCCGCGGAGGACACGCGTCACCTCGTCTCGCTCGCGCGGATCCTGGAGGCCGAGCTCGATCGGCTCGGACGCAAGGAGTGGGCGGAGGAGGAGTTCCGGCGCCTCGAGGAGGTTCGATGGTCGGAACCTCCCGACGACCCGGAGCGCTTCCGGCGAGTGAAGGGTGGAGGATCGCTCGATGGTCGCGGGCTCGCTCTTCTCCGCGCGGCGTGGTCCTGGCGCGAGGAGCGGGCGCGGCGGCTCGATCGTCCGCCGTTCCGCATCCTTCGCGAGGAGACCCTCGTCGAGATCGCGCGCCTTCGCTCCTCCGACCGGAAGCGGCTGGCGGCGATCGACGGGGCGCCGCGGGCGTGGAGGGAGGGGGGAGGCGGAGTCGCCGAGCTCGCGCGGGCCCTCGACGAGGCGCTCGCCCTCGACGCCGCCGACCTGCCGGAGGCGCGGCCCGTCGAACGGCCGAGGAGGGACACGGCCTTCGAAGCGCGCGTGCGCGCGCTCAAGGCGCGCCGCGACGAACGCGCGCACGCGCTCGGTCTCGAGCCCTCGGTCGTCGCGAGCCGCGGGGTGCTCGAGGCGCTCCAGAGGACGCTCGATGCCGGGGGATCGCCCGAGGACGTCCCGGAGCTGCGACACTGGCAGCGACGGATCTTGGGCCCGCTCCCCACGCCCGCGTCTCGTCTTTGACCGCCGCGGCACGTACCATGAGACGGAGGTGCTGATGACCGCGGGATCCCCTTTCCGGCGGGGGCTGATGGGGCTCGCGCTCGCGTTGCTCGCCCTTCCGTGCCTCGGCGCCGAGGGGGAGGGAGGAAGCGCGTGGCTCGGGATCTTCCTCGGCGACGCCCTCGACGGGGGGGTCCAGGTCGTGGCGGTTCTCCCGGGCGGGCCCGCCGATCGAGCGGGGCTCCTCGCGGGGGACGTCGTGCTCGCCGTCGGGAGCAAGGAAACGGCGAACCGGATCGCCCTCGGGGAGGCGGTCGAGTCGTTCCGGCCCGGAGAGGTCGTTCCCGTGCGCGTGTTGCGGGGAGGGACGACCCGCGTCGTCGAAGTTCGAGCGGGAGAGTCGACGGGGGCCGACCTCCGTTCTTCCCCGGTGCCCCCCCTCGAGCGTTTCCTCGGATTCGAGCAGGCCGCGCTCGGGATCGAGGTGCGGGAGATCCCACCCGAACTCCGGCGTCATTTCGGGGCCCCGGCGGAGGCCGGCCTTCTCGTCGCGTCGGTCGCCGAGGGGACTCCGGCGCACGGGGCCGGGGTCCGGGTGGGGGACGTTCTCGTCCGGGCGGAGGGAAGACCCCTGGCCCGAACGATCGACCTGCGCCTCGCCGCGAGGACCCGAGCCGGCGGTCCCGTGCGCTTCGACGCCGTTCGGGGGGGGAAACCGATCGAGATCCGCGTCCCGGTTCGATCCGCGGCCGTCCCTCGGGATCCCGCGGCCGAGGCGGAGATCGAGCGGCTCCGACGGGAGGTCGAGGAACTGAGGCGCGAGCTCGAGAAGGCCCGAAGCGAAACCGACCGGGAGGGACCGTGATCGGCATGATCGCGGGAGCGGCGCTCTTCCTCCTCGCCGATCTGGAACCCGGGCGGGCGTCCACGCTTCCCCCCGGTGCGGGGGCGGGCGAGATCCTCGACGCGTTCATCGCCTCGGAGGAGGCGTATCGATTCGACGTCGGGGTCGTGACCGCATGGACCGATCCTCGCTGGTACGGGGTCGCGAGTGCCTCCCCCTCGACCTCGGGGGTTGCGCCGGTCCTCGAGATCCGCAGGTGGCCGGGGGATTCGCTGATCGCCTACTGGGCGCTCGCGGCGGAACCGCAATCCTCCGTTCCCGGGGCCGAACTCGGCCCTCCGCGCGTCGGACCGGCCGGATGGACTCTCCGGGACGGTTTCCTCGAATCGGACGGGGAGCGCCGTCGCGTCCTCTGGGCCGAGCGTGCGGTCGGCGACGGGGTGGGGCGATGCGGCGCTCTGCTCGTGCCCGGAGACGCAGGCCTCGGGGGGGACTCCCTGGCGGACCGGGAGGCGGAGACCCTCGCGATCCTCGAGCGGACCGAACTCCCCGGCGAGGCATGGCGTCTTTCCGGCCCGTTCCCGGAAGGTCCCCTAGGGATCCCTCCCCTTCCCCCCGCTCCCCGAACGTGGGACGAGAGGAGGGATCCGTGGCGGGTCGCGGAAGGTCCGGGGTTCACACTCGGACTCCCTCCGGGGATCCTCGCGCGACGTCTGGACACGGGCATCACGGCTCCCTCGGCCGTCCCGGGGGGTCTCCTGTGGTTCCGCGGGCGGTTCGTCGACCGGGATGGAGTCGAGGTCGTGATCGGGGACGCCTCACGCGCGGGCTACGCGATCGCGCTCGAGGGAGATCTCGCAGGATGGCGCGCGGGCTCCGTGCCTCCGGCCGGCGCCCCCAAGGCCGCCCGCCGTGACCGGATCGATCTCGACCGCGTGGCGATCGAGGGGAGCGGGGCCGAGTCGGGCTGGGTGGCGAGCTGGGGGGAGCCGGGATTCGGTGGGATCTGGCTCGTCTTCGGCCTCGACTTCGGGGCGCGCGCCGTCGAAATCGGAATTCCGGTCGTCGAGGGACGGCGCTCCCTCGCTCTCTTCTGGATCCCCGTGACCTGGCGAGATGCCCCCCGCCCCCCGGCGCCACCCCCGATCGATCCGGCCTCCCGGTTCGGGATCCGGTTCGAACGGGCCTCTCGTCTCGAGCGGAGCCGGCGCGGGCAGGTCGAGGGGACGCTCGTGGTCCCCGGTCTCCGGCTCGAGCTTCCCTTGGGATGGTGGCCCTCCGCAACCCTTCGGAGCGCCGACGGTTTTCCCGTGCTCCTGGTCGACGAGCGGGGCGAGGAGATGGGGCGGCTCGAACGGATCGCCCCCGGTTCCGCCCTCCGCGAGGAGATCGACCGGGGATCGTGGGTCGAACGGCCGGGGGCGAGATCGCGAGGGGCGAGCGCGATCTACGGCGGACCCGGAGGCATCCACCTCTTCGTCGCGCCGGAAGGACACGGATGGAGACTCCACCCGGCTCGCCCCGGGGATCCGGGTTGGGGGCGCGTCGTCGACTCGGTGACCCTCGGGAAGAGCCGTCCGGCCGCGACGATCAGCGAAGCCGAGCGACCGCCTTCTTGAGGCTCGCTTCGATCCGCTGGTTGGCCGTCGTACTCGCGGGCGCCGCCCCGCCCGCTGGCATGCCGTTCCAACCCGATCCGCCGCCGAAGTAGCCGGAAGCGTCGCCGACCGGCCGAATCTCGATCGGGCGGGGGGCCTCGATCGGTCCGGGAAGGCTGAGTTTCCTGTCGAGCTCGAGGATCCGGGGTCGCTGCGCGTCGTCCACGATCGCGTCGGGACGGGGCGCCTCGTCGGCCCACGCGACGCCGCAGGCGAGAAGGGCGAAGGCGGCGCCCGAGAGGAGCCGGGGCGGGAAGAGCGTTCGATCCATGGGTTGACCTCCTGGTTTCCGGTGCGCGATGCGGTTATACGCCGTCGCCTGGGCCGCCACAAGGGGGTCTGCCGAGAACGTAGCCGACGGCGCAGCCAACCGCGACGGCGATGGCGAAGGCCGCCCACAGGAGGGTCCGTCCCGCGAGGGCGGCCTCGAAGAGGGTGGCGAACTTGAGGCGTCCGAGAAAGAGCACGGCCGCGAGGACGCTCGACGCGGAGCAGGCGACGAGAAGGAGGAGGTCACGCAGGCGCAGGAGAGCGGTCGGCATCGGGGTTCTCCTCGAGGTCGGCGTTCCGGTCACGCCTCGTCCGCGATCCCGTCGTCGAGGGCGGCGGGGGAAAGGAACCGCGCCCCGCGGAGGGCCGAGGCGTGGCGTTTCAGGTTGAACCGACCCTGGTCGCAGCGGGCGCACGACGGGGAGGTCGCGAAGCGCGTGCGGAACGCGCAGTCGATCGACGGGTACCAGATGCGGAAACGGAGGCAGAAGAAATCGTCTCCGGGCTCGCGCCGTCCGCAGGCGGTGTCGGGATTGTCGCCCATCGCTTCCGTGTCCGTCCCGGTCCCTTGGTTTCGGAGGCCGGCGGATTGTAGCATCGTGCCCGCCGCTCCGACGGGCGCGGGGGAGAGGGACCGTGGATCGATTCGCGGTGGGGATCGCCGGAGCGACCGGCCTCGTCGGACAACGGCTCGTCGAGCGCCTCGCCTCGCATCCGTGGTTCGAGCTCGTCGCGGTCGGGGCGTCCGAGCGCTCGGCCGGCCGTCTCTACGGGGAGGCCGTCTCCTGGAAACTCGCGGGAGACGTTCCCCGCGGAGCAGGGGGGCTCACGGTCGGATCCTGCGACCCGGAGACCTTCGCGGAGTGCCGGGTCGTCCTGTCGGCGCTCGAGGCCCCGGTTGCGCGGGAGGTCGAGCCGCGGATCGTCCGGGCCGGGATCCCCGTGGTCAGCAACAGTTCGGCGTTTCGGATGGACCCGGAGGTGCCTCTCCTCGTTCCCGAAATCAACGCCGCGCACGTCGAGATCGTCCGCGACCGCGCCCGAAGCGGGCTCCCCTTCCTGGTCACGAACCCGAACTGCTCGACGACCGGACTCGCGATCGCTCTCGCACCCCTTCACCGCGCGTACGGGGTGCGGCGAGTGTTCGTCGCGACCCTCCAGGCGCTTTCGGGGGCGGGCGCGGAAGGTCCCCGCGCCCTCGACCTCCTCGACAACGTGATTCCGTACATCGGGGGAGAGGAAGAGAAGATCGAAGCGGAGGTGGGGAAGATCCTCGGAACGGTGCGGGACGGTTCGATCGTTCCGGCGGACGCGACCGTGGCGGCGCACTGCCACCGGGTCCCGAGCCTCGACGGTCATCTCGAGGCGGTTTCGGTCGAACTCGGACGGGACGTCGACCCGGACTCGGCGGCGTCGTTGCTCGCGGATTTCCCGGGCGACGTCGCGGCACTCGGCCTTCCGTCGTCGCCCCCTTCCCCGATCCGCGTGCGGACCGAGCCCGATCGGCCGCAGCCGCGCAAGGACCGCGATGAGGGAAGGGGGATGACCGTCGTCGTCGGCAGGATCCGGCGCTGCCCGCTCCTGACGCTGCGGTTCGTCGTTCTCTCCCACAACACGATCCGGGGCGCCGCCGGCGGCACCCTCCTGAATGCGGAGATGCTCGCGGCCCAGGGCCTGCTGGATCGAGGGTCTCGATGATCGTCCAGAAATTCGGCGGCACGAGCGTCGCCGACGCCGAGCGGATCCTCGCCGTCGCCCGGATCGTCGAGGGCGCGGCCGGCGAGCGGCCGCTCGTCGTCGTCTCGGCCCTGTCGGGAGTGACCGACCTCCTGATCCGCGCCGTCGAGCTCGCGAAGCGCGGGGACCGGGAGGGGCTCGATCCGGTCCTCGGCGACCTCGGCAGGAGGCACCGGTGGGCCGTCTCGGGCGCGATCCGCGACGCGGCGAAGCGCCACGACCTCAGCCTCGAGATCGACGCGCAGCTCGAGGAGCTGCGCGCGCTGCTCCGCTCGGTGCGGATTCTCGGGGAGGGAACGCTCCGATCGGCGGACGCCCTTCTCGCATTCGGGGAGATTCTGTCGTCGAAGATCGTCGCGGCCGCCCTCGAAGGCGAGGGGGTGCGCGCGCGCTGGATCGACGCGCGGGAAGTGCTCGCGACCGACGACCGCCACGGCGACGCCGAGCCCGACCTCGACCGGACGGGCGAGCGCGCCCGATCCATTCTCGCCCCCCTGCTCGCGTCCGGCGAGGTTCCCGTGGTCGGGGGATTCGTCGGGCTGTCACCGGAGGGCCGCACGACCACGCTCGGACGCGGCGGGTCGGACACCTCGGCGGCGGTGCTCGGGGCGGTCCTCGGCGCGGCCGAGGTGCAGATCTGGACCGACGTCGACGGAATCCTCACCGCCGATCCGCGGCTCGTCCCCGGCGCACGCCTTCGACGTTCCGTCTCGTTCGCGGAGGCGGCCGAGGCGGCGCACCACGGGGCGAAGGTCCTCCATCCCGCGTCGGTCGCGCCCGCCGTCGGCCGCGGGATCCCCGTTCGCGTCCGGAACACCCTCCGCCCCGACATCGAGGGGACGACCGTCCTCGCGGCGTCCGCCGAGGGGGCGCCCCCTCTGTGCTGCATCGCCAGCCTGGGGGGCCTCCGCCTCGAGCGGGCACGGTCGCCCCGGTGGCGGTACGACCCCGCCCTCTTGCCCGACCTCCTCCGCCGGATCGGGCCCGTTTCCGTCGCCGGAGTCGGCCCGCTCGCCGCCGCCGCGGTCGGCGCGTCCGGGGAGGGGACCGCGGAGGAAGGGGCGCGGGCTGTCGTCTGCGTCGTCGGCGACGGCCTCGGCCGGAACGCGGCGCTGCGCGCGCGGGTCGGCGCCTGCCTCGCGGAGCTCGTCCCGGATCTCCTGGTCGTCGGCGCCTCGCGCGCCTCGGCGACGGCGGTGCTTCCCGCCGACCGGCTCGCGGAGGCGGTGAGGGCGCTGCACGAGAGGTTCTTCGCGTCGGAGGGATCGTGAAAGTCGCGCTCGTCGGATACGGGAAGATGGGCCGGGCGCTCGAAGCGGCCGCCCGGGAACGGGGCCATCGGATCGCGGCGATCGTCGACCCGGAGGCGGCGGGCGCCCGGCGCCGGCTCGACCCGCGTCGCCTCGGCGGGGCGGAAGTCGCCTTCGAGTTCACGAGACCCGACGCGGCGCGGGCGAACGTCCGCCTCCTCCTCGAGGCGGGGATTCCGGTCGTCTGCGGGACGACCGGTTGGGACGGCCGGGCCGCCGAGGTGCGGCGCTGGGCGCGCGCGGGGAGGACGGGGATCGTCGTCGCCCCGAACTTCTCCGTCGGCGTCCTTCTCTTCCAGCGCCTCGTCGAGGAGGCCGCGCGGCGGCTCTCCCCGACGGGGATGTTCGATCCCTGGGTCCTCGAGGCGCATCACCGCGGCAAGGTCGACGCGCCGAGCGGAACCGCGTCGAAACTCGCGCAAGTGATCGCGGCGCGCTTCGGAGGTCCCGTGATGGAGGGGAACGCGGTCCTGCCGGTGCCACGCGGGGCGGTGCACGTCGCGAGTCTCCGGGCCGGCCACGAGACGGGGACGCACACGGTCGGATTCGAGGGGGCGTACGACTCGATTTCGCTGACCCATCGCGCGCGCGGCCGAGAGGGGTTCGCGCTCGGCGCCGTGCTCGCGGCGGAATGGGTACGGGGCCGGCGCGGCGTCCACGGCTTCGACGCGGTGGTCGACGGGCTTCTTTCGATCGCGAAAGGAAAAGGGGCGGAGCGATGACTCGATTGCGTGGAGCGCTGACGGCGATCGTGACCCCCTTCGACGCGCGCGGGGAGGTGGACGAGCGCGCCCTCCGCGGGTTGACCGCGTGGCAGGTGGAGCGCGGAATCCACGGGGTGGCGCCGTGCGGGACGACCGGCGAAGGGGCCACGCTCCGGCCGGCGGAGCACGAGCGGGTCGTGGCGGCGGTCGTGGAGACGGTCGCGGGTCGCGTCCCCGTCGTCGCGGGATGCGGCACGAACGACACGAGGACCACCGTCGAGGGGGCCCGCCGCGCCGCGCGGGCGGGGGCCGACGCTCTCCTCGTCGTGAGCCCTTACTACAACAAGCCGAACCTCTCGGGGATGGTCGATCACTTCCGCGCGGTGACCGAGGCGGCCGGGATCCCGGTCGTCGTCTACAACGTCCCGGGCCGCACCGGCCAGAACCTCGGGGCGGCGTGGATCCTGCGGCTCGCGGAGATCCCGGGGGTCTCCGGAGTGAAGGAGGCCGCGGCGAATCTGGAACAGCTCGCGGAGATCTTGGAGGGTCGCCGCGAGGACTTCTCCGTCCTCTCCGGCGACGACGCGCTCGCGATGCCGGCAGCGGCGCTCGGCGCCGACGGCGTCGTTTCGGTCGTGGCGAACGAGGCGCCGGGAGAGACGGCGGAGATGCTGGAGGCGGTGTGGCGGGGGGACCTCGCGGAGGCACGCGCGATCCACTTCCGTCTCCTTCCGCTGATGCGGGCGAACTTCCTCGAAAGCAACCCCGTGCCGGTCAAGGTCGCGATGGAGCTCCTGGGGCGTTGCTCGTCGCGCGTGCGTCCTCCTCTCGGACGGGCCGACTCCGCGACCCGCGAACGCGTGGCGTCGGCGCTGGCGCGGGCGGGTCTCCTCGCGGAGAGCCGATGAACCAGGCGGCTCTTCGAGACGAGATCGAGCGGCTCGCGGCGCTCGGCGATCCGCCGGAGGACGAAACCAGGGCTGCGGTCGATGCGCTCCTTTCCGCTCTGGAGGCGGGCGCGGTCCGGGCGGCGTCGCCCGGCCCGGAAGGATGGACCGTCCACGCCTGGGTCAAGCGCGGCATCCTGCTTGCGTTCCGCACGGGGGCCCACGCGGCGTCGGGGACTCCCCCGTTCCACTTCCGCGACCGCGAGATCTTGACCACGTGGTCCCCGTCGGTCTCCGGGCGTCACGTCCGGATCGTCCCCGGGGGCACGACCGTGCGCCGGGGAGCCTTCCTCGCCGACGGGGTCGTGGTGATGCCTCCGGCGTTCGTCAACGTCGGCGCCTGGGTCGGCGAGGGGAGCATGATCGACAGCCACGTCCTCGTCGGCTCGTGCGCGCAGGTCGGCGCGCGGGTGCACCTTTCGGCGGCGGCGCAGATCGGCGGCGTACTCGAGCCGGTGGGGGCCCTTCCGGTCGTCCTCGAGGACCGGGTCTTCGTCGGCGGAGGTTGCGGGGTCTACGAGGGGACGCGGGTGGGAGAGGGAGCGGTGCTCGGCGCCGGCGTCGTGCTGACCCGTTCGTCCGCGATCGTCGACCTCGTGCGGGAGGCGATTCATCGCGCGACGGGGGATCTCCCGCTCCGGGTTCCCCCCCGGGCCGTCGTCGTTCCGGGCGTCCGGCCGGCGCGGGGTCCGTACGCGCGGCGGGAGGGGATCGGACTCCAGACGCCGGTGATCGTCAAGTACCGGGACGCATCGACCGACGCCGCCTCGGCGCTCGAGGAGGCATTGCGGTGAGCGTGCGGATCGCCCGCCGAATGGACGGGATCGATCGGACCTTGATCCGTCGCATCTTCGACTCCGCCCCCGAGGGCTCGATCAACCTCGGTCTCGGCCAACCCGATCTCGCGACGCCTCCTTCGATCGCCCTCGCGGGGATCGACGGGATCGCGCGAGGACGCACCACGTACACCTCGACCGGCGGCGACCCGGTCCTCCGCGCCGCCGTCTCCGAGCGCTACCGGCCATTCGCCTCGGGGCCCGAGTCGGTCGCGGTCACGGTTGGCTCGCAGGAGGCCTGCTTCGCGGCGATGCTCGCGCTTGTCGACCCCGGCGACGAGGTTCTGGTCCCGGATCCCGGCTATCCCGCCTATCCGGTCGTCGCGCGGCTTCTCGGCGCGTCGGCCCGACCGTACCCGTTGCGACCGGAACGGGGGTTCCACCTCGACCCCCTCGAGGTGGAATCGCTCCTCGGGGAGAGAACCCGTCTCGTGATCGTCTGCACCCCGTCCAACCCGACCGGGGCGGTCGAGCGCCTTCCCGCCCTCGAGAGGCTCGCCGACGCGCTCCGCGCGAGGGGGATCGCCTGGCTTTCCGACGAGATCTACTCGGCCTACGCGTACGACGGACCGGTTCCTTCGCTCTCCGCCCTCTGGCCGGAGGGGGGCGTCGTCGTCTCGGGGCTTTCGAAGGACGTGAGCATGACCGGTTGGCGGATCGGCTGGGTCGTCGGTCCCGCGGCGGTGATCGAGCGGATCGTCGCCGCGCACCAGTATCTGGTCACCTGCGCCCCGTCGGTGTCCCAATGGGCCGCCCGGACCGCGCTCGGGGAGGCGGGGGAACGGGCCCGGCGCGAGACTCTCGCCCTCTTCCGCCGCCGACGCGACGTTCTCGCGGAGGCGCTCCGGAAGATCCCGGGGATCGCGGTCGCACTCCCCGAGGGGGCGTTCTACTTCTTCGTCGACGTCCGGAAGTTCGGCTCGTCGCTCGGGATCGCGGAACGCCTCCTCGACCGCGAGCGGGTGATCGTGATCCCGGGCGAAGCGTTCGGGACGCACGGAGCGGGTTTCCTCCGGATCTCGTTCGCGGCGTCGGAGGAGGACATCCGGAAGGGCATCGCGGCCCTGGGGAGGACACTCGCGTCTCCCTCGGGCCCGGCGTGAAGATCAGAAGTCGTCGGGCGCGCTCGCGGCGTCGGCCGCCTGCTGGGCCTCCCGCTTCTCCTCGATCACGGCCGCCGCCGCGCGGAGGGCCTGGGCGGTGACGGGATCATCGTCGGCGTGTTCCGCGAGGTAGACGTAGAACGCGGTCAACTCGTCGGGGGTCGCCACGGGGAGGATCGCCCGCGCCGCGGCGAGCCGCACGTCTTTGCTCGCCGAACGGAGCGCGTCGCGCAGGGGAGACATCGCACGTCCCCCGATCCGTGCGAGCGCCACCGCGGCGGCTTCCCGATCGCCCGGTCGCCCGTCGTAGAGGACCTTCTCGAGCCAAAAGCGCGCCCGATCGTCTCCGATCACCCCGAGGGCGCGGATGACGTCGGGGACGAGCAACGGGTTTTCGAGGGCCGAGTCGATCAGCGGCAGGACGGCGAGTTTCTCTCCCTGCATCGCCAGGTACGGGATCGCCTCCCGCTTCGCCTCCGCCGAACCGATCCAGAGCGCGTCCACGAGGGAGGCGACGTATTCGAGGGGGATGCCGGCGCGATCGGACTCGCGCGCGGCCAGAATCGTCCGGACGACGGAGGCGGTCTGGTCCGTCCGCACGCGACCCATGGCCCGCCTCAGGATCGGAATGACCCGTGCGCCCCAGCGCTCCAACTCGACACGGGCGCTTTCGGAGACCTCCGGCGGAACCCCCTCCCGGAGCCACGCGAGTTGGACGAGTTCCTCGGCCTGCTCGGCGTGGGAGAGCTTTCCGACGAGCGCCTGCCGCACGGCGCGTTCGGCCTCCTCCGAGGCGGGCACGGAGGCGGCGATCGGCGGGAGCGAGGCCGCGACCCCGAGCAGCGCGGCGAGGATGCGAAGGCGGCGGAAGAACATGGGCTCCTCGGGCGGAACGGCGGTGCGAAACGGGAGTATACCGTCCGCTCTCGCTCCGGGCTACGCGCGCCGCGGTCCGCCTTCCGACTCCCGCCCCTTCCAGGCGCTGCGGAGCCAGTCGAGCGCGCCGCGGCCCTCCGGCTCCCCGGCCGCCTCGCTCGGCGGGATGAGCGCCTCGCGGACCCGATCGGCGAGGGAAAGGAAGATCTCCCGTGAGGGCGAGCCCGATTCCGGGGTCGCTGCCGGCAGCCCGGTGTCCCCCCCGGCCCGGATTTCGGAGTCGAGGGGGATCTCGCCGAGGAACGGGGCGCCGAGCCGCTCCGCCTCGCGCCTGCCGCCGCCGTGGCCGAAGATTTCGGTTCGCCCGCCGCAGTGGGTGCAGAGGAAGTAACTCATGTTCTCGACGACTCCCAGGACGGGAACGCCGACCTTTCGGAACATCGAGATTCCCTTGATCGCGTCGGCGAGGGCGACGTCTTGCGGCGTGGTGACGATGATCGCCCCGTCGAGGCGAGCCTTCTGGGCCAGGGTGAGCTGGGCGTCCCCGGTCCCCGGCGGGAGATCGACGACCAGGACGTCGAGTTCGCCCCAGTCCACGTCCCGCAGGAGCTGTTCGACCGCCTTCATGACCATCGGACCGCGCCAGATCACCGCGGTGTCTCCCTCGAGGAGGAAGCCGAGCGACATGAAGCGGACCCCGTACCGCTCGAACGGAGTGATCCGCCGGCCCGTCTCGTCGAGCGACGGGCGTTCGGAGGTCCCCATCATGAGGGGGATCGAGGGGCCGTAGATGTCGGCGTCGAGGAGGCCCGCCCGGGCGCCTCGGGCGGCGAGGGCGACCGCGAGGTTGACCGCGACGGTCGACTTTCCGACTCCTCCCTTGCCCGACGCGACCGCAACGAGGTGCCGGACGCCCGGAAGCAGGTCGGGCTCGCCGGAGAGCGCGCGGGCGGGGGAGGCGGCGACCCGCACGTCGACCGCGTCGACGCCGGGAAGTGCGGAGACGGCCTTCCGCACCTCGCGGTCGAGTGCGTCGGCGACGGCGGGATTGCCCGCTCCGAGATCGATGCGGACGGTGACGTTCCCCCCGGAGACGGCGACGTCCTTCACCACGTCGAACGAGACGATGTCCCTCGTGTAGCCGGGGTAGCGGACGCTCCGAAGCGCGTCCAGGACGTCCTCCCGACGGAGCGTCATCGCGCTTCCGCTCAGAACCGATACGCGGCGCTCGCGTAGAAGGCTTCGTAGCCGATCGAGCGCCAAGTCTCTTCGACCCCCCCGAACGTGAGCGACCCGACGGGGGAGAGCGACGGTGCTTCCGGGCGGAGATCGTAGACGACGTCTTCGTAACGCGTGAGCTTCGCCCCGAGGGCGACCTCGATCCCGCGCCAGATGCGGGACCGGAGACCGATCGAGAGATCGAGGGCGGACGCCGTGGTCGACCGGCCGGGATTCTCGATCGCGAGCGTCAGGGTCTGCTGGCTCAGGAACCCGTAGGCGCCGAGTTCGACGAGCTCGACGAATTCCTCGTAGGTGATCGGAATCTGCGCGATCCCCGTGTCGAGGATGTAGAAGGACGTGTTCGTCGCGTACGACGAGCGCGTCGTGCCGCGGAGGACGGCGATGGAAGCGGAGGCCTCGAACTGGAGGCGGTCCCCGAACAGCGGGACGACGGCGTCAATGCCGAACTGGAGGCCATTCCCCTCGAACTCGGAAAGCGTGCTCGCGCGGTCGGGCACCGGTCCGAGCAGGCCGGTGAGGTCGCCTCCCCCCGGTTCGATCAGGGACGGAAGTCCCGGATCGAGGGCGACGTAGGAGATCGAGGAGTCCTCCCGGTGCATGAGCTTCCTCAGGCCCGTCGCCATGTGGAATTGGAAGCGCTCCGTGTCGACCAGCCGAAACCGCCAGCTGAGATCCCCGTCGCGGGTCTTGAAGCTCGCCGAGGCCTCGATGGCGTCGGCGAGACCGTCGTCCGCCACCCCGTGAGCGAACGGGACCGTCTCCGTGATCCCGAACACGAAATCGCCCGGTCGCGAGACGACGGTTCCCGTATCCACCTTGCTCGACCAGTATCGCCCGACGATCTCGCCCCGGTCTTCCGGGAGCTTGAACCCCGCCCGGTACATCGTGCCCGAAGCCATGTCTTCGGGCAGATACAGCGTCTTGAACGTCCCGGTCTCCGGGGAATACTCGGTGCCGATCCGGTGGTCCCCGCCGACGGTCGTGGTGCCGAGATAGCCGATCTCGAAAAGGAAGCGGGTGTCGGGCCGCCGCTCCGCCGGGGGCGCCTCCCGCTCTTCCTCGACCGGTTCCGCGTCCGGCTCCACCGCGACCACGTCCTCTTGCGCGCGGGCCGCGAGGCCCCAAGGCAGGACGCCCACGAGGAGGAACGCCGCCCACCGCAGGTTCTTCGCCTTCATGCCGTAGAGACCTCCGCGGCGCAACGGAGCGCCGTCAGTTGACGAGGTAGGTGAAGGTGACGTCGCTCCGGGGTTCGTCCACCGTCGACGTCCCGCGAACCTCCACGGGGGCGCCGTTGACGAGCAGTTCGATCGTGAACCTCGCCGGCCTCCCGACCAGGCCCGCGGCGTCGCGCCGTGCCGAGACCTGGATCAGATCGCCGCGGCCGACCGTGAACGTGGTGTTTTCGTAGGGCGGGATCTCGCTGACCGACGCACAGTTCCGCTGGTAGACGGCGCTGCCGGTATGGGTGTCGGTTCCGTTCGTGTACGCGAGCGCGGTGCGGCCGCCGCTGACGGGGACAGGAGGGGTGATCGGCTGGTCGGGGCGGGGAGTGCCCGTCTCGTCGTACTTGGTGACCCGCGAGAAGGCGAAGTTCCCCGTGCCGGACTGGGTCGTGTCGATCACGACGGGGACGGTGGTGCCCGCCCGAACCACGCTGATTTCGAAACCGATCCCCCAGGGCACGAGCGCCGTCGTGGAGTCGCCGAGGATGCAGACGGGCGGCGCGTTGAACTCGTTCCGCGCGGGAATGACGTCGTCGGCGACCATGTCCCCGTTCGAGTCGACGCGAAGGTCCGGGTAGACGATCGCTTCGAAGACGTTTTGAACGCCCGGCGCGGGATCCCGGGTCGACTCCACCCGATACTCGAGGACGGCGGTGCCCCCTTCGATTCCGGTCGGCTGGTTGGTATCGCAGGCCGCCGCGACGAGAACGATCCCCGCCAGGGTGAGGACCCTTCCGACCAAGCGCATGTGTTCGACCTCCGTGTTTCCCCCGGGAAAGGGACCCGAAACGCTACCCGACCTGGGCAGGGGAGTCAAGGATCGCGGGCTCCCTCGCGCCTTCCGGTGCGGTTCGCGCTCCGCAAAGACCGAGTCCGATCCCGTGCTAGAATCGCGCGGCTTTTCGATCAGGAGCCCCCGTGAATCGAGTCTCCACCCCGGAGCAGGTGGCGCAAGAGTCCCGCCGGACGGAGAAGGTCTACTCGATCCTCGCGCGGGTCTACGACGGGTTCTTCGACTGGGCCCTCGGACCCGGGCGGCGCGCCGCCGTCACGAATTTGCCCGTTTCGCCGGGCGACCGGATTCTCGAGATCGGCGTCGGCACGGGTCTGTCCCTTCCGCTCTACCCGCGTTCGTGCCACGTCACCGGGATCGACATCACCGACGCGATGCTCGACCGGGCGCGGACACGTCTCGAGCGTCTCGGCCGGTCGGGGGTCGAGCTCCGACGCATGGACGCCCTCTCCCTGCAGTTTCCGGACGGGTGCTTCGACGCCGTCATCGCCCCGTACGTCGTCTCCGTCGTTTCCGACCCTTCCCGAGTCATGGCGGAAGCGGCCCGCGTGTGCCGTCCCGGAGGGGTCGTCGCGGTGGTGAATCGCTTTCGGAGCCGGGCCCCGGGGATGCACCAGATCGACGGCTGGCTCACGCCTGCGACGCAGTGGATCGGTTTCCGGCTCGACCTGCCTCTCGAAACCGTGACGCGAACCCCGGGACTCCGTGTCGAGAGGATCGAACGGGTGAACCTCTTCGGTCTCTGGCGGCTGGTCTGGCTCCGGAAGGAGGAGCGACTGTCGGGTCAGTGATCGGTCGGCTCGGCAGGGGGAGGCACCCAGCCGGGGGGAATCCCCGCGGCACGGCTTTCGAGACGCTCGACGCGACGCGTCTGCGAGAGGATCTCTTCGAACTTCCGGTCGATCGTCTCGCTCGTCACGGCGTTTCGCGTCAACATCTCTAGCCCCCGCACCTTTTCGCGGAGAGCGGCCGCCTCGAGCTTGAACCCCTCGGCGGCGAGTTCGGCGGCACGGGCCCTCCGGCGGAGCTCTCCTGCCTCTTGCGCGAACGACTCCTTGAGCCTTCCGATCTGGCCTTCGAGTTCCTCGATGCGGCGGAGACGGGACTCCGACTCGTCCCTCGTCTCGACGTACCGGAGACCGGCGGCGCGGACCATGCCGTACTGCACGAGGAGCTGTTCGTGTTTCATCTGCAGTTCGCGATAAAGGTCGCCAGGGACCGACTCGCGCAGGAAACGCTCGAGCGGGACCGCCGGGAGGTCCGTACCCGTCCGCAAGGCCGGAGGGGATGCCGGCGCGAGATCGAGCCCCGCGGCGGCCAGGTCGTCGGGGGAAACGAAATACTCCGGGCCGAAGCGCCCGTTCTGCTTCTCCACGCGCAGACGGCCGCTTCGGATGTACCGCCGCAACGTGGTGACCGACAGGGAGGTGCGCGTCGCGGCTTCTCGCAGGCTGAATCGCTCCATGGAGGTCTCCGGGCGCGGCTGCGCCTCCCGGTTTCTACCATAACGCTCCTCGCCGCCACAAGATCGTCGACGTCGTGGACGCGGCGAGAGTCTCCGATGTACTGTCTCGCCTTTCCCGCGGGGAGCGAGAACGATGAGCGAGGGTGGGGCGCCGAGGACGCACTGGGCCGACGAGACGGCGAGGGCCGCGATCGCGACCGGTCGGCCTCCGGTGGTTTCGAGCGGGATCTCCCCTTCCGGGGAGATCCACATCGGGAACATGCGGGAGGTCCTGACCGCGGACGCCGTCTTCCGCGCCCTCCGGGACGCGGGGGCCACGCCCCGCTTCAACTACGTCGCGGACAACTTCGACCCGCTCCGTCGCGTTTACCCCTTCCTCGACGCTTCCGTCTACGCCCCCCTGGTCGGGCGGCCCCTCTCCGAGATCCCTTGCCCGTGCGGCGGTCACCTCTCGTACGCGGACCATTTCCTCGCCCCTTTCCTCGCCTCCCTCGAGCGCCTTCACGTCGAAGTCGAGGTGGAGCCGGCCGACCGGCTCTACAAGTCGGGGCGGATGAACCGCGCGGTCGTCGACGCCCTCGCGGGCCGAGACCGGATCGCGGCGATCCTCGCGGACCTGACCGGGAAGACGATTCCGGAAGATTGGTCCCCGTACAATCCGCTCTGTCCCGGCTGCGGAAAGATCACCGACGCGAGGGTCGTCGGCTTCTCGGAGAGCGCGGAGACCGTCGACTTCGAGTGTCGATGCGGCGCGCGCGGGACCGTTCCGATCGCCGGAGGGGGGAAGCTGACCTGGCGCGTCGACTGGCCCGCGCGCTGGAGGACCCTCGGCGTCACGGTCGAGCCGTTCGGGAAAGACCACGCCACGCGCGGAGGGTCGTACGACACGGGTGTCCGGATCAGCCGGGACGTCTTCGGTTGGGAGCCGCCGCTTCCCCTCGCCTACGAGTGGATCTCCCTGAAAGGTCGGGGCGACATGTCGTCGAGCAAGGGGAACGTCCTCTCGATCGCCCGGGCGCTCGAGGTGGTTCCCCCGGACGCCCTCCGCTACCTCGTCATGCGGGAGCGGCCGAACCGGACGATCGCGCTCGACCCTGGGGTTCCCCTCCTCGATCTCGTGGACGAGATGGAAGACGCCCACGCCGCGGGGCGCGACGCCCGCGCCGTCGAGCTGTCCCGCGCCGCGGGGTTTCTCCCGCTGGGCGTTCCGTTCCGGCACCTCGTGCTCGTGGCGCAGGCGGTCCGCTTCGACGTGGACCGAGTCGTCGAGACCCTCCTTCGCGGCGGTTACGGCTCGGTCGCGCGCGAGGCGGTCGCGAGCCGGCTCGAGTACGCGCGGCGTTGGCTCGACGACTTCGCCCCGGAGGACATGCGGTTCGAAGTCCGCGAGAGCCTTCCGGTGGAGGCTGCCGGGCTGAGCGGTCCGCAGCGGCGGCTGTTGGGTCGGCTCGCGGAGCGCCTCGACCCGACGCTCGATGGGGAGGCGGTCCACGCGTTGATTCACGAAGTCGCGCGCGAGGTCCCGGGGTTGAACGCGACAGACGCCTTCCGCGCGGTCTACGTCGCCATCCTCGGGAAACCGCGGGGGCCCCGTGCCGGGGCCTTCGTCGCCCTGCTCGGGGCGGACTTCTGTGCACGGAGGTTTCGGGAGGCTGCGGCCGCCCCCTAGGGGGTGAGTTTCGCGGCGGCATCGTCGAGGAGCAGGCGGACGATCGCCCGCTGCACGCGGCGGGCGGCCTCGACGGCGCGGCGGAGCTCCGGGAGGCTCGCTTCGGGATCCTCGCCCGCCGCGCCTTCCGCGACCCGGAGGATGCGGACCGCGAGCTCGACGCGCTCCCGGTCGTTTCCGGCCAACCTCTCGATCTCCTCGGCCATCCGGAGCGTTCGGTCGGACGGACGTCGCCTTTGGCTCCCCGCGGTCTCGCCGTGGCGGCCCGTCAGGAGCCACTCGACGGTGGTCTCGCCGACGCGGGCGATCTCGAGCAGCCGCCGCGGCTCGGGGATGACGCCGCGCTCGTACTTGTGGATCGCCGACTGGGTCGTCCCGAGGAACGCGGCGAGTTCCCTCTGCCGGAGCCCCGCTTCACGGCGGACCTCCCGGATCCTCCTTCCCAGGGCGCGCTTGTCGATCTCCCGCACGGGGGGGAATATCGGGGCCGCGGTCACCGGGGCGCAAGGCGGCGGGGGATCAGGCCGCCGAGCGGGCCTCCCGCTCTCCCCGGGCTGCGTCCACGAGGGCCAGGATGACGAAGCCGAGGACGAAGAAGGGTACGGTCCAGAGGATCGCGAGGCGCTGGTCCCCGGAGACGCTCGATACGGCGCCGAACACGAAGAAGGCGAGGATCGAGCCGACCTGCCCGGCGAGCACGTAAAAGCCGAAGAACTCGCTCTCTCGGGTGGGGGGAGCGAAGCGCGCCATCAGTGCCCGGGCGATCGACTGGGTGCTCCCCATGCCGACCGACGCTCCCGCCGCCATCAGCCAGAGCGCGGATCTCCCGTCGCCGAAGGCCCCGACGAGGACCACCCCGGTCCAGAGCCCCAGGGTCAGGAGGAGGGCGACCTTCTGGCCGATCGCGTCCGCGAGCCACCCGGCGAGGAGAGTCCCGACGAGCGCGATCACATTCGTGACGATGAAGAGCATCGCGAGGGCCGCCCCTTGGACGCCGAAGCTCCGTGCGACGAAGATCGCGCTGAACTTGATCACGACGTTCACCCCGCCGAAGAAGAAGACGTAGGAGAGAACGAACTTCGCCGTTTCCCGGTACCGGCGGAGGTGCGCCAGGGTGTCGGCCACGCGGCGGAACCCGACGGCGGCGTATTCCGAAAGGCGGGAGTAGCTCCCCTGGGGTCGCGACTCTCGGAGCCACAGAAACGTCGGGACGGAAAAGAGGGCGAAGAAGAGCGCGACCACCACGAACGACGCGCGGTACCCGGAGACCGCCTCGGGATCGAGCGATCCGTCGGGACCGACGAGCGCCTTGCCGATCAGCGGCAGGCAGACGGCGACGGAGAGGAGGCCCCCCGCGAAGCCCGTTCCCCAGGCGAGCGCGGAGATCCTCCCCATGGTGCGGGAATCGGCAATCTCCGGGAGAAACGCGTTGTAGAAGATGTACCCGCCCTCGAATCCGATCGAGGCGATCACGAAGAGGGCCATTCCCCAAACGATCTCGCCGGGTTGGACGAGGGCGAGGGCTGCGGTCGCCGCGACGGTCTGGATCACCGTGATGCGCAGGTAGCGCTTCTTGCGGCCGGAGTAGTCGGCGAGGGCGCCCAGGATCGGAGAGGTGAGGATCACGAGAACGTTGACCAGGATTCCGGACAGCCCCCAGTACCAGTCGCCGAGGCGGTTTCCCGTCCCCACGACCGCCTCGCGGAAATACACGGAGTAGGCGACCGTGACGATCAGGGTCGTGTAGGAGGAATTGGCGAAATCGAAGGCGCACCAGCCGACGACCTCCTTGCGGAGGAGACGCGGCGCTTGCGGGGAAATCAACGGGATCCCCAGCCGAGCTTCTCGTTCAGGACCTCGAAGAAGCCCCGGCCGGCGACGCGGACGAGGTGCGCCGGACGGTCGTGCAGTTCAACGGCCACGAGGTCGAGATCGCGGAGGGGAACCGCCACCTGGCCGTCCATCGTGAGCAACGCCTCTTCGTCCCGCACGTTCCGGACGCGCATCTCGACGCGGACGTGCCCCGGCACGACGATCGGGCGGTAGGCGAGCGTGTGGGGGCAGATCGGAGACAGCACCAAGGCGTCCATGCGTGGATCGAGCAGGGGCCCCCCGGCGGAAAGGTTGTAGGCGGTCGAACCCGTAGCCGTCGAGACGATCATGCCGTCGCCGGTGATCGTCGCGACCGCCGATCCGTCGAGCCGGAGCTCCACCGTGATCATCCGCGGTTGCCGGCTCTTCGCGAGGACCGCGTCGTTGAGTGCGACGTGGGTTCCGAGCGCGCGCCGACCGCGCCTCATCCGCACCCGTAGGGTCCGCCGGTTCTCGAGGGTGTAGCGTCCGGCGAGGATCTCTTCGAGGCCGTCGAAGAGCTCGTCGGGATGGAGCTCGGAGAGGAATCCCAGACCGCCGAAGTTGACCCCGAGAATCGGCACCCCGAGCGGGGCCGCCGCCCGGGCCACGGACAGGAGCGTGCCGTCGCCTCCGGCGACGATGGCGAGATCGGTGTCCTTCGGGAGGGTACCGTCGGCGAATCCGTCTTTCCTGCCGAGGGCCGTCGAGGTGCTCCGGTCGTAGCGGACGGCAACCCCCCGTGCCGGAAGCCACCCCCCGAGTTCCGCGGCGATGCGGAGCCCCTCGGGGACCCCGCGTTTGGAGACGATCGCCACACGTTTCGGGGCTCGGGGAGCGGGGATCTTCACCGGGCGTCTCCGTGGGCCTCGTCGATCGCCTCCTCGATCCGGCGCGCGGTCCCGTGTCGTTCCGCGGCGGGCCCGCCGGGCCGCAGGAGGACGAAGAACTCGACGTTTCCCTCCGCCCCTCGGATCGGCGACGGGACGATCGCCCGGAGACCCCAGCCGTCCGCCTCCGCGCGCGAGGCCAGGCGCGAGAGCACGTCGCGGTGCAGGGCCGGATCTCGCACGACCCCGTTCCGACCGACGAGACGACGACCCACCTCGAATTGCGGCTTCACGAGCGCCACGATCTCTCCTCCGGGAGCGAGGCAACGGACGACGGCCGGGATCACGAGCAGGAGCGAGATGAAGGATACATCGATCACCGCAAGCGAAGGGACGAAGGGAAGATCGGCGGGGCTCAGATGGCGCGCGTTCCGCCCCTCGAGGACCGAGACCCGGGGATCGTTCCGGAGGCTCCAGTCGAGCTGCCCGCGGCCGACGTCGACCGCGGCGACCCGCGCCGCGCCCCGCGCCAAGAGGACCTGGGTGAACCCCCCCGTCGACGATCCGACGTCGAGCACGTCGCGCCCGGCGGGATCGATCGCGAGGCGCTCGATCGCGCCTTCGAGCTTCTCCCCGCCGCGGCCGACCCACCGGGGTCCGGGGTCGATCTCGAGCGGCAGGTCGGGGCGGACCCGCTCGCCCGGCTTGTCGAGGCGGCGCCCCTCCGATCGGACCCGCCCGGCGAGGACGAGCGCCTGCGCCTGGCTCCGGGTCGGAGCGAGACCCCGGAGGACGAGGACGGCGTCGAGCCGGGGGCGTTCCCTGGGGCCGGTCATCCCTTGCGGCCGAGCGCGTAGCGGGCGAGCGACTCGAGGAAGGAGGTGTCGCCGGGCAGGGCGGCGAGCGCCTCGATCGCACGATCGCGGAATCGCTCCGCCTCGTTCCGCGCGCCGTCGACTCCGAACCGCGCCGCGTAGCTTCCCTTGCCCGAGCGAGCGTCCTTCCCCGGGGTCTTCCCGAGTTCCTCGGCGGTCGCGGTGACGTCCAGGATGTCGTCGACGATCTGGAAGGCCATCCCGAGATTCCGCCCGAAGTCGACGAGGGCCGCGCGCGCCTTTTCCCCCGCGCCCGCATGGATCGCCCCGACCTCGACGCTCGCCGCGAGGAGGGCGCCGGTCTTGTGCGCGTGGATCCAGTCGAGTCGAGCCGGCTCGACTTCCGAGCGTTCCGATTCGAGATCGGCCATCTGCCCTCCGACCATCCCCGCCGCACCCGCAGCCGCGGCGACGACGGCGACCGCCTCCGCGCGACGCTCCGCGAACCGAGGGTCCTCCGGCTCGCGGGCGAGGACCTCGAAGGCGAGGGTGAGCAGCGCGTCGCCGGCCAGGATCGCTTCCGCCTCTCCGAACGCGACGTGCACGGTGGGGCGCCCCCGGCGGAGGGGGTCGTCGTCCATCGCCGGCAGGTCGTCGTGGACGAGGGAATACGTGTGGATCATTTCGATCGCCGCCGCAGGTCCGACGACGCGGTCCGGGTCGGCGCCGCACGCCTCGCAGGCGGCGAGGCAGAGCGCCGGACGGAGTCTCTTGCCTCCTCCGAGCACGGCGTAGCGCATCGCCGCGTGGAGACGGGCCGCGGGCCCTTCGGGGGAGGGGAGGCGGAGGTCGAGCGCTCGGTCGACGACGTCGCGAATGCGGCGCAGCCGGCCGGTGCGCGCGTCGTCGCTCCCGCTCATGGCGCCTCCTCTCGATGGACGAACCGCACGATCCCCTCGGCGAGGCCGGTGTCCGGGGAGACGGTGACGACCGTCGCCGCCATCTCCGCGAGCCCCTCCGCCGCGGAAAAGGAAACGGGGCGTTGGGTCCGAAAGCGCTCGAGGACCGAGGCGGGGGAGACGCCGATGATGGAATCGCGGGGACCGGTCATCCCGACGTCGGTCTGGAACGCGGTGCCGCCGGGGAGAATCCGCTCATCCGCGGTCGCAACGTGGGTGTGCGTGCCGAGCACGGCCGCGACGCGACCGTCGAGATGCCAGGCAAGCGCCGCCTTCTCGCTCGTCACTTCCGCGTGGAAGTCGACCACGACGACGGGGCATCGCCCGTGGAGCCGCCTCAGAATCGCATCGGCCGCGCGGAACGGGTCGTCGACGTCGGAGAGGAAGACCCGGCCGATCAGGTTGACGACGCCGACCGGAATGCCGTTTCCCGCCTCCGCGATGCAGACCCCGCGTCCGGGAGCGGGCTCGGGGTAGTTGGCGGGACGCAGGAGGCGCGCCTCCTCGTCGAGATAGGGAAGGATCTCCTTCCGATCCCAGACGTGGTTTCCGGTCGTGATCACGTCGGCCCCGGCGCGGAAGATCTCGTCCGCCGTCGCGGGGGTCAGTCCGGCTCCGCCGGCCGCGTTCTCGCCGTTGACGATCACGAGGTCGGGGCGGTGCTCCTCGCGCAGCCGGTTCAGGCCCTTCCGTAGGACGCGCCGCCCGGCGCCGCCCACCACGTCTCCGACGAGGGCGATGCGCACCGCTCAGACCGCGAACTGGACCGCGCGGGTCTCTCGGACGACGCTCACGCGGACCTCGCCGGAGTAGCTGGCCTCGTGTTCCACGGCGCGCGCGATCTCGCGGGACAGGGCGGCCGCGCGCTCGTCGGAAACCGACGCGGTGTCGACCGTCACGCGAAGCTCCTTCCCCGCCCGGATGGCGTAGGCCTGCACGACTCCGGGAAAACGGCAGGCGATCTCCTCGAGGCGGGAAAGGCGTTCGAGGAACACCTCGAGGTTGTCCTTCCGTGCCCCGGGGCGGTTCTCCGACACTCGGTTGGCGGTTCGCAGGAGGAGCGCCTCGACGATTCGCGGCTCGTGGTCGGGATGCAGGGAGCGGATCGCCTCGACCACTTCCTCGCGTTCCCCGTGACGGCCCGCGAGTTCGGCGGAGGCGAGGATCGGGTGGCCGGTGCTCGATTCGTCGACCCTCCCGATCTCGTGGAAGAGCCCGGCCCGTCGCGCGATCTCCTCCCGCGCGCCGAATTCCGCGGCCATGTGGGCGGCGATCAACGCCGTCTCCACGCAGTGCTGGAGGAGGTTGTGTCCGTGGTGGTACCGGAGCTTCATCCGGCCCACGAGGCGCGCGAGACGTGGGTTCAACTCCGCCAGGCCGAGGGAGAACACCGCCTCCTGTCCGATCTGCTCGACGTGGGCGTCGAACTCCTCGCGGATCTTCGCGACGGTTTCCTCGATCCGGGCGGGGTGGATGCGGCCGTCTTCGATCAGCCGGGCGATCACGAGCCGCGCGATCTCGCGGCGTACCGGATCGAACGAGGAGACGAGAATCGCGCGCGGCGTGTCGTCCACGATGACGTCGATCCCGGTCGCATGCTCGAGGGCGCGGATGTTCCTGCCCTCGCGGCCGATGATCCGGCCTTTCATCTCGTCGCTCGGCAGTTCGATGAAGGTCACGGTCGACTCGATCGCCTCCCGGATCGGGATTCGCTGCGTCGCCTGGACGAGGATGCGGAGGGCTTCTCCTCGCGCCCGGTCCCTCGCCTCCTCCTCGATCCGCCGCGCGGCACGCGCGGCTTCCGCGCGGGCGGTCTCCTCGGCTCGCGCGATGACCTCCGCGCGTGCCTCTGCCGCGGTCAGGCCGGAGACCGCCTCGAGGGCCGCCGTCCTCTCGGCGAGCAGGACCTCGGCGCGGGAGAGGGCTTCGCCGGCTCGCTGCTCCGCTCGCCTCGCGGATTCGAGACGCCGCTCGACTTCGCTTCGCTTGCGGTCGAGGTCGGCCCCGTCCTGCTCGAACTGACGGATCCGGGTCTCGAGGGCCGCCTCCCGGGCGTCGAGCTCCTGGTTCCTGCGCTCGGCCTCCTCCTCGGCCGCGACCGACGTCTCCTGGGCGGCGACCAGGATCTCCTTCGCCCTGGCCTCCGCCTCGTCCCGCGCCTCGGAGACGAGACGGGCGGCTTCCCGCCGGGCGCGGGAGACGATCTTCCGGGCCCCGTAGGCTCCCATTCCGATCAAGAGGAGAGCCGCGACGGCGGCCACGAGGTCGGGGTGGCCGGCAATGTCGATCGAGCCCAACACGCTTCCGCCTCCCGGCGCGACCGTACCGCGCCGACGGATGCCGCCGGGCTTCGAGGACCGACGCGTGGCGAGGAGACGAACGAGGCCCCGGACGAAACCCCCGCGTGGGCCGTGTGGGCCGGGCCGGATGAACCCGGTCCTTCAGGTGGGAATCCCTACCGCCGCTTCAGGCTTCCCCCCGCGGGGGGCGTGCTCACCGCGGCGTCGATCGGGGCTCCCGGTACGGAGATAGGCTCAAGGCGTTCGGCCCATCACGCACCCCACAGGGGTTCCGGAATCGCGGTCTTCCGGTCGTTTCGTTCTCGCTTCACGCACGTGTCGTCTCCCCGCCGTCCGTTGCGGCGTTCCGGGGGTTGCCGCTCCCGTCGACGAGAATCTCGTCGAGGAGGGCGGTCATGCGCCCGAGCCGTTCCCGGATATCGACCGAGAACTGCTGGCTCCGGGCCTGCAAGCAATCGTCCATGATGTTGAGGGCGGCGAGGATCGCCACCTTCATCGTGTCGGCGGTTCCGGTGGCCTCCGCCACCTCCCGCATCCTTCGATCGACCTCCGCGGCGAGCCGCTCGAGGTAGCCGGATTCGCCGCTTCCGCGCAGACGGTACGTCCGCCCGTAAATCGTGACGGAGGTGGCGACGTCCTGTGGCGACTCCGTCATGCTCCCCGGTCCTCCCTGAGGATCCGGACCGCGGAGGTGAGGACCGACCGCAGGTCGCGCACGGTCTCCCTGACCTTCGTCCGGGACGCGACGGCCGCAGCGCGCCTCCGCTCGGATCCCTCGCGGAGGGCTTCGTTCGCCGCCTTCAACCGACGGCACTCGCGCGCCACCTCGTCGACCCTGCTCTCGAGGGCGTTCAACAGATCCTCGCTCACCGAAGCGCCTCCGGCCGTCACTCCCGCATCCGAACCCCGGCCGCGCTCGACACGGCCGCCACGAGTTCTTGGCGGTAACGCTCGATCGACTCCTCGGAGAGGGTCCGCTCGAGCGGTTGGAGCATAACACGCACCGTGACCGCCGATTCGCCGGGATCGAGGGGGGGGCCCACGTAGCGATCGACGATGCGGATGTCGACCGGCTCGGGAGCGGGGACGGCGCGGAGCCGCTCCATGAGGAAGGCCGCCAGGGTTCCCCGCTCCAGGACAACCGAAAGGTCCCGCCGGACCGCCGGGACTTTCGGAACCGGGCGTGCGGCGCGCGCGGCGGCAGGAAGGGCGTGGAGCAGGCTCAAATCGACCTCGGCGGCAAGGAGGGAGGCGGGGATGTCGAGCGAACGCCGGATCTCGGGGTGGATCTCGCCGCACCAGGCGATGGTCGCCTCCCCGGCCTTCCAGGCGACGCTCCGGCCCGGATGGAATCCGGGCCGGAGGTCGGCCTCGCGAGGGAACGTCGGGTCCCGCCGGGCCGAGGCGAGGATCGCCTCCACCACCCCCGCGGCGTCGAAGAGATCGGCCGGTCGGGGCGTGGCACTCCAGTGCGGGGGGTCTCCCGAACCCGCCCACACGAAGCCGGCGCGCAGCGGCTCGGCGGGAAACTCCCCGGGGCCGCGACCGGAGAAGACGCGGGCGACCTCGAAGAGGCGCACCTCCTCCACACCGCGCCTCACGTTCCGCGCCGCCGCGCCGACGAGACCCGGAAGGAGGGAACGGCGGAGGTGGGAGAGCCCCTCGGTGATCGGGTTCACGAGGCGAATCGCGGAAGCAGCCCCGGGTCGGACGAACGGATCGTCTTCTCCGGCCCCGATCATCGCGTAGGACACGGACTCGTGAAATCCGAGCCCGGCGAGGAGGTCCCGGACGGCTTCCTCGATCGGGGGTGGAGGATTCACCGGCGTCGAGGCGATCCCCGGTGGGAGGCGGTCGGGGACGCGGTCGTAACCGAGGTGGCGGCCGATCTCCTCCACGAGATCGGCTTCTCCTTCGAGGTCGACGCGCCACGAGGGAACCGCGACGGAAAGCGTGTCCGCGTCGAGCCGCTCGGGCCGCAGTTCGACCGCGCCGAGCGCGGCGGCGGCGTCGTCCGCGGAGACGGGAAACCCGAGCAGGGTCGACGCCCGGGTGAGGCGCACGGACGAGCGGCGTTGGGAGCGGGGGGCGGGGTGAGCGTCGACCGGCCCCGGGGCGGGGATTCCTGCCGCGAGTTCCTCGAGCAGTCGCGCGGAAAGCTCCTCCGCCGCGGGGGGCGCTTCGGGATCTGCGCCCCGTTCGAACCGCTGCGCTGCGTCCGTGACGATCCCGAGACCCCGGCAGACCGCGCGGACCGCGGCAGGGGCGAACCACGCCGCCTCGACCAGCACGTCGGTCGTCCGCGCGTGGATCTCGGTGCCGGCCCCTCCCATCACGCCGGCGAGGGCGACGGGTCGGGAGGCGTCCGCGATCACGAGGGTGTCCTCCGGGAGCGCACGCGTCACGCCGTCGAGGGTGAGGAGCGTCTCTCCGCGCCGGGAGCCGCGCACCCGGATTTCCGGCCCCTCGATTCTCGCGAGGTCGAAGAAGTGGACGGGCTGGCCCAGTTCCATCATCGCGAGGTTCGAGGCGTCCACGACGTTGTTCACCGAGCGGAGGCCGCACGCCTCGAGACGCGCGACGACCCATGGCGGCGAGGGAGCGACACGCACCCCGCGAACGATCCCCGCGACGTAGCGGGCGCAGCGAGCGGGATCGTCGATGTGGACGGTGACCGCCGACGAGGCCGGCGCGCCGGCACGGGTGCGGGGCGGTCGAAGGGGATCGACGGCTCCGCCGAACGCCGCGCGGATCTCCCGGGCCACTCCGCGATGCCCGAGGATGTCCGGCCGGTTGGCGGGAACGTCGACGTCGAGGACGACATCGTCGCCGGAGCGCTCCACCGAGTCGACGGGAAGGCCCCGTCCCGTGAGGGCGTCGGCGATCGCCTCGGGCGAGGCGTCGATCGGGAGGATTTCTCGAAGCCAGCGGAGCGAGACGCGCACGGGGTCCCCTTACGCGAATTGGGAAAGGAACCGCACGTCGTTGTCGACGAGGAGGCGCAGGTCGTCGACCTGCCACTGCTGCATCGCGATCCGGTCGATGCCGAGCCCGAAGGCGAAACCGGTGTACCGTTCCGGGTCGATCCCCACCGCCTCGAACACCGCCGGGTGGACCATGCCGGCCCCTCCGAGTTCGAGCCATCCGCTCTCCTTGCAAGCCCGGCAGCCCGTTCCGCGGCAGACGCGGCAGGAGATGTCGTATTCGCACCCGGGTTCGACGAAGGGGAAGTAACCGGGCCGAAGTCGCACGCGCACCTCCTCCCCGAAGAACCGGGACCACACCGCGGCCAGGGTTCCCTTGAGATCCGCGAGCGAGATTCCCTCGTCGACGACGAGCCCTTCGACCTGGTGGAACATCGGAAGATGGGTGGCGTCGAGGTCGCGCCGGTAGACCCGTCCCGGACAGATCATCCGGATCGGAGGCTTCGAGGCCCGCATCGTCCGGATCTGAACCGGGGAGGTGTGGGTGCGGAGGAGGAGGCCCCCCTCGAGGTAGAACGTGTCCGTCGCGTCCCGGGCCGGGTGGCCGGGAGGGAGATTGAGCGCCTCGAAGTTGTGGAAGTCGTCCTCGACTTCGGGGCCCGACTCGACGGAGAACCCCATGCTCCGGAAGATCGCCTCGAGATCGCGGCGCGCGGCGGTCACGGGATGGAGGGCTCCCCTCGGGCGGACACGAGGGGGTAGGGTCGGGTCGAGACGCTCGGACTCGAGGGCGAGGAGCCTCGCGCGATCGGCGGCGCGCTCCGCCGCTTCGGCGAGCGCCGATTCGATCCGCTCCTTGAGCGCGTTGACCGCTCGGCCCGACGCCTTGCGCTCGTCCGGAGGCAACGACCCGAGCCCCCGCAGGAGCGAGGTGAGGATCCCCTTCTTGCCGAGGTAACGGACCCGCACGGCGTCGACCGCGACGGCTCGGTCGGCCGCGGCGGACAGGTCCGCTCGGAACGCCTCCTCGACGCGATCGAGCTCGGACGCCATCGCGGACCGATCAGGCCGCGGCGGCCGCCTGGCGGGCGGCCTGGACAACCTGTCCGAAGGCCGCCGGGTCGTGGACGGCGAGCTCCGCCAGGAGCTTCCGATCGAGCGCGACCCCCGCGACCTTGAGCCCGTGCATCAGGGCGGAGTACGACATGTCGTGGCTTCTCGCGGCCGCATTGATGCGGACGATCCAGAGGCGCCGGAAATCCCGTTTGCGCGCGCGCCGGTCGCGGAAGGCGAAGTTCCCCGAGCGCTCGACCTGCTGTTTCGCGATGCGGTAGAGCTTCGATTTCGCGAGATAGTACCCCTTCGCCCTGCGGAGGATCTTCTTCCGCTTGAGACGCCTCTTGTTTCCGCGCTTGACTCTGGGCATCGACGACTCCTGGGCCGTCGGAGCGACTCGGGCTCCGCTCGGCGGGAATGGGGCGCGCTTCCCTTCAGTAGGGGAGCATCCGCTCGACCTTCTTCTGGTCCGCCTTCGAGATGAGGGTCGGCATGTCGAGCGCGCGCTTCCGCTTGGTGGTCTTCTTCGTCAGGATGTGGCTCTTGTACGCCTTGGAACGCTTGAACTTCCCCGAGGCCGTCTTCTTGAACCGTTTGGCCGCTCCGCGATGGGACTTGAGCTTGGGCATGGGATGGTCTCTCCTCGTAGGGCCTAGACTTCGTTGCTCCGCGCGCGGATCGCCTCCGCGGCCGTCGTCAGGAACGTTTCGAGGGGCTCGGCCCCCTGATCCCCCTTCCGGCGCGAGCGGACCGCGACGGATCCCGATTCCGCCTCCCGGTCGCCGAGGACGAGCATGAAGGGGATCTTCATGAGCTGGGCGTCGCGGATTTTCGCGCCGATCTTCTCGCCCCGCTCGTCGATCTGGGCGCGGAGCCCGGCCGCGGCGCACGCCTCGCGCACCCGCCGGGCGTAGGGGAGCACGCGATCGGTGATCGGAAGGACGCGGACTTGTTCCGGCGCGAGCCAGAGCGGGAAGGCGCCGCCGAAGTGCTCGATCAGGATCGCGATGAACCGCTCGAACGAGCCGTTCACCGCGCGGTGGATGACGACGGGGCGGTGGGGGGCGTTGTCCTCACCGACGTAGGAGAGGTCGAACCGCTCCGAGGCCGCGTAATCGAGCTGGATCGTCCCGAGCTGCCACTTCCGGCCGAGCGAGTCGGCGACGTCGAAATCGATCTTCGGTCCGTAGAAGGCGCCGTCCCCCGGCTTGTGCTCGAACGGAAGCCCGGTCGCCTCGAGCGCCGCACGGAGAGAGGCCTCCGCGCGATCCCACATCGCGTCGTCCCCGATCCGCTGCTCGGGGCGGGTGGCGAACTTGAGCGTCGCCTCGAGACCGAAATGCCGGTAGTAATCGAGGATGAAACGGGTCAGGCGCCGGACCTCGTCGGTGATCTGGTCTTCCCGCAGGTAGATGTGGCAATCGTCCTGCTGGAACTGGCGAACCCGCGTCAGTCCGGAGAGGGCGCCGGACACCTCGTTCCGATGCAGGACGTCGTAGGTCGTGAAGCGGAGCGGCAGCTCGCGGTAGGAATGGGTCCGCGTGGCGTAGAAGACGTGATGCGACGGGCAGTTCATCGGCTTGAGGGAGAAGTCGTGCTCCCCCGACTCGCTGTCGAGAACGAGGAACATGTTCTCTCGGTACTTCCCCCAATGCCCGGACAACTCCCACAGGCGCTTGTTGTACAGGAGCGGGGTCTTGATCTCGAGGTAGTCCTCGCGTTGAAGCTCCCGCATGAACTCGTTGAGGACGTTGAAGAGCGTCGTGCCGCGGTGCGTCCAGAACGCGCAGCCGGGCGCGTACGGATGGAAGAGGAAGAGGTCGAGTTCGCGGCCGAGCCGCCGGTGGTCGCGCCTGCGGGCCTCCTCCAGGAGCCTCAGGTGCTCTTCGAGCTCGCGCTCCGTGAAGAACGCCGTGCCGTAAATGCGCTGGAGCATCTTGTTCTTCTCGTCGCCGAGCCAATAGGCCCCGGCAACCGACAGCAGCTTGAAGGCGCGGAGGGCGCCGGTCGAGCGGACGTGCGGGCCGCGGCAGAAGTCGGTCCAGCCGCCCTGGCGGTAGATCGAGACGGTGTCTCCTCCCTTGGTGGTCGCGAAGTGGATCTTGTAAGGCTCTCCCTCGTTCTCGAAGAACGCGACCGCCTCCTCGCGGGGGAGGTCGAGGCGCTCGATCGGAAGGTCGCGGGCGATGATCTCCCGCACCCGTTCCTCGATGCGGGCGAGGTCCTCGGGGGTGAACGGCTCCTCGCGGTCGAAGTCGTAGTAGAAGCCGTGCTCGATCACCGGCCCCTGTCCGATCTTCGTCCCGGGGAAGAGCTCCTGCACCGCCTGGGCGGTCGCGTGGGCCGTCGAGTGCCGGAGGACGTGCAACGCGTCGGGATCGCCCGGCAGGACGATTTCGACCCGGGCGTCGTGCGGGAGAGCGGCCTTCAAGTCGACGAGCACTCCGTTGACCCGGGCGGCGACGGCGTCTTTCGCGAGGCGCTTGCCGATCGACTCCGCCAGGTCGAGCGCGGTCGCCCCCATCGGGAGTTCCCGGATGCTCCCGTCCGGGAGAGTCGCCCGGATGGTGGTCATCGACTTGGACATGACGGGATCGACCTCGCCCTCGTACGGCTTCTGGTAGGCGCGGGCGGTTTCGAACCGCCGACCTCTACCGTGTCAAGGTAGCGCTCTACCCCTGAGCTACGCGCCTGTCGGCCCCCGGCGCGTTCACGCGAGCCCACGCCCCAGGAGACCGCCGGACGGTAGCACGCGCTGCAAAGGGTGTCAACGAAAGGAGTTCCGCCCGTCGGTCCCCTTGAATCCCGTGTGACGTTCCGCTACTCTCCCGTTCCCGGCGGCCTCGCCTCGGAGAGAGTGGTCTGCCCATGCCCATCCTCGGAAACCCGGAGTCCCCGACATCCCCGTCCGGAACGGGGGCGTGGCCGCTCGCGAGCCGCTCGGGGCATCCGGAGCCGACGGTCGTCGAGGTCGGTCCCGCCCGGTTCGGGCCGGGCACCTTGACCGTGATCGCCGGTCCTTGCGCGGTCGAAAGCCGCGACCAGTACCTCGAGGCGGCGAGAAGGGTACGCGAGGCGGGCGCGGGGATGCTGCGTGGAGGGGCCTGGAAGCCCCGGACGAGCCCTTACGGGTTCCAGGGTCTCGGGGCCCCCGGACTCGACATCCTCGACGCGGCGCGGGCCGAGACCGGCCTTCCGGTCGTCACCGAGGCGCTGGACGAAGAGAGCCTCGAGCGGGTGGCCGAGCGGGCCGACATGATCCAGATCGGATCCCGGAACATGCACAATTTCTCGCTGCTCCGGAGGGCGGCGAGGACAGGTCGGCCGATCCTCCTCAAGCGCGGGATGTCGGCGACCGTCGAGGACCTCCTGCTCGCCGCCGAGTACGTTCTCGCCGAGGGAAACCGGCAGATCGTGCTTTGCGAGCGTGGAATCCGAACCTTCTCCGCGCACAGCCGCTTCACCCTCGACCTCGGCGTCGTCCCCGTGCTCCGGGAACGGACCCACCTCCCCGTCGTGGTCGACCCGAGTCACGCGTGCGGCCTTCGATCTCGCGTCGTGCCGATGGCGCTCGCCGCGGTGGCGGCCGGGGCCGACGGCCTGATGGTCGAAGTCCACGCCGATCCGGAGGCGGCTCTTTGCGACGGTCCGCAGGCGCTCGTGCCCGGGGAGTTCGCGGCGATGATGGAGAGGGTCGCGAAGCTCGCCCCGCTCGTGGGGCGGGCGGTGGAGACCGCTCCGTGATCCGGTTCGAGACCGGGGGAGTGCGGTTCCACGTCCTCCGAGCGGGGACGCTCTGGCTCGATGGCGGCGCGATGTTCGGGGTCGTTCCGCGAGTCGTCTGGGAGCGGCTCCGCCCGCCGGACGATCGTCACCGGATCGAACTCGCGATGAACGTCCTGTTGATCCAGGACGGCGTGCGGAACACGCTCGTGGATACCGGGGCGGGGGGGAAGGGAGACCCGAAGTTCCGCGGGATCTACGGGCTCTCCACGCGGAGCGCCGAGGAGTTCCTCCGCCCGGCGGGGGTCGGCCCCGAGCAGATCGACCGGGTCGTGCTCAGCCATCTGCACTTCGATCACTGCGGCGGGTCCACGGTGCCGGACGGGGCGGGAGGATTCCGTTCGGCGTTTCCCCGCGCCGAGTTCTTCGTGCAGCGCGGCGAGATCGAATTCGCCCGCGAATCGAATCCGAGGACGCGCGCCTCCTACCGGCAGGAGGATTGGGAACCCCTTCGGAAGGAGGGGCGACTCCGGCTCGTCGAAGGAGAAACCGGGATCGGCGGCGGGGTCCGTCTCGTCCCCGCCCCCGGGCACACGCCGTTCCACCAGATCGTCCGCGTCGACACGCCCGAACGCACGGTGACGTTTCTCGCCGATCTGGTCCCGACGGCGTCGCACGTGCCCGACGCATGGGTCATGGGCTACGACGTCGACCCGCTCGCGGCGGTCGCGAGCAAGCGCCGCCTCCTTCCCGAACTCGCGCGTCGGGGGTCTTGGATCGTGTTCGAGCACGATGCCGAACTGCCGCTCGGCGTTCTCGAGGAAGAGGACGGGCGCCTCGCGGCGCGACCGGTCCCGCTGGAGGTTTGACGTGGAGGCGATCCTGGCACTCGAGGACGGTCGGGTCTTCCGCGGGCGGGCGTTCGGCGGAACCGGAGAATGCGGCGGGGAGGTCGTATTCAACACCTCGATGACCGGCTACCAAGAGATCTTGACCGATCCGTCCTACCGCGGGCAGATCGTGATCATGACCTGCCCGGAGATCGGTAACGTCGGCACGAATCCGGTCGATCCCGAATCGGCCGTGCCGCAGGTGGAAGGGTTCGTGGTCCGGGAACTTTCGGAGTCCCCGTCCAACTGGCGGGCGACGCAGGGGCTCCACGAACATCTCCGCGAGCACAAGATTCCCGGCATGGCGGAAATCGATACGCGCGCCCTCACGCGTCACATCCGCACCCTGGGCGCGATGCGGGGCGTCCTGTCCACGGTCGACCGGGACCCGGAATCGCTCGTGCGGAAGGCGCGGAACGTGCCGCGCCTCGAGGCGAGGGATCTCGTGCGCGAGGCCACCTGTCCCCGCCCGTACGCTTGGGAGACCGGCGTCGAGGCGCGGTGGGCCCCGTCGCTCGGAGAGGCCCCCGCCCCGTCGCGCCTGCGATGCGTGGCGTACGATTTCGGCGCGAAGCGGAACATCTTTCGGCTCCTTCACGAAAGCGGCTTCGCCGTGATGGTGGTGCCCGCGGACCACACCGCGGCGGACACGCTCGCACTCGCTCCCGACGCCGTGTTCCTTTCGAACGGGCCGGGGGATCCGGCCGCGGCGACCTACGCGATCGAGACCGTGCGCGGGCTCGTCGGGCGAGTCCCGATGTTCGGGATCTGTCTGGGGCACCAACTCGCCGCCCTCGCGCTCGGGGCGAGCACGTTCAAGCTGAAGTTCGGCCATCGCGGGTCGAATCACCCGGTGAAGGACCTCCGGAGCGGTAAGGTCGCCGTCACATCCCAGAATCACGGCTACGCCGTCGCCCCCGACACCCTGCCCGCGGGAACCGAGCTGACCCACGTGAGCCTCAACGACGGAACGTGCGAGGGTTTCCTCGATCGCGAGAGGTGCCTCCTCGCGGTGCAGTACCACCCCGAGGCCTCCCCGGGGCCTCACGACGCGCTGCCGCTCTTCCCGCGGTTCCGGCGGATGGCCGAAGACGCCCTGGCCTTTCGAGAGGCGGGCGGTGGGAGGACTCCATGACCGACTGGAGATCGTCGCTCCGGACCGACCCGACCCCTTGGCTGCTCGAGGAGGCGTGCCCCCCGATCCGTTACCGCGTCCTCACGGAGCTGCTCGATCGGGGCGGTGACGACCCCGACGTGCAGAAGGCCCGGCAGGACGTCCAAGCCTACCCGCCCGCCGTCAAGCTTCAACGGACGCAGCGCAAGGACGGGACCTGGGGCGGCCGCGCCCTCGCGGGCGACGCGAAGAAGTGGGAGCCGTCGCTCGAGAACGGTTTGACCGCGCTCCTCGAGATGGGTTGGAACCGCGAAATGAAGACCGTCCGGCAGGCGGCCGCCACGCTCCGATCGTTCCTGACCCAGAAGAAAGACCTCAAGTTCTTCGAGTTCGCGAAGGTCGTGAAGGCCGACGAGCGGCGGGAACGTTACTATCGCTGGCTCTTCCGGATCGTGGCGCTCGGTCTCCTCGTCCGATCGGGGTACCAGGAGGACAAGAATCGGACGGCGGTTCTCGACCTCCTCGACCTGTGCTCCGGATTCGTCGACGATCCGGTCTCGCGGAACCCCGTGGAAGAGATCGGCGCGAGCCATCCGCTGATCCGGAGCGCCGCGTGGAAGCGCGACTATCCGTTCTTCCCGGATTTCGCCATCCTCCGCGTCTTCGCGTTCTCTCCGTGGCTCCTCGACGGCGAACTCGCGAAGATGCGCCTCAAGAAGATCTCGGACTACGTCCTGTCCGAGGGCTACCAGGCTCTCGCGCCCGACATCGGACTCGTGCGCACCGCCAAGGGCGCGTTCGTGAAGGGCGGGGGGGTGCGCTTCCGGCCGATCGACTTCTACGTGAAGAACGGCGGGCTCGACGAGATGCTCGTGAATCTCGAGATCTACGCGCGCTTGGGTCTCGTCAACCGCTACCCGCAGCTCATGTCCCATCTCGAGTGGCTGCACGCGCAGCAGCAGAAGGACGGCCGCTGGAATCTCAACGCCAAGCTGCTCGACGACAAGAGCCGCTGGTCGCAGACGATCCGGCTCGAGAAGGACTGGCGGAGTCCCGTGCGGAAGGAAGCCGACCTCACCTTCCGCATCCTCCTGCTGATCAAGCACCAGTGGGAACGGCAGATCCGGATGCTCGACCGCCGGGACGATACCTACCCGATCTGAGAGACGCGCGGCCGCGGGGGCTCCCGCAGGACGTCGAGGGCCTCCAGCACGTGTGAGGCTCGCTCGAGAGTCATGCCGGCCGGAGCGTCGGACGCCGCAGCCGAGGCGGCGACGACCGCGGATTCGAACCCCATCCGCGCCCCTTCGTGGAGCCTCGTCGTGAGGCGCGAGACGGCGCGGATCTCCCCGACGAGGCCGATCTCTCCCGCCGCGAGAAGACGGAGGGGCGCCGGGCGTCCCAACAGGCTCGACGCGATCGCAAGGGCGATCGCGAGGTCGGCGGCGGGCTCCTCGACGGCGATTCCGCCCGCGACGTTCACGAAGACGTCGCGGGCGGCGAGCGGGAGGCCGGCGCGCCGCTCGAGAACCGCGAGGATGAGGGCCAGACGGCCGCCGTCGACTCCGAGGGCGGTCCGCCGGGGCGTCCCCTGCGACGGCTCGCCGACGAGAGCCTGCACTTCCACGAGGAGGGTGCGCGTGCCCTCGAGGGCGGCGAGCACCACGCTCCCGGGGGCCTCCGACGGGCGCTCGGCGAGGAACGCCTCGCTCGGGTGCGGGACGCCGCGGAGACCGGAGTCGCCCATCGCGAAGACCCCGATCTCGTCCGAAGCGCCGAAGCGGTTCTTGCGGGCGCGGAGGATCCGGTGGGCGTGGTGGCGGTCCCCCTCGAAATGGAGAACGGTGTCGACGGCGTGTTCGAGGAGGCGCGGTCCGGCGAGGGTCCCGTCCTTCGTGACGTGGCCGACGAGGAAGACGGGTGTGCCCGTCGCCTTGGCGAGGTTCACGAAACGAGAGGCGGATTCCCGCACCTGCGCGACCGATCCCGGAATCGAGTCGACGTCGCGGCAACGCACGGCCTGGATCGAGTCGACGACGAGCGCATCGACCGTCTCGCGGCGAGCCGCCTCGCACGCGGTGTCGACGTCGGTTTCGGCGAGCACGAGGAGACCGGCGGACCGCACGCCGAGCCGTTCCCCCCGGAGACGGAGCTGGGGGAGAGACTCCTCCCCGGAGACGTAGAGGACCCTCCCTCCCCCGGCGGCGAGGTCGGAGGCCGCCTGGAGGAGGAGGGTGCTCTTCCCGATCCCCGGCTCCCCGCCGACGAGCACGACCGACCCGGGGACGAGGCCGCCTCCGAGCGCACGATCGAGCTCGGTCGAACCGGTCGAACGACGGTGCGCGTCCACCGCGGGCAGCCGGGGCCACGGGACGGGTTCGACGGCGGCCCTGTCGGACCGGAGGTCGGAGAGCGGCTCGAGGGTTCCCCAACGATCGCACCCGGGACACCGTCCGAGCCATTTCGCGCTCCGGTACCCGCAGGTGCGGCAGACGTGGGCGTCGTTCGCCAAGGGGAGGCTAGAACTCCCGGAACTCGGGGTTCACGAACGAGGTGAATTCGCGGATGAAGTGGAGGTCGACCGTCCCGGTCGGGCCGTTCCGCTGCTTGCCGAGGATCAGCTCGGCCTTGCCGTGGAGGTCCGGGTTGTCGCGCTTGTAGACCTCCTCGCGGAAGAGGAACATCACGACGTCGGCGTCCTGCTCGATCGCCCCCGACTCGCGGAGGTCCGACAACTGCGGACGTTTCTCGCCGGTGCCGCGTTGCTCGGGAGCGCGGGAGAGTTGCGAGAGCGCGAGGACGGGAACGCCGAGCTCCTTCGCGATCTCCTTGAGCGAGCGGGAGATGTCCGAAATCTCCTGCTGGCGGCTGTCGTAGCGTGTGCGCCCGCGTCCCCGCATCAGCTGGAGGTAGTCGACGATGAGCAGGTCGAGCCCGTGTTCGAGTTTGAGGCGGCGCGACTTCGCCCGCATCTCCATGATTCCGATCCCGGGGGTGTCGTCGATCCAGATCGGAGCCGAGGCGAGCTTCCCGTAAGCCTCGATGATCCGCCCCCATTCCTCCCGTCCCACCCGGCCCGTGCGGACGCGATGGCTGTCGACCCGAGCCTCCGCGCAGAGGAGGCGCTGGAAGAGCTGCTGGTGGGACATCTCGAGCGAGAAGACCCCGACCCTCTTGCCGTGCCGGAGGGCGGTGTGGGAGGCGAGGTTCAGGGCGAAAGCGGTCTTTCCCATCGAGGGGCGCGCGGCGAGGATCACGAGGTCGGTCGGTTGTAAACCGGCGGTCATCTCGTCGAGGGTGAGGAACCCCGTCGGGACCCCCGTGATCAGCTCCTTGCGTTCGGTCAGTTCCTCGAGGACGTGGATGTAGCGGTCCGCAACCTGTTTGAGAGGGACGAACCCGGCGCGGAGACGCTCTTCCGCGACCTTGAAGATCGCCTTCTCGGCCTCGTCGAGCACCTGGTCCGCAGGCCCCTTCGGCGATCGCGCCATGTCGAGGATCTGGAGCGCGGAGGCGATGAGTTCGCGGAGGGTCGCCGCCTCCTTCACGATGCGCGCGTAGTGCTCCACGTTCGCGGAACGCGGAACGCCGTCGAGAAGGGCGGCGAGGTAGGCCGGGCCGCCGCACGATTCGAGCGCGCCGCTGCGCTCGAGCTCCGCCTTGACCGTGACCAGATCGAGAGCCGAGCCCGCCTCGGAGAGATCCTCCATCGCCTCGAAGATGCGCCGGTGCCGCGGGGAGTAGAACGCACCGCCCCCGAGCATCTCCTGGACCCGGTGGAAATGACGGTTGTCGAGGAGGACCGCGGCGAGGACGGAGCGCTCCGCCTCGTCGTTGTGGGGAAGGGCTTCGCTGAGGACGTCCGGCAGCATCTCGAACCGTGCGGATCCGTGGGCGCCGCCGGGGCTTCGACGGCCGGCGGATGGTACCACAGGCTCCCCGGCCGGATGCCCGCCCGGAGACTCGATGGTATTCTCCCGGTTTCCGCGCGCGGCGGGCGACGGAGGAGGTTTGCATGCGGTCAATTCCGGCGTGGCTCGCGACGTGGGCGTTCCTGGCGTGCGGATGGACGCACGCGCTCGGGGAAGAGCGCCCGAAGGTGGTGATTCTCGGCTTCGACGGGGCCGACGCGCGTCTGGTGGAGCGCTGGATGGGCGAGGGGAAGCTCCCGAACCTCGCGAAACTCCGGGACGAAGGAGCCTACGCTCCACTCGAACCGACGAACCCGCCGCAGACGCCGGTCTCCTGGTCGTCCTTCGCGACGGGCACGAACCCCGGGAAGACCGAAATTTTCGACTTCTTGAAGCGCGACCCGAAGGACTACCTTCCGGACTTCGCGATGAACTCCGAGTCGCGCCGCACCTTCCTCTTCGGTGCGCGCAACGGACCGGTGCTGGGGGGGATCGCGGGGGTCGTGGGGTTCACGCTCACGGTTCTCGTTCTCCTCCTCTTCCGCCTGTCCGCGGTCACGCGCCTGCTCGTCGGGGTTCTGGTGGGGACCGCCTTCGCTCTCCCGGTCGGTTTCGTGGCGAGCCACGACCTGCCCCAGGAGGTTCCGGACGCGATCAACCACCGCAAGGGAAGACCGATGTGGGAGATCCTCACGGAGCGGGGCTACAAGGTGCAGGTGATCCGGGTTCCCGCGACCTTTCCCGCGGAGGATCTCGGGGACGGGAGGATGGTCTCCGGACTGGGCGTCCCGGACATGCGCGGCCGCGTCGGGACTCCTTCGTTCTACACGTCCGACGTCACCTTCCGGCCCGGGGGGGGCGACAACGAATTCAGCCTCGAGCTGATCCCCCTTCCGCAGCGCCGGGGGAAAATCCAGTCCCGGATCATCGGCCCTTACAACAAGCCGTTTTACGACTACGTCGTCGACCGTCGCGCATCCGAGGCCGACCCCGCCTCCCGCGCGGACGTACGCCGCCGTGTCCGTCAGGAACTCGACGACGCCGACGTGCCGCGCCGCATCGACCTGCCGCTGACGCTCGAGGCGGACGACACGACGCTCGAGGTGACGGTGTCGGGCCAGTCGGCGACCCTCCGGGTGGGGGAGTGGAGCGACTGGTTCGTGCTCGACTTCCCCGTGAATTGGGTCGTCGACTGGGCTTCGCCCCTCCAGGGGATCGCGCGGTTCAAACTCCTCAAACTCGAACCGGAGATCGAGCTGTACCTCTCTCCGATCAACTTCCACCCGGATTGCCATCCCGTGGCGCACTCCTGGCCGCCGGACTACGCGGGGGAATTGGCCGAACGCTTCGGCCTTTACAAGACGATCGGATGGCCGGAAGACACCTGGTCTCTCCCCTCGGGGGTCGGGGACGAGGCTCTGTTCCTCGAAGACATGTACTTCACGGTCGACAAGGACCAACAAATCCTGGAGGGGCTCCTCGCCGACAAGAGGGACGACGTCTACATCCAGATCTTCTACTTCACCGACCGGATCGGTCACCTCTTCTGGCGGTTCCTCGATCCGGGGCATCCGCTGTACGATCCCGCCAAGGCGCCCGGGGCGGAGGCCGAGATGCTCAAGGCGTACCAGCGCATGGACGCGATCGTCGGACGCGCTCGGGCGCTCCTGGGACCGGAGACCCTGTTCCTCGTGTGCAGCGACCACGGCTTCTCGTCGTTTCGGCGCGGCGTCAACTACAACACCTGGCTCGTCCGTAACGGCTTCATGACCCTCAAGGGGCAGGATGACGACCCCGCCACGCTCGAGAAGCTCTTCGACACCCGCGACCTCTTCCAGAACGTCGACTGGAGCCGGACGAAGGCGTACGCCCTCGGTCTCGGGAGCATCTACATCAACCTCGTCGGACGGGAGCGGGACGGGATCGTCATGCCGGGAGCCGAGTACGAGGACGTGCGCCGCCGGATCGCCGAGGGGCTCGAAGCCCTCGTCGATCCCGTGTCGGGCGAACGGCCGGTCACCCGCGTGTGGACCCGCGAGGAGATGTACACCGGCTTCGACGACGAACTGATCCCCGACCTCCGCGCGGGGAACAACCTCAACTACCGGGTCTCGTGGCAGACCAGCCTCGGGGGGGTCCCGAAGGAATTGCTCGAGGACAACCTCAAGGCGTGGTCCGGGGACCACTGCTCGAACGATCCCTCCCTCGTCCACGGCATCTTTTTCTCCAACCGCCCGATCGCGAAGACGCTCCCGAACATGGTCGACATCGCTCCCACGGTCCTCTCGGCGCTCGGGGTGCCGATCCCGGACGAGATGGACGGCGAGCCGCTCCACCGGTGAGCGGAGCGCGGCGCGTCGCCGCGACTTTCCTTCTGCTCGGGTCGATCCCGGCGGCGTCCGGGTCCTCCTCCCGGGACGACCCCGCGCCCGAGGATCGGCTGCGGCGCGCCCGGGAGGAGATCGTCCGGCTCACGCGCGAACTCGAGGACCTCTCGCGCCGCGAGCACGGGATCCTCGGCGAGATCGAGACGCTCGACGCGAAGGTCCGCCTGCGCGCGGCGGAGATCGAGGAGATCGAGGCGGGCAAGGAACGGGTCGAGGCTGGCCTCCGCGTTCGCGAGGAGCGCCTGGCGGGGCTCTCCCGGGAGCAGCGGAATCGGGAGCGATGGCTCCGGTTCCGCATCCGGGAGCTTTACAAGGCCGGTCCGTTCGGGTTCGCGGGTGCACTGTTCGGGGGAGGCGGGGCGGCGGCGGTGTGGGAGGGGGTGCGCACGGCGGCGGCGACCGCCGAGAGGGACGCGCGCACCCTCCGGGAGTGGCGGCAGGTTCGCGCGGAGCTGCGGACGGAGATCCGGGCGCTCGAGTCGGAGCGCGCGGTTCTCGACGGTTTGCTCGCGGAGGGGCGCTCCGCGACCGCGCGCCTCGAAGCGGAACGTCGCTCCCGCGCCGCCGCTCTCGAGCGGATCCGCACCGACAGGGAGCGACGCAGAGGCGCCGTCGCCGAACTCGAGGCCGCCGCGCGGGATCTTTCCCGTCTCGCCGCGGGGAACGCCCCCGCCGGGGCGGTCGCGACGCTCGACGTCCGCCGGTTCCGTGGACTGCTCGACTGGCCGCTCGAGGGGGCGCGCGTCGCCGCGGGCTACGGAGACCGGATGCACCCGCGCTTCGGGACCGTCGTTCCGCATCCGGGGCTCGACCTCGAGACCGCCCCGGGGTCGACGTTTCGGGCGATCTTCGACGGCCGGGTCGCCTTCGCCGCGAGCCTCCGCGGGTACGGATTGACCGCGCTCGTGGACCACGGCGGGGGGGTCGTGAGCGTTTACGCCCAGGCCTCCGCCCTCCTGGTCGCACCGGGACAGGAGGTCGTGCGGGGGCAGCCGCTCGGGAGGGTCGGCGATCCGGCCTCCCGCGGAGCGGCCGGGATCTACTTCGAGCTTCGCGAGGAGGGTCAGGCGGTCGACCCCATGCGTTGGCTGCGGCCCCGCTGAGGCGGGTCCGGTTGCCCGGTCCGGGGTGCGAGTGTAGCTTGAGGCGGGCGCGTCTTCTCGCGCGAGGAGGAAGCATGCCGCGGTGGTCGAACGCTCGCGTCGCCCTGCTGGGGGCCTCGCTCGTCACGGTGTGCGTGCTCGCGGCCGGAGGACTCGTCCTGCGGGCCGCCGGGACGGAAGGGAGCTACCGCCAGGTCGTCACGTTCTCCGAGGTCCTGTCCCTCATCCTCGAGAACTACGTCGACCCGCCCGACTCGTCCCGTCTGCTGTCCGGCGCCTACGAGGGGCTCCTCGCGGGGCTCGACGCGAACGGGGCCTACCTCGACGCCTCGGAGGTCGAGGCTTGGAACCGGCCGGCTCCGGAAAACCCCGCGGGGCCAGGGATCGTCGGACTGCGGGCCGGCGGGTCGTTCCAGATCGTCTCCGTCATCCCCGGCTCCGCGGCGGAGGCGGCGGGGCTCAGGCCCGGCGATCAGATTCGGGCGATCGACGACGTTCCGGTCCGCGGAGAGGCGCTGGGTCAGCTCGCGCGTCGGCTCCTCGGACCTGCAGGGAGCAAAGTGCGCCTGTCCGTGATCCGCCCGGCCGAGGGATTCCGGCGCGACGACGTCGAGCTCGTGCGGCAGGCCCGGAAAGACGCTCCGTTTTCCGTCGACGTTCGCGGGCGGGTCGCGGTTCTGATCCCGAACGACGTGTCTCGCATCGAGGCCGAAGCCGTCCGGGCGGCACTCCGCGAGGCGCGCGAGGGAGGGGCGAACCGCCTCCTCGTCGATCTGCGCGGCGTGTCGAATGCCAACGTCCGCGACGCTTCGAAGATCCTCGGATTGTTCACGGCGGGACCCGTCCTCCGTCTCAAGGACAAGAGGGGGACGGTGGCGGAGACGCTCGACGTGCGCGACGACGGTCGCGGTTGGGAAGGACCGGTGGCGACGCTCGTCGGCGGCGCCACGGCCGGGTGTGGCGAAGCGCTCGCGCAGGTCCTCCGCGCGAAGCGATCGGCGGTCGTCTACGGAGAATCGACGTACGGCCTCGGGACGGAGCCGAAGCTCGTCCCGCTCCCAGGCGGGGACGGACTCCTCGTTCCCGCATACGTGTGGGAGGCGGTGGGGGCGCCCGTCTGGGCCCGCTCGGGAGTCGAGCCGGACCGCGTGGTCCGGGGCGAGGGGAGGCCGGAGGAGATCGAGGCCGATCAACTGCGGCGCGCGGTCGACCTCTTCGCGGAGGCGGAGGTCGAGGCGAAGCGCGAGGCCGCCTGAACGCTCGCGTGACGGCCCGCGAAATCGCGGACGGGCTGGCCCGGACGGCGGCGGCGTGGCCGGCCGGCCTCGCGGCTCTCCCGGAGCCCGAGCGTGAACGTCTCGCGGACTGCATTCGGCCGGAGTCGATCCGCGAGGCGTTCGAAGCCGCTCGCCGGAGTCGGACCGGCCCCGCCGGGGAGGAGGCGAAGCGCCGCCTGCGTCTCCTGATCCCGGCGTACCTCGCGGAGGCCGCCACCGACCTCCGGAGGGGCTTCTCGGGTGGCCACGGGCTCGCCCCCGAGGGGCGGGCGCGGCGGCTGGCGGAGGCCTCGTGGGCGCCCGAACCCGCCGTGCGCGCGCGGGCCTTCGGCGATCTCGTCGAGGACGCGGTACGCCGGCGCGACTTCGAGACCGAGCGTCGCGCCGCCTTCGACCGCGCCGCCGCGCGGGCCGGCGCGAGCGACGCGCGCGGACTCCTCGACGCGACGGCCCCGGCGCCTCCCGGAGCGTTCCTCGATCGCGTGGAGCGCGAGGCCATCGCCCCCCTCGACGAGGCCGTGGGCCGCGGAGCCGTTCTCAGACGGCGCCGATCGCCGTGGTGCTCGGGCGACCGTCCGCTCCCGATGGAGGAGCCGTTCTTGGAGCGCCTGGGAGACCGGGCGGGGCTCTACCCCGGCGCGGTCGTGCGCGCGGCGGTTCGGGAGGTGGCGCGGGCGATCGGAGATGGAGGGAGCGTTCCCGATGCCGAGGCGCACGGCGGACCGGGCGGACTCCTCCTCGCCTTTCGCGCGCTCGGCTCCGGCCTCCACGCCGCGATTTCGGTTCGCCTCGGCGTCCACCCCGGGGCCGACCCGGCGTTCGGTTGCGCGTGGCGGGAGCTCTTCGCGCGCGTCGCGGCGCGAGCGAAGGGCCTCGACCGGCTCGTCCCCGCGCTCGACGAGGAATCCCGGCGCGACGTCGCGTTCGAGATCGCCCTGGTGCCGAGGCGGATGTGGGCGCGGGGCTCCGGCTCGATCCCCTGGGAGCCGGCGCAGATCCTTCGGGAGGAGCGCGCCTCGGGGCGCCCGACGGCGGCGGCGTGCCGGACGCCGAATCCCCGCGCGCCGATCGAGCGCTCCGCTCCCCTCCGCGGGACCCTCCTCGCCCTCCACCTCGAGGAGCGCCTCCTGTCGCGCTTCGGCTATGCCTTCTGGGAAGCGCGAGGAGCGCGCCGGCTCCTCGAGGAGATCGGCGAAGCGGAGCGAGGGGAAACCGCCGAGTCCGTGGCGGCGGCACTCGGGGCCGGTACAATGGACGCGTCGCCGATCCTCGACGCGTACCGTCCCTGAATCCTCGGCGACTCGAGGAAACCCTTGTCCATCGCGGCGCCGCTCCTTCTCGTCCTTGCGTCTTCGATCGCCGTCCCGGCCGGGGCGGCTGCGGAGGAACCGGCGGCGGAGGCAACGCGGCGGCGCGGCGAAGCCTACTTCCACCTGATGCGGGCTCGCCTCGCGCTCGCCGGAGGAAGGGCTTCCGAGGTCGCGCGCGAAGTCCAGGCGGCGGTGGAACGCGACCCGGACCGCGCGGAGCTCTACGGAGAGGGATCGCTCCTCCTCGCGCTGGCCGGCCGCCGGACCGATGCGGAGGCGATGGCGCGGAAGGCCCTCGCTCTGGACCCCGACCAATCGGCGGCGCTGCGCGTCCTGGCCGATCTGTTCGCGGGGCGCTCGTTCGGCCCCGCGGCCGACCCCGAAGCGCGTCTCGAGGCGATCCGCCTGTACGAACGGCTCGTTCGGGTCGAGGAGAGGGTACCGGACGAGATCTGGATGGTTCTCGCGCGATTGAGACAGGGGGCGGGAGACGGCGACGGCGCGGTCGCGGGAGCGCGCGAGTTCCTGGCCCGTCGCCCGGGGGAGCCCGGCGCGGTGCGGCTCTTGGCGCAGACGCTCGAGGCGGTCGGGCGCAAGGAAGAGGCGCTCGACGTTCTCCTCGAATGGGTCCGCGACCATCCCGACGAAGACGGCCTCCTCGGCTGGATCTCCGAGTGGGCGCGTGAGGTCGACCGGTGGCGGCAGGTGGACGAGGCGATGACCGCCGTACTCGACAAGCGACCGGAGGCGCCGGGTCCGCTCGGCTTGCGCGGGGAAGCGCGGCTCCGGCTCGACCGGGTACAGGAGGCGGTCGCCGATCTCGAGCGCGCCTACCGGGCGTCGCCCGAATCGGTCCTCGTTCGGTTCCAGCTCGCGACCGCGTACGGGGCGGCGAATCGTCTCGCCGACGCGGTCGAGACCGCTCGCGCGCTCGCGGCCGACCTCCCCGACAACGCGGCGGTCCGCGGAATGCTCGGGGACGCGCTGGCGCGGCAGGGGGACCGGAAGGGAGCGGAAGAAGCTTACGAGGCCGCCTTGCGCGCCGTCCCCGGGGAAGATCCGGAAAGCGCGGCGCGTCGGGACGACCTTCGCAGGCGGCGCGCGCTCCTCCGGATCGCCGCGAAAGACGCGGCCGGGGCGGTGCGCGCGCTGGACGCCGTGGAAGACCCCGACGATCCCCAGATTCTCGAGGTGCGAGCGGAGATCGACCTCCTCGCGAACGATCCGGCCGGGGTCCGCGCCCGGGCCGCCGCGCTGCGCAGCGCGGGCAGGCCGGTGGAGGCCGCCTACTTCGAGGGACGGGCGTTTCTCCTCGAGGGCCGGCCGGATCGCGCCACGGTCCGATTCGAGGAGGCGACGAAGGAGGGAGGGCCGGCCGTGCGCGTCCGCGGCGCGGCCGCGCTCCTCGACGCCGGCCACGCCGCGCGGGGAGAGCGACTCCTTCGGGAGTGGGTGCGGGCGGAACCGCACGATCCCGAGGCTCACTTCCAGCTCGGGGCGTTCCTCGAGAGGGCGCGGGAATTCGACCGCGCGGAACCGGTCCTCAGGGAAGCGCTCCGGCTCGCTCCGGACGACGCGGAGATCCTGAATCACCTCGGCTACAGCCTCGCCGACCGGGGAATCAAGCTCGAGGAAGCCCACGCGCTGATCCGCCGGGCGGTCGGGATCGATCCTTGGAACGGAGCGTTCCAGGACTCCCTCGGATGGGTCCTCTACCGGCTGGGACGGTTCGAGGAGGCCAGGGAGCCTCTCGAACGCGCGGCCCGCGAGGTCCCCTTCGACCCGACCGTTCTCGAGCATCTCGGCGATCTCTACGAGCGTCTCGGCTCGTACGACCGCGCCGAAGCGGCCTGGGCGCGCGCCCTCGAGGTGGGGGGTGAGCGCGTCCGGGAGATCCGCGCGAAGATCGAGCGCCTCGCACGCGGAGCGGCGGAGCCTTGACCTCGGGGGCGGCCCGCGCGCTCTCGCTGCTCCTCCTGCTCGCCGCCGCCCTCGGCTGCGGCGCCGGGTCCCGAACCCAGCCGACTCCCACGCCCGAACAGGTGGTCGTCGCCGCCTACCGCGGATCGGTCGCGTCCCCCGGGGGGAAGCGGGTCCCCTTCCGCGCATGGGTCTGGGCCGAGCGCCCCGACCGGATGCACGTCGAGATCCTCCCGCCGCTCGGCGGCCCGGAGTGGATCGTGGATGCGGGCTCGGGTCGACTGGCCGTCACCGAGGTCGACGCGGGGACTTGCTTCGCGGGCGAGGAAACGCCGGGGGCGCTCGCGCGATGGCTCGGCGTCCCGACCGACGTGCCGGGGCTCGTCGCCTCTCTGGTCGACGCGGACGGAGCCTTTCCGGAGATCTTCGAACTCCGGGGAGATGCGCTCGGAGAGCTCCGCATGGAGCGTACCGGCTTCCGTCTCGCCCCTCGAGGCGCCCTCGGCCGCGGCGAGCCGCCTCCGGAGATCCGCGTCGTCCCGCTCGAGGGGCTCGTCGACCGCGCGTTCGCGCCGGAGAACGAAGAGGAGGGCCGGTGACGGCCGCGAGGGTGGTCGCCCGTTGCCCCGCGAAGATCAACCTGCGCCTCGAGGTTCTCGGTCGGCGCCCGGACGGGTATCACGAGTTGCGCACCGTGTTCCAGGCGGTCGACTTGGAGGACCTCCTCGAGATCGAGCCCGCCGAGGATCTCTCCCTGTCGGTAGACGATCCTTCGCTCTCCGCGGGGGAGGACAACCTGGCCATGCGCGCCGCCCGAGCCCTGGCCCGCGCGTACGGGGTCGAACGCCCCGGCGCGCGCATGAGGCTCCGGAAAGCGATCCCCGCGGGGGGGGGACTGGGCGGGGGGAGCAGCGACGCGGCGGGGGCGCTCCTGGGCCTTTCGCGGCTGTGGCGGCTCGACGCGAGCCGGGACGCTCTGGCGGCGGTCGGCGCGACGCTCGGCGCCGACGTCCCGTTCTTCCTCTGGGGGGGGACGGCGTTCGGCGGGGGACGGGGCGATCGGATCGTCCCGATGCCGGTCATCGCGGAGACGCCGGTGGTGCTCGGCATTCCCCCCTACGGGATTTCGACCGCCGAAGTCTACCGTCGCCTCGAAGGGGTCGGCCCGTTGACACCCCAGGGGGGTGATGTTACCGTTCCGGCTTTGTTCCATAAGTTGGTTGCAGAGAAGGACTTCGGCCTCGTCACGAACGACCTCGAGCGGGTGGTTCTCGCGGGGTGGCCGGAGTTGGCGTCGTTTCGGGGGGCGCTCCTGGCCACGGGCGCGCGTGCGGCGGCGGTGAGCGGAAGCGGATCGACCGTCTTCGGACTCTACGACGGCGCGTTGCCGTCGCCGCGGGAACGGGAGTCGCTCGCGGAGCGGTTTCCGGGTTGGACGATCGTCGGGACCCGGACCGTTCCCCACCGGGCGCGCGTCGAGGCGTCCGGCGGCGACGGAACGGAGGAGAGGCGAGGATGAACATCACCGAGGTTCGGGTGTTCCCGGTCGGAGAGGAGAAGCTCAAGGCGTTCGCCTCGATCATCTTCGACGACTGCTTCGTCGTCAGCGACATCAAGATCATCCAGGGTGATCAGGGCCTCTTCGTCTCGATGCCGAGCAAGCGCCGCAAGAACGGGACCTTCCGGGACATCGCGCACCCGCTGAACAGCGAGACCAGGAGGTCGATCGAAGAGAAGATCCTCGAAAAGTACCGCGAGGTGCTGGGCGAGGGGGGCGTGGACGTCCGGCTCCGCCCTCTGGACGAGAGCCGGCGCGGAGCCGCCACGGACGGCGCCGAGTAGGACCCTGGGGCGATGAAGAGCGAGCTGAAGGTTTTCGCCGGAAACGGCAACCCTCGTCTGGCGCAGGCGCTCTGCGACTACCTCCGCATTCCGCTCGGACAGTGGCGTCTGAGCCGGTTCAGCGACGGCGAAGTCTACTGCCAGATTCTCGAAAACGTCCGGGGAACGGACGTCTTCGTGGTTCAGCCGACGTGTCGCCCGGTGAACGAGAACCTGATGGAGCTCCTCATCGCGACCGACGCGCTCAAGCGATCTTCCGCGGCGCGAATCACCGCGGTCGTGCCCTATTACGGGTACGCGAGACAGGATCGCAAGGACAAGCCGCGCGTTCCGATTTCCGCCAAGCTCGTCGCCGACCTCCTGCAGGCGGCGGGCGTCGATCGCGTTCTCGCGGTCGACCTCCATGCGCCGGCGATCCAGGGATTCTTCGACGTTCCGGTGGACCATCTCCTCGCGGCGCCGGTGCTCCTCGAGTGGATCGAAGCGCAGCGATTCCCGAACCTGACGATCGTCTCGCCCGACGCGGGAGGCGTCGAGAGGGCGCGTTTCTTCGCGAAGAAGCTCGGCGCCTCGCTCGTCATCATCGACAAGCGGCGCCCCGAGGCGAACGTCGCGGAGACGATGAACGTCATCGGCGAAACGCAAGGAAGGGCCTGCGTGGTCGTCGACGATCTCGTCGACACCGCCGGAACGCTCGTGGGCACCGTCAAGGCGCTCAAGGACAACGGCGCGACCGCGGTTTACGGGTGCTTCTCTCACGCGGTCCTCTCGGGTCCCGCGATGTCGCGGATCGGCGCGGCGGACGCGCTCGAGAAGATCGTCGTCACCGATACGATTCCGCTCTCCGAGGAGAAGGCGGGTTCTCCCAAGATCGAGGTTCTCTCCGTCGCGGCCCTCCTCGGGGAGGCGATCGCGCGAATCCACAGCAATTCTTCCGTCAGCTCTCTGTTCGTCTGACGGCCGAGGAAAGGACCGAACGGCAATGATCCAGAATATCGTCGTCGAGGTCGCGGAGCGCGCCGAGCGCGGCAAGAACGCCTCGCGCCGCATCCGCAAGAGGGGCCAGGTCCCCGCCATCGTCTACGGGCTCGATGTCCCGCCCTTCCCCGTGACCGTGGCCCGCCGGCGCGTGGAGGAGATCCTCGGCCTGGAGAGCGGACGGAACACGATCTTCACGCTCGCGCTCGCGGGACAGGACAAGACGCGGGCGGCCATGATCAAGGAACTCCAAAGGGACCCGGTCACGGAGGGGATCCTGCATGTCGACTTCGTGCGGGTCGATCTCGAGAAGACCGTCCGCGTGAACGTGCCGATCCGCATCGTCGGGATCGCGGACGGCGTCAAGAACCAGGGCGGGGTGCTGGAGGTCGTGATCCGGCAGGTCGAGGTCGAATGCCTTCCGACCGACATTCCCGAACACCTGGACGTCGACGTCAGCGGGCTCGCGCTCGGGCAGGCGATCACCGTCGCCGACCTTCCCGCCGGAGAACGGTACCGCGTGCTCGAAAACCCCGATCAGACCGTCTGCCAGGTCGCGATGCCGAGAGTCGAGGAGGCCCCGGCCGCCGCGGAAGCCGAACCGGCCGCGGCCGCCGAGCCCGAGGTCATCAAGAAGGGCAAGGAGGCCGGCGAGGGCGGCGAGTCCTAGCGCCCGTCCCGGGTTCCGACCTTGAAGATCGTCCTCGGACTGGGAAACCCCGGCGACGCCTACCGGAATACCCGGCACAACGTCGGATTCCGCGTTCTCGACCTCCTCGCGGAACGCGCGGGAGTCCGCTTCGAGAGCCGCGGGGAACTCGGTCGCAAGGCGTGGCACGCCGAGGCGGAACTCGGCGGCGTGTCCGTCGTCCTGGGGAAGCCCAGGACTTTCATGAATCGCTCGGGAGCGGCCGCGCTCGCGCTGGCGCGCCGATCGTGCGCGTCTCCGGAGGAGATCCTCGTCGTGTTCGACGACGCCGACCTCGCCCTCGGGCGCGTGCGGGTGCGGCCCGAGGGTGGGGCGGGGGGACACAACGGTCTCCGCTCGATCATCGACACGCTCGGGTCTTCGGCCTTTCCGAGGGTCAAGTTGGGGATCCGGGGAGCGGGGCGCGACGAAGAGGACTTGGCCGATTACGTTCTCACCGGCTTCGACGCGGACGAACGGGAGGTCCTCGAGGGGATGCTCTCCCGCGGGGCCGACGCCGTGGAGTGGGTCCTCCGGCACGGCGTCGCTTCGGCGATGCAGGAGTTCAACGGCAAGCCCGGGAACGGAGGGATTGGCACGTCGGCGGGACGGATGCTACCCTCCGGCGGTTCGACGGGATGAGGGGCGGGTCGGGCCCGCCTTGCACTCCTCGCCTCCGGCCGGTCCGGAGGCGGTACGCCAAGAGGAGGTGCCGCGCGTGCGCACGTACGAGACCATCTACATCGCCCTTCCGACGCTCACCGACGAGGAAGACCAGGCCGCCCTCGAGGGGTTCGCCGCGGTCGTCTCCGAGTCGGGCGGCGTCACCGCCGTCAAGGAGCGCATGGGGCGTCGTCGTCTGGCCTACCCGATCAAGAAGATGGAAGACGGCGTCTACCATCGCCTCCTCTACGACGGTGAGCCCTCCGTTCCGAAGGAGCTCGACCGCCGCCTTCGAATCTCCGACAAGGTTCTCCGCCACCTGACGGTCCGCATGGATCCGGACTGGGCGCAGGCGTCGAAGGACCAGGCGATCCGGGAGGCGCAGGCGAGGGCGGAGGCCGAGGCGGCACGCGAGGCGGCCCTCGCCGCCGGCGAGTCGATCGAAACCGTCCTGCCGCGCGCGGAGGATGCCGGGGGCGCCGCGTTGGACGACGAAGCGGAAGACGAGGAGTGAGCATGGTCGAGCACGACGATTCGATGGACGACGGCGGCGACGGGAGGGAAGGCGGCCGCGGAGGCGGGCGCGGGCAGGGCGGACGGGGCGGTCGCTCCGGCGGGCGTCGCCGCTTCCTCTTCCGGCGGCGGAAGTACTGCAAGTTTTGCGAGGACAAGGCCCAGTGGGTCGACCACAAGGATCTCCGGACCCTGCAGAACTACACCCCCGAGCGCGCGAAGATCTTGCCGCGCCGGATCTCCGGAACCTGCGCGAAACACCAGCGCCAGCTGATGCAGGCGATCAAGCGCGCGCGGAGCCTCGCGCTCCTTCCGTACACGACCGACTAGAGGCAGGAGGCAGGCCGTGAAGGTAGTGCTGCGACGGGACGTCGACAACCTCGGTGAACGCGGGCAAGTGGTCGCCGTGTCGACGGGGTACGCCCGGAATTTCCTCCTCCCCAAGGGGTACGCCCTCGAGGCGACCCCCGGGAACCTGAGGACGTTGGAGTTGCAGAGGAAGGTGTGGTCGGCGCGGGTCGCCCGCGAGATCGACGACGCCAGGAAGCTCGCGGAGCGCATCGAGGCGACGAAGTTGACGATCGCCAAGAAGGTCGGGGAGGGCGAAACGCTCTACGGTTCCGTCACGAGCGTCGAGATCGCCGATCTCCTCGAGGCGAAGGGGTTCGAGGTGGATCGCCGGAAGATCGTGCTCGACGAGCCGATCAAGCGCACCGGGGTCCATCACGCGACCCTGAAGATCCACTCGAAAGTCGCCGCGCGGATTGAGATCGAGGTCGTTCCCGAGAGCGAGTGACCCGTTGACCGACACGATCGCCTCGCCGCTGTCGACGCCTCGCGCGCTGCTGTGCTGCCTCGCCGCGTGGGCCGTCCCGGGCGCCGGGCACGCGCTCCTCGGCCGCTTCCGGCGGGCGGCGCTCTTCTTCGCTTTGGTCGCCGGTTCCTTCGGCCTCGGCCTCGCCCACGACGGGCGCCTGGCCCTCTCGATGGCGACGCCGGGGGAGATGGGGATCGGGATCCCGAATACCGCGTTCCGTGTTTCCCTGTCGACGCTCCAGGCGTTCGCGAACGCGGCCGTCGGACCCGCAGACTTCGTCGCGCGCCGGGTCGTGTACGGGGAGGTGGCGTACGCACTCCCGGCCGTGACGGGGGACAGGCGCGAGGCGCTCTACCGGGTCTTCTCCGAGCGCGAGCGCTCGCCGGTTTCCGCCTACGGAACGGCCTACCTGCTCACGGCGGGCCTCATGAACCTCCTCCTCGTCCTCGACGCGTGGGACATCGCGAAGGGGAGGAAGGCCTGATGATCCGGAGCCACCTCGCGCACCTCGCGATCTATTCCGTCGTCGTCGCGACCTTCTTCGCGGCGCTCGTGAGGCGAACGCGCCGCGAGCAGCTCCGGATGTTCGGGTGGACCTTCGGCGGCATGGTCGCGGGCGCAATCCTCCTCGCCTTCCTCATGTTCCCGTTTCCGGGGTGAAGGGAAGCCGCAGGACAGCGTACCGCGCGGCGCTGGCGGCGTACGCCTTCGCGGTGCTTTCAGGGGCGCTCGTCCCGGGCGGCGCCCTGGAGAGGACTCCTCCGGACAAATTGCTGCACGGCGCCGCGTACGGCGCGTTCACGCTCCTCGCGTTGGCGGCGCGCGTCCCGGCACGGTTCGAGCCGTGGAGCGCCGTGGCCGTCGCCCTCACGCACGGAGCGGCGGTGGAGGGGGTTCAGGCCGCGATTCCGTGGCGGACGGCGGAGTGGGGCGATCTCGCGGCCGACGGCCTCGGCGCCGCCCTCGCGGCGTTGGTTTGGAAGGGGGCGGTCCGCTGGCGGAGGGCGGGGAGGGGGGGACATGAAACGGAAGTTCGCGATCGTACCCGGTGACGGAATCGGGATCGACGTGACGCGGGAGGCGGTCAAGGTCCTCGAGACGGCCGCCGACCGCCACGGGTTCGCGCTCGAGCTCGAGCAGTTCGATTTCGGCGCCGACCGCTGGCTCGCGACGGGAGTGGGGCTCCCGGAAGGGACGCACGATCTGTGGCGGACCTCGTTCGACGCGGTCTTCATGGGGGCGTTCGGCGACCCGCGGGTGCCGGACATGGCCCACGGACGGGAGATCCTCCTCGGAACGCGCTTCGCGCTCGACCTCTACGCGAACGTGCGGCCGGTGCGCTGCCTCCACGACCGGCTCTGTCCGCTGCGGGGCTTCTCGGCCGGCGACGTCGACTTCGTCGTCTTCCGCGAGAACACCGAAGGGGCCTACGTCGGTATGGGGGGAATCTTCAAGAAGGGAACCCCCGACGAGATCGCCGTCCAGGAGGACGTCAACACCCGGAAGGGAGTCGATCGGATCCTCCGGCACGCGTTCGAGTTCGCGAAGGCGAGCGGGCGCGGGAAGGTGACGATGTCGGACAAGTCGAACGCGCTTCGGTTCGGCCACGACCTCTGGTACCGGGCTTTTTGGGAGATCGCCGCCGAATACCCGGCGATCGAGGCGAACCACCTCTACGTCGACGCCCTCGCCATGCAGCTGATCAAGAACCCGGGCCAATTCGAGGTCATCGTGACCTGCAACATGTTCGGCGACATCATCACCGATCTCGGAGCGTCGCTCCAGGGGGGGCTCGGGATGGCCGCCTCGGGCAACATCCACCCGGGGCAGGTTTCGATGTTCGAACCGGTGCACGGGTCGGCGCCGAAGTACGCCGGAACCGACACCGCCAACCCGTTCGGCGCGATCCTCACCGCCGCGATGATGCTGGAGCATACCGGCGTACCCGACGCCGCGCGGGACATCGAGCGGGCGATCGTCGCCTGCCTCGAGGCGGGGGAGTGCACGAGAGACGTCGGCGGAACGATCGGCACGGCCGCGACGGGGGACGCCGTCGCGAAGCGCGTGCGGGAGGGGACGCGATGAGCCGGGATCTCGTGGAGAGTCGATTCGAAGGGGGGATCGCGGTGCTCGCGCTCACCGATCCTCCGGCGAACACCTATTCGTACGAAATGATGCGGCAGCTCGACGAGGCGGTCCTCCGGGCCCGTTTCGACCCGTCGATCCACGTCATCGTCCTTCGCGGGGCGGGGGAGAAGTTCTTCTGCGCAGGGGCGGACATCGCGATGCTCCGGGATGCCGACCCCGACTTCAAGTACGCGTTCTGCCTCCACGCGAACGAGACCCTCCTCCGGATCGAGCACACGCCGAAGCTCGTGATCGCCGCCCTCAACGGCCACTGCGTCGGCGGAGGGCTCGAGGTGGCGATGGCGGCCGACCTGCGTGTCGCGCGCAAGGGGGCCGGGAAGATCGGACTCCCCGAGGTCACGCTCGGCGTGCTTCCGGGCACCGGCGGGACGCAGCGCCTGGCGCGCCTCGTCGGCAAGGCCCGCGCGATCGAACTGATGGCGAGCGGCCGCCTCGTGACTCCCGAGGAGGCCCTCGGTCTGGGCCTCGTCCACGAGGTCTTCGAGGCGGAGGGGTTCGACGCGCGAGTCCTCGAGTACGCGAGGTCGTTCCTCCCGCCGGGGCGGGCCTCGAAGGCGGTGGGGCTCATGAAGAGGGCCGTGCAGAGCGGCGCGGAGGCGTCCCTCCTCGATGGCCTCGCGATCGAGCGGGAGCTCCAGCAGCGGCTCTTCGAGAGCGAGGACGCCGCGGAAGGGATCCGTGCCTACGTGGAGAAGCGGAGGCCGGAGTTCCGCGGGCGCTGAGGGCCGCGACGTGACGCGAATCGTGGGGACGGGAGGATCGAGGGACGCCACCGAAGTTGCGGTGGGATCTGGGGATTCCCTTTCCGCGCCGATCGGAAGCCCAGGGCTCGCGACTTCGCGGCACGGGCTTCGCGATGGAACTCTCGGACCCACCGCAACTTCGGCCCCATGCACGGCGCGAGTCCTCCCCACCGTTCGCGCCACCTTGTGAGGGCCGTCAGAGGGCGCGTCGCACGAGCGATGCGGCGGCCGCGATCCAGCGCGGATGGGCGTTGAGCGAGGGGACGAGGCGGAACTCCTCCCCGCCGTGTTCGAGGAACGAGGCCCGCGCCTGCATGCCGATCTCCTCGATCGTCTCGAGGCAGTCCGCGACGAACGCCGGGCTGAACGCCGCGATACGACGGAATCCCGACTTCGCGAGGGACACCACGGTCTCGTCCGTATAGGGACGGATCCACGGATCGCGCCCGAGCCGCGACTGGAAGGTCATCGTCCATCCGCCGGGGGGGAGTTCGAGACGGGCGGCGAGAAGGCTTGCGGTCACGCGGCACTGGGCGCGGTAGCAGTTTCGATTCTCCATCCCGATCTGCGCGCAGCACTCCGCGGAGGCGAGGCAGTGGCGTCCGCTCTCGTCCGATTTCCGGACCTGTCGCTCCGGGAGGCCATGGAAACTGAACAGGACGTGGTCGGGCCGGATCTCGCGCAGGATCGGCTCGCCGACCTCGCGGAAGGCCTCGATCAAACCCTCGTGGTCGTAGTACGGGTCGACGACGCGGAGGTGCGGGGTGTTCCAGTAGGAGGCCGCGAGCCGGTAGGCGTTCTCCAGGACGGTTCCGGTCGTCGCGGACGCGTACTGCGGGAACAGGGGAAAGACGACGATGCGGTCGATCCCCTCCGCGCGGAAGGTCTCGAAGGCGGACCGCATCGAGGGGGATTGGTAGCGCATCGCGAGGATCACGCGGAAGTCGTCCCCGAGCGCCGTCTGAAGCGCCGCTTCGAACCGCCGTCCGTACACGAGGAGGGGGGAGCCCTCGGAGGTCCAGACCTTCTCGTAGGCCTCGGCCGACCTCCGGGGCCGGAAGGGGAGAATGACGAAGTTCAGGAGAAACCAGCGCAGGGCGGGGGGTACATCGAACACCCGGGGGTCTCCGAGGAACTCGCGGAGGTAGCGGCGGACCTCGCGAGGGTGCGGCGCGTCCGGCGTCCCGACGTTGACCGGGAGGACCCCGATGCGGCTCGACGGGGCAAGGGTCATGGCCCGTCAGGGTACGAGGCGGGCGGAAACGCGGCAAGGCCGAACGACCCGCAGGTTCGGGTGTACCCTTGGCGCGATGGCGAATCGCGTGCCCCCCGCCGACCTTCGAGGGGTCCGGACCTACCCGATCGGTGGACGCAAGAACAAGGTCTCGATCGCGGATCTCGGGCAGCCGGTCGATCCGACGGCTTCCGTCGGAGCGTTCCTCGACGCCCTCCCGAGGCTCCTCGGGGCGGAGACGCTGCGCGCGCTCGCGCTCGAAATCGCCCGCGCCCGCAAGGGGGGACGAACCGTCGGCTGGGCGATCGGCGCCCATGTGATCAAGGTGGGGCTTTCCCCCGTCGTCATCCGGATGATGGAGGAGGGGAACCTGACCGCGCTCGCGCTCAACGGCGCCGGTGCGATCCACGACTGGGAGCTCGCCGCGACGGGGGCGACGTCCGAGGACGTCGGGGAGGTTCTCGCCTCCGGGCGCTTCGGAATGGCCGAGGAGACCGGCCGCGCGCTCAACCTGGCGGCTCGCGAGGCCGCGGATCGGGGAGAGGGGTTGGGGGAGACGCTCGGGAGGAGGATCGTGGAGGAGGGCCGCCCTCACCGGGCGGTCTCCGTCCTCGCCCGGTCGTGGGAACTCGGCGTTCCGTGCACCGTGCACGTGGCGATCGGTTCGGACATCGTCCACCAGCATCCGTCGGCGGACGGCGCGGCCATCGGGGCCGCGACGTTCACCGACTTTCGCCGCCTCGTGACGGTGGTCGCGGGGCTCGCGGGAGGAGTGTGGATCAATTGCGGCTCGGCGGTGCAGTTGCCGGAGACGTTCCTCAAAGCCCTTTCGGTCGCCGCGAATCTCGGGCACGACGTCTCCGATTTCGCGACGGCCAATCTCGACATGCTGCGCCACTACCGCACGGACGAGAACGTCCTTCGCCGACCCACCTCGGGCCGCGGGCGCGCGTACGCCCTGACCGGCCATCACGAGATCCAGGTTCCGCTGCTCGCGGCGGCGATCGCCCTGGCGGCGGAGCGGCTCGGATGAGCGAGCGCTCCATCCTCGTGATTCAGACCGCGTTCGTCGGGGACGTCGTCCTGACGACCCCGCTCCTCCGTGCCCTCAAGACGAGCGCTCCCGCGGTGCGTCTCACCGTCGTCACCACCCCCGCGGGGGCGAATCTCCTCGAAGGGTCCCCCTTCGTCGATGCCCGCATCGCGTACCGGAAGAAAGGGTCGGGGTCGGGTCCGCTCCGCCTCGTGCGCGTCTTGGGTGCGCTCGGCGCGCGCGAGTTCGACGTCGCGGTCGCGGCGCAGCGGTCGTTCCGCTCCGGAATCCTGGCCGTCGCCTCGCGCGCACGTCTGAGGATCGGCTTCGCGAAGGCGGGGGGGGCCTGGGCCTACACGCGGCGGGTTCCCTGGGAGGGGATGCGGCACGCCGTCCATCGCTACCTCGCCCTGGCACGCCCGCTCGGGCTCGATCCCGCGGCGGCCGATCCCCACCCGCAGCTCGACCCTCCCGAGGAGGCGCGCAGGCGCGCCGATGCGCTCCTTCGGGAGGCCGGGCTCGACGCGTCCGGACCTCTCCTCGCCGTCGCTCCGGGCTCGGTCTGGGGAACGAAGCGCTGGACCCCCGAGGGCTACGGGGCGCTGCTCGCGTCGAGCGAGAGGCGCCTCGGTCTCCGGCCCTTCCTGGTCGGATCGGGAGACGAGCGGCCCCTGTGCGAGGCGATCGCCGCGCGCTCCGGCCGCGTCGTTCCCGATCTCGCCGGCAGGAGCGACCTCTCGGTCCTTGCGGCCCTCCTCGCGAGGGCGGCCGCGCTCGTGACGAACGACAGCGGGCCGGGGCACATCGCGTCGGCGGTCGGGACTCCGGTCGTCTCGATCTTCGGCCCCACCGTCCCGGAGTTCGGCTACACCCCCTTCGGCGGGGCGAATCGCGTCGTACAGCGGGATGGCCTGTCCTGCAGGCCCTGCCACTCCCACGGCCCCGAGCGTTGTCCCCTCGGCCACCACCGCTGCATGACCGAGATCGACGCGCGGGCCGTTCTCGCCACCCTCGAGTCGCTTCTCGCGGAAACGGGAGGCGACGGAAGACCTCAAGGGACGGAGGCGGTCCGGCCCGGATAGACCCTGAGGGCCTCCGCGAGGGCCCGCATCGCGCGCGCGAGCTTCGCTTCTTCGAGGACGTAGGCGATCCGCACCTCGTCGAGACCGAGACCGGGGGTGGCGTAGAACCCGTCCGCCGGAGCGACCATGACGGTCTCGCCGTCGAGATCGAAATCGCGCAGCAGGAACTCGACGAAGGCGTTCGCGTCGTCGACCGGGATCTTCGCGCACACGTAGAAGGCCCCCTCGGGCTTTCGGACGACGACCCCGGGAACCGCTTCGAGCGACTCGACGACGGCGTCGCGGCGTTTCCGGTACTCGTCGATCACGCCGCGGACGTAGCCGGGCGGGACCGCCGTGAGTGCGGTGCACGCGATCTGCCCGAGGGTCGGCGGGCACAAGCGGGCCTGCCCGAAACGAAGGACGGCGCTCAGGAACGCACGGTCGCGGCAGACGATGTTGCCGATCCGGACCCCGCAGAGCGAGTACCGCTTCGAGACGCTGTCGACGACGACGGTGCGATGCTCCATCCCGGGCACGGAGAGCGCGGAGGGACGCGGAGGCCCGTCGTAGACGAACTCCCGATACACCTCGTCGGCGACGAGCCAGAGGTCGTTCCGCCGGCAGACGTCGGCAAGACGCTCCATCTCGGCGTCGGAGTACGCCGTTCCGGTCGGGTTGTTCGGCGAGCAAATGAGGATCGCCCGGGTCTTCGCGTCGATCGCCGCCTCGATCGCCTCCCGGGAGGGGAGGTGGTATCCTTCCTCGGCGCGGGTCGTGACCGCGCCGATCTCCACGCCCATCATTTCCGCGAATCCCCGGTAGTTCGTGTAGAACGGCTCGAGGACGACGATCCGGTCCCCGGGGTCGCACACGGCGCCGAGCGTGAAGAGGATCGCCTCGCTCCCCGCGGTCGTCACGAAGATCTCCTCCGGGGCGAGGGACAGGCCCACCCCCGCGTAGTAGAGGCGGAGGGCCTCGACGAACGCGGGCAGCCCCTGCGACGGACCGTACGGAACGAACGGCGCGTCGTAGTTGCGGAGCGCCTCGAGGATCTCCCTCGGCGTCGCGATGTCCGGTTGACCGATGTTCAGTGCGTACACCGTCTTGCCGGCCCGGATGGCGGCTTCCGCGAGCGGAGCGAAGCGGCGGATCGGAGAGGCCGGCATGCGGCCGGCGCGACGGGAGAGACGTACCGGGGTTTCCACATCCGACCTCCTCGAGGCCGCAGTGTAGCGCACGGCGTTCTGATAGACTCCGCGCGTGTTTCGCAGAGTCCTGATCGCGAACCGCGGGGAGATCGCCCTTCGAATCCTGCGCGCCTGCCGAACTCTCGGGATGGAGAGCGTCGCGGTCTACTCGGAAGCGGATCGGGACGCGCCGTGGCTCCGTCACGCGACACGGACCATCTGCATCGGGCCGGCCCGGGCCGATCGCTCCTATCTCGACGCCGATGCCGTGCTCCAGGCCGCCGAGCAGACCGAGTGCCAGGCGATCCACCCGGGCTACGGGTTCCTCTCCGAGAACGCGAGGTTCGCGGCGCGCTGCGAGCAGCAGGGGATCACCTTCGTCGGTCCCGGGGCGGGGGCGATCCGGCGCATGGGGGACAAGCTCGAGGCCAAGCGCACGATGGCCGCGGCCGGGCTCCCCGTCATTCCCGGACCGCTCGAGCCGCTCGCGTCCGCGGAGGAGGCCGTCTCCGTCGCGGCCGGGATCGGGTACCCCGTGCTCCTCAAGGCCTCGGCCGGCGGAGGGGGAAAGGGGATGCGCCGCTGCGACGACGCGTCGGGGGTCGTGCGCGGCTTCGCCGAGGCCTCTCGGGAGGCGGAAAAGGCGTTCGGCGACCCTTCCCTGTATCTCGAAAAACTTCTCGTCGGGGGCCGACACGTCGAGTTCCAGATCGTCGCCGACGCCCACGGCGCCGCGGTTCATCTCGGCGAGCGCGAGTGCTCGATCCAACGAAACCACCAAAAACTGCTGGAAGAGTCGCCCTGCCCGGTGCTCTCCCCCGCGGACCGGGACGAGATCGGTTCGCGGGTCGCCGCCGCGGTCGCGGCGATCGGCTACCGGAACGCGGGGACGGTCGAGTTCCTGCGCGATGCGAGCGGCCGTCTCCACTTCATGGAGATGAACACGCGTCTTCAGGTCGAGCATCCGGTCACCGAGGCGGTCACTGGCTTGGACCTCGTGGTCGAGCAGTTCCGCGTCGCGGCGCTCCATCCGCTGTCGTGCGCTCAGGAGCGGATTCGGGTGGCGGGCCACGCGATCGAGTTCCGCATCAACGCCGAGGATCCGGAAAGCGGCTTCCGGCCCGATCCCGGGACGATCCGCAGGTTCGTCCCGCCGTCCATCTCGCGCCCGGGATGCTCGGTCCGGTGGGATTCCGCGATCGAAGAGGGGTATCGGATCCCGCCGCACTACGATTCGCTCATCGGGAAGCTGATCGTGCACGGCCCCGATCGCGACGAGGCGCTCGAGGCGGCGGCCGAGGCGCTCGGCGCGTTGCGGATCGAGGGGGTGGCGACCACCATTCCGCTCCACCTCGGGATCCTGGACGACCCCGCGTTCCGCTCCGGATCCTACGACATCGGCTTCCTGGCGGCGCGTGCGGCCGCGCGTGCCGGGGGGTGAGGACCGAAGATGGCGAAGGTCCTCCTGGATTCGATCGGCGAACCGCGCGAAAGTTTCCTCCCCGACGCGCTCTTCCTCGAGCAGAGGCGCACGCTCGGGCGGGCGATCGAAGTCCTCCGTTCCCGTCGCGCCGAGGTCCGGGCGGGGTGGGGCCCGAAGTACGAGGCGCGCGTCCGCGAGAAGGGGAAACTGCCGACCTGGGACCGGATCGAGCGTCTCAAGGATCCGGCCTCTCCCGTCCTTCCGATCGGCACGCTCGTGAACTTCGGACGGGTTTTCGGGGAGGATGCCCGGACCTCGCCCGGAGCCGGAGTCGTCACGGTGTTCCTCCGCGTCCACGGACGGTGGTGCGTCGTGATCGCGAACGACAACACGGTGGCGTCGGGTTCGTGGTGGCCGCGCACCCCGGAAAAGATCCAACGCGCGCAGGAGGTGGCGCTGCGCCTGCGACTCCCGACGATCTACCTCGTGGATTGCTCGGGGCTCTACCTCCCGGAACAGTCGCGCACCTTCCCGGGACGGACCGGAGCGGGCGCGATCTTCAAGAGGAACGCGCTCCTGTCGGACGCGGGGGTTCCCCAGATCGCCGGCGTGATGGGGGACTCGATCGCGGGGGGCGGGTACATGCCGATCATCAGCGACGTCGTGTACATGACGGAGCAGGCCTACATGGTCATCGCGGGGGCGGCGCTCGTGAAGGGCGGCAAGTCCCAGAAGATCACCTCGCTCACGATCGGCGGACCGGACGTCCATGTCCACGTCTCGCGCTGCGCCGATCACCGCGTGCCGAACGACGAGGTGCTCCTCGCGAAGATCCGGGAGGAGGTCTCGCGCCTGCCGGGACCGGCCTGGGGCTATTACCGGTACGGGGCCGACCCGGCGCCACCGCGCTTCCCCGCCGCGGAACTCGACGGCCTCTTCCCGTCCGATCACCGCATGGCCTACGACATGCGCCAGGTGCTCGCGCGGCTCGTCGACCATTCGCTCTTCTGGGAAGTCCTTCCGGGGGTCGGGACGGAGATGATCTGCGGCGTGGCCCGCGTGGACGGGCTGTACGCCGGTTTCGTCGCGAACAATCCGATGCTCACCGAGCACCCGGTCCACGGCGGACGGAAGCGCCCCGGCGGAATCCTCTACCGGGAGGGGATCGCGAAGGTCTCCCAGTTCTCCCGCGCGTGCAACGACGACGGCATTCCGGTGGTCTGGCTCCAGGACATCTCCGGCTTCGACATCGGCGTCGAGGCGGAGGCGCAGGGCCTTCTCGGATACGGGTCGAGCCTGATCTATACGAACACCACCAACTCCGTCCCGATGTTCACGGTCCTGCTCCGCAAGGCGTCCGGCGCGGGGTACTACGCGATGGAGGGGCTTCCCTACGGGCCGGTGCTCCAACTCGCGACCCCTTTGACCCGTCTTGCGGTGATGGAAGGACGCACCCTCGCGATCGGGGCTTATCGCACCAAGCTCGACGACGATTTTCGCATCGTCGCCGAAACCGAGAAGGAGCGGGAGGAGATCCGGCGCGGGATGGACGCCGTCGAGGAGCGGATCAACCGCGAGATGGATCCGCTCGTGGCCGCGTCCCGGATGGACGTCGACGAGATCGTCGCCCCCGGCGAGCTCCGTTCGTGGCTCGAGGCGGTCGTTTCGATGAGCTACCAGGGCATCGGATACCGGCGCGTCAAGAACCCACGGATTTGGTCCCTCCACGATCTCCGGGTGCTCGTGCGATGAACGAGCCGATCCTTCACGTTCTCGCGGAGCCCGGAGACGGCGGGACGGTGCGGGTCCTCGCGCCGAAGGTCGGCGCCTGGTCGATGCACCCTCACCCCGGCGCTCTCCTCGGGCCGGGAAGCCCGGTCGGACTCCTCGACCACCTGAATCGTCGCTACGCCCTGGCTCTTCCGGACGGGGTGGCGGGACGGCTTTCGGGGGGACTCCCGCCGGACCGGGTCGTCGCGGTCGAGTACGGGCAGATTCTCTTCGTCCTCGAGCCTCTCGCCACGGCGGATCTCGAACGCCTCGACGGCGAAGCCGGGGCCCCCGGTGCCGCCGCGAACCAGGGTCTGCCCCCGGGCCACCACGCGGTGATCGCACCCACGGACGGCGTCTTCTACCGCGCGCCGCGCCCCGGCGCCCCCCCGTTCGTCGCGCCGGGCGATCCGGTCCGCGAGGGCCAGCCGGTCGGCCTCGTCGAGGTCATGAAGACGTTCGGGCAGGTTCTCTATGGCGGCCCGGGCCTCCCCGGAGAGGCCGAGGTCGTCGAGGTGCGGGCGGACGACGGCGCCGAGATCCGGGCCGGCCAGGTGCTCGTCGTCGTCCGCTGAGGGCGCGATGGGAGACGGCCGACTCCGGTCCTGCGCGTTGACCTGCGGGGCTCTCGCGGCCGTCGCAGCCGCGCTCGCCGCGGCGGTCGTCGCGACCGGGGCCTGGTACCTGTTCCGGGAAACCCCGGAGCCTCCGGAAGAGAGGTTCCCGGCCGGGACCCACACGCGCTACGTCTCCGTGCGACTCCGCCCCGACGACGAGGGGATGCGGCGACTCGCCCTCGCGCTTTTCGAGCGCGGCGAGGAGATGCTGTTCGCCGGGCCCGCGCTGCCGGCCTGGCTACGCGCGGGTCGGGAAGAGGGCTGGCTCGCGATGTTGCCGGTGACGATCGAATGGGGAGCGGGGCCCTCGGGGGACGACGTCGTTCGGGTGCGATTCGAAGGGAACCACGAGACGCCGCGCGCCCTGTTTCGGGTCCTCCGTTGGGGCGCGGCCTCGGGCGGGGGGGTGCCCGGCACACCGCGGGCGGTCGACCTCGGCGAGGGGCTCCCCGCCCTCCGTCTCCCGCTCTCCGACGGTGGGCATCTCGTCGTCGCGTTCCTCGGGAACCGCCTGATCGCATCGCGCACCGAGGCGGCGATCGAGCGTCTCGTTTCGGACCCTCCTGCCGCGCCCGAGGCGCCTCCTGCCGCCGCCGCGGGAACGTTTCCCCGAGAGGACGGGCGGGGATGGACCGACGTGGAGGCGCTCGGCGACGACTGCCGGGTCCGGTTCTCGCTGCGCCTCGAATCGGACGACCTCGTGCGGTTTCGTGCCGTCCCGGAGTCGGGATGTGCGCAAGCGACGGCCGGGGAGGAACGCGACGCGTTCGGCCGCAGGCTCCGGGAGGAGGCGGAGCGGATCGCCGCTGCCGCCGGGCTCGAACCGTCTGAGGCTCCCGCGGTGAGCTGGAGCGGCGAGGGGGAATGGACCGTGTCGGGGCGACTCGCCGGGGTCAGAGAGCGGGCGCTCCTCGCGTTCCCGTCGCTCGCGGCCCCGCCGGGCTACGGGCCGTCGGACGCGGCGCGATGAGGGTGCTGCCAGCCGATCTCCGGAGCCTCGCGGAAGAGCGCGACGTCGTGGAAACGGAACTGATCCGGCGTGGAGGCGTGGAGGAACCCCCATCCGAGTCCGTTCGTGCAGCACGGCTCGAGGCGCGTGCCGAAGGCCGCGAAGTGCTTCCGGCCGTAGCCGAGCGCCGGGCGGTAGCCGCCTCGGCGGACCGCCCCCTTTCCGCGCTCCAGGATCCACGGGTGGACGTGCGCGCCGCAGAGACGGAGCATCGCGGTGTGCGCATCGGGAAGTTCGGGGCCGCTTCTCCTTCCGCGCGGGGAGAAGACGTCGCCTCGCGCATCTTCGTGGAGGATCCACCCGACGTGCCCCTCCAGGAAGTGCGCGAGCGCGAAGTTCGCTCCGTGCTCGAGACACCAGATCCGTTCGCACGCGTTGTAGCGCGACCCCGGTCCGGTCTTCGGCGCCCCGGCCGCCGGGTCGGGCGCCGGGTCCGGCGGACGTTCGGGAAGGCGCGGGCTCTCCTCGGGCGCTCCGCACGAGAGGCCGGCGAAAAGCGCGAGGGCGGCGAGGGTGGGACGGAACATGACGGGAATATGGGGCCCACGAAGATTGCGGTCGAGCCGCGGGTGCGTCCTATACTTCCCGCGGAGCTTCCATGACGGTCGGCCTGGCCCACAGCCGTTCCGCAGTCGTCGGGGTCATCTCGGACACGCACGGACTCCTGCGGCCCGAGGCGGTCGAAGTTCTCCGGGGAGTCGATCTCTTGATCCACGCCGGGGATGTCGGGACCGGCGAGGTGCTCGAGGCGCTTTCGGGCGTGGCGCCGGTCGTGTCGGTGCGGGGGAACGTCGATCACGGCGAACTCCGGTCGAGGCTTCCGGCGACCGCGGATGCCGAGGTCGCGGGTGTCTGGATCCACGTTCTCCACAGGCTCGAGGACCTCGACATCGATCCGAAAGCGGCGGGGTTCGGGGTGGTCGTCCACGGCCACACCCACCGCCCCGAGACGACGAGCCGGGACGGCGTCCTCTACGTGAATCCGGGGAGCATCGGTCCGGCCCGCTTCCCGCTCCCGGTCTCCCTTGCGCGGCTCCGGATCGCCTCGCGACACGTGCGGGTCGAGACGATCGTCCTGGATCCCGTTCCTTCGAAGCGACGCTAGGAGGTTCCGATGGAAGCCGGTGCGACGTCGACGGGCCGAATGGAGGAGCGCGCGAGGCTCGGCATGTGGGTCTTCGTGGTCTCGCTGATCGCGCTCTTCGGCGCCGGGATCGCGCTTTTCGTCCTCGCGCGGACCGGCGGGGGCGGTCACCTCGTGCGGGACGTCGAGCGCGGTGCCCGCATCGCGCTTCCGGTCTGGATGTGGGGGAGCACCCTCCTGGTCTTTTGCTCGAGCGTCGCCCTGCATCAGGGGCTTTCCTGGGGCCGGATGGGTCTCCCGGCGCAGGCGCGGCGGGCCGTTCGCGGGGCGGCCGGAGCGGGTTGGGGCTTCCTGATCCTGCAGGTGCCGGCGCTCCTCGTCCTCGTCGACCGTTATCGCGCCGTTTCCGGGATCCGCCCGGTGGTGGTCTTTCTGGTCGTCACCCTTTCCGGCCTGCATCTCCTGCACGCGGCGGGGGGTGCGATCGCTCTCGCCCGGCTCGCCTCCCGGGGACCGACTCCGGCGCCCGGTGGGGCCTGGAGCCTCATGGCGATCTACTGGCACTTCCTCGCGGGGCTTTGGCTCGTGCTGTTCCTCACGTTCGCGCTCGTGCGCTGAGGCGGCTCACCAGCGGGAGAGGTCCCGGATCGCGCGCGCGATTCCTTCCGGCTGCGGGAGGATGAAGTTCTCGAGTTCCGGGGCGTAGCCGACGAACGTGTCGGTCGCCCCGAGCCGCTTCACGGGGCCGTCGAGTTCCGCGAACATCTCCTCCCCGATCCGGGACGCGATCTCGGCCCCGTATCCCCACGACAGCGAGTCCTCGGTGAGGACGAGGCACTTGGCGGTCTTTCGCACCGACGCGCGGATCGCCTCCCAGTCGACCGGATTCAAGCTCCGGAGATCGAGGATTTCGGGGGAGATGCCGTCGTGCTCGAGCAGGCGCGCCGCCTGCAGGGCTCGGTAAACGGTCGCTCCGTAGGTGACGACCGTCACGTCTTCTCCCGCCCGCACGATGGCGGCGCTTCCGAAAGGGACCATGAAGTTCGGGCCGGGGTAGATCCCCTTGTTGTGCGTCTGCCGGTAGAGGTGCTTGTGCTCGAGGAAGAGGACCGGATCGTCGCTGCGGATGGCGGTGCGGAGCAGCCCGTTCGCGTCGAGTGCGTTCGACGGACACACGACGCGGATGCCGGGAATCGCGGTGAAGAGGGAGGCCCCGCTCTGACTGTGGTAGATCGCCCCGCCCGCGATGTATCCGCCGTAGGCGACGCGGATGACGACCGGGCAGGAGAAGGCGTTGTTCGAACGCCATCGCATCGTCGCCAGCTCGTCGCGGATCTGCATGAACGCCGTCCAGATGTAGTCGAAGAACTGGATCTCGACGACCGGTTTGAGTCCGCGGAGGGCCATCCCGATCGCGCGGCCGACGATGTTCGCCTCCGCCAGCGGCGCGTTGAAGACGCGGGCGCCGCCGAACTCCCTCTGGAGCCCCCACGTCACCTTGAAGACCCCGCCCTTCCCCTTCACCTCGCCGAGCGCCCCCTCGCGCGAGGCGTCCGCGACGTCCTGGCCGAACACCAGGATGCGGGGGTCCCTGCGCATTTCGTCCCTCATGCACGCGTTCAGCAGATCGACCATGGTCGTGGGGGTGCCGTCGGGCTCGGGATCGGTCCGGAACGCGTCGGAGGTCGGGTCGACGTCGGGCGAGTGGACGAACCGGAGCGCCGACTCGGGGGCGGGTCGCGCCGCCTCGAGCGCCACGTCGACCGCGAGGTCGATCGCCTCACGAACCTCGGCGTCGATCGCTTCGAGTTCCTCGGGCGTCGCGATTCCCTCCCGGACGAGGGTCTCGGGGAAGGTCCGGAGCGGATCGCGCCGCCCCTCCTCCTCCCGCTCCCGCTTCGTCTTGTAGGCGCTTTCGTCGTCGGAGAGCGAATGGCTGTACGGGCGGATCACGTGCGCATGGACGAGAGCGGGCCCGCGACGCGCGCGGCAGTGGGCGGCGGCCGCACCGAGCGCCTCGATGCACGCGAGCGGATCGCACCCGTCGACCTCGCGCACCAGGAGGTCGGGAAACGAGGAGACGAGCCGGCTGACGTTCCCGCCCGCGGTGTTCACCTCGACGGGCACGGAGATCGCGTATCCGTTATCCTCGACGACGAAGACCACGGGGACCTTGCGGTTCGACGCCGTGTTCATCGCCTCCCAGAATTCGCCCTGGCTCGTGGTCCCGTCGCCGGTCGTCACCACCGCGACCTCGTCGCGGGCGAAGGGGATTCGGGCCTCCTCGTTTGCCGCCGCGTAAAGCGCCGCCTCGGCGCAGCCGACCGCCTGGAGGAACTGGGTGCCGGTGGGGGAGGAGGTGTTCGCGATGTGCAGCTTCGCGGAAGAGAAGTGCGAAGGCATCTGACGGCCGCCGCTTTGCGGCTCGTCGGCGGCGCCGACCCCCTGAAGGAACATCTCGAGGGGGGTGATCCCGAGCCCGAGGGAGGCCGCGCGGTCGCGGTAGTAGAAGAAGAACCAGTCCTTTCCCGCTCGGAACACGTGGGCGATCGCCGCCCCGAGCGCCTCGTGGCCGACGCCGTTGATCTGGAAGAAGATCTTGTTCTGCCGCTTGAGCTGAATCTCCTTGTCGTCGACCCGGCGCGAGGTCAGCATCGTCCGGTAGAGCCCGAGCAGGGCGTCGCGGTCGAGCCCGTGGAGCGTCCTGGTCTCGGTCTTCGGGGCCAAGGGGTCACCTCCTGCCGGCGGGAAATTCGGCCGATTCGGGCCCGGCATTATAGGGTACGGCCTCCGGGCGATCGGCGGTCGCGCGTGTCTCGGCGCGTCGGATGCGGTAGGTTCCGAGCCCGGCATCCTCGAGGGCGTACCCCTGTCGCGCCGCGGCGATCCTCCCGTCCGCGAGGAGAAGGGGAGGCGACACCAGACGTCCGCGCTCCCCGGGGACCGCTCCGCGCGCCACGACGCGACCGTCGTACACGTCGAGCGCGAGGAGGGCGGTCCCGGAGTCGGGGATGACCAGAAGGAGAGCGATCTCCGAGCCGACTTCCTCGCCGGACCCGGCCTCGCCGAGCGGCCCGTTCCAGAGCACGGCGGCGCGCGACAACCGCTCCCCGACGTCGGTCGCCCAGAGGAGGTGGCCGTTCGAAAGTCGCGCCGCGGTGACGCGGCCGTCGGAAGAGGCGAAGAGTACGCGCCGGCCGACCACGACCGGCGGCGGGGAGACGGGCGCGGCCGTCGCACGCCGCCAGGCCTCCTTCCAACGAGAGGAGGTGCGGCGGCGGTGCTCGACGACGAGCCCCCCTCCCGGGGCGGCCCGGCATCGGTAGAGACCGTCCGGTGCCTCGCTCCATCGGAAAGGGTCCGGTTCGGCCGGGGGTTCCGCGTCTTCCCGAAGAGTCGCCCTCCCGCCCTCCCGCAGCTCGACCTCGAGCGTCCCGGATTCGGCCGGCACGAGGACGGACCCTCCCGAAAGGGCGAGCGGACCGCTTCGGAGAGGCCCGGCGATCGGCGTCTCGCCGACCCATTCGAGGACGACCGGCGGAGGCTGCGGTCCCGTGCGGTTCGGGAGGGCCGGGGGATAATTGTCGGGGTAGGTTTCGGAGTACACGACCTGCGCCACGGCTCCCGGAGGCACGAAAGCCACGAGCGCGAAAAATGCGAGCGAAGAGGCTCTGGCGCGGAGGGTCACGGGCGGCGATTCCTCCTTCGGCCGGGTCCGGGAGGAGGCATCGCAGCACAAGCGCGCGCCGCGCGCAACCGTTTGCTCGGATTGGGCTTATGTGTTACAAGCCCCGTCTCATCCCGGACGGAGGCCCGTTGAAGGTCCGCTTCCAGGCGATTCGCGGAACCCGTGACATCCTCCCCGACGAGGTCTCCCACTGGCAGCGTCTCGAACGGTGCGCGCGGGAGGTCTTCGCCCTCTACGGCTTCCGCGAGATCCGCACCCCGGTGATCGAGCCGACCGCCCTGTTCACTCGATCCGTCGGCGAGTCGACCGACATTGTCCGCAAGGAGATGTACAGCTTCGACGCGGGGGAAGACTCCATCACCCTGCGGCCGGAAAACACCGCACCGGTCGTCCGGGCCTTCGTCGAGCATGCGCTCCACCGCGCGGTCTCCGCCGGATTTCCGGAGCGCTACTACTACATCGGCCCGATGTTCCGCCACGAGCGCCCGCAAAAAGGGAGGCAGCGGCAGTTTCACCAGGTGGGGGTCGAGGTCCTGGGCGCGGCGGAACCGCTCGCCGACGCGGAGACCTTGGAGATGGTCTTCCGGTTCCTCGACGGCCTCGGGATTCGCGACCGGGAGCTCCGCCTCAACTCCGTCGGGGACGCGACCTGCAGGGGCGCGTTCCGGACCGCTCTGGTCGACTGGCTGTCCCCCCGGCTCGAGTCGTTGTGCGACGACTGCAGGCGAAGGGCGCAGGAGAACCCTCTACGCGTCTTCGATTGCAAGGTGGAGGCGGACCGCGCCCTTCTCGCCGACGCGCCCCGCGTGCTCGATCATCTCTGCCCGGGTTGTGCGGACCACTTCGGCTCCGTTCGCTCCCTCCTCGACGCCTACGGGATCGACTACGTCGTCGACCCGCGCATGGTCCGCGGACTCGATTACTATCAGCGGACCGTGTTCGAGGTGGTTTCGGGAGGTCTCGGGTCGCAGAACGCGATCCTCGGAGGGGGCCGCTACGACGGCCTCGTCGCGGATCTCGGGGGCCCCCGCGTACCCGGATTCGGTTTCGCGGCCGGAATCGAGCGGATGATCCTCCTGATGCCGGACAGACCCGAGGACGAGGGAGCCCTCGACCTCCTGCTCGTCACGCTCGGCCACGAAGGTTGGCGCGCGGCGGTCGCCATCGCCCGTTCCCTCCGGACGCAAGGGATCCGCACGGCGATGGCGTCGTGCGAGCGACCGATGGGGGCGCAGCTCAAGCGTGCCGACCGGCTCGGCGCCCGCTTCGCCCTGTTCGTCGGGGAAACGGAGATCCGCGAGGGACGGTACGGTCTCAAGGACCTCCGGACGGGAATCCAGGAAACGGTGACCGAAGGCGAGGTGGCGGCGCGCGTGCGCGCCGCCTCGAGGGGTGACGTTCGATGATCGATCCGCGCGACGAGCTTCTTTCGAGAACGATCGAGGCCGGGCGGGTCGCGGAGTCGGACGCCGAGGCGGGGCGGGAGGTCGTCCTGACCGGGTGGATTCACCGCCGCCGGGATCTCGGACGGATCGTCTTCCTGGAGATCCGCGACGCGAGCGGCCGCGTCCAGGTCGTGGTCGACCCCTCGGACGCTCCCGAGGCGCACGCCATCGCGGAGAAGCTGCGCCAGGAGGACGTCGTGGGGGTGGCCGGGCGGGTCGCCCGGAGGGAGTCCCCGAACCCCGCCCACCCGACCGGCATGGTCGAGGTCCGCGCTTCCCGGATCGTGATGCACAACCGGGCCGAGTCGATCCCCTTCCCGCTCGACGAGGAGACGGAGGCGAACGAGGAGGCCCGTCTTCGCTACCGCTACGTCGATCTCCGCCGTCCCCGGCTGCAGCAGGCGCTCCGCTTGCGCCACCGCCTTTCGCGCTCGGCCCGCGCGGTGCTCGACGAGGCGGGATTCGTCGAAATCGAAACGCCCATCCTCACGCGCTCGACCCCCGAGGGCGCGCGGGACTACCTCGTGCCGAGCCGCGTCCACCGCGGGCGTTTCTACGCCCTCCCTCAGTCTCCCCAGCTCTTCAAGCAGCTCCTCATGGTCGCCGGTTTCGAGCGCTACTACCAGTTCGCGCGCTGTTTCCGGGACGAGGACCTGAGGGCCGACCGTCAGCCCGAGTTCACGCAGATCGACCTCGAGATGTCGTTCGCGACGCCGGAGACGATCAGGGACGTCGTCGAGGCGCTCATGGTCGCGCTATTCCGAGAGATCGGCGTGGAGGTCCCGGTCCCCTTTCCCCGCATCTCGTACGCCGAGGCGATGCGCCGATTCGGGACCGACCGGCCCGACACGCGGTTCGGGATGGAGATCCGCGACGCGGGGGCGGCGGCGGAGGGGACCGGCTTCGCGCCGTTCGACGAGGCGCTCGCGAGCGGCGGAGGCGTTCGCGGCATCGCCGTGCCGGGAGGGGCGAAGGCCACACGCAAGCAGATCGACGGATGGACCGCCGAGGCGCGTGCCCTCGGGGCGGGCGGGCTTCTGTGGGTTCGGATCGACGAGGGGGGCGCCGTCACCTCCTCGGCGCTCAAGGCTCTCGGCGAGGAACGCTGCCTCAGGCTGCACGAGGCGGGCGGGGGCGGTGCGGGAGACGCGACGCTGTGGGTCGCGAGCCGCACCGAGGTCGCCGCGCGCGTCCTCGGCGCTCTCCGCCTCTCCATCGCCGCGGAGGGGAAGCGGATCCCGGACGGGCGCTGGGAGCTTCTCTGGGTCGATCACTTCCCCCTCTTCGAGTGGGACGAGAGGGAGCGGAGGTGGGTCTCGTGCCACCACCCCTTCACCGCGCCGTTGTGGGAAGATCTGGAGGCGCTCGAACGGGATCCCGGGACCGTCCGCGCCCAGGCGTACGATCTCGTCTTGAACGGAACCGAGATCGGGGGGGGCAGCATCCGGATCCACCGTCGGGACGTGCAGGACCGCGTCTTCCGGGCCCTCGGGTTCCCGGAGGGGGAAGCGGAGGCGAAATTCGGCTTCCTTCGCCGGGCCCTCGACTCCGGGGCTCCGCCCCACGGCGGCATCGCGCTCGGCTTCGACCGGATCTGCGCGATGCTGAGCGGATCGGAGTCCATCCGCGACGTGATCGCCTTTCCCAAGACGACGAGCGCCTCGTGCCTCATGACCGAGGCACCCGCCGAGGTGGACGAGCGCCAGATGGACGAGTTGGGACTCCGCAAAGCGGCCGACCGCGACGGGCCGCATCCATGAAGAGCGTTCGCCTGGAGGGCAATCGGCTCGAGGCGCTCGCCGGGCACCTGGACGACACATTCCGGCTCATCGAAGGGAGGTTCGGCGTTCGGATCTCCGCCCGGGGTACGGAGGCCCAGGTGACCGGCACCGGAGACGACGCCGCGGACAGAGAGGAGGTCGTCGCCGATCTCTTGGTGCAGCTCGGAGATCTCCAGGCTCGAGGGATGGCGGTGGGGAAGGAGGAGGTCCGCACCGCAGTCGGCATCATCGAGCGGCACCCGTTCGCGCGCCTCGACGACCACTTCGTCGGGGGGCGGGTGCGCGCGTCCGCCCGAAAGCACGTGGTTCCAAAGTCGGCGAACCAGCGGCGTTACATCGAGGCGATCCGGCGCAGCGATCTCGTGTTCGGGATCGGGCCCGCCGGGACCGGGAAGACCTACCTCGCCGTCGCCATGGCGATCTCGCTGTTGAACGAGCGGCGGATCCAGCGGATCCTTCTGGCGCGCCCCGCGGTCGAGGCGGGGGAACGTCTCGGCTTCCTCCCGGGCGACATCGCGGCGAAGGTCGATCCGTATTTGAGACCCCTCTACGACGCGCTGTACGACATGGTGGAGGTCGACCGGATCGAGCGGCTCCTGGAGCGCGGAACGATCGAGATCGCGCCGCTCGCCTTCATGCGGGGGCGCACCTTGAACGACGCCTTCGTGATCCTCGACGAAGCGCAGAACACAACCGTCGAACAGATGAAGATGTTCCTGACGAGGATCGGTCTCGACTCCAAAGCCGTGGTCACCGGCGACCCCTCCCAGACCGACCTTCCCACCCCCCGGGTTTCGGGGCTGCTCGACGCCGCGGAGGTCGTCCTGGGGATCGAGGGGATCGAGGTGGTCCACTTCGACCGCACCGACGTCGTCCGGCACCCGCTCGTCCAGCGGATCGTGCAGGCGTACGACCGGCGGGCGGAGCGCGCCGGGCCCGACCTTCCGCGGTCCGGCGGCGACGGGGCTCCCCCCCCGCGCGAGAAGGGGGGAGTGTGAGCGCGGGTTCACGCTCCGGTCCGTCCGCGCGCGGTGCGGCCGACCGGATCCTGGGGGCCGATCTCTTCTGGAGCCTCGCCCTCGTCTGCGGATCGTTCCTTCTCGTCGAGACGCGCGAGTGCGCGCCGGTCGGGGATCGGTGGACCGTCGGGAGCGAGGCGCGCGAGGACGTGCGCGCCGCGCGCGAGACCGAAGTGCCCGATCCCACGCGCACGGAAGCCGCGCGCGCAGCGGCCCGGGCGGAGGTTCCCGACCTCTATGCCTACGACGTCGAACGGGCGGACCGGCTCGCGAAGGCGCTCGCGGGCGATCTCGCCCGCCGTTCCGATCTGCCTCCCGACCGGGCCGAGCGGATCGTCGGACTTTTTCGCGAGGTCACCTCGGCACCGGTCGTCGCGAATCGTGCGGTTCTCGTGCGCGCGCCGGAGATCGTGCTTCGCCGGCTTCCGGGTGGCCGGGAAGAGCGGACCTCCGACTACTCTTACGTCCTCGGCCTTCACGAGGCCCAGGCCCGGGTGCGGGAGCGGACGCGGGAGGCGCTGGCCGATCTCGGGGAGGCCGCCGCGCGGGAGATCGGCGAACTCGCGGCCGCCCACGTCGACGCCACGCTCGCGTTCGACCCCGCGGGGACCGAGGCGCGGCGCACGGCGGCCGCCGCCGCGGTCGCTCCGGTGCGCACCCGCGTTCCCCCCGGCACCGTCCTCGTCCGGAAGGGGGAGCGGATCACCCCCGAGATCGCGGCGCGGCTCGAATCCGCCCTCCGCTTCGAGGCGCAGCGGGCCGGCTGGACGACCCGGGCGGCGCTCCTCGTCTGCGTGGTGCTCCTCGCGGTCTTCCTCCAGCGGTACGCGGTGTACCACCAGCGCCGCTTCCGCCGCGTCCTCCACCTGCACGCGCTTCTCGCGGGGACGCTCCTTCTGACCCTCCTCGTCGCGCGGGGGACGCTCTGGGTCGCGACGGAGGTCACGGAGCGGTTCCCACCGCCCTTCGGAGACCCGGCTCCGTACGGGTACCTTCCCCCCCTCGCGGCCGGGGCGATCCTCGTCGCGCTCCTCGCCAACGGGCGGATCGCGATGATCTTCTCGGTTTTCGTCGCCGTCCTCTACGGGGCGATGCAGGAATGGGACGCCCTTCTCACCCTCTGGGCGCTCCTCGTACAGTGGACCGGGGTCTACGCGATCACGACCTACCGGGAGCGTACGGCCCTCCTCCGCGCCGGGCTCTTCGTCGGTGCGGCCGGAGCGATCCTCGCGCTCGCCGCCGAGGCTCTCCGCGTGCCGACGCCGCCGACGGGGCAGGTCCTCTACGGCGCCGCCCTCGCCTTCGCCGGGGGAGCGGTGGGGATCGGTCTCCTGGTCTCTTTCGCCCTCCCCCCCTTCGAGACGGTTTTCCGGGTCCTGACCGACGTGCGGCTCTTGGAGCTTTCGAACGTCGATCACCCCCTCCTCTCGGATCTCGCCCTCAAGGCTCCGGGCACCTACAACCACAGCATGACCGTGGGGACGCTCGCGGAGGAGGCGGCGAAGGCGATCGGGGCGAATTCCCTGTTCTGCAGGGTCGCCGCGGCGTACCACGACGTCGGAAAGGTGAAGAAGCCGGAGTACTTCGTCGAAAACCAGCGGGGGACGAACCCGCACGACCGGCTCGCCCCCTCGATGTCCGCCCTCATCATCGCCTCGCACGTGAAGGAGGGGGTCCGCTTGGCGAGGCAGGCTCGCGTTCCCGAGCAGATCGTCGACATCATCCCGCAGCATCACGGGACGCGGCTCATGAGCTACTTCTACGAGAAGGCGAAGCGGGAGGCGGGGCCGTTTTCACGGGAGCCCAACCCGGACGACTACCGTTACCCCGGCCCCAAGCCGAGGACGCGCGAAGCGGCGATCTTCATGCTCGCGGACGGCATCGAGGCGGCCGCGCGCACGGTGAACGATCCGACCCCGAACCGTCTCCGGGAGGTGATCCGCAAGGTCGCGAACGCGATCGTGCTCGACGGGCAGTTCGAGGAGTGCGACCTCACCTTCGCCGACCTGGAGAAAATCGAGGCCGCGCTGCTCAGGACCCTGACGAGCATGTACCACCACCGGGTGGAGTACCCGGGATTCGACTTCGGACGGGGGCGGACGGACGGCCGCGCCGCCGAGGGGCGCGGGGGGCGGGGCTCGGCATGACGCACGTCGAGGTCGTGAACCGCCAGCGGAAACGCCGCGTGGCCACGACGCCGCTCCGCGCCTTCCTCGAGCGCGCCGCGCAAGCCGCCCCCGCCCCGGGCGAGACCACCGTGACGGTCTGTCTCCTCTCCGATCGCGCGATGAAGGCCCTGAACGAGAGGTGGCGGGGCCACCCCCGGACGACCGACGTCCTCTCCTTCCCCTCGGGGGACGCGATCGCGCCGGGCCGGCCGGCCTACCTCGGCGACATCGCCGTGTCGGTCGAGCAGGCGGCCCGCCAGGCGGCCGAACGGGGAACGGGGCTCGCCGACGAGTTGAAGCGTCTGGTGCTGCACGGCTGGCTCCATCTCCTCGGCCACGATCACGAGACGGACGACGGCACGATGGCGCGCCTCGAGCGGAGGCTCGCTCGAGGTCTCCTCGCGCCGCCGCGGGGCCGCCGGTGACCGGGGAAGTCTCGCCGGCGATTTTCGCCCTGCTCGCGGCAGGGGCGTTCCTCCTCCTGCTCGTCGATCTGGCCCTCTCGGTCCTCCTGCTCTCGGTCACGGCCTTGAGCCGGGTCGCCCTGAGACGCCTCGACCAGGAGGCGGGAGGGGAGTACGCCTTCCTCGAAGAGATCCGCTCGCCGGGCTCGGCCCATCGCGCGGCGGCGCACGTGGCGCGGCAGGCCTGCCTCCTCGGATTCGTGAGCCTGTCGGCGGTCCTCGCGGCGGGGACGGGGTCGGTCCATCCGTGGCGTTGGGCGATCGGCGCGGGTGCCCTCCTCGCGGTCCTCGTCGTCGAGACCGCGGCGGCCCGTGCGCTCGCGGTGCGCGACCCGCGCGCCGCGCTCCGCGCGACGGCCGGGCTGCTCCGGCCGCTCTTCGTCCTCGTCACACCCGTCCTTTCCCCGCTGGTGCGGCTCTTCCGGCGCTGGGCGGAAGCGGGTCGCCGCGACGAAGAAGAGCGCGAGGGCGAGGCCGCGGCGGAGGCGGAGGTCGAGGCCTTCCTCGAGGTGGGGGAACGGGAGGGGATTCTCGAAGCGGGGGAGAGCGAGATGGTGCGCGGAATCGTCGACCTCGACGAGACGCGCGTGCGTGAGATCATGACCCCGCGAACCGACATCAAGGCGGTTTCCGCGGACGAAACGGCGGCCGCAGCCCGCACCGTTCTGATCGCCGCCGGCCACTCGCGCCTGCCGGTCTTCCGGGAGAACCTCGACAACGTGATCGGGATCGTCCACGGGCGCGACCTCCTCAAAGCGGCGGAAGAGGGGAGGGAGGGAGAGCCCGTCTCCCGCTTCACGCGACCCGCCCTCTTCGTTCCGGAGACGCGGACCGTCTCGGAATTGCTCGCCGAGATGCGCCAGAGGACGCACGTCGCGCTCGTGGTCGACGAGTACGGCGGGCTCGCCGGCCTCGTGACCCTCGAGGACATCCTCGAGGAGATCGTCGGAGATATCCGGGACGAGCACGACTCGGAGGAGGCGCAGCTCCAGCCGCAACCGGACGGCGCCTGGCTCGTGAGCGCGCTCGCCCACGTGGAGGAGGTCGAAGATCTGTTCGGCCTGGATCTCCCGAACCGCGATTTCGACACCGTGGGAGGACTCGTGGTGTCGACTCTCGGACGGGTTCCCGCCGCGGGGGAGAGCTTCGTCGTCCAGAACGTGGCGGTCGAGGTCGTCGAGGCCGACCCGCGACGAGTCTATCGTGTCCGCATGCGGCCGCTCCCCTCCGCGCGGAGGGAAACCCCTTGACGCGCTGCGGCTTCGTCTGCCTCGCCGGCTGGACGAACGTCGGGAAGTCGACCCTCCTGAACCGCGTCGTGGGGGAGAAGATCGCCGCGGTTGCGGACGGGCCCCAGACCACGCGGAACCGGATCGTCGGGGTTCGAACGTTTCCCGGCCGGGGTCAACTCGTACTCGTGGACACCCCCGGATTCCACGCGCCTCGGGAGCGGATGAATCGCGCGATGGTGGAGATCGCGCGGCGCGCTCTGCACGGCGTGGACCTCGTCGCGCTCGTCGTCGACGCGTCGCGCGGCCTCGGCCGCGGCGACGAAGAGGTGGCACGCGCGGCACGGTCGTCCGGCGCGATGCGCCTCGCCGTGCTGAACAAGATGGATGCCGTTCCCCGGAAGGACGCGCTCCTGCCTCTGATGCGCACGGTGGTCGAGGAATGGGGGTGCGTCGAGGCCGTCCCCGTGTCGGCCCGGACCGGCGAAGCGTGCGATTTCCTTGCCGAGCGTCTCCTCGAACGCATGCCCGAAGGGCCGCTTCTTTTCCCGCCCGATCAGTTCACCGACCAGCCCGAGCGCTTCCTCGTCGCGGAGTGGGTGCGCGAAAAGCTCCTCCACCACACGCGGCAGGAGCTTCCGCACGCCACCGCGGTGTTCGTCGATCGCTTCACGGAACCCGAGCCGGGGGCGGTGAAGATCGAGGCGACGATCCTGGTCGAGCGACCGTCGCAGCGGGCGATCGTCCTCGGGAAGGGGGGTGCGATGATCCGCACGATCGGCACGGAGGCGCGGCTCGAGATCGAACGTCGGCTCGACGTGCGCTGCACGCTTCTCCTGCACGTCGAGGTCCGGAAGGACTGGAGAAACGAGCCTCGGACGCTCTCCGAACTCGGAATCGGCTGAGGTCCGGGCGCGTCATCCCGTTCTGCTATCATCCGCATTTTGCCGAGGCTGCGGGCTCGATGAGGCAGCGCCAGGACGAAGCGTACGTGCTCGGGACGATGCCCCTCGGGGAAGCGGATCTCGTCGTGACCCTCCTCTCGGAGCGCTGGGGACGGGTTCGCGGGGTCGCCCGTTCGGCGCGCCGGAGCCGCATCCGATTCGGCGGCTCCCTCGCCCCGATGTCCCGCGTGAGGGCGATCTGGACGGAGCGGCGCGAGGGGGAGTTGCACCGGATCGAGTCGGTCGACCTCCACCGCTCGTTCGCCTCGATGCAGTCGGAGCCTCTCGTCCAGGCGGCCTGCGCCCTCTTCGCGGAGATCGGAATGGCGGCCGTGCGCGAGGAACAGGAAGAGCGAGCGACCTTCCGGCTTTACGGGGCGGTGCTCGAGGCGATGGAGGCGGGGCTCTCGGCGTGGTGCGCCGTCCGGTACTTCGAGTTCTGGCTCTTGCGCTTGCACGGGGTGTTCGCCGACCTCGGGGCCTGCGCCGCGTGCGGGGTCCCCCTGACGGCGTCCGGTGGGGTGGCCGCGATCCCCGGGGAGGGGCTCGCGTGCGGCCGCTGCGCGCACTCGCGCGCGGAGGCAATCCGCCTTCCGGCAGGCGAACGCGCCGCGCTCGTCCGGATCGCGACGGAGCCGCCGGACCGGATCGGCGATCTGGCGGGGATGTGCGGCCCCGGTGGCGCGCTCGCCAAGATCCTGAGGGCATCGGCGGAGATCTTCCTCGAACGGCGCCCGAAGGCCTATCGGCATCTGGAGGCGATGGCATGACGCCGTTCCAGGACCTCTTGCTCGCGATCCAGACCTTCTGGGGGGAGAACGGGTGCGTGCTCCAGCAGCCGTACGACCTCGAGGTGGGGGCGGGAACGATGGCGCCCGATACTTTTTTCCGTGTGCTCGGTCCCGAGCCGTGGAGGGTCGCCTACTGCCAGCCCTCTCGCCGTCCCGGAGACGGACGGTACGGCGAGAACCCGATGCGCCTGTACAAGCACTACCAGTTTCAGGTCGTTCTCAAGCCGTCGCCCCTCGACGTGCAGGAACGTTACCTCGACTCGCTCCGCGCCTTCGGAATCGATCCGCTCGAACACGACATCCGCTTCGAGGAGGACAACTGGGAATCCCCGACGCTCGGGGCCGCGGGGGTCGGCTGGCAGGTGATGATGGACGGAATGGAGATCTCCCAGTTCACCTACTTCCAGCAGGCGGGAGGGATCGAGCTCGAGCCGATCTCGGTCGAACTCACGTACGGGATCGAGCGGATTTGCATGTTCCTCAACGACATCCGGAACGTCTTCGACATCCCGTGGAACGCCGAGGGAGTCACCTACGGGCAGGTGCGACGGCGCGAGGAGTACGAGCACTCGGTCTGGTCGTTCCGCGAGGCGGATCCGGCCGTCTTGAAGCGCCAGTTCGAGGAGTGGGAGGCGGAAGCGCTCCGCCTGCTCGCCCGCACGGAAGGAGAAGAGCCGGCCCCCCTCGTCGTCCCGGCCCACGAGTCGGTCCTCAAGTGTTCCCATCTCTTCAACGTCCTCGACGCCCGCGGCGCCCTTTCGGTCACCGAGCGAGCCGCGATGATCCAGAGGATCCGGAAGGTGGCGTGCCGGGGCGCCGCCGCGTACCTCGCGCAGCGCGAGTCGATGGGCTTCCCCCTCCTCCGATCCGCGGTGGCCCGATGAGCGCAGTCTCCGAACGGGCCGCTCTCCTGATCGAGATCGTTTGCGAGGAGATCCCGGCGCGTGCGATCGCCTCGGCATCCCGAGAGTTCCTCGATCGCGTCGCCGCGATCCTGGACGCGGCCGGCCTCGCGAGGGGACCGGGCACGGCATGGGGCGGGACGCGCCGACTCGCGGTCCGCTTCGAGGCGGTCGAGGGCGGGCTCCCACCGCGTGGGGAGGAGGTCCTCGGACCTCCCGCCTCGGTCGCCTTCCGGCCCGACGGATCCCCTACCCCGGCGCTTCACGGCTTCGCGCGGAAGCAGGGGATCGACGTGTCGCTCCTCCGGCCGACGCGGACCCCGAAGGGGGAGTACGCCGGATTCCGGAGGGAGGTCCCCGGCCGGTCGCTCGAGGCGATCCTCGGCGAACATTTCGCCTCTTCCGTCGCCGCCATCCCGTTCCCGAAGACGATGCGCTGGGGGGACGGAACCCACCGCTGGGTGCGGCCGGTCCACGCGCTCGTCGCCCTTCACGGCGCGCGAGCGCTCGAGATTCCCCTCTTCGACGTGGTCGGCGGCCGCCGCTCCCTCGGCCACCGCTTTCTCGCTCCGGGCGGCATCGACATCCCGTCCGCTGCCGCGTACGAGGAAACCCTGCGCGGAGCGAAGGTCCTCGTCGATCCGGAGGAGCGGAAGGTGGTTCTCGCTCGGCGCCTCGGCGAGGCGGCAAGGGAAGCGGGGGGCGAATGGGTCCGTGACGACGTGCTCCTCGACGAGGTGGCCGCCTCGGTCGAGTGGCCCGGCGTGGTGACGGGCCGCTTCGATCCCGCGTTTCTCGATCTCCCGCGGGAACTCCTCGTGACGACGCTCCGACACCACCAGAAGTCGTTCACGGTCGAGCGTGCGGGGGAGTTGCTCCCGGTCTTCCTCTCCGTGGCGAACACCGACGCCGACGTCGCGGGACACGTGCGGCGCGGAAACGAGTGGGTCGTCTCCGGGCGTCTCGCCGATGCGCGGTTCTTCTGGGACGAGGATCGCAAGAGGACGCTCGCCTCGCGGGTCGCCGATCTCGAACGCGTGACCTTCCACGCGGCCCTCGGGAGCTACGGGGCGAAGTCGCTGCGGGTCGGCGCGTGCGTGAGGCGGCTCGCGGAGCGGCTCGGGGTCGAAGCCGGGGTGGCCGAGGCTGCCGAGCGGGCGGCGGTGCTCGCGAAGGCCGACCTCACGACCGGTCTCGTCGGGGAGTTCCCGGAGCTCCAGGGGATCGTCGGGGGGCTTCTCCTCGAGGCCGAGGGGGCCGATCCCGCCGTCGCGCGCGGGGTCTACGAACAGTACCGTCCCGCGGGGGCGGAAGACTTACTCCCCACGGCGGAGACGGCGGCTCTCGTTTCCGTCGCCGATCGCCTCGACACCCTCGGGGGGCTCCTCGGCGCAGGCGAGCGCCCCACGGGTTCGCGCGACCCGTTCGGACTACGCAGGGCGGCGAACGGCGTCTTCCGGATCGTGATCGACCGCGGATGGTCCGTCGCGATCCGCGATCTCGCGGACCTGGCCGGAGGGGGCGACGCGACCCTCGCCTTCCTCCGCGAGAGGCTCGAGAACTTCTTGCGGGACGAAGGGGCGACGGCGAACGAGGCGGCGGCGGTCCTCGGTGCGGCGGGAGGGGACGCCGCGATCGCGTCCGCGATCCCGGACCTCCTCGCGCGGCTCGCGGCCCTCCGGGGAATCCGAGGGCGGGACGACTTCGCCCACCTCGCCGATCTCGTGAAGCGGGTCGCGAACATCCTCCGGAAAAACGCCGCCCTCGCGGCGGAGGCCGCCCGCGGCTCCGACGAGTCGCCCGACCCGGAGCCCGCCGTCGCCGCCCTCGCCGAGCGCCTCGGGGCGGCGGAGGCGGAGATCGCGGAGGAAGTGCGCTCGGGAAACGCTGCGGGCGTGGTCGACGTCCTGTCGCGTTTCGTGGAGCCGGTCGAGCGGTTCTTCGACGAAGCTCTCGTGATCGATCCCGCGAGCCCGCAAAACACCCGGTCGCGGCTTCGCCTCCTCCAAAGACTCGAGTCGACCCTCACGGGCCATTTCGACCTCCGGGAGCTCCCCGGGGCAGCGGACAGGAGCGGCTAGTGGAAAAACTCGTCTATCTCTTCGCGGACGGGAAGGCGGAAGGGAACGGGTCGATGAAGGACCTCTTGGGGGGGAAGGGTGCGAACCTGGCGGAAATGACCGCCATCGGCATCCCGGTTCCCCCCGGATTCACCATTTCGACCCGGGCCTGCAACCTCTACTTCGAATCGGGCGGCTCGATCCCGGATGGGCTCGAGGCGCAGGTCGAAAGCGCCCTCGCGCGGCTCGAGAAGGCGCGCGGCAAGCGGTTCGGAGACGACGCCGACCCGCTGCTGGTTTCGGTCCGCTCGGGGGCGAAGTTCTCCATGCCGGGAATGATGGACACGATCCTCAACCTCGGCTTGAACGACCGGGCGGTCGAGGGGTTGGCAAGCGTCTCCGGCGATCGACGGTTCGCGTTCGATTCGTACCGCCGCTTCATCCAGATGTACGCGGACGTCGTACTGGGCGTGCGCAAGCACGCCTTCGAAGAGATCCTCTCGGCGGCGAAGCGCTCGCGAAAGGTCAAGGACGACACCGATCTCGAGGCATCCGATCTCGAGGCCGTCGTCGCGTCCTACAAGGCGCTCGCGCGCAAGGAAACGAAAAAAGCGTTCCCCCAGGACCCACGAGCCCAACTCTGGGGGGCGATTTCGGCGGTTTTCCGCTCCTGGAACAACGACCGCGCCCGCCTCTACCGACGCCAGTACGGGATCGGCGATGAACTCGGCACGGCGGTGAACGTCCAGGCGATGGTCTTCGGGAACCTCGGCGACGACTGCGCGACCGGGGTGGCGTTCACGCGGAACCCGGCCACCGGAGAGAACGTGTTCTTCGGGGAATACCTTCCGAACGCCCAGGGCGAGGACGTGGTGGCCGGCATCCGGACCCCGCATCCGATCTCCGTGGAGCAAGGAGGGGACGCCGATCATCCGCCGCTCGAGGTGACGCTCCCCGCGTGCTACCGCCAGCTGCTGGAAATCCGCGAGCGGCTCGAGCGCCACTACCGCGACATGCAGGACATCGAGTTCACGGTGGAGCGCGGGCGGCTCTACATGCTCCAGACGCGGACCGGGAAACGAACCGGTCTTGCGGCCCTCCACATCGCGTTCGACCTGCACGAGAGCGGGATCATCGGGCGGGACGAGGTGCTCGCACGCGTCGAGCCGGACATGCTCGTCCAACTCCTCGCTCCGATCTTCGACCCGAAGGAAAAGGAACGCGCGCGGAAGGCGGGCCGCGTCCTGGGGAAGGGCCTTCCGGCCGGTCCGGGAGCGGCGTCGGGGAGCATCGCGTTCCACGCCGCTCGGGCCGTGGATCTCGCGCGAAAGGGGAAGAAGGTCCTCCTCGTGCGGGCGGAAACGAGCCCGGAGGACCTCGCCGGAATGGTCGCGGCGGTCGGAATCCTGACGAGCCGCGGCGGCATGACCTCCCACGCCGCGGTGGTCGCCCGGGGCATGGGGAAGCCGTGCGTGGTCGGAGCGGAGTCCCTCCTCATCGACACGCGGGCCGGGACGCTCCGGGCGGGGCGGTCGATCCTCCGCGAGGGGGACGATCTCTCCATCGACGGGGCCACGGGCGAAGTCATCGTCGGCCACCTCGACACCCATCCGTCGGAGATCCAGCAGGTGCTCGTGCAGAAGTCGATGAAGCCGTCGAAGTCCGCGCTCTACCGGCGGTACGCCGCTCTCATGGAGTGGGCGGACGACGTCCGGAGGCTCGAGATCCGGACGAACGCCGACACGCCGCACGACGCGAAGGTGGCGAGGGCGTTCGGGGCCGAGGGGATCGGCCTGTGCAGGACCGAGCACATGTTCTTCGCGGAGGACCGCATCGCGGCCGTCCGCGAGATGATCCTCGCAGACGACCTCCGCGGCCGGAAAAAGGCGCTCGCCAAGCTCCTCCCGATGCAAAGGAAGGACTTCGTGGGGATCTTCACCGCGATGAACGGCCTGCCGGTGACGATTCGTCTCCTCGATCCCCCACTCCACGAATTCCTGCCGAACACCCCCGCGCAGTTCCGCGCTCTCGCCCGCTCGATGAGGGTGTCCGTGAAGCGCCTCGAAGAAAGGGCGGAGCAGCTCCACGAAACGAACCCGATGCTCGGCCACCGCGGATGCCGGCTCGGGATCACCTTTCCCGAGATCTACGAGATGCAGGCCCGTGCGATCTTCGAGGCGGCCGCGGCCGCGATGAAGCGGGGCGTCGAGGTCCATCCGGAGGTCATGCTCCCCCTCGTGGGGACGGTCCGTGAGTTCCAGGTCCTGCGCGACCGGATCCGCCTGGTCGCGGAGGAAGTGGAGCGAAAGACCCGCGTGCGCGTCCCGCACCTCGTCGGCACGATGATCGAGATCCCCCGCGCCGCGCTGACGGCGGCGGAGGTGGCGGCGGAGGCGGAGTTCTTCTCGTTCGGCACGAACGACTTGACGCAGATGACCTACGGGTTCAGCCGGGACGACATCGGGAAGTTCCTGCCGGAGTATCTCGAGGCGCGGATCCTTCCGGTCGACCCGTTCCAGTCCGTCGACGCGGCGGGGGTGGGGCGGCTCGTCCGGCTCGCCTGCCAGGAGGGGCGCGGAGCCCGGGCGTCCCTCAAGCTCGGGGTTTGCGGAGAGCACGGCGGCGACCCCGCCTCGATCCGCCTGTTCCACTCGATCGGCCTCGACTACGTGTCGTGCTCTCCCTACCGCGTCCCCGTCGCGCGCCTCGCCGCGGCCTCCGCGGCGCTCGCCGATAAGGGGGCTGCCGGGTCGGGAACGGCGTAGCCCGCGGCACGCGTCGCTCGCCTTGACGCTGGCCCGGGCGGGGGCGATAATGCCGGGCTTTTTCGGGCGTGGAACGAGAGCGGCCGGGACGGACGTCGGCCCGGCCGCCCTCTTCCCCCCCTTCGCGGAGAGCCGATGAAGGCGAAGGCGAGCAAGAGGAAGACCGCCCCGAAGCCAGCGAAGAAATCCGCGGGAGCGACTCCGAAGAAAGCGGCCAAGGCGAAGCCGAAGCCGAAACCGCCGGTCGCGGCCAAACGGGGCAAGCCCGCGCCGGAGCCGAAGCGGCCCGCCGGAAAGCCCGCCCCACCCCCCAAGGCGGCGAAGCCTTCGAAGAAGGCGTCCACGGCCGGCTCGATCGCGGCGAGACGCAAGCGCTACCACGAGCACCGGGAGAGGCTCCTCCGGAAGCAGGCGGAGCTGATGCAGGCGTACTCGATCAGCAAGGGGGACAGCCAGAGCCATCTCGACAACGGGACCGAGGACTACATCGACTACGCCGTGAATTCCTACGCCCGGGAGTTCCTGCTCTCGCTGACGGAGATGGACCGGAAGCAGCTCCTCCTCGTGGAGGAGGCGCTTCGGAGAATCGACCGAGGCGAATACGGCAATTGCCAGCAGTGCGGCGAGGAGATCGCCCCCAAGCGGCTCGAGGTCGTCCCTTGGGTCCGCCACTGTGTCCGCTGCCAGGAACTCGAGGAGAAGGGCCTTCTCCCGCAGTCCACGTTCGCGCTGCCCGGAACGGAGGAATCGGTCGAGGACGAAGAGGGGGCCGACGAGGATCTCCGCGACGAGGATGTGCCCGAGGAACCGGACCAGGAGGAGGACGAGGACTCGGACGAGGAGGATCTTCCGGAGGTCGCCGGGGAGATCGACGACGACTCGGAACCCGACGTCGAAGAAGAACCCGAGGACTGATCCGTGAGCGGGGTCTCCCCGCACGGGGTCGCCATCGTCCGCGATCGGGGGGTCCGAAGGGTTCGTTCGGGCCATCCGTGGGTGTTCGCGAGCGACGTGCTTCGCGTCGACGGCGCGCACGGAGATCTCGTCCGGGTCGCCGGGCCCTCCGGGAGTCCCCTCGGCTTCGCCTTCCTCTCCGAGCGCTCGCAAATCGCCCTCCGGATGCTCGTCCGGGGCGAAACGTGGCCTGGGGACGGGATCTGGGCCGCACGCGTCGAGGCGGCTCTCGCGCGGCGCGCGGGTGTCGTCGTACCGGGGGGGGCGTTTCGGGCGGTCTTCGCGGAGAGCGACGGCCTGCCGGGCCTCGTCGTCGACGTCTACGGAGCCCACGCCGTCGTTCAGGCGCAAACCCTCGCCAGCGAGAGGGTCCTGCCCCGGGTCCTCGACGCGCTCGACGAGCGCCTCGAGATCGCGAGCGTTCTCGCCCGGAACGACACGGCCTCGAGGACGCTCGAGGGCCTGCCTCGCGAGGTCGTGGCGCTTCGCGGAGCCCCGCCCGCGGCGGTGGCGGTGCGGGAAGGGGAGATCGAGTACCTCGCCGACCTCTGGCGGGGGCAGAAGACCGGGGCCTTTCTCGATCAGCGCACGAACCGAACGCGCGTCGGGGAACTGGCGCGCGGGAGCGTTCTCGACGTCTTTTCGTACCACGGGTCGTTCGCGCTCCACGCAGCCGTGCGCGCGGAGCGCGTCGTCGCCGTCGACTCCTCGGCCGACGCCCTGGCGCGGGCGAAGGAAAACGCTGCGCGGAACGGTTTCACGCGCTTCGAGGTCCGGGAGGCGAACGCGTTCGAAGACCTGAGGGGGCGTGCCGCGGCCGGGGAGAGGTGGGACCTCGTCATCCTCGATCCACCGGCGTTCGCCAAGGGCCGGAGCGACGCGGAGGCGGCGCGGCGCGGGTACAAGGAGATCAACCTCCGCGCGATGCGGCTGCTCGCCCCCGCCGGCGTGCTCGTGACCTGCTCGTGCTCGTACCACATGTCCGAGGCCGAGTTCCACGCGATGCTCGCGGACGCGGCCGCCGACGCGGGACGGACGTTTCGGGTCGCCGAGCGCCGCGGGGCATCGATCGATCATCCGGAGCGGGTCGGGTTTCCCGAGAGCCGTTACCTCAAGTGCGCCGTTCTCGTGCGGGAAGAGAGCCTCGAGTGATCCGGAGGCGGCTCGCCCCGTGGTTCGCGGCGCCGCTTGCGGCGGCATCCATCGCCGCGGCCCCGCCTCCCGAGCGTCCGTCGCCCGGTTGGATCCAGCGTGCGGTCGAGCGCGCACTTTCCGAAAAGCTCCGGGGCGACGTGCGCTTCGGGTCGTTCGAGGTCGACTGGTTCCGTCTCGAGGCTCGCTTTCGAAACGCCCGCCTCGACGTGACGGCGGCCTCGGGCGAAACGGCGTCGGCCCGCGTCGAGTCGGGCCGGATGCGCCTGGCGTGGACCTCGCTTCCGGGCCTTGCCGCGGGATCCGTGCGCATCTCCTCGATCGAGGTCGATCGTCCCACGATCCGGGTGACCTCCGCCTTCCTACGCGCGTGGTCTTTCGCTCCGGGGGAGGGGCGGGATCTCGAGATTCGGCTCGATCGGATCGCGCTCGTGGGCGGCGAAGTCGAGTGGATCGACGCCCCGTCCGGGATGCGGGTCGACGCGGAGCGGGTGCGGCTCGAGGGAACATGGTCGACCTCGCGGCGCGCGCTCGTGGGGGAGATCTCCGCCCGCGCCTCGATCGCGGCGCGCGGACTCGCGGATCCGCTCGCCGTCGAGGCGCGGGCCGCCTTCGTCCAGCGCTCGGGCTCTCTCGAACTCCACACGGTGCGCGCATCGGGTCCGGGGGCGTCGGTCGAGGGAAGCGTCTGGGGAAAGTTCGAGAAGGGCGCCGCGACCTGGATCGGGTCCGCCGAGATCGACGCCGACGCCGCTGCGATCGGCCGCTGGTTCGCGATGGTAGGCCCCCCGCTCGGCGGCCGGCTCCACGCTTCGACCCGGATCCGCCGCGGCCCGCTGGAGCCCTTCCGGATCGAGGGGCGGGCTTCCGCGCGCGACGCGCGGATCGGCGGTTTCCTCCTGCCCCGGCTCGAGGCGCAGGCGAGCGTCGGTCCGACCGGCGCCGAGGTGCGCGAGATTCGAGGCGACTTCCTCGGGGGGGTCGTGGAGGGGAACTTCGGAATCCCGTTCGGCGCCGAACGGGGGGGGCACGGCGAGTTTCGGCTCCGTGGGTTGGAAGGGAAACGGGTCGCCGCGGCCCTCGACCGCCCGCTACCGCTCGAGACCCGGGTCGATGCCGACGTCCGGATCTCGATCCCCTCGGCGTCGAAGGACTCGTGGATCGCCGAGGCTCGCGTTGCCGCCGCCCCGGGGAAAGGACGCGGCGTTCCGGTAGGGGGGGAAGGGGTCCTGACCCTCGCGGCGGGACGTCTCCGGGGAAGCAAGATCCGCCTTCTCGCCCCGTCCCTCGAGAGTTCGGTCGACTTCGAGATCCCGCTCGGGGCCGCGGACTCGCCGGGGCGATTCGCCTGGGAAGCGCACACCGAGAACGCCGGCCCGAGCCGGGACGCCGCCGTCCGGATCCTCGCGGCGCTCGGTGTCGGCCTCCCGCCCTGGACCGCGACCCCGCTCGCCGGCCGCGGGTCGGTGGACGGCCGCGTCGCGTTCGGGAAGGTCCCCGACTGGGAGATCCGGTTCGACCTCGAACGAGGATCGTGGGGTGAAGAAAACTTCGATCGCGCGGCGGTCGCTTTGCGCCGCTCGGGAAACCTCCTCGAGGCGACAAACGGCCGCGTCGAACGGGGGGACGAGTCGATCCTGGTTTCGGCCCGCCTCGGCGTCGACCCCTTCGAGATCGTCTCGGTCGCCGCGACCGCCGTCGGCGTGCGCGTCGGGCCGCTCCTCGCGCGATGGGGAGGGTTCGACGCCCTCGACGGCTCGCTCACCGGCGAGGTCTCGCTCGAGCGCACGTCGGGGAACCTCGGCGGCGGCGGGACCTTCCGGCTCGAGAACGGATCGCTTTGGGGAGAGCCGTTCGACCGCGTCCAAGGGACGATCGCCGCCGTGGACGGGCGATTCGACCTGACGGCAGGCACCCTCGCGGGACCACTCGTGACGGCGGAGTTCGCGGGATCGTACGAGCCCGCACCGGAACGGGCGGCGGGGAGCGTGCGCATCGCGGAACTGCGGCCCGGAGCGTCGAAGCGCCTCCACGAAGCCGGCGTGCGTCTCGAGGGGACTTGGTCGGGGACGGGCACGTGGGGATGGACGGCGAGCGGAGGCCCGGACGCGCGCTTCGATCTCGAGGCCGACGGGATCGGTGTCGCCGGAATCCTCGACCCCGCCGGCACGGGACCGGCCGTCGGAACGCTTTCCCTCGCGGGCAACCGATTCGAACTCGCGCTCGGCGCGCGCGCGGGGGACGCCTGGCGTGTCGACGCGACGCTCGCGCTTTCGGAACGCTTCCCGTTCGAGGCGCGCCTCGAACTCGACCGCTTCATCGTCGAACCGCCGGGCTTCGAGCGCTCGGGAGTTTCGGCGCACGTGAGCGGATCGACCCGGATCGCGGGGTTCTTGTCGGATCCCGGTTCGATCGCGCTCGACGCCTCGTTCGAACCGCTCGCGATCTACGTTCCCGGCGGTCGTTTCGACGCGGCACGACCGGTCGTCGTGTCGTTCCGCGAGCGGACGTGGACCCTCGAACGGGCGAGCTTCGTGACGGCGGGGGCGGCCCTCGAGGCGGAGTTCGAATGGGATCTCGTGGACGACGCCGTTCGAGGGGGCCTGAAGGGAAGGGCGGATCTCTCCCTCCTGTCGCTCCTCCGGCGCGAGTTGCGGGGCTCCGGGCAGTTCGACGTCGATCTTGGGATCGGGGGAACGCTCGCCTCGCCGTCGTTCGAGGGGCGCGCGACGGTCGCGGAGGGGAGGCTCCGTTGGGTCGGTCTCCGGCAGGCTCTCGACGGGATCGAGGCGGCGGTTGCCTTCGACGGACGAAGCGTGCGCCTCGAGTCGTTCCGCGCCCTCTTCGGCGGGGGGGAACTGAACGGACGCGGCGAGCTCACCCTCGAGGCGGCGGGGGCCGTCCGGTTCGACGCCACCGTGGGCGTGTCGGAGGTCTCCGTAGAATTTCCGATAGGGTTCCGCGGTCTCTACGACGGGGCGCTGCGCCTTGCCGGCACGAGCGAGGGAAGCGTGTTGAGCGGGAAGCTGAGCCTCGTCCGCGGACTTTACGGCGAGAACTTCGACCTCGCCCGGATGGGAGGCGGAGGCGGGCGGGAGATCGAACGCTCCCTCCTCGAGGACCTCCCCCGGGGGGTCGCTCTCGACGTCGAGATCGAGGGAGCCGACGACGTCTGGCTCCGCAACAACATGGGCCGGCTCGAAGCGGGAGTGTCGATCCGGGTCGGCGGCGAGATCCACCGTCCGACGCTCGACGGCAGGATCGTCCTGTTCGAGGGGGGCCGGCTCCGATTCCGCGACGTCGACTATCGTGTGATCGCCGGAAGCCTCGAGTTCGACGGCGACGACGCGATGAGTCCGTTCCTGGAGCTCCGCGCCGAAACCCGCGTGGCCGACTACGACGTCCGTCTGCGCATCGCCGGGAGGTTCGACGGCTTCGAGTACGAACTGACGAGCTACCCGACGCTCGCGGAGTCGGACATCATCTATCTCCTCCTCACGGGGAAGATCCCCGCCTCGTCGTCGGTCGCGGGCGGAGGATCGACCGGCGTTCCGGGAGGTCTTGCCGCGGATTACTTCGCCGGAGTGCTCACGGCGGGTTTCGCGCGGCAGCTCGAAAAGACGCTCCGCCTGGACCAGGTCCGGATCAACCCCCTCCTCGAAAGCGGCGAAGACCCGACCGCCCGCGTCACCGTGGGCAAACAGGTCACCGACCGCGTCCGGATCCTCTACACGGTCGACGTCGGCGCCGTCGAGGAAGACACCTATCTCGTCGAATGGCAGGCGACGAGACGCTGGCGGCTGACGGGGGAAGAAGATTCGGGAGGTGCCTACGTTGTCACCGCCCAATTCACCGATCGGTACGGCCGGTCGGGGGCCGTCGATCGGGCCTCCGGCCGTTCGCCCGAGGCTCGCTCCCAGGAGAGCTTCCTGCTCCTTTCGACCGAGGTGAAAGGGGTCGAGGCGGACGAGGCGCGCCGGCTCGCGCGCAAGGCCGACCTCGAGGCCGGGGGGACGTACCGCCGGGCCGACGTCGTCCTCGCGGCGGAAGCGATGCGGAGAGACCTGGTGCGGCGAGGCTTCCTCGATTCCCGGGTGACGACCCGGGGCCACGCGGGAAACGAGGGGACGGCGGTCGAGTTCGAGGTGGAGCCGGGCGCGCGAACCGAGCTCCGCCTCGAAGGGCTCTCCGGCCGGTCGGAACGGGCGGTCGAGCGGTCGCTCCGCGAGCTCTTCGAGGAGGGGATCCCCGGACTGGACCGGGAGGCCGAGGTGGCGGAAACCGTTCTCGCGGAACTCCGGGTCCGCGGTCATTTCGCCGCCGATGTTCTCGTGCACACCGAGAACGCCCCGTCCGGGGAGCGAATTCTCCGCATCGCCGTCGATCCCGGGCCTCCGATCCGTCCCTCGAAGGTGACGCTCGAAGGAGTGTTACGGATCCCCGAGGAGCGGGTTCGGAAGCAGGTCCTGACCGGACGGAAGGAGGGGATCAAGACCCGTCCCCTGTCGCCCGCCGTCCTCGAGGAAGACGCCCGAGGGATCCTCGCGCTGTACCGGCAGGAGGGGTATCTGGACGCGGAGGTCGACCCCGCGCTCGTTCGCCTCGCCGTCGACGGCCGGTCGGCGGAAGTGGTGTTCCGCGTGCGGGAGGGAGAGCGGAACCACGTCGCCGCAGTCGACGCGGTCGTGGAGGGTCCCGTCGGGCCGGACGAGGTGGAGCGATGGAGCGGCCTCGCGGTCGGCCAGCCGGCGTCGGCGGCGGCGTGGCCGGAGGCGGCGAGGAGGATCCGAGCGGCTCTCGACGCGCGCGGATTTCCCGAGGGGCGCGTCGAGGTGCGCCCCGACCGGTCGGCCGGGGAGGTCGCGGCCCGCATCGAGGTGAGCACGGGGCCGCGCATGCTGTACGTCGGCGCGGAGATCGAGGGAAACTTCCGGACCCGAGAAAAGATCATCCGGCGCGAGATCCCCTTCGAACCGGGAGAAGCGATCTCGAGCGAACGCCTTCGCGAGCTTCAGCATCGTCTCTACCGGCTCGGTGTCTTTCAGGACGTGCGGGTCACGACCGAGCCCGTCGAGGGAGAAGGCCCCGACGCGAGGCGCCTCCGGATCGCGGTCTCGGAGGCGAAACCGCTGAGCCTCGGGGTCGGTCTGGGCTACGACACCGACGCCGGCACGCGGTTGAGCTTCGCGATCGGGCACGACAATCTCGGCGGCTACCACCGCAGCGCCACACTCCAAACCCGGTGGAGCGGCACCGAGAAGCGGATCCAGGTCGTCGGACGGGACCCATGGCTCTTCAATCGTCGCCTCGATTCTACGGCGACCTATTTCTGGGAGACCCTCGAGGAAAACGGCTACGACCTGCAACGCGATTCCCTCGCCTTTCGAGTGGAGAGGCGGCTCCCGTCGAACTGGAAGCGGTTCGTCCGGTACAACTTCCAGCAGGTCGACATCGACATCTACGAGCTCACGGACGAAGTGATCGAGGCGATCCGCGAGCAGAAGCTGCAGGACCTCTCCCTCGGGGACGTAGGGGTCACCTTCGCCCGCGACACGCGCGACGATTCCTTCCTCCCGACCCGGGGGGGCTACGCGCTCGGAGAGCTCCGGCTCTTTCTGCCCGTGTTCCTCTCGGAGGAAAGCTTCGCGAAGGTCTTCCTCCAGGGCTCGGCCACGCACACCTTTTCCGGCGGAGCCTCCTACTCGGTCGCCGCGCGCCTCGGCGCCGCGAGGACCTTCGGGTCGACCGTGAGCGTTCCTCTCTCCGAGCGGTACTTCGCCGGGGGAAGCTCGACGCTGCGCGGCTTCGAGCGCGACACGGTCGGGCTCGTCGTGGAGGGGATTCCGCTCGGCGGCGAGGCGATGCTGATCTTGAACCAGGAAGTCCGCTGGCCGATCTGGAGGGAACTGCAGCTCGTGGGGTTCACCGATTGGGGGAACGTCTACACGGAACTGCAGAGCTTCGATCCGACCGACCTCCGCTTCACCGCGGGGGCGGGCGTCCGCCTCGCGACCCCGATCGGCCCGCTCCGATTCGAATACGGGCACAAGCTCGACCGCCGCGAGGGGGAGTCGGCGGGCGAGTTCTATTTCGCGGTCGGGACGATCTACTGAGGCCGGCGCTCGACCCGTTCCGTGCGCTCAGGCCAAGGAGAAGCGGACGTTTTCCCGGTGCCGGGCGAGGTGATGGTGGAGCTTCTGCTTCGCCTCCCGCTCGAGTTGGCGGACGCGCTCCCGGCTCAGATTCAGGCTCCGGCCGATCTCCTCCAGGGTGAGCTCGTCCCCACCGAGGAGCCCGAATCGGTTCCGGATGATCAGGAACTCCCTCTCGTCGAGATTCCCGAGGGCGAGACGAACGAGGTGCGACACCTCCCGCTGGTACACCCGCTGTTCCTGGTCTTCGGTCGTCGCGTCCGCGAGGAGCGTCCCCAGCCGGCACTCCTCGTCGGCGTCGACATAGTCGTCGATCGAGAGCTCACGCGGTAGCAAGGATCGGAACATGCTGCCTCCAGCCCCCCGGATCCTCCGGGAGCAATGGGCGTGCCGCGGGGCGATCCGCGCGAGGAGCCGTGTCTGGCGGAGCCAATTCGCCGGAATCCTGCTGCTCTGTTTCGCCCACTTATTCTGTAGGGAAAACATGGTCTTGACGGAACATTCACCCTTCCGCGTCGCGGTGGCGCCGATTCCCGGGGACCGAGGACAAAATGACGCGGTGCCCTTGCTACAATCGCCGACCCTTCCTCGGAGCCGCCTTGGGTCGCATCCGCCTTCTCGATGACGCCCTGATCAACCGGATCGCGGCCGGGGAGGTCGTCGAGCGCCCGGCCTCCGTCGTCAAGGAACTCGTGGAGAACGCCCTCGATTCGGGCGCCTCGACCGTCCGGATCGTGCTCGAGGGAGGGGGGAAGCGGCGGGTCCGGGTCGAGGACGACGGGCACGGCATGGACCGAGACGACTGCCTCCTCGCGATCGAGCGTCACGCGACGAGTAAGCTCGATCGCGACCACCCGCTCGTCGGCATTCGCTCCTTCGGTTTCCGCGGCGAGGCCCTGCCGAGCATCGCGGCGGTCTCGCGCTTCGTCCTCGCGAGCGCGCCCGAAGACGGCGTGGGCACCGAGGTCGAGGTCCGCGGAGGGCGCCTCGCCGGCGTGCGTCCCACCGATCGTCCGCGCGGAACGACGGTCGACGTTTCCGCTCTCTTCTTCAACGTCCCCGCGCGTCGCAAGTTCCTCCGTGCGGACCCGACAGAGCTCCAACACGCGTTGCGCGCCGTGACCTCCGCGGCGCTCGCGAGGCCCGACACCCGATTCGAGTTGCTCCACGAGGGGCGTCGGCTCCTCGCGCTCGAGCCCGCGCCGGACCCGCTCGCGCGGGCCCCCGAGATCCTCGGCGGCGAGGACGCGCGCACGTTCATCCCGTTCGACTGGAGCGGCCCGGGAATCCGCGTGACGGGGCTCGCGGGGCGCCCGGTCGACGCCTCGTTACGACGGGATCCCTTCCGGTTCCTCGTGAACGGCCGTCCGGTTCAGGACCGGCTCCTCTCGCACGCGGTGGCGGAGGCCTACGGGAACACGGTTCCGCGCGGCCGAACGCCGCGCATCGTGGTGCTCGTCGACGTCGACCCGGAGGCGGTCGACGTGAACGTCCATCCGCAGAAGAGCGAGGTCCGCTTCGCACGGCCACGGGACGTCCATGACACGGTCCGGGATGCCGTCGTCACGGCGCTCTCTCGCGCGGGCGCGGTGCCCGCGCTCGAGGACCTCCTTCCGGGCGAGCCTCCATCCCGCCGGGAGGAACCGGTCTCGCTCCGCGAGCCGGCCGCGATCCCCTACGAGCCCGCGGTTCCGCCGCCTCCCGCTCGCGCGGTCCTTTCCCCGCGGGAGGAACGGCTCGACGACCTTCCGCGCGTCCAAGCGCTCGCGCAGCACCGGGACTCCTACATCGTCGCCTCCGACGACCGGGGCCTCGTCCTCGTCGACCAGCACGTGGCGCACGAGAGGGTCCTCTACGAGCGTTACCTCGGCGAGGCGGTCGCCGACCGGGTCTCGGTCCAGCGGTTGCTGTTTCCCGTCCTCCTCGATCTCGCGCCCGACGAGGCGCTCGTCGCGGAGGAGCACGCGGAGGAGCTTCGGCGGCTGGGATTCCTGCTGGAGCCGTTCGGGGGAAACGCGTTCCGGATCGACGCGATCCCCTCGCTCGCGGCCGGATTGGACCCTACGAGCCTGCTCCGCGAGCTGCTCCGCGACGCGTCGGCCGCGCGCTCGGCGCGCGCGGATGTCGAGGCCCTCCGGCAACGGTTCGTCACGACCGCGGCGTGCAAGGCGGCGATCAAGATCCACCATCCGCTGAGCCGCGAGGCGATGCAGGGGCTTCTCGACGACCTTTTTCGGACCGCGAACCCGACCACCTGCCCGCACGGGCGGCCGATCCTCTTCCGCCTCGACGACGAATCGATCGAGCGCGCGTTCCGGCGACGTTGACGGGCGAGCGTTCGCCCCGTATAAACACCGCGATGCCTCTTCGCCGGGTCGGATGCGCGCTCCTGATATGGGCGGCCTTGGGGTCGGCCCGAGCGGAGCACCTCGTCGTTTTCCAGGACGGCCGGACGATGCCGGTCGAGGGGTTCCGCTTCGAGGGCGATCGCGTGCGACTCTCTCTCGGCGGAGGAGGGGCGATCGCGCTTCCCGTCGCTTCCTTGGCACGGATCGAACGGGCCCCCGGCTCCCCCGAGGTCGAGCCGGATCCGCTCCCGGTCGAAGACGTCGAATCGCTCGCGCGGGAACTCTGGGTCGACGAGGGCTGGCGGCGTAACGCCGGGAAGTTCGCCGACCTCATCGCGGCCGCGGCGGCGCGGCACGATCTCGATCCGTGGATCCTCACCGCGATCGCGAAGATCGAGTCCGACTTCGATCCGTACGCCGTTTCCCACGCGGGGGCGTGCGGTCTCCTCCAGTTGATGCCGTCGACGGCGAAGCGATTCGGAGTGCGGAACGTCTTCGACGCCGCCGAGAACGTCGAGGGAGGCGCGCGCTACCTGCGGTGGCTCCTCGACCGTTTCGACGGGAGACGAGACCTCGCGCTCGCGGCCTACAACGCCGGGGAGGGCGCGGTGGATCGCCACGGGGGGATCCCGCCGTACCGGGAGACCCTGCGCTATGTGGGGAAGGTCCTTCGCGGCGCGACCCGGCCGGACCCGGGCCGTCAGAACGATCCCTCAGCGCTCGCGCCGTAGCGCACGGACGGCGGCCCGGGCCGACGGAACGAGCGCTTCCGCCGCGAGCAGGGGAGCCCCCCCCTCGGTTCGCACGATCCACCGGTCGCCCTCGCTGCGCGCGACGGCGGTCACCTCGAAGGCGGCGGGGGCGGAGGCGGGCCGTCCGGAAAGGATCTCCTCCCATCCGGCCGCCACGAACCGCGAGCGGCTCCACGACTTCCAACTTCCAACGCCCACGGCGGCGAGCCGGCGGTGGGGCCGCGCACCCGCGCCGCTCCGTCTGCGATCGATCGCCTCGCGGAGGTCCTCCGGACGGAGGGCGGCGAGGAGAACGTCCCCGTCGAGCGCGAGGGCGAGCGCGACGGGCGCCTCGGCCTTCGGCCGCCACGTTCCGATCACGACCCCGCGGTATCGGGTCACCTCGAGCGCCTCGGCCAGCATGCCGAGCGCGAACGCGCGGTCGAGCAGGGCGCGTGCCTCCTCGGGACGCCGGAGGTCGATCGCGGCGATCAAGCGCGGGATCCCGTCCTCGCGGGGCTCCGCAAGGGCGAAGACGACCGGGCCGGCGATCGATACGGCGATCGCCTCTCGCATCGGAAGGTCGAGCACGCGCTCGACGGCCGCCAGGCCTTCCCAGTCCTCTCCGGTTTTCGTGCCGATCGCTGCCTCCGGGTCGAGGAGGAGCCAGACGACGGCGTCGGGATCCGGTGGGAGCGCGTTCCAACCCTTCGCCTTCGCCTCCAACGCCCCGTTCCGGTCGAGGGCCGCAAGGAAGCAGCCGGGAGGGCAGCCGATTTCCCAACGCTCCTCCAAGGACCCGTCGACGAGACGAAGCGCGCCGACCGCCTCCTTGGGGATCCCCCCGACGCGGAATGCAGCGAGCCCTGCAGCGGTTCGTTCGAAGATCTCACGGGGTCGCAGAACGAGGGTGCACGAACCTTTCGCGGGTGTCGCGGCGGGCGGCAGGGTCCGGGGCACCTCCCGCGGCACCCCGGTTTCGTCGGACCCCACGATCGTCCACGGCGCCGTTCCCCCGTCCGGATCGCCCGCCCATGCGATCCAGCCACTTCGATAAAGCGCGACCACCCCGGGCGCGCCGGCCTCGGTGCCCGAGGCGGCCGCCCGGAGGTCCCGTGAAAGGCCGCGATAGACCGGCCAGGCTCCGGCCTCGGCCGCGAGCAGGGAGATGTCGCGGGAGACGAACGCGAGCCGCAGTCCCTCGGAGGAGAGGGACGGGAGCAGGGGACGGGAGGGAAGCGGCCGTCGCGCGCCGAGGCGTGCCGCTCCCCACGCGACGACCACCGCCGCCGCGAAGACCGCGGTGAGGCGGAGAGCGGCCCCACGGTCGGTCACGTTCCGATCCGGAAGGGAGTCGACTGACCGTGGTAGGCGGCTTCCCTTCCCGTGAACGGGGCCGACTCCGCCGCCCTGCGGTACAGGACGAGCGCTTCGTCCCTTCGACCCTGCAAGTCGAGCGCCCTCGCCGCGAGCAGGTGGCAGGGGCCGACCCAGGAAGGGGGCAGGGCGGCGGCCGAAGCCTCGGCCTTTTGGAGCCAGACCCAGGCGTCCTCCGGTTCCGATGCTTCGAGCAGCGCCCGACCGGCGACGAGAGCCGCCGCCGGGTCGGAGGGATGCCGTTCCGCCAACCGGACCGCGCTCCCGACGGGGAAGGAAGGGAACGCCGAGCCGGGAGGCGCGATGACCTCCGCCACGCGGTTCCAGCCCGGGCTCGCGAGCACCTCGCGGGCCTCGGCAAGGAGGGCGGTCGCCTCCTGGCGCGTGCTCGCCGGGAGCGCGCCCCCTGCCGCGAGGAGGCGCTCGAGGCGCTCCGCCGCGAGATCGGGACGGAGCATCGCGAATTCCGCGCGGGCGCCGAGGAGCGCGAGCGCGGCTCGCACCGAGAAGTCCGCCGCGGGGTCGCTCGTCGCCCGGGCGTTCGCGGCGGCGAGATGCAGGAGGGCGCTCTCGGGCCTCGCGAGGGTGAGGTCGAGGCGAGCGGCTGCGTATCGGACCGCCACCGTGTCCCGCGAGTCGCGGAGCGCGTGGGCCATCTCTCGGCGCGCGTCGTCGTAGCGGCGCGCCTTTCGGTGGGAGTGGACGGTGACCAAGAGCAGCCTCGCGTCGAGGCGGAAGTAGGTGCTGTCGGAGGCCGCCCGCTCGAGCTGCCGTAGCCCGAGGTCTTCGTCACCCCCGGGCAGGAAGAGGAGGGCGCGGATTCCCTTCACGAAGGCGGAGACACGGTCGGCCATGTAGTTGTACGTCCCGAGGGCGAAGAGGGGGTCAGCCCTGGTCGGGTCGTCGCGCACGACCCGTTCGAGCGCGCGCTTCGCCCTGCCCGCTTCGAACGCGGCGGCGAGGGACTTCCGCTCCCACGCCCGCAACTGGGCCAGGAGTAGGTGGGCCGTGCCCGTCCACGTGCCGGCCTCCGCCGACCGTTCCGGGGGGAGGCGATCGGCCAACTCCAGGGTCCGGAGGAGGTTCGCCTCAAATCGCCTCATGACGCGCGGGTCGTCGGGATCGTAGAGGAGCGCCCAGTAGTCGACGTACGCGAGGAAGAAGGGCGTTCGCGGATCGGAGGGATCGGCGGAGGCATCCGACAGGATCGAGCGCGCCCGTTCGAACCGGCCGTCGTGGACGTCGGCGAGCGCCCGGAGACGGGGATCGGCGGGCGCGGACGCCTCGCTCGCCGTTCCGGCGGAAAGCCCGGCCGATGCGGCGAGGACGGCGAGGGCGCAGGCAAGCAGGCGCAAGGGCTTCCCTTTCGACGACGGGCCCCTATATTGTAGAGCGCGGAAAGTATAGGTCTCGCGCCTCGGCCGCGACGCCGGGGTGGGGTGTGAGGATGCAGACGCACTTCAGCAGCCATACGCTCGCCGAGGTCTTCCGGGACCTGTACCTCGGGGAGCGCTCCGGCGTCCTCCATCTTTCGCGGGGGGAACTCCACAAGCGGATCTACTTCGACCGCGGGATGATCCTCCACGCCGAATCGAACGCCGAGGACGAGGACCTCGGCCGCCGCCTCGTCAGCGAGGGGAAGATCTCGCCGGGCGCCCTCGCCGAGGCCCGGCGAAACGTGAGCGAGACGAAGGACCTTCCGCAGGCGCTGATCAACCGCGGGCTGATCGGCAAGGAGACCCTCGCGCACACGGTGAGGTTCCTCGTCGAGCGGGTCGTGCAGTCCGTGTTCCGCTGGGAAGGGGGAACCGCCCGTTTCGAGGAGGGGTGGCTGATTCAGGAGATCCTCGAAAGCGACATCCTTCTCACCTTCGAGGTGATCCTGAAAGGGATTTCGGCGATGGGGGATTTCGACCCGATCCGGGAGGCCCTGCGGGGGCTCGACCAACGCATCAAGGTCAAGACCCCCACCTCGGTCCCCGTCGAGCGGCTCGCCCTGTCCCCCGCCCACGGGTACGTCCTCTCGCGCGTCGACGGCACGACCCGCGTTCAGGACGTTCTCGCCCTCCTTCCCCCGGGGGAGGAGGACCTCGCCTGCCGATTCCTGTACGGCTTGCTCGTGATGGGAGTCCTCACGCTCGACCCTCCGCCGGGGGAGGGGGCGTTTCGCGTCTCCACGATCTTGCGCGACCACGCCGACGGGGTCGCGCTCGAGCGCGAGCAGGAACGGCTCATTCTGGAGGCGGTCGCCGCGATTCGCGGAAAGCAACCGAACGAGGTGCTCGGCGTCCCGGCCGACGCCTCGCGAGAGATGGTCGAGACCGCCTACGAGGAGGCGAAGTCGCGCTTCGGAAGGGACCGCCTCCTTCCCCGCGTGCGCGAGAAGCTCCGTGCCGAGGTCGCGATGCTCGAGAGCCGCTTCGTCGAGGCCTACCTCAGCCTGAATCAGGCTCGGCCCGGTTCGGCGGCCTCCGGCCAGGAGACTCCCACCGGGAGCGCGCCCGAGTCCGCGAGCGACCTGCTCGTCCGGGTCGAGATGGACAAAACGAGCACGAAGCGGGCGCTCGAAGAGAACGTCCGGCTCGCCGACTCCTACCACGGGAAAGCGAGGAAGTTCGCGAGGGACGGCGACTACCACAACGCGATCCAGTACGTGAAGCTCGCGATCTCGTACACTCCCGAAGACGCCCGGCTTCACTTCCTCCTCGCGGAGTGCCAGGCGAGGAACCCGGAGAACCGCTGGCAGCGGATGGCGGAGCAGAGCTACCGCCGCGCGACCGAACTCGACCCGTGGAACACCGACTACCGGATCAGCCTCGGCCGCTTCTACAAGAAACAGGGGCTGACCCTCCGGGCGCGCAAACTTTTCGAGGAGGTCCTCGAGATCGTGCCGTCCCACGAGGCCGCCCGGAAAGAGTTGGCGGGGCTGCGCTGACCCCGACCCTTTCTGCTTGACACCCGAAGGGCCGATGCTAAAATCGCCGCTTCGTTCGGGGCGGGGATGTTCCTGGATTTGAAGGACATCGGTCCCGGGGGACGCTCGTTCGAGGGAGAGGTTGTCGTCCCGGAGATGGAGCGGTACCGCGGGGAGGCCGTGCGCGTCCCGTCGGCGCGGTTGGTTCTCCGTGTCGATCGCCGCGGAGGCCGCCTCGAAATGGAGGGGCGGCTCACCACCCGGGTGGGCTTGATCTGCGGTCGGTGCCTCGAGACGTTCGAGTGGCCGCTCGAAGCCCCGATGGCTCTGCGCTTGTTGCCCGGTTCGGTCGACGAGGAGGAGGCCCCGGAGGGTGACGACGGAGAGGGCGATCCGATCGACGCGTGGCGCATGGACGGGCAGGCGCTCGATCTGGTCCGTCTGGTTCAGGAATTCGTTCTCCTGCAGATTCCGCTGAAGCCGGTCTGTCGTGCGGAGTGCAAGGGGCTCTGTCCCCGCTGCGGAGCGGATCGGAATCGGACGGCTTGCGGATGTGACGTGCAAGACGAGGATCCTCGGTTGGCTCCGCTTTCGGAGCTCAAGAAGCGGCTCGGGTCGAAATGAGACCGGTCGCGGGGACGAAAACATGCCGAATCCGAAACGACGCCACTCGAAGGCCCGCCGCGACAAGCGGCGGGCGCACGACGCCCTCGACGCTCCGGCGATGTCGGTTTGCCCCAACTGCCAGGAGCGCAAGCTGCCGCACCGGGTCTGCCCGCACTGCGGCTTCTACAAGGGGCGCGAGGTCGTGAAGACCAGCGCCGTCTGACCCCGACGCTCGGCGACCCTCCGCGGTCGGCATGCGAACGGCCCGATTCACTCCCGGCCTCTCGATGCGGAGGAATCCGATGGAATCGCGAAGCGCCGTCATCCTCGGAACGGGCATGTCCGTGCCCTCCAAGGTCGTGACCAATCGCGACTTGGAGAAGATCGTCGACACGAGCGACGAGTGGATCGCGACGCGCACCGGAATCCGCGAACGGCGCATCGCCGCCGAGGGCGAGGTCGTCTCCCAATTCGCCATCGAGGCCTCCCGCAACGCGCTTCAGGCGGCGGGGATCTCCGCCGCCGATCTCGATTTGATCCTCTGCGCCACGGTCACCCCGGATGCTCCGATTCCGGCGACCTCGTGCCTGATCCAGCACGCCCTGGGCGCGAGGTCGGCCGCCGCGTTCGACATGCAGGCGGGTTGCTCCGGCTTCATCTACGCGCAGTCGGTCGCGAAGCAGTTCATCCTGACCGGGAGGTGCCGACACGTACTGGTCATCGGGGCCGAACTGCTCAGCAAGTTTCTGGACTGGAAGGACCGAACCACCTGCGTCATCTTCGCGGATGGGGCCGGAGCGGTGGTGATGGGGGCGGGGGAGCCGCCCCGCGGCGTCCTCGCTTCCGCCATGCACACCGACGGATCCATGTCCGATTTCATCGTCCTGGAGGGCGGGGGTTGCAGGCTCCCGCCGACCGCCGAAACGGTCGAGAAGGGCCTTCATTACATCCGGATGCGCGGCAACGAGACGTTCAAGATCGCGGTGCGCAATCTCGAAGAGGTGTCGAAGGCGGTCTTGGACGAGGCCGGCCTCGCCCCGGCGGACGTGAGCTGGTTCATTCCCCACCAGGCGAACAAGCGGATCATCGACGCCGTGGGCACGCGATTGGGGATCCCCGAGGACCGCTGCTACGTCAACATCGACCGATTCGGCAACACGTCGGCCGCCTCGATTCCGATCGCACTCGACGAGGCGGTGCGGGCGGGAATGGTGCGCCGGAACGACGTCGTGCTGATGGCCGCCTTCGGCGCGGGCCTGACGTGGGCCGCCAGCGTGGTGCGATGGTGAGGCCTTTCGCAGCCCTCTTTCCCGGGCAGGGGGCCCAACACGCGGGAATGGGTCGCGACCTCGCGGAGGCGTTCCCCGAGTCGGCCGAGGTTTTCCGGCGCGCCGACGAGGTCCTCGGGGAGGACCTCTCCGGTCTCTGCTTCTCCGGGTCCGAGGAGTCCCTCGCACGAACGGAGTGGACGCAGCCCGCGATCCTGACGGTCTCGGCTGCGGCGTTCGCCGCGCTCCGTGAGCGCGGCGCGGTCCCGATCGCCGCGGCTGGTCACAGCCTCGGCGAGTGGACGGCCCACGTCGCTGCGGGGACGGTCCCGTTCGCCGACGCAGTCTCCGCCGTCCGTCTGCGTGGCCGCTTCATGCAGGAGGCGGTTCCGCTCGGCGTGGGCGCAATGGCCGCCGTGATGGGGCTCGACGTGCGCTCGGTCGTCGAACTCTGCCGCCGCGCCGAAGAAGGGGAGACGGTGCGACCCGCGAATTTCAACGGCGGAGGGCAGATCGTGATCGCCGGCCACGCCGGCGCGGTCGATCGGGCGACGGCGCTCGCGCTCGAGGCGGGGGCAAAGCGCGCGGTTCGGCTTTCGGTCAGCGCTCCGTTCCACTCCCCACTGATGCGGCCGGCGGCGGAGCGGATGGGAGCGGTTCTCGCGGGTCTTCCGTTACGAGATCCGCAAATCCCCGTCTGGACCAACGTCGACGCGATGCCGGTGCGGACCGCGGAGAGCGCGCGCTCCACCCTGCTCCGCCAGATCGAAGCGCCGGTCCGCTGGGAGGAGGAGATCCGGAACATGGTCGACTCGGGAATCGACACCTTCGTCGAGATCGGTCCGGGTCGGGTCCTCTCGGGCCTCGTCCGGAGGATCGCGAGGGACGCGACGGTCCTTTCCGTCCGGGACGCGGAGGACGTATCCTCCGCGGTCGCCTTTCTGGAGGCTCGACGGTGACCACAGAACTGGAGGGCCGCGTGGCCCTGGTGACGGGGGCGACACGCGGAATCGGCATGGACGTTGCGCGACACCTCGCGCGGCATGGAGCGGAGGTTCTCGTCGGTGGACGGGATCTCGCGGCGGCGGAGGCGGTCGCCTCGGAGATCCGTTCGGAGGGAGGTGCGGCCCGGGGCGTCTGCATCGACGTGGGCTCGGACGAATCCGTGGATCGGGCCGCGAAGGAGCTCCTCTCCGCCTATGCTAGTATCCCGCTCCTCGTGAACAACGCCGGCATCGCCCGGGACGGTCTCCTGTTGCGAATGAAGCGAACGGACTGGGACTCGGTGATCGACACGAACTTGACCGGCGTCTACCGGACGTGCAGGGCCTTTCTGCCCTCCATGATCCGGTCCCGCCACGGGAGGATCGTGAACATCTCGTCGGTGGTGGCCGCAATGGGGAACGCGGGACAGGCGAACTACGCCGCCTCGAAGGCGGGTCTCGAGGGATTCACGCGGAGCCTCGCGCGCGAAGTGGCGTCCCGCAACGTCACGGTCAACTGCGTGGCCCCCGGGTTCATCGACACGGAGATGACGCGCGCGCTCGGAGAGGAATCCCGGGCGCGGCTCTCGGAACAGATCCCCATGGCGCGGTTCGGGACGGGGGACGACGTGGCCGCGGCGGTCGCGTTTCTCGTGAGCGACGGAGCAGGGTACGTCACCGGCGCGACCCTTCCCGTCAACGGTGGGATGTACATGTGATTGCCGCGGCGCCGGAGAAGTCGGCGCAACGGTCGCAGGAGGTGGAAATGGCTTCCATTGACGAGAAGGTCAAGCACATCATCGTGGAGCAGCTCGGGGTCGATCAGGCCGAGGTGAAACCCGAGGCGAAGTTCGTCGACGACCTCGGCGCCGATTCCTTGGACGTGGTCGAGCTCGTCATGGCGCTCGAAGAGGAGTTCAGCCTCGAGATCAGCGACGAGGACGCCGAGAAGCTGCAGACGGTGCAGCAGGCGATCGACTACATCAAAGCGCACGCCAAGTCCTGAGCGAGGGCGCTCGTCTTGCGGAGGCGGGTCGTCATTACGGGAATCGGAGTCGTTTCCCCCCTCGGGAACGATGCGGCCACGACGTGGGACGCGCTCGTGGCCGGCCGGAGCGGCGTCGGACCGATCACCAAGTTCGATGCGACCTCCTTCACGTCCCGCATCGCGGGGGAAGTTCGCGAGTTCGACCCCGAGCGCGTTCTCGACCGCAAGGAGGCGCGCAAGATGGACACGTTCATCCACTACGCCATCGCCGCCTCCGCGGAGGCACTCTCGGACGCCGCGTTCCGGATCGACGGGGGGAACGCCGAGCGGGTGGGCGTGTACATCGGTTCCGGAATCGGCGGGCTTCCGCTCTTCGAACGCACGCACCGCGAGTTCCTCGAGCGAGGACCGCGGCGCATCTCGCCGTTCTTCATCCCGGGAATGATCCTGAATCTGGCCTCCGGCCAGGTCTCGATCCTGTACGGCGCGAAGGGGCCCAACCTCGCCGTCGCCACCGCGTGCGCCACCGGCTCCCACGCGATCGGGGAGTCCTTCCGAATCATCCGCGAAGGTCTCGCCGACGCGATGATCTGCGGCGGGACCGAGGCGGCGGTTTCCCCGCTGGCGGTCGGGGGGTTCTGCTCCATGAAAGCGCTCTCGACCCGTAACGACGAACCCGAGCGGGCGAGCCGCCCGTTCGACGCCGATCGCGACGGGTTCGTGATGGGGGAGGGCGCGGGGGTGGTCCTCCTGGAGGAGCGGGAAGCGGCGCTCCGTCGCGGAGCCCGTATTTACGCCGAATTGTCCGGCTACGGAATGAGCGGCGACGCCTTCCACATCTCCGCTCCGTCGGAGGACGGCGAAGGAGCGGTTCGCGCGATGCGGGCCGCCCTCGGCGACGCCTCGTTGACCCCGGCCGACATCGACTACGTGAACGCCCACGGGACGTCGACTCCCGCGGGGGACCGCATCGAGACGCTCGCCGTCCGGAAGGTCTTCGGCGAGTGGGCGCCGCGGCTCGCATTCGCCTCGACGAAGTCGATGACGGGACACCTTCTCGGGGCGGCGGGTGGGCTGGAGACGGTCGTGACGGCCCTGGCGATCCACCGCGGCGTGGTACCCCCGACGATCAACCACGAGACGCCCGATCCCGAGTGCGATCTCGACTGCGTTCCCAACCGTGCCCGCCGGATGGACGTCCGCGCGGGAATGAACAACTCCTTCGGATTCGGGGGTACCAACGCGTGTCTCGTCTTGAAACGGCACGAAGCCTGAGGGAGTACCTTCGAGGGGAATCTCGGACACCATGAACATCGTCGTTTGCATCAAGCACGTTCCCGATACGGAAACCAAGGTCAAGATCGGCGCCGACGGGAAGAGCCTGGACGAGTCGGGCGTCAAGATGGTGATCTCGCCTTACGACGAGTTCGCCCTCGAAGAAGCGCTCCGATTCGTCGAGACGGACGGATCCGGAGAGGTCGTGGTCGTCTCTGCGGGGCGGGACGCGGTGCAGACCTCGCTCCGGCACGCCCTGGCGATGGGAGCCCACCGCGCCGTCCACGTCAAACACGACGCGTACGACGGGGCGGAGGCGTCGGTCCGGGCTCGCGCGCTCGCGGCCGTGGTGCGCGCAGAGCGGGCGGATCTCGTCTTCGCCGGGAAGTACGGCGTGGGTGGAGACGAGGGGCTCACCGGCCCCTCCCTGGCGGAGTCGCTGGGCTGGCCACACCTCGGCGCGATCCATCGCGCCGAGTTCGAGGGTGGGCTCCTGAGGGGTTGGCGCGCCGTCGAAGGCGCGATCGAGGTCATGGAATCTCCTCTCCCTGCGGTCGCCACCTGGGACAAGGGCGAGCACGAGCCCCGCTACGCCTCCCTCAAGGGGATCATGGCAGCGAAGAAGAAGCCCCTCGACGTGCGATCGCCGTCCGATCTCGGGCTCGATCCGCCCGGTTCCCCCCGTCTCGTCGTGGAGTCGATGGAGCTTCCGCCGCCTCGCCCGAAGGGACGCATCCTGGACGGGGAACCGGCCGAGGCGGCGGCCGAACTCGTGCGCCTGCTGCGCGAGGAAGCGAAGGTGATCTGATGGCCGGCAACCTTTTGGTATTCGTCGAGCGTCGGGGCGGAGAAATCAAACGCCCCTCCCTCGAGGCTCTTTCCGTCGCGTGGAGGCTCTCCGGCTCCCTCGGGGGAGACGTCGTCGCCGTCGCGGCCGGGAGCGGGGCGTCGGAGATCCGAGCGACGGTGGGAGAATACGGGGCGGCGAGGCTCCTTGTTGCCGCCGATCCCGCCCTCGACGGGTATTCCCCGGAAGCGTACGCAGGGGTGATCGAGATCGCCGCCCGCGACGCGAGCGCCTCCGTCGTCCTCTTCGCGGGAACGGCGATGGGGAGGGACCTCGCGGCACGCGCCGCCGCCCGCCTCGACGCGCCCTGTGCCGTCGACCTCGTCGAGGTGGAGATCGCCGGCACCCGCCTGACCGGGCGGCGCCCGGTCTACTCCGGGAAAGCCTTCGCGCGCGTCGCGGCGCACCTCGGCGGGGTTCCGGTGTTCGCCACCCTGCGCCCGAACGCCTTTCCGGCGACCCCGGCCGGAGCGGGCGCGGCACGCGTGGAGGCGCTCTCCGGCTCCCCCGGAGAAGGGGGCGCGAGGGCCGTGCGGGTCGAGAGGCCCGCGGAAGCCGAACTCGACGTCGCCGAGGCGGCCGTCGTCGTCTCCGGAGGCCGAGGCCTCAAAGGGCCCGAGAACTTCGGCATCGTCCGGGATCTCGCGGCCGCCCTCGGCGGCGCGGTCGGCGCGTCACGCGCGGTAGTGGACGCCGGCTGGATCGACCATTCCCACCAGGTGGGTCAGACGGGCAAAGTCGTCTCGCCCGAGCTTTACGTCGCCTGCGGCATCTCCGGCGCGATCCAACACCTGGCCGGGATGTCGTCGTCCAAGGTCATCGTCGCGATCAACAAGGACCGAGAGGCGCCGATCTTCCAAGTCGCGACCTACGGGATCGTCGGCGACCTCTTCGAGGTCGTTCCCCGGGTCACCGAAGAGGTCCGCAGGCTCAAGGCGGCCGGATGAACGCCGCCCCTACACCTCCTTGAAGAAGTACGGCTTCAGGCACTGGATCCGGTCTTCGTAGGAGTCCGGGTACAGGTACCATGTCGCGGCGGATACGGACGAGAGGAGCGAGTTCCCGTCCTGCGGGGTGAAGCAGTATCCGACGATCTCGTTCTGGTTCCTGACCGTGAGGGTCGGCGCGGCGACCACCGTCACGTTCAGGATCCGGCCGTAGTGCCCGTAGTCGCGACCGAACGAGAAGACGGTGTTCGCCGAGTTCTTGTGCGTGATCGACATCCTGTCGTTCTGTTCGACGAGTTCGAGGAGGCGCTCCCGGGAGGTCGGCTTCTTCACCCGGATGTCGAAGAAGATCGTGTGCATGTACTGGGTGTTCAGCTTGATCGCTGAGGAGAAGAGGTTGAGGTCGTACCCCAGGGTGTTGAACAGATGCCACGCGTCGCGCGCATGATGGGTCCCGAAGCGCGCATCCTTGTGGCGTCCCACCTGCGGGGAAGCGGTGAAGTCGCCGTCCTGCGAGATGTCGTTCGCACGCCGCATGCACACGAAACGGCCCTCGACCAGGTTGTCGGGACCGCCGTCCCGGAGCGCGAACGTGTCGATCAGGATCGAGAGATTGTGCGTGTTGCAGGAGACGACCTGCACGAACTGGTCCTTCCCTGCAACGAGCGATCGATCGTTGATCCCACGGGCGTACGGTTTTCCGAACCCGAACTCGCTTCCCTGGGCGATGAACCCGAGGGTGTTTCCCGTGAACTTCTCGTAGTACTCCGACTTGTTGTGCGTGCCGACGCCCGAGGGGGTGCAGTCGATGACCACCGCCGCCCGGTCGATCGCCTCGACCGTCTCGAAGGACGGCTCCATTCCGAGGTCTTGGAAGCCCTTCACGGCGCCGGCGTCGACGCAGAGCTTGGCCCCGCGCTTGATGAGATTGACGACTTTCGAGCGGTCGGTCAGGAGCGGGGTCCGCTTGTGGAACGTGACCTCCTCGATGCCGAGCGGTTCCTTCATCTGGGTGAGGAGGCCCGTAAGAGGCTCTCCGATGGTTCCGGTTCCGATGACGTGAACGATGGCACTCCTCGCCATGGCTCTCCTCCAAGTGTCGGCGGCACTATGCCGCGAGACCGGCGGGGATGTCAACGCGGACGAGGCCGATTCTTGACACTCCGGCGAGCCGCCTCCTATCCTCGTCGTCGCGTATCCGCCGCCTACCGGAGCCCGGCTTGAGCACACACGACAGTTGCGCGATCCCATCGGTGACGATCCGCGAAATCCTCGACGATCCCACCGCGGAGTCGCTCGGCCTCGTGCTCCTCTCCGGTGCCGACGGCCTCGACAACACGGTCAACCGCCCGCGGGTCCAGAAGCCGGGCCTCGCGCTCGCCGGCTTCCTCGAGTACATCCACCCGGGCCGGATCCAGGTCCTGGGACGGTCCGAGCTGACGTTCCTCAGGGAGCGTGCTTCGGTGGAACGCTCGCGGATCGTCGCGCAGCTTTGCCGTCAGGGCGTCGCGTGTTTCGTCTTGACGGGCGGTTCCGAGGCGCCCGAGGAGCTCCTTCGGGAGACGGACGAGCATCAGGTCCCGCTCCTCCGCACGGACGCGGGGTCCTCGCAGGCGATCGACGCGCTGAGCCGCTACCTGGAGGACCGGCTGGCGCCGCGGGCCGTCGTGCACGGCGTCCTGATGGACATCTACGGGCTCGGCGTGCTGCTCCTCGGCGACAGCGGGGTCGGGAAGAGCGAGTGCGCGCTCGATCTGGTGTCGCGCGGCCATCGACTCGTCTCCGACGATGTCGTCGAAATCCGGCGCCGCGGCGACGTCCTCGTCGGTTCGGGACCGGAGGTCACGCGTTACCACATGGAGCTCCGTGGGCTCGGGATCATCAACGTCAAGGACCTTTTCGGCGTGGCTGCCGTGCGCATGACGAAGTTCGTGGAGTACGTGATCCGTCTCGATCCGTGGACGCCCGGGAAGCGGTACGACCGGCTCGGGCTCGACGACCGAGGGTACGAGATCCTCGGGCTCGCCCTTCCGTGTGTGGAGATGCCGGTCGGCCCGGGGAGGAACCTGGCGGTGCTGATCGAGGTCGCGGCCCGGAACCACCTGCTGAAGCTCAAAGGTTTCCATCCCGCTCGGGAGCTCGCGCGACGCCTCGGACACGGCCTGCAGCGGCCGTCCGGCACCCCGCGAGCCGATGCCGACCCGAGGTCGCCCGTGGAGCCGGGCGACGGGGAGGCCTGAGGTGGAGCGTCTCGTCGTCGTCACCGGCCTGTCGGGGTCGGGAAAATCGCTCGCGGCCAAGTGTCTCGAGGATGTCGGCTACTTCTGCGTCGACAACCTTCCGGTCTCGCTGATCCCTCCGTTCTGCGAGTTGCTGCAGCGGAGCGGCGATTCGCTCCCGCGCGCCGCGGTCGTCGTGGACGTTCGCGAGCGCCACCTCCTCGAGCAGTTTCCCGAGATTCTCGAAAACCTCCGCCGGCGGGACGTCCCCGTCACCGTGGTCTTCTTCGATGCGCGGGACGACGTTCTGAAGCGGAGGTTTAGCGAGACCCGGCGTCCTCACCCGGTCGCGGGAGCGGGCGGCGGACTCGAGGAGGCGATCCGGAACGAACGGGAACGGCTGGCTCCCCTCCGGGGCCTGTCGGACCGCATCATCGACACGAGCCAGTTCAACGCCCACGAGCTCCGCGCTTTCTTGAAGGCGACGTTCGGCACCGCGGGGGGTGCGCACGGCCTGACGATCCACATCGTTTCGTTCGGATTCAAGTACGGCGTGCCCACCGAAGCGGATCTGCTGTTCGATCTCCGCTTCCTGCCGAATCCCTACTTCGTCGACCACCTCCGCCCGCTCGACGGAAGGGCCCGCGCCGTCCAGGACTTCCTGGAGGCGCAGCCGGTCTATCGGGAATCGCTCGAGCGGATCGTCTCGTTCGTCGACTATCTCATCCCGCTGTACCGGAACGAGGGAAAGAGCTACCTCACGATGACCCTCGGTTGCACGGGAGGGAAGCACCGATCGGTCGCGGCGGCGGAAGCCCTGAGGCGGCACCTCGAAACCGCGGGGGTCCCGGCTTCCGTCACCCACCGCGACGCGGAGAAGGAGTGAGACGATGGCGGAATCGAAACCGCGGCCCCCGGCGCTGCTCGTGGTGAGCCACGGGAACCTCTCCGAGGTGCTGCTCGCGGCGGCTCGCGGCCTCGAGGGGGACATCCCCGACGCCGAGGCGATCGCGCTCGGCGATCAGGAGGACGTCGCTTCGGCCTCGCGGCGCATCGAGGAGGCGATCGCGCGCCTCCGCGCACGATGCGGATCGGTCGTGGTCCTCACCGATATGTTCGGCGGGACGGCGTCGGACCTCTCGCTGACGCATCACGAGCCAGGAACGGTGGAGGTGGTCACGGGGGCCAACCTCCCGATGGTCGTGAAGTTCCACCACTTCCGGCTGCAATACGCGTTCCCGGAGACCGTGCGACGGATCGCGGAGCACGGCCGGGCTTCCATCCAGGTCGCCAGCGAACTCCTCCGGCGATCGGATGCGGGCGGCGAGGGGTGAGAGACCGCTCGTCGGAGGAGGACGGAGCGTTGGACGGGATTCGTGTGGAGAAACCGTGGGGCCATGAACTCCGGTTCGTGCGGACGGAGCGTTACGCGGGGAAGCTGCTCTTCATCCGCGCCGGGCACCAGTTGAGCCTGCAATACCACGAACGGAAGGACGAGGCCTTCTACGTCCAGGCGGGAACCCTCGATCTCGTGCTGGGGAGGCGGAGCACGCAGACCGTCGAGCGGCTCGAAGCGGGCGCTAGCCGAAGGATCCCGCCCCGAACCGTCCATCGTTTCCGCGCGGTGACCGATTGCATCCTTTTCGAGGTGTCTACGCCGGAACTCGAAGACGTGGTGAGGCTCGAGGACGATTTCGGCCGCGAGGGGGCGACGGACGCGGGGGCCGGAGGGGCCTGAGATCGGGAACGCTCCGGATCTCGCGTATACTCCGCCCGGGGCACGGCCGCGATGGACATGGTGGAAGAAAGGGAGATTCCCGAGAAGCCGTTTTACAAGATCGCGGAGGTGTGCCAGTACACCGACACGCAGCCGTACGTGATCCGATTCTGGGAGAGCGAGTTCCCGCAACTCGCTCCGACCAAGGGGCGGAGCGGGCAGCGAGTCTACCGCCGCGAGGACATCGATCTCATCCTCCGGATCAAGCGCCTCCTCCACGAGGAGGAGTACACGATCGCCGGCGCTAGGAGGCGGCTCGAGGAGGAGTCGGGGACCTTCCCGACTCGGACCGAGGTCCCGCGGGATCTCCCCCCGGAAGCCTCGCAGGCGGATCCACCGACGCTCGAGGACCTCCCCGCGCTCGGGGAGGTCGAGATTCTCCGCTCGCGGCTCGCGTCGGTGGAGGGCGAGAAACGGCACCTCGAAGCGCGCGTGGAGGAGTTGCTCCGAGAGGTCGAACGGCTCCGGGAGACGGAAGGCGCAGGGCGGTCCGAGCTCGACCGCGCCCGCGTGCTCGCGGCCGAAGCCGCGAAGCAAGCGGCGGAGCGATCGCTCCGAAACCAGCGGGCGCGCGCGCTCGAGGTCGCCGAACTCCTCGAGGAGACGCTCGCCCGGCTCGACGGGCTGGTGGCCGGGCTCGGGGAGGACGAGTCCGTCGATCCTTGACGGTTCGGAACGCCGTCCCCTACCATTCGCTCGCCTTCTCGCCGCGCGTCGGACCACTCCACGAGAAGGCCTCCCGGCCGTGATCGCGGCGGGAGAGGGAAGATTCGGGTCGGGGCGTGGCGCAGCCTGGTAGCGCACTTGCTTGGGGTGCAAGTGGTCGCTGGTTCAAATCCAGTCGCCCCGACCAATCCTCTCCCTGCCGGGGGACCCGATTGAAGCCCCTCTTCCTGATCACGAACGACGACGGCTACGACGCGCCGGGGATCGCGCGTCTGGCGGAGGCCGTCCTCGACCTCGGAGAGGTGGTGGTGGTCGCCCCCGACCGCGAACGGAGCGGTGCGGGGCACGCGCTCACGCTCGGCCGGCCGCTTCGCGTGCGGAGGCGCGAACAGGGGCGCTATGTGGTCGACGGGACCCCCACCGACTGCGTGCATCTGGGCGTCTTCAATCTCACCGACCGGCGGCGGCCCGACCTCGTCCTGTCGGGAATCAATCGCGGGCTCAACCTCGGGGACGACGTCACGTATTCGGGAACCGTCGCGGCCGCGCTCGAGGGCACCCTCCTCCGCCTGCCGAGCCTCGCGTTTTCGGTCGCCGTCGACGAATCGGGGGAGGCCGATTACTCGCCCGCCGCCCGCTTCGCGCGGCATCTCGTCGCCCTCGTCCTCCGTGACGGTCTTCCCGAAGGGGTTTTCCTCAACGTCAACATTCCGCTCGGACGCCCGGAGGAAGTCCGGGTGACCCGGCAGGGGACGCGGACCTACCGGGCGGCGGCGATCGAGCGGATCGACCCGTCCGGGCGTCCGTACTACTGGATCTCCGGCGCCGAGACGACTCCTCGCGGGGAGCGGGACGGAGACCACCGCGCGATCGACGAGGGCGCCATTTCCGTCACGCCGCTCCACGCCGATCTCACCCACGTGCCGTCGCTCGACCGCCTGCGACGGTGGGATTTGGCCGCTCCGTGAGCAGCGCCCCCCCCGGCCGGCGCCGAATGGCGGAGGACCTGAGGCGGCGCGGCATCCGAGACGAGCGGGTCCTCGCGGCCATCGAGGCGGTCCCGCGGGAGCGTTTCGTCGACGAGGCGCTCCGGGACCAGGCCTACACCGACTCTTCGCTCCCGATCGGGGAGAAGCAGACGATTTCGCAACCCTGGATCGTCGCCAGAATGTCGGAGGCGCTCGCGGCGGACGGGACCGGCCGCGTCCTCGAGATCGGCACGGGATCGGGCTACCACGCCGCCATCCTTTCCCGGCTCTTCGAGCAGGTCTATACCGTGGAGCGGATCCCCTCCCTTTCGAGGAGGGCCCTCGCCGTCGTCCGCGCGCTCGGGATCGAGAATGTTCATTTCAAGATCTTCGATGGTACGTACGGCTGGGGCGAGTTCGCCCCCTATCGGGGGATCCTCGTCACGGCGGCCGCTCCCGACGTACCGCCCCCCCTCCTCGAGCAATTGGAGGACGGGGGCCGCATGATCCTCCCGCTGCTCCGGGAGGGGGGGAGCGGCGGCGCGGCAGACCAGTCGCTGACCCGGATCCTCCGCCGCGGGGAGGGGTTCGAACGTGAAGTGCTCGAAGCCTGCCGATTCGTCCCGCTCGTCGGGCGCTACGGCTTCCGCGAGCCGGCGGCGCGCGAGGAGGGCGAGCGTTGAAAGGTCGAGCGCATTCCTGATACCATCCGCGGGTTTTCGAGGTCGGGGCGTAGCGCAGCCTGGTAGCGCACCTGGTTCGGGACCAGGGGGTCCCGCGTTCAAATCGCGGCGCCCCGACCAATTCCCCACCCCGCGTGTGCCCGGTTACGCCTTGTGGACGCTTGCCTCGAAGACGCTCGCGCGGGGGTGCATCTGCTACGATGCCCGGTCGCCCGCGGGCGAGGGGAGCGGATGAAGGTCAGCGAGCTCAAGAAGTTGGTCCGGGAGGTTCCGGATTTTCCGAGGACGGGGATCCTCTTCTACGATCTGACCCCGATCTTCCAGCGGCCCGAGGCGTTGCGATGGGTCGTGGGACGTCTCGTCGAGCGGTTTCGCGGCGAGGAGATCGAACTCGTGGCGGGGATCGAAGCCCGCGGATTCGTGCTCGCCGCACTCGTCGCGCACGAACTCGGCAAGGGTCTCGTCCTGATTCGCAAGCCGGGGAAGCTGCCTCGGGAGACGTGGACGGAGGAGTACGCGCTCGAGTACGGCACCGGCCGTCTCGAGATCCATCGGGACTCCGTCGGACAAGGGCAGCGGGTCCTCGTGGTCGACGATTTGCTCGCGACCGGAGGAACGGCCGCGGCGGCGGGGAAGCTCGTCGCGCGCACGGGAGGGGTCGTCGCCGGATTCGCGTTCCTGGCGGAGCTCGAGTTCCTCTCGGGACGACGCCCCCTGGGGGACGCCGAGGTGTTCACGCTGGTGCGCTACGGCTAGGGGCCTGTAGCTCAGTACGGATAGAGCAGGAGTTTCCTAAACTCAAGGTCGCAGGTTCAAGTCCTGCCAGGCCCACCACCCGAGCGGGCGGGGAGCGTCGATGGCTCAAAAGATCACGCGGAAAGAACTCAAGCACGACGAATTCGTGGAGGCCGGGCTCGACGCGGGAGAGTGGCTCGAAGCGCACTGGCGGACGGTGGCCGCCGGGGCGGGCGCGGTCGTCGCGGTCGTCGTCCTCTTCGTGGGGTGGAACGGGTGGAGCGAGAACCGTCAGGCCCGTGCGGGACGCCTCGCCGCCGAAGGGTTCGCCTTGCTCGAGCCGCCGCAGTCGGCGACCGGGCTCGCCGCCGATCCGGCCGCAGCCGCCGCGAAGTTCGAGGAGGCGGCGGCGATCGCCGGGGGGAGCCCGCTCGGAGACGTCGTGCGCACCTACCGAGCGGTCGCCCTTCTCCGCGGGGGACGCGGGGCGGAGGCGGTTCCGTTGCTCGAGGAGGTCGCGGGCTCCGTGGAGGATCCGGTGCTGCGCGGCACCGCCCGGGCCCTCCTTGCAGACGCCCTCGAGGCCTCCGGAAACGCGGAACGCGCTGCGGAGGTCCTGCGGGAACTCGCCGACGACCCCGATCCGATGTACCCCGCCGAGATGGCCCTGCTCCGCCTCGGGGAGGTCCGGGCGCGGCAAGGTCGGGACGACGAGGCCCGCCGGGCATGGGAGGACGTCCTGTCCCGCTACCCGGAATCCGCGGCCTCGGCCCAGGCGCGCCAGAGTCTCGCCCGTTCCCGGGCGACGTCGTCTCAATAGCGCCGTTCGGGTTCGTTTCCGGCAGCGTCCTCGGCGGTGATCTTGTAGAACAGGATCGGAGACTCGAAGGCGAGACGGTCCTTGTCCTCGAACTCGGTCGTTTCGACCGTCGCGAGGCGGAAGGGTCGAATCACGAAGAACATGCTCTTCTTCGCGTACCGGTAGACGTGATAGCGGGCGACGGTTTCGGGGCGCCCGTCCCGATCGACCGTCACCGGGTCCCACGTCAAGCGAACGCTCTTCGCTTCGTGGTCGATGCGCATGTCGATCCCGGTCACGTCACCGGGGGGAATGCCGTCCACGCGGAACCACCCGTCATCCTTGCCAGGAACCCAGTCGACCCCGTTCCAGGCCGCCACTCGCCACTGGTACTCTCCGTCCGCGAGCGGCTTCCGAACCATGTAGACCGCCCCCGATTCGCCGCCGAGCGCGGTGTAGGCCCAACCGTTTCCGTCGGCCAGCTGATCGAAGGTGTGTTCGATGCTGTCGAAATCGTCGCGGCTCAGCTCGATGCGAAATCTCGTCTTCGAGAGTTCCGTCCCCTCGAACCCGACCTTCAGGTACGGCTTGATCCCCACCGTCGCGCCGTTGGGCGGGTCGAGTGGGTAGACGCGGTCGACGGTCTGGGCGCTCAGGGAGGAGAAGCAGGCTCCGGCGAGGATCGCCGCGGCGCCCATTCCTCCCCGTCGCCCGATCCTCCGGTGGCTCATCCGAGGAAGTCTATACCGTGACCCGGAAGCCGGGGCCACCCGGTCAGAAGGGAATGTCGTCCTCCCCGTACGCCGCGGGCTCCGCGACCTCTTCTTCCGTTTGCCCCGCGGACGGGGCATGGCGGTCGTCGGGCCGGCCCAGGAGTTGGAGGCGCTGCGCGCGAACCTCCGTCGTGGTCCGCTTGTTGCCTTCGCGATCGGTCCACTCGCGGGTCTGCAGAGAGCCCTCGATGTAGACCTGACGTCCCTTCCGGAGGTATTCCGAGGCGATCTCGGCCTGTTTTCCCCAAACGACGATCCGATGCCACTCGGTCCTCTCCTTCTTCTCGCCGTTCGGATCGTTCCAACGCTCGGTGGTGGCCATCGTGAAGTTCGCCACAGGGGTTCCGCCCTGGGTGTAACGGATCTCCGGATCCCGACCGAGATTCCCGACCAGAATGACCTTGTTGACACTCGCCATCGCGCTCTCCCGCGTTCCGAGGAGAAGCGGAACGCCATATCGAGGAGGCAAGACGCCCGCGGAACCTGATGGACTGTACCGGGCCGGCGACCGCCGTGTCAAGCGCCCCCTTGTCGAACCCGCCGACGGTCGACGACAATGCGCCGCCGTCGGAATCCATGAGCGAATCGAAGAGTCTCCTCCGAAGCGCGGGCGTCGTCAGCCTGGCGACGCTCGTGAGCCGCGTTCTCGGCCTCGTCCGGGAACAAGCCCAGGCCTATGTGTTCGGCGCGGGCCTCGCAACCGATGCCTTCTGGACGGCGTTTCGCATCCCCAACCTGCTTCGAGATCTCTTCGCGGAAGGGGCGCTCTCCTCGGCCTTCGTCGCCACGTTCACGGCGGAGCGAGGCCGGAACGGAGAGGAGGCGGCTTGGCGACTCGCCTTACGGACCATGACGATGCTGATCGTCGTCCTCGGAGCGGGTTCGATCCTCCTCTTCGTGGCCGCCCCCGCCGTCGTGAGTCTCTACGCCCCGGGATTCGAGCCGGACAAGGCGGCGCTCACGACGACGATGACCCGCATCCTCTCGCCATTCCTCCTGCTCATCTCGCTCGCGGCGCTCGCGATGGGCATCCTGAACACGCGCGGCCGCTTTTTCCTCCCGGCACTCGCTCCGGCCTCGTTCAACGTCCTGTCGATCGCGGCGATCCTCGCCCTTCCCGCGCTTCTCGTCGCGCGAGGCCTGGACCCCGTTCTCGCACTGGCGCTCGGCGCGCTCGCGGGGGGGGGCGCACAGTTCCTCGTCCAGGCCCCGGCGCTCCGCGAAGAGGGGTTCCGTTTCGGCTGGGAATGGGCCCCTCGCGATCCGGCCCTTCGCCGCGTCGGGCTCCTGATGCTCCCGGCGACCTTCGGCCTCGCGGCGGTCCAGATCAACATCTTCGTGGACACGCTCCTCGCGTCGCGCCTCGGCGACGGCCCGATATCCTGGCTCCAGTACGCCTTCCGCCTCATCCAGCTTCCGATCGGCCTCTTCGGCGTGGCGCTCGGAATGGTCAACCTCGCGCGCGTGTCCGAAGACGCCGCGAAGGGAGACCTCGTGGCGCTCCGCGGGAACTTGGCGGCGGCGCTCCGGGCGGTCGCCTTCCTCGCGCTCCCCGCCTCGGCCGGCCTGATCGCGCTCCGCGAACCGATCATCCGCCTTCTGTACGAACGGGGAAGGTTCGGAGCGGAGGACACCACGCAGACGGCCGCCGCGGTCTTCTGCTACGCGCTGGGACTCTACGCGTACGCCGCCACCAAGGTCCAGGTCCCCACCTTTTACGCCCTCGGCGACACCCGCATTCCCGTGGTCGCCTCCGCGGCGGCGTTGGTCTCCAAGATCGGGGCGAATTTCGCCTTGCTCGGGCTGTTTCCCTCGCTGGGGCTCCATCCGTTCCTGGCGCTCGCGGCGGGAACGGCCGCGGCGGCTTGGGTGAACTTCTGCATCCTCGGCTGGGGGCTCAGGCGTCGCGCGGGCTCGACCAGGGGGCACCGGGTCCTGTCGATGACGACGACCGTCGCTCTCCTCTCGGCGGCGATGGGGGCGGCGGTCGCTCTGTTCCATCTCGCGCTCGAGGCGTGGTTCCCGGGAGGGGGAACGCTCGGCGAAACGGTGCGACTGCTCGCTTGTGTCGCGCTCGGGGTCGCGATCGTCGCCGTCGGGGGGCTCCGCCTGGGCCTCGACGAGACCCGTACGTTGCGGCGGATCGTCGATCGGCTGGCGGGGCGTGACCGGAGGCGGCGATGAAGGTCTTGCTCCAGCGCGTTGCCCGCGCCGTGGTCCGGATCGACGGCGCGCCGGTCGGCGCGATCGGTCGCGGTTTGCTCGTCTTCCTCGGGGTGGAGCATGGAGACACGATCGAACTCGCGTGCCGCTTCGCCGACAAGGCGGCCGAGCTCCGGATCTTCTCCGACGCGGAGGGGCGCTTGAACCGAAGCGTCCTCGAGGCCGGAGGAGAGGTCCTCGTCGTTTCTCAGTTCACCCTGGTGGCCGAGACCCGGCGCGGGAGGAGGCCGTCATTCTCCCGCGCCGCGCAAGCGGCACTCGCGGAGGATCTCTACCGCCGGTTCGCCGCTCGCCTCGCGGATCGCGGACTGCGCGTGGCGACGGGTGTGTTCGGGGCACGGATGGAGGTCGATCTCGTCAACGACGGGCCGGTCACGATTCTCCTCGACCCACCGCACGGGGAGGCCTGAGCCGATGGCGCGTAAGCGCGCTACCCCCCCCTCGCGACCGCAAGGCTGGCCGGCGCGCTACCTCGAGCACCTCACGACGGAACGGGGACTGGCCGCGAACTCGGTGGCCGCCTACCGCCGTGATCTCGCGCTTCTGGAACGCTCGATCGGCTCCGAACGGCCGCTCGAGAGTGCCACGGAGCGCGATCTGCTCACGGCGCTGAGGCTCCTCCGAGGGCAGGGCCGGGCACCGCGCTCGGTGGCGCGTTGGATCGCGGCGGTGCGTGGATTCTACGCCTGGCTCCGCGAGCGGGGGATCGTCGCGGACGACCCCGCCCGCCGCCTCGACGCGCCGCGACCGTGGCGGTCGCTCCCGAAGTGCCTCTCCCTGGGCGAGGTCGATCGTCTCCTCGAGGCACCCGATCGTTCACAGCCGCGAGGTCTCCGGGACGCGGCGATGCTCGAGGTGCTGTACGCGACGGGGCTCCGGGTCAGCGAGCTCGTGAATCTGCGCTTGGGGGACCTCCGTCTCGACGCCGGCTATCTGACGTGCACCGGGAAGGGCTCGAAGGAGCGCGTCGTTCCGCTCGGCGCGACGGCCAATTCCGCGCTGCAGCGGTATCTCGCCGAGGGCCGACCGGCCCTCCTCGGCGGAAAGCGGACGGAGACCCTCTTCGTGAACCGGCAAGGTGCGAGGCTCACCCGGCAGGGGTTCTGGAAGAACCTTCGGAGCTACGGACGGACCGCGGGGATCGCCGGCCCCTTGACGCCCCACGCGCTGCGTCACTCGTTCGCCACGCATCTCCTCGAGCGGGGGGCCGATCTTCGCACCGTCCAGGTCCTTCTCGGTCACGCGGACGTGTCCACGACCGAAATCTACACACACGTGACCCGCGAGCGGCTCCGGCGGCTGTACGACGATTTCCACCCGCGCGCCTGAGGGGTCCTCTTGACACGGCCGCCGCCGGTCGATTATCCCTTCCAACCGTGAGCGCCCCGGAGGACGCATTCGAAGAGCCCATCCTCGATCTGGAACGACGGATCGAGGCCCTTTCCGGAATGGGCGACGATGTTTCGATGGCGCGCAAGCGCGAGCGCCTGGGGCAGGAACTGGCAGCGCTCCGCGTTCGAGTCTTCTCGGCGCTGACCCCCTGGCAGAAGACGCTCGTCGCGCGGCACGCGAGGAGGCCGTACACCCTCGATTACGTCCGGTATCTCCTCGAGGACTGGACCGAACTGCACGGAGACCGGCGCTACTCCGATGACCCGGCGATCGTCGGGGGATTCGGCACGTTCCGCGGCCGCCCGGTCCTCGTCGTGGGGCACCAGAAGGGCCGCGACACGAAGGAGAAGATTCAGCGGAACTTCGGCATGCCCCGGCCGGAGGGGTACCGCAAAGCGCTTCGGCTCATGTGCCTCGCCGAGAAGTTTCGACGACCGGTCCTGACCTTCATCGACACCCCCGGCGCCTACCCGGGGATCGGCGCGGAAGAGCGCGGCCAGGCGGAGGCCATCGCGCTCAATCTCCGAGAGATGGCGCGCCTCACCGTGCCGGTCGTGGCCACGGTCACCGGAGAGGGAGGGAGCGGCGGCGCCCTCGCGATCGGAGTGGGGAACCGGGTCAACATGCTGGAGTTCGCCGTGTACTCGGTCATCAGCCCGGAGGGCTGCGCCGCGATCCTGTGGCGCGACGCGAGCAAGAGCCGGGATGCGGCCCGAGCGATGCGGATGACCGCGAAAGATCTCCTCGACCTCGACATCATCGACGAAGTCATCCCCGAGGTGATCGGCGGCGCACACGTCGACCCGGAGGCGCAGGCCGCGATCGTCGGGGACACGATCGAACGACAGCTCCGGGAGATGGACGGGGTTCCGCCGGCGCGCTTGGTTGCGGAGCGGCAGGAGCGGTTCCGCCGCATGGGACGATTCCGTCTTCCGGCAGCCTAGAGCGTCGAAGCGCCCGGGCCTCCTTCGCCTTTCAACTCGTTCCAGACCCGTTCCATCCCCTCCGGCCCGGCTTCCGAGGGTTCCAGTCCGCGCTCGCGGAGCGCGCTCTCGAGCCGACGAAAGCGCCGCTCGAACTTCGCGTTCGCCACGTCGAGGCATTTCTCGGCGTCGAGGCGGAGCTTCCGGGCGAGATTGGCGATCGTGAACAGGACGTCGCCGAGTTCCTCCTCGATGCGCTCCCGGTCGCCCGAGGCGACGGCTTCCCGCAGCTCGCCCCACTCTTCCTCGACCTTCTCCATCACGTCCTCCGCGTGGTTCCAGTCGAACCCCACCCGGGACGCCTTCTTCCCCAGACGCTCGGACTTGAGGAGGGCGGGGAGCGCCCGGGGAACGCCGTCGAGGACGGAGGGAGCGGCGGCGGAATTCGCGGGTCCCTTCTCCGACATCTTGATTTCCTCCCAGCGTCGCAAGACCTGGTCCGAGTCGTCGAGTCGATCCGGACCGAAGACGTGGGGATGTCGTCGGATCATCTTGGCGCCGATTCCGCGGACGACGTCGAAGGCGTCGAACCGGCCTCCTTCCTTCGCGAGGCGGCTCAGAAACACCACTTGGAAAAGCAAATCGCCCAGTTCCTCGCGCAGGCCGTTGGTGTCCCCTCGGTCGATCGCTTCGACGACCTCGTAGCACTCTTCGAGGAGGTATCCGCGGAGGCTGTCGTAGGTCTGTTCGCGGTCCCAGGGGCATCCCCCCGGATCGCGAAGACGGTCCATCAGGGCGACGAGATCCTCGAAACTCCGGACGTTCTCCACGAGCCGCCTTTCCTTGACTTGCCGTGGGCGGGGTTCCATGTTTGGCCGCGCCCGTTCGTTGGAACCGGGAGAAACCGGATGTTACCATCGCGCCTTCTTGTCGGTCCCGAGCCGAATCGAGGACCCGCGGGAGGAGCGGATGACGGGAGGGGAGAACCTAGAGGGGAACGGAGCGGAATCGGAGGGGTCCCAGCCTCGGTTCAAGGTGACGGACCGCCGCAGCTTCCGCCCCGATGGCACGCCGCGACGGGATTCGATCGAGTCCCCGGACGAACCCGGGGACGCGCGCGGGCCAGCGGGGGCGGAGGAACAGCCACCCCTTCGGGAGCGATCGGAAGGGGCGGGGTTCGAGCGGAGGCCGCTGGACGAGCCGGAGGGGATCGACTTCACGGTGCTGATCAACGCGATGGCACAGCCCGCGCTGATCTACCTCGGAGAGGTTCCCCATCCCGCCTCGGGCCAGCCCGTCCTGGATCTCGAGCAGGCGCGGCTTCAGATCGACATGCTCGACCTGCTCCGCGTCAAGTGCCGCGGGAACCTGACGCCGCAGGAGGAGTCGCTCCTCGAGCGGGTTTTGTACCAGCTCCGGATGCTCTACGTGACGAGGAGTTCGGCGAAGAGTTGACCGGGCATCCCCTTCCCGGCGACTCGCGCCGACCGGGCCGGGAGGGGAAGGGGCGTTGAAGCGACCCGGAGCGAGGGGAGGAGCGGCGCGGAAGTTGGCGCTCCTGGGCGTCCTTTCCGCCCTTTTTCTTCCGGCCGCCGCACAGGAGGTGGACAGCGGGGTCATCCGCCTCGCGCCGGCGCCCACGCGCGAATCGGACCCGTCCGCCGCCGCGGGTCTCCTCGGAAGCGGCGAGAGGCGCGGATTCGACGATCAGGCGTTCGGGGCAAGGATCGAGAGCCTCTGGTTCCAGCGAAAAGCGTATCTGGCCGAGGGCAGGACCGAAGAAGCGCTCCGCCACGCCGAATCGATCCGGAGCTTCACGGCGGAGGAGGGCGTTCGCAGGCTCGAAGCACCCGCGGCGGCACTGGTGTTGGAAGCGGAGCGCGCCCTGCGGGACGGAAGCCACGGCCGTGCGCTGGAGGCGCTGCATCTGGCGGAAGGCCTCGACCCGGATCGATCCCAGATCCGCCTTCTCCGAGCGAGCGCACTGTGGGCCTCCGGATCGGGGGCCTTCGCCGCGCTCGCCGAATGCGCGCGCGCGCTCCGGCTCTCGGTGTCCGCATTCGTCGCGGATCCGGCCGGATTGCAGCCGTTCGCTCTCGTCCTGTTCGTCGCCTTCCTCGTGACCGGCGCGATCTTCTCCCTTCTCATGGCGATCCGCCACCAGCGCCCGCTGCGCCATGACGTCGAGGAGTGGATGGCCGCGCGAGGCCACGGCGAGTACGGGATCCCCGCGGGGTGGGCCGTCCTGCTCCTGCCGCTGTGGACCTGGGTCGCGGCCGGCTGGGTGTTCTTCTACTGGATCGTCGCGACGTTCCGTTACATGCGGCGCTCGGAGCGATGGGTGTCGCTGCTGCTCTTGTCCGGAGTGGCGTGCTCGACCCCCCTCTATCGCGCCGGCGTCGGCCTCTTCGCGAAGACCGCCGACCCGCGCATCCGCACGATCCTCGCCGCCTCGAACGGGGAATACGATCCCGAACTCATCGTGAGACTCCGCGAGATGGTCGACGCGCACCCCACGGACGTCACCTACCGGTTCTTGCTCGGCGGACTGTACAAGGACGGACGGTTCTTCGAGGAGGCGTTCGAGGAGTACAAGCGCGTCCTCGCACTCGAGCCGGCGACGTGGCAGGCGTATGTCAACATCGGGAACCTCTACCTGCAGATCGGTCAATACGGCGAGGCGATCGCCCAGTACCGGAAGGCGCTCGACGTGAATCCCGGTGCCGTGATCGCCCTGATGAACACGTACCACGCCCAGACCGAGTCGTTCCGGTTGAACGAGGCAGCGGAGACCCTCGAACTCGCGCGGCGCGTCGATTCGGACCAGGTAGCACGGATGCTCTCAGCGCCCCGGGCGGGGCACTCCGTCTCCGCGATCGACGCGACCCTCGACACGAGCGCCGTCTGGGGCGAGATGCTCGATGGGCCCCGAGCGCCTCTGTGGCAGGCGGGCGGCTCGGTGGGGGACCGAATCGGAGTCTTCGCCCGGCAGGCCGCCAGCCCCTCGGCGCTCTTCGCCGTGCTGACCGCCGCCCTGGCGCTTGCATCCCTGTTGCCGGCGCGCGCTCCGGCGCGTTGCTGCAGCCGCTGCGGACGCCCCTTCTGCGGTCGATGCAAGTCCGGCAGGGACGCCCCCGAGTACTGCAGCCACTGCGTGCACCTCTTCGTGCTCGGGGCGGGCCTCGCGCCCGAGACGAAGAGCCGAAAAATGTACGAGATCGAGGCCCACGACCGCAGGCAGCGGCTCCTGCGCCGCCTGTTCTCGGGGTTCCTCCCGGGTTCGGGGGAGGTGCTCGCCGGTGGACCGGCCCGGGGGGTGGCCCTCTGTCTGGGTTGGTCGGTGGCGCTCCTGGTCGCCCTTCCGATCGTGTTCCGTCCCGTGGAGGCCGCTCTGGGGCTCGGCTTGCACCTCGACGTGCTCCGGGCGGGGGCGGTTCCGCCCGCGTTCCATCTCGAGCCGGTCGTGCTCGTCGCCGTTCCCCTGGCGCTCGCGGTGTGGGCCCTCGCGAATCTCCCGTCCTTCGGACGCCGCCGAGAGGTTTGAGATGGCGCTTCAGGGGACCATCAAGGACTTCGGACTCGCGGAGATCCTGCAGCTTCTCGGGATCCAGAGGAAGTCGGGCGTCCTCTCGGTGGACAATGGAGAGGACGTGGTGACGGTCACGTTCTTCGAGGGTCAGATCGTCGGCGCGGACGCAAAGACCCGGAACCTGGAAGACCTCCTGGGCTCGGTCCTGGTCCGCACCGGCCGGATCACGGAAGGGCAGCTCCAGGACGCTCTCCGCGTTCAGAAGAGCACCTTGCAGAGGCTGGGCTACGTCCTCGTGAAGTCGGGCGCGATCTCGGAGACCGATTTGCGTGAGGCGCTCCGCATCCAGGTCTCGCAAATCGTGTACCGCCTGTTCCGTTGGAGGTCGGGAAGCTACCACTTCACGCCCACGGAGCATGTCGAGTACGACGAGGAGCACTTCACTCCGATCGGCGCCGAGACGATCCTCATGGAAGGCGCCCGGATGATCGACGAGTGGCCCATCATCGAGCGCCGCCTGCGGTCCCCGAGTCTCGTCTACAGGAAGACCGAACAAGGAGAACGGCTCGATACTCCGGTCGCCTCAATCGTCGAGGCCGACGTCGACCTCGCGCTGGACCGCGCGGAGGCCGAGGATGCTCCCTCGGATCCCGCGCTGGGACCGGAGGAGCGGGACGTCCTGCACATGGTGAACGGGCGGTACACGGTCCAGGACATCGTGGATCGCTGTCCGCTGGGCGAGTTCGACACCTACCGGATCCTGTACGACCTTCTCGACCGCAACCTCATCGAGGAGGTACGGGAGGAGTCCAGCGAGCGCGCCGACGCCGCGGAAGACCGACGCGCTCGCATCCGCGCCGCGGCGTTGAGCGGGGTCGTCTTCCTCCTGGCCGCCGCGTCCGTGGTGACGCTTCCGGGGAATCCGGCATCTCCGTGGCGGCTTGCGCGCGCGGGCGCGGACACGGACGCGCTGAACGCGTACGCGAGCCGCGGACGACTCGAGCGGATCGAGAAGGCCCTCCGGGTCCACTACCTGGACCGCGGGACCCTTCCGGCTCGGTTGAGCGACCTGGTCGACGCGGGTTGCCTCCGGCCGTCAGAACTCTCCGACCCGTGGGGCCGCCCCTACGCCTACGAGGGGGACTCGACGGGGTACGCGATCGCGGGAACCGGACCCACGGGAGAACCTTCGGGGAGTCTCGTTCTCCGTAGGCGCTTGCTTCCCTCTCAGCGATTGCTCTTGGGCCGGACTCCGGCCTCTTTGGAATCCACCCGGCCTTGACACCTCCGCGAGCGCGTCTTAAAAAGCGCGCCGGTTCGGTTCGCGGGCGAGGCCGAACGTGGAGGATCCCATGAGCAAGATCATCGGAATCGACCTCGGCACGACCAACTCCGTCGTTGCCGTCATGGAAGGGGACAAGCCGACCGTCATCACCAACCCGGAGGGCAGCCGGCTCACCCCCTCGGTCGTCGCGTTCACCGACAAGGGCGAACGGCTCGTCGGGCAGGTCGCCAAGCGCCAGGCGATCACGAATCCCGAGAACACCATCTACTCGATCAAGCGGTTCATGGGGAGGAAGTACGCGGAAGTCCAAGAAGAGATCCGGCTCGTCCCCTACCGCGTCTCGTCGGCGTCAAATGGCGACGCCCAGGTCGACGCGCGCGGAAAGTCGTACTCGCCCCCCGAGATCTCGGCGATGGTCCTCCGGAAGCTCCGCGAAGCGGCCGAGGCCTACCTCGGGCAGCCCGTGGACCGGGCGGTGATCACCGTTCCCGCCTACTTCAACGACGCGCAACGCCAGGCCACGAAGGACGCCGGGCAGATTGCCGGGCTCAAGGTCGAGCGGATCGTCAACGAACCGACCGCCGCGGCACTCGCCTACGGCCTCGATCGGAAGAAGGACGAGACGATCGCCGTCTTCGACTTCGGCGGCGGGACCTTCGACATCTCGATCCTCGAGGTGGGGGAGGGCGTCGTCGAAGTGAAGGCGACCAACGGAGACACCCACCTCGGCGGCGACGACATCGATCACGCGCTCATGGACTGGATCGTCTCGGAGTTCCGCAAGGACCAGGGGATCGACCTGTCGAAAGACAAGATGGCCCTCCAGCGGCTCAAGGAAGCCGCGGAAAAGGCGAAGTGCGAATTGAGCACCGTCACCGAGACGGAGATCAACCTGCCGTTCATCACGGCCGACGCCTCCGGTCCCAAGCACTTGCAGCTCAAGCTCAACCGGGCGCGGTTCGAACAGCTCATCGACTCGCTCGTCCGACGGACGATCGGTCCGTGCGAGCGGGCCCTCGCGGACGCCGGGCTGAAGCCGTCGCAGGTCGATGAAGTCATTCTCGTGGGCGGCTCGACCCGGATCCCTATGGTGCAGCAGCTCGTGAAGGACTTCTTCGGCAAGGAACCCCACAAGGGTGTGAACCCCGACGAGGTCGTCGCCGTCGGCGCCGCGGTCCAGGCGGGGGTTCTCGGGGGGGACGTGAAGGACATCCTCCTGCTCGACGTCACGCCGCTCTCCCTGGGCATCGAGACCCTGGGGGGCGTCTTCACGCGTTTGATCCCTCGCAACACGACGATCCCGACCCGCAAGAGCGAGGTCTTCTCCACGGCCGCGGACGGTCAGACCAGCGTGGAAGTTCACGTCCTCCAGGGCGAGCGCGAGATGGCGAGCCACAACAAGACTCTCGGGCGGTTCCATCTCGACGGAATCCCCTCGGCGCCTCGGGGGGTTCCGCAGATCGAGGTGACGTTCGACATCGACGCGAACGGGATCGTCCACGTGTCCGCGAAGGACCTCGGAACCGGGAAGGAGCAGAGAATCACGATCACCGCGTCCTCGGGTCTCTCGAAGAGCGACGTCGACGCGATGGTCCGCGAGGCGGAAGCGCACGCCGCCGAGGACCGCAAGGCGCGTGAGGCCGCCGAAGCACGGAATCGGGCGGATCAACTCGTCTACCAGACCGAGAGGACGCTCAAGGACAATCCCGACAAGATCCCCGAGTCGGACCGACAGGCGGCCCGCGATGCCATCGACTCCACGAAGAAGGCGCTCGAGAACGGGGACGAAGCCGGTATCCGGGAGGCGAGCGATCGCCTCGAGCGGGCGGCGCATCGACTCGCCGAGGCCATCTACCGCAGCGCCCAAGCCGGGGGGGCCGGTCCGACGGGTACCGAGGAGACCGGCGGCCGCCCGGGAACCAAGGAGGATGTCATCGACGCGGAGGTGGTCGACGCCGAGGGAACGCAGGGGAGGCCGTCGTGAAACCCGCAAGCTCGGATCCGATGCGGGAACTCATCGCGGTCCAGGAGAAGATGAACCGTCTCTTCGAATCCGCCTTGACCCGGACCAACTTCGATCCGTCGGGAGGGGCGGGCTCTTGGACGCCCGTCGCGGATGCATGGGAGACGGACGGCGAGATCCGGTTCGCCCTCGAGATTCCGGGCCTCGCCATGGACCGGATGGACGTGCGCGTCGAGGGCAAGCACCTCGTGGTGGAGGGGGAGCGCCCGATGGAGCGAGAACGTCCGGGAGAGCACTACCACCGGGTCGAGGGTTCGTACGGGAGCTTTTCGCGGCGCTTCGAGCTGCCCGCCGCAGCGGAGCGTGACGGCGCGAAGGCGACCTATCGAAACGGAGTGTTGACGGTCCGCCTGCCCAAGCGACCCACGGCGCCGCCGGGACCGATCCGCCTCCAAGTCCGTTGAGGACGGGGTGGTATACTCCCGCCCTTCGGCGAGGAGGGGATGGAAGAAGATCGTGCGGCGACGCGGGGCAGCGGTTCCGAATCCCTCAAGAAGTACTTGAAGGAAATCTCGCGCCTCCCCCGGGTCACCCCGGAAGACGAGCGCCGCCTGGGTGCCGCCATCCAGAAGGGGGATGCGGATGCGCTCCGCAAACTGGTGGAGGCGAACCTCCGCTTCGTCGTCTCGTACGCCAAGCGGTATCGCGGCTGCGGACTGTCCTTCCTCGATCTGATCAATGAAGGGAACATCGGGTTGATCGAAGCGGCGAAGCGTTTCGATCCCGACAAGGGGGTCAAGTTCATCACCTACGCGGTCTGGTGGGTCCGCCAGGCGATCATCCACGCGCTGTCCGACCAGAGCGGCGCGTTCCGGCTGCCGCAGAAGCAGGCGAACCTCCTCTACCGCATCGGGAAGGCGCAGGCCACGCTCCGCGCGGAACTCAAACGGACGCCGTCGCCCGAGGAGATCGCCCATCGCATGGACGTCGCGACCGCCGACGTCACGAATCTCCTCATGGTGGCCGACGAGAACGTCTCGCTCTCGGCCGTGATCGACGAGGAACACGACTTCCATCTCGCGGACAAGCTGGAGCAGGAGACGATCCCGGCCGCTGACTTCGTCCTGCTCCGCTCGTCGCTCCGTCAGTTGGTCCGCCAGGCCTTGCGGGAGCTCGACGAGAAGGAGGAGCGCGTGCTCCGCCTCCGATTCGGACTGGACGGCCAGGAGCCCAAGACGCTCAAGGAGATCGGCGAGATGATGTCGTTGTCTCGAGAGCGGATTCGGCAGATCGAGGCTCAGGCTCTGGAGAAGCTGAACCGGTCGCAGAAATGCCAGCAGCTCCGCGGCTACCTGAACTGAGTTCCGGAGGGTGACGATGCAGTCCACGTGCCCCGAATGCGGTGGGACCGGCTTCGTCCTGCGGACCGCGGCCGGGGGCGAGACGGTGTCGGCTCGCTGCGGCTGCGCGCTCCGCGACCGGGGCGATCACCTCCTCCGCGCCGCGCGCATTCCCCGCCGGTACGCCCACTGCACCCTCGAGAACTTCGAGCCGCTCGAGCCTCCTCTCGAGCAGGCAAGGCGGGTCGCCCGGGAGTGGGTCGATCGCTGGCCGGACTGCGCCGATCTCGGCCTCCTCTTCCTGGGTCCTCCGGGAACCGGCAAGACCCACCTCGCCGTCGGGATCGCGCGTGAGCTCGCCGGAACGAAGGGCGCTCGAATCCTGTTCTACGAGCAGCGCGACCTCCTGAAGGCGCTTCAGGGCACCTTCGACGCTCCGAGCGGGCGAACGGAGGCGGATGTCCTCGAGCCCGTCCTGGAAGCGGAGGTGCTCGTCTTGGACGATTTGGGGGCGGGGAGGACGACCCCTTGGGCTCGTGACGTCCTCCATGACGTGATCGCCCACCGATACAACGCCAAGCTTCCTCTTGTCATCACCTCGAACCGTCCCACCGGAGACAGCGAGGAGGGAAGCGAAGGGGACGGGTTGAGCCTGCGCGATCGGCTCGGAGACGCCCTGATGTCTCGGATCTACGAAATGTGCCTCGTGGTGCCGGTGGAGGCCGGGGATTTTCGACGGAACATCCTCCACGCGCGACACCGGTTTTGACGGAGGAAGCCCAAGTGCACGACGGGGAACGAGAGAATGTCCGCCTGACGATCGATGGCGACGTCGCCTGGATCACCATCGACCGGCCCGAGAAACTCAATGCCCTCGACCGGCGAACGGTCGAGGAGATCGTGGAGGCGGTCGACCGTTGCATCGGGGAGTCCAGCGTGCGTGTGCTCGTGGTGACCGGGGCGGGGGAGAAGGCGTTCGCGGCGGGCGCGGACATCGCCGAGATGAGCCGGATCGACGCCGCCGAGGGGCAGGCTTTGTCCCGGTTCCTCAACGAGAGCTTCTCACGCATCGAGCGGTCTCCCAAACCGGTCGTCGCCGCGGTGAACGGCTTCGCGCTCGGCGGCGGCTGCGAGCTCGCCCTGGCCTGCCACGTCCGGATCGCATCGGAGAACGCCCGATTCTCTCAGCCCGAAGTGAACCTCGGGCTCATTCCGGGAGCGGGGGGCACCCAGAGGCTCGCGCGGACGGTCGGACGCGGCCGCGCACTCGCCATGATCCTGACCGGCGAGCGGATCGACGCGAGGGAAGCGGAACGGATCGGCCTCGTGCATCGGACGGTGCCGGCGGATGCCCTTCGGACGGAGACGAAGATCCTCGCGGAGACCTTGGCCGCGAAGAGTTCCCTGGCGGTCGCTCGAGCTCTCGAAGCGGTCCTCGCCGGAGGAGAGATGGCCCTCGACGACGCCCTGCGTCTCGAGGCCTCCCTCTTCGGCCTCTGCTTCGCGACCGACGACATGCGCGAGGGGACGAGAGCCTTCTTGGAGAAGCGGCCCGCCCGGTTCTCGGGTCGCTGAGGCAAGACGCTGCTACGGATCTTGCGTATCGGGGCCTGGGTGGGCGCCGCGGCCGCGCTCTCCGCCCTCGCGGTCTTCGTCGTGAAGACCGGACGGACCCGGGACGTCGCGGGTCCCGGCCGGAGCGACAGTTCCTCTCGGATCGAAGGGTTCACCTTCGAGGAGTTCAGCGGGGAGCGGAAGGTCCTCTCCGTGACGGCCGGTGTGGGGACGTTCGACGACGACGGGAGCTTCTCCGTTCAGGACGTCCGCCGGGTCGAGATCCACCGGGAGGGAAAGCCCCCCCTGATCGCGCGCGCGGAACGCGGCGCGGGAACCGGCCCGCAGGGGGAGCGCGTCGTACGGCTCGAGGGCGGAGTCGAGGTCTTCGACGCGGAGGCGGGAGTGCGCGCCGCTCTCGACTCGCTGGAGGTCGATCAGCGCTCGGGGGTGGCCCGTTCGTTGGGGGAAGTGAGCCTCGAGAGCGGAACCATGACGGGCAAGGCCGACGCCGTGATCTATGGACTCGGAGAACGCCCGACGGAGATCTTCGTTCTCGCGCTGCAGGGGGGGGGCGGTTCCGCGCTCGCCGCTTCCCATGCCGTCGTCGAACCCGGTGAGAGGCGACTCGATTTGACGGGTGCGGTTCGCGTGACCAACGGACGCGCCACCCTCCGCTCCGAGCGCGTCGTTCTCCTCCGGGCCCCCGATGGACGTCCGGAGCGTGCCGAGATCTCGCTCGGGCTCGTGCTCGACGTCGGCCTCGAGAAGGGCGAACCCCTCCGCGCGACCGCGGAGGCCGGCGAGGTCACGTGGAGCACGGACGGCGAGATTGCATCCGCCCTTCTCGAAGGACATGCGCGTCTCCGTCAGGCCGCAACCGAGATCGACGCGCAGCGGATCGGTGCCGATCGCCTCCCGGACGCGGGCTGGGATCTCCGCGCGGAGGGGAGCGTCCGCGCGCGGGGCATGACGCGGGACGGCGACGCGCTCCTCGAAGCGCTTCGCCTCGACGCTCGGACCGACGAGGCGGGCGCGATCGAGCGGGCCGACGCCATCGGCGCCGTCCGCTTCCGGAGCGATCGAGCGGTCGCGGAGTCGGAGAAGGCTTCGTTCCGCCCCGAAGAGCGGGAGTTCCCGATCGTGCTCGAGGGGCCGGCAGGGGCGCGGGCGCGCGTCGCGAGCGGACGGACCCGCGTCGCGGCGGGAGTGATTCGAACCGATGCGCAGGGTACGCGGCTCGCCGCGCGGGACCGCGTGGAGGCGTCCCTGTTACCCGAGACCGATGCGGCGGCGAAAGCGGAGGCGCCGGGGCCGTTCCGTGCCGACGAGGCGGTTCACTTCGTCTCCCGAGAGCTCGACAGTGCGGAGGCTGGACGAGTCCTCGCGTTCCGGGGTGAAGTGAAAGGGTGGCAGGGAGACCGCCACCTTTCGGCCGACGAGGTCGAGATCGACGATCGGCAGGAGTCCCTCCGCGCACGGGGGAGCGTCCTCACGCGCTTCCCCGACCCGGGTCGGGAAGCGGGACAACCCGGCTTCGTCCAGGTGACGGCCGCGAATCTCGACTACCGCGGGGAGCCGGGTGCCGCCCTTTACGAGGGGAGCGTGCGCGTCCGACAACGGGAAGGATGGCTCGAGTCGGAACGGCTCGAGATCGACCTCGGAGGGGAGCCTCGGATGGAAATCCGGGAGATTCGCGCTTCGGGCTCCGTGCGGTTCGAATACCGCGCCGTCGAACCCGAGACGGACACGCCGCCGGCTCGCGGGTCGGCAGATCGCCTGCGCCACGATCCGATCGCGAGGGTCCTCAGGCTGATGGGCGATCGCGCCCCCGCGGAGATCCGGCGCCCGGGAGACGCGGGCGGATCCACGCGCGGGCGGGTCTTGCGATACGATCTGAATTCCGGTGCGGTGGACGTGGAGTCCGGTACCGAGGAGCGGCCTCGATGAATGACGTTCCCCCCTCGAAAACGGCGCGACGGGAAGGGCTTCCGGGCCTCGAGGCCTCCGGACTCCTGAAGTCGTTCCGGGGTCGAAAGGTCGTGGACGGCGTCAGCGTCGAGATCGGACCCGGGGAGATCGTGGGACTTCTCGGGCCGAACGGCGCGGGAAAGACGACCTCTTTTTATCTGATCCTGGGCCTGATCGCCGCCGATTCGGGCCGCGTCTCGCTCGAGGGACGGGACATCACGGCCCTTCCGATGTACCGGCGCGCGCGACGCGGCATCGGCTACCTACCCCAAGAGCCCTCGGTGTTCCGGAGGATGTCCGTCGAAGAGAATCTCCTCGCGATCTTGGAGCTCCGCGGTCTGCGGGCGGCCGACGCACGCGTTCGATGCGAGGAACTCGTGGAGGCCTTCGGCCTCGGCCGCGTTCTCCGTACGGCGGGGTACGCGCTCTCCGGCGGAGAGAGGCGCCGCGTCGAAATCGCCCGGGCGCTCGCCGGGGATCCGCGTTACATGCTGCTCGACGAACCGTTCGCGGGCATCGATCCGATCGCGGTCGCGGAACTCCAGCAGGTCGTCGTGCGTCTCCGATCCCTCGGCCTCGGAGTCCTCATCACGGATCACAACGTCCGCGAGACTTTACAGATCACGGACCGCGCCTATATTATCAGCCAAGGTCGCATTTTCCGGCACGGAACACCGTCCGAACTCGCGGCCGACGCGGAGGTTCGGCGCGTGTATCTCGGCGAGAACTTCCGACTTCACTGATCGAGGAAGGCGGCACGAAGCATGGCTTTGGAGCAAAAACTGAGCGTCCGGATGAGCCAACGGCTCATCATGACGCCGTCGCTCCAACAGGCGATCAAGCTCCTTCAGATGTCGAAGCTGGAACTCGTGGAAGAGATCCAGCAGGAGATGACCGAGAATCCCGTCCTCGAGGAGTCGGTCGACGACGCTCCCGTCCAAGTGGAACGGGCCGACTCGGAGGGCGAAGCCGAGCCGGCCGGCGCCGATCCCTTCTCCGAGATCGATTACGAGTCCTACTTCAACGACGTGGAGTCGACGTACGTTCCGCGGACGCAGTGGGAGACCGGCTCCGAGGATCTTCCCTCGTTCGAGGCCACTCTCGCCGAGGCGCAGGACCTCTCCGACCACCTGATGTGGCAGCTCGCGCTATCGGCGGCGGACGAGGAGCAGAAGCGGATCGGCGAAGCGATCATCGGCAATCTGAACGACGACGGCTACCTGCGAACGAGCCTCAACGAAATCGCGGAGATGGAGGGGTGGCCTCTCGATCGAGTCGAAAGCACGCTGCGGCTCATCCAGGGATTCGACCCGGTCGGCGTCGCGGCCAGGGATCTCGTCGAATGCCTGGTGATCCAGCTTCGCCACCTCGGACAGGAGGGAACCCCGGCCGAGGCCCTGGTGCGGCACCATCTCGACAAGTTGCAGTCCCGGAAGTTCAAGGAACTGGGGGAAGCGCTCGGGCTCGACTCCGAAGACCTCCAAGCGGAGATCGAGATCGTGAAGGGGCTGGACCCGAGGCCGGGCCAGAAGTACAACGCTGTATCGAATCGGTACGTCGTTCCCGACGTGTACGTCGTCAAGATCGACGACGACTACCAGGTGATCCTCAACGAGGAGGGCCTTCCGAGACTCCGCATCAGCCCCGTCTACCGGCGGATGGTCGAACGGGGATCAGCCGAGCACGCCTCTTCGGAAGCCAAGGAGTACGTGCGCGGGAAGCTCCGATCCGCTTTCCGGCTCATCAAGAGCCTGGAAGAGCGACAACGCACGATCTACAAGGTGGCCCGCTCGATCGTCAAATTCCAGCGCGAGTTCTTGGATTTCGGAATCGACCGACTGCGCCCCCTGGTCCTCAAGGACGTCGCGGACGACATCGGGATGCACGAGAGCACGGTCAGCCGCGTCGTGAACAACAAGTACATGCATACCCACCGCGGCCTCTATGAAATGCGCTTTTTCTTCCACAGCGGGATCGCGACGCTCGCGGGCGGGGAGAGCGTCTCTTCGCTCACGGTGAAGGACCGAATCCGGAAAATCATCGCTGCCGAAGACGACCGGAGGCCGCTCTCGGATGCGGCGATCGTGGGAATCCTGCGTTCGGAGGGTTTGCAGATCGCCCGGAGGACCGTGGCGAAGTACAGGGAAGAGCTGAAAATCCCGTCTTCGAGTTTGCGCCGACAGGCGACCCGGTGAGTCGGGCGGGAGGGCGTACCGTGCGCGTGAACATCGCAGGCCGACAGGTCGAGGTCACGAAGGCGCTCCAACAGTTCACGGAGAAAAAGCTGAGGAAGCTCGAGAAGCTCCTGGACGGCCCCGTCGAGGCCCACGTGGTGCTCGGAATCGAGAAGCACCGGCACCTTTGCGAGATGCAGGTGCGCAGCCGAACGGCCCTCCTCTCGGGGCAGTCGGAGACGGAGGATCTCTACGCCTCCGTCGGAGACGTGGTCGACAAGCTCGAGCGACAGGCGCTGAAGCACAAGGAGAAGCGGAAGGAGCGGAAAAAGAAGCCGACCCGCCGAGGTCCTCGTGCGGAAAGCGCGGCGGCCGCCGCGCCGCTCCGCCGCAAGAAGGTCCCGGTCGAAGAACCGGCGGCCCCCGTCGCGGCGAGGCCCCGCATCGTCCGCACTCCACGGTATCGACTCAAGCCGCTGACTCCGGACGATGCCCTCCTGGAACTGGAGACGACGCAGGAGTCGATCCTCGTCTTTCGCGACGCCGAGACTTACCGTGTGAACGTCATTTACCGGCGGCCGGACGGGGCCTTCGGGCTGATCGACCCCGAGTTCTGACGCGCCGCGCTCCTTGACCCTCGGGAGTGTGGCTGGTAACGTCGGTCGTTGTCCGGAATGCGGGCGCGCCGTAGCCGGTGCGAACGGGCGTGTCGAGCGCGAGGGGCCACATGAACGACGGCACATCGGGAAAGGACGAGGCGTTCCGGGAACGAAAGGCCTCTTTCACCACCGTCTCGGACATGCCGATCGAGCGGCGATACGGCCCGGACAGCCTCGGCCCGGGCTGGGACCCGTCGGTCGAGTTGGGGGAGCCCGGACGATACCCGTTCACCCGCGGAATCCATCCGACGATGTACCGAGGCCGGCTCTGGACGATGCGCCAGTTCGCCGGGTTCGGAACCGCGGAGCAGACGAACCGACGCTTCCATTACCTGCTCGAGCAGGGACAAACCGGTCTGTCGGTCGCCTTCGACCTGCCGACCCTGATGGGCCGCGACAGCGACGACGCGATGGCCCGCGGGGAAGTGGGGAGGGAGGGGGTGGCCGTGTGCTCGCTGGCCGACATGGAGACCCTCTTCGAGGGGATTCCCCTCGACCGCGTCTCGACCTCGATGACGATCAACGCCCCGGCGGCCGTTCTCTTCTGCATGTATCTGGCCGTTGCCGAGAAGCAGGGAGTCCCTTTCTCGAGCCTCCGCGGAACCCTGCAGAACGACATCCTCAAGGAATACATCGCGCAGAAGGAGTGGATCTACCCTCCACGCCCGAGCATGCGCATCATCACGGATCTGATGGCGTTCTGCGCGGAGCGGGTTCCGCAGTGGAACACGATCTCCATTTCCGGCTATCACATCCGCGAGGCGGGCTCCACCGCGGTGCAGGAACTCGCATTCACCCTCGCCGACGGCCTCGCCTATGTGCAGGCGGGGATCGACGCCGGGCTCGAGGTCGACACATTCGCGCCCAGGCTCTCCTTTTTCTTCAATTCCCACAACGACTTCTTCGAGGAAATCGCGAAGATGCGGGCGGCGCGCCGCATGTGGGCGCGTTTCCTCCGTGAGCGCTTCGGTGCGCAGGACCCCCGATCCTGGGCGCTCCGGTTCCACACCCAGACGGCCGGTTGCTCGCTGACCGCCCAGCAGCCGTTCAACAACATCGTTCGCGTCACGATCCAGGCCCTCGCGGGCGTCCTGGGTGGCACGCAGTCCCTTCACACCGACTCCTACGACGAGAGCCTCGCCCTCCCTTCCGAGCACGCCGTCACGGTCGCCCTGCGGACACAGCAGATCCTCGCGGAAGAGTCCGGGGTGGCCAACACGGTCGACCCGCTGGGCGGCTCGTACTTCGTGGAGTCGCTCACCAACAGGGTCGAGGCCGAGGCGCTCGACTACATCCGGCGCATCGACGAGATGGGGGGCATGATCGCCGCGATCGAACGCGGTTTTCCCCAGAAGGAGATCGCGGACGCAGCGTATCGTTACCAGCGGCAGGTCGATGCGGAAGAGAAGATCATCGTGGGGGTCAACCGGTACGTTCAGCCGGAGGAGGGGCGGCCGGAGATCCTTCGGATCGGCGAGGACGTGGAGCGCGCCCAAATCGAAAAGGTCGCGCGGCTCAAGAGGGAACGGGACTCCGCCCGCCTCGGCGCCGCGCTCGATGCGCTCCGGCGGGCGGCCGAGAACGGCACGAACATCCTCCCGCCGATGCTCGATTGTGTCCGCGCATACGGTACCGTCCAGGAGATCAGCCAGGCTCTGGTTCCGGTGTTCGGGACCTATCGGGAAGTGTCGGTGCTCTGAACCGGGTCGGAGGGGTTGATGTCCGAGCGATCTGCCGCCGGGAAGGAACGCAGGCTCCGGCTCCTCGTCGGGAAGGTCGGCCTCGACGGCCACGATCGGGGTGCGAAGATCGTGGCGCGCGCCTTCCGGGACGCCGGCTTCGAGGTCATCTACACCGGCCTCCACCAATCTCCCGAAATGGTCGTTCAGACCGCCATCCAGGAAGACGTGGATGCCGTGTCCCTTTCGATCCTTTCCGGCGCCCACAATTACCTCTTCCCCCGGGTGATCGAACTCCTCCGGGAACGCGGGGCCGCGGATGTCGCGGTCTTCGGCGGGGGAATCGTTCCCGAGGAGGACATCCCCGCGCTCAAGAAGGCGGGGGTCCTCGAGATCTTCACGCCGGGCGCTTCCACCGAGGACATCGTCGCGTGGGTCCGGGAGAACATTCGTCCCCGCGCGCTCTGATCGAGCGCACCCACGACGGGAACCTGCCATGATGCGGACGATCCTGGTCGCGGACGACAGCGTGACCATCCGTCGCGTGATCGAACTCACCTTTTCGGATACCCCGTACCGGGTCGAGACCGTGGGAACCGGAACCGAGGCCATCGAGCGGTTCGACTCGCTCCGTCCCGACCTGATTCTCGCCGACGTCGTGATGCCGGAGCCTTCGGGATACGAAATCTGCCGCCACGTCAAGCGTTCCGGGAAGCCGGTTCCCGTCCTTCTCCTGGCCGGGACCTTCGAACCCTTCGATCCGGACCGGGCGATGGCGTGTGGCGCCGACGGGCACGTCGTCAAGCCGTTCGATTCGAGGGCTCTCGTGGAACTCGTGGAGCGACTCCTGGCGTCGCCGCACGAGGCATCGACGCGCGCGAGCGGGCTCGAAGGGGATGCCGAAGACGAAGCGGAGGCGGTCCTCGAGGACCTCGCGGCGGAAGGGACCACCGACTCCGACCTGCCCGCGCGCGGCGCCGCTGCGTCGGGCGTCGTCCCGGACGAACCCGCCTCGCTCGAAGCGCCCGCCGGCGCCGGCCTTCCCGCGGACGCGCAGATGGACGCCGTCGTGCGGGCGGTGATCGAGAGGCTCTCCGACCGTGTGATCCGGGAGATCGCCTGGGACGTCGTGCCCGACCTCGCTGAAACCATCATCCGCGAGCGCCTCCGACAGCTCGAGCGCGACGAACCCTGACGTGGGCGCACGCCGCCCCGAGGACCCATCCGCCATGGCCATCGACAAAGAGTACCGTCCGCGTTCGGTCGAGGAACGGTGGAGTCGTGACTGGGTCGACGCCGGCATCTTCGTGGCGGGACGCGATCCGTCCAAGCCCCCGTTCTGCATGGTGATTCCGCCTCCCAACGTGACGGGGAGCCTTCACATCGGGCACGTCCTCGTCTACACGCTGCACGACATCGTCGCGCGCTGGCGGCGGATGGAGGGGTACGACGTCCTGTGGCTTCCGGGAACCGACCATGCGGGGATCGCGACCCAGATGGTCGTCGAGCGCGAACTCGCGGCGGAGCGGACCGACCGGCACTCGCTCGGGCGGGAGGCGTTCGTCCGGCGGGTCTGGAAGTGGAAGGAGGAATACGGCGGGCGAATCACCGCGACCCTCCGGACGCTGGGGGCCTCCGTCGACTGGTCCCGCGAACGCTTCACCCTCGACGACGGGCTCTCGCGCGCGGTACGGACCGTTTTCGTCCGACTGTACCGGGAGGGCCTGGTGTACCGCGACCGGTACATCGTCCAATGGTGTCCCCGTTGCCACACCGCGCTCTCCGACCTCGAGACGATCCATGAGGAGGAGGTCGGAAAGCTCTACACGATCCGCTACCCGGCCGCCGACGGAAGAGGAAAGGGGGTCTCGGTCGCGACCACGCGACCCGAGACGATGTTGGGGGATACGGCGGTCGCCGTCCATCCCGAGGACGAGCGCTACGTCGAACTGGTCGGGAAGCGCGTCGTGCTCCCGCTCGTCGGACGGGAAATCCCCGTGGTCGCAGACCCGTTCGTGGACCCCGCTTTCGGCACGGGCGTGGTCAAGGTCACGCCGGCGCATGACCCGAACGACTTCGCCGCGGGGCGCCGGCACGGGCTCGAGGAGATCTCCGTCATCGAGCCGACGGGGCGAATGGCGCCGGCCGCCGGAGAGTACGCGGAACTGGACCGGTTTCAGGCGAGGAAGAAGATCGTCTCCCGCCTGCAGGAACTCCATCTCCTTCTCGAGGTGCGGGACCACCGGCATGCAGTCGGGCGCTGCCAACGGTGCCATACGGTCGTGGAGCCGCTCCTCTCGACGCAGTGGTTCGTTCGCGTCCGCCCGCTCGCCGAGACCGCGATACGCGCGGTGGAGGACCGGCGGACCGAGTTCGTGCCCGCCAACTGGACGAAGACCTATTTCGAGTGGATGCGCAATATCCACGACTGGTGCATTTCGAGACAGCTCTGGTGGGGCCACCGCATCCCCGCCTGGTACTGCGACGCGTGCGGAACGGTGCAGGTCGCCGAAGACGCGCCCGCGCGGTGCCCCGGCTGCGAGGGAACGCTCCGCCAGGACGAGGACGTCCTCGACACCTGGTTCTCCTCCGCACTTTGGCCCTTCTCGACCTTGGGCTGGCCGGAAAAGACACCGGATCTCGCCCGTTTCTACCCCACGAACGTGCTCATCACGGGGTTCGACATCATCTTCTTCTGGGTCGCTCGAATGATGATGATGGGACTGAAGTTCATGGGGGACGTGCCGTTCCGCCAGGTCTACATCCACGGCCTCGTGCGGGACGCCCAAGGCCAGAAGATGTCGAAGTCCAAGGGGAACACCGTCGATCCCCTCGAGTTGCAACGCACGTACGGGACCGACGCGGTCCGTCTCACCATGGCGATGCTCGCGGCTCCGGGGAACGACATCCCGCTGTCACCGGAGCGGATGGACGGCTACCGCGCGTTCGTGACGAAGCTCTGGAACGCGTGCCGGTTCGTTCTTCTGCGCATCGGTGAGGACCCCGTTCGCGAGGAAGTCCCCGACACGGGACTCGGCCTCGTGGACCGCTGGATCCTCTCCCGGACCCACCAGTGCATCGGAGAGGTCCAGCGATCGCTCGAGCAGTTCCGCTTCGACCGGGCGGCGGACACCCTCTACCACTTCGTCTGGCACGAGTTCTGCGATTGGTACCTCGAGATGGTGAAACCGGATCTCGCCGAAGAGGCGCCGCCGGAACGTCGTCGCACCGCACGGGCGATCCTCCTCGAGACGGTCGACGTCGTCCTTCGCCTCCTGCATCCGTTCGTTCCGTACGTGACGGAGGAGCTCTGGCAGCGCTTCCCGAAGGAGGGCCGCTACCTCGCCGAGGCGCGCTGGCCCCGGAGCGATCCGGCGAGGATCGACCAACGGGTCGAGCGCGACATGGAAATCCTGCAGGAACTCGTCGTCCGTATCCGCAATCTGCGCGCGGAGTCGCGAATCGACCCCTCGCGCCGCGTCGAAGTCCTCCTGCACGCCCCGACGCGGCGTCACGCGAAACTCGTGGCGGAGCACGCGGACCTGATCGCCGGACTTTCGAAGGCTTCCGCCGTGCGCGTCGTCGACGCCTTCGCGGACGGGCTGGTGGCGGCCCGGGGAGTCGTCCGCGGTCTCGAGATCGCCGTCCCCCTCGACGGGCTCGTAGACCTCACTTCGGAACGCGAGCGCCTCGCGAGGGACCTCGCCAAGGTCGAAGGAGAACTCACGGCTTGCGTCAAGAAGCTCAACAACGAGTCGTTCCTCGAGAGAGCCCCCGCGGCGGTCGTGGAGAAGGAGCGGGCGCTCCACCGCGACCTCCTGGAACGGAAACGGAAGATCGAGAACGGCCTCGCCATGCTCGGAAAGGGTCCGGCCGTTTGAGCGCCGTCCCCGCCCTCGATCCCGTCACGGTCGAGCGCTGCATCACCTCGGCCCTCGAGGAGGACCTCGGGGGGGAGGGAGATCTCACCACGCGCGCGCTCTTTCCCTCCCCGCGGCCCGCGCGGGCCCGGATCGTGGCGCGGAGCCGTGCGGTGGTCGCCGGAGTTCCCGTCGCCGTCGCCGTCTTCCGCCGTCTCGATCCCGAGGTGGAGGTGCGCGCCGGGGTCGACGACGGGGCGGAGGTCGAGGCCGGCACGGAGATCGTCGCGGTCCGGGGCGACGTCCGCGCGCTCCTGGAAGGGGAGCGCACGGCCCTCAACTTCCTGGGACGCCTGTCCGGCATCGCCTCGGCCGCGAGGCGAGCCGTCCGGGAGGTGGAGGGGACCGGGGTCACCATCCTGGACACGCGGAAGACGGCCCCGGGCCTCCGCCGGCTGGACAAGTACGCGGTCGCCGTGGGAGGCGCGTCCAATCACCGGATGGGCCTGTTCGATGCCGCGATGATCAAGGACACGCACCTCGCCGCGGCGGGATCGATCGCCGCGGCGGTCGCGGCGCTCGTCGAGCGGGGGGTCTCCCCCGGCCGGATCACCGTCGAGGTCCGGTCCGTCGAGGAACTCCGGGAGGCGATCCGGTCCGGCGCAGGACGAGCCCTCCTCGACAACATGGACCTCGTGACGCTCCGCGCGTGCGCGGCCGAGGGTCGCGGCCGGATCGTGCTCGAGGCCTCCGGGGGGCTCCGCCCCGGTTCCCTCCGCGCGGTCGCCGAAACCGGCGTGGATTGCCTGAGCCTCGGCTGGCTGACCCACTCGGCGCCCGCCGCCGACGTCGCGATGGAGGTCGTGCCCGCCGAATGAGCCGGATGCCGCCGCTCGATCCGGGGGCGATTCGAAGCGCGCTCCCCGACGGTTTCGACCCCACGAGGCTGCGGGTCCTCCATTGCGTCGGTTCGACCAACGACGTGGTCCGCCTCCTCGCCGATCGGGGTGCGCCGGCCGGGACCGCCGTGGTTGCGGAGGAACAGGAGCGCGGACGGGGCCGCCTCGGCAGGGAGTGGCACTCGCCTCCGGGGCTCGGGATCTACCTCTCGGTGCTCCGGCGCACCTCCCGGCCGCCGGAGGAGCTCGGGCGTTACGGCCTCGCCGCCGCGGCTGCGGCCCGGGAAGCCTGCCTCGAGGTCTCGAAGGTCGACGCCCGCATCAAATGGCCGAACGATCTGGTCGTTCGCGGGCGCAAGGTGGCGGGAGTTCTCGCCGAATCGTGGGGCCGCGCGCCGCGTCTGTCGGTCGCCGTCGGACTGGGGGTGAACGTCGTGCACGAGGCGGCGGACTTCCCCCCGGCCCTCGCACCGTTCGCGACGTCCTTGGCCATGGAAGGGGTCCTGCCGGATCGCGCGCGGGAAACCCTCGTCGCCGCCTTTCTCGTCCGGTTCGCCGAGCTCGCCGAACTTCTTGAATCGGGAGCCTGGGACCCCGTTCGTGTACGCTGGGAAGGCGGCGCCCTCCCGCTCGAGGGAAGACGCGTGGAATGGACCGACGGGAGCGGCGTCCGTTCGGAAGCGCGCGTGATCGGACTGACGGACGCAGGAACGCTCGCCCTGGTCCGTTCGGACGGAAGGCGCGGCGAAGCGACGCTGGGGGAGTCCCTGCGCTGGATGGAGTGAAGCGCTCATGCTGCTCGCGATCGATGTCGGGAACACCCACACGGTCCTCGGCCTCTTCGAGGGGAGCGAACGCCGCGCGCACTGGAGGATCGGAACCCGCGCGGACGGCACGGCCGACGAGTGGAGGGTCCTCTTCGGCGCGCTCTTCGCTTCGGAGGGATGCCACCCCTCGGCGGTGCGCGGCGCGATCGTCGCCTCGGTCGTACCCGATCTCGACCCGGTGATCCGCGAAACCGTCCGGCGGACCACCGGGACGGAGCCGCTGTTCGTCGCACCAGGGATGAAGACGGGGGTCCCGATCCTTTACGACAATCCCCACGAAGTCGGCGCCGACCGGATCGTCAATGCCGTGGCCGCGATTCACCGGTACGGCGCGCCGGTGATCGTGGTCGACTTCGGCACCGCCACCACCTTCGACGTCGTGGACCGCGAGGGGGCCTACGTGGGGGGCGTGATCGTCCCCGGGCTCGGCATCTCGGCGGAGGCCCTCTTCCAGCGCGCCGCGCGCCTGGCTCGGGTGGAGTTACGCCCGCCTTCGCGGGTGATCGGCCGGAGCACGCAGGAGAGCATCCAGTCCGGACTCTTCCACGGGTACCTCGGTCTCGTGGAAAGTCTCACAGGACGGATCCGGCGCGAACTCGGGGCCGACGCGCCGCTCGTCGCGACGGGAGGCCTGGCTCCGGTGTTCGAAGGGTGGCTCCCGGACTGCCGGGCGGTCGATCCCGGGCTGACGCTCGACGGTCTGCGCATTCTCTGGGAGAGGAACCGGCGTTGAAGGTGCTCGTCGTTTGTTCGGGGAACATCTGCCGGAGTCCATTGATCGCCGGCTACCTGAAGCATCGCGCCCGAGCGGAAGGGTTGTCGACCCTCCTGGTCGAATCGAGGGGCCTTCTCGGGATCGAAGGGGAGCGGGCGGACCCCCACGCACGCCAGGTCGCCAGGGAGAACGGTTTCGACCTCGACGGCCACCGGTCGGCGGGGCTCCGTCCGTCCGACGTGCGCTCGGCCGACCTGGTCCTCGCGATGACCCTCGACCACGTGGACGAGCTTCGGAGGCGGTTCCCCGGAGATGCGCCCCCGATCCTCTTGATCCGCGCCTTCGAGGCCGACGCACTCCCCCGCGGCGGAGCGCCGGACGTCCCCGACCCGATCGGAGGCCCGATCGAGGCGTTTCGGGAGAGCTTCCGCATCGTCAAGCCCTGCGTCGATCACCTGGTCCTCCACCTGAAGCATCTGCCGTGAGCGTGCGGAGACACGGAGCCTCGTCGTTCGCGCGTGCGGTCGAATCCCGTCTCGAGTCGATCTTGAAGCGGCCGGTCGTCCTCTCCCCGAGGGACTGGACGACCCTCGCGGGCTGGCACGCCCGTGGGATCCCGCTTCCGCTCGTCCTCGAGACGTTGCAGGAGGTGGCCGCGCGGAAGGGAGGGGGGCAGGCACGTTCGCTCCGGTACTTCGTCCGTGCGGTCGAAGAGAGTTGGCAGGCGGTCCTGGACGGCCGCGCGATCCGGCACCGGGGCGCCGCTTCGGGTACGTCCGCCGGGGGGGAGTCTCGAGAAGCCCCATGGAGCGCGAAGACGCGCCCGGGCGAGCGGCCGCCCTCGCTCGAACGCCTCCTCGAGGATCTCTCCAAAGCGCTCGCGCGGGGAACGGACCCTGCCGTGATCGACGAGACTCTCGACCGGGCTCTGGCGGAGGGATCGATCGCCCCCGAGATCCATCGGGCCTCCCGTCAGGAGGCGCTCGAGGCGCTCGGGAACTACCGCGGCCGGATGTCCGCCGCCGCATGGGACAAGACCCTGAGGCGCGCGGTCGTGGAGCGCATGCGCCGCAGTCTCGGCCTCCCGCGGCTCAGACCCTCGAGGCCGGTGGTATAGTCCTTCCGGTCCTCCCCTCCCGGGGACGCGCCCTTGGCGCCCACCGGTGTTCGAACTCACGACGTTTCGGGGGTCTTGCTCCCCGGGGCGTTTCTCCTCGGTCTGGGCCTCGCGGCGCCTCCCGGCGCGGTCGGCGCGCTTGCGGGAGGCGCTGGAACGTTCGCGGCCCTCGCGATCTTCGCCACTCGCCTCCGTTTCGGGGCGTGTCTCGCGGCGGCGCTCTTCGGGGGGCTGGCCGTGGGGGCGCTCGACGCCGCGGCGCGCGCCGATCGGACGAGGGTGTGGCTTCCGCGTGGCGGGGGTTCGATCGAGGGATCCTTCGTCGGAGAGATCCTCGCGTGCCCGGAGCGCGGCCCGGAAGGGGACTGGCGACTCCGCGCCGCGGTCCGGCCCCATCCCGACCCCGCCCCAGGAGCGCCCCCGGCGGTGGTTCGCTTGACCGTATCGGGAAGCGACGACCCCTCGCGGCCGATCGAACGTCTCCGGTCCGGCGACCGGATCCGAGTGTGGGCCCGTGTCGGCGTCCCACCCCGGCCGGGCAATCCGGGCGACGCCGACCCCCGCGCAGGACTGGCGGCCCGAGGGGAGGACGCGACGGGCTGGGTGAAGAGCCCCCGCGTCGTGGAGCGGCTCGCCGCCGGATCACTCTCTCTCTCCCGCGGGCTCGACGCTGTGCGCATGGCGGCTCGGCGGCGGCTGGACTCGGCGCTCGACGGGACCGGAGACGCGAGGGCGCTCGCGGGGGCGATGCTCCTCGGCGACCGCGCTGCATTTCCCGCGCCACTCGAGCGCTCGCTTCGCGAATCGGGACTCTCCCACCTCGTGGCGGTCAGCGGGCTCCATGTCGCGATCGTGTGCACGCTGCTGCTGTGCGTACTACGCCCGTTGCGGAGGCGTCCGGCACTCTCGGCCCTCCTCCTCGGCGCGGCCGTCTTGCTCTACGCCGGACTGACCGGATCGGCACCTCCGGTGGCGCGCGCGTCGTGCATGGCGTGGCTCGGGCTTCTCGCTCGTGCGGGCGGACGCACCTCGACCCCGCTCCGCTCGCTCGGGATCGCCGCCGCGGCCCTCGCCGCGCTCGAACCGCCGTGGGTGTCGAACGCCGGGTTCCGCCTGAGTGTGGCCGCCGTGGCGGGGATCGTCACCCTCTCCGCCCCTCTCGCACGCCGTCCATTCGCCCCGAGTGCCGTCCGCGGGGCGCTCGCCGTCTCCGCAGCGGCCTACGCAGCGACGGCCCCGTTCCTCGCGGAGAGCTTCCAGCGCCTTTCTCCCGCGGCCCTCTGGGTCAATCCACCCGCCATTCTGATTGCCACGGTTTTCCTCGTCGCGGCGGCGGTTGCCGCGATCTCGATCGAAATCCCGCTCCTGGGCCCCTTCGCGGCGGAGGTCGCGCACGGCTCGAGCGCCGCCCTCGTACGGCTCGCTCGGGCCGCGGGCGACGGAGCCTGGAGCACGTTTCGCGTCCCTCCGCCGTCGGCCATCTGGTGGGCGCTCCACGGGATTTCGTGGACCCTCCTCGTCGCTTCCCCCCGAAGCCACGCCCGCACGAGGAGCCTCGCCGCGTCGGCCTTCCTCCTCGCCCTCGCGGCGATGCACCTCGGGAATCCCCCACGGCGAGGCGGGCCGGCACTCGCCGTACTCGACGTCGGTCAGGGACAGGCGGTCGCGGCGTGGGGGGAGGGGGGGGCGTGCGTTCTGGTGGACGCGGCCGGAAGCGCCGGGGGACGGTACGACATCGGGGAGCGCGTCCTGGCACCTCTCCTGGTTCGCGAGGGGTGCCGGCGCCTCGATCTCCTCGCCCTCACGCACGGCCACGACGATCACGTCGGAGGTGCAGTCTCCGTTCTCGAGGATCTCGAGGTCGGTGAACTCTGGATCCCCGTCGGTTCGGCGCGGGATCCCGGCATCCGCGACGCCGTGGCGGCGACGGCGAAGCGGGGGACGGCGGTCCGCCTGGTGGGCCGCGGCTCCCGCGGAGGGGCTGGCGGCTGGGCGATCGAGACGACCGCCCCCGCGCGTGAGGACAAGGCGCTTTCGATGAACGACCGCGGGCTCGTCCTCCGTCTCACCGCCCCCGGGGGGGCGAGGGTCCTGATCCCCGGCGATCTCGAGCGCGCCGGCGAGGAGCGACTGCTCCGTTCGGGCTGTCCGCTCGACGCGGAAGTCCTCGTCGCCGGGCACCACGGTGCAAACGGGAGCAGCACCGAACCCTGGCTCGAGGCGGTCCGGCCGCGAGTCGTCGTCGTCTCCGCCGGATTCGGCAACCGATTCGGCCACCCCCACGAGGAGGCTCTCGCGCGCTTCCGGAAAGCGGGGGCGGTCGTGTACCGGACCGACCGGGACGGTCAGGTGCGGCTCACGCCCCGCACCGGCGCGTGGATGGCGGAGACTACGGTTCGACGAGGCGGAACGGAACGGGAATGAACGAGACGGCGAACAGGAGTAGGAGAACGAGCGCGACGAGGAGCCGGGTGCGACCGAGCGCCCCCGTTTCGAACAGCAACCGTGGGTGGCGGTCCCTCATGAACCCCAAGACGACGAGCCAGAGTGCATAGGGGGAGATCTCGCGCTCCGCGAGTGCGACCCAGGCGACGAAGGCGCCGAGAACCGCGATCGTCAGCCACGCGAGGACCCGGTGGAGCTGGCGCGAGACGGCATAGGCCGCGTGGCCGCCGTCGAGTTGGCCGACCGGGAAGAGGTTGATCGAAGTGACGAGCATCCCGACCCATCCGGCACCGTAGAGCGACCCGACCTGAAGGTCGGCGCTTCCGTGAAGCCACCGGGCGAGCAGGCTGGAAAGGAGCGGGGGGCCGAGGAAGAGCCCTCCCGCCCCCTCCATCTCCGGTGGGGCAGGATGGGCGGAGGCGACGCCGACGATCAGAATCGGAAGCGCGACCAAGAATCCGGCGATCGGTCCGGCGGCAGCGATGTCGAAGAGCGCGGTGCGGTGGGGAATCGGTCCTCGGATCCGGATCACGGCGCCGAAGGTTCCGAGCGGCGGGAAACTCGGGAGGAAAAAGGGGAGGGTGGCGGAGACGCCGTAGCGCCGGCACGCAAGGTAATGCCCCATCTCGTGTGCGCTGAGGATCGCGAGAAGCGCGGCGGCGTAGGGGAGGCCGTCCCACGCCCACGCGAACGCGCCTCGGCCGTCGACCGTGAACATCCCCCCTTCCCAGAACCCACCTCCGGCGAGCGCCGCGGTCACGAACGTCGTGACGAACAGAAGGGCGTGCACCCAGGGTCGCGACACTCGAGTCTCCTCACGAAAAGGGGAAAGAGAAGTATAGGAGGGCTCCGCGGCGTCTCCCACGGGGGACGGGACTTGCCCCCTGCGGAGGACACGAACCTTCGGAAAACGCCCCCACGAGCGTGCCGCAGCGCGGAACGCCGATTGCATCGAGTGTTCGAGGAGGTCGCCGATGAACGTCTCGCGGTCCTTCTTCGGTGCCGCGATGGTCGTAGTTCTCGTTGCGGCGAGCATTCCCTCGGTCGATGCCGCGCCGAGGCGAAGTGCTGTGCCCTCCGCTCGCCAGGCCACGGCCCCTGCCCGGCCGCCGTCCTCAGTTCCATCGACTCCCGCGCGAACCGCCGCTCCCCGGCAGGCTCCGAGCGGGGCGCCGGCCGTCGCGCGTGGACGCGCGACCTACGGCTACGGGTCCTCGGGCGGAACCTACCCGCCGTACGGCTGGGACGCGATCTGGGGATGGGGCGGCTATTGGGGAGCCGGCTTCTATTGGGGCTGGCCCTACTGGGGTTGGCCCTATTGGGGTTGGCCTTATTGGGGCTGGCCGTACACGGCAACCGCCGTCGTGATTCCGGGAGGGTCGACCGCGACACGGCCTCCGGAGCTCCCCGCGGTCCTCGAGACCGCAGTCTCTCCGAAGAGCGCGACGGTGCGGCTCGACGGGGAGGAGATCGGGAAAGCGCGGGACTGGAACGGCGCTTGGGATGCGCTGACCTTACCCCCCGGGGTTCATGTCCTCGAGTTTTCGAAGGAGGGGTATCGGACGTTCCGCGCCGTCGTCGACCTCGCGCCGGGAATGCGATTCCGCGTGGAGCGCGACCTCGTCAAGGGAGAGGGGCTCGACCCCGCGTCGGACCCCCTCCCGGAACCTCGCGCCGCGGCCGCGCCCACCGCCGAGTCGCCGCCGGCCCCTCCCGCTCGGGGGTTCCTCCATCTCCGGATCCGACCTCTCGACGCCGCCGTCTACCTCGACGGAGAATTCCTCGGTAGCGGCGCCGAGTTGGAACGGTTGCACGGGGCGATCCCGGTGGGCGCGGGGACGCACCGCGTGGAGGCGGTGCGTCCGGGTCACCGGTCGCGTGTGGTGGAGGTCGAGGTCGCTCCGGGCGGGGAAGCGGCGAGGGTGGAAGTCACCCTCGAGCCGGATCGCTAGCCCAGGTTCCGGAGATTTTTCCCGGGCTTGAAGCGGATCGTCTTCCCCGGCGGGATCCGCACCTCACGGCCGGTCCTCGGATTGCGCCCGATCCCCTTCTTGCGAGGCTTGACCTGGAATACACCGAAGCCGCGAAGTTCGATCCGTTCGCCACGGGTCATCGCCCCCTTCATCGCCTCGAAGATCGCCTCGACGGCCTCGACCGCCTTCACCTTCGTCACACGGGCTTCGTCGGCGACCCGATTGATGAGATCGACCTTGATCATCCGCCCCTCCCGAACGAACGCTCCGAGACGGCGAGTGTAGGGGGCATCACGCGGGGTGTCAAGGCGACACACCCTCTAAGTTGCCGAAACTCCAACCACTTAGCCTCCGATCCCGTTGTGGTCGCGCGTGGCGGCATGCTAGGTTGCGGGCCATGCGGGGTCTCCCGATCGTCGCCATCGTCGGACGGCCGAACGTCGGCAAGAGCACGCTCTTCAACCGGCTCGTCGGGCGGCGGCGCGCGCTCGTCACCGATGAGCCGGGGGTCACCCGAGATCGCCTGTACGGGACGGTGCGCGCCCGCGGGGTGGAGTTCGCGCTCGTCGACACCGGAGGAATCTCGGCCGACTCCGAGGCGCCTCTCGCGCGCGGGATCGAGCGGCAAGCTCGGGCGGCGATCGACGAGTCCGCCTTGGTCGTCTTCGTCGTCGACGGCCGTGCCGGACGGTCGCCGCTCGACGAAGAGGTCGCCGCTTTCCTGCGACGGCGCGGAAAGCCCGTGATCGTGGCGGTCAACAAGTCGGAGTTCCGGTATGCGGAAGGAGCCGCGGAGGCGGAGTTTTCCGTGTTCGGGTTCGGCCGTCCCCTTCCGATTTCCGCCGAGCACGGCTCAGGGATCGACGACCTCCTCGATCGCATCGCCTCCGAGTTCCAGGGGATGGGCGATCGCGGAGAGGGGAAGGGGGGGGCGTCCACCGGAGTCCGGATCGCGATCGTGGGCCGGCCGAACGTCGGGAAATCGTCGATCGTGAACCGCCTGCTCGGAACGGATCGGGTCCTCGTGAGCGACGTTCCCGGGACGACGCGGGACTCGGTCGACAGCGTCCTGGAGAAGGACGGAACGATCTTCGTCCTGGTGGACACCGCCGGCATCCGGAAGCGGGCGAAGTGGAGCCGTTCGGCCGAACGCCTCGCCGTCGTCGCCGCCGAGCGGGCGATCGATCGGGCCGAAGTGGTCGTCTTCGTGCTCGATGCGACCGAGCCGCTCACCTCCCAGGACACGCACATCGCCGCGCTCGTCGAGCGGGCGGCCCGCCCCTTCGTGATCGTCGTCAACAAATGGGACCTTGCGTCGGACCGCGAGGAGAAGGTCAAGACATGGGAGCGTGAGATCCGCACGCGCCTCCGTTTTGCGGGCGCGGCCCCCGTCCTGTTCACGAGCGCGAAAAGCGGCCAGCGCATCGCGAGGATCCTCGACGCCGCGGCCGAAGTCCACGGCGCGGCGGGCCGGCGGGTCCCCACCCCCGAGTTGAATCGCTGGCTTGCGCGCCAGGCGGAGCGCGAGCGTTCGAATCCCGCCGGGGGAAAGAGTATTCGCCTCTTCTACGCGACCCAGACGGGGATCCACCCGCCCCGATTCGTCCTGTTCTGCAACGACGCGAGACGGGTGCACTTTTCCTTGCGCCGGAGGCTGGAGAACGACCTCAGGGAATCGTTCCAGTTCGGACCCGCCCCGATCCGCCTTTCGTTTCGGAGCCGTCGGGAGCGCGCGCGGACGTGATCGCCTCGGGGCCCCTCGGAATTGCCGCGGCGGCCGGCTCCCGCTTCCTTCGGGACCACGGGTTCAGCCACGCGGCCGCCGTCGCCTACTTCTCCCTCCTCTCCCTGCCGCCCTTCTTGTTCCTTGCCGCGACGCTCCTCGAAGCCGCGCTTCCCGAGCGTGGCGCGGGCGAGGCCTCGCTCGCCGCGCTCGAGGGGTTCCTCCCGGGGGTCGCGGTGCCGGTCTTCCGGACCTTGGTCGAGCGCTTACCCGAAGGGAGCGGGCTCGTCTGGATCGCCGTTCCGGCCCTCGCCTGGGCGGCCACGACGGCGTTCTCCGCGTTCGAACTCGCGGTCAACGTCGCGTTCGGCACCGCGTCCCGGAGACGATTCTGGCTCTCGAGGCTCAAGGCGTTCGCCACGGTCAGCGGCATCGCGGTCGTCCTCGGCGGCGCGACGTTGTGGAACCAGTTCCTGGGACGCCTGGAGGGCTGGGGGGGGACGACCGGCGGGGCCTTCCCGGGGCCGATCGCGTCGCGCGTCTCCGAGATCGGGGCCTTCTTCGCGGTCTACGGGGGGTTCGTCGTCCTGTACAAACTCCTCCCCCGCGGAAAGGTCGCCTGGAGAGCGTCCGCGAAAGGGGCGATCCCGGCGGTCCTCCTCTGGGAGGGGGCGCGGCTCGTCTTCGGGGGAATCCTTCTCCGGTCGCCGATCTACGGTCTGCTCACCGGGACCCTGGCCGGCATCGTGACGCTTCTCGTCTGGATCTACGTCGCCGTGGCGCTCGCCCTCTACGGGGCCGAGGTCGCCGCGCTCTTGAACGGCAATCGACCGCACGGGGCGGCGCTGCACGAGAACCCGTACGATCCTTGACCCTCCCGAGGGCCGGATATATGTTCGCCCCGGCCGTCGCGCGGGGGGGCGCCCGCGTATCCTCGCGCCGCGCTCGGAGGGGTCGCCGATGGTGCTGTTCAACTATGCAACCAAGGAACTGACCGCCAAGGTCGTCTACTACGGACCCGGCCTTTGCGGAAAGACGACGAATCTGCAGTTCATCCACGAGAACCTCCCCGAGACGGTGAAGGGGAAGATGCTGTCCCTCGCGACCAAGACCGACCGAACCCTCTTCTTCGATTTCCTCCCGATCGATCTCGGCGAGATCCGGGGGATGAAAACCCGCGTGCAGTTGTACACCGTGCCCGGGCAGGTCTTTTACAATGAGACGCGCCGCCTGGTGCTCAAGGGCGCTGACGGGATCGTCTTCGTCGCCGATTCGCAAGAGACGATGCTCGGCGCGAACGTGGAATCCTTCCGGAACCTCGAGGAGAACCTGAAGGCCCACGGCATGAGCCTCGCGGAGATGCCCCACGTCATCCAGTTCAACAAGCGGGACCTGCCGAAGCTCTCCGGAATCGAGGAGTTGAACGCCGCCCTCAACCGTTACAACGCCCCCTTCTACGAATCGGTGGCCACGACCGGCATCGGCGTCCAGGACACGCTCAAGGCGGTCGTGAAGCTCGTCCTGCTCCACCTGACGCGCAAGTACGATCCGAAGTCCGCGAGCTCGCCGCGCGCGGAGCGCCCGACCCCGGTGATGGCGGCTGCCGCCCCTCCGCCGCCCCCCCCCGTCCATCCGGCGAGTCCGAGCGTGCGCTCGATTCCGGTTTCGGGCTTTCCGGTCTCCGCGCCGGCGGCGACCGGACCCTTCGCCTCCTCGTCCCCCTCGCTCCAGGCGGCGCCCCCCCCGGTCGCGGAGGCGTCCCGTCCGCCGTCCCGAGGCGCGTCGGTTCCCGTCTCCCAAGACTCGCTCGCCGCCCGCCCCTTCGCGGACGAGGAGATCGACGGTCTCGTCGAGGAGGTCGATGCCTACGCTCCGTCTTCCGGCGAGGAGGAATCGTCCGCCGTCTGGATGGGAGAGCCTGCGGAGGAAGGGACCCCGACCCTCGAAATCGTCGACGAGGAATCCTCACCCTTCGCGACTCCGGAATCGGCGTTCGGATCGACCCTTCCCCTCGACGACGACGCACCGTTCGCAGAACTCGCGGAGCGGGAGGTCGCTCCGCTCCCCACCGTCGAGTCGGAAGCGCTCTTCCCCGACCGCTCCGGTGGCGATCTCCCGGCGTTCGAGCTCGATCGGGGCTTCGATCCGGAGTGGTCCCGCCCGGACGCTTGGGGCGAGCGGCCCGCGCCGGTCCCCTCCGGCGCGGCGACGTTCGAGACGCCGCCTGCCGCGCCGTTCGTCCCGGAGCCGGCATTGGCGGAGGCCGAGCAGGTCTCCGAACCCGAGGGAGGGGACGACGGCGTGTACCTCAACGAGATCGCCGACGACGCGGAGATCTTCGACGATCCCGGCCTCGAGGTGGCGACTCTCGCCGCAGGAGACGCGCGCGACATCATCGTCCCGCTGGAGATCCGCTCCGGCGCCGAGACGCGGCGGTTCAAGCTCAGCGTGCGCCTCCGTCTCGATCCGGTGGACGGCGACTGATTTCCCGCCGGAAGCGCGCGTCGAGCGGACGGGTTACCCTGATCGGATGAGGCGCAGACTCGCCGCGTGTTTCCTCGGATCGATCGCCGCCCTTCCGGCCGGCGCGGCCGAAGGGCGGAACCTCTGGGAGTGGATGAACGTCGCCCCCATCGTCGCCCTCCTCGAGGTCGGCGAACAGGACGGCGGGGAGACTCTCGCCGAAGTCGAGCGAGTCTTCCACGGCACGATCGGGGCCCGCTCGACGATCGCCCTCGACGTCCGGAGAGCCAACCGCGAGCGCCCCGGCGGTGCGCGCGCCCTCTCGCTTCGGAAAGGGGGGGTGTATCTCGCCCTCCTCGAACCCTCCGGAAAACGGAGGGACCCCGAGAAGAGACCGCTCTACCGCCTCGTACGCGGGGTCGAGGGAGTGCGCGAGATCCCGGCAGAGGGCGCGCCCGCCTGGATCGAGGCCGCCGACCGCATCGCCGCCATCCGGGCGCTCGAGAACGACCCGCTCGTGTGGGAGGCGCTCGGGGCTTTGCTCGCCCACCCCAACCCGATCCTGATGCGGACCGGTCTGGACGCGCACGAAACCTTCGGCCGGGGCGACTCCGCGCTCTTTCCGTCGCTCCTTCCGCTCCTTTCGCACCCCGCGCCCGATGTGCGGGCGGAGGCTTCGGCGGTTTCCGGCATCTGCCTCCGGCGCGACCCCGACTCCGCGGGCGGGGACGCGGGGCGGGAGATCGTACTCCGCCTCATCGCCCTCGCCCGCCGCGACCCGGACTCCGCCGTGCGGATCGCGGCAACGCGCTCCCTCGCGGAGGTTCGAGACGCCGCGGTCGGGAAGGTGCTCGAAGAGGTGGCGGCGGACGATCCGGAGCAGAACGTCCGCTTCGAGGCGGAACGCTTGCTCGTCGGCCGGGCGTCGGGACGTTCGCGCGGACCCGATTGACGTGGCGGCCGCCACGTTCTTACCATGCGGCCGTTTTCGAGGAGGGGAGTCGACACATGGCGGTGCACCCGTTCCAGAACTTCATGGTGCGCTACGGTGCCGGGGAGCGGATCTTCACCGAAGGCGATCTCGGGACCACGATGTACATCGTCCAGTCCGGAAAGGTCCGGATGTTCCGGATGGTGGACGCGCAAAAGCGGGTGCACGGCGTCATGGAGAAGGGGGACTTCTTCGGGGAGATGTCGATCCTCGAGGGGCTGCCCCGGACCCTCTCCGCCGAGGCCGTGGAGGACTCCGAGCTCATCGAGATCAACAGCATGACGTTCGACAAGATGATCAAGGGGAACATCGAGATCGCGATACGGATGCTGCGGAAGCTCTCGATCCGGTTGCGCGAGTCGGAGCAGAAAATCGAGGCGCTCCAGGCGCTCGGCTCCGCTGGGGTTCCGGCGCCGAGACTCCCCGTGCCGCCCCGCCCGCGCGCGATCCCCGCGGGAGGCGAGGGGCCGCGCCTCGAGGTGGAGGGCGAGAACACGTCCTTCGCCCTCTCCACGGAGGAGACCCTGATCGGACGCTTCGACCCCGTCACGGAGCTGCGCCCGGACGTCGACCTCACGCAAGTCGACCTCAAGCGGAGCGTTTCCCGGCGCCATGCCCGCCTGTTCCGGACCGACGACGGGTGGTTCCTCACGGAGGAGGTCGGGGCGCTGAACGGGACCTTCGTGAACAACGAGAGACTGGTCACCGGCCGCGCGCATCCGGTGCGCGACGGCGATCGCGTCGGCGTCGGCATGGTCAAGATGGTGTTCCGCACGTGACACGGCGGCATGCGCGGCAGGCCGCCTTCCTCGTCCTCGCACTCCTTCTCCATTCGGCGGGTTCGGACGCGGCGCTCGCGTCGGAGCCGGTCCCGTGGACGGTCCGGGCCGACGTCCGCTGGGCGGAGGGCGGAGGAACCGAGTCGGTGCGGGAGGCGGTGGAGCGGGCCGCCGTGCAGTCGGCGACGGAGGCGAACTGCGTCGCCGGTGTGAGCGCCGATCCTTCGCGAGCGGCCGACCTGGTGTGGACCGTTCTCCTCGTCGAACTCGAGGAGGAGACCGTCTACGACGAGTCGATCTACGGCGTCCAGATGCCCGGCGAGCCCGGGAAGGAACTGCTCCACACGGCGCGGATCCGGATCCGCCTCCTCTCGCAGGTCTCGCGCGGCGATGGAGGTGCTTCGGAGCGGGCGAAACCCATCCATGTCGAGGAGTCGAGGCGTCCCCGGATCGGGGGGGAAGATACCGCGGGCGCGCTTCGGGCCGACGTCGTGCGTCGCGTCCGTGGAGAACTCGGAAAGGCCCTCTGCCGGAGCGCGGAGCGCCTTTGGCGGAAGGAGGAGGCGACCGGAGGTCGTTGACCCGCCCCTCGTCGCGTGTTAGTGTTCGCGCCCTTCTCCTCGGGACCCCCGCATCTCGGTGCTCCATGACGTCGACCGATCGACTCCGCGCCCGGCCTCTCGGACCGCACGGGTGGACCCGTTGAGCGGCGAGGACACCTACCGGTTCCGGATCGCCGGCTTCGAGGGTCCTCTCGACCTCCTCCTTCACCTCGTCCGGGTCAACGAGCTCGACATCCTCGACCTTCCCATCGTCGAGGTCGCGCGGCAGTATCAGGAGTACCTCGACCTGATGCGCGAGATGAACCTCGAGGTGGCGGGGGAGTACCTCGTGATCGCGGCGACCCTCCTCCACATCAAGTCCCGGATGCTGCTCCCCGCCGACCCCTCCCCGGGAGAGGACGGGGGGGCGTCCGAGGACCCGCGGGCGGAGCTCGCGCAGCAGCTTCTCGAACACCAGAAGTACCGGCAGGCGGCGGAGAATCTCCAGGCGATGGAGAGCGTCCGCAGCCTCATCTGGACTCGAGAAGGGCGCGTCCCGGCGGACTTCGCGGGAGAGGAGGTTCTTCTCGTCGACCTGTACGACGTGCTGTCGGCCTTCCGCAAACTGCTCTCCCGCCTCGGCGAAGAGGCCCGGATCCAGCTGCGGCGCGATGACGTCTCGGTGGCGGACAAGATCGGCTGGCTCGCGACGCTCCTCGAGGAGAGGGGATCGGTCGACCTGCTCGCGCTCTTCGAAGACCTTCCCGACCGGATCCAGCGGATCGCGACGTTCCTGGCCGTGCTCGAGATGGTCCGGCTGCAGATGATCTTCGCCTACCAACGCGAGCCGCTCTCCGAGATCCGGATCGCGCTACGTCCCGATTCGACGACCGGCGAGAAGGTGACGCCGGCGACGGAGGAAGTCCCGTGACCCGATCGGAACCGCCCGGCTCCGCGCCCCTCGATCCCTCCGCGCTCGAAGCGGCGGTGGAGGCCGTCCTGTTCGCGGCCGGGGAAGCCGTCGCCCCGAAGGAGATCGCCGCGGCGTTCGAGGCAGTGGGCGAGGAGGAGGTGGTCCGGAGTCTCGAATCGCTGCAGTCCCGCTTCGAGCGAACCGGCGCGGGAATCGCCATCGAGCGGGTGGCGGGAGCGTATCGCCTCGTCACGCGCGCCGACGTCGGACCCTGGATCCGGAAGTTCTTCCGGCAGCGCAACCGGGCGCGGCTCTCTCCCGCCGCTCTCGAGACCCTCGCGATCGTCGCCTACCGTCAGCCGGTGACGGCACCGGAGATCCAGGCGATCCGGGGAGTCGATCCCGCAGGTCCCCTCAAGAGCCTCCTCGACAAGAAGCTCGTCCGGATCCTCGGCCGGAAGAAGGTCGTGGGAAACCCGCTCTTGTACGGAACGTCGAAGCAATTCCTGCTCCACTTTGGCCTCGACCGTCTCGAAGATCTCCCGTCGATCGACGAGTTCGAAGAGTTCCTCGGCGAGATCGACGGCGCTCCGCACCCGTTGTTCGAACCGACCGGCGCCCCCGTCCCGGCGGAGGCCGAGCCCGAACGACCCGGCGAGGACCCTTGAACGTCCGGCTCCAGAAGGTCCTCGCCGGTGCGGGAGTCGCCTCGCGTCGCGCGGCGGAGCGCCTCATCCTCGAAGGCCGCGTGGAGGTCAACGGCCGCACGGTCCGCGAGATGGGGGTTCGGGTCGACCCGGAGACCGACGCGATCCGCGTGGACGGCAGGCGCCTCACGATCCGGCCCGCCGTTCCCGCCTACTTCATGCTCCACAAACCCAGGGGCGTGATCACGACCCTTTCCGATCCGGAGGGGAGACCCACCGTGAAGGACCTCCTCCCGCGGGTGCGCGCCCGCCTCTTTCCCGTCGGCCGCCTCGATTACGACAGCGAGGGGCTCCTCCTCCTCACCGACGACGGCGCTCTCGCGCGCGACTTGATGCACCCGCGCACCGGCGTTCCCAAGACCTACCTCGCGAAGGTGCGGGGGCGCCCCTCCGCGGACGTGCTCGAGCGCCTCGAGGCGGGGATCGTCCTCGACGGCCGTAAAACGCTCCCGGCGCGCGCGCGCATCGTGCGGGACGCTCCCAACGCCTGGGTCGAGGTCCGCATCGTGGAGGGGCGGAACAGACAGGTCCGGAGGATGCTCGAGGCGGTGGGGCACCCCGTCCAGCGCCTCCGTCGGACCGCGTACGGCGGGCTCCTTCTCGGGAGCCTCCCCGCGGGAGAGTGCCGGCGCCTGACGGCGGCCGAGGTGGAGCGACTCCACCGTACGGTCGAAGCGGCTTCTCCCGCGCCGTCCCGCCGAAGCGGCAACCCGCGCTAATTCGCTGAAAACGCGCCGGTTCTTGACACGGTTCGGGCGGCTCCGCTAGAGTGCCCGCTTGGCCCGAGCGCCAATCGCGTCCCAGGAGGTTCGATCCCGAGCATGAGCAACGAAACGCAGTCCACCGACCCCAACCCTGCCGTCTCGACGACCCACGAAGAGTTCGACGATCTCGACTTCGGCAAGGCCCTTGAACAGTGGGAGAGCCGCCTCAAGTCCCTCAAAGAGGGGGACGTCGTCACGGGGCGGGTCATCAAGATCCTCGAGAAGGAAGTCATCGTCGACATCGGGTACAAGTCCGAGGGGGTCATCGACATCGACGAGGTGAAGGGTCCCGACGGACGCGTCGCCGTCAAGGAGGGAGACTCGGTCGAGGTCCTCCTCGAGAAGACGGAGAACGCCGACGGCTACGTCGTCCTCTCGAAGGAGAAGGCCGAGAAGATGAAGGTCTGGGACGAGGTGGAGCGTGCCTACGAGACGGGCGAGCCCGTCCTCGGCCGCGTGCTCGACCGGATCAAGGGCGGGCTGAAGGTCGACATCGGCGTGCCGGCGTTCCTCCCGGGCTCGCTCGTCGACGTCCGCCCCGTCCGGAACCTCGAGAGTCTGAGGGGCCTCGAGTTCCGGATGCGCGTCATCAAGGTGAACAAGCGGCGGGGGAACATCGTCCTGTCGCGCAAGGCGATCCTCGAAGAGGAGAACGCCGAAAAGAAGAAGAAGACGCTCGCCGATCTCGAGGAAGGGAAGATCTTCCGAGGAACGGTCAAGAACCTCACCGAGTACGGGGCCTTCGTCGATCTCGGCGGTATCGACGGCCTCCTCCACATCACCGACATGTCCTGGGGCCGGCTCGGCCACCCGTCCGAAAAGTTCCAGATCGGGGACGAGGTCGACGTCGTGGTCCTGAAGTTCGATGCCGAACGCGAGCGCGTGTCGCTCGGCTTCAAACAGCTGCAGGACGATCCTTGGGAAACCGCGGCGGCCAAGTACCCGCCGCAGACCCGCATCCGCGGCAAGGTCGTGAGCCTGACCGACTACGGCGCGTTCATCGAGGTCGAGGACGGCATCGAAGGGCTCGTGCACGTCTCCGAGATGTCGTGGACGAAGCGCGTGAAGCATCCGTCGCAGATCCTGAACATCGGGGATTGGGTGGAATGCGTCGTGCTCGAGATCGACCAGGAGGGGAGGCGGCTCTCGCTCGGCCTCAAGCAGACCGAACCCAACCCCTGGGACCTTATCGACACGAAGTACCGGGTGAACGACACGATCAAGGGAATCGTCCGGAACATCACCGATTTCGGCGCCTTCATCGAGGTCGAGGAGGGGATCGACGGCCTCGTCCACATCTCCGACATGTCGTGGACGCGGAGGATCAAGCATCCGTCCGAGGTCCTCAAGAAGGGGGACGAGGTCGAGGCGGTCATCCTGAAGATCGACTCGGAGAATCAGCGCCTCTCCCTCGGAATGAAGCAACTTCAGCCGAACGTCCTCGAGGACTTCTTCCGGAGTCACGGGGTGGGGGACATCCTGACAGGGAGGATCGTCCGCCTGACGGAGTTCGGGGCGTTCGTCGAACTGTTCGAGGGGATCGAGGGTCTCGTCCACATCTCCGAGATGGCGAAGGACCGCGTCGAGAGGCCCGAGGACCTGTTCGCGGTCGACCAGGAGGTGCGGGTCAAGATCATCAAGATCGATCCCGTGGAGAAGAAGATCGGGCTTTCGATCAAGGCGGCCGAGGGTGAGCCGGAGGAGGGATCCCTCCGAGAGTACCAGGCACGTCAGGCCGAGATCGGGGACGGGAGCGCCACACTCGGCGACCTCCTGAACCGCGGTGGCGCCTCCGAAGGCGGGGAAGAGCCCCGCTAGCCCGAAGGAGTCGCATGACGAAGGCCGATCTCGTCGACGAGGTGATCCGGGTCGCGGGGCTCAGCAAGCGTGAAGCGGAGACCGTGGTCCACACGGTCTTCCTCCAGATCATCGAGGCGCTCCGCCACGACGACAAGATCGAGTTGCGCGGGTTCGGGAGTTTCCGCATCCGGAGGCGGAGGTCCCGGCTCGGGCGTAATCCGAAGACGGGAGACAAGGTCGACGTGCCGTCGAAGCGGATCCCCTACTTCAAGCCCGGCAAGGAACTGAAAGACCTCATCAACGAATCGGACGAGGTCGATTCCCCGGCCGCCACCGGGGGCGAAGCCTAGCGCGCGGGCCGTGGACCGCCTCTTTCGACCGTGGCGATATGCCTACGTCGCCCGGAACCGGGACGAGGGGGGGTGCATCCTCTGCGAGATCGCGGGATGCCCGTCCGAGGAGAACCGGAGGCGCTACGTCCTGTTCCGCGGCGCGCACCACTTCGTCGTCCTCAATGTCTACCCGTACAATAGCGGGCACGTGATGGTCGTCCCCTTTCTCCACGCCGCACGCCTCGAAGATCTCCCTTCGGACGCGCTCGCCGAAATGGCCTTCCTCGCCGCGCGGACGGAGCGCGTCCTCCGCGAGACCTACCGCCCCGAGGGGATGAACCTCGGCATGAACCTCGGCGCCGCGGCGGGGGCCGGAATCGACGCGCATCTCCACCTCCACGTCGTCCCCCGCTGGGCCGGCGACACGAACTTCATGACGGTGGCGGGGGAATCGCGCGTGCTCCCGGAATCCCTCGACGACACCTGGAGGAAGCTCGATGGCCGCTTCTGACCCCCCGCACGTCCCGCCCTCGATGGGCCGGTATTACGTCGAGACGTGGGGCTGCCAGATGAACGTGCACGACGCCGAGAAGATCGCGGGGGCGCTCCGCATGCACGGGTACCGGTCGGCGGGGTCCCCCGAGGAGGCCGACGTCATCGTCCTGAACACCTGCGCGATTCGGGAGAAGGCGGAAGAGAAGGTCTTCGACGAGCTCGGGCGGCTCCGGGAGATCAAGGAACGGAGACCCGGGGTCGTGCTCGGTGTTTGCGGCTGCGTCGCGCAGCAGGAAGGGGAGGAGATCTTCCGGAGGGCTCCCCACGTCGACGTGGTCGTCGGGCCGAGGGCGACCGGCGCCCTGCCGCTCCTGGTCAACCGCCTCCGCAGCGGGGACCGATCGGCGCACCACGCGTGCGACGTCGAGGTCCGGGACGACTCGATCCACTTCCCGTTCGACCAGATCCACCGGGAAGGGCTCGGATCGGGGAAGGCGTTCGTGACGGTGGTCGAGGGGTGCAACCACCGCTGCACCTACTGCGTCGTTGCGAGGACGCGGGGAAGCGAGGTGTCGAGGGACTTCGACGACGTCCTCGCCGAGGTGCGCCACCTCGCGGGTCGCGGAGTGCGCGAGGTCGAGTTTCTCGGCCAGACCGTGAACGCTTACCGCGACGGAAGGGGGCGCACGCTCGGCGACCTCCTGATCGCCGCCGCGGGGGTGGACGGGATCGTTCGTCTCCGTTTCACGACCTCCCATCCGGCCCAGATGACCGACCGTTTGCTCGATGCGATGGTGCGGGCGCGCCCCGTCCTCTGCCCGTACCTCCATCTCCCGGTCCAGTCGGGATCCTCCCGCATCCTCGCCGCGATGCGGCGAGGATACGATCGCGAAGCGTACCTCGGACGCGTCGCCGCCCTCCGCGAACGGATCGGAGAGATCTCCCTCGGAACCGACGTCATCGTCGGGTTCCCGTCGGAGAGCGAGGCCGATTTCGAAGCGACGCTCGAGCTTCTCCGCGAGGTCGGGTTCGACACCGTCTACGCGTTCGCGTACTCGCCGCGCCCCGGGACCCGCGCCCACGACGTGCCCGACGATGTGCCGGGGAAGGTCAAGCTCGAGCGGCTCGCCCGGCTGCAGTCGCTGCAACGGGAGATCCAAGAGCGCCGGATGGCCCGCTGGGTCGGGCGAACGGTGGAAGTCCTCGTGGAGGGCGCCGACAAACGGGGCACGGGTCTTCTCACCGGGAGAACCCCCGAGTCGCGGGTCGTCAACTTCACGGGGGAGGCGGCCCCGGGAGAACTCCACCGGGTCCGAATCGAGGTGGCGAGCGCCTACTCGCTCCGCGGAGTCCTCGTTCCGGCGTCCGCTGCTTGACCCTCCGAAAGGTGGGGGGGTATATTCACGGCCCTCTTTCGGGTTCTGGAGTCCTTGGCGATGGCGCTTGAAATGAAGATCCGGGGGCTCATGATCGACCCCGTGACGAACATGCCGATCATCGTCCTCCGGGACCCCCGGACCGAGACGGTCCTCCCGATCTGGGTCGGGGTCTTCGAAGCCAACGCGATCGCCACGCAGCTCGAGAAGATCGTCTCTCCTCGGCCGATGACGCACGACCTCCTGTGCGACGCGATCTCCTCGCTCGGGGGGAGGGTCGACCGCGTCGTGATCACCGATCTCCGCGAAAACACCTTCTACGCGACGATCCACGTCGAACGAAACGGAGATCGTCTCGAAATCGATTCTCGGCCGAGCGACGCGATGGCCGTCGCGATCCGGGTCGGCGCGCCGATCTTCGTCGAGGAGTCGGTCCTCGAGCGCTCGCGGGCCGGACGGGATAGTGCCGACCCCGACCCGAGCGAGCAGCTGCGGCGATGGCTCGAGCAGGTCAATCCGGAGGAACTCGGGAAGTATCCGATGTAGCTCCGACCGGCCGCCAAAACGCATCATTTTTGTTGCACACGAATTTCCCGTGCCGACGCTTTCGTCGGCGTTGACTTGAGTGCCGGGGGCGGGTAGAATCCGCCCGCGTGCCGCGGCACCCACAATATCTCGTGGATCCGGCGCGAGTCCTATCCACGGCGAGGGGTGCCCCAGCGGCGGCGGGAGGGTGCGGGGGTGCCTGCCTGGATCATCGCGGTTGCGAATCAAAAAGGGGGCGTCGGCAAGACCACGACGGCGATCAATCTCGCCGCCGCCCTCGCGCAGAAGAACCTGAAGACTCTCCTCGTCGACCTCGACCCCCAGGGAAACGCGACCATCTCGTTCCTGGAACCGGGGACGGTCGAGAAGTCCTCGTACGATTTGATGACCGATCCCTCCGTGACGGCCGTCGAGCTGACCCATCCGACCGTCGATCCCAACCTCGAGGTGATCGGCTCGCGGATCGCTCTCGCCAAGGCCGAGGTCAAGCTCGCGGGGGAGTTCGACAGCCACTTCCGCCTCAAGGACAAGCTCGAGGCCGTCCGTGGTCGCTACGAGTACATCGTGATCGACACCCCGCCCACCCTCGGCGTGCTGACGGTGAACGCCCTGGTGGCCGCCACGCATCTCTTGGTCCCGATCCAATCCTCGTACTACGCCCTCGAGGGGACGGACGATCTCCTCGAGACATACGAGAAGATCCGTTCCCGGCCGAATCCGGATCTTCGTTTCCTCGGCGTGGTGATCACCCTCCACGACCGGCGCACGATTCTCGCGCGGGACATCAAGCGGCAGATCCGCGAAGTCTTCGGGGAGAAGGTCTTCCGAACGACGATCTCGAAGAGCGTGCGACTCGAGGAGAGTCCCGCCTACCGCCAGAGCATCTTCACGTTCGCGCCCAACTCGTCGGGCGCCGTCGAGTATTACAGCCTATCCGAGGAGGTCATCGCCCGTGTCTAAACAGCGCGGTCTTCCACACGGCCATCGCATGCGTCACGACAGCCACTTCGTCGAGGAGATCGCCTCCGAGCGCTCCGAGACCGTCGGGCGGATGATCGACCTCGATCGCATCGAGCCGAATCCCCATCAACCTCGCAAACACTTCGGCGACCTGACCGAGATGGTGGCGTCCATCAAGGAGAAGGGAGTCCTCGAGCCGATCCTCGTCCGGGCGGAGGAGCACGGAAAGTTTCAGATCATCGCGGGGGAGCGTCGGTACCAGGCGGCGAAGCAGGCCGGACTCCGTTTCCTTCCGTGTATCGAAGTCGATGTCGACAACCGAGGAATGCTCGAGATCTCCCTGATCGAGAACCTCCAGCGTAAGGACCTGACCCCCTTCGAAGAGGCAGCGGCGATTCAGAGCCTTTGCGACCAGTTCCGGTACACGCACGAAGAGATCGCACGGAAGCTCGGGAAAAGTCGGACGGTAATCACCGAGGCGCTGAGCCTCAACCGGATGCCCGAGGAGGTCAAGGACCGATGTCGGCGCGCCGACATCGAATCGAAGTCAATGCTCCTCCAGATCGTCCGGCAGGACTCGACCGAGAGAATGCACGAGCTGATCGACCGGATCACCGGCGAGGGAATCAACCGCGACGAGGCGAGGCGCTTCAGCCGGGCGGCAGGTCAAGGAAGGCGCCCGAAGAAGTTCGCGTACCGGTTCAAACCGGAGGACGGTTCGTACCAGTTCAGCTTGACGTTTGCCAAGGCGGAGGTCGAGAGAACCGAGGTGGTGGCCGCGATTCAGCGGGTACTCGAGCGACTTCTTCGAGAGATCGACGAGGATGCCCGGGAGAACCTGGAACGAGCCGGTTGAGCGAAACGCGCTCTAACGCCGCGTCGGCGCCCTCTATAAGTTGACATAATATACCTTATCGGACATCAAGAATGCCGGGTTCCCGCCGCCTCTCGAGTTACATCCACGGGGAGCTTTGGACGTCGACCCTCCTCTCCATCGCCCTCTGGACCGCCGTCCTCCTGATGAACCGCTTCTTTCTGATCGCGGGCGAGGCCCTCCAGCGAGATCTCTCCGCGGCAACCGCGCTTCGCCTCTTCCTGCTCTTCGTCCCGAACTCGCTTGTCCTGGCGATTCCGATGGGGACGATCCTCGGAACCCTCGTTGCGATCGGGCGACTCTCCGCAGACCAGGAGGTCCTCGCGATCGAGTCGGCGGGCCGGGGGCCGGCGTTCTTCGCGCGGACGGTCGCCCTGCACGGGTTGGCCCTGACCGCGGCGGCCTTTCTCCTGTACGGCTGGGTCCATCCCTGGGCGAGTTACGAGATCCGGAAAATGCGCTCCGAGTTCCTGTCGGCCTCGGCCGTCGCCGGGGATCTCCGGCCCCGGATCTTCTACCAGAACCTCCCAGGAGTCGTCCTGTTCGTCGACGAGCAGCTTCCCGGCGAGCGCGAGGAGGCCCGGGGGATCCTCCTTTACCAGCAGCAGCCGGGGGCCGGAGTCGAGCAACTCTTCGTCGCCCGGCGCGGACGGATCCTCGACACGGGAGCGGCCGGCTCGCTCGCGTTCGAACTCGAGGACGGGATTCTCCACGTCTACCAGTCCCAGAAGCCGGAGACCTACCGCCCGACCCACTTCGACCGATTCCGTCCACCGCCGGTCGAGGTCTTCCCCGGAGCGAGCCGACGCGCGAGCGACGAGCTTCCGCTCGGGGTGACCGACATGTCGCTCCCGCGCCTCGCTTCCGAGATCGCGACGGCCCGCGCCGAGGCGGACCCGATCATCCGCCCGCTCCGGGTCCGCGGCGTCCTCACGGAGATCCACTCGCGGTTCGCCCTCCCCTTCGCCTGTTTCTTCTTCGCGCTTCTCGCCCTCCCCCTGGGGGTGACCCGTGCCCGATCGGGAAAAGGAGCCGGTTTCGCCTTGAGCCTCGCGATCATCCTGATGTACTGGCTCGTGTACACCTATTCCCGCCAGGACCTCGCCATCGAAGGCACGCTCCACCCCGCCGTCGCGATCTGGTCGGCGAACGCGCTGACGGCGGCGTGGGCGCTCGTCGCGATCCTTCGCATGGGGCGACCGGAACGGAACCGCTTCGCGCGGCTGCGCCGCATCGTCGAGGGTGTGCTCGCCCGGCTTCGCCCTCGCGCGGAGCGATCGCTCTCCCCAACGGACGAATCGTCTGTTGCCCGGCCCGTGACGGACGAGAAGCCTTGGTACCGGAAGGTCTCGCTCGTCGACGCCTACGTCGTCCGCGCCTACCTCGAGGTCTTCCTCCTCGCGGTGGGCGCGACCTACCTCATCTTCGCCCTCGTCGAGGTCCGCGACGTCCTCGAGGGGGTTTTGCGGGGCGGCCATCCCCTCCGGACGCTCTTCCAGTACTATGTCTACTTCACGCCCGGCGCCCTTCGCATCGTCGTCCCGATCGCCTGCCTGATCGGCGCAACCGTCGCGTGCACTCTGCTGTCGCGGACGAGCGAAGTGACGGCGCTCAAGGCGGCCGGGCTGAGCATCCGGCGGATCAGCCGGCCGATTCTCCTCGTCACCTGCGTCATCGGTCTCGCCCACTTCCTCGTCCAGGACCGGATCGCCCCCGAATCGAACCGGCGCGCGCAGCAGATCAAGGACGAGTTCCAGGGTCGCGCACCGCGGACGTACGGCATCGCTGCGGGCGGCCGCTGGACCTTCGGCACCGAAGGGCGCCTGTACCATTACCGGTTGTACGACGCCGAGCGGCGGACCTTTCAGGGGCTTTCCACCTTCCGGGTCCGCTTCGACCCGCCGGCGATCCTCGAGCACGGCTTCGCGCTCACGGCGAAGTGGTCGGAGACCTCGGGGTGCTGGGAGGCGGAGCGCGGCTGGCTCCGGACCTTTCCCTCCGGCCGGGCCGGGACCTTCCGGACCTACGATCTCGAGCGCCTGCCGATCGACCCTCCGGACCATTTCGAGCGGCGGGAACGCTCGATGCTCGCGGGGAACGAATTCGCCGAGTGGCTCGGCGTCCGGGAACTCCACGACGAGATCCGCGCCCTCGAGGGGAGCGGATACGACACGACCCGGTTACGCGTCGCCTACCACCGGCAGATCGCGGAGGTCGTCGTGCCGCTCGTCATGGTCCTGTTGGGACTCCCCTTTGCCTTCCGGGTCGGACGGCGGGGTTCCCTGTACGGCGTCGGAGTCGCTCTCCTCCTCGTCCTCCTGTACTGGGCGACCTGGGCGATTGCGAACGGGTTGGGGCTCCAGGACGTCGTTCCGCCGGCGATCGCGGCGTGGGGGCCGAACGTCTTGTGGGCCGCCGTCGGCTCGTTCCTGCTCCTCACCGCGCGCTCGTGAGCGCAAAGGAAATCTCGGACCCACCGCGACTTCGGCCTCGTGCACGGGCGTCAGGGAAGACGGTCGACAGCGGCGCGAAGCGCCTCGTTCGACGGCCGGAGTTCGAGGGCCTTCGACCACGCGCTGCGCGCGTCCCGCGACCGGCCGACGCGGCGGTACCCCTCGCCGAGGAGAGTCCACGCGTCGGCGTCCGACGGACGGAGCGTCGAGGCGCGCTCCGCGAGTTCGACGGCGGCCTCGTCGTTCCCTTCCGCGAGTTCGAGCGAAGCGAGCGACAGGGCGGCCGTCGCCTCCGCCCGCGGATCCTCGAGCGCTCGCCGCAACTCCTCTCGCGCGCGCGCGATGTCCCCACGCCCTTGCGCCGCGAGCGCCAGGTTGATCCGCGCGTCCCCGTACCCGGGGTCGATCTCGAGCGCTTCTCGGAGGAGGGCTTCGGCCTCGTCGACTCGTCCTTCGGTCAGCGCGATCCCCGCGAGGTTGTTCCGCGGCGAGGCGTACGACGGGTCGAGGCGGGCGGCCTCTTCCCACAGGAACCGCGCCTCGTCGACGTCCCCGGTCGCGAAGTAGAGGCTTCCGAGGTTGTTCCGCACGACGGCGTTGTCGGGGGCCTTCTCGAGGGCGCGTCCGTAGAGATCGATCGCCCGGGAAATCTCCCCACGATCCTGGTAAAGGAGGGCGAGGTTGTTGTACGCGCCGAGGAAGAAGGGGTCGGCCTCGATCGCATCGAGAAAGTGCCGCTCCGCTTCCTCGAGGCGCCCGGCTCGCCGGGCCATGTTCCCCAAGTTGTTCCTCGGCTCCGCGGCGTCGGGATCGAGCCGGGCGGCCTCGCGGTAGGCTGCAGCAGCCTCGTCGGGACGTCCTGAGCGCTCGAGGACCAGGCCGAGGCTGTTCCGGATCTCCCCCGCCCCCGGCTCCGACCGGAGAACGTTCCGCAGGATCGTCTCGGCGCCGGCGAGATCGCCGCGTTCCATGGCGATCTGCGCGAGTTGGAGACCGGCGGTCCGGCGCGCCGGCGGAGAGTCGAGGGTGCGCTCGAAGAGGGCGACGGCCTCGTCGGTCTTCCCCTGAAAGCGTAGGGCGAGGGCGAGGTTCACCGTCACCATCGGTTGTCCGGGGCTCCGGCGCAGGGCGGCGCGGAAGGCCTCCTCCGCCGCGTCGTACCGACCGGCCGCCAGGAACGCGACCCCACGGTTGTTCTCGCCGCTCGCCCCCGACGCCCCCGCTTCGCTCGTCGGCGCAATGTATCCGAGACTCTGGAGCTTCTCCCGGAGCGCCCCGCCGTCCGAGTCCTCGAGGGCCTCTGCGACGTCCCCGATGGGGGCCAACTCCTTCGAGAACTCGTCCTCCCGGAAGAGGACCGGATGTTCCTCGAGGAAAAGGGCGTCGAGACCCTCCGCGAGGACACGGCCGGGCCAGGTGCGGGGGACCGACAGCCCGTACAGCGCGAGGAGAGTGGGCGCGAGGTCGCTCACCGATGCCTCGTCCACCTTCGCGCCCGCACGCACCCGGGCCCCCGACAGGACGAGGACCCCGAAGCGCCGGTGCCAGTCCGCGGCCGGGCCGTGTCCGATCCTCGAGTCGGTGGTCCGGGGCCGGCCCTCGTCGGTCGCGAACCCGTGGTCGGAGACGACGAGAACCGTCCACTCCGGTCCTCTGTCGCGTAGCAGCTCCCCGAGGTAACCGTCGACCGTCTCATAGTAGCGATCGACGATCGAGCGGAAGGCCTCGCGTCGTTTCGGGTCGACCCCGTCGAGCGGAGGATCGCGGTACGGCATGAAGAGATGCCCGACGGTGTCGGTTCCCTCGAAGTAGACCGCCTCGAAGCTCGGCTCGAACCGCAACCTCGCCTCCCGGGCCATCGCCAGGTACGTTCGCCCGCTCGCGAGCAGCGTCCGGAAATCGTCGAGGAGGGCGCGCTCGACCTCGTCGAACTCCTCCTCTCGGCGGCGGGGTCCGTCTAGATAAGGGACGACCTCCTCCCACGCCACCGAGGCGGGTTCCACGATCCGTTCGGCGAGCGCGTCGTAAAGATCGGCCGGCCACGTCTTCCCTTCGCGACGCGCACGGTCGGGATGGAACCCGAACAATTGGTAGGCGACCCGGTCTGTGATCATGTACCCCCGGAGCGGCTCCGCGGGCCAGGTCGCCCACCAGCCCACGACCCCGCAGGGGATCCCGCGCTCCGACAGAATCTCCCAGACCGCGGGCACACGACGTTCCGCGGAGGTGACCGGCTCCCCCTCCCCCGGCCTCCCGGCCGGCGTGAGGAAGTCGAGAATGCCGTGACGCTCCGGCGGAAGCCCGGTCGCGATCGTCGTCCACACGACCGGCGAGATCATAGGCGAGATCGACTGCAGCTTGGCGCGAACCCCCGACTCGACGAGCGCGCGGAGGTTCGGCATCCTCCCCGCCTCGAGGAGGGGATCGAGGATCGACCAGTCCGCCCCGTCGAGCCCGACGACGAGAACGCGCGCGTCGGCGACTGGCCGCCGTTCCGGGTCGGCGTCGAGGAGGAAGACGCGACGCCTCACCTCGATGCCGTCGAGGACGAGCCCGCGGGATTCGATCGCGGCCCCGAGCCGCCTCTCGAGCTCGCGGCGCATCGGAACGACCTCCGCGAGGCGGGAGCCCGGCACGTCGACCGCGCCTCCCGCTTCGCGGAGGGCCTGCACGATCAGGTCGTCGAGGTCCCGCGCCCCCGCCTCGACCGCGGCGCGCAGACGTTCGGTCCCTCCCGCGGCGACGGAGACGGAGATCGTCCCTTCGAAACCGAAGAGGCTCCCGTCCCGGCCACGGATCCGAGCCCGTTCGGCCCCCGGAAGGGGGTGTTCGCGGACCGCGCGGGGGATCCTGACGAGACGCAGAGCGCCGGGCGGCGCCACCGTCCACCGCCCGGAGACCTCCCGGGGAGGGGAGTTCAGAGGGCCGACGGCGAAAACCGCCTCGACCGCCGGATCGACGCGGCGGACCCCGGCGAGAACCCAGGCGGCACACGCACAGACGACAAGAGCGAGCAGCGGGACTGTGCGACGACCGCTCACCGCATCCGGGAGGTCAGACCCCCGCCCCACGCCGGATCGCCTCCGCCCGATCGGTCGCCTCCCAGGTGAAGCCCGGCTCGGAGCGGCCGAAGTGGCCGTATGCGGCCGTCGAACGGTAGATCGGCCGCCGCAGCTCCAGGTGCTCGATGATGCCCCGAGGCGTCAGCGGGAAGTGCTCGCGGACGAGCGCCACCATCCGCTCCTCGGGAATCCGGCCCGTCCCGAAGGCGTCGACCAGGACCGAAACGGGATCGGCCACCCCGATTGCGTACGCGAGCTGCACCTCGGCGCGATCCGCGAGACCGGCGGCCACGAGGTTCTTCGCGATGTATCGGGCCATGTACGAGGCGGAGCGATCGACCTTCGTCGGATCCTTCCCCGAGAAGGCGCCGCCGCCGTGATGGCCCATTCCGCCGTACGTGTCGACGATGATCTTGCGGCCGGTGAGCCCGGTGTCCCCCTGCGGGCCTCCCACGACGAAGCGTCCCGTCGGGTTGATGTAGATCTTCGTGTGCTTGTCGACGAGATCCGGCGGCACCGCCGGGCCGATCACGGTGTCCCGCACCGCCTCCTCGAGCCGAGGGCGGCTCACCTCGGCGGCGTGCTGCGTCGAAACCACGATCGCGTCGACGCGCGCGGGCCTGCCATCTCGGTACTCGATCGTGACCTGGGACTTCCCGTCCGGCCGGAAGAAATCGACGATCCCCTTCTTCCGCACTTCCGCGAGGCGCCGCGTGAGCGCGTGCGCGAGGGTGATCGGCATCGGCATCAGCTCGACCGTCTCGCGACAGGCGTATCCGAACATCATCCCCTGGTCGCCCGCCCCGCCCGGATCCACGCCCATCGCGATGTCCGGCGACTGCTCGTCGATCGCCGAGAGCACCGAGCAACTCGCCGCCTCGAGGCCGAATCCGGCGTCCGTGTACCCGATCTCCTCGATCGTCCGCCGGGCGACCTTGGGAAGATCGATGTACGCGGCGGTCGTGATCTCCCCGGCGATCAGGCAAAGGCCGGTCGTGAGCAGGGTTTCGCAGGCGACTCGCCCGTGCGGGTCCGCGGCGAGGACTGCGTCGAGCACGGCATCCGAGATCTGATCGGCCAGCTTGTCGGGGTGCCCCTCGGTGACCGATTCGCTCGTGAACAGATGCTTGCCGTTGAGCAGCATGGGGACTCCTTCGAAGGCGAGCGGTCGATCCTAGCACCGCCCCGGAAGCGCGGGCAACGCAAACCGCGGCAGGGGGTTTACCGGGAGGCCGCCCGCCGAGCCCGGTAGACGAGCCGCCCGGGCCCCAGCACCTCCGCCACGGCGGCGGCGAGCCCGTCCGATGGGGCGACCCGGAGGGTCGACTCGGCGCGCGCGAGCATCTGGTAGCGACCGGGCGAAACGACCTCGAAGTAGACGGTGAGTTCTCCCCGGTGCTTCGAGAGGGCGCGGCGAAGGCGGACGAGGGTCTCTTCCTCCAGATCGTCGGGGTCGACGCGCAGCTGCACGGAGTCGGCCCGTCGCTCGCGCAACATCTCGAGCGGCACGATCTCGTCCGCGAGGATCCGCACGCGCCCCTCCTCGGCCTCCGCCTTTCCGAGGACCAGCACGGCACGATCGTTCTCGAGGAGCGCCCGGTGCCGCTCGTACGCCTTCGGAAAGACGAGGACGTCGACGAGCCCCTCCAAGTCCTCGATCTGAAGGGCGGCCCACCAGGCGCCGCTCTTCTTCGACTTGCGCGTGCGCAGATCGGTGACGATCCCCCCGAGGGCCACTTCGACGCCGCGCGGCGCCGCGCGGAGCGTTTCGGTCGTGTGGGTCGCGAATTCCGCGAGCATCGCCCGGTGGGCCTCGAGCGGGTGACCCGTCACGTAGAATCCGAGCGTCGCCTTCTCCGCCGCGAGCCGGGTCCGCTCGTCCCAGTCCGGAAGGTCCGGGAGCGGGATCTCGGCAGGCTGCCCCGCCTCCGGGTCGGCTCCGCCGAAGAGACTCCCCTGCCCCGACTCCCGGGCGGTGCGCCGCTTCTGCCCGTACTCGATCGCCTGGTCGAGGACGGCGGCGATCTGGCTCCGTCGCCCACCCAACGAATCGAAGGCCCCCGACCCGTTCAGGGCCTCGAGGACCCGCTTGTTCATCAGGCGGAGATCGCACGCGCCGCAGAGGTCGAAGATCGAACGGAATGCTCCGATCCGTCCGCGGGCCTCGAGAACCGACTCGATCGCGCCCTCCCCGACGTTCTTGATCGCGGAAAGGCCGAAGCGGACCGCCCCTTCCTCCACGGTGAAGTCGAGTCCCGAACGATTGACGTCGGGGGGAAGCACGCGGATCCCCATTTCCCGGCACTCGTTGACGTACTGCACGAGCTTGTCGGTGTTCCCCTTCTCCGTGGTCAGGAGCGCCGCCATGAAATGGACCGGGTAGTGGACCTTGAGCCACGCCGTCCGGTAGGCGACGAGGGCGTAGGCGGCCGAATGCGACTTGTTGAACCCGTACCCCGCGAAGTAGGCCATGAGGTCGAAGACCGCGCGGGCCTCGGCGGGGCGCACTCCCTGCGCCACCGCGCGTGCCACGAACTTCTCCCCTTCGGCGTCCATCACCTCCTTGTTCTTCTTGCCCATCGCCCGGCGGAGGATGTCGGCCTCCCCGAGCGAGTACCCCGCCATGCGCGAGGCGATCTGCATCACCTGCTCCTGGTAGACGATGACCCCGTAGGTCTCCCGGAGGATGTCCTCGAGCATCGGGTGCGGGTATTCGACCTTGACCTTTCCGTGCCGACGCTTCACGAAATCGTCGATGAGCCCTCCGCCGATCGGACCCGGCCGGTAGAGGGCGTTCAGGGCGACGAGGTCCTCGAAGCGCTCGGGGCGTATCCGCCGGAGGATGCCCCGCATCCCCTCCGACTCGAACTGGAAGACGCCCGACGTCCTCGCCTTCCCGAACAACTCGTACACGGCCGGGTCGTCGAGCGGAAGCTCGTCGATCGGGGGGGCGATCCCGAGATCCCGCTCGATCGCCTTCACCGCGTCGTCGATGAGCGTCAGCGTCTTGAGGCCGAGGAAGTCCATCTTGAGGAGGCCGATCGATTCGATGTCGGACATCGCGAACTGCGTCGTGATTTCCTCGTTCGCCCCCCGGTAGAGAGGGGCGAACTCCACGATCGGCTCCGGCGCGATCACGACGCCCGCCGCGTGCGTCGAGGCGTGCCGGACGAGCCCCTCGAGACGTCGGGCGACGTCGAGGAGCTGCCGGACCTGCGGCTCCGACGCGTAGGCGTGCGCGAGCTGCGGTACCTCGGCGATCGCTTTCGAGATCGTCATCTCCTGTCCGGGCTGCTGCGGGACGAGCTTCGCGATCCGGTCGACCTCGGCGTACGGGATGTCGAGGCCGCGGCCCGCATCCCGGATCACCGCCCGCGCGGCCATCGTCCCGAAGGTGATGATCTGCGCGACGTTCGGGCGGCCGTACTTCGCGGTCACGTACTCGATGACGCGTTCGCGGTTGCGGAAGCAGAAGTCGATGTCGATGTCGGGAAGGCTGATCCGCTCCGGATTCAGGAACCGCTCGAAGAGGAGGTCGAACTGCATCGGGTCGATGTCGGTGATCGCCATGCAGTACGCGACGAGCGATCCGGCCGCGGAACCTCGCCCGGGGCCGACCGGAATCCCCCGCTCGCGCGCGAACCGGATGAAGTCCCAGACGATCAGGAAGTACCCGGCGAACCCCATCTCGCGGATGATTCGGAGTTCCCGCTCGAAACGTTCGCGATACTCGGCGAGGGGGTGCCGCAGGCGGCCCGCTTCGATCTCCCGCCTCCACGCGGAGAGCCGACGCTCGAATCCGGCGCGCGCCACGTGTTCGAAGTACCCGTCGAGATCGAAGCCGGGCGGCACCGGAAACGCCGGAAGGTGGTGGGGTTGCTTCTCGAACGCGAAGCGGCAGCGCTCGCCGACCGCGAGCGTGTTCTCGATGGCCTCCGGGATCCAGCGGAAGGTCGCCGCCATCTCGGCGGCGGTCTTCAGGTAGTGCTGCGCGCTGTAACGGATGCGGTCCTCGTTCCGGACCGTCTTGCCGGTCTGGATGCAAACGAGGACGTCGTGCGCAAAGTGGTCCTCGGGCTTCAGGTAGTGGCAATCGTTCGTGGCGACGAGACCGATTCCCGCCTCCCGCGCGAGGCGCACCGCCCGCTCGTTGACCTTCCGCTGCTCCTCGAGTCCGTGGTCTTGCAGTTCGATCCAGTACCGGTCGGGCCCGAACAGGTCGCGGAACTCCCCCGCGACCCGGCGCGCGTCGGCCTCGCGGTCCGCGCGGAGGAGGGTCGGGATCTCCCCCGCGAGACAGGCGGACAGGCACACGAGCCCCTCGCTGTGCTGCGCGAGGAGTTCCTTGTCGATCCGAGGACGGTAGTAGAACCCCTCGAGGTACCCCGCGCTCGCGAGGCGGATGAGGTTCTTGTACCCGAGGTAGCTCTCCGCGAGGAGGATCAGGTGATGGTAGGGCTTCTGCCGGGGCGCTCCGGCTCCCGGAGAGCCGCGATCGAAACGCGAGCCGGGAGCGACGTACGCTTCGATCCCGATGATCGGCTGGATTCCCGCCTTCTCGGCCTCCCGCGCGAATTCGAGCACGCCGAAGAGATTCCCGTGGTCGGTGATCGCGATGGACGGCTGCCCGTCCCCGGCCGCGCGCGCGACCATCTCGTCCAACCTCTGCGCCCCGTCGAGCAACGAGTAGGTCGTGTGGTTGTGGAGGTGAACGAACCGTGGCGCTCTCTCGGCCATCGCGCGGGAAGTCTCCTCGGAAACGAAGGGAAGGCCGTTCCCGGCCGCAGCCCGCATGGTACCACGCGCGCGCGGCGGCCCGACCTCACTCCCACTCGATCGTGCCGGGAGGTTTGCTCGTCACGTCGTAGACCACGCGATTCACGCCGCGGACCTCGTTGACGATCCGCGCGGAGACGTTCGCGAGGAAGTCGTGCGGGAGCCGGGACCAGTCGGCCGTCATGAAGTCCTGCGTCTCCACCGCGCGGAGCGCCACCACGTTCTCGTAGGTCCGGCCGTCCCCCATGACCCCCACGCTCGAGACGGGCAGGAGCACCGCGAACGCTTGCGCCACGCGCTCGTAGAGCCCTTCCGCGCGGAGGCTCTCGAGGAAGATCGCGTCGGCCTCCTGGAGGATCGCGACCCGTTCGGCCGTGACCTCGCCGACGACGCGCACCGCGAGTCCCGGGCCCGGAAACGGGTGGCGCCTCAGGAAGGCGGGGTCGAGCCCCAACTCCTCTCCGACCCTCCGCACCTCGTCCTTGAACAAGTCGCGCAGGGGCTCGACCAGCTTCAGACGCATCCTTTCGGGGAGTCCCCCGACGTTGTGGTGCGTCTTGATCGTCGCCGAGGGGCCCTTGACCGACGCCGATTCGATCCGGTCGGGGTAGATCGTTCCCTGCGCGAGGAACTCCGCGTCTCGGATCGCGCGCGCCTGCTCCTCGAGGACCTCGATGAAGGTTTCGCCGATGATCTTCCGTTTGCGCTCGGGGTCCGCAACGCCCCTGAGGCGGTCGAGGAAGCGGGCGGTCTCGTCGGCGTAGCGCACCTCGAGGTGGTAGCGGTCCCGGAAATCGCGGAGCACCTGCTCCGCCTCTCCCTTCCGGAGCACGCCGTTGTTGACGAAGATGCAGGTCAAACGGTCCCCGAGCGCGCGGTGCAGGAGGAGCGCCATCACCGAGGAATCGACCCCGCCGGACAGGGCGCAGACGACGCGGCGGTCCCCGACGCGCGCGCGGACCTCGGCGATCGACTCCTCGATGAAGGAGGCGATCGTCCAGTCTCCCCGGCACCCGCAGGCGAGCGTGAGGAAGTTCGCCAGGATGGTCCTTCCGTTCTCGGTGTGGGCGACCTCCGGATGGAACTGGACGCCGAAGAGTCTCCGTTCGGTATCCTCGACGGCCGCGAGCGGAGCGTTGTCGGACTCGGCGATCGCACGGAACCCCGGGGCCGCCGCGAGGACGTGATCCCCGTGGCTCGCCCACACGCGCTCGACCGGTCCGAGGCCCCGGACGAGGGTGGCGGCCGGATCGGTGATCCGCACGAGGGCGGGGCCGAACTCCCGGCCGGGCGCCCGCTCGACGCGTCCCCCGAGGATCGCCATCATCAGCTGCATTCCGTAACAGATCCCGAGGACGGGGATTCCCGCCTCGAAGATCTCGCGGCCGACCCGCGGAGCCCCCGGAGCGTAGACGGAGTCGGGCCCTCCGGAGAGGACGATCCCCTTCGGCCGTCGGACGGCGAGCGCGGCGGCGGCCTGCGAGAACGGGTGCACCTCGCAGAACACCCCTTGCTCCCGCACGCGTCTCGCGATCAGCTGCGTGTACTGCGACCCGAAATCGAGGATCAGGACGCTCTCGTGCTCCCGGATCATCGGCGATCCCCCTCCCCAGGCGCGAGGTCCTCCACGACCGATTCGAGCACGGCGGCCCCCGGGATCCCGCGGCTCTTCAAATCGCGGTCGGCGCGGAGGAGCCGACTTGGGATCCGCAGCGCCTCGTCCATCCTCCAGCGCCTCAGTCCCTCCCGCAGGGCGTCCGCCCATCCCCACGCCCCCGCGTCCCGGAGAACGCTCTCGACCCCCTCCCGCATCTCGACCCTCGCCCGTGCCGCGAGGAACACCCTCGCGCGCCACGCGAGACCCCCGACCACCGGGATCGGCTCGGCGCCGGCGCCGAGCACCTGCCGGACGGCGGCGAGGCCGAGCGCGCGATCGCGCCGGATCAGGGCGTCGGCGACCTCCCAGCCCGTCCCCGAGGACGACGCCCCGAGATGGGGAGAGATCTCGTCCCGTGTGAAGCGGCGAGAGGGGACGCCCGACCAGTCCCGGAGGCGCTCGAGTTCCCGGAGCGCTCGGAGGAGGTCCCCCCGGCACGATTCGGCGAGCATCGCGGCCGCCTCGGGATCGAGGAGCAGCCCCCGTTCCCTTCCCATCGCGACGAGGTGCCGGACGAGCGCATCGGCCTCGGCCGGGGTCGCGGGAACCCGGAACTCGAGGACCGTTCCGGACGCGACCGCCTGGTGGAGCTTCCTCTTGCGGTCGAGCTTCGGGGCGCGGACGATCAGGAAGGAACCCGCGGGAGGGGACGCCGCGTACGCCTCGAGAGGCTCGGGCGGGCCCTCGAGGACCGCGACGTCGCGCAGGAGGACCACTCGTCGCGGCGAGAACATCCCGACCGAACGCGCCGCGCCGACGAGGTCGCCCGTGCCCACCCTCCCCTCGGAGATCACGCTCAGCGCGAACCCCTCCCCTCCCTCCGGCACGAGGTGCGAAAGGAGCGCGCTCTGCGCCAGGTCGAGATGGTAGAGATCGTCGCCGGTCAGGACGGTGAGACCCGGCGGCCAGCCCCGGGCGATCCTCGACCGGACCTCCTCGAGGAAGGCCCCGCCCCAAGGACCGGGGGAGTGGGGCCGCCGCCTCGCCATCAGAACCCTTCGAGGATCGACGTGACGAGCGCTCCGGCCGCTCCGCGCGCGATCTGGTCGAGGGCGAGCGTCTCCCGGTCGAAGAAAGGCTCGTCCGACCCCCCTCCGGGGGAAACCCCCGTTTCCTCCTCCGAGACCTCGTACTGCTCTCGGAAGGTGAGTGTCTTCTGGCTCCAGAGGATCTCCCCCGTCCCGACGTCCCGGAGCGTCGCCTCGATGCGAACCACCGTTTCGAGACGGGTCGCGCGGCCCGCCTCGTTGAACTGCACCGGCTGCGTCCGGAACTCCGCAACCGCCCCCTCGAGCCACGCGTCCGCGGCCTCGGGGTCGGAGACGATCCGGTACCCGCCGCGCTTGGCGAATTCCCGGGTCACCTGCTCCGTCAGGCGTTGATCGATCTCCGGACGGCGGGTCCGGTTCTCGAACGGCGCCACGCCGATCTCCCGGATCCGTTCCGGCAGGAACGTGTTCGCTCCCGCGAGCTTGTAGCCGCAGCCCAAAGACGTCACGACGAGGAGGAGCGCCGCGGCGGCGCGGCAGGGCGCGGTCGTCACGCGTTTCTCCTCGTCTCCTCGCGCGAGATCCGCCGCCGAATCCCGTCCAAGATGCCGTTGATGAACGATCCGGACTTCTCGCTCCCGAACCGCTTCCCGACCTCGATCGCCTCGTCGATCACGACGGCGGCGGGGGTCTCGGGATCGTGGAGCATCTCGTAGACGGCGAGCCTCAGGACGTTGCGGTCCACGGTCGCCATCCGCTCGACCCGCCAGTTCTCGGACGATTCCGAGATCGCGCGATCGAGACCCGCGCGCTCCGCGTGGACCCCCCGCACCAGGCGCTCCGCGAACGCGCGCGAGTCGTCGTCGGCCTCGCGGGACGCCCAGAACTCCGCGAAGGCCGCGTCCGGCTCCCCGCCGGCCAGGTCCATCTGGAACAACAGTTGGAGGGCGAACTCCCTACCCCGGCGCCTTCGGCCCAAACGAGCTCCCGTCGCGCGCGACTCAGGAGAGACCGCGCAGAAGTCCGACCATCTCCACGGCGGCCAGAGCGGCGTCCCACCCCTTGTTGCCGGCCTTGCCCCCGGCCCGCTCCTCGGCCTGTTCCGGCGTGTCGGCGGTGATCACCCCGAAGGAGACCGGGATCCCGTGTTGGAGGGAGACCGCGGCGAGCCCCTTGGCGCACTCCGCCGCGAGCACGTCGAAGTGCGGGGTTTCCCCGCGGACCAGGGCGCCGAGGGCGACGATCGCGTCGAAGCGCCCCGTCGCCGCGGCGCGCGAGGCGACGAGAGGAAGCTCCCACGAACCGGGGACGCGGATCACGGTCCGCAGATCGGGCCCCGCGCCGTGCCGTTCGAGGCAATCCTCCGCGCCCTCGAGGAGGAACGAGGTGATCCTCGCGTTCCACCGCGTCACGAGGAGGGCAAAGCGCATCCCGTCCGCCTTCAGCCGTCCTTCCATCGGTTCCGCCATGGCCCCTCCCGGCGCCGAGTATAGCCCCGCACGCGGGGACGATTCACTCTTCGAACGGCTCGATCCGGGTGAGGGCCCGGAACGCCTCGTAGCGGGCCGCGATCTCGCCCGCCTCGAGCCGCCTCAGGCGTTCGAGGGAGAAGTCCTCCACCTGGAACGACGCCATCACCGATCCGACGACCGCCGCCCGGCGCCAGTCCAAACCTCCGGACGCCTTGTCCCGGGCCAGGAACCCGAGGAACCCGCCCGCGAAGGTGTCGCCCGCCCCGGTGGGATCGACGACCGTTCGGAGCGGAAAGGCGGGAATCGAGAACAGGTCTCCGTCGGAGACGACGAGCACGCCGTGCTCCCCCCGTTTCACCACGACGACGTCGGGTCCCCAGGAGCGGACCTCGGCGGCGGCGGCGAGGAGGCTCGACAACCCGGTCAGCTGGCGGATCTCGGCTTCGTTGAGGAAGACGACGTGCGCGCGCGACAGAAGGGCCTTGACCGCCGCGGGCTTCGAGGCGATCCAGAAGTTCATCGTGTCGGCCGCGACGAGCGCGGGGGCACCCGCCCGGTCGAGGACGCGCGCCTGAATTTCCGGGTCGATGTTCGCGAGAAACAGAAACGGAGTTCCCGCCCACGCCTCCGGCACGCGCGGCTCATGTTCCGCGATGACGTTCAATTGCGTGTCGAGGGTGCGCGGGTTGTTCAGATCGTCCGCGTAATCGCCCGACCAGCGAAACGTCCTCCCGGGGGCGACGGTGAGCCCCGCGAGATCGACGCCCCGCTCCAGGAGCGGAGCGCGGTGCGCGTCTCCGAAGTCCTCCCCGACGACGGCGGTGAGGCGGACCGGAGCGAAGAAGGAGGCGGCCGCGGAGAAGTGCGCCGCGGAGCCCCCGAGGACCTCCGTCCGGCTCCCCGACGGTGTCCGCACCGAATCGAACGCCACCGTTCCGACGACGAGGATCGGCACGTCACTCCCTCCCGTACCGCGCGAGGATCGCGGCGAGGCGGGCTCGCGCCTCCGGAGAAACGGCGTGCGGCGGGGTCACGATCGCCGCCTCGAGCGCCCGCCCGCATCCGCACCCCGCGCCGCGCGGGGGAAGGGCCGCGCACGCCGCGCGAAGCGCCTCCGCGGCGAGCCGGGCGTTGGCCCGTAGATGCCCCAACAGCATCTCGACCGTGACGGGTTCTTCTTCCTCGTGCCAGCAGTCGTAGTCGGTCACGAGCGCGAGCGTCCCGTAGCAGATCTCCGCCTCGCGGGCGAGACGGGATTCGGTCGCGTTGGTCATCCCGATGACGTCCACCCCCCACGAACGGTAGAGGACGGACTCGGCCCGCGTCGAAAACGCGGGCCCCTCGATGCACAGATAGGTTCCCCCCTCGTGGACCGTCCCGCCCGCACTCCGGACGCCCGCCGCGAGGGCGGCCCGCACTTCGCGGCACGTCGGATCGGCCATCGACACGTGCGCGACGATCCCCTCTCCGAAAAAACTCGACGCGCGCCCGCGGGTCCGGTCGAGGAACTGGTCGGGGATCACGACGTCCTCGGGCCGGTATTCGATCTTCATCGAGCCGACCGCGGAGGCCGAAAGGATGCGCTCGACGCCGAGCGACTTGAGGGCGTAGACGTTCGCCCGGTACGGGATCTCACCCGGCGGGATCGTGTGATCCCGCCCGTGCCGCGAAAGGAAGGCGACCTCCTTCCCCGCGAGGCGTCCCGTCACGAGGCGGTCGGACGGCCTCCCGAACGGGGTCTCCACCTCGATCTCGCGGGCGCCTTCGAGGCCGGCGAGGTCATACAGCCCGCTTCCTCCCAGGATGCCCAACTCGGCCCGCGCGGGGCCGCTCACGGACGTGCGCTCTCGGCGGCGGGGGCGAGGTCGCGGAGGGCGGAGAGGAGGGCCTCCGGCGTTTCCGCATACGCCTCCTTCCCCTCTCGCGAGAGCCGGGCGCGCGACGGAGCGACGGGGTCGCCCGCGCGGACGACGGTCCAGAGCACCTCCGAACGAAGCGCGGCGCGCCGGAGCGCCTCGGTCGAGGCGGAGCCCGGAGGCCCGTCGACCACGACGACGGCGGGCTCGCGCGACAACTCCTCGATCGCGAGGGCCGCCTCGATCCCGGCGACCCCGTTGGAGGCCGGATCGGCCGCGAGGGCCCCGACGATCTCCCCTGCGCGCGCGAGGTACCGTCCCTCCCCGAGACCGTGATGGTGGAGGCGCACGAGCGCGCGGGCGAGGCGGAGGTTCGCCTCGATCGGCCAGCGGGGAGAGGCGAGGAGCCCGATCTCGGCCCCTGTCGCGAGGCTGTCCCGCAGCGCCACTTCCCCCTCGCGCGAGAGGTTCCGAAGGGCGAAGTCTGCGACGTCGGCCGCCGCCCGAAGGACGCGCGCGTCGCCGGTCGATTCGTGGGCGTCGACGAGGCCGAACGCCGTCTCCGCTTGGGATTCGAGGAAGCGCCGGTCGGCACCGACCCCGTCGAGCGTATGGAGCGCTCCGCGTCCGGGGAGCACGCCGTGCTCGACGACCTGATCGATCGCACGACGTCCCATCTCGAGGGCGCGGGAGTCCTCGAGGATCGACCCCGCGCGCAGGAGGGCGGCGCCGGCCATCGCGTTCGCCCCCGTGAGAGGCGTCCGGTCGATCGGAGGCGCGGCCCGGAGGCTCCGGTCCTCCGTCCACCAACCGCCGCCGTCCGCCGAGTGGACATCGGCCGCCTGCGCGTTGTGGAACCCCCCTCCGGGCCGCTCCAGGACCGAAGCCAGGAAGCCGATCGCCTCCCCCGCCGCGCCGCGGACCTCCTCCGATTCGCCGCGTCGCAAGGTCATCGCGGCCTCCCGGAGGAACCGCGCCTGCACCTCGAGCACCTTCTCGTACTGGATCCCGCCCCACGCCGGAAGGCTCGCGAGGCGGTGCAGCCCGCCGTCCCGGCGGTCGCGGAGGGGTGAACGCACGACGCGTTCGAGCGCCGATCGGGCCGGCGCGTCGAGAGCCGGCAGGCCACGCGCGGAACGCAAGGCGGCGTACTCCGAAAGCCACGGCACGATCGCGCGCGGAGCGGGGGCGAACGCCCCCTCGTCCGCGTCGAAGTTCCCGAGAAGCCAGCGGGCGAGGAAGTCGGAGGCCTCGACCCGGACGGGGGCGGCCGTCGGGGGCTCCTGGCGCGTGCGCTCTTCGAAGGCGGAGGCGACCCCCGCGAGGACCGAGTCCCACCGGTCGAAATAGACCTTCCCCTCCTGGAGGGCGAAGATCAGGCCGTCCGGCCGCACGTAGCCGAGGGAGATCGGGAGGGCGAGCCCCGACGGATTCGCCTGGCTCAGCATCGGCATTCCGTTCGGGAGCAGGAGGTTGAGGGCCGGGATGTTCCCGGTCCGGTAGCGGTCGCGGATGTCCGGCCTTCGGTCGGCGTTCACCAGCACCATGAGGACGCTCTCGTTCGCGACCCGGAGCACGGCCACGTCCGAGAGGGTATCCGTCATGACCTTCTGCGCGGGGTGACTCCAGGGGACGGTCAGGACCAGAAGGACCGGCTGTCGGAGGATGTTCGCCCGCTGGAACGTGAGCCAGGACCACGGAAGCCAGTAGGCCCGATCGCGCACCGCCTCGGGAGGCCACGACCGGAAGGCGTGCTGGGCCGGCTGTGTCAGATCGACCCCCTCGAGAAAAAACGGCAGCGCCGGCTCCCCCGGGGGGGGGTCGTCCGCGGGGACCGCGACGGCGGTGGACAAGGCGAGCGCGGGCAGGAACGCGAAGGCGAACGGTCTCAACGAAGATCCCTCAGGGGAACGAAATTTCGATTATTTGCGGCGCCTCCCGGGCTGTCAAGGAACGTCCATCCCAGACCTTGTTCCCGCCGGGTCGGGACATAGGTTTTCCCGTTGGGCGCGCGCGGCGCCGGGAGGGGCATGGACCGGACGTTTCCCGAAGCTTACCTGCCCGCAGGGGCTCTCGAGGCGGCTGTCCTCGCGGCCGCGGGCCTCCTCGCCGCCTGGACGACGGCCCGGGCCGGCTCCGGCCGCCCGATCCGCCTCGCCCTCTCCCTCCTTCTCCCGCTGTTCCTTCTCGTCTCACCGCCGGCCGGAGCGATCCTGTTCGCCGTCCTCGCCGTGACGGGGCTCGGTCACGGTCTCGTCGGTCCGAACGGCCCCGGGAAGCGATCGCTCCTCGCGGTCGCGGGCGCGGGGGTCGCCGTCCAGGCGGCGGCGGCGGGGCTTCCCCCCGCCCTGGCCCGGACGCCCGGCGGTCTCGCCCTGGCGCTCGCACTCCTCCATTTCGTCGCCTTCGCCTCGGCTCACCTCCTCGCCGCCCTCGTCGGGATGGTCCGTCGCGGCGAGGGATTGTCCGCGCTTCGGCACTCTTCGACGCGCGCGCTCCTCGAAGGAACGAACGTCCCCCTCGCGTGGCTCCTCGTGGAGATCGCGCGCGAAGGGAGGACCCCCGAGCTTCTCGTCGCGGCGCTCGCGGTGCTCGCGTCGGCCGCTCTCGCCGCCCGGCACGCGGTTTCGAGTCGTACGGCCCGGGAGGCCGACCGCGCCCTCGCCAACCGGTCGGCGGAGCTCGCGGTCCTCCAGTCGCTCGCGCGGGAGATCCGCACGAGCGTCGACCCGGACCGTCTGTTCCGGATCGTCGAGCGGGAGTGCCGCAAGATCCTCCCGTGCGACTTTTTCTTCCTCGCCACGGTCGACCGGGAGACCGGCGACCTGCGCGCCCTCTTCCGCGGGGGAACCGACGCCGCTCCCCGAATGACGAACCTCCCCGCGGACGACGGCCTCGCGGCATGGGTCGTGCGGGAGCGGCGGCCGGTCCGGATCGACGACTTCCAGGACCCCGAACACCCGATTCCGTTCCGCCCCAGGATCGCCGACCCCGCGATCCGCTCGGCGCTCGCCGTCCCGCTGCTCGTCGAAGACCGGGCGGTCGGGGTCCTCTCGGTGCAGAGCCGCGACGTCGCCGCATTCGACGACCACGGGCTCGAGCTGCTCCAGACGATCGGTCACCAGGCGGCGGTGGCGATCGAGAATGCGCGCCATTTCGAGCTCGCCACGACCGACTCGCTCACGGGGCTCCTCGCGCGGGACATGTTCTTCGCCCGCCTCGAGGAGGAGTACCAGCGCGCCCAGCGCTACCGTCTCGGCTTCGCCCTCCTCATGGTCGACATCGACCGATTCAAGGAGATCAACGACCGGCACGGCCACCCCGCCGGAGACCGCTACCTCCGCGCGTTCGGCGCCGCGATTCGCCGCGTGCTCCGCGCCGCCGACGTCGCCTCGCGGTACGGGGGGGACGAGTTTTGCCTCCTCCTTCCCGAAACCGACCTCGCCTCCGCGCATCAGATCGCCGAGCGTCTGAGGCGGAGCCTCGCCGCGCTCCAGATCGAGTCGGGGGCGCTCGTCCTGCGCTCGACGGTGAGCATCGGAATCGCGGCATATCCCGAGCACGACGGGGGGGACGTGCGGACGCTCCTCCTGCGCGCCGACCAAGCCCTCTACCGCGCGAAGCGGGACGGACGGGACCGGGTCGTCCCCTTCGCCGCCTGATCGTTCCTCAGCGCCGCCCGAGGAGCGCCTCGGCGGGGCTCCGCCCGGTGCGTTCCCGAAACCTCTCGGAGAGAGAAGGAACGGGGCCGCTCGCCCGGTCGAGGAGGACCTTCTCGACCCGGCCCATCGGATAGAACAAGACGGAGGGACCCACCGGCGTCGGCTCCCCGCGCTCCACCTCCGCCATCCACGCTTCGAAGGAGGCGAGGTCGAGCCCCTCCACCGTCACCCCGAGCGGAGAGAGGTCGCGGAGGATCCCCCACACCTTCTCCTGCGGCTCCCGGAGGTAGACCAGGACGGCGCTTCCCTCGGGAAGAGGCGCCGGGCCGCCCGGCTTCGCGTCCACGCCTTCGACCAGTTCGAGGAGGATCCCCCCCGTCGAGCGCGGGTGGACGAAAGCGACCCGCGTCCCCCCCGCGCCGCGCCGCGGCTCGCGATCGAGCATCGGGAGTCCCCTCGCGGCGAGACGGTCGAGCACGGCCTGCACGTCCGCCACCTCGAGGGTCAGGTGGTGAACGCCCGGCCCTCTCCGCTCGAGGAATCGCGCGATCGGAGACGCGGGATCGGTCGCTTCGAGGAGCTCCACCCGGGACTCGCCCGCCGGGAGAAACGCGACGCGCACCTTTTCGCTCGGGACTTCTTCCGTCCCCGCGACGCGCATCCCGAGGGCATCGCGCCAAAACGCGAGCGCATCCTCGACCGAGCCGACGGCGACCCCGACGTGATGCACCCTCCGGATCATCGAACCTCCACGTGCCGGAGAACCCTCTCGGCGGCGGTGTACGGGTCGATCTTTCGCTCGGCGATGTCGTGGATCGTCCGCTCGTAGACGCCGTCCGACAGGACGGTCCCGCGAACGGTTTCCATCAGGCGGTCGGCGAGGAGGGCGAGGAAGCGCGATTCCGCACGCTCGCGCCTGCGCTCGGCGCGGCGCGCCGGCCCCGAACGTTGGAGGAAGGCCGACACCGCCTCCTTCACGTCGGACACCCCCTCGTCGCGGAGCGCGACGGTCCGCACGATCGCCGGCCGCGGGGCCGCCTCGTCCGGCGCGAGGGAGAGCATGTATTCGAGATCGGCCTCGACCCGCTCCGCCCCGGGGCGGTCGGCCTTGTTGATCACGAAGAGATCGGCGATCTCGAGAATCCCCGCCTTGATCGCCTGGATGTCGTCCCCCATCCCCGGAACGAGCACGACCGCGACGCAGTCGGCCGCCCGCGCGACCTCGATCTCGTCCTGCCCGACCCCGACCGTTTCGAGGATCACCGGATCGTATCCGGCAGCGTCCATGAGGTCGACCGCGTCGTTCGCCGCGCGCGACAGCCCCCCGAGATGGCCGCGGCTCGCCATCGAGCGGATGTAGACGCCTTCGTCGATCGAGTGGCTCTGCATCCGCACACGGTCCCCGAGGATCGCCCCGCCGGAGTATGCGCTCGAGGGATCGACCGCCACGACCCCCACCCTGCGGCCGTCGGCCCGGAACGACGCGATCAGGCGGTCGACGAGACTCGACTTCCCCGCCCCCGGCGAGCCGGTCATGCCGAGCACGGTCGCGCGGCCGGTGCGCGGGAAGACTTCCCGGAGGACGTCGACCGCGGAAGGGACGTCCTCTTCGACCATGCTGATCGCCCGCGCGAGCGCGCGGACGTCCCCTTCGACCAACCGGCGGACGAGATCCATCGTCACAGCTTCCCGAGGATCTCCCGGGCGATGACCAGGCGTTGAATCTCGCTGGTTCCCTCCCCGATCGTGCAGAGCTTGACGTCCCGGTAGTACTTCTCCGCCGGAAAGTCCTTCACGTAACCGTACCCTCCGAAAATTTGAAGCGCCTTGTCCGCCGTGCGGACCGCGACCTCCGACGCGTAGAGCTTCGCCATCGACGATTCGCGCGTGGTCTTCTTCCCCCGGTCCTTGAGCCACGCGGCCCGATAGGTGAGGAGGGACGCGGCGTCGATCTCGGTCGCCATGTCGGCGAGCATGAACTGGATCGCCTGGTTCGCCGCGATCGGGCGCCCGAACTGCTTGCGCTCCTTCGCGTACGCGCGGGCGGCGTCGTAGGCGCCGCGCGCCATCCCGAGCGCGAGCGCCGCGATCGAGATCCTTCCGCCGTCCAGGATCTTCATCGCGTCGACGAACCCCTCGCCGCGCGCCCCGACGAGATGGTCCTTCGGGACGAGGCAATCTTCCATGATCACTTCGGACGTGTCCGACGCCCGGAGCCCGAGCTTGTTCTCTTTCTTCCCCGCGCGGAACCCTTCCGTCCCCTTCTCGATCACGAAGGCGGAGATCCCCCGCTTCTCCCGCTCGGGGTCGGTGACGGCGAAGACGACGACGACGTGTCCCACGGAGCCGTGCGTGGTGAAGGTCTTCGACCCGTTGAGGACCCATCCGTCCGCGGTCTCCTTCGCGACGGTCTTCGTTCCCCCGGCGTCGGAGCCTGCCATCGGCTCGGTGAGGCTCCACGCGCCGATCCACTCCCCGCTCGTCAGCTTCGGGAGGTACTTCCGTTTCTGCGCTTCGGATCCGCACTCGAAGATGTGGTTCGTGCAGAGCGAGTTGTGGGCGGCGACCGAGATGCCGACCGATCCGTCGACGCGGCTCAATTCCTCGACGATCGTCACGTACTCGACGTACCCGAGCCCCGCCCCGCCGTATTCCTCCGGGAAGAGGACCCCGTAGAATCCCATCTCGCCGCACTTCCGGGCGATCTCCCAGGGGAACTCCTGCGTCTCGTCGTGGTGCATGACCGTGGGGGCGATTTCCCCTTCCGCGAACTCGCGCGCGGTGCGGCGCAGGAGATCCTGCTCTTCGGTGAACGTGAACTCCACGGTGCCCTCCTGGCTCTTCGGGGGATCGGGGATTATAGACGACGGGCCCGCCGTACGGCCTCGATCGCCCGATCGATCCCGGGGTCGTCGACGTCCAGGTGGGTCACGAAGCGAACCCGACCGTGCCCCATCATCCCCGCGAGGACTCCCTCCGCCTCGAGCGCCGCCACCACCTCGCGCGCGCGCTCCGGAGGCTCGATCTCCGCGATGACGATGTTCGTCACGACCCGCTCGGGATCGAGCCGGAACCCGGGGACCGACGCGACCGCCTCCGCGAGCCGGCGGGCGCGCCGGTGGTCCTCCGCGAGCCGATCGAGGTGATCGCGGAGCGCGATCCGCGCCGCGGCGGCGAGAACGCCGGCCTGGCGCATCCCGCCGCCCATCCTCTTCCGCACGACCCGCGCCCGTTCGATCGTCGCCTTCGACCCACAGAGGGCGGAGCCGACCGGGGCGCCCAGCCCTTTCGAGAAGCAGAACATGACGGTGTCGAACCCCGCCGCCGTCTCCCGGACGTCGACCCCCTGGACGAGCGCCGCGTGGAAAATCCGCGCCCCGTCGAGGTGGGTCTTCAAGCCTCTCTCGCGGGCCACCGCGAGGAGGGCACGCTGCGTCTCGAGGGGGATCACCACCCCGCCCCGGTGGTTGTGGGTGTTCTCGAGGAGGAGAAGGGTCGCGGGAGAGTGGTAGTAGGGGCGGGGCTGCGCCTCCCGCCTCACGTCCTCCGGAGCGAGGATCCCGTCGTTTCCCGCGATCAGGCGGGGCATCACCCCGGACCAGGCCGCCATCGCTCCCAGCTCGTAGTGGTAGACGTGGGAGTCCGCCTCCAGGATCGCGGCGGTTCCCTGGGGCGCGTGGAGGTTGACCGCGATCTGGTTTCCCATCGTCCCCGTCGGGACGAAGAGGGCGGCCTCGAAGCCGAGGCGCTCGGCGGCCTCCTCTTGGAGGCGGGTGACGGTCGGGTCCTCGCCGTAGACGTCGTCGCCGACCTCGGCTTCGGCCATCGCGCGCCGCATCGCCGGGGTCGGCCGGGTCACCGTGTCGCTTCGGAGGTCGACGATCACACGAACTCCGCGAAGAGATCATTCGAGCAGAGACGGCCGCGGGAGGTCAAACGGACCTTCGTCCCGCGTCGAAGGACGAGTCCCGCCGCGAGGGCCCGCTCCCACGCGTCGGCCCACGTCGCCTCCGGGTCCTCCCCGTAGCGTGCGGCGAGCGCCGCGAGGTCGACCCCCTCGCGAAGACGCAGTCCGAGAAAGAGCGCCTCGCCGAGCCTCCGTTTCCGGTCGAACGGCTCGCGCCGCTCGACCGGGTCCTCGCCCCGCGCGACGGCCTCGACGTACGCATCGATCCCTCGAACGTTCGCGCGGCGGACTCCGGCGACGTAGCCGTGCGCTCCGTTTCCGAACCCGGCGAACGGCGCGTCGGTCCAGTACTTGACGTTGTGTCGTGAGCGGCGCCCGTCGCGCGCGAAGTTCGAGATCTCGTAAAGCGCGAGGCCCTCCGCCTCGAGGATCGAGACGGTCTCCTCGTAGGCCGCCGCGAGACGATCGTCGTCGTGGGCGGGGACGCGGCCGGAGCGGATCCCCCGCGCCAGCGGGGTGTCCTTGTCGGCCTCGAGGAGATAGACCGACACGTGATCGGGGCCGGCCCCGGCGACGCGGCGCACGGTCTCCCCCCAGCGATCGAGCCGCTCCCCCGGGAGGCCGGCGATCAGGTCGGCCGAGACGTTCCGGAACCCCGCGGCGCGGGCGTCGGCCAGGGCGCGCAAGGCCTCCCTCGCGTCGTGGGCGCGCCCCGCGCGGCGGAGGACGGCGTCGTCGAGCGACTGCACGCCGACGCTGATCCGGTCGACTCCGGCGAGGAGGTACCCTTCGAGGCGCTCCCGCGTGAGGCTCTCCGGGTTTCCTTCGAGGGTGATCTCCGAAGCGTCGTCGAGATCGAAACGGGCCCGGACGGCGCCGACGACGCGGGCGACCTCACACGGCTCCATCCGAGACGGCGTCCCGCCGCCGAGGAAGAGGGTGTCGGCCCGCCCCGGAAGACCCGGCTGTCCCTCCCGGATCTCCCGGTCCAGGGCTTCGAGGTAGGCGGCGATCCGGTCGTCGCGCCCCGCCACCGTCGGGAAGTCGCAGTACCCGCAACGGATCGAGCAGAACGGGAAATGGACGTAGATCCCGATCGGCTCCCGGAGCGCGGGGTCAGATCCGTTCGACGGCATCGGCCGGCACCCACCCCGTGAGCCCGTTGGGGAGCGAAACCCGGACCCAGCCGCCGCGGGACTCGCGGAGTTCGACGCGTGTCCCCTCGTGCATCCGGAAGACGGTCGCGTTCGCGGGGGACGGGCCCGCGAGGACCTCGACCGCGGGGGCGAGGACGATCGCGCCCTCTCCTCCCTCCACGCGATCGAGCGTGGCCGCGAACGACCACCCGGCGAGGACGAGAGCGAGCGCCAGCCCGGAGAGGGTCCATCCCCACGCGGGGCCGAATCCGCCGGGCCTCCTCAGGCACCAGGCGAGAACGCTCGCGAACGCCCAGAAGAGGACGAGCACGACGACCGCCTGGACGTCCGGGCCGATGCGCCCTTGCGCCCGCGCGAGGGCTCGCGCGAAGGGACCCGGGTCGGGGACCTCGATCCGGTCGACGAGCCGCTCCCTCGCGAGCGCGAGGTTCGCCAGGACGTCGGGGTCCCCCGGGGCGAGGCGGAGGGCGCGCTCCCAGTGGAGGACCGCCGCGCCGATCCTTCCGCTGCGGAACTCGGCGTTCGCGAGGTTGTACTCGAGCCTCGGGTCGCGCACCCCGTCCGCGAGGGCGGCGCGGAACGCCTCGGCCGCCTCCTCGAACCGGCCCGCTTCGTAGGCGGCGTACCCCTCGTCGAAGCGCGCTTCGGGAGTCGCTCCGGCAGGGGCCGCGGCGAGGGCGAAGAGGAGCGCGATCGACGGCCTCATCGCCGCCGCTCCAGCGCTTCGAGAATCTCCCCGGCCTCCCGCACGATCTCCTCGCGGCTCGCGTTCTCCCCCGATCCCGGCACGTAGCGGGCGAAGTCGCATCGCTCGAGGCACGAACGGAAGCGCCCGCGAAGATCCGGATCGACCCCGTCCCCCGCGAGGAGCTGGTCGGCGAGGTCGTGGGTGAGCCCCGCCGCGGAGCGATCGTGGCGGTCGGCGACGTACTCGACGAGCGCGCGGGCGACCGTCTCGTGGAAGCCGCCGGCCCCCTTCTCCGCCGCGCGGAGGGTGCGCCGGGCGCGCTTGAGCGCGCGCGAGGCGCGCAGACGCCCGCGGTCGCCGAGGAGCCGCGCACGGCGTCTCGCGAGGACGACGAAGAGCGGCGCCGCGATCCACGGGAGGACGGCGAGGAGACGGAACCATCCGCTCCGATGCCAGCGCGTTTCGCCGCGCTCGAGCGCTCCGTCGCGGCTCTTGAGGAAACGAAGCTCCCGGCGCTCCGGGACGAGGATCGACCGCGCCGTGGTCCCTTCCGCCGCCGCCTCGCCCCGGTGGACGGTGAGCGTTCCCGGCTCGACCGATTCCGTGCGGTACCGGCCGCTCCGGGGATCGAACCAGGAGAAGCGGACGGTCGGGAGGACCGACTCGCCCGGGACGAGCGGAACGAGGACCCACTCGTACGTTCGCTCCGACCGGAGAGACCCCCCCCGCACGCTCGAAGAGCCCCGTGTCGTCGCGTCGAACACCTTGAAGCGGTCGCCGACGGCGAGAGTGGGGGGACGCCCCCCCGCGAGCCATCCTTCGCCGCGCACCGTGACCGAGAGCGCGACGGCGTCGTTGACCGACGCCTCTTTCCGGTCGACCGACGCTTCGAGACGGAACGAACCGACATCGCCGCCGAAGTCGGGGGGTTTCCCGTCCTCGGGAAGCGGCTTCGCCACGACCTTGACCGCGGGGCTCTTTCGGACGATCGATTCGACCGCGCCGCGCCCGAGGAACTCGGAGAAAAGATCGCGCGCCCGCCGGGGAACCTGGACCTCGGCGACGTAGGAGCCGATCTCGATCTCCCCCGCCGTGGTCGGGACGAGGACCCGCCTCACGAGCGGGTACACGACGTACTCGCGGCCGTCGATCGACGAGCGGAAGGCCTCTTCCCGCGGATCGGCTCCGAGGTCTTCCGACCAGAACCCTTTCAGGTCGGGGGTCGCGGACCAGTCGGCGCCCGCGACCTGGCGCGCGGAGTAGAGGCGCACCTCGAGGGTCAAAGGCTCCCCGACCCAGACCTCGCGCGCCGACGGCTCCGCACGGAGGAAGACCTCCCGCTCCTCCGCGGCAGGAGTCCGGGAAGGCCCGCCCGGGACGGGAGCCGCCCCCCCGGCGGTCGCCGCCGAGACTTCGAGCGAAAGGGAGGCGGTTCGATGGATCTCTCCGTCCACCCGGATCTCGATCGGAGGGACCTCCGCGGGGCCGGGACGCTCGGGGAGGAGGGTGTAGACGAACGACGCGTCGGTCGACGTGCTCGCCCTGCCGTTGATGAACTCGAACCTGCTGCTGCGCGAGGTCGCCGGCCCCGACAGGACCCTCAGGTTCCGGAGCGCCGGAAGCTTCGGCGCCTCGATCGTGTCCCCGAACGTCCCCTCGACCCGCACGATCAAGCGAACCGCCTGGTCCTCCGCGACGCGCCCCCGCGGCTCGAGCGCCGCCGACACGCGGACCTCCGCCGCGGCGGCCGACGCCGAGACGAGAAGGAGCGCCGCGATCGAGGCCGTCCGGGTCACCAGTCCTTCTCCCTCGGAGACTCGCCCGCCGCCACCTTCGCCGGGCGGCGCTTCATCGCGTCCTTTTCGAGTTCCGCGATCCGGTCGAGGAGGCGCTCCGCCTCCTCGGGGCTCATCCCTTCCTGCCGTTCGGGACGCGGCTCCGGCTCCTGCCGCGGTTGCGGCTGCTCTTGCTGCCGCTCTTCCCGCTCCTGTCGCTCCTGCCGCTCCTGCTCCTGGGGCTGCGGCTCCGGGCGGTTCTCGCGCTCGAGCGCGCGGAGGGCGAGTTCCAGGTTCCGCCGCGCGTCGGGGTCGTCGGGGCGGAGCTCGAGCCCCTGCCGGTAGGCCTCGGCGGCCTCGCGGAAGCGGCGTTCGCGGAAGTGCGCGTTCCCGAGGTTGTAGGCGGCGTCGGGGAGGAGGTCGGTCCGCCTCCCCTCGAGCGCCCTCCGGTAGGCCTCGACCGCCGCGGTGTAGTCCTCCTTCCGGTAGAGGACGTTTCCGATGTCGTAATGGATCTCGGGAGCGTCGGGCGCCGCCGTCTGCGCCTCGGTGTACCGCGCGAGTGCCTCGTCGTGATCCCCCGCCTCGTAGGCGCGGTTCCCGCGCTCGCTCTCGCGGTGGGCCTTGCCGCCGAAGAGCCCCGACAGGAAGGAGAGCACGATCGCGGCGACGACTGTCTTCACGACGCGTTCCCACGGCGCCGGCGGTCGGAGACGAGCGCCTCCGCGGCGAGGGCGGCGAGCGCCAGACCGAGCGGCCACTGGAACCGCTCCTCCCACCGGGTCCGGAGGACGGTGCCGGCCTCGCCCGCCTCCATTTCGGAGATCGCCCGCGCGAGATCGTCGAGCTCCCCCCCGGCGGGCGTCGCTCGGTAGAACCGGCCGCGCGTTTCCGTCGCGAGGGCGCCGAGCGTGTCGCCGTCGAGGCGGGTCGTCACGATCCTCCCCTCGCGGTCGCGCTTGTAGGCGGCCCCTTCGCCCGAGGCTTCGGGGTCGGGGATGGGAGCGCCGCGGTCGGTTCCGATTCCGAGGGCGTGGAGGACCACTCCCGCCTCGCGGAGCTTCGACGCGGCCGAGGCGACACCTCCCTCGTGGTCCTCGCCGTCACTCAGGAGGACGACGACGCGCGAGCGGGGTTCCCGTCCCGGAGGTCCGAACGCCTCGACGGCGAGCGCCGCGGCATCCGCGAGCGCCGTTCCCGGCACGGGGACTTCCTCGATCTCGGTCGCATCGAGAAGGAGACGCAGGGCGCCGTGGTCGAGGGTCAGCGGGCAGGCGATCGCCGCCTTCCCGGCGAAGGTCACGAGCGCGACGCGGTCGTTCGCGAGGCGGTCGAGGAGCGACATCGCCGCCGCCTTGGCGAGGGAAAGTCGGTTCGGAGGGACGTCCGCCGCCGCCATGCTCCTCGAGGTGTCGAGGACGAAGACCACGTCGATCCCGCGCCGCTCGAGCGCTTCGAGCCCCGCCCCCCACTGCGGTCGCGCCGCCGCGAGGCAGCCCATGGCGATGGCGGCGAGGAGCAGGATCGCCTTGACCGCTCGCCGGTGGGGGCTTGCGTCTCCTCCGAACCGCCCGATCCGGGAAGCCCCCCCCGCGAAGCGCGCGAGGGCCCTGCGCCTTCCGGCCGCCGCGAGGAGAAGGAGCGCCGCCGCCGCAGGAACGGCGGCGAGCCACCCGAGAAGGTCGGGACGCGCGAAGCGCATCAGGGGATCCTCCGCAGGCGCGTCGCCGTCAGCAGAACCTCGATCGCGACGAGGATCGCGGCCGGGAAGAGCGCGACCCAGAACCGCTCGGCGTAGACCGTCCGGACGCGGCTTTCGATTTCCGTCTTTTCGAGGGCGTCGATCGAGCGCATCGCCTCCTCGAACCCCTCCGCGTCCGCCGCGCGGTAGTACCGCCCGCCGGAGCCCTCCGCGATCCGCCGGAGGAGGGGCTCGTCGAGATCCACTTTCTGCGGGACGAGGCGGCGGCCCGCGGGGGTGTCGACGGGACAGAGGGCCGCCCCTTCCGAACCGACCCCCACCGTGTAGATCTCGAGGCCGAGCGTCTTGACCGCCTCGGCGGCCTCCTCGGGGGCGATCGGGCCGGCGTTGTTCCGCCCGTCGGTCACGAGGACGACGACGCGGCTCTTCGCGGGAGAGGAGCGCAGCCGGTTCCCCGCCGCGGCGAGCCCGAGTCCGAGCGCCGTCTGGTCCTCCCCCGCAGGGGCGAAATCGGTTTCCTCGAGGAAGCGCTCGAGAAGCGTGTGGTCGAGGGTCGGCGGACACCGTGTCGTCGCCGAGGAACCGAAGACGACGAGCCCGATCCGGTCCCCGGGGCGGCCGCGCACGAACCGGGCGAGGCTCTCGCGGGCGACTTTGAGGCGCCCTCGCGGAGGAGAGTCCTGACAGCGCATCGAGCCGGAGATGTCGAGAGCGACGACGATGTCGATCCCGCTCGACGTCACGACGTCTTCCTGCCGCCCCCACTGCGGGCGGGCGAGCGCGACGACCCCGAGAAAGAGGGCGAGCGCACGGATCCACGGGACGGCCCCGTCGACCCGCTCCCAAGGGCTCCGGACTCCGAGCCCGAACCTCGCGATCTCGGGGATCGGAAGGCGCGGGTCCCGCATCGACCGCCTCCGTCCAAGCCACCATCCCACGAGCGGCGCGAGGGGGGCGAGCGCGAGGAGCCACGGGGAAGCGAAGCGGAACATCACGCCGCCTCCCCGGAACGCGGCTCGGCCGCACGGCTCCGCGTCCGGTCGACGATGCCGTACGCCGCCTCGACCGCCTGCCGGCACCCTTCCGCGCCGCTTTCGACCCGTGCGAACTTCGCGAGGTCGGTCCGCTCGAGGAGGGCGAACGTCTCCGCGGCGGCCTCCGGGTCGACCCCGGCCTGGCGGAGGGCGGGTCCGATCTCGAGGGTGGTGCGCTCCATGAGGTCGACCCGGTAGCGGCCGGAAAGGTAGCGCCTCACGATCCGCGCGAGCTCCTCGTGGAAGAGGTCCTCGCGCCCCTGCTCCGCGAGCCGGCGTTCGAGGAGCGCACGGAGGGCGGCGAAGGCCCACGCGTCGGGGGCGATCCGGTGGAACGGGTCGGGGTCGACCTCGACCTTCGCGAACCGCCCCGCGTACCGGCGCCCCCCCCACCACGCGACGGCGGCGACCGCGACGAGCCCGAGAAGCGCAAGGAGCGCGAGGCGGAGGGTGCCGTAGTCGGGAGGGACGACCGCGGGGGGTTTCAGGTCGGCGATCTCCGGAGCCTCCGCCTCTCCGGACGCCGAGCCGATCGCCCCTTCGACCGTGAGCGGGACGGCCTCCGTCTCGACCGCCGCCGCCCCCCCATCCGGCGCGAGGACGGAGACGCGCACGGGGGGGATCGTCACGTCCCCCAGCCGGAAGGCCGCGAGCCTCCCCTTCCATCTCCCCGTCGAGGCCTCCCCGGTTGGGGCCTCCTCCCACCTCCCGTCGAGAACGCTGACATCGCCGAGGATCGGGCCGACCGTCTCTCCGGCGACGCGAAACCCCGGAGGGAGGGCGATCTCGATCGTCGCCTCGAACGGAACCGCGAGGGTGACGCTCGACGAGGCGACCGAAAGACGCGCGGAAAGCCCCTCCTCCCCGTCCGACGCCACGGCCGGTGCGAGGAGAACGGCGAGCGCGGCGAAGGCCGCCGGCGTCCGCACCGCTACCCCGCGGCCCGCGCGACGCGCCGGGCGCGTTCGCGGAAGAAGCGAACGAGGGCGCGATCGAAAGGCTCGGCCGTGTCGAGCTCGAGGAGGTCGACTCCGGCCCGGTCGAGGACCTCCGTCCCTCGGAGGCGCGCCGCCTCGGCCCACCGGGCGTACGCCGACCGCACGCGGGGGTTCCCCGCGTCGACGAGGACCGCGGCGCCGCTCTCGGGGTCAAACGCCGCGACGAGCCCGGACGGCGGGAGCTCGCGCTCTCGAGGATCGGACGTGCGGAGCGCGACGACGTCGTGCTTGCGCGCCGCGACCCGGAGCGGCCGCTCGAAGGCGTCGTCCCGGAAGTCCGAGACGACGAAGACGACCGCGCGCTTCGGCACGACCCGCTGGAGGACGGTCAAGGCGCGGCCGAGGTCGGTCCTGCGCCCCTCGGGCTCGAAGGCGAGGACTTCCCGGATCACGCGCAGACCGTGCTCCCGGCCTTTCCGCGGGGGGACGAAGCGCTCGACGCGGTCGGTGAAGAGGAGGAGGCCGACGCGGTCCCCGTTCCGGATCGCCGAGAAGGCGAGGAGGGCGGAGATCTCGGCCGAGAGCTGAAGCTTCGTCGACTCGGCCGTCCCGAACCGCTGCGAGCCGCTCCCGTCGACGACGAGCATCACGGTCAGCTCCCGCTCTTCCGTGAACTTCTTGACGAACGGGTGCCCCATGCGGGCCGAGACGTTCCAGTCGATCGAGCGGACGTCGTCCCCGGGCTCGTACTCGCGGACCTCCGCGAATTCCATCCCCCGCCCCTTGAAGACCGAGTGGTACGACCCCGCCAGGCTCTCCTCCACGAGCCTTCGGGTCCGGATCTCGATCCGGCGGACGCGGCGGAGGACTTCGCGCGGCGTCACGGAACTTCGACGGCGTCGAGGACCCGCTGGACGACCTCGTCGGCGGTGACCGACTCCGCCTCCGCTTCGAAGGAGAGGATGAGACGGTGGCGCAGGACGTCGTGACCGATCGCCTTCACGTCGTCGGGGGTCACGAACCCCCGCCCCCGCAGAAAGGCGTGGGCGCGCGCCGCGGAGACGAGGCAGATCGTGGCGCGCGGAGAGGCACCGTACTGGACGAGACCTTCGAGGTCGAGGCCGAACTCCTTCGGACGGCGCGTCGCGTGGACGAGGCGCACGCAGTAGTCCTTGATCCGGTCGTCGACGTAGATGAGGTGCATCGCGTCGCGGGCCCGCGCGAGGTCGGTGAGGTCGACGGCCGGCTGCGTCTCCGCGAGATCGGGCCGCGTCATCCGTTCGAGGATCTCCTTCTCTTCGTCGGCGGAGGGATAGTCGACTCGGAGCTTCAGCATGAAGCGGTCGACCTGCGCTTCGGGAAGCGGGTAGGTCCCCTCCTGCTCGATCGGATTCTGCGTCGCGAGGACGAGAAAAGGCTCGGGGAGATCGAAGGTTCGGTCGCCCAGCGTGACCTGCCTCTCCTGCATCGCCTCGAGGAGCGCCGACTGGACCTTCGCCGGGGCGCGGTTGACCTCGTCGGCGAGGACGAAGTTCGCGAAGATCGGCCCTTGGCGGGGGACGAACGTCCCGTCCCTCTGGTTGTAGATCAGGGTCCCCGTCAGATCGGCGGGGAGCAGGTCGGGGGTGAACTGGACCCTCTGGAACGTCCCGCGGACCGACCGGGCCAGGGTCCGCACGGCGAGGGTCTTCGCGAGCCCGGGCACCCCTTCGAGGAGGAGATGGCCCCGGGCGAGGATCCCGATCGCCATCCGCTCGAGCAGGTATTTCTGCCCCACGATGACCCGCCGGACCTCGGCGAGCATCCGCTCGACGACCTCCGCCTCCCGGCGGACCCGCTCTTGGACGGCCTGCACGGACTCTTGCATGGGGGCTTGCCTCCGACGCCGTGGTACGCGCCTTTCCGCGAAAGGACGGGAAAGTTTACGGAGTGGGCTTTTCCGATGTCAAACCGCTCCCCTGGCCGCCTCCCGGGCGGGGACCCATATTGCCCGTCGCGGTACGCCCCCGCCGGGGGCCGGGTCGAGACAGGAACCGGGCCGGAACGCGCCCGAAGGAGCGCCTCGAGACGTGACGTTCGACGCGTCCCGCTACCTCGATCTCTTCGCTCTCGAGGCGCGGGAGCACCTCGCCGCCGCACGGCGTTTGATCCCCGCGGCCGAGGGGCTCACGCGGGACGATCCCCGCTTCCGGACGCTCTTCCGGCACCTCCACACCCTTCGGGGGATGGCGGCGTGCATGGGGTTCGAGGCCCTCGCGGAGACCGCGAACGCCGGGGAAAACGTCCTCGACGCGGCCCGGGATCTCGGCCGCCCCCTCGACGCGCGGCGCTTGGGGGCGCTGCGGGGAGTCCTCGACAGCTTCGCCCGCCTCCTCGACGACACGATCGCCGGCCACGGACCGGTTCCCGCGGACGAGTCCTCGACGTTCGGGAGTCTCGCCGACCGGGTGGCGGCGGGGGCCGCCGACGCCGCGAGACGGCTCGGGCGCCGGGTCGAGGTGCGCGTGTCCGGATCGGAGATCGACCTCGGCCCGGCGCTCTCCCGCGCCCTCTGGGAGCCGCTCGTGCATCTCGTCCGGAACGCCGTCGACCACGGCATCGAGCCTCCCTCCGAACGCCTCGCCGGCGGGAAGGCTCGGGAGGGGGTCGTTTCGCTCTCCGCCGAACGCGGAGAGGAGGCGCTCCGGATCGTGGTCGAGGACGACGGCCGCGGACTCGAGGCGAACACGTCGCGCCTGCGGGTGGCGATCGCGGCTTCGTCGGGGAGGGGCACTCCCTTCTCGGGAAGGGGCGTCGGCCTCGATGCGGTGCGGGCGTCGGTCGCCGAACTCGGAGGAGAGGTCGCGATCCGGAGCGCTTCGGGAAGGGGGACGCGCGTCGAGATCGCGCTCCCGATCAGGCGAGGTGGCGCTCGATGAGCCCGCGGAGCCGGTCCTTCGGGAGCGCCCCGATCGCCTGATCGACCACCTTGCCGTCCTTGAACACGATCAGGGTCGGGATGCTCTGCACCCCGAAGCGCGACGCGAGAAGCCCTTCCGCGTCGACGTCGACCTTCGCGATCGTCGCCTTCCCCCTCATCTCCGCCGCGAGTTCCTCGAGCGCGGGGGCGATCGCGCGGCACGGTCCGCACCACGACGCCCAAAAATCGACGAGGACCGGTCCCGCCGCGCTCCGAATCGTCTCGTCGAAATCGTGTTCCGTCAGATTCGCGATGTCGGCGCTCGCCATCGGGTCACCTCCGGCGTCACTATAGCAACCGTGAGACGCTCCCGCCGTCCCGGCGACCTCCCCGCACTCCGGCGCTTCGGCCAGCATTTCCTCGTCGACCCGAGGGCGGTGGCGGCGATCCGCGACGCCCTCTCGCCCGGTCCGGGCGAGGCCGTGCTCGAGATCGGCCCCGGCCGCGGGGCACTGACCGCCGCCCTCGTCGACACGGGCCGTGCGGTCGTCGCGGTCGAGATCGACCGGGCTCTCGCGGCGCATCTCCGCGAACGCTTCGCCGGCCGACCGCTCGAGGTGCTCGAGCAGGACGTCCTCGATCTCGACTTCGGGTCGGTCGCCGCCCGCGCGGGGCTTCCCGGCGACGCGCCGGTCGTGGTCGCGGGCAACCTCCCCTACAACGTCTCGAAGCCGATCGCGATGCGGATCGTCGAGGAACGCGCGCGCGTCCCGCGTGCCGTCCTCATGTTCCAGCGCGAGGTCGCGGATCGCCTCGTCGCCCTGCCCGGCACGAAGGAGTACGGCCCGCTCACCGTCCTCGCGGGACTCGCCTTCCGGATCGAACGCATTCTCGACCTTCCCCCCGGCGCCTTCCGCCCGCGCCCGAAGGTCACCTCGACCGTGACCCGGTGGCTCCGGCGCGAGCCGGAGGTGCTCGACGGGGCGCTCGAACCCGCGCTCCGCCGCGTGCTCCGCGCCGCCTTTGCACGGCGGCGGGGGACACTTCGCGTCAACCTCCGCGCGGCGCTCGGGGAGACGGCCGCCGCGTCGCTTTGCTCCGCCGCGGGCATCGACGACGGCCTGCGTGCGGAGCGGCTCTCCCCCGACGCCTTCGTCCGCCTGGCCGCGGCGTGGCCGACGGTTGATCTATACTCCGGCGCGCGCGCAACGCGCGGAGAGTGACGCTTGGGCCGACGCGAACGCCTCGAGATCGTCCCCTTGGGAGGGCTCGGCGAGTTCGGGATGAACCTGATGGTGTACCGCCTCGGCGCCGACTGCGTCGTGGTGGACGCCGGGATGATGTTCCCCGGAGCGGAGCACCTCGGGGTCGACGTCGTCGTGCCGAACATGGAGTTCCTCGACACCTGCGGAACGATCCACGGCGTCGTCCTCACCCACGGGCACGAGGACCACATCGGGGCTCTTCCGTTCCTCCTCGCCGCGCACGACGTCCCCGCCTACGGCACCCCCTACACGATCGCCCTCGTGCGCGAGCGGCTCGCCGAGCACGACTTGCCGAGAAAGCCCGACCTCCGGCTTCTCGACCCCGACGGGGAGCGAATCCGCCTGGGGCCCTTCGAGATCGAGGGGATCCCCGTCACCCACTCGATCCCGCACTCCCTCCTCCTCGTTCTCCGCACGCCGGTGGGGACGGTCGTCCACACCGCCGACTTCAAGCTCGATCCGTGGGCGGTCCTCGGCTCGGGAACCGACCTCGCGCGCCTCGCCCACATCGGAAGAGAGGGGGTGCTCGCGCTCCTGTCGGACAGCACGAACGCCGACCGACCGGGGATGACCCCGGGAGAGCGTTCCGTCCGCCCGGCCCTCGAGCGCATCGTGCGCTCGGCGCGCGGACGGGTCTTCCTCACCACCTTTTCGAGCAACATCCCGAGGCTGAAACAGGCGATCGACTTGGCGGTCGAAAGCGGCCGCAAGGTCGCCGTCGTCGGCTCCTCGATGCGGACGCACGTGGAGGTCGCCGAGCGTCTCGGCCTCCTCCGGGTCCCCGCCGGGAGCCGCGTCGACGCCGAGACGGCGATGGACCTCCCGGCGGATCGCTGCCTCGTCCTCGTGACCGGATCGCAGGGGGAGCCCGCCTCGGCGCTCGCGCGGATCGCGGTCGACGATCACCGCGAGGCGTACGTGGAGCCGGGCGACCGGGTGATCCACTCGGCCCGGACGATCCCCGGGAACGAAAAGGCGGTCGGGCGGATGGTGAACCACCTCCTCCGCCGCGGCGCGGAGGTCGTCCTCGAAACGGACGCCCCGGTGCACGTCTCCGGACACCCCTCGGCCGACGAGCTTCGCCTGCTGCTCCACCTCCTCGGGCCGCGCTATCTCGTCCCGATCCACGGCGAGTTCCGGCAGCTCGACGCCCACGCGCGGATCGGGGTCGATGCCGGACTCGACGTGGCACGGGTCGCCGTCCTCGACTCCGGCGACGTCCTCGCCGTCGACGAGACCTCGATCGAGCGCGTCGACCGCGTCCCCGTTGGGCAGGTCTTCCTCGACGCCTCCCTCGACCGCGTCGACTTCGACGTGCTCCGGGACCGGAGAAAGATCGCCGGCGACGGGATCGTCGTCGCCGTCCTCGCCCTCGACCGCGCGACCGGCCGCCTCAACGGGGAACCCGAGATCGCGACGCGCGGATTCGCGGCGGAGGGGGACGCGAGGGATCTGGTCCGCGAGGCGGGGGCGGCCCTCGCGGCGGCCCTCGAGGAGACGACGTTCGAACAGCGCTCGGACGAAGGGCTCCTGAAGAGCCTCGTCCAGAGCGAGCTGAAACGCTTCTTGAGGCGGCGGACCCAGAAGCGTCCGTTGATCATTCCGGTCCTGGTCGAACTCTGAGGGGGTGGACGTGGGTTCGGTGCGGGCGATGACGGAGCGGCTTTCGCTCCTTCCCGGAAAGCGCTGGTTCGACGAGGTCGTGGGAATCCTCCTGACCGTCCTCGGGATCGTCTCGCTCGGCGCCCTTCTCGACTATGCGGCGACCGACCCGACCTGGTTCCGCCGAGCGGCGGAAGGGACTCCAGGGGGAAACTTTTTCGGGCGCGTCGGGGCGACCCTCGCCGAGGCCCTCCTGCAGCTTCTGGGCGTCGCCGCCTTCCTCGTTCCTCCCGCCCTGTTCGCGGCCGGGTGGTCCCGCTTCCGCGGGCGCGGCGCCGCCGGTTCCCTCGGGAGCCTCGTCGGAATCTCGTTCCTCGTCGTCGCGGTGGCTGCGCTTTCCCATCTCCTCTTCGGCTGGATCGCCTACGACGGCGAGCCGTTCGCGGCCGGGGGCCTTCTCGGTTCCTGGACCGGGGGGGCGCTCTCCTCGATGCTCAACCGCACGGGAGGGATCCTCGCGGCGACGGTGATCCTCGCGGTCACGATCGTGATCACGACCCGATTCTCGTTCGCCCGTACCTTCGACCGCGCCGCCGAGTGGTCGGGGCGCTGGTTCCGGGGACGGATCGAACGCCTCAGGGCCTGGCGGGACGCCCGCGCGCGGGATCGCGAGCGGCGCGAAGTGCAGATCAAGCACGCCCGAGCCGCAGCGGGCCGCGCGCAGAGCCCCGTCGTCCCTCCGGATCCGCCCCCCCCGCGCGCCCTTCCGCGCGACGAAGGGCCCCGCCCGGTCGAGGCGGTTCCCCCCGTGGCGCCGCGCCCGGCTCCCGCGGCGAGGAAGGCCCAGGCCCCCCTCCCCCTGGGCGACACCGAGACGGGCGTGGCCCTCCCGCCCCTCGACCTCCTGAGCGAGCCGCAGCCGCAACGAGGGGAAGACGAGAAGGAACTCCTCCAGCGGGCCCAGCAGCTGACCGCGAAGTTCCGCGAGTTCAACGTCGAAGGGCAGGTCGTCGCGATCCACCCCGGTCCCGTCGTCACGACGTTCGAGTTCAAGCCCGACGCCGGCGTCAAGTACTCCAAGATCACGGGTCTCGTCGAGGACCTCTGCCTCGGCCTCAAGGCGGAGTCGGTCCGGATCGACCGGATGCCCGGGCGCGCGACGGTCGGAATCGAGGTTCCGAACCGCCACCAGGAGACGATCTTCCCGCGCGATCTCCTTTCGAGCGAGCGTTTCCGCTCCTCGCGCTCGAAGCTGACGCTCGCCCTCGGGAAGGACATCGGGGGGGACGTCTACACCGCCGAGCTCGACCGGATGCCCCACCTTCTGATCGCGGGTGCCACGGGGGCGGGGAAATCGGTCGGCCTGAACGGGATGATCGCCTCGATCCTCTTCAAGGCGACCCCGGCCGACGTCCGGTTCATCATGATCGACACGAAGATGATCGAACTCGGCATTTACGCCGACATCCCGCACCTCCTGGTCCCAGTCGTGACCGATCCGAAGCACGCCTCGACCGCGCTCAAGTGGGCAGTGCGCGAGATGGAGAGTCGCTACAAACAGCTCGCCTCGGTCGGCGTGCGGAACATCGAACAGTTCAACCATCTCCTCGAATCCGAGCCGGGGCGCGAGATGGTCGACGAGCGGACCGGCGCGCGGACCCCGCTCAAGAAACTCCCCTACATCGTCATCGTGATCGACGAGATGGCCGACCTCATGATGGTCGCCTCGGCCGACGTCGAGGAATCGGTCATGCGCCTCGCCCAGATGGCGCGTGCGGTCGGGATCCACCTGATCCTCGCGACCCAACGGCCGTCGGTCGACGTGATCACCGGAACGATCAAGGCGAATTTCCCCGCCCGCATCGCCTATCGGGTCGCGCAGCGGGTCGATTCGCGGACGATCATCGACCAGCAAGGGGCCGAGCATCTTCTCGGTCGGGGCGACATGCTCTTCCTCCCGACCGGATCGTCGCGCCTGACGCGCCTCCACAGCGGGTTCATCACCGAGCCCGAGCTGAACCGGATCGTCGCCTTCCTCAAGAAGCAGGCGAAGCCGGTCTACGACGAGTCGGTCCTGAAAGACCCCGACGAGGAGCGCCCGGCGTGGGAGGGGGGAGGCGAGCGCGACTCGATGTTCGTCGAGGCGGTGCGGCTCGTCCTCCAGGAAGGGCAGTGCTCGATCACGTTGATCCAGCGCCGGATGCGCCTCGGCTATGCCCGCGCCGCGCGAATCGTCGACATGATGGAGCAGGAGGGGATCATCGGCCCGGCCGACGGGAGCAAGCCGCGCGACGTGCTGGTGGGACCCGAAGTCCTCGAGACCCTCGGGGCGCCGCGCTAAGGGCGCGCGGACGGCGATGCCGCGGCGCGCGGCCCTCCTCGTCGTCGTCGCCGTCCTGGCCGCCCACTGGACCGCGTTCGGGGCGGGGTACGTCCAGGACGACCATCCGCTCGTCGAGACGAACCCCCTCGTCCTCCGGGGCGACCTCGGGAGAATCCTCGCGGCCGCCTACTGGGAGGAGGCCCATCCCGTCGAGGACCGGTCACTCTGGCGGCCGGTTCCGATCCTCTCGTACGCGCTCGAGAGGAGTCTCCTCGGCCGCGCATCGGCCCCCCTCTCCCATGCGGTCAACGTCGCGTTGCATGCGCTCGCCTCCCTCCTCCTCCTCGCCGTCGCCCTCGAGCACCGCGCCGCGCCTCGAGGCGGGGCGATCGGGGCTCTCGCCTTCGGCCTCCACCCCGCCAAGTCGGAGGCGGTCTTCGGGGTGGTGGGCCGCGCGGAGATCCTCGCCGCCGCGTTCGGCCTCCTCGCCCTCCTTCTCGCGGCCCGCTCGCGGCGCGGGGAGGGGGCCCGGGCACGGCTCGCGGCGTGGGGAAGCGCGGCCGCGCTTTTCGTCGCCCTCGCCTCGAAGGAGACGGCGGCCGTCTTCGTTCCCCTCCTCCTCGCGCAGGACCTCGTGCTCGCCCGCGGCGAGGAACCCGCCTCCCGCGCCCCGCTCCTCCGCCGCGCCGGGGCGCTCGCCCCGGCCCTCGTCGCGATCGCCCTCTTCCTCGTCGCCCGCACGGCGGCCCTCGAAGCCTGGTTCGCCCCGCAGCCGATCCAGCCGATCGACAACGCCCTCGTCGCGCGTCCGTCGTCCGAGCGGGTGCCGACGGCGCTCGCCCTCGTCGCCCACGCCGCCGCTCTCGCCGCCGTCCCGACCGGTCTGACGCTCGACTACTCCGGGGCGAGCGTCCCGCTGGAGGCTTCGCTCGGGGCGCCCCGCCCGCTCGCGGGGGCGGCCGTCCTCGCCTGCCTCGCCGCGCTCGCGGCGTGCGGGACGCTCCGCCCCCGCGGGAAAGGCGGCCTCCTTGCCGTGGGTGCCCTCACGACTCTCCTCCCCTTCTTCGTCACCGGGAACTTCTTCTTCCCCGTGGGGGCGATCTTCGCGGAGCGCTTCCTCTACCTCCCCGCCGCAGGGCTCGGTCTCCTCCTCGCCGCCCTTCCGGCGCGGCGATCGGTCGCGATCGCCGCGGCGGTCGGCCTCTCCCTCTGGGGCGGGCTCACGCTCGACCGCGGCCGCGACTGGAAGGACGACCGGACGGCGTTCGAGGAGGCCTTGGGGGCCAACCCGCGAAGCCCGCGGGCCCACTTCGCGGTGGCGAAACTCGACGCCGACGCGATCGCGGCCCCTCCCTCCGCCGCGGCGGAGGTGGCGGGAGCGATCGCCCTTTTCGACCGCGCGATCGCACTCTGGGACGACTACCCCGAGGCGTGGAAGGAGAAGGGGGTGCTCCTCGCGCGGGCAGGAAGGCTCGACGAGGCCGAACCGGTCCTCCGCGGAGCGCTTCTCCGCGGCCCGGACAGCTTGAACGCCCGGTTCAACCACGCCCTCGTCCTGCAACGGCTCGGCCGAGCCGGCGAGGCCGAGCGTGCCCTCCGGCAGGCGCTGCTGCGCGACCCGTCGCACGCCCCCTCGTGGGCGAGCCTCGGCCATCTCGCCTTCGAGACGGGACGTTACGGCGACGCCGCGCGGGCGTACGCCCGCGCGGTCGCGCTCGGCCGGAGCGACCTTGCCCCGCGGCTCGACGAGGCGCGCCGTCTCGGCGGATGATGGAAGGGAGGAGCCTTCCCGATGAACCTGCGCCCGCTCGCCCTTCCGGTCCTCCCCGTCGTCCTCGCGGCGTGCGCCGCGCCCACCGAATCTCCTCGTCCGGCGGGGGGTCCCGGGATCGTCCCGGTCAACATTCCCGCCCCCGCGGGGTCGCGCCTTCCCGCCCTCGCGCAAGGGGGAGGAGCCGTCCTCCTCGCCTGGATCGAGCCCGAAGGACCGGAGGGTCGCTCGATCGCCGTCTCGATTCTCCGGGACGGCGCGTGGTCGTCCCCGCGGAGGGCGGCCGCCTCCCCTTCGATCCTCGTCGACCCGGCGAGTCCTCCCGCCGCGGCCCTGCTTTCGGACGGGACGATCGCCGTCGCCTGGACCGAGAAGACGCCGGGGGGCGAGTACGCCTCGGCCGTCCGCATCGCCTTTTCGAGGGACGGCGGAGCGACCTGGGAGGGGCCGCACACCCCGCACGGCGATAGGACCGCCACCGAGCACGGCTTCGTCTCGCTCGTCCCCGACGATGCGGGAGGGCTCGACGTCCTGTGGCTCGACGGACGAGCGTTCGCCACGTCGACGTACGGCGAGGGGGGAACCCGCCTCTACCACGCGGCATGGGACGGCGCCGCCTTCGGAGAAGAGACCGCGGTCGACGCGAAGGTCTGCGACTGCTGCCGGACCGCGGCCGCGAGGCTTTCGGGCGTGCTCCTCGCGGCGTACCGGGACCGCGAGGACGACGAGCGCCGGGACATCTCCGTCTCCCGGCTCGAAAGGAAGGAGTGGTCGCCCCCGCGTTCGGTGCGCAACGACGGGTGGCGCCTCCAGGCCTGCCCGACGAACGGGCCGGCTCTCGCCGTCGACTCGGGCACGACCCTCGTCGCCTGGTTCACGGCAGCCTCGGGGATTCCCGTCGTGCGCGCCGCCCTTTCCACGGACGGCGGGCGGAGCTTCGCGGAACCGGTCCCGCTCGACGGCGGCGATCCGGTCGGCCGTGTCGACGCCGTTTCCTTGGGCAACGGGACCTTCGCCGTCTCCTGGCTCGAGAAGAAGGGGGGGCGGGCGGAGGTCCGCGTCCGGCGAATCGGGGCCGACGGATCGCCCGGCGAGCCCTGGATCGTGGGGGTCACCGACTCGGGCCGCGCCTCCGGAACCCCGCGTCTTGCGAGCCTCGGAGACGGCTCGGTCCTCGTCACCTGGACCGACGCGGAAGGGATCAAGGCCGCGAAGGTGGAATAAAAGGGGACTGGCACCTTTTCTCGCCGAAAAGGTGCCAGTCCCCTTTATCGATTCAGGATCCTCCGCGCGATCCCGGCGTGGAGGGATTCGATCATCTCTCCCTCGATCACGAGCACGCCGCGGCCGTCGCGGCCGGCCGCCTCCCACTCTGCCAGGACGCGTTCCGCCCACGCGATCTCTTCCGGGGTCGGCGCGAAGACCTCGTGCAGGACGGGGATCTGCGACGGATGGATGCAGCTCGCCCCGTCGTACCCCATCCGCCGCCCGATCGAGGCGTGGCGCCGGAGACCCTCCGTGTCCCGGAAGTGGAAGTAGACGGAATCGATCGCGGTGAGACCGCGCGAACGGGCCGCGAGAAGGACCTCCGCCATCGCGTGGCGCTCCCACATGCGGTCGCCGTCGGGCTGCGCGCGGAGCGAACGTCTCAGATCGGCGGAGCCGAGGACCAGCATCTCGACCCCCTCGTGCGCCGCGGCGAGTTCGCGAGCCCGCGCGACCCCCGCCGCGGTTTCGATCATGAGGGCCGTTCCCGTCTCGTGACCCGCGAACCAGCCCGCGAGATCGGCGGCCTCCTGGGGATCTTCGGCTTTCGGAAGGACGACGAGGGGCGGTCGCAGCGCCTCGGCCAGGGAAAGGTCGTCCTCGTGCCACGGCGATCCTGGCGCGTTGACGCGGAGCATCCACAGCGGCAACGCGTGAAAGGCTCCTTCCTCCGCGCAGCGACGCACCGTTTCGCGGGCCCGCTCCTTCTCGTCGGGCCCGATGCCGTCTTCGAGGTCGACGATGTAGGCGTCGGCGCCGAGGAACGAAGCCGTCGCGAGCCGCTCGGCCCGGAACGCGGGGACGTAGAGGACGCTCCGCGGCGCCGTCACGGACGCTCCATGTCGAGACCCCGCGGAGCCCTCGGAATCCGGGAGCCCGAGGGGGGGGTCCACCCGTCCCGGAACCGACCGGCGACGACGCGGCCGCAGTCCGGGCAGGAAGCGCAGCTTGCGAGGCGGTACTCGCGGACGTGGAACCCGACGCGACGGATCAGGAGCGCCCCGCATCCCGGACACCGCGTGTCTTCGAGGTCTCCGACGCGGCCGGGGAGGTTCCCCGCGTAGACGTGTCGGATCCCCTGCGCGCGCCCGATCGACGCGGCCCGTTCGAGGTCCTCGGCCGTGGTGTCCCGGAATTCCTGCATCTTGTAGTCGGCGTGGAAGGCCGTCACGTGCCACGGGATCTCGGGCGACACGCCGGCGACGAACGAGGTCAGTCGCTCGATCTCGTCCCGGGAGTCGTTCCAACCCGGCACGAGGAGCGTCACGATCTCCACCCAGAACCCCATCGTGGAGAGCCGGCGGATCGTGTCGAGCACGACGTCGAGGCGCCCTCCGACCTCTCGGTAGGCCTCCTCACGGAAGCTCTTGAGGTCGACCTTGTAGAGGTCGACCGTGGGGCGCAGGTAGTCGAGGACCTCGGGCGTCGCGTTCCCGTTCGAGACGAAGCCGCAGACGAGCCCTTCCGCCTTCGCGAGCCGGAAGACCTCGACAGCCCACTCGGCGGTGATGAGCGGTTCGTTGTAGGTGCTGACCACGACCTGCGCCCCTTCGGACTTCGCCAGGGAGACGATCCTCTCCGCCGTGATGTCGCGCGCGAGGCCGATCGACCGCGTGTCCCGGAGCGTCTGGGAGGTCAACCAGTTCTGGCAGTAGCCGCAGTGGTAGTCGCAGCCGAGCATTCCGAACGAAAGCGCGGTCGCCCCCGGGAGGACGTGGAAGAACGGCTTCTTTTCGATCGGGTCGGCCTGGAGACCCGAGACATACCCCCGCGGAACGAAGAGCGTCCCCCCCTCGTTGAAGCGGACGCGGCAGATCCCGTCGAGGCCGTCGAGGACAAGGCACCGGTGGCCGCAAGCGAAACAGCGCACCTTCCCGCCCTCGAGGCGCTCGAACAGGGCTCCCTCGGCGGTCCTCGTTCGGAGGGTCTCGGCGAGATTCTGGAGCGCGGGGTCCTTCCTCTTCGGCACCCCCCCAGTGTAACTCCTGGGCCGAACGTCGCGCGTCCACTACACTCCCGGCCGACGCGATGCGCACGAACCGCCCGATCGTCCTCGTCCCCCTTCTCGCGCTCCTCCTGTTCGCCCCGACGGTGCGGCACGGCTTCGCCTACGACGACGGGATCACCGTCCTCGAGAACCCCCACGTTCGGGAGCACCGGTTCGGGGAGATCCTCCTCGCGCCGTACCACGCCGGTCCGTCGCAGAAGATTCCGACCGGGCTGTATCGCCCGCTGACGACGTGGACCTTCGCGGCTCAGCACGCCCTCCATGGAGCCGATCCCGGGGCGTACCATGCGGGAAACGTCCTCCTGCACGCCCTGGTCACGGCCCTCGTCGCGGCGTATGCCCTCGAGGCGGTTCGCGGTCTCGGAGGCCGCCCCGGCGAGGCGCGCACGGGAGCCCTCGCCGCCGGACTGGTCTTCGCGGTCCATCCGCTCCACGTCGAGGCGGTCGCGAACGTCTCGGGAAGGGCGGAACTCCTCTCGGCGGCGTTCGGTCTCGCCGCGCTTCTCGTCCACGCGCGTGTCCGCGGCGAGGGCGGGAGGGGACGTCTTGCCGGCTCGATCCTCGCCGGGTTTCTTCTCTTCCTCGCGTGCCTCGCGAAGGAGAGCGCGGTGATGCTCGCGGCGGTCCTCGTCTACGGGCAGGCGCTCCGAGATCGTTCCCTTCGGGGCGTCGGCAGGGCGTGCCTTGCCGGCGGAATCCCCGTCGTCCTCTACCTCGCGATGCGCGAAGGCGTTCTCGGCGGGCTCACGCTGCGCGACGACGCGGTGACCTTTCTGGAAAACCCCGTGGTGGGACAGAGCCTCCCCGTCCGCGGATTGACCGCGCTCGCCGTCGTCGCGCGCGGGGCGGGGCTGCTGCTCCTGCCGCTCGACCTGACCCCGGACTACGGCTTCGCCCACCTCGAGCCGGTGACCTTCCTTCTCGACCCGGTCGCGCTCGCCGGGTTCGCCCTCATCGTCGCGGCCGCGGTCGCGCTCGTCCTCCTTCCCCCGAAGAGGCCGGCGGCGGCCCTCGGGGTCGCCTTGCTCGTCGCGCCTTGGCTCCTCGTTTCGAACCTCTTCGTCACGATCGGGACGATCTTCGGTGAGCGGCTCCTCTACCTCCCCTCGGCCGGGTTTGCGCTCCTCCTCGCGGTGGGGGCGGCGCCCCTCTGGGCACGCGCGAGAGCGAGGCCTTTCGTCCTCACCGTGGGAGCGGCCGTCCTCCTGTTCTGGGGTTGGCGTTCCGTGACCTACGCGGAGACCTGGAAAGACGACTTCACCCTCTTCAGGGCCGCGGAGCGCGTCGCACCGCGGAGCGTGCGAGTTCTTTCGAACCTCGGCGTCGAACTCGCCCTCCGCGGCCGTCTCGCGGAGGCGGAAGCGCGCCTCGTCCGCGCGCACGAACTCGCCCCCTGGGTCGTCCCCGTGCGCATCAATCTCGCGGGGGTGTATCGACAGCAGGGACGCCACGCCGAAGCGGACGCACTCGAATAGGGGACACTCCGCTTTTTATTTCAATTCTTCTCGTAGAACGGAGAATTGAAATAAAAAGTGGAATGTCCCCTATTCCCCCAGAATCCGCACGTCGCCGCCCGACTCGATCCGCACGGTGGGTCGCTGGAGGCGGTTGACGACCCCTACGGCGCGTGTATCGCCGTCGAACAACTGCACCGTGTCGATCGCGGTCTCGATGCGGCCGTACGACGCGAAGGCCTCGACGCGGCCGCCACCGCCGGGGGGGAAGCGGACGATCACATCTCCCCCCTCGTTCAAGATCGAGCTGTCCTCGGTCGCAGGGGTGGAAACCCACCCCACCTCGACGAGGGCGCCGTCGGCATCGACGAGGACCGGTCCGTTGAGGTCGAGAAGGCGCACGCTCCCGTCCTCGGACTTGACCTCCACCATCTGGGTCGCGCGCCGGATCTCGAGATCGCCCCGTTCGGTATGCACGACCGCCTTTCCGCCGACGTTTTGGATGAACGCCTCCGAGAGACCCAGGATCGCGACGAATTCCCCCCCGATGTCGTCCACGCGCAGGCGGAGACCGTCCCCCTCGACGCGCGCCGCCCCCTGGATCTTCTCCAGAACGACCTCGGCGTTCCGTGCGCGCACCTCGACGATCCCCTTGTTCTGGCGCACGTGCGCCGAGGGGCCGTAGGCGTCGACGTGGAGAGAGGCCTCGTTCTCGACGAACTCGCACGCCTGGTCGGTGTTGACGTGAATCTCCCCCTTCGACTTCTCGACCCGGAGGGCGGCACCGGTCAGTTGGAGTTTCCCCCCCTGCTCGAGCCCGGACAGCGCCGCCGACCCGCCGCGCGCGCGGAGGCCGAACGGCCCCTTCACCCCAGCGACTTCGAGCGCGGCACCGTCGAGGTCGATGTCGGCGCCTGCCCCGACGTCCCGCACCGAGACTCCCTTCTGCCCGGTGACGGTCACGAGGAGCGAGCCGCCGACTCCGCCGATTTGCGCCTGCACCTCGTTCCCGCGCACGACGGTGGAGCCGCCGATCCCCTGGAGAGAGACCGAGCCCCCTTCGAGTTCGATCTCGACGTCCCCCTCGATCCCCCCCGCCTGCACCGCGAGCGCGCTCCCCCGCACCTCGAGCCCGCCTTGAAGAGCGGAAGCGACAACTTTCGAGTCGGCCGCGAGGATGCGGACGTGGAGACCGGGCGGAACACTCGCCTCGAGGATCCGCTCCTGCGGCGCCTCCCCCTCCGGCGGGACGAGGCGGATCGTCCCGCCGTCGGACCATACGTCGAGCGGGATCTCCTCCGCCTTTCTTCCCCCGGGCTTGCGGGAGAGGAAGCGAAGCTCCCCCGGCTTCCCGACGCGGACGCCGATCTCGCCGCGCACCCCCTCGATTTCGACGCGCACCTCTCCCGAGATCCGGAGGAGCCCGGCCGATTCGGTCGCGAGGAGGGCCGGCTCGGTTTGCGCATGGGCCGGAAGGACGAGGAGAACGGCGAGGAAAAGAGCGGCGAGGTGCAATCAAGCCTCCAGGAAATCGAGGACGCCGAGCGCGGCGCGCGCGGCCTCCTGTTCGGCCTGTTTGCGGCTGGTCCCGAGTCCCGTGCCGAGGACCCTCTCCCCGACGAGCACCTCGGCCTCGAAGACCAAGGCGTGGGCGAGCCCCGACGACCGAACGATACGGTAGTGAGGGGTCCGGTGCAACCGGGCCTGAACCGCCTCCTGCAGGAGGGTCTTGAAGTCCTCCCCCGTCCCGGTCCTCCCGCCGGACGGTGCCGAGAGGGCCTCGCGAAGGTGCCGCCGGACGAACGCGCGCGCCGCCCGGATCCCGCCGTCGAGGTAGACCGCCGCGAGGACCGCCTCGAAGGCGTCGCTCAGGAGGCTCGCGCGCCCTCGCCCCCCCGAGCCCTCCTCGCCGCGGCCGAGGCGAAGGTCGCGCCCGAGGTCGAGCCTCCTCGCCGCCGCCGCGAGCGAGTCCATGTTGACGATGCGCTGCTTCCGGAGGGTGAGGGTCCCTTCGTCGGCCGCGGGGTCGGCGGCGTGGAGGAACTCGGCGACCAGGAACCCGAGGAGCGAATCGCCCAGGAACTCGAGGCGCTCGTAGTCCTCTCCGGCCTTCTGCTCGTGAGCGAAGGACCTGTGGGTGAGGGCGCGCGCGAGGAGGCGGCGATCCTCGAACCGGTACCCGAGGCGGGTTTCTAGGCCGAGCCGTCTCGGGCTCATCGCCTCGGCGGATCGGCGATCGCGTCCGCGACCTTCTCGAACGTCGCCATCGGCCGCCCCTCCCCGGTGAAGGTCTGGCCCATCCGTTCGAGTGTGTAACGCCGGAGGGTCATCCCCCCGTCCTCGACGACGAGCTCGTCGACGAACCGGTTCGTGAACCGCTCGGGTACCACCCGCTCCTCGACCCCCTCGACCATGAGCCTCCCGGTCGCGGGGTCGACCCACGTCCGGAAGGTGTAGGTCGCCTGCAGTTCCCCGAGGAGCGTCTCGCGGCAGTTCCCCTCCCAGTCGCAGCGGACGTCGAGCTTCCGTTCGCCATCGGGGCCGTAGGTCGTCTTGGTCCATCGAAAAAGGTGCCTGTCCCCTTTTTTCGTCACGGCGACGATCGAATGACCTCGCTCGTTCCCGCGCGACCAGGTCCCCTCGTATCCGGTGTCGCTCCGCATGGGCGGAAGCGACGGCATGCAGGAAGCGGCCGCGAGGATCACGATCCCCACCGCCGCCGCACAAAAAAAACGAGACGCCCTCATCGGTCGTTGCCTCCCGAAACCGCACCAGGATACCCGATCGCCTCGAGGAGCCCAGGCTCGAGCGCGACGCCGTGGCCGGCCGCCCCCGCGGCGGCGGCGCGCGCCCCCTCGAGATCGCCCGTGCTCGCGAGAGCCACGACCAGATTCGCCCAGCACGCCCGATGGCCGGGGCGGTGCCGGAGGGCCTCCTCGAGGATCGGGACCGCCTCCTCGGGAACCCCCTTCCGGACGAGGAGGCTCGCGAGGTTGCCGGCCGCCTCCGCGTTCGCGGGGTTCGCTCGGACGATCCGCCGGTAAATCTCCTGCGCCTCGGGGGCCCTCGCCGTCGTTTCGAGCACGACCGCGAGGTTGTACGCCGCCGCCTCGCTCCCGGGGTCGCGCGCGAGGGCGAGCCTCGCCGTCCGCTCCGCCGCCTCGAGGTTCCCCGCCGCCTTGTGGACGACCGAGAGGTTCGCGAGCGCCCCCGCCTGCTGCGCGCGGACGAGCCCTCCCGTCGGCAGGGCGAAGGCGCTCACGGCGGCGATCGCTCCCGCCGTCGCCGCCGCCGCGAGGCGTCGCCTCCCGATCTCCGCACCGCGCAGGGCGAACGCCGCCCCGGCCGGAACGGCGAGCAGGAGGGCAAGGGGAAGACGGTGACGGCTCGACACGTAGAAGAGGAGCGGGATCAGGGCGCACGCCGCCACGGCCGCCCACCACGCGAGGCTCGGCGGAGACCGTCGTCGCGCGATCCCGCCGAGAACCGCGAGGCCGAGGAGGAGCGCGAACGGCAGCGGGGCGAGGAAACGGACCGGGTTCCGGTCGAGGCTCGGCGCATAGTCGAGACCGTGCTCGGCGTTGTCGAGCGTCAGGCCGAGCCGCCGCGCGAACAGGAGGAATGTCCCGAGCGGATCCTCGAGCCGGGCCGCGACCGCCTTGTTCCGGAAGTGCCGGTCGGCCTCGACCGCGTCGACCTCCCGTCCCTCCTCGAGGGAGGCAAGAGCGATTGCTTCTTCCTGCTGCGTCGCGAGCTGCCCCGAGAACCCCTCGACGGGCGTGTAGACCCCGACCGCTCCGGGGGCGTTCCCGAGCCACAGGACGATCCCCGCGTTCGCGGAGACCGGGACGAGATGACCCGCCACCGCGAGGTTTCGCGCGGCGACGGGGCCGATCGCGACTGCGGCGCCGAGGGCCGCGAGGAGCGCCCCTCGCGGCTTCCTCCGGAAGGCGAGGACGAGCGCCCAGAGCAGGGGGATCGGGAGAAAGCTCGGCCGCGCGAGCGCCGCGAAGCCGCCGCAAAGCCCCGCGAGGAACGCCGTCCGCCCGCGCGATCCCTCTCCCTCGGCCGCGACCGCGGCGAGGAGCCCCCAGGCGAGGAAGACGATCCCGAGCGGCTCCGAAAGGGGGCGCGAGGCGAAGTAGAGGGCGGGGTGGTAGAGGAGGACGAGCGCCGCCGCGGCGATCCCCGCCCGGTCCCCCGCGAGGCGCCTCGCGACGAGGCCGAGCGCCGCGGCCGCCGAGACGACGAGCGCGTGCTGCAGGAGGTAGAGGAAGCCGAAGTCGAAGTCGTACCCGCCGGTCAGGAGGGCGAGGAGGAACGGGTAGAGCGGCCCGAGGTAGTAGACGCCGTCGAACCCTCCCTCCCCTTCCGCGATCGCCCGCGCCCAGACGAGGTAGTACTCCCCGTCGAGCATCGGGTTCTGGAAGGTCGGGTCGAACGAGGGCTGGAAGACGACGTACGCGACGCGGACCGCGAGGCCGGCGGCGAGGATCGCTCCCCAGACGATGCCGAAGCGGTTCACGTGTTCCCGATCTCCCCACCGCCACCCGAGGTAGTCGGCCCCGACGTATGCACCTCCGACATTATGCCGGAGGTGCATGTTTCCCACGCGCGACGGCCGACGCGCTCGACCCTGGATTGCGCCCACCGGGACTCCCGGACTACATTCCGCGCGCCGGCGGTCGTCCCCTCGCGAACGGCACGGAGCCCTCATGATCCGGCGCATTCGAATCTCGAACTACCGCAGTCTCGGCGGAGATCTGGACGTCGCCCTCGGTCCGCTGACCGCGCTCGTGGGGCCGAACGGAGCGGGCAAGAGCAACTTCCTCGACGCGCTCGCGTTCCTCGCCGACGCGATGCACCTCGGCCTCGAATCGGCCCTGACGAAGAGACAGGGAATCGGCGCGGTCCGGCGTTGGGGAGCCGGCCGGCCCTTCGACGTGAAGCTGGAAGTAGAAGCCGCCGGGGGGGACTGGAGCGGGTCGTATTCGTTCACGCTCACCGGGGACCGGATCGAAGAGCAGCGGGTCAAGTCGGAAACGGCGGCCGTACAGGGGCCACACGGCGTCACGCAGTTTCGGACCGAGAACGGATCGTGGGAATCCGGTCCAGCGGACTTGCGCCCGAAGGTGAGCCCGAACGCGCTCGCGCTCCCTCTCCTGGCGGCGGACGAGCGGTTTCGACCTCTCGCCGACGAGCTCCGCGGGATTGCGGTGTACACGATCTTCCCCGACACGCTGCGGGAGCCACAGAAGTACGATCCGGCGAAGCCCATGGGCCGCAACGGCCAGAACTGGGCTTCGATCCTCAAGGACGACCGGGACGGAGCCCTTGTGGCCGACCTCGTCGCCGTTCTCGAACGCCTGACCGGGGACGTGCGGGGCCTCAGGGCGAAACCGGTCGGGGGGTACATCACGGTCAAGTTCGAGCATCGCGTTCCCGAGGGCACCCGGCGAACGAAGTGGTTCGACGCCGCACAGGAATCGGACGGTACGCTCCGCGTCGCCGGGATCGTCACCGCCCTCAGGCAGACTCCCGCTCCCACGCTGATCGGCCTCGAGGAGCCCGAGCTGACGGTCCACCCGGGCGCCTTCGATCTCATCATCGACTATGTCCGGGAGGCAACGGCGAACCGACAGGTCGTGCTCACGACCCACAGCCCCGAGCTACTCGATCGCCTTCTCCCGGAGGAAATCCGACTCGTGTCGCCGACTCCGGACGGGTCCCGCATCGACCCGGTGCCCGCCGAGCGGGTTGCCCTCGTCCGGGAGGGACTCTTCGGTCTCGGCGAGCTTCACCGGGGGCCCGGGCTCGACGGAGGATCCGCCTCATTCCCGTTTCAGGTTCACGAGCCTTGAGGCGGATCGGGCTCTTGGTCGAGGGACAGGGCGACGAGCGGGCGGCCCCGGCCCTTCTCCACAGGCTCGGTCAAGATCTCGGTCACGCAGACTTCGTTTGGGACCCCGTCGTTCGCGGAAACGGGATCGCGTTCGAGGGGGGCCTTCGGAAGCACGTCGAGATTTTTCGGCCGGATTCGCGCCTCCAAGGCTTGCTCGTCCTGAGGGACGAAGACGACGGATGCCCCAAGAATCTCGCGCCGAGGGATGCCCGCGTCCTTTCCTCGATGGCCCTTCCCTTCCCGTCCGCGATCGTCCTCGCCGTTCGGGAGTTCGAATCGCTCTTTCTCGCTTCGATCCCCTCGCTCGCGGGGAGGCGTCTTCCCGCGGGAGCGCACGACCGCCCCGGGCTGTCCGTCACCGCTCGAGCCCCTGAGGATCCGGAGACGGTGCGCGACGCAAAGGGCTGGTTGACGCGGCGGTGGAGCGAAGGTCGCGCTTACAAGCCTTCCACGGACCAGTTGCCCCTCGCGCGGTTCGTCGACTTCCGACTCGTGCGCTCGTCGGGGCTACGGTGGTTCGGCTCGCTCGAGCGGGCCCTTCGTTTCCTCGCCGGGGACGCCGGTCCCGGGGACGTATACCCCCGGCTCGCGTGACGTCCCGACACTCCCCCCGCTACATCGGCTTGCGGGGAACGTCCTTCCGAGGGTCCGGCTGTTCTGGCCGCTCGATCTCGACGTCGCGCTACCCGCGGCCCAGGCTCCGCGCCGCTTCCTCCCGCCCCTTCCGCGTCCCCTCGCTCCGGTCGCCGCGGGCGAGCGCGGCGTCGAACGCCTCGAGCGCGCCCGCGAAGTCCTCGCGGCCGAGCCGGATCGCCCCCAAGAGCGACCAGGGCTCCGGGAGTGCGGGCGACCGCTCGATCGCCGCGCGGAGGAGCCCGTCGGCCTCCCCCACCTCCCCCCGCGCGTAGCGGACCGCGGCGAGGCGCCAGATCGCCCCCGCGCTCCGCGGGTAAAGCTCGACCGCGCGCGTGAGAAGGGCGTCGGCCCGTTCGAGGTTCCCGCGGAACAGTTCCAGGTAGCCGGCGCCGGCAAGCCCCTCGAGCCGGTCCGGCTCGTGGCGGAGGACCGTCTCGAACCAGAGGAGGGCTTCGTCGCTGTCCCCGCTCTGTTGGGCGGCGAGGGCCCGAATCTGGGCGAGGTCCGCGACGAGGTACCGGGCGTACCGTTGCCCCGATTCCGCGACCGGGACGAGGACCTGCAACGCCTCTTCGTACCGTCGCTCCCCGAGGAGCACCTGTCCTTCCGTCACCGCATCCTGAGCGGCCGCGAGCGCGAGGTACGACGAAGCGTCCTCATCCGGCAGACCCAGCCGCGCGAGTCGTTCCTCCCGCGTCGGACGGAAGGGAATCCAGGTCGCGATGTTGCGACCGACCGTGTCGTCGAACAGCCCTCGCGGCGCGAAGAACTCGGTCCGCGGCCGATCGTCGGTGTTCGGAGGGGCGTCCCCCACCCACGCGCGAAGTTCCTTCTCGTCCATTTGGTAGAACGACAGGAGCTCCAGCGGGCCCCGCACGCCGATCCCCGAAAGGCTCGCCGTCACCTCGGGGGATGCGAGCCGTCGCCGCAGCTCGGCCATGTCCACGGGCGGGAACGGCTCCATCCGGCCGAGGAGCACCATGCTCATCCCCGTCGCGAACATCCTCACGTGAGGGAAGACCTCGAGGAATGTCCCCACGATCGTCTTGACGTCGGCGGTGCGGATGCGCCAGACGGGAGCGTAGTGACACATCGTCCCGCCGGGTGCGAGACGGTCCCGGGCGATTTCCAGGTACTCCCTCGCGAAGAGCGCGCCCGAACCGGTCAGCGAAGGGAAATTCGGATGGGACGAGATCACGTCGTAGGTCTCGTCGGTCAGTTTGAGATGGTTCCGTCCGTCGTCGAGGACGATCTCCACGTTCCGACGATTCAGGACGTCGTGGTTCTCCTCGGCGAAGAAACGGCTCGCGACGAAGACCCCCTCTTCGAGTTCGACGGACACCAGCCGCTCGACGTCGTGCACCGCGGCGGCCCCGGTCGTGACCCCGGCGCCCAGACACACGATGCACGCCTTCTCGACACGACCGGGATGGAGGGCCATCGGAAGGTGCCCGAGCATCCTCTGCGGGAACATGTCCTCGAAGTGGTCGGAGGCGGTCGTCGAACCGTTGACCGTGATGAACTTTCCGGTCTCGCTCTCGTACGAGATGATCGTCTCGTTGTACCCCTCGGTGAAGGTCTTGAGCGTGTACTGGCTGAGCGGCCCCCCGACCGAGGGGTTCCCTTCCGCGTCGTAGTACTTCTGCGGCTCGACGTAGACCCCCGCCCCGAGGAGGGTCCGGTTCCAGCGCGGACCGGTGACGACGGCGGCCGCCACGAAGACGAGGAGGAGCGCCATCGGAACGGCCCAGCGGAGACGCAACGGCCCCTTCTCGACGAGGAGGCTCCCGAAGGCGAGGAGGATCGAGACGACGATCACGCCGCGGAGGGTCGTCTCCATCCCGAACGCGGGGAGGAGCGCGAAACCGGTCAGGAAGGAACCGAGGATCGCCCCGACGGTGTTCCACGCGTACACGCGGCCGATCCGCGATCCGGTCCCCTCCCCTGCACGCGAGGCGGCGCGCACGACGACGGGGAAGGTCGCGCCGAAGGCGAGGGCCGCCGGAAAGATCGTCAGGAAGGAGAGGACCATCTTCGTGGCGTTCATCCCGTCGAAGTCGAACCCGAACGAGCGCAGCATCGCGAGGAACCAGAGCGGCATCCGGTTGACCGCGAGGCTCCCGAGGAGGGCGAAGACGGCAACGGCGCCTTGGGTCAGTGCGAGGAGGCGCACCGGGACCTTCGCACGATCGGCGACCGGCCCCGCGACGAGGGAGCCGATCGCGATTCCGAGAAGAAAGACCGAGAGCATCGCGCTGAAGGAGTAGACGGTGCTCCCGAAGACGAGGACGAGGACGCGGAACCAGACGATCTCGAAGGCGAGGCCGCAGAATCCGGAGCCCAAGGCGACCCAGAGCGGCCACGAGGGGACGGCGAGCGGCTCGTGCGAGCGGGACGGGGTTTCCTCCCGAGAGCCCGCCTCCCCCGCCTCCGCGCTCCGGGAGTCGAGGATCCAGGCGCCGATCGCGACCGCCGCGTTTAGGAGGAAGGCGAAGGCGGTCGTCCGGGTGAGGCCGAGGTGCGGGAGGAGGAGGAACCCGGCGAGCCAGGTCCCGATCGCGGCGCCGAGCGTGTTGACGAAGTAGAGGAGGCCGATTCCTCGTCCGAGACGCTCTCCGCGGCTCAGAAGACCGCGACCGAGGGCGGGAAGGGTCCCCCCCATCAAGATCGTCGGGACGAGGAGCATCGAGAGGCAGGCGACGAAACGGATCAGCGAGCGCAGGAAGAAGGACTCCGGGAGGGCCGGCCAGGTCGCCTCCCAGGCGGCGTCGAGGACGAGGAGGAGAAGCGGAAGCGCGAGGGCGTAGACGCCGATCCCCGCCTCGAGGAGGGCGAACATCCGCAAGGGGCGGCGGACGCGGTCGGCGCGCTTCCCGAGGAGGGCGGCCCCGGCGGCCATGCCGCCCATGAACGACACGAGGACGGTCGCGACGGCGAAGGAGGTCACGCCGAAGACGGTCGCGAGGAGCCGCGACCAGACGACCTGGTAGACGAGCGCGGCGGTGCCGGAGAGGACGAAGAGGGCGGCGAAGGCGGGGAGGAGGCGAGCGGGTTTCATGGGGAGGCCGCTTGCTTCTTGGCGTCGCGCGCTGGGATCGCCGACACGATCTCCTCGAACCCCGCGATCGCCCGGAGCGGCGCGAGCAGAGGTTCCGTGCGGAGGACCTCGGCGTCGTCGTAGCCCTTCGAGATCGCCTCGCGAAGCGCGCTCTCGGCTCCTGCGGCATCGCCCGTCGCCGCGAGCGCCGCGGCACGGACGACGATCAGGGCTGGCGGAGCGTTCGGCTTCGCGAGCGCCGCCTCCGCAGTCGCGAGCGCCTCTCGTGCGCGGTCCTCCGCCAGGAGGGTCAGCGCGAGAGGGTGCAGGAGGACGGGGTCTCCCGGCGCGTGATCGAGTCCTTCGCGGAGCACTTTCTCCGCGGCCACGAAGTCCTCCCTGGCGGCGAGCATCTCACTCTTGAGAAGGGGACCCGGCGTGAACTCCGGGTAGAGCTCGATCAATCGGTCGACGAGCGGCATCGCCTCGCGGATGTTCCCCATCCCATGGTAGGCCGAGGCCGCCTGGTGGAGGGCAAACCGGTTGCGCGGGTCGGCGGCGAGGACGTTGGCAGCGGAAACGAGCGCCCCGGCGTGATCTCCCGCGAGCATGAGATCGCGCAGCAGGAAGAGATCGCCCTCGAGATGCACCATCGCCTGCGGCGCGGCGGCATCGGAACGCACGGTCGCGATCGCCCCGCCGACGTAGCCGAGGCTCGCGAGCTGCGCGAGGGCCTCCGGGCTGACCGACGCGGCGGACGATTCCGGAGACGCGGCCCTCTCCGACCATGCGTCGAGGAGCGAAGCGAGTTCCCCTTCCATGTCCGCCACGATCTGCGACTCCCGCGCGGCGACGTCTTCCGCTTCGCCCGCGTCGGCCGAGAGGTCGTAGAGTTCGGGATCCGACGAGCGGATGTACTTCCACGGCCCGCGTCGCAGCCCTTCGAGCGGACTCCAGCCGTAAACGAGCGAACCCGTGAGGCTCTCGAAATAGAGGGACCGCCGCTCCGGCTCGGCGCCGCGGAGCGACGGGACGAGGCTCCTCCCCTGCATGCCCTCCGGGACGGCGACATTCGCGAGATCGAGCAGAGTCGGCGCGATATCCGCGAGAGTCACCGGCTCCTCGATCCTCTTCCCGCGTTCGATCCGGGGCCCCTCGGCGATCAGCGGGACGTGAAGCGTCGACTGGTACACCAGGTTCTGGTGCATCCGCTCCCCGTGGTCGTAGAGGCCCTCTCCGTGGTCGCCCGCGACGATCACGACGACCTCCTTCGAGAGCCCGCGCTCGGCGAGGGCGGCCCGGAAACGGCCGTAGTGGAAGTCGGCGAATGCGATCTCTCCGTCGTACGGACGGCCACGGAACTTCGCGCCGTACGGGAAGGGCGGGTCGTACGGGGAGTGAGGATCGAAGAAATGGAGCCACAGGAAGAAGGGGCGATCATCCTGCTTGTCGAGCCAGCGAAGGGCGAGGTTGACGACCTCGTCGGCGCGCCGCTCGGACGTCGCCTTCGGCTTGTCCTCCCCGGGTTCGGGCTCGAGATCGACGTAGTCCTCGAACCCCTGCTCGAGCCCGGTGCCCAGGTGGACCGGGAATGCCGCCGGGATGGCGCCGGTCCTCCATCCCGCGTCGTGCAAGATCTCGGCAACCGTCCTTCGGTCCTCGCCGAGACGGAACATCCCGTTGTAGCGGACGCCGTGGACTGGAGGGTACTCGCCCGTGAACATCGTCGAGTGCGAGGCGAGGGTCGTCGGGACGCTCGCCATCGCCTCTTCGAACAGCACTCCCCGACTCGCCATCGCGTCGAGGTTCGGGGTTTCCGCGGCGGCGTAGCCGTAGCAGCCAAGGCGGTCGGCTCGGGTGGTGTCCAAAGTCAGGAGAACGATCCCCCGCGGGGCGCCCGACCGTCCGCAACCGGCCAGGACGGCGAGGACGAGGAACGTCGGCGCGAATCGAGCGCTCTGGATCAACGCGTCGTTTCCTGAAGGAGCCTGGCGTAGCCCGGATGCGAGCGCACCCCGGCGAGGTCCGGGTCCTTTTCCATCCAGTCCCAGTTGCGGTACCCCGCGGCGATCGACTTCGAGAGCCAGTCGAGGGAAGCCACGTGGTCTCCCGCGAGAGAGCGGGTGCACGCGAGGTCGTAATAGAGATCGGCGTCGCCGGCACCCATGCGGACGGCGACCTCCACGAGTGCCTCCGCCTTCGGGTAGTCCTCGAGGGCGAACGCGCAATGCGCCGCCCAGTGAAGGACCTCGGGGCGCCCAGGGAACCGCTCGAGCGCGCCCGCGAGCGGCTCGGAGATCCACTCCCTGTTCTCGGTCATCGAAGCGAGGAAGAGCCGCTGCGTCCAGAGGGCGAGACTGTCCGGGCGCTTCTCCATCACATCCCGAACCTTTCGCCAGGCGATGCGGGGGCGCTCGTTCGACAGGGCCCGCTCGACCGCGTGCACCTCGCGGATCTGTTCGTTCGCGTCGGCGGGGATCGCGGAGGGTCGATCGATTCCCTTCCCGAGCCTCAATCCTGCCGCCTCCAGGCGACCGCGGAGTCCGTCATCCAAGACACGCTCACGTGGAACGGCCGGCCTTTCTCCTTCGAGTTCCTCGAAGACGGTCCACCCGCCCCCGATGTCCACGGCGGATAACGTCGGCCATCCGAAGCGGTCGTCGGTCGCCCAGCTCCAAGCGCGACGCGGGCGATCCGCGGGGATCGACGCTCCGTCAAAAAGGTTTGCCCCCTCCCCGTTCTCGATCCTCTCCGGCGCGACGGTCGCGCTCACGTCGAGGAGATCGACACGACGCGTGTCCCTCGTTGCCCTCCACCCCGCTTCGGAGGCGCGCCCTCCGCTCCAGACGAGAGGGACGCGAAGGCTCTCCTCTCGCAGCCAGAAGGCATCCCCGAAGGCGCCGTCCTCGCCGAGCAAGGCCCCCTGCGTCCCGACGACGACGATCTCGACCGGACGGGAGCGCGTCGACAGGGCGTTCCGGATCGCCCCGATCCCTGCGTCGATCTCTCCCAGGGCGACCTGGTACGACAAGGAGTTCGGATCGTCCGCGAGCGCTGCCGGGAATCCGCGGGCGTCGGCGAAATGCACCCAGGCAAAAAAGTTCTTCCCGGGAGGCAACGTCCCGATCCACTTTCCGAAGTTCGCCGCGAGATCCGCGGCCGGCCTCACGGGAGGGAAATTCCGCGCCGGACCGACGAGGAGATCTTCCGGGCCGTCGAAGATCGCGAAGCCGGCATCCAGACCCGACGAATAGGACGCCAGCGGCGAGGAGACGAAGGCAGCGGTTTCGAAGCCGCGTTCCGAGAACATCGCCGCGAGCGTCCGCGCTCTCGGCATCAAACGGTCGCTCTCCTCGTCGCGGACGTTCGTTCGATCGGGGGCGAGCCCCAGGAAAAGGGACGCCAGTGCCGGTCGCGCGAGGGGGATCGGTGTAGAAGCGTTCTCGAAGAGGATTCCATCCGCAGCGAGGGCCGCGATCGCGGGCGTCGGGATCGGCCCGCCATACGCTTCGAGACGTTCGGGGCGTACCTGCTCCAGTGTGATCAAGACGAGGGACGAAGGGAGCGCAGTCGAAGCGGGCGCCTCCGACGGGGCCTTTCCCCTCGATCCGGGGCACCCGGAGGAAAACAGACCCAACGGTATGAGTCCCAAGAGGGTGAGGACGCGAAAGCGTTTCATGGCTCCATGATGATACTGATCGAGCGACCCGCAGACAAAAAGAGGGCCGCGGCGGGTGCCGCGGCCCTCTTCAAGGGAACCAGAGACAGGAGTCTTACCGCTCCCGAACGGGGCGGGGCTTGTCCTTGGGACCGTCGATCATCTTGAATTCGCGATTCGGATCGGCAAGCGTCGGGTCGCACTCGACACGGACGGCACGGCTGACGAGATCGCTGCCCACGCCCTGGTCAAACTCGATCTGAGTCACGACGAACCGATCGGTCGCGGTGTTCGAGCAGTCTACCGTCACGCTGCCGTTGACCGGGCTGCCGGCCGTCGTCGGGAACCTCTGAAGCAGCGTGTAGGCGGCGGCGTTCCGACCGGGGTCGGCGGTGCCGGCGGCGCTCAGGACGTTCACGGCCTGGATCGCCGTGTCTGCTCCAGGGCCGTACGTCCCAGTGATGGGCGGAATGGAGAAGTTCAGCGTAACAACGCTTCCACTTCGCGAGGACGACAAAACCTGGATCCTGGGCATCTCGACGAGCTCAAGAGAGCCGAGGTTTCCGTACTGAAAGTCAAACGCAGGGCCGCTGATCTCGTCAACGGTGGCCGCGAGGAACCGGGTTCCGCCGCCGTCCAGAGTCTCGACCTGGGCGACAGTCAAGAGACGGTTCGCCGGGCAGCCGACGACGTCTCCGTCACCGAGGTTCGCGTTCATGTAAATGGTGCCGGCGAAGAAGTAGAGGAAGCCCTGGAGGGCCCCCTCGTTGCCGCCCGAGCGGTTCCCCTGAGTCCAGAACCGACCCTTCAGCGTTCCCTCGTTGACGGGCGCGCCGGGGATCCACGGGGCGTAAAGTCCGAGCGCGGGATCGAAGTTGCCGGCGACCTTCGCCGGGATGCAGTTGGCGGAAGCGTCGATCGCGGAAACCGCGAGCACTACCGCCACCGTCGCAAGAAGTCCAAGAATCGTCTTCGTCTTTCGCATGTTCTCGCTTCCTCCCCCTGATCAATAGTGGGACGGCGTGTAGTTCACCGTCGTGCTCATCTTCACGAAGTACGCTTCGCCCGGGACGAGCGAAAAGTCCGCACCCGTTCCCTTCCGGCCGGTGTAAAGCTGGAGACCGTCGGTCGCCTTGAGGAATCTCTGAACGTTCTGCACATTCGCGAATCCGATGTCGTCCATCAGCGCCTTCGCGGTACCCGCGGTCTGGTGGTAGTTGTACGCGAAGAAGTTCGTTCCGCTCTTCGACGTTCCCGCACCGACGGCGTTCAGCGGGTACGACGTGGTTGGATCGTCCGAACCCACCGCGATGTAGTTCACGGTGGTCGTCATCTTCACGAACACGCCCTCTCCCGCCGTTAGGGAGAAGTCCGCCCCGGTGCCCTTACGGCCGGTGTACAACTGAAGGCCGTCCGTCGCTTCGAGGAACTTCTGAATGTTCTGCGTCTGCGCGAACCCGATGTCATCCATCAGGTTCTTCGCGGTGTTCAAGCCGCTCTGCCGGAAGTCCGGGAGGGCGAGCACGTTCGTGCCAGTCTTCGAAACGCCGGCCGCCGCCTGATTCAGCGTGTAGTTGAGCTTGAAGCCCATGTTCGAGGCCATGAGACCACCCGCCGTCAGCGCGACGGCGAGGGCGATCACCGTGCCCCCCACAAACATCTTCTTCGTCATCCGATCTCCTCCGAGGTCTTTGCCATGTGGGCTCGCTTTCCGGGACCCCCCTCGGCCGCCACTCCCCCGGATGCGAGACGTCGCCCCAATGCGAACGCGCCCGCTAAATGTACCGGGAAGTCGTGAATCGTCAAGGACGGAATCTCGGAATCCTCCCCCCCAAGGCGGTTGTGGATGCAACCCGTAAACACCGATCAATCAATCCTATAGAACACGATCGCGGCCGAGTCGTGGCCCGCGTCGGAGTAACGACCGTCGGTCACCTCCACCGCCTCCGCCCGCTCGAGGAGGGCAGGATGGGTGGCCTTCTTGACGGAATGGGTACGGTTTCCGTTCGCGATGGTGAAAACGACTTCGGATCCCACCTTGTCGGCCGCCACGAGCGTCGCCCCCCCCACCCGCTCCTGCTGGAAAAGGATCGCCACCGCCGCCACCAGGACCATCGACACGGTGGCGAGGGCGGCGACCCAGCGCTTCGGGGCGAACAGAGGGCGGAAGCCGGCGGGGATGCGGCTCGCCGCGTCCGCGAAGGCCGCCTCGACGATCCGCCCGCGGCTCTCCGGGCGAAGGGCCTCGGGGGCCTGCTCCGAGCGCCTCCAGGCCGCGATCGCCTCGTTCAGGAGGTCGGGATGGGTCGGTTTCCTGGACATCGTTCCACCTCGCACACTGGGGAATACCGGGCCCGGGGACGAAGCGTTCAACCCCCCCTACTTTTCTCGAGCAAGGCCCCCCGGACCCGCTCCCGGGCCCGGCCGAGATGCCGACGGACGGTAATCTGGGTGATTCCCAGGGCCCTCGCCACCGCTCCCGTTTCGAGCCCCTCGAGTTCCTTGAGGACGAAGACCGCCCGCTCCCGGTCCGGGAGGGCGGCGAGCGCCCCCTCGAGCCGGCGGGCCAGGAGCGAATCCTCCGAAACGTCGGGAGCGGCCCGCTCCTCGTGCCCCTCCTCGATCGGGACGCTCCGGTCCTTCCCCTTCTGCGCCCTCCAGTCGAGGGCGGCGTTCGCCGTCATCCGGTAGACCCAGCCCGCTAGGGGGCGCGCCGGGTCGAACCCCCGCAGATGCCGGAAGACTCGGAGGAAGACCTCCTGGGCGACGTCCTCCCGCTCGGACGCCCGCACCCCCATCAGGCGCAGGACGCGGAGAACGGTCCCCTCCTGCCGACGCACGATCGCCTCGAAGGCCCGCGCATCCCCCTCGAGGGCGGCCTCGACGAGGAACCGCTCGGTGGCGTCGGGGTAGGGGCCCGGATGCTCCGGATGCTCGTCGCCGCTCACCGGTCCCCCGCCGTCGCGGCCCCGGGAGGTCAGAACGAGGATTTGTTTCCCCGAGTGTCCACGACGAGAACGGAATAATAGCGGCTCGCGGCGTCGGGGGTGATCTCGATCGAGGTCGCGGTCGTCGACTGAAGGAGCGGAACGGTCCCGTCCCGGATCGCCTCCCGCGTGAACGGCGCCCCCGCGGCGTAGACCTCGTACCTCTCGATCCGCGTCGGGTTCCCGTCGAAGTCGGTCACGACCGCCGGCCACGAGAGGATCACGTTCCCCGGCGTGACCGTCGACTTCGAGAGGGTCAGCGCGTCGATCCCGTTCGGAAGCTGGTACCCCGCGCCTCCGAAGTTCCCGTCGACGTCGACCGCGCGGACGAGCCAGTGATAGTTCGGGTCGGCGAATTCCATCGTGCCGGGGTCGGTGAAGCTCGTCCCCGTCACCTGCCCCACCTTGTTCCCCGCGCTCGGAACGAAGTCGGCGGTCGTGCTCCGGAAGATCTCGTAGTGAGCGACCGTCTCGGGCTTTCCGTAGATGTCGGTCGTCACCGCATCCCAGGAAAGCGCGGCGTCGGTCCCCGACCGGCTCACGCGGAGCGTCGCGATGAAGCCGGGCGATCGCGTCCCCCGCACCCAGGTCGGCGTTCCGCTCTTCTCCTCGGACGGCGCCGACGTCTTCCCCGAGGTGTTCGTCGCGGTGATCACGATGTAGTAGGTCGTGCCGTTTTCGAGGCCGGTCAGAACGTCGGACGTGCTCTTCCCCACGTTGCGGACGTTCGGATAGACCCCCGGGGTCGTCCCGTAGCGGACCTCGTAGTTCTGGAGGTCGGTCTCCGCGTTCGCCGTCCAGCTGAGGTTCAGTTTCCCTCCCGTCTCGGGGTCGGCGACGACGAGCCCCGTCGGCGGCGCGGGCGGGTTCGGGTTGAGGGGGGTCGCCTGGACGCAGTCCGGGCCTTCGACCGCGCAATCGGAGTTGAAGTTGGACCAGCGCGATTCGAACCCCGAGGCGTCGAGGGCGACGACGTAGTAGTAGTAGGTCTTCGCGTTCACGACCCCGGTGTCGAGGTAGTTCGTCCCCGCGATCGGCGAGGCGTTGACCTTCGCGTAGTTCGGGCTCGTCGAGGCGAGGGCCCGGTAGACGTCATAGGACGCCCCCGGTGTCGCGCTCGGCGTCCAGGAGAGCGACACCTGCGCGTTCCCCCCGGCCGCCGTCAGGTCCGTCGCCGGCTCGACGCTCGGGAAAACCGTCCGGGTGAGCGGATCGCCGAGGAGGACGTACGACTGGCACGATTGCGTCGCCCCCGAGCCGCAGAGGTCGATCCAGTTCTCCAGGAGGGGCACGTGGAGGAGCCGCTCCTTCCGGTTCCCGAAGAACGACCCCCAGATCGTCGCGCTCGCCCGGTCGCCGAAGTAGCCTTGGGAGAGCCCGGAGGGGGCGTACACCGCAACCGCGCCTCCCGCGCCCTTCTTCTGCCAGTCCTCCCCGAGGGTCCGCGTTCCGACTCCCATGAAGCCGCCGGTGAGACAGTTATGGACGAGGAGAAACGGAAGTCGCCCGCCGTTCACGAGGTCGTCGGTATCGAAGGCGGGAGAGCGGTTGTCGAAAAAGGCGTCGTCCGACCAGACGTCGAAGTTCCCGTGGCCGTTGAATTGCTGGATCGAGACCCCGCCGAAGCCGGCGAAGGCGCCGGTCCCGTTGACCGCCGCCTTGATGTCGGACCGCATCGCTTCGGTCGCGGTCGCGGTGCATCCCACGATCTGACCCCCGCAGTAGTCGCTCCAGTAGCGCAGCTCCGAGGAGGTGTGGGGAGGCCGCTTCAGGGTCGCGAGGGCGTTCGCGTTCACGGTCTCGAAGTCGACGGCTTCGTTGACGTTGTAGTTCTTCCCGCGGTCGGCGATCGTCACCGCGTGTTTCCGCCAGTTCCCGGCCGGCGGGGCCTGCTGGTAGGTCAGGATCTTGTCGAGGACGACGTCGAGCTCGGCGTCGCTCCTCGCGGAAAGCCTCCCCACCGCGAGGTCGGGAAGGTCGTCGGCTCCCACGACCGTCCCGAGAAGGATGTCGCTCGCGTAGTAGCCGAACGACGGGTCGTCCTTGAAGAGGATCTGCGTCGGGACGAAGGTGCCGTTCGCCGTCCCCGCCTTGTAGTCGTAGGACGAGTCGCCGAGCAACAGCACGTCGGTCGGCTTCGGCTCGGCCCACCCGTCCCCCGGGGTCATGACCCACCGGAGGAAGTTCCGGATCGCGACCGGACCGGGGAGACCGTCGCCGAACTCGTCCTGGACGTCTTCCAGGAGGACGACCCGCGAGGTGATCCCCTGGTTCGTCTGGCGCCACGCGAGGAGGGAGGCGAGACGCGCCTGCGAGAGCGGCCCGTAAACGCCGGGGTGCGCGATCACGATCAGGTCGGCCTGGGAGGTGTTCGTCCTCAGGTCCGAGACGGTGTCCTCCGTGAAGTCGGCCGAGGCGGGAACGGTGACGCCGCCGTCGCCGAAGACGACGAAGCGCCGCTCGGCTCCCGATCCGTCGGCGTCGACCCGGAAGCGGACCGTGAACGGACCGGTCCCCGTCACCGCCGCGTTCGCGAGACGCACGGGGGTCCCCCCCGTCAGCTCGTAGATCCTCGGAGAGGAGCCCGCGAGGTTCGACACGACGAATTCGGCGTCGCCGTCGGGCCAGGCGAAGACCAGCTCGTCCCCGACCGCCTGGAAGAGCCGGCGGTAGTCGATCTCCACCCAGTCGAGGATCACCTGGTGCGTCCCCGAGGCGATCGGCCGCGCGTCGATCCGCACCTTCGCGGGGTCCGAGAGCGTCCCGCCGGTTCCCGGCCACGAAAAATCGTGGGTGTAAAGCGTGCGCCCGTCGAAGGTCCCGTCGTCGTCGTTCGTCGCGAGGGTCGTGTTCGACGCGTTCTGGAGGCTCACCCGCGTTTTGTGGTCGGGGGTGAGGTTGAAGTTCTCCGTGAGCCCTCGGATCTTCGCGCGGACCTGGACCGGGGCGGTCCCCGACGCGAGGCCGGGGAGGGGCACGTTCACCGTCCGGTTGTCGCTCACCCCGCCCGAGGTCAGGGTCGGCGTCCAGTACCACGGATCGGCGGCACCGAGCGGGCGCCAGCCGTCGGGGGAATCGACCTCCTGGTGGGCGGTCTCCTCGAAGTCGTTCGGCGGGGTCCTGACGTTCGTCGGCGCCGCGTCGCGCGAGGCGATCCGTGCGCGCGTTCCTGCCTCGATCGTCAGGAAGTAGACGTTCTCGTCGGTGAAGTCCCGGTACTCGAAGAGGTCGATCTCGGTCCCGGGGATGTCGGTGTTCAGGACCGTCTTCGGCTCGTCGTCGAGGCGCTCTCCCCAGAACTGGACCCAGTCCCCGGCGTCGAGGAGATCGTTGAGGTTCGCGTCCCGGACGTCGAGCGGGACTTCGACCCCGCGGTTCGTCAGTTTCCACTGGGAAAGGGGCTGCCCCGCGAACGGCGTCCCCGACACCCGCGAGGCGTCGATCCGGACGACGCCGTCCTCCCGGACGCGGATCCGGCGGATCGGCCCCGAAGAAGCGATCGTCGACGCGGCCGCCTGCGGCTCGACCTCACCGCCGCCTCGGAACGTCGTCCCTTGCGCGTAGTTCAGGAAGGTGCCGCGGTAGAGATCCTCGAAGCGGGAAGGCGCCGGGACACTCCTCGATCCTCGGTCGCCGTCGAAGTGAACGACGACCTCGAACGAACGGGCGACGAGGAGGGCACGGCCGTTCCACCGGACCGGCCGGACCCTCACCTCGACGAAGCGCTGGTCGCGGAAGCGGCCGATTGCGCCCAGTTCCGCGACCGGAGCGGACGTTCCACCCGCGAAGAGGGCGGGATCCTCCATCGCTCGCTCGTGCCGCACGACCGAGCGCCGCGGCCGGTCGGGCGATTCGCCCGCCTCTTCGGGGGGAACGTCGAACGCGAGGCTCGGAACCGCCCGCGGGCGGATCCCGCGGAGCGGGCCTTCGATCAGGGCGCGGACCTCGAGGCGCGGGGTGACCCCCTCGGGGATCGCGATGCGGACGATTTCGTACGGGAGATCGGGAGCGCCGGGACGGGCCTCCCGCGATCGGAACCCTTCGAGGTCGATGCGGTACGACCCTGCCCCGTCGGGCGCGGCCGAGAGCGCGGGCGGAGATACACGGAAGCGGAAGGCCCGAGCGTCGGGCGCCGTCCGCTCCGGTATGAAGACGGAATCGGGGGGACCCGCCTGAGCCCCCCCGAGCATCAACCAGGACAGGACCCAGATTCCGCGGAATCTGAGTCTCATGATGTCCCTTTTAGCTCTGGATCGTCCCGCCCGCGCAGGAGTCGTCCGCCTTGGTGCAGTTCACCGCACGGGCTTCGAGCTTTTCGGTGTGAAGGATCGCCGGACGCTCGTACGTCTTCTTCATTGCCTCCCCCTGATCTGGAGTGTCAAATCCGTGTTCGGACCTCTCGGTCGGTTACATGACTACAGCGCCCGGATGACTCTCCCCCGGGACGCCCGGACTTATACGCCGAGCCCTCCCCCATTTCAAGGCCTTTATCCCCGAGAGGGCTCCCCGATTTGCAACAGTTCGTAGGCACGACGGACCGCTTTCGCGTTGATTTCGGCTTGCGGGTAAAGGCCGAGCGGATCTCCGACCTGCTTTTCGGCCACCCCGAGACAGAACCCGGAAAAGTACTGCCCATCTTCGTGCTTGTTCAGATTGGTTCGTGCGTCGACGGCCAACTTACGGACTTCCGCGAGCACCGGGGAGGTTCCCCAGATCTCGTTCAGGCTCGTGAGGTTCTTGATGTTCGCGACCGAGCGCCGGAAGGCGACGCACGGGAGGATGTTCCCGTACGGGTCGACCGTGAACCCGCTCCGCCCGGTGCCGCAGTTCGCCTCGGCGCCGTCCGAGGCGCAATGGTTCTTCTTCGGGGGAAGCTTCCCGTGGTGGAGGTCGAGGTACCACTCCCCCCAGTACTTCTGGAGGAACTCGTCCCCCGGGCGGAGGGAGAGGGGGTCGAGGCTCCCGTCGTCCTTCGGCGTGATCACCGCGTCGAAGATGATGTAGCAGCCGAGATCGTCCGCGATGTCGCGGATTCCGAAGAGCTCGTTCTGGTTGAGGCGTGTGATCGGGGTCTTGAGCTGGACCTTGATGCCGCGGTTGCGGAGGTTCCGGACCCCTTCGATCGTCTTGTCGAACGACCCCTTGATCCGGGTGAGGGCCTCGTGGGTCTCCGCCTTCGCCCCGTGGATCGAGATTTCGACTTCCATGGGGTGCCGCTCGGCGATCTTGTCGGCGACCGCCGGGTCCGCCATCAGATACCCGTTCGAGTAGATCCGGAGCGCCATCCCGAGGCGGAGAGTCTCGTCGGCGATCTTGAAGAAGTCTTTGTGGCAGAGGGGCTCGCCGCCGGTCAGGGTCATGTAGAGGACCCCGAACTCCGAGATCTTCCGCAGGGAATCGAAGATCTCCGGGGTCGTCATCTCCCGGTTCCCGTCGGGGGCGTTGTAACAGAAGGTGCAGAGGTGGTTGCAACGGTAGGTCAGCTCGAACTGGGCGTTCAAAGGGATCGAATCGGAAAACGCCTTCTCGACGAGCTTCCGATAGGGATTCATCTGGGCTTCGGCCACGAAGTCCTCCGGGGTTCAGTTCGAATCGGTGCCGGCGAGCATTCCGTGCTCGGCCAGGTCCGCGAGAAACCGGTCGAGGTCCGTCCTCGCCTCTTCGGCCGAGATGTCGAACTCCTCCACGATCTTCGCGACGATCTCGTCCCGCGTGCGGGTGCCGTCGAGGAGGGGGTAGATCGCCATGGCGACCGCGTTCAAGACCTTGACCTCGGCCCGTCCGGGAAGGACGACGAGGCCGCCGTCCGCGCCGAAATCGCGGAAGGCGGTCTTCGGGTTGCGCTTCGGACGGTCGAGGGCGGCCGGATCGGTCGTGGGCAAGGGCTCCTCCAGGATCGAACGCTGCAATATACGACGACGGAAAGTGTACGGCGTTAGTCCTATTTCGACAAGGGGCGTTGGGGACATTCCTCGATCTTCACTCGATCTTCACGGCGTTCCTCGCTCGAGCCGCTCGGCCAGCTCCACGGCGGAAGCGCTGCCCAGCCTCCGGAGGCGCTCGGCGGCTCGGACCCGTCCCGCGTCATCCCCCAGAACCAGACACGCCGCTCCGAACGCGTACAGCGGGGTCGGATCGGTCGGATCGAGATCGACCGCCGCCGCGAGTTCGACGCGCGCCTCCTCCCAGCGCCCCAATCGCCCGAGCGCCAGGCCGAGGTTGAATCGCCCTCCCGGAAAATCGGGCACCGTCGCAACCGCCGTGCGCAGCGCCGTGACCGCCTCCTCGTACCTCCCCTGCCTCGCGTAGAGCGTCCCCAGGTTGAAGAGCACGTTCGGATCGTCCGGCCGGTCGAGCCCTTCGAGCGACCGCACCGCCCCGTCGAGATCTCCCTCCTCGGCGAGCGAAAGCGCCGCGACGACGCGCGCCTCGAGCGAGTCGGGTCGCGTCGCGAGCTGCGCCCGTTCCGCCGCGGCTGCCGCGCGGCGAAGAGCCGCGACCGCCTCCGCGTTCCGGAGCGTCGAATGGAAGGTGAGTTTCGGGAAGCGCTGCTTTCCGCGGACCTCCCCGTTCGGGAACCGCGCGAGGATCACCCCTCCGTCGATCTCGGCGAAATGGACGTCTCGCTCGGCCTTCCGCGCGTCGTCGAGGACGTATCCGAGACGAGAGTCGTCGAGGGCGAGCCACGGGTGGACGGGATCCTCCGCCCACAGGTCGACGCCGATCCGCGCGGCGTAGTCGATCGTCGCGTGCCGGTCGTGCGCCAGGATCCGCAGCTCGTTCGGAGGCATCCGCGCGACGACCGGGTCGGTCAGACCGAGGCGATCGAGCGTCCGAAGGCCCGAGAGGTACGGGATCACCCCGACCGCGCTGATCGCGATGTGCGTGTCCGCGGGAAGGACCCCTCGGTCGACCAGTTCGCGGAGCTTCCTCCCGGTCCGGATCGCGGTTCCGAGGAAGAGCCGGTGCTCCTCCGCGCGGGTCCCCACGAGACGGCTCGTCGTCGTCCGGAGGAGATCGCGATGGGCGGTCGCGACCGCACGCAGTCCCGGCGAGCGCAAGAGCGGATCGTCCGCTGGGTCGAGGTACGCGCTCGCGAGCGTCCGCCCGGTTCGCATGCCCGGGAACCCCGGGATGAACTCCTTCGGAAACTCCCGGTGCGACCGCCACGGGATCCAGCAGACCCCGAGCAACACGAGCCCCGCGAGCCCCACCGTCGGGATCTTTCGCGGAAGCGACGCGACCGCCCCCCATCGCGCCGCAGCCTCCCGCATCCCGTCGCCGATCAGGAGGTAGAGGAACGGGAAGTAGAGGTCGAGGGGACGGTACTCGAAGTGGTCCCCGCCGATCCGCGCGACGTAGAGCGCGTGCGGCACGACGACCGCCGCGTAGACGAGCGGGATGCCGAGCGTCGCCCGTCTCGCGTGCCGGGCGACCGCGAGGACGACGAACGGAACCCAAAGGACGACGAAGTACTCGAGCGCGAAAGAGGCGAGATACGCCCCTCCCATCTCCCACCACGTCCTCCCCCCGACCTTCGCGTAGTACGTGTTCGGGAGCCAGGCCCCGTAGTAGGCGTATCGCCAGACGAAGTGCAGGGTGACCGGCACCGCAAAGAGCACCCCCTGGAGGAGGCGGTGCTTCCACGTCTTCCGCCACGCCCCGAGCGTCAGCAGTGCGGCGACCCCGATCGCGCACCCCGCCATCAGCAGCCCGTCGGGACGCGTCAGGGTCGCGAGGGCGAACAGGAGCCCCGACCACGGGACGAGGGTGCGATGGGCGTCGGCGATCGCGCCGGTTTCTCGGACAAGGCGCAGCGTCGCCGCCACGACGAGCAGCTCGAAGAGGCGCGTCTCGAGCCCGCTCGTCGTCCAGACGGCGACGCTGCGCGTCGCGGCGAGGAGGACGAGGGGGACGAGCGCGGGCCACCACGCCTCCCCTTCCTCGCGCTCCCCCTGCGCCCTCCGGGCGACGAGGGCGAACAGCCCGACGGTCGCGAGAACGAGAAGGGGGTTCGCGAGTTCCTCGGGCTTCATCCCGAGGAGGCGGTCCCCCGCCGCGAGGATCAGCACCCAAAGGAAGTTCGTGTACCCCTCGACCCGTTCGAACCCGGGGTTGAAGACGAGGCCGTGTCCTTCCGCCAGGTTCTTCGCGTACCGGAACGAGATGAAGGCGTCGTCACAGAGGAAGGCGTAGACCCGCGCGTGGAGGAGAAGCGCCGCGAGGGCCGCGAGGAGGAGGACCCAGCGAAGCGCCTTCTCCCGGCTCACCGCTCTCTCCCTTCCGCGGCGAAACGGTGGAGGGCCCAGCCGGCCTCGCGGTTCTCGATCTCGACGGGGAAGGTCGCGGCGTCGGGAGCCATCCACATCTCCCGTTCGAGCGAGGGGGGCGAGAGCGCCATCACGAAATCGATCTCCTTCTCGCGGAGCCTTTCGATCCAGCGCTCCCGGTCCATGCGCGGCGCCGTCCCCTCGGCCATCGGCGAGACGTAGAAGACCCGGTTCCGGAGCGACGAGCCGAGGAGCGGGTACAGATACCAGGCCTGCCCCTCGATCGCATATCCCGCCGTCACCGCGATCCGGTGACCGCCCCCGTCGAGCCTCCTCCACGCGGGCCAGGCCGACATGGCGAAAGGGTCGAGGAAGTGGAGATCGTACAGGGGGTCGGCACCGAGCGTCTCGTTCCAGGCCGCCCACCGCGTCTCGGTGCGGATGCCGGGGAGGACCATCGCGACCGGGATCGCCAGGGCGAGCGCCCCGGCGGAAAGGGCCGGCGCGACCGACTTCGTCCCGCGGAAGGCAAGCCACCCGGCGAGGAGGCCGAGGACGACGCCGAAGGCGGCCGGGAGAACGAGGGCCGCGAGCGCCGCGACGTCGGTCTCCCCCCATCCGCGCGGCCAGGCGAAGAACCACGCCGACCCGATGGCGGCGAGCCAGACTCCGCGAAGCGCTTCGAAGCGGAGCGTCGCCGCCGCGGCGACGAGGAGGAGGAAGGCGGGGGCCAGGTGGCGGCCGAGGACCCCCACCCAGACGGTGCGCTGAGCGACGTTCTCCGGCGAGAGCGCGGCGAGGACGACCGCTCCCGCCGCGAGGAGGGCGACGGCGAAACCGGCCCCTCCCTTCCGGATGGCGGGGCCGAGGGCGGCGAGGCCGAGCACGGCGAGAACGGCCGACAGCGGGCCGAAGCCGGCGAAGTCGGACCCCGGGAGGCGTTTCCACAGGAAGAGCCACTCGAGGAACTCGACACGGCCGAACCGCGCGATCACGTCCTGCGCGTAGAAGCCGGCGAACTGCTTCGCCAACTCGTCGTCTCCCGGAACGAGCGTCCGCCCGAAGAAGGCGACGGGGAAGGGCCAAAACGGGGACCCCTTCGCGACCCAGGCTCGGGCGTACTCGGTCGCGAGGACCGGAAGGCCTCCGGCGGCGAAGGCGAGGAGCGAACGGCCGCGCGGCCGCCCTGCGATCGCGAGTGCGACGAGGCCGAGAGGAAAGGCGGGAAGGAGGCTGACCTTCACCGCTCCCGCGAGCCCCCAAGCCGTCCCCGCGACGAGCGAGGTCCGCGGAGTCGGCGCGACGAGGAAGGCGGTGCCCAGGAGGAACAGGGCGACGAGGGCCGTGTCGGCGTACGAGGCGGTGATCGCTCCCGCGAGCGCGGGCACGGTCGCGGTCGCGGAGGCCGCAGCGACCGCCCCTTCCCGCGACGCGCCGAGGCGCCTCGCGAGGAAACCGGCGGCGAACGCGGCGGAGATCCAGACCGCTCCTCCCGCGATCGCGAGGAGCGCCCCGTCCCGTGCCGCGAGGAACGCCCACGCCGCCGGGACAGACCCCGCGGAGGGGAACCACTCGTAGAACCCCCACGCTCCCGGCGCCTCCTCGACGTGGTGGGTCCCGAGGGCGACCCAGCGTCCCGCCTTGAAGAGGTGGTAGACGAGGGCGTCCCACGCGAGCGGGGGAAGGACGAGCCCGCGCGCGACGCGGACCGCCCCGAGGAGGAGCGCTGCGCCGAGGAGATAGGGGGACATTCCTCCGATCGAGCCCGAGAGGGCGCGGAGGTCCGATTCGATCTCCCCGAACGGGCGGACGCCGCGCCGGCGCAGCGCCCCCCACAGCGCGAGGGATATCGCCGCAACGGCCGCGAACGCGGGGACGATCCGGAAGACACCGAGGGCGAGAAGGCCATGGAGGAGGAGGTAGAGCGTCGCCGCCGCTCCGACGATCGCCGCGGCGACTCGATCGAGAACCCTTCCTTCGGGAGGGAGGAGACGGGCGAGCACCCATCCGATCCACGCGGTGGAAAGGGCGAGGAATGCTGCGGCGGAGAAGAGAAGGAGACGCTCCGCGAGCATGCTTACTTCAGATACCCGAGACTCTTCAATCGCTCGACCATCTCCGGATCGTACTCGCTTCGCGCCGCGTCGGCCGAAACCGCGCGCCGGCCGAAGGTCGCGACGCGGGGGAGTTCCTCGATCCCTCCGAGACACCGCCCGGGAAGCGCCCCCGGCATCTCGCGGCTCGCCGGGAAGCCGGCGAGACGGAGGGCGAGCGGGGCGACGTCGACGAGCCCGATCGAAGGCCCGACGCACGCCCCTTCCGCCGGACCGCCTCTCACCACGACGAACCCCTCGGAGGTCGGACCGGCCGAACGTCCGGGATCCGCGACGAGGAGGAATGTCCCCGAGGTTTCGCTCACGACCCGGTCGAGCCAGCCGACGTACCGCTCGAGGGCGCGGCGCGATTCGAGGCGGAAGGCGAGGTCGGCTTCGCGCTCCGCGGCATCGAGACGGTGACGCAGGATGTCGAGGCCGGGGAGGTAGACGAAGGCGGCCCCCACCTCGGGGTCGCGGAGGAGGAAGTCGGTCGCGGCGAGGGCGTGGAAGTCGATCAGGAACGACTCCCACAGGAAGGCGCGCAACCCTTCCGCCGCCTCCGTCGGGGCGATCTCCGTCTCGAACCGCTCCCGCGCGCGCCGACGCGTCTGCTCGAACTCGGCACGGAGCCGGCCGAAAAGTGCCGCGGGGGCGGTGTCGCGGTCGGGCTCCGCCCCCGACAGGAGCTTCGCCAGGACCCGATCGGTGACGACGTAGCCGCGCGGTCCGGCGCCGTCGGCAGGGGCAGGCCACGACGCCCACCAGGCGACGGCGGCGACCGGAACGCGGAGCCCCACGATCTCCCAAAGGGCGAGCACCGACCTCCCCGCTCCGCTCACCGGGGCGGTTCGCGCCGGAAGGAGGAAGCGGAGCGCCGCCCCGAGCGGGAGGGGTCCCCGCTCGGCGCGGAGCGGGGTCGCGACGCCGGGGAGGGTGGCCACCCCCGCCCCCCGCACGCCGTGGGCTTCGGGAAGGGTGCCGGTCGCGACGGTCGTCCACACCTCGGGGGGCTCCGAGGCCCCCCGAGGACGGATGGGGAAGACCGCCCCTCGCGCCATCGCGTCGAGAAGTCCGTCGACGCGCCCGGTCTCGGCGAGAGCCTCCACAAGGTCGGCGTCGAGCCCATCGATCGCGAGGAAGAAGAGCGGCCTCTCCACGGGGACCGTGTCGAAGGGGGAGGGCTCGGCCCCGCCCGCGGCGAGCGGCTTCCCGAGGGCGAAGAGGGCGACCGCCGCGATTCCCGCGACCACCGCCGCGAGGATCCACCGCGCGCGCCGCCCCGGTCGAACCGGAACCTCCCCCGTGCGACCGACGATCCCGGCGACCGAGACGACCCCGGCGAGCCAGGCGACGACCAGCGTCGCGACGATCGCCGCGGCGAGGAAGACGAGATCGCCCGCGAGGCTCCCCTCCCCCTCACCCCAGGACCGCAGGACGACGAGGTAGGCGAGGGTCGGAATCCCGGCGAGGAGGGCGGCGCGCAACGTGTCGGAAGGACGGGCGCCGCGACGCCTCGCGAGGAGGGAGACCGTCCCCGCCGCGAGGAAATCGAGCAGGGCGAGGGCCGCCGCCGCGGGGATCACGAACCAGGCCCAGAGGACGAACCCGTCGGCGGCGCCGAGCATCGGGCGGTTCGCCTCGACGGCGGCCGCGGCCAGGAGCGCGCCGAGGATCGGGCCCCCCAGCGCTCCGGCGCGAAACGCGGTCCCCGCGATCGACCGCGCGGTCCCTCCCCGGCGGACGAACCCGGCGAGGACGAAACGCTCGACCCGGCCGGAGAGGTAACCGCGAGCGACGAGTTTCTCGCGGACCTCTTCGTATCCGGACGGAGCGGAAGGACTCACCGGTCGCGCTCCCGCACCAGTTCCGCCATCCCGCGGAGCGTCGAGGCGCGCTTCCCGAACGGTCGGAGCGCCTCGAGGGAGGCGTCGATCAGTTCGTCGACGAGCCGCCGCGCGCCGTCGATCCCCGAGAGATTGACGAAGGTCGTCCGGTCGCGGTCGAGCCCGGCGTCTTTCCCGGTCTTCGACGGGTCGCCGCTGTAGTCGAGGAGGTCGTCGGTGATCTGGAACGCGAGGCCCAGGTTCTTCGCGTAGCGGCGGAGCGCCTCGACGTCGCGTTCCCTCCCCTTCGCGACGAGGGCGCCGAGCTCGGCGGCGGCGATGAAGAGGGCGCCCGTCTTGTGGCTGTGAATGTATTCGAGCGCGTCGAGGTCGATCCGCCTGCCGGTCGCCGCGAGGTCGGCGACCTGCCCGCCGATCAGCCCTCGCGCCCCGACCGCTTCGGCGAGGATCGCCGCCGCGCGGACCCGCTCCCCCTCGCGGAGCGTTTCTGCCGACGCGATCGCGCCGAAGGCACCGTTCAGGAGCGCGACGGAGGCGAGGATCGCGTTCGCCTCGCCGAACCGCTTGTGGAGCGTCGGCTTTCCCCGCCTGAGGGTCGCGTCGTCCATCGACGGGAGATCGTCGAGGATCAGCGACGCGGCGTGGACCTGCTCGACCGCGCAGGCGAGGACGAGGGCGCGCTCCGGATCGCCGCGAAGGAGGGTGCACGCGTCGAGGACGAGCACCGCGCGGAGGCGCTTCCCCGGGAGCAGGAGCGTATAGCGGATCGCCTCGTGGAGGACCTCGGGAGCCTCTCCCACGGGGGCGAGTCCGGCCGCGAGCGCTGCGTCGACGCGTTTCCGGGAGGCGGAGAGGTGCTCCTCGAGGGTCTCGGCGGCCGCCCCGGAACGACGCAGCATCCGCAAAGGGTAGCAGCCGCCGCGCGCCGACGATCAGCCGGCGCGGAGGCGGGTCGAGAAGAACGACTCGACGTAGCGGTTCAGCTCGTTCCTCGCCTCGCCGTGAAGCCCGCTCGCGAGCGTCGCCTCGCGGAGGACGAGGTTCCCCTCCGAGCGGCGGTCCTGCGGGAGGGCCTCGTAGATCTCGCGCGCCCAGGCCGCGAGCCCGGGCTCCTCCTCGGCGGTCAGAAGCAGGACGTCCCGCCCCCGGAGCGAGGCGAGGGCGGTCGTCGCGTCCTCGTCCCTCGCCCCCGCCCCGGTCAGGACCCGGTACCACCCCCGCGCCACGAAGCCGAGACGCTTCCGGCCGAACTCCCACCCCTCGAAGACCCGCGCCTCGAGCGCCCACGACGGATCGGGGTAGAGACCGTCGAGAACGAGCGCTCCGAGGGCGGGGCGGTCGGCCGCGGCCAGGACGATCGCGTGGGCACCCGCGCCGACGCCGAACGCCCCCACCCGGCCGGTCGCAATTCCCTTCCGCCGGGAGAGCCAGTCGACGGCGCCGAGTACGTCCCGCTTCTCGGCGACTCCCAGGGTCGCGACGGTCCCGCCGCTCTCCCCGTGCGCGCGGAGGTCGAGGACGAGGGCGTGAAAGCCGGCCTGCTGGAGCACGATCGCGAGATCGAGGAGGGCCGCCTTCCCCTGCCGGTCATCGGGGGCGAGGATCACTGCCGGCGCTCCCGCCTCCCCCTCGAGGTACCAGGCCGAGATCTCGGTGCCGTCGGAGGCGGCGAACCGGACCGCCTCGGCGCCGGCGAGTTCGGTACCGAGGTTGGCGGCGACCCCCGGAACCCGGTTGGGCCGGACCACCTGCCAGACCTGCCAGCCCATCGTCCCGACGGCGGTCGACAGACCGGCGAGAAGGACCACGAGGACCGTGCCGGGGACGGACTTCCAAAAACCCACGGCGGGAATATAGGGACGGGGCAACGCCCGGGACAACCGTCGCGGTACCCTGCAACGTGGCCGCGAGAGTGTGGGTTGGGACATGCGCGTTCTCTGCGCTTTCCGGCTGCCTCTCACTGCCGATCCGGGTCGTGATCGGTCGGGCCGAAGGTGCGTTGGGTCCTCCAGGCACCGTTTCCGCCCCGTCCCAAAGGCGCCGTCCCCGGTCGGTTGCCACGGGCGTGGCGCTGGAACTCTCACACCCACCGCAACTTCGGCACGCGTGGTCTCTCGGCATCCATCGTGGCCGCGAGATTGTGGGTTGGGACATGGGCGTTCTCCGCGGTTTCCACCTGCCGCTCGTCGGCGATCCGGGTCGTGATCGATCGGGCCGAAGTTGCGTTGGGTCCTCCAGGCACCGGTTCCGCCCCGTCCCAAAGGCGCCGTCCCCGGTCGGTTGCCACGGGCGTGGCGCTGGAACTCTCACACCCACCGCAACTTCGGCACGCGTGGTCTCTCGGCATCGGCGGGCGTCCGCACCCCACACTCTCGCGTCCACGTTGCGTAGACTGTGCGGGTGCTGCTGACGACCCGCACCCGCCTCGCCCTCTGGCTCTCGCTCGCCCTCCTCCTCCTCCTCGCCCACGCCCGCCACTACGCCTTCACGACCGACGACGCCTTCATCTCGTTCCGGTATGCCCGGAACCTCGCCGAGGGGCACGGCCTCGTCTTCAACCCGGGGGGGGAGCGGGTCGAGGGGTACACGAACTTCCTCTGGGTCCTCCTCCTCGCCTTCGCGCGGTTCCTCGGCGTCGAGCCGGAGCGGGCGTCGCACGTCCTCTCGACCGCGGCGACGGTCGCCCTCTTCGCCGTCCTCGCGACCTTCCTCGCGCGCCGCGCCCGGGAGGGAACCCCCGCCTGGATCGTCGCGCTCCCGCTCTTCGCCCTCGCCGCGACGCGGAGCGTCGCCGTCTGGTCGACGAGCGGGCTCGAGACGCGGCTCTTCGAACTGCTCGTCGTCTCCGGCCTCCTCCGCCTCCTCGACGAAACGGAAACCGACAGGCGCCGCTCCGTCTCGGGCCTCCTCTTCGGCCTCGCGGCGCTCACGCGTCCCGAGGGGATCCTGATCGGCGCCCTTGCCCTCGGGACGGTCGTCGTTCTCGAACGGCGGGCCGGGCTCGCGCGCGCGGCCGGATTCCTCGCGCCGGTCGCCCTTCACTTCGCTTTCCGCTTCGCCTATTACGGGGAGTGGCTCCCGAACACCTACCACGCGAAGGTCGGGGGGAGGACGTGGTGGGACGCCGGGGGGGACTACCTCGCCGCCTTCGCGATCGAGTACGGCGCCTGGATCTGGCTGCCGCTCGCCTCCGCCGTCGGGGGACGCCTGAGAACACTCGCCTTCGCGGTCCTCGTCCCCTACCTCGTCTACCTCGCGTCGATCGGCGGCGACCACTTCGAGTACCGCCCCCTCGGGATCGTCTTCCCCCCGGTCTTCGCCCTTCTCGGTCTCGGCGCGATGCGACTCGGCGCGTCGGCGCGGGGGCGCCTTGCCGTTGCCGCGCTCGCCGCGCTCACCCTCCTCGGTCTCGTCTGGCTTCCGCTCCGCTCGCACACGACCTTCCCCGACGGCGGCTACCGCGCCGGCTTCCCCGGCCGGGACCCGGGCTCCGAGGAGGCGGCCGCCTTCCTCGACCCCGCCGCCGACCCGGTCTACGGCCTTCCCGGGCTGCGCGCCCTCGCCGAGGCGCATCGGGCGCGCCTGTCGCGGCTGACCGACCGCTTCGTCGGGATCCGCCAGGAGGAGCACCGGGCCTTCCTCGAATCGCTCCGGCCGCAGGCCGAGCGGCTTCGCTCCTGGGTCTCGAACGGGAGGATCCCGCGCGACCTGCACATCGCCCTGTCGAGCGTCGGAATCGTTCCCTACGCCTCCGACCTGCCCACACTCGATCGCCTCGGGTTGACCGACGCCCGGGTCGCACGGGCCCCCGCCCTCTCCGACCGGCGGGCGATGGGACACGAGCGCCGCGACACGCGGGAGCACGCGCGGCGGATCGGCGTCGACCTCTCCGCCGTCCGCGCGGCGACCCTCGTCTTCGACGCCGGCGACCCGGTCCTCCTCCCCTCCCTCGCCGCCGCCTCCGCCTCGGGGCTCGAGGCGGCGTGGGTCGAGATCGAACCGGGAGCGATCCTCGCGGGAACCCTTCCCCAGGGGATCGCCGCGACACGTGCCGCCTTCCCGGCGCTTCCGTTCCGCCCTCTCGAGAGCGCCGAAGACTGGGAAGCGCTCGCGAACGTCTGCCTCCCCGCGCTCGAGCGCGCCCATCGGGAGGAGGCCGACTCGCCGGGGCGGACCCTCGCGCTCGCGCAGGCGCTCCTCGCCGCAGGACGCCCGTCGAAGGCCCGTCCTCTTCTCGAGCCGCTCGCCGCGTCGCACCCGCGCTGGGTCGAGGTCCTGAGGGCGCTCGCCGGAGCGCGCGTGATGACGGGCGACGTCCAGGGGGGACGCGAGGCGATCGCGCGTGCGATCGAAGCCGCGCGGGCCGCAGGGGCGGACACCGACGAACTCGAGGGGATCGCCCGGCGCCTCGGTCAGGGAGGATCGAGCGCCCGGTAGAGGGCGAGCAGCCTCTCGTCCGTGGGATGGCGGGCCAGGAGATCTCCGGCGAGGGAGCGCGCCTCATCCCGCTCGCCCCGCGCCGCGAGGTTCGCGGCGAGACGGAAACGCACGGTGTCGGAATCGGGATGGAGCGCGAGGGACCGCCGGTAGGCGTTCCCCGCCTCCGGGAGGCGTCTTTCCATCTCGAACGCTCCGCCGAGGAGGAGCCACGCGCGCGCGTTCTCCCCGTCGATCGCGAGAGAGGCCTCGAGGAGCGCCCGCGCCCCGGAAGCGTCCCCTCGAGCGAGCGCCTCCGCCGCACGAAGACCGAGGCGCGAGGCCCGGGCGTCGACGAGGTGCGAGCGGCCCGGGATCCACGGGTAGACCTCGAGGATCTCGGGGCGGGGGTCGGCGACGAAGAGCGGGTCGACGTTCGCGACCTCGAGCCAGTTCCGGAGCGCGGCGACGTGGGTCACCCCGCGCGCGGTGAGCCGGGCGGCGAGCGACTTCCGGTCTCCCCCGCGCTCGAGGAGTTCCGGCGACACCGGCTCGACGACCCCCACCGTGTCGACGATCCTCCGCCGCGCGTAGAAGCCGATCGCGCCGACGTCGTGCGTCGCGACGACCGCGTCGGGCGGAGTGTTCGCGGCGAGCCACCGGCCCGTCTTCTCGTGACGGTCGAGGTGGTAGTCGCAGAAGGTCGCGTACTCCCGCTTCGCTACCGGGAGCGCGACCCCCTGGAGCGCGAAAGCGAGGAGGACGACCGCCCACGCCGCCGCCCCCCCGTGCGCCGGGAGGATCCGGCGGGCGAGGTCGCGCGTCCCCTCGATTCCGAGAATCACGAAGGCGGGGAGGATCGGGAGGAGGTAGCGCGCGAAGCGATGCCCGAACGGGAGGAGGAGCAGGTAGGCGAGGGGGATCGCCGCGACCCAACCGGTCTCCGGCCGCAGGATCCCCTGGCGGCGGAAAACCAGGCGCCGCACCTCGCGCGCGATCGCCCAGAGCGCCCCGGGAAGGAGAACGAGCCAGCCTCCGTGGAGGAAGGGAGCCACGACGTCGTCCGAGAGGAAATCGAGGCGCGAGTTCCCGGCGTAGAAGGCGGTCTTCGCGGCGAACGTGTTCGGAAGAAGCCTCCCGCCGACGATCGCGTTGAAGGCCATCCACGAGCCGATCCCGGCGAGCGAGACCGCCGCCATCCGGAAAACGGTCCGCCGGGACGGCGCGATCCGGCCGCGGCGTCGTTCTCCCCCCTCCCGCGAGCCCCCCGGAAGGAGGGCGTCGATCAGGACGATCGCAGCGAGGAGCGCCCCCTCCGGCCGGATCCACGCGGAGAGCCCCGCGAGGCCGGAGGCGACGAGCCAGCGCCCTTCCGCGCGGGCAGCGAAGACGGCCGCGACCGCGGCGAGGAAGAGGCTCGTCTCCATCCCGGACACCGACATCAGGATCGCCCGGCCGTCGATCACGACGAGGAGGGCGGCCGCCGCCCCCCAGACGAGCGAGCGGAAGCGGTGCATCGCCCACGGCACGAGCATCGCGAGGAACATCCCCTGCGCCGCCATCCCGGCGCCGTAGGCGAGGAACTTCTCGTCCGGGATGAACGGCCACACGAAGGCGAGGAGGAGGGTGAAGAGGGGCGAGGTCGACCCCTGGGCGTCCGCCGAGGTCTCGGTGAAGGCGAACCTCCCGGTCTCCGCGAGGGTGCGCGCGTAACCGAGGTGGATCCAGGCGTCGTCGAGGGGAAGCCCGAACCCTCCTCCCTGCTTCCGCGACTCCGCGATGAAGGTGAAGCCGAGCGCCGCCGCGAGGACGAGGGCGAGGGGGGCGACGACGAACGGCCCCCACCGGTGCGGATGGAACCTCGCGGCTCCCCCCGGGGGGGGCCTCATCGCGAGGCGCCTGCGCGCGCCGCCTCGAGCGCTTCGGCCGCCTTCCGCCCCGCGACCGCCGCGACCGCCTCCTTCGGGGCGCTCCGCGCGGCGCTCGCGCTCCCGAAGGCGCGGAGGAGCTTCCGCGCGGTGACGGGGCCGATCCCGGGAAGGTCGAGAAGCCCGGTGCGGAGGGTCCGCCGCGACCGCTTCTTGCGGTGACGGGTGACGGCGACGCGGTGGGCCTCGTCGCGGACGCGCTGCAGGAGCCGGAGCGCGGGGTGCGACCGATCGAGACGGATCGGCTCTCCGCCCGCCGCGAGGACGATCTCCTCTTCCCGTTTCGCGAGGCCGATCATCGGGAGGGTGGGGAGGCCCTCGGCGGCGAGAGCGCGGACCGCGGTTCCCACCTGCCCCGACCCGCCGTCGATCACGACCAGATCGGGGAGGCGCCGCCCTTCGGCGAGGACGCGGCGGTAGCGCCGGGTCACCACCTCGGCGATCGCCGCGAAGTCGTCGGGGCCCCTCACCGTGCGGATGTGGAAGGAACGGTAGTCGGCCTTCTTCGGCTTCCCCCCTTCCCAGACGACCAAGGACGCCACGGTGTCGGTCCCCTGCAGGTTCGAGACGTCGAAACATTCGATCCGGAAGGGGGGTTCGTCCAGTCCGAGCGTCTCGGCGAGGGCTTCGAGGGCCTCCACCCCGTGGGAGTGCCCGGTCCGGAAGCGCGACTCGAACGCGAGCGAGGCGTTCTTCGCGACCAGGTCGAGGAAGCGCTTCTTCACCCCGCGCTCGGGGACCTTGAGGACGACCTTCCCTCTCCGGCGCTCCCCGAGCCACCGGAGGACCAGCCCCCCGTCGCGCGGGAGGGCGGGAAGGTAGATCTCGGGGGGCGGAGGCGCGTCGGCGTAGTACTGGGTGAGGGCCGCCGCGTAGAAGGCCGCCGCGTCGAACTCGAGATCGTCGAACGTGAACTCGCGCCGCGCCGAGATCTTCCCGCTCCGCATCTGGAAAACCTGCAGGGCGACCTGGCCTCCCTCCTCGTGGTGGGCGAGGTAATCCTGGTCCTCGAGGCCGACGGAGGCGATGTGCTGGCGGACCGAGAGGCGCTCGACCGTGCGCAGCGTGTCGCGGTAGCGCGCCGCGCGCTCGTACGCCTGGCGGTCGCTCGCCTCCTGCATCCGAGCGCGGAGGGACGCCTCGAGATCCTTGTGCCGCCCTTCGAGGAAGAGGCGCGCGTCGTCGACGGCGGCGCGGTATTCCTCGCGAGTGGTCTTTCCGGCGCAGGGGGCGAGGCACTGGTCGAGGTGCCAGTAGAGGCAGGGGCGCCGCTTCCCGTCGAAGACCTCGGCGCAGGTCGCGACCTGGAAAAAGCGCGGGATCATTTTGAGCGAGCGCCGCGCGACCGAGGCCGGGAGGAAAGGACCGAAGTAGACGTTCCCGTCGAGGCGGGCCTTGCGCACGAGGGAGACGCGCGGGAACTCGTCCTTCACCGAGACCTTGAGATAGGGGAAGTTCTTGTCGTCCCGGAGAACGACGTTGTACCGCGGGCGCTCCTTCTTGATCAGGTTCGCCTCGAGGATCAGCGCCTCCATCTCGGTGTCGGTGACGATCGTCTCGAAATCCGCGATCTCGCGGACGAGCCTCGCGGTGCGTGGCGGGTGCTGCGCCCCCGGCTGGAAGTAGGAGCGCACGCGGCTCCGGAGCGATTTCGCCTTCCCGACGTAGAGGATCTCCCCCGTTGCGCTCCGGTGGAGGTAGACACCCGGACGGTCGGGCAAGTCGCCGAGCTTCGCGCGGAGGAAGGGGTCGGTCACGGCGCGAGCCCCCGGAGGAGGGGGAGGAAGCCCGGGTCGGGGGCGAAGCGGAGGAGGCGCGCGGGAACCCGGACGATCGCGTCGAGTGCGGCGTCGAGGCCGGGGCACCGGTCCATCGCCTCCGCGACGAACGGGAGGCTCGCGACGACCCTCGCCCGCGCCGCCATCGCGGACGCCGGACGGAGTGCGGCGGGCGTCCCGTGTTCCGGGAGGAGCAACGCCGCAAGAGGCCACGCGCCCCGCCCCGTCGAGTTCCACGGCTTCGACCGGAGCGGCGACCCGACCGCTTCGACCGCCCCTTCCGCCGCGCGCACGACGACGAGATCGTCGCCGAGCACTCCCGCCCCCGCCTCGGCGGCGACGCGCGCGAAGGTGGTCTTCCCCGCCCCTTCCGCTCCCGCGAGGACGAAGGCGCGCCCGTCGAGGACGATCCCCGCCGCGTGGAGGACGAGCGTTCCCCGCGACGGGGCGCGCCAGGCGAACGCCGCGCCGAGGAGCGTGAGGAGGGCGTAGAGCTGCTTGTTCGCGCCGCAGGGGCCGATCCCGATCGCAACGGGACCGGACGGCGGGACGGAAGCCGTCCCCTCCTCCATCACGTACCGCGCGATCCCCCCGTCGAAGTTCGCCGCCATCCGCTTGGCGGAGAACGGGCGGCAGTCCTCGCGCGGCCGCTCGACGCGGACGTCGACGAGGAGGGCGGGGTCCGCCTCGCGCAGGACCCAGGGGCGCCACAGCGCGCGGAGCGCTTCCGCCATCCCCGCGTCGAGCCCGCGGAGCGCGGCGACCGTTCCCCCGAGATCGAGGAGGATCACAGCCCGGCCTCCGCGATCGCGTCCCAGTACGAGTCGTCCTTCCGGAAACGGAGCTGTCGGAGAGGGACCGTGGCGAAGGTCCGCTCGACCGAAGCGAAGAGGTCGGGACGCGCATCGAAGGCCTCCGCGAGGAAGGCGAGGTTCCCGACGAGCTGCCCGAACGCGAGGACTCGGGGGACGGAGACGACCTCCGCGCGCTCCCCCTTCACGAGGCGGAAGGCGGCGGCGAGCGGGAAACGCCCCCGCACCGGCGCGCCCCCCTCGTACGTCCCGCGGAAGGGGCTCCCGAGGAGTTCCGGTTGGCCTCCCGCTCCGGGGAGGACGAGCGAGAGGTCGTCGCTCAGGATCGTCCCCCGGCGGTTCACCTCGGCGAAGGTCGACTTCCCCGCCCCCGACTCTCCGTAGAACAGGTACCCCTTCTCGTCGCGGACGGCGCTCGCCGCGTGGACGAGCGCCCCCCCGAGACTGGCGGCCTGCCAGGCGACCGCGGCGCGGACGTAGTTCTCGAAGGAGCGGAGGGTCGGCTCTCCCCCTCCCCGCGAGAGGAGCAGGCGGCCTTCGCCCCCCGGCCCCGCGTCGAACCACCCCGCGACCCGGTACGAGAGGTAACGCACGCGCGCTCCGTCGCACGCGAGGAAGACGGCGGTGAACTCGGGCTCCGAGGCCGGTTCGAGGAAGCACTCTCGCTCCTCGCGCCCCACCCTCACGCGGAGCGCCCCGGGTCCCGTCCCGGCGGCGAAGATTCCGAAACGGGCGCGGAGCGCCTCCGCGAGATCGTCGTCGAGTCCCTCGAGGGTGAAAGCGAGGCCGCCCAGGTCGACGCCCACCGCGCGATCGCCGGGCGCAACGCGCTCCTCCCCGAAGAAATCCGCCGGAGGAGGCTCCCCCGCGCGCAGGAGCCACGTCCCCGATTTCGATCTCCCCGTTCGCCGCCCGGTCACGCGAAGACCTCCTTCCGGCGGAGCGCCCGGATCCGGTCCCTCAGGGCCGCGGCTTGCTCGAATTCGAGGCGGTCAGCCGCCTTCCGCATCGCGCGATCGAGCCGCTCGATCTCCGCCGCGAGCGCCTCCTCGCTCTCGAACTCCTCGTCCTCGTCGGCCTCGATCGGCACGGTCGAGTAGTCGGCGGCGAGCGGGGTGCCGAGAAGATCGTCGACCGCGCGGCGGATCGACTCGGGGGTGATTCCGTGCTCCTCGTTGTAGCGCTCCTGGATCGCGCGGCGCCTCGCGGTCTCCTCGATCGCCCGGCGCATCGAGTCGGTGACGGTGTCGGCGTAGAGGATCGCCGCCCCGTTCACGTGCCGCGCCGCCCGCCCGATCGTCTGGATGAGCGACCCCTCCGACCGAAGGTACCCCTCCTTGTCGGCGTCGAGGATCGCGACGAGCGAGACCTCGGGCAGGTCGAGCCCCTCGCGCAGCAGGTTGACGCCGACCAGGACGTCGAACGCCCCCAGCCTCAGGTCCCTCAGGATACGCACGCGCTCGAGCGTCTTCACGTCCGAGTGGAGGTACTCGACCCTCACGCCGACCTCCCGCCAGTACTCGGTCAGATCCTCCGCCATCCGCTTCGTGAGGGTCGTCACGAGGACGCGCTCGCCGCGCTCGGCGCGGAGACGGATCTCGCGGAGGAGGTCGTCTACCTGGCCGTCGATCGGCCGCAGGACGACCTGCGGATCGAGCAGGCCGGTCGGGCGGACGACCTGTTCGACGACCGCCCCCCCGGTGAGCGACAGCTCGTAGGGCCCCGGCGTCGCGGAGACGTAGATCGTCTGCCCGCGCCGCGATTCGAACTCTTCGAACATGAGCGGGCGGTTGTCGAGAGCCGAGGGGAGCCGGAAGCCGAACTCGACGAGCGTCGTCTTCCGGGAGCGGTCGCCGTGGTACATCCCGCGGACCTGGGGGATCGACACGTGGCTCTCGTCGACGACGAGGATCGCGTCGGGGGGGAGGTAGTCCATGAGGGTGGGCGGCGGCTCCCCCGGGGCGCGGCCGGTCAGGTGGCGGGAGTAGTTCTCGATCCCGTGGCAGTACCCGACCTCCTGCAGCATCTCGAGGTCGAACGAGGTGCGCTGCGCGAGCCGCTGCGCCTCGAGGAGCTTTCCCTTCGCCTCGAGCTCGGACACGCGCGTTTCCATCTCCTCGCGGATCGTGCGGATCGCGCGGAGGGTCGTCTCCCTCGGAGTGACGTAGTGGGAGTTCGGGTAGACCGGGTACCGAGGGAGGCGCTCGACGACCTTCCCGCGCACGGGGTCGAGGCGCGCGATCGATTCCACCTCGTCTCCCCAGAACTCGATGCGCAGCGACTCCTCCGCGTACGACGGCCAGATCTCCAACACGTCCCCACGGACCCGGAACTGGCCGCGTCCGAGGTCGGCGTTCGTCCGCTGATACTGGATCTCGACGAGCTTCCGGAGGGCCGCGTCCCGGTCGAGGCGCATCCCCTGCGTGAGGAGGAGCATCATGCCGTGGTAGGCCTCGGGCGATCCGAGGCCGTAGATGCAGGAGACGCTCGCCACGATGAGGACGTCCCGACGCTCGAAGAGCGCCCGGGTCGCCGCGTGGCGCATCCGGTCGATCTCCTCGTTGATCGTCGACTCCTTCTCGATGTAGGTGTCGGACTGGGGGACGTAGGCCTCCGGCTGGTAGTAGTCGTAGTAGGAGACGAAGTACTCGACGGCGTTTTCGGGAAAGAGCCTCCGGAACTCCTGGTACAGCTGGGCCGCGAGCGTCTTGTTGTGGGCGAGGACGAGGGTCGGCCGGCCGAGGCGGGCGACGACGTTCGCGATCGTGAAGGTCTTGCCGCTCCCGGTCACCCCCAGGAGGACCTGGTCGCGGAGCCCCGCCTCGATCCCCGCGCAGAGGGAATCGACGGCCTTCGGCTGGTCGCCGGTCGGACGGTAATCGGAGACGAGTCGGAACACGCGGATAGAGTGTAGCGGCTAGACCCGGTAGAGGGCCGCCCCCCACGTCAGGCCGGAGCCGAGCGCGACGAAGCAGACGAGGGCGCCGGGCTTCAGGTCGCGCGCCTCCCTCGCTTCGTGGAAGGCCATCGGCAAGGTGGCGGCCGTCGTGTTCCCGTACTTCTGGATGTTGTTGTAGACCTTGGCGTCGGGAAGGCCGAGCCGCTGTTGCACCGCCTCGTTGATCCGGAGGTTCGCTTGGTGCATCACGAGGAGGTCGAGGTCGGAAAGGCCGAGACCGTTCCGCTCGAGGACCGCGAGGACGATCTGCGGCATCCGGGTCACCGCCACCCGGAAGACCTCGCGCCCTTGCACGATCGGGACGGTGTCGCCCCGCTCGAACATCGACGGGTGGAAGTACGGCCGGTAGGCGCTTCCCCCCGCCGGGACCCACATCGTGTCCCACAGGTCGCCGTCGGCACGGATCTCGAAGTCGAGGAAGCCCCGGCCGTTCCCCTCGTCCGCCGCGACGACGAACGCTCCGGCACCGTCTCCGAAGAGCACGACGCGGTCGCGGAAGCGCGTGTTGCGGGCCCGCTCCTCCTCGGACACGACCCGATCGCTCCCGTCGAGCATCACGTCCCAGCAGGTCCACGGCATGAACCCGCCGTGCACCTCGGCGCCGACCACGAGCGCGCTCCGGCAGGCGCCCGCGCGCACGAGCGAGTCGGCGAGCTGGAGGGCGTGCAGGAACCCGGTGCACTGCTGGCGGATGTCGAGGCTCGGGATCTTCCCGAGCCCGGCCTTCCTCTGCACGAGAGGGGCGGCGCCGGGAAAATAGTGGTCGGGAGTCATCGTCGCGACGATCAGGTAGTCGACCCCCTCGGGAGGGAGCCCGGCGTCCTCGAGGGCGCGCCGCGCGGCTTCGGCCCCGAGATCGCTCGTAGCCGAGCCGAGCGGGGCGAAGCGCCGCTCCACGATCCCCGTCCGCTGCCGGATCCACTCGTCGCTCGTGTCCATCGCCCGGGCGAGGCGATGGTTGTCCACGACGTGGGGAGGCACGACCATGCCGGTCCCGCGGATGACCGATCGCATCGCGCGGAGCCTACTCCAACTCTCGCCCCCCCGAGAAGACGATCTCCTTCGGGAGCGGCCAGAGATTGTAGGCGGATGCCATCGCGTACCCGTACGCTCCCGCGTCGCGGAACGCCAGCAGATGCCCCTCCTCGGGGCGCGGCAGCGGGCGGTTCGACGCGAGGACGTCGGTGGTCTCGCAGACGTTTCCGACCACCTCGACCCACTCCTCCGGCGCGTCGGGAGCGGAGAGGTTGACGACGCGGTGGTACGCGCCGTAGAGGGCGGGGCGGAGGAGGTGGTTCATCCCGGTGTCGAGTCCCGCGAAGACGAGCCCGCCGGATTCCTTGCGGCAGGTCACCTCGGCGACGAGCCAGCCGGCCGGACCGACGAGCCAGCGGCCCGGCTCGACCCACACCTCTCCCGGCCGCACCCCCCTCGCCTCCGCGCGGTCGAGGACCGCGGTGATCGCGCACCCCCACCGCTCGAGGTCGAATTCCGGGTCCTCGTCGCGGTAGGGGATGCCGAACCCTCCGCCGAGGTCGAGCACCGCGAGTGGGGGAATCCGCGAGGCCACGGAGAGCAAGGCATCGGCCGCCGCGACGAAGACCGCGGGATCGAGGATCCCCGAGCCGACGTGGGCGTGGAACCCGAGGACCTCGAGCCGCGCCGCCTCCGCCTCGACGAGCGCGCGGTCGATCTCTTCGAGAGGGATCCCGAACTTGCTGTGGGCGCCGCCGGTGACGACGTGCGCGTGGTGGCCGTCCCCCACCCCCGGGTTGACGCGGAGGAGGACCCCCTCCCCCGGAGCGAGCGCCCCCACGCGCCGCACGTCCGAGCGGGAGCCCAGGGCCACCCTCACGCCGCGGCGGAGAGCCGCCGCGAGATCCGCAGGACGCGCGTTCGTGGCCGAGAGCAGGATCGAACCCGGCTCGTGCCCGCACGCGAGGGCGCGGGCGACCTCGCCCGGAGACGCGGCCTCGATGCCGACCCCGAGGCCCCGCATCGCGCGGAGGATCGCGGGGTGCGCATTCGCCTTCGCGGCGTAGAAGGCCCGGAACCGCGGGTCGGGGAACGCGGCGCGGAGGCGCGCCGCGCGTTCGGCGACCACGTCGAGGTCGTACACGTAAAGGGGCGTCCCGTGCCGCCGCGCGATCTCGTCGAGGGGAAGGTCCGTTCCGGGACGAGGTGCGCGCCCCGATCTCCCGCGCTCCGCGCGTTCGAGCTCGCGGAAGGTCTCTCCGAAGATCTCGGCCGGGAGGGAGCCCCGGAAGAAGACGTCGTGGAGCGCACGGACCACCCGGTCGGCCTCCTCCCCCGCGACGACGAGGCTCAGATTGATCTCGGAGGCCCCCTGCGTGATCAGGCGGGGGCTCGAAAAGCGCAGCGCGCGGAAGACGTCGGCGGCGACCCCGGTCTTCCCGCGCATTCCCTCTCCGACGAGGCTGACGACCGCGAGGCCCTCTTCGACGCGGACGCGGGCGAATCGCGAGAGGGCCTCGCGGATCGCGCCGAGCCGGCTCGCGTCGTCGACCGTCAGGGAGACGGAGATCTCGGAGGTCGCGAGGAGGTCGACCGACGTGCGCTCCCGCTCGAACACCTCGAAGATCCGCGCGAGGAAGCCGTGCGCGAGGAGCATGCGCGTCGAGGTGACGTGGACCAGAGTGACTCCGCGCTTGTCCGCGATCGACTTGACGACGAACCGGTCTCCCGCCGGCTGCACCCCTCGCCCGAGGATGGTGGTCCCCTCTCCTTCCGGCCGTCGCGAGTTCCGGACCACGACCGGGATCTCGCGGTCGATCGCGGGGAGGATCGTCGCCGGGTGGAGCACCTTCGCGCCGAAGGTCGCGAGCTCGCTCGCCTCGTCGAAGGAGAGCAGGCGCACGCGGCGCGCCTCCGGCACGACCTTCGGGTTCGCGGTCAGGACCCCGTCGACGTCGGTCCAGATCTCGATGCGCTCCGCGCCGAGGGCCGCGCCGAGGAGCGAGGCGGAGTAGTCCGACCCCCCGCGTCCGAGGAGGCTCGTCCGCCCGTCGGGAGCGCTCCCGACGAACCCCTGCGTCACGCCCACCTTCCCCGACGCGAGGACGGGCAGGATCTCCCGTCGCGCGGCGGCGTCGATCGCGTCGAATCGCGGCCGGTCGCGCTCCGGATCGTCTCCCGACGTGGCGACCACCGGCCGCGCGTCGATCCACGCCGCGTCGATGCCCCGGACCGAAAGCGCCTCGGTCACGAGACGGCTCGCGAGAATCTCGCCGGTCGCGACGAAGCGCGCGCGCACCCAAGGGCTCGCCTCGGCGAGGAGCGCGACTCCCTCGCGGAGCGTTTCCATCTCCCGGAGCGTCGCCTCGATCGCCGCGTCCTCTCCCCCTCCGATCTCGCCGAGGAGACGGCGGTGCCGGTCGGAGACGCGCGCGAGCCTCCCTTCGCCGCGGTCACCCTTCCCCTCCGCCGCGTCGTCGAGGATCGCGTAGAGCGCGTCCGAGACGCCCGCGAGGGCGGAGACGACGACGAGGACGCGGCCGGGAAGCCGTCCCAGGACGATCCGCACGAGCCGCTCCTGAGCCTCGGCGTCGGCGACGGACGTTCCCCCGAACTTGCACACGATCATCGTTCCGACCCCTGTGCTACGCTCGACCGGCCATGCCCGGTCGAAGCACGCGACGCGCCGCCGCCTTCGCGGGCGCCCTCGTCGCCGCCTCCGCAGCGGCGGGAGCCGCCTTCGCCCTCGGTCTCAAGTCCGACCTCCCCGACGTGCGCGCGCTCGAATCGTACACCCCTCCCCTCAACACGCGGGTCCTCGCGCGGGACGGCTCGACGATCGCGAACTACGGAGAGCAGAAGCGGATCCTCCTCTCGCACGAGGAGATCCCCGACGTTTTCCGCAAGGCGGTGGTCGCCGTCGAGGACGCTTCGTTCTACGAGCACGGCGGGATCGATTTCCGCGGGATCGCACGCGCCGCCTGGCACGACCTCCTGACGTTGAGCCTCGAGCAAGGAGCGAGCACCCTCACGCAGCAGCTTTCGAGAAACCTCTTCCTGAAACCGGAGAAGACGGTCCGCCGCAAGGTACAAGAAATGCTCCTCGCCCTCGAAATCGAGCGCCGTTACACCAAGGACGAAATCCTCCGGATGTACGTCAATCAGGTGTACATGGGGCACGGCCGCTACGGCCTCGAGGCCGCGTCGCAGTTCTACTTCGGGAAGCACGCGCGCGACCTGACCCTACCCGAGGCCGCTCTCCTCGCCGGCATCCTGCAGCGCCCCGAGAGCCTGACGCCGCTCCGGAACCCGGAGGGAGCGCGCAAGCGGCGCTCCCACGTCCTGCGGCGGATGGTCGAAACCGGCGCGATCGATTCGACGACCGCGGAGCGGGCCGCGGAAGCGCCGATCGAGGTCGCCGCGCACCGCGACACCGCGGGTCTCGCCCCCTACTTCGTCGAGGCGGTGAGGCGCTGGCTCCAGGACCGGTACGGCGACGAGAAGCTCTACCGGGAAGGGCTCGTCGTGCGAACGACCCTCGATCCCGCGCTCCAGGAGATCGCGAACCGCGCGGTCGACCAGGGGCTCCGGACGCTCGACAAGCGCCAGGGGTGGCGGGGCCCGGTCGAGCGTCTCCCCGCGGGGACCGACCTCGAGAAAGCGCGCCGGGACGCGTGGCGGGACGGAATCCACGCCGACGCGGTCACCGACGCGATCGTCCTCTCGGTGACGCGCGGACGCGCCCTCCTCCGCGTCGGACCCGAGCGCGCCTTCCTCGACGCCGAGTCGGTCGCGTGGACGGGCCGGAAGGATCCGGCCGCCTTCTTACGCCCCGGGGACGTGGTACGCGTGCGCCTCGTCGCCGACTCGGGCTCGCCCTCGCGCGCGCGGCTCGAACAGGACCCCGCGGTCGAGGCGGCACTCGTCGCGCTCGATCCGCGGTCCGGCGAGGTGCTCGCTCACGTCGGCGGGTTCGACTTTTCCCGCAGCGAGTTCGACCGCGCCTTCCAGGCGAGGCGTCAGGCGGGCTCGGCCTTCAAGCCGATCCTCTACGCCGCGGCGATCGACGCGGGGATCCCTCCCTCCCGGTCGTTCCAGGACGAGCCTACCGTCTTCGTCGAACCGGGGACCTGGACCGTCTACCAGCCCGAGAACTACGGGAAGACATACTCCGGCCAGGTGACCGTTCGCACCGCGCTCGAAAAATCCCTCAACATCGTCTCCGTCAAGCTCCTCCACGAGGTCGGATACCGCCCGGTCTTGGCACTCGCCGAGCGGCTCGGCGTCGGCGCCGGCCTCGAGCCCTACCCCTCCCTCGCCCTCGGGGCGTTCGAGGTGGGCCTTGCCGACCTCACGGCGGCGTACGGCGCCTTCGCGAACCAGGGGGTGCGCGTCGAGCCGCACCTCGTCCTCGAGGTCGCGGACCGCACGCGCGCGCCGCTCCACCGGGCCCGCCCCACGGTCGCCGAGGCGCTGCGCCCGGAGACCGCCTACCTCATGAACCTCCTTCTCGAGGGGGTCGCAAGCGACGGAACCGGTGCGGCGGCTGCGGCGCTCGGAAGGCCGGTCGCGGGAAAGACCGGCACGACCGACGACTTCACCGACGCCTGGTTCCTCGGCTACACCCCCGACCTCGTCGTCGGCGTGTGGGTGGGGTTCGACGCGAAACGCTCGCTCGGATCCCGCGAGACCGGCGCGCAGGCTGCGCTTCCGATTTGGATGGCTTTCATGGAGTCGGCGCTCCGGGACCGGCCCGCCCTCGACTTCCCGCGTCCGCCCGGGGTGATCGACGCCGCGATCGACCGGCGGACCGGCCTCCGCGCGGACGAGGCCGCCCGATGCGCGCCGATCCTCGTCGAGTCGTTCCTCGACGGGACGGAGCCGACCCGACGCTGTTCCGCCGCCGAGCACGTGCGGCGCCTGTTGCCGGTTCCGCTCCAACGGTTCCCGCTCGACGAGGACGGGGCGATCCTCGCCGCGCCCCAGGATCTCGCGCGAGCCCTCCTCGGCGCGCCGAACGCGGCCCTCGACGGCGGAGGGACCGTTCTGACGGCGCTCACGCCGGAGGGAACGGTAGTCTTCCCGGTCCGGTCGGCCGAGCCGCTCCCGGAGCCGGATCTCCCCGAGACCCTCGACCCCTCCCTCTGGGTCGGGGCGGACGGGCGCCGCGCGAGCGTCATCCTGCTCGATCCGGATCGCTGAACAAGCCCTCGGGAGCCAGACGCCTCTCGCGCGATCCGATCTTCCCCTCGAGGGTCCAGGCGGCCGAGTCGTACTTCCAGCACCGGAGCGCCGCCGCCCGGAGCGCCTCGTCCTCGTCGAGCGATCCGGGGACGAGTTCGGCTCCGAATCGCCGCGCGAAACCGGCGAGCAACGCCTCGCCGATCTCGGAAGGGTCGAGGACGCGCCCCGCCGCGCGCGCGAGCGCTCCCTCCCCCGGTGCGCCGGGAACGAGGGATCGCCCGCCGGGCCGCCCGCCGTGCGCGAGAAGCGGGATCGACCCGTGCTGCACGAACCCCTTCCGTCGCCGCGCCTGCGCCGAGCCGACGACCTTCCGAGACCCGATCACGATCTCGTGGGCGGATGCGACCTCGAAGCATCCTCGGGGGTCGAGCGGACCCGGATCGGACCCTCCCGTCCGCGCCTCGGCGCCGAGGCCGAGGACCTCGAACGCTGCGACGAGGGCCGCGGCGATCCGTGCGTAGGTGTCGAGGACCCCGCCGGGAAACGAGCGGGATCCGATCCGCCCCGCCACCGCGTAGGTCCACTCCCCCTCGTGAAGCACGGCGCGCCCCCCCGTCGGGCGCCTCACGAGGTCGATCGAGCGCGCGCGGAGCCAGGCCCGGTCGATCGACGAGGGGAGCGGCTGTTTGCACCCGAGACTCACGGCGGGAGGCGACCAGGCGTAGATCCGGAGGGTCGGCGGCGCGTCGCGTCCCTCCTCGCGGGCATACCGGTCGAGGAGGGCTTCGTCGACCGCCATGTTCCAGGCCCCGTCCCGGGCCGGGTGCACGAGGAGCCGCCAGACGCTCACCGCTCGGCTTCGGGGGCGGCCCCCCGACCCCTCCGGAAGGCCGCGGAGTGGATCCGGTGCTTGCGGAGCAGCCGCTGCAACGCCGATCGCATCATTCCCGAGGCGATCGCCGCCTCGGTCACGTTCCCCGCGTGCCGGTCGAGGAGACGCTCGAGGAAGTCCCGCTCGAAACGATCGACCACCTCTCGCTTCGCCTCGCGGAACGAGGTCTCCTCGCGTCCCGCGCGGGCGTGCTCCGGAGCCTGCCGGAGCCTCACCGCTTCGGGAAGGTCGCGCGGCCGGATCACTCCGTCGTCCGCGACGAGGGCGGCGTGTTCCACCGCCGTGCGAAGCTCCCGGACGTTTCCCGGCCAGTCGTGCTCGACGAGGATCTCCTGCGCCTCGCGGGTCATCCGGAGTTCGCGCATCTCGTTCATCTCGCGGATCGCATCGAGGAAGTGGCGCGCGAGGAACGGGATGTCGTCCCTGCGTTCGCGGAGCGGCGGGAGGAAGACGATCGCCGCCTCGAACGCGGCGTGCAGCGCGGGAGGGATCCTCCCGCCGCGCACGGCGAGGTCGGGGTCGATCTCGGAGGCGGCGACGACGCGGGGTCCGAGCGAGGAGGGGCCTCCGGCGAGGGCGGCGACGAGCCGGTCCTGGACTTCGGGAGCGAGCGCACAGAGGTCCCGGAGGAAGAGGGTCCCCCCTTCCGCCCGTTCCCACGGCGATCTCGGCGCCACCGTTCCTCGCCGCGCGAACGGGTCGGCCTCGGGTCCCGCTCCGGGGCGCACGTCGACGACGAGGAACGGACCGCTCGCGCGGCGCGAGGCGGCGTGCAGGAAGCGCGCGCCGTGCTCCTTCCCCGTGCCCGACTCCCCGACGAGGAGGACCGGCGCTTCGCTCGCCGCGAGGGTCACGATCTCCTCCCTCGCCCGGCGGAGCGCGTCGCTCCGCCCGACGAGGCCGCCGAGCCCCGCCCGGGCGCGCGCGGCCTCGCGGAGGCGTTGCAGTTCGGAGAGCAGCGCCGCCTGGGCGAGCGCGCGGACAGCCTGGGGCTCGAGCGGAAAGGGAGCCGCGGCCCCCGCGATGTCGAAGATCCCCGAACGGAACGCGGCCTCCCGCTCGTGGGGAGTGGGATCGCCGACCGCGACGACGACGAGCGAGGACCGGAGGCGGAGGGCACGCGCGGCGAGATCCACCTCGGGTCCGGAGAGCATCTCGATCGGGGCGACGAGCGCCGCGACCGGCCTGGTGCGGATCGTCTCGAGGGCTTCACGGGCGCCGTCGACGCTCGACGCCTCCCCTCCGGCCGACTCGAACGCGATGCGGACACGGCGCTCGAGCGCGGCGTCGAGCCCCACCAAGAGCACCGGCGCTCGCTTCATGTCGCCCCCCGGGGCAAAGATCGATTCGTGGATTTTACCGGGGAAGGCTCGCCGGAGGGAAGGGGAGGATCAACGTCCGTTGCGAGACTGCAAATCGGTGACGTAGCGCCGGACCTCGCGATAGGAGGGGTCGACTTCGAGGACGCTCCGGAACAGTTGCAGAGCGTCGTCCACCTCGCCGCGCTCGAGCAGGACCTCGGCGAGGTCGTAGCGGATGCCGTGGAATTCCGGCCCCCCCTCGTCGTCTCCCTCGAGCGCGCGGCGGTACCAGAGGACCGCCTCCTCGACCTCCCCGCGCTCCCGATGGCACAGCGCGATCATGGTGCACGCTTCCCGGTGGAGCTCCGGGGAGCGGAGCGCCGCCCGGAACGCCTCGAGCGCCTCGTCGACGAGCCCCATCTCCTTGTAGGCGATGCCGAGATCGTACCGCGTCCGGAAGTCCTCGGCGTGGACGGTGGCGTCGACGTGCCGCTTGAAGGTGTCGAACACCTCTTCGAGCGACTGTTCCCCCTCTTCGTCGCGATCGCCGGCACCGGATTCCGCCGGGGGCTCCGGCTCTCCGGAGGCGAGGGCGGCCGTCAGCGTCGAGAGATCTTCCTCGTCGAGGCGGTCGTCCTCGTCGGAGGCACGCGACGCGCGGAGCGCCTCTTCGAGGGCGTCGAGGGACTCCCCGCCGAACCCGAGCAGACGCAGCGCCTCGATCTTGCGGATCGCCTGATCGGGACTCCCGCCGTCGGCGAGTCCCCGGATCTCCTCGATCATGTCCTCGGAGGCGATCCGAACGCGGGGCGTCGACGCCGGCTTGGCCGGGGCGGCCGCCGCGGGAGGAGGCGTCCCTACCGGGGCATCGGCCTCGTCGGCCTCGAACTCGATCACCCACTCCTCGTCGCTCGAGGCGGTCCCCTCCCGCTCCACCGGCGGAGGTCCGGGGGGGGCGGGGGCGGAGGCTCCGCGTTCGAGCCCGAGCGCTCGGGCGGCCGCCGCCGCCTCCTCGGGGACCGGAGCGATCGCCCGCGCGGCCTCGTACGCGGCCCGCGCGGCGGAATCGTCCCCGGCCGCCCGGCGCGCCCAGGCGAGGGACAGCAGCGCTTCCTGGCGCTCGACGCCTCCGCCTCTCCCCTCGAGAAGCTCGAGCCAGCGTTCGATCGCCTCGACGTGACCCGGAAAGCGGGTGACGACCTCGCGCACCTGGCCGAGCGCCTCGTCCGGAAGGCTGTACTTGAGGAAGACCTCCGCCTCGGTGAGGTGCCCCGTCACGAACTCGTGGTCGGCCGGAGAGAGCGGGACGGCGGGAGCCTCGAAACGGAGCGGCACCGCGGGAGGAGTCGGGGCGGGATCGGGCACGGGCATCGGTTCCGCCTCCCGCACCACGAACACCGGGGCGCCCCGGGGCGGAGAGGGGGGCTCCGCCGCGGGCTCCGTCGCGAGGAGGACCGGAGACGCCGCCCCGAGCCTCCGGAGGCGTTCGCGAAGCTCCGTCAGGCGCTCCGGGTCCCCGTGAGCCCGGTGGGCCTCGGCGAGGCGCTCGAGGGCGCGCACCGTCGCCGGGCCGCTCCCTTCAGCCTCGCGTGCGGTGACGAGACGCTCGAGGGCCGGGATGTGCTCCCCAGCCTCGACCCGCGCGAGACGATCGAGGAGGGTCGTGACCTTCTCGAAGCGGCGCCCGGCGACCCAGCGCGCGACGACCGCGTCGAGCCGTTTCCAGAGGTCGTCCCCCGACCCGCGCGCGATCGCCTCGACCAGCGCCTTCTCGACCGCCGCGGGAGAGAGGGCGTCCGAAGCTTCGCTCCGCAGGAAGTCGGACGACGCCTCGGCGCGGCCGAGGCGCTCGAGCAGGACGAACCACTCCCCTCGGAACGCGGCGTCGTCGGGCCGCTCCGCGCAGGCCCGCGTGAGCAGGTCGACCCCTTCGTCGGCGCGCCCGACAGACACGAGATGACCCGCGAGAGCGGCGAGGGGCTCGACGGCGGCCGGAGCGATCGACACCGCCCGCCGCAGGGTGCGCTCGGCATCCTCGGCGCGGCCCGCAGCCGCGAACTGCCGGGCGACCGCGACGAGTTCTTCCGTCGCGCGGACCGCATCGCCGGAGGCGACTCTCGCCTCCGCGAGGCGCACGCGGTTCAGAATGTCCGAGGGGTCGGCCGAAACGAGCCGCTCGTAGACCTGCCGGGCCCGCTCGAGCTGCCCGGAACGGACGAGGAGGTCGCCTGCGCGCAGGAGGTGGGTCTTCGCCTCGCCGATCAGCTTCTGCCGGAGGTTGTACTCGCCGAGGCGGACGACGACATCCACGCGGTCCGGATCGAGGCGCGCGGCCTTCTTCACGATCGCGACCGCCTTGGAGTAGAAACCGGCCGCGGCGAAGTGATCGGCGATCTTCTCGTAGTAGCCGATCGCCTCCGCGTTCCGCCCGGCACGCGCCAGGGTGTCCCCGATCCGGTTGAGGAGCTGCACGTCGCGGGGGGCTCCCTCCGCGATCCTCCGGAACTCCTCGAGGGCGGACGAAGCCTTCCCCCCCCTCAGGAGCTTCTCCGCGTTCTCGAACGCGCGCTCTCGTTCCGCCGCGCCCATCCCGAGCGACTATCGCTCCCGGCGTTCCTGGATCCGGGCCTTCTTCCCGGAACGGTCGCGCAGGTAGTAGAGTTTCGCCTGTCGCACGCGCCCCATTCGGACCACGTCGATCTTCTCCACGATCGGGGAGTGGAGGGGGAAGATCCGCTCGACCCCGACCCCCCCGGAGGTCTTCCGGACGGTGAAGGTCGCCCGGAGCCCGGTGCCGTTCCTCCGGCCCACCACGTCTCCCTCGAAGACCTGGATCCGGGACTTGTCCCCCTCCACGACGCGCACGTGGACCTTCACCCGGTCGCCGGGCCGGAACTCCGGCACGTCCTTGCGCAGGCCCTGGGCCTCGATCGTTCGAATCACGTCCATGACTGCCCTCGTCCTTTCTGCATGAGATCGGGCCGTTTCGCCCGGGTCGCTTCCCACGAACGCTCTTCCCGGAAGCGGCGCACCGCCTCGTGGTCCCCGGAGAGGAGGACGTCGGGAACCCGCATTCCGCGGTATTCCGCGGGACGGGTCCAGTGCGGATGGTCGAGCCGCCCCTCCGCGAACGAGTCGAACGCCGCCGACTCTTCGTTCCCGAGGACCCCCGGAACGAGCCTCGCCACGGCGTCGAGGACCAGGAGGGCCGGGATTTCCCCCCCGCTCACCACGAAATCGCCCACGGAAAGCTCTTCGTCGGCGAGCCCTTCCCGCACACGCTCGTCGATCCCCTCGTACCGCCCGCACAGGAGAATCACCCGGTCGGTCCGCGCGAGCCGTGCCGCGTGGGCGTGATCGAACCTCGTTCCCTGCGGCGACAGGAGGACGACGCGCTCGTTCTCCGCGGGCCAGCGATCGCGGACCCAGCGGACCGCTTCGAAGAACGGCTCCGGCTTCATCACCATCCCGGCTCCGCCGCCGTACGGCGTGTCGTCGAGTTGCCGGTGCGGGCCGATCCCGAATCGGCGGAGATCGTGGACGCGCGCCCCGAAGACTCCCCGGCGGCGCGCCCGCGCGAGGACCCCCTCCTCGAGCGTACCCAGGAAGACCCCGGGAAAGGCGGTCACGAGGTCGAACGTCATCGCTCCGCTCCGGCTCCCCGGTTGAGATCGAGGAGTCCCTCGGGCGCGCGAATCCGCACGACCTTCGACGCGACGTCCACCTCGGTCACGATCTCCTCCGCGAACGGAACGAGAATCTCCGCCCCGTCCTTCGCCCGGATCCGGAGCAGGTCGACCCCTCCGGTCTCCCACACGTCCTCGACGACCCCCAGGCTCCCCCGGGACTCATCCACCGCCTCGAGGCCGATCAGCCTCTCGACGAAATATGTGCCTTCCGGGAGCGGAGGCACCTCCCCCGGCGGCGCCTCGAGCCAAACCCCCCGGAGCGCCTCGGCCGCCGACGGGTCGTCGATCCCCCGGAGCTTCAGCACGAGCCGGTCGCCGTAGGCCATGGCGGAGTCGACCTTCCGATCCCCCGACCCTGCGACCCGGACGGAACGGATCCGAACCCAGCGGGCGGCCTCCCCCGAAACGACGCGGACGGTCACCGCCCCCGCGTTCCCGCGGAACCCGCCGACTCGACCGAACCGGATCGCCCCTTCCACGGTCTCACTCGACGATCTCGACGACGACACGCCGGCCGCGCTTGGCCCCCGCGGCCGCCAGGATCGTCCGGAGCGACCGGGCGGTCCGGCCCTGGCGGCCGATCACTTTGCCGAGGTCGTCCGGGGCGACGCGAAGCTCCAGTTCGATGCCGTCTTCGTTCTCGACCTCCTGCACGGAGACCGAGGCCGTGTCGTCGACGAGCCCCCTCGCCAGCCGCTCCAACAATTCTTTCACGGCGGTCCCCCCTCGGCGGGCGGCGGATCAGGCCTTCTGGGCCGCTCGGGCCCGCTCGAGGAGGCTCTGGACCGTTTCCGACGGCCGGGCTCCCTTGCGGATCCAGGCGTCGGCCTTCGTCAGGTCGATCCGCACCTGGGCCGGGTCCGACCCCGGCGCATAGATCCCGATCGTGTCGACGCTCCGCGCCGACGGGGTCCGTCCCGACTCCGAGACGACCACCCGGTAGTGGGGATTCTGCTTCGAACCTCCCCGGCTCAGACGAATCTTCAGCACACCCTCACCTCCGCATAAACCGCTGGAACCGTGCAATATAGCCTAGCGGCCCCAAAACGGCAGCGGCCCTTTGCGTTTTCCGCCCCGCGCGTCGCGGACGGACTTGAGCATTCGCTTCATTTGCGCGTACTGCTTGAGAAGGCGGTTGATCTCGGGAACCGATCGCCCCGACCCGCGGGCGATCCGCTTCTTCCGGCTTCCGTTCAAGATCTCCGGCCGGAGCCTTTCCTGCGGGGTCATCGAATCGAGGATCGCGGCCACCCGGACCAAGGCCTCGGCGTCGAGATCGGCCTCCCGGACCTGTCCCATCCCCGGGAGCATCGAGACGAGCCCCGAAAGGGGGCCCATCTTGCGGACGGTGCGGATCTGATCGCGGAAATCGTCGAGCGTGAACTGGTTGCGACGGAGCTTCTTCTCCATCTCCGCCGCCTGGTCGAGGTCGAACGCCTCCTCCGCCTTCTCGATCAGGCCGAGAAGGTCCCCTTGGCCGAGGATCCGGCCGACGATCCGGTCCGGGTGGAACGGGCTGAACTCGGAGGGACGCTCGCCGTGGCCGACGAACTTGATCGGCACGCCGGTGACGTGCCGGATCGAGAGGGCGGCCCCGCCGCGCGCATCGCCGTCCAACTTCGTCAGCACCACCCCGGTCAGACCGATCGCCTTGTGGAACTCCCCCGCGGAGCGGACGGCATCCTGGCCGGTCATCGCGTCGGCGACGAAGAGGATCTCGGAGGGGGCGAGCGATGCCTCGAGCTCGCGGAGCTCGTCCATCAACGCCTCGTCGACGTGGAGGCGGCCCGCGGTGTCGACGAGGACGGTGTCGAACCCCGAGCGCCGCGCCTCCACGACCGCCTCGCGCGCGATCTCGAGCGGCTTCCCCTTCCCGTCGTGTTCGTGGACCCGGAGCCCCGCCGACTTGCCGACGCGGACGAGCTGCTCGACCGCCGCGGGGCGGTACACGTCGACCGGGACGAGGAGGGGGTACCGGCCGGCCCCCTTGAGCCAAAGGCCGAGTTTCGCCGTCGTCGTCGTCTTTCCCGAGCCCTGCAGGCCGACCATGAGGACGATCGTCGGGGGGCGGGACGAGAACTTGAGGCGAGCCCCCTCGCCTCCCCCGAGGAGCGCCTCGAGCTCGTCCTTGACGATCTTCACCACCTGCTGGCCCGGGGTCAGGCTCTCGAGGACCTCTTCGCCGAGCGCCTTCGCCCGCACCGCGTCGAGGAGGGACCTCGCCACGGCGACGTGGACGTCGGCCTCGAGGAGGGCCATGCGAATCTCGCGGAGGCTCGCCTCGAGGACCTGCTCGTGGATGCGGCCCTGGCCGCCGAGCTTCCGGAAGATCCCTTGCAGACGTTCGGACAGGTTCTCGAACACCGCGCCCCCGCGTCAGACCGATTTCAAGAGATGGCCGAGCTTCGTCTTCTTCGTACGCAGGTAGCCCCGATTCTCCGCGAGCGGCGGAAGCTCGAGGGGCACCCGTTCGGCGATCTCGAGGCCGTACCCCTTGAGGGCGACGTACTTCCCGGGGTTGTTCGTCATCAGACGGAGGTTCCTCGCGCCGAGGTCATAGAGGATCTGCGCACCGATCCCGTAATCCCGGTGGTCGGGTTTGAAGCCGAGCGCCTGGTTCGCCTCGACGGTGTCCTTGTGGTGGCGGTCCTGGAGCTCGTACGCGCGGAGCTTGTTCGCGAGACCGATGCCGCGCCCCTCCTGGCGCAGGTAGAGGATGATCCCGCGGCCTTCGGCGGCGATCAGTTCCATCGCACGGTGGAGTTGCGCGCCGCAGTCGCACCGGGTCGAGCCGAAGACGTCCCCCGTGAGGCACTCCGAGTGGACGCGGACGAGGATCGGCTCCTTCCCCGCCGGATCCCCCATCACGAGGGCGACGTGCGTCTGGTCCCCCAACTCGGTGTGGAACGCGTGGATCGTCCAGTCTCCGAGCACGGTCGGGAGCCCCGGCGAGGCGACGCGGGTCACGAGGCGCTCCGTCCGCATCCGGTAGCGGATGAGGTCGGCGATCGTGATCATCTTGAGTCCGTGACGCGCGCCGAACGCGCGCAGCTCCGGAAGACGCGCCATCGACCCGTCGGGGTTCATCACCTCGCAGATCACGCCGGCCGGGCGGAGCCCCGCGAGGCGCGCGAGGTCGACGGCCGCCTCGGTGTGCCCGGCGCGCTTGAGCACCCCGCCCGGCTGGGATCGCAACGGGAAGACGTGACCCGGCCGCGCGAGATCCTCGGGCCGCGTTCGCGGGTCGCAGGCGACCCGGATCGTGCGGGCGCGATCGGCAGCGGAAATTCCCGTCGTCACGTCGGTGCGCGCCTCGATCGACACGGTGAAGGCGGTCCCGCGCCGTCCGGTGTTCCGCTCCACCATCAGCGGGAGCCCCAGCGCGTCGCAGCGCTCGGAGGTCAGGGGAAGGCAGATCAACCCCCGTCCGTGGGTCGCCATGAAGTTCACGATCTCGGGGGTCACGAACTCCGCGGCGCAGCAGAGGTCCCCCTCGTTCTCCCGGTCCTCGTCGTCGAGGATCAGGATCATGCGGCCGAGACGGAGATCCTCGATCGCCTCCTCGACCGACGCGAAATCGGGGTCGGGGACCCCGGAGGGAATCTCGACGGGCCCTTCCGTCATGCCCTTGTCTCCGCTCGATCGGCGAGCAACGTCTCAAGATACCGTGCGACGAGGTCGACCTCCACGTGGACCCGGGATCCGGCGCGGAGCGAGCCGAGATTCGTCCGCTCGAGGGTCTCGGGGATCAAGGAGACCTCGAACCACCCCGCTCCCACTCCCGAGACCGTGAGCGAGACCCCGTGGAGGGCGACCGAGCCCTTCCAAGCGATGTAGCGCCGGATCTCCTTGGGGGCTTCCACCCGCAGTTTCCAGTCGCCCCGGCGCGAGGCGTTCGAGAGGACGCGCGGCGCTCCGTCGACGTGCCCCTGGACGAGGTGACCGCCGAGGCGGTCGCCGAGGCGCAGCGCGCGCTCGAGGTTGACCCGCCGTCCCGCGCGGGCCTGTCCGAAGGTGGTCCGACGAAGCGTCTCGGCGATCACGTCGGCCTCGAAGACCGTCCCCGCGCGCGCCGCGATCGTGAGGCAGACCCCGTCGACTGCCACGCTCTCCCCGTCGGCCATGCGGCTCAACGGAAGGTCCGACTCGATCGCGAGGCGTGCCGAGGGACCGGTCCTGCGGAGCGAGACGATCGTCCCCTGCGCTTCGATCAGCCCGGTGAACATCCTCCCCTCCTCAGGAGCGGCGCGCGAGCTCTCCCCAGAACAGGAGATCGGCGCCGAGCGGCACGCGCCGCACGCGGGTGAGTCCCCACGCCTCCGCGGGATCGGCCACCGCGGGACCCGAGATCAGCGGCACCGCCCCCTCCGACCCGATCAACGACGGGGCGACGAACAAAGCCGCCTCGTCCGCGAGCCCGCCCTCGAGGAAACGCGCGAGGGTGCGGCCTCCTCCCTCGACGAGGAGCGACTGGACCCCGGCCGCGCCCAGATCGTCGAGGACCGCCTCGAGCCGGATCTCCCCGTCGACCACCGGCACGGCGACCGCCCTCGCCCCTCCTGGGACCGACACCCGAAACGCGTCCTCCCTCCCTTCCGCGACGTACACCCGCGTGGGAGGGGTTCCGGCCGGTCCGGGGGCGAGCGCGCGCGCCCCAGGAGGGAGGCGCCCCTCGGGGTCGAGCACGACGCGCAGACGAGGGGCGGCGATCCCCCGGAGCCGCACCGTCAAGCGGGGGTCGTCGGCCCGGATCGTCCCGGCCCCGACGAGGATCGCATCGTGGCGGAATCGCAAGCGGTGGGCGAATCGGCGGGCGGGTTCCCCCGTGATCCATCGGGAACGCCCTCCGACCGCGGAGAGACGGCCGTCGAGGGAAACCGCCGCCTTCAGGGTGACGCGGGGGCGCCGCCGCTCGATCCAGCGGAAGAACGGCGCGTTGATCCGGAGGGCTTCCTCCGCGAGGAGCCCGACCTCGACCGCGACCCCGGCCGCCCGCAACTTCGCGAACCCTCGACCATCGACGAGGGGATTCGGATCGACAACCGACGCGACGACCCGTCTCACCCCCGCCCGCACGAGGAGATCGGCGCACGGAGGCGTCCGCCCCGTGTGGGCGCACGGCTCCAGATTCACGTACGCGGTCGCCCCGCGCGCCCGCTCGCCCGCCGCGCCGACGGCGACCGCTTCGGCATGGGGAGCCCCGGCCGCGGGATGGAACCCCGCCCCGACGGCGATCCCCTCCCGGACCAGGACGCAGCCGACACGGGGGTTCGGGCTCGTGCGCCCTTCCGCGATCGCGGCCAGGGCGAGCGCCTGCTCCATGAAACGCCGGTCGCTCATCGCTCGGGATCGTCCTCGCCGAGCAGGCCGCGCACGAACGACTCGGAATCGAACTCGAGGAGATCGTCGACCGTCTCCCCGACGCCGACGTACCGGATCGGCACCCCCAGTTCGCGGCGGATCGCGAGGGCCACCCCTCCCTTCGCGGTCCCGTCGAGCTTGGTGAGGACGACCCCCGTGACCCCCAGCGCGCGCGTGAACTCCCGGGCCTGCGCGATCCCGTTCTGGCCGGTCGTGGCGTCGATCACGAGGAGGGACTCGTGCGGAGCCCCCTCGACCTCGCGGCCCGCGACGCGCTTCATCTTCTCCAGTTCCGCCATGAGGTTCGTCTTCGTGTGGAGCCGCCCTGCCGTGTCGACGAGCACGGTGTCGATGGCGCGCGCGCGCGCCGCGCGGAGCCCGTCGTGGACGACCGCCGAAGGATCGGCCCCCTCGCGCTGCTTCACCACCTCGACCCCCGCGCGTTCCCCCCACCGCTCGAGCTGCTCGATCGCGGCGGCGCGGAAGGTGTCGGCCGCGACCACGAGCACGCTCCGCCCCGCCGCCCGTTCTCGGTGGGCGAGCTTCCCCACGGTCGTCGTCTTCCCGCCGCCGTTCACTCCGACGATCGCGACGACCGCAGGTGGAGAGGCGGGACGCGGAGGCGGCGGAGCGTCGGGAAGCAGAGCGCGCAACGCGTCGTGGACCGCGCGAGCCAAGCCCCCCGCGTCGAGTCCCTCCCGCCTGGCGCGCCGCCTCAGCCCCTCGACGACCTCCGCCGCGAGGGCGGGGCCGAGGTCGGCGCCGAGGAGCGCCGCCTCGAGATCGTCGAGCGCGGCGTCGTCGACGACGTGGGCTCCGAGCGCCCTCCGAACCGTCGTCTCGATCCCCTCGCGCGTCCGCGCCAGGCCCCGGAAGAGCGTGCGGAAGGCGTCGAACGCCATTTCAGCCGAGCACCTTGAGAAGGTCGGCCGCCTTGACCGCGTTTTCGCTTCCCGGGGAGAGTTCGAGGACGCGGTTCAGGTGGATCCTCGCCTTCTCCCGATCGTTCACCTTGACGTAGACGACACCGAGCCGGTAGTGGTACGTCGGGTCGGTCCGGAACTCCGGGGCCGCGACCTCGTACAGGCGGACCGCCTCCTCGACGCGGCCGGTCTTGTCGAGCTCCGACGCGAGCTCGTAATGCGCGCGGTAGAACTTCGGATCGATCTCGACCGCCTGGCGCATCGCGGAGATCGCCTCCTCCGACCGCCCCTGGGACGCGAAGGTCAGTCCGAGGTTCAACCAGGCCTTCTGCGGCGTCGGATACGCGGGGTCCTCGAGCACCTTCCGGAACTCCGCGATCGCCTCGTCCCTCTTCCCCAGGCGGTCGAGGACGGCGCCGAGGTTGTTTCTCGCGTCCGTCAGATAGGGGTCGAGTTCGAGAGCCCGCCGGAACGCCGCCTCCGCCGGGCCGAGGCGCCCCGCGAGGAAGAGGTACTGCCCGTGGTAGTTGTGGAGGCTCGCGTTCGTAGGATCGACCGCGACCGCTTCCTCGAGCGTTTCGAGCGCTTCGGGCATCTTTCCCGCCCTCGCGTACGAGTCGGCGAGACGGACGCGTTGCTGGTTGTCGATCTTGGGGCCCGGCTTCGTCGCGGGGGCCTTTCCGCCGCAGCCGGGTCCGAGCAGGACGACGGCGACCGCCGTCCCGAGCCCCGCTCGAATCCACCGCTCGATCATCTCCATCCCTCCTTCCACGGCCGGAAGAGCCGCCTCCACGACGGCCGGCGCGGCGGCTCCGGATCGACCGGCACCGGCACGTCCGGCCGTCGGCCGAGGAGCAACTCCCGCGGCCAGTCCTCCACGAGGTTCCTCGCGAACGCGGGATCGGTCAAGGCTTCGACACGCGCGCGCGCGACGCCGAGGACCGGCACGCGCCCGCGAACGTTGTGGGCGTCGGACGACAGGACGTGGACGAGACGGCGCCGGAGCAGTTCTTCCGAGAACTCGCGTGCCTCGACGCCCATCTGTCCGAGGATGCTTCCCGTCGTGATCTGGCCGTACGCTCCCTGCGCCACGACGCGCTCGTAGCGCCGGACGTCCTCCTGGAAGTAACGGATCCGCTCCGGATGCGCGAGGAGGACGACCACCCCCGCGACCTGGAGGCGGAAGATCAGCTGCTCGAGTTCGACCGGGTACTGCGACATCGAGAGTTCGAGGAGGAGCGTCTTCCCGTTGTCGGCGAGGGTCGGGGCGCGGCCGTCGCGGATCTTCTCCACGAGATCGGGGGTGACGTGGACCTCGGCGCCGGGGAGGACCTCGAGATCGACCCCCTCGCGTTCGAGGCGCTCCCTCAGACGCACGACCTCCCGAAGGACCCCCTCCCGCTCGTTCCGGTAGAACCCGTCGCGGCAGTGGGGGGTCGCGACCAGGGTCCGGATCCCGTCGCCCACGGCGATGCGGGCGAATTTCACCGCCTCGTCCTCCGTGCGCACGCCGTCGTCGACGCCGGGGAGGATGTGCGTGTGCAGGTCGATCATCCGATCCTCCCCGCCGATCCCGCGTCCTCCGGCACGAGGGGGCGGAGCATGAGCCGCCGCACCGCCTCCGCGGGAGAGGTCTCGTCGTCGAGGAGTCGGCAGACCTCCTCGACGATCGGCATCTCGACCTCATGGCGCCGCGCGAGGCGTCGCGCCGATCGCGCGGTACGCACCCCTTCGGCGACGTGCACGGAGTGCGCGAGGACGTCGTCGAGCCGCTCGCCGCGGCCGAGGGCGAGTCCGACGCGGCGATTCCGCGAGAGGTCGCCGTAGCAGGTCAGCACGAGGTCCCCGAGCCCCGCCAGGCCGGAGAACGTCTCGGCTCTCCCGCCGAGGGCCACCCCCAGCCGGGCGATCTCGGCGATCCCACGGGTGAGCAAAGCCGCCGCGGTGTTCCCGCCGAGACCGAGCCCCGCCACCACCCCCGCGGCGATCGCGATCACGTTCTTGAGCGCCCCCGCGACCTGGACCCCGACGACGTCCTCGTTCGTGTAGAGCCGGAGCGTCTCGCTCGAGAGCCGGTCCTGGATCGAGGCGGCAAGCGCAGGATCCTCCGAGGCGACGACGAGAGCCGTCGGGGCCCCGCGCGCGACCTCCGCGGCGAACGAGGGGCCCGAAAGGACCGCCCCCCCGCGGCCAGGTCCGAGTTCCTGGCGGGCGACCGCGAGAGGCAGGTCGAGCGTCTCCTCTTCGATCCCCTTCGCGGCGACCGCGACCGGAGTCTCCCGTGGCAGATGCGGAGCGAGGCTCCGGTAGACCGATCGAGCGAACGGCGTGGGAACCATCAGCACGGCGAGCGTCGCCCCCGACACGGCCTCCGCGAGCGAAGGGGTAGTCGCGACCGCTTCGGGTACGAGGATCCCCGGAAGGAAACGCGCGTTGTCGCGCCGCGCACGGAGCCTCTGGAGCACCTCCTCCTCGCGGACCCAAAGCCGCACCGGAACCCCGACGCGCGCGAGATGGATCGCGAACGCCGTTCCCCACGCCCCCGCACCGACGACGCCCACCGGACCGCCGTTCATCGTCCTCCTCCGCTCCCGAGCCTCGGCTCGGTCCCCGCGCGCAGGCGGGCGAGGTTCTCGCGATGCCGCACGGCGACCACGATCGACGCCGCCGCAGCCGCCAGGATCGTCGTTCGCGGTTCCGATCGCAAGGCGGCGGCGAGCGGGAGGGCGAGGGCGGCGGCGAGCGACCCGACGGAGATCCGGCGCGTCGCGACGAGCAGGGCGAGGAAGACCGCCGCCGCCGCGGCGGTCGGCCAGGGGGCGAGTACGGTCATCCCTCCCGCGGCGGTGGCGACGCCCCGCCCCCCGCGGAAGCGAAGCCAGGGGTTCCAGGCATGCGCGGCGACCGCGACGACGATCGCTGCCGCCGGGGTCCATGGGGGGGCGTCGAGCCCCTTCGCGAGACCGACCGCGAGGGCCCCTTTCGAGGCGTCGGCCGTAAGGGTCGCGAGGCCCCAGGCGACGCCCGCCCGCCGGAAGGCGTTCGTCGCGCCGGTCGAGCCGCTCCCGGTCCGCCTCAGATCCTCCCCGACCGCCCGGCGCACGAGGAACCAACCGGAGGGGACGCTCCCGAGCGCCGCTGCGGCGACGAGGGCGACCGCCGCCGCCGCTCCTTCGCTCAAGGTTCCGCCGCGAGCGCGAACCGCTCGAGCGGGGTGTGACGGGCTCCGCTGGGAAGGATCTCGCTCCGGAACAGCACGACCTCGCGGGCCACGAGCGTCCCGAACACCGGCGGCGCGTGGCGTTCGGGCCCTTCCGGGCGCGCCTGGCGCGCCGCTCGCGCGAGCGTCACGTGGGGGTGGAACGGCCGCGTCTCCCGACGCAGGCCGTGGGCGACCGAGACCGACTCGACGGTGCGGAAGATCGCGTCGAACCCGCCGGCCGAAGGGGTTTCGCGCACTCCGATCCAGAGGACGCGCGGAGCGCGGGGAGACGGGAAGACGCCGAGATCGGCAAGCTCGAAGCGGACGGCGGGAAGAGGGGCAAGGGCGCTTCGCCAGGCGGGGGCGGCGACGCGGACGAACGCGTCGTCGACCTCTCCGAGGAACCGGATCGTCAGGTGCCGGGACGAAGCGCCGGCCCAGCGCCAGCCCGTAAGCGACGCCCGCAGGTCCGCGGCCAGGGCATCGAGTCCGGCCCGGACTTCCGCGGGAAGCTCGACGGCGAGAAACGCTCTCACCGATCCCTCGCCGGAGGGCGATCGAGCAGGACGCGCCGCAGTTCGTCGCACGCGGCATGGACGGCGCGCGCTCGAACCAGCTCCCGGTCTCCCGGAAGACGCATCTCGCGCACGCGGGTCTCCCCCCCTCCCGCCACCGCCACGAAGACGAGCCCGACCGGCTTCTCCGGCGAGCCGCCGGTCGGCCCGGCGATCCCGGTCGCGCCGATCCCGTAGTCGGACCCGAAACGTTCGCGGGCCCCCTCGGCGAGAAGCCGCGCGACGGTCGCGCTCACCGCGCCCTCCCGCGCGATCGTACCGGCGGGGACCCCCACGATCGCCGTCTTGAGGTCGTCGGCGTAGACGACAGCGCCGCCGCGGAACCAGGCCGACGACCCCGGCACCGACGTCATGGCGGCGCCGATTCCCCCCCCCGTGCAGCTCTCGGCGACGGCGACCGTCCGCCCCGCGTCGCGAAGGAGGCGGCCGACCGCGGAGGCAAGGGTCTCGTCGTCGCGCCCGAAGAGATCGTCGCCGAGCCGCGAGGTCATCTCGGCGTCGACACCGGCGAGGATCGCGGAGGCTTCCCCCTCGTCCTTACCCTCCGCACGAAGCCTCAACTCGACGATCCCCGAGGAGGCGAGGATCGTCACGTCGACGCCCGGGCGGCGGTAGAGGTCGGCGAGGGCCTCGTCGACCGACGACTCGGTCCGCCCCGCGACCTTCAGCGTGCGCCGCGCGACCCGCCCGCGCGTCGTCGCGAGGAGCGGGACGATCGCGGCATCGAACATCGCCCGCAACTCCGCGGGAACGCCGGGAAGGGCGACGATCTCGCACGCGCCGAGGCGCGCCCCGATCCCCGGCGCCGACCCGACCGGATTCTCGATCCCACGGGTTCCCTCGGGCCGCATCGCCTGCCTTGCATGGGATGCGCGGAATCGGTAGCCCCGCGAGCGGAACGCGCGCTCGATCGTCTCCTCGACCGCCGAGTCGCGGACGAGGGGCCGGCCGAGCGCGGCGGAGAGCGCCTCCCGGGTCCGGTCGTCCTCGGTCGGCCCGAGTCCGCCGGTCAGCACGAGGAGATCGTGGGTCTGCGCCGCGGCTTCGACGACCGACCGGAGGAGCCCGGCGTCGTCGGCGCACAGCACCCGGAGATCGACGCGTCCTCCGGCCCTCTCGATCCGTTCCACGATCCAATCGCCGTTCGTGTCGCGGCGTTCTCCGCCGAGCAGCTCGCTCCCGACGGCGACGATCGCGACCCTCACGGCAGGAGATCCTTACCGACGATACCCGGAGGGAGGACGATCCCTCCCGAGACGATCAGCTTGACCCCTTCTTCGACGCTCAGGTCGAGGTCGATGACCTGCTCCTTGGGGACGAGGGCGAGCCATCCGGAGGTCGGGTTCGGGGTCGTCGGAAGGAAGACGAAGACCTCCTTCGCCGCACCGTCCGCACCGGGTCGCTCGTTCGTCACGAACCCGACGGTGTAAACCCCCTTCCGCGGGTACTCGACCAGCACGACGCGCGAGAACCCCCCCGCCTTCGTCGCGTTGAAGGCGTCGAGGAGCTGCCGCGCGCCGCCGTAAATGCTCTTGACGAACGGGATCCTCAGGATCCACGACTCGACGGCATGCACCATCCGCCTCCCGACCAGGTTCGCCCCGACGAGGCCGATCAGGTAGACGACGAGCAGGGTGAGCAGGATGCCGATCAGGGGGACGGAGACCTTCGCGTGCCACCCCTCGAGCCCGCCGAGCCCGATCGCGCGGAGGAAGGCGAGGACGAGCGGCGTGACGTTGTCGTGGACGATCCCGAAGAGGATGCGGAGGAGCCAGACCGTCACGAGGAGCGGGAGGACGAGAAGGAGCCCCCGGACGAAGCGTTCCCGGAGATGGCCGAACACGCCGTGGCGCAACGCCTTCCCTACCCTTCCGACGGGCCGCGGCCGAGCCCGGCCTCGATCGTCGTGATCTCTCGGAGCCAGCGCCGCGCCTGACCGATCTTTCCGGCGCGGAGCGCGAGCCGCGCGAGCATGAAACGCGCCTCGATGTTCGACGGATCGGCCCGGAGCGCCCGCTGCCAGGCGACCTCGGCTCCCGTGGCGTCTCCCGAGAGGGCCCGCAGGCGCCCGAGAAGGGCCCACGACGGTCCGTGGTCGGGATGGTCCCGGACCGAAGCCTCCAGACCTTCGCGGGCCTCTTCGGCCGCCCCCGAGAGCCAGATGGCCCGGTTCAGCCGGTACCGGACCTGGACGTCCTGCGGATCGAGCCGGCTCGCTTCGCGAAACGCCTCGACCGCCCCTGCGTAGTCGTCCACGCGAACGCGGAGAGAGCCGAGAAGGGCCCAGGTCGAGGCGGCGGGGTCGTCCTCGAGCGACCGTCGGAAATCCTCCTGCGCCCCTTCGAAGTCGAGCGCCTCTTGACGGAAGTACCCGCGGTAGGCGAGGGCGGAGGGGGCGAGCGCCGGGTGACGCCCGGCGATCTCCCCGAAGACTTCCGAGGCGAGTTCGGCCTGCCGCGACTGCCGGAACGCGTCGGCGATCCTCGGGAGGGCTTCGCGGCAGACCGCCTCGTCCAAGCAGGCGCCCCGCAATGCCGCGGCGGCCGCGGAAGCGCGCCCCTCGTCGAGAAGGGCCGTGCCGCGCGCGAGCGCCTCCGCGGGATCGGACGCCGCGACACCGCAGGCGGTCGAAAGGACGCCCAACGCGAAGGCCGCCGCGACCGCCGCGGGGGATCGTCCGCCGAAGTGCCCGGCGAGGGCGAGGAGAATCGACACGGCAAGACACGTCAGGGCGAAGAGGTCGTGGCTCCTCGCGTAAGGGGTGGGACCGGTTTCGGGATTGAGGAGGGCCCTCTCGATGAGGGTCCCCGCGTCCGAGACGGCCTGCCCGCGTTCCCCCCGGAGGAGCGCGCGGAGCCTCCCCTGCCCGTCGAGGAAGGCGGAGATCCCGGTGTTCCCGCAACGGACGTACGGGATCCGGTTCTCGACCGCGCGGAGCATGCAGATCCGGAGCAGCTGCTCCTGGAGTCCGATCCCGGCCGCCTCTCCTTCACTCGTGATGTTGACGAGGAGCCTCGCGCCCCGCCGACCTGCTTCCGCGGGGATGACGGGGTAGGTGTTCTCGACGCAGATGATCACTCCGATCGGGAGTTCCCCCCCCTTCCACGGGAACTCCACGAGATCCATCGAGTCTCCCGCCGTTCCGGGCGCCAGGTACCCCCACGCGCCTCGGACGAGGCCGCGGTACGCTCGCCAGAGCGGGGAGGAGATCCGGCGGAACACCCCGTCGAAGGGGATGTACTCCGACCACGGGTAGAGCATCTGCTTCCGGTACTCGTCCCGGATCTCTCCGTCCGGACTGACGAGAAAGGCCGAGTTGCTCGTCCTCCCCGGAAGGGAGGGGTGTTTCCCCATCGCGCCGAGAAGGATCCACGCCCCTTTCTCCTCGCCGAGCCAGGCGAGATCGTCGAGGTAGTACCCCTCCTCCCGCCGCAGGTTGTCGAGGATCGCGTTCTCCGGCCAGACGATCAGGTCGGCCGCCCCCTTCGGGACTTCCCGGTGGGTGAGGAGCACCTGCCCGAGGTGGACGCCGACGGCGTTGCGCATCGTGTGCCGGATGTTCGGTTGCACGACCGCCAGCCGCGGCCCCTCCTCGTGCCTCGCGGTCGCGAGCTGGAAGACGCCGTACGCGAAGGCCAGGACGAACGCGCCGGCGATCGCGGCCGCGGAGAGCCGGAGGCCTCTCCCGCGGAGCGCGGGGCGGAACCCGCCTTCCCGCGCGGCGATCCAAAGGTCGGCGAACCATCCGTTCACCGCGGCGACGAGGAACGAGATCCCGTAGACGCCGGTCCAGTCGCTCACTTGGATCAGCGAGGTGAAACGCCCTTGGGAGTAGCCCAGCAGGTGGAGATCGAAGTGAGAAAGAGAGAACTCGGCGCGGACCCATTCGACGGCGACCCATACGGTCGGGAAGAGGAGGGCTCTCGGCGGCGCGAAGCGCCGCGCGACCGGCCGGATCAGGAACGGGTAGAGGTTCCAGGGGATGAAGAAGAAGGTCGCCATCGCGAGCGGGGCGTACCAACCGTAACGGCTCGTCTGCGGGAAGTAGTTGACGATCCAGAGCACCCACGCCCCGAGGGCGAACCAGAGGGCCGAGACCTTCCCCTTGCGCGGGTCGGTGTAGAGGAGGACCCAGGGAACGAAGGCAACGTACGGAAGGGCGGTCAAAACCGGATAGAGCGCGTATGCCCCGTAGAGGACGGCGGGTGCGACCGCCAGGCCGAGTCGAACCGCCGCGCGTCCGAACCGCGATTCCCCGGCCTCCGCCACCCGTCCTCCCGCCCGACGATCGTGCCGACGAAAGGGCGAAGTGTACGCCATCCCCCACCGGCGGCCAACGGGGGCACCGGCGCGAACGTTCGCGACGGATCAGTGGGAGAGCGAACCCGCGGAGCGCTCCTCCGTGACCGTCATCCGGCCGAACGGGGTCACGTCGTCCGTGATCGTCGACGGCCGGCCGAACGCGACGACCCGCACGACCCGGCCAGCCGGCGTGTCGAAGGCGACCTCGATCTTCCCGTCCGGAAGGACGGTGACGGAGGGATGCAGGCTGTCGATCGAGGGATCCGAAACGAGAAAGGCCGGCATCCAACGGGTGACGAGGAAGACGCTGAGATACACGCGGCTGACACCCCCCTCATTCCGCCACCAAACGACGTGGGGGCGGCCGTCCGCATCGAACGCGGCGTCGGGGTCCAGATCGTCCCCCGCGGCGGACGGAGCGGCCTCGAGCCACGAGACCTCCCTCCACGACCCGGCCTCGAACGTCGACCAGGCGAGATCGAAGTCCGCTCCGTTGAACCGGCTCCAGAGCACCCAGGGTTTCCGCTCGCCCGCCGTCTGATCGACGATGAGCGGCCAGAGATCGCCGTTTTCGTCCCCCTTGGGGTTCAGGTTCCGAAAACCGATCTTCTCCTTCGGCCCCCCCCAGACACGCGCGTTGCGGACCGAGGAGTTCGAGAAGACGACGGTCCGCACGTAGTTCCCCTGCACGTCGACTTCGGCGGCGACCTCGGCGCGGACGGAGCCCCCGAGCCCCCATGCGAGGGCGAGGAGCGCCACCAAGACTTTACCGGGTTGCTTCATCGCTCGACCTCCGGTTCCGCTCGACCCAGCGGTCGAACGCATCGACCTCCGGAAACTTCCTCTCGAGAAGCGAGCGGAGGTGCCGGAGCCGACCGAACTCGATCTTCGCCCGCGTCCCGTGCCCGTCCTCGCGCGCCGCCGACCAGCGATGGAACGCGTTGAGGAACAGGATGTCGTGGTAGGTCTCCCCCGAACCGGTCGCGAGGGCGTCGGAGCCGGAGAAGGCCTCCATCGCGCGGGGACGGTCCCCGCGCTGGAGCCACGCCTCCCCCATGCGGGTCAGGGAGAGAGAGGCGACGCGCCGGAAGCCGCGTTCACGCGCCGTTCGATGCGCCCCCTGCAACCGCCGCATCCCCTCCTCGAACCGGTGGGAGCGCACGAGGCACCCCCCGAGGTTCGTGGCGATCATGAGCCCCGCCTCCTCGAGCCCTTGGGCGCTCTCGTGAACCTCGAGCGCCTTCTCGTAGTAGGGAAGGGCGCGGGTGGGGTCGTCGACCTCGGTGATGTTCGCGAGCGTGTTGAGGACCGCTGCCTGCACGGTGAGGTCCCCTTCCTCCATGGCGAGGTCGAGGCTCTCCCTCGCGAGGATGCGCGCGAGGTAGAGGTCGGACAGCTCGCGATAAACCGAAGCGAGCTGGAGGAGCGCCCGGATCCGGATCCGTCTCGGCGCTTCGCTCGGCGCCTTGAGGATCTCGCGCAGCTCGTGCTCCGTCATCCCGAGCTTCCCGAGAGCGCGGAGCGCGGCCGCCATCCGCCACCGGGCCTCCGCGACCCGCTCTGCCCTCGTTCGGGGCGAGCCCGCCTCGGCGACTTCGAGGGCCCGCTCGAACGTCACGAACGCGCGGCCGTGCTCGCCGCGCGCGAACGAGTCGGCCCCCTGGGCGAGCAGGTCTTCGAAATCGCCGTCGAGGGGCTTCTCCGCTTCGTACTGCTCGAGGTCGAGCACGTCGGCGAAGTTCTGGACCGAAACGTTGAAGACGCGGGCGAGCGCGCGGAGCTTGTCGAACGACGGGAGCGCCTTTCCCTTCTCGAAGCGGCTGAGTTGGGAGTTGTCGATCGGCTCGCCGAAGGTGGCCGACTTCTCTTCCACCTTCCGGAGGGTGTACCCGTACCCCTCACGAAGACGCCGGAGATAGGCGCCGAGACGCACCGACGGGAGGCTCTCCGCCGTTCCGGACCCCGAAGAGGGCGGCCGGGGTGCCGCGCTCGGCGTCGCTTCTGCCATGTCCCCCCTCCTGCGCGGCGGCGCGTGCTCCGTCGCCGAGCTCCGTATAAACCGATCCGACACGATCGAACGGCGGAAAGTATACGACGAAACGGGACTTGCGGACGCCCGGTCCGCACTTGACGCACCCGCCGCCTCCCCGTAGATTCGACCGGCGCCTCTGAACCCCCGGAGCCCTTCGCCATGCCGTCTCGACCGGCCCCTCGATCCCGCCCGGTGACGGAGCTCTACGCCGAGATCGGCTTCGACCCGGCGCTCGAGGCGCTCGGCTTCCGCCTCCTCGCCGAGCTCGACCTCGACGGGAGCCGCGCGGCGTTCGGTCGTCTCGTCGACCAGCTGGAGCCCCTCCGCGATGGAGACGGAGGCCGCACGTCGGCCTCCCTCCTCGAGGACGTCCTCCAGCGCGTGAACCGGAGGCTCCACCGGCCGCCGTACGACGACGCGGAGTTCCACGCGACGCGTGTCCTGATCCTCCGGGAGTTCGCCGCCGCGGCCGACGGCGACGAGGCGCGGCGGACCTTCGCGCGCCGCCTGAACGCCCTGATCGCCTCCGTGCACGCCGTTCGCGCCTCCGTGCACCCCGTCGTCCAGAAGGCCCAGGCGTTCATCGAGGAACACTACAGGAGCCGGATCGCGCTCGCGGGGATCGCGCGCAGCCTCCACGTCTCGCCGAGCTATCTCTCCCGCCTCTTCCGCAAGGAGACGGGGACGACCCTCACGGCGCAGATCCACCGCGTGCGCCTCGAGCACGCGCGGCTCCTCCTCGCGTCCGGCGGACGGAGCCTCTCGGAGATCGCGTTCCTCGTCGGATACCAGACCTACCGCGACTTTTACCGGAACTTCGTGAAGTACGAACGAGCGTCCCCGCGCCAGGCCCGGCGACGGATCGGCGCGGCCCGCGACGAGCGCGCCCCCTTCCCCGGAGACACGAGACGATGAAACGAACTCGGCTCTTCCCCTCCCTCGTCCTCCTCGGCGCCGCCCTCTCGACAGGAACGGTCGCCGCGTCCCCGGCCGGTTCGACCGCGTCCCCGGCCTCCGTGCGCATCTCGGAGTTGCTCCAACTCCAGGGGCGCGGAGAGGCGGCGAAGACCGCGTTTCGCGAGGCCCTCAAGGACCCGCGCGCCGCCGTCCGTTCGGCCGCGATCCAGCTTCTCGTCAAGGAGGCCGGGGCCGCGGCGATCCCCGATATCGCGCCGCTCGTCGACGACCCGGAAGACGCGGTCGCGATCGCCTCCGCAGGTGCGCTGATCGATCTCGGAGGGGAGAAGACCGCGGAGCCGATCCGCAGGGCCCTCGCCTCGAAGTCCGCGAGGGTTCGCGCGCAGGCGGTCGCCTATCTCGGGGACCGCAAAGACGACCGATTCGTCGCGGAGTTCGGACCGCTCCTCGCCGACGAGGACGCGGACGTCCGCTACAACGCCGTGACCGCCCTCGAGGCGCTGAACGTCCCGCAGTCGTTCTCCTTCCTGATGGCGGCGACCTCCGACGGCAACCACGAGATCGTCGCGGCCGCCGTCCGCGCGCTCGGGAAGCTCGGGAACCCCGGCGCCCTCGACCGCCTCGCCCGCATGCGGGCCGCGGAGACTCCCGAAGTCCGGCGCGCGGTCGCGGCCTCCCTCGTGGCGCTCGGCGGGGTCACCGCGCAGCGCGAAGCGGTCGAGGCCCTCGCGAGCGACGCCGACGCCGCGGTACGGAACGCGGTCTTCGTCGCGATGCGCGACGCCCCGTCGCCGGAAATGATCCCGATCCTGTCGAAGCGGATCGAGGACGGGGACCCGTTCGTGCGGCGCAACGTCCTGACCGCGCTCAAGGCGAACCCCTCCCCCGACGCCTTGCCAATTCTCGCGAAACTGGCGGCGGACAAGGACGCGAACGTCCGCGCCTCGGCAGTCCACGCTCTCGCCGACCGCGGATCGTCCGCTCACGCGAGCGTGATCACCGGCCTCCGCTCCGACCCGGCGGAGAGGGTCCGCGCCGCGGTCGCGATGGCGCTCGGGGTCCTCGCGAGCCCCGACGGCCTCGAAACGCTCGAACCGATGATGAAGGACGAATCGGCGGTGGTGCGGGGTCGGGTCGTCGACTCGGCCGGAAAGATCGGGACCGACGGTGCCTTCCGGATCGTCGATCTCGCGATCGCCGACGCCGACCCGCTCGTCCGCCTCGAGGCGGTGCGGGCGCTCGGCATCCTCCCGGCCGACAAGTCCCTCCCGAAGCTCCGCGCCCTCGCGAAGTCGGAGGACCTCCAGGTCCGGCTGGCGTCGATCCAGCAACTCGGGATGCGGAAGGACCGCGAGGCCCTTCCCCTCCTGAGGGAATTGCAGCAGGCGCCGGCCGAGGCGGTCCGCGCCGCGGCGCGGACCGCCATCGCGGCGATCGAGACTCCCTGAATCACGGACAGGGGACCCGGGCGGACGAGGCGGGCCTCCCGCCCCGAGCGTGTGCCGGTCGGGCGGTCGATACCGCCACGACCTGAATTCACCCGACCTTTTGGGGAATCCCGGGGCGCGCGGTATATTCGTCCGCCATGCGCCTCGCGGGGACGCTCTCGATCGCGCTCGCCAGCGTGGGCTGTGCCGGCGCCGTCTCGCTCCCTGGCAGCCTTCCGGATTCCGCAGCGGTTCCCCTCCTGGTGGACGATCGACCGGCTCGCTTCGAAGGGGATTTCGAGGCGCGCCTCCGGGCGGCGCCTCCGACGAGCCGCCTCGTCGCCCTCGTCGACCTCCGCGACCAAGTCGACCTCGATGCCCTCGGCCGCCGCCTCGACGCGGCGGGCGTCGCGAAGCGCGAGCGCCGGACGGCGGTCGTCCGCGCCCTCGAGGCGATCGCCGAGGAGAGCCAGGCGGCGCTCCGGCCCGAACTCGACCAGAGGGTCGCTCGGGGAGAGATCGACTATTGGCGCGGGTTCGCGATCGTGAACCGCATCCTGGTCGAGGGGAAGCCCTCGGGGATCCTGGCTCTTGCAAACCTCGAAACGGTCGCGTGGATCCGTCCGGACTGGACCTCCGAGCGCCGGGGCCGCCTCGAGGCGACCCTCACCCCGGAAGGAGCCCCGGTTCCGGAGCGCTTCACGAGCTGGGGCGTCGTGGCGACCGGCGCCCCCGCGCTCTGGGCGCAGGGGATCGACGGGACGGGTGTGGTCGTCGCCTCGATCGACACCGGGGTCGCGGGAAACCACGAGCAGTTCGCCGGCCGGATGCTCCCCGCCCCGGCGGGCTGGTTCGACCCGGTGGAGGGGACGACGGCGCCCCGGGACAACCACGGGCACGGAACGTCGGTCCTTTCCGTCGCCGTCGGCGGGAACGCCGCAGGGAAGATCGTCGGGATCGCCCCCGGCGCAACCTGGGCAAGCGCGCTGGGGAACTGGAAGAACCACTACTCCAGGAGCCGGATGACGCAGGCGGCCGACTGGATCTTCCGTGTGGTGCGTCCCGACGTCCTCGTCAACGCCTGGTCCCACGACGAGGACGGCCCCTGCCAGTCGTTCGACCTTCCGTTCGTGCGGGCGTGGCAGGCCGCCGGCACCTTCGTCGTCTTCCCGGCGGGAAATGCGGGGCCCGGCGAGGCGACCGGCGAATCCCCCGCAGAGCTCACGGGAGGCTTCCCCGACGGCGGGCCTCTCGTCTCCGTCGCCGGCCTCGCCCCGAACGGGACGATCCATCCCCGTTCCTCACGTGGGCCGAGCCGCTGCGGCGCCGACCCCTTCCCGACGTTCGCGGCACCGGGGGCCGACCTCCCGTACGCCTACGCCGGCGATCCGACCGGCTACGCCTCCGGCCAGGGGACGTCCCTCGCCGCCGGTGTCGTCGCCGGCGGAGCGGCCCTGCTCCTCCAGGCGGTGCCGGAAGCGTCTCCCGCCGATCTGGCCCTCGCGTTCCGCGAGTCGGCGCGGGACGTCCCGCCTCCCGGAGACGATCCGGCGGCGGGAGCCGGAGCGATCGACCTCCCGCGGGCCCTCGCCCGCCTGCGCGAGATCGCGGGGGAACGATGAAGCGCGCCCGCCCCGGCGCCCGCCTCCCCGTCGCGCTCGGGTTCCTCGCCTCGGCGGTGGCCGCAGGCGGCTGCGGCCGCCCCCCTCGACCCGACGTGATCGTGGTCAGCCTCGACACCTTCCGAGCGGACCGGATGGCCGCCTACGGAGGCCGCGAGGGGCTCACGCCGAACCTCGATGCCTTCGCCGCGTCGGCGACCGTCTTCCTCGACACGACGGCCCCGACCCCGATCACCTTGCCGTCCCACGCGACCCTGTTCACCGGGAGGTATCCGACGGCGACCGGCGTGCGGAACAACGGGACATTCGTCGTGCGCGACGAGGAGTCGACCCTCGCGGAAACGCTCCTCGCCGCCGGTTGGTCGACCGCGGCGGTGGTCGCCGCCTTCCCTCTCCACGCCCGCTACGGCCTTTCCCAGGGGTTCCAGACCTACGATGACGCGTTCCCCGAACTCCGCGAGTCGGAGACCCCGTCGGTGCCGGTCTTCTTCAGCGAGCGACCCGCGTCGACCGTGACCGATCGCGCGCTGGACGCGTGGACCCGCATGGGAAGCGGGCCGCGTTTCCTCTGGGTCCACTACTTCGACGCGCACGCCCCGTACGCACCGCCGGAACCGTTCGCGACCCGGTTCGCGGACCGCCCGTACGACGGGGAGGTCGCCTTCGTCGATGCGGAGTTCGGGAGGCTCGTCGAGGGGATACGGCGCGACTCCCCGGACGCCTGGATCGTCGTCACCGCCGATCACGGAGAGAGCCTCGGAGAGCACGGCGAGAAGACGCACGGCATCTTCGTCTACCAGGCGACGGTGCGGGTCCCCCTCGTCGTCTCGGCGCCGGGGCGGTTCCCCGAAGGGGCGACAGTTTCGGAACCGGTCTCGCTCGCCGACGTCATGCCGACCGTGCTCGATGCGCTCGGCCTCGAAACCCTTCCGGGAATGGACGGCGCGAGCCTGCTCGGCCTCGCCGAAGGAGGCGCCCCCCCGGGACGGCCCGTCTACGCCGAGTCGTACCTCCCGCGCCTCCAGTTCCGGTTTCACGAGCTCCTCGCGCTCCGCCGCGGCACCCTCAAGTACATCGAGGCCCCGACCCCCGAGGTGTACGACCTCGCCGCCGACCCGGACGAGGCGAGAAACCTCGCCGCCCTTCATCCGGACCGGGCCGATCTCGCCGAGAGGCTCGCGGAGTTCGTCGCCGCAGCCGACCCGGAGGCGTCGGCGCGCGCGAGCGGCCGTCTCGACGCGGAGGCCGAGGCGCGTCTCCGCAGCCTCGGATACGCCGCCGCCGGGACGGTCGCTTCCGCCGCGGGGGAAGGGCAAGGGCGGGACCCGAAAGCGATGATCGACTACCTCGCGCGCTACGACCGGGCGATCGCGCTGAATGCGTCCGGCCGGCTCGAGGAGGGGATCGAGATTCTGCGCGCGCTCCTCCCGGAGGTCCCCGAGAACTTCATGGCGGGGTATCAACTCGCCGCCGCGCTCCTCGCCGCGGGGCGCCTCGACGAGGCGGCCGAGGTCCTCCGGGGGGTGGTCGAGGCGGCGCCCGAGTTCTCGAACGGGCACCTCCTCCGCGCCGAGGTCGAGGCGCAGCGCGGCGAAATCGACGAGGCGGTCCGGAGCTGCGAGGCGGCAGCGGCGACCGATCCGAACTCGGCCGAGCCGTACTTCGCGATGGGACGCCTCCTCGAGGCGAACGGCCGCTTCGAGGCGGCCGGAGAAGCCTTCCTCGCGGGATTGCGGCGGGCCCCCGACGACCGCGAGATCGCGCGGCGCCTCATCGAGCTTCGCGCGGATCGCGGCGAGATCTCCCGCGCGATCAACGAACTACGGACGGTCGGGGCCGCGGCGCCCCGCGCGGCGGGGGTGCGCGCCGCCCTGGCCGTCGCTCTCCGCAGGAGCGGAGACGGGCCGCGGGCCTACGAAGCGGCTGCCGAGGCGCTCCGGATCGATCCGTCTTCGGTCGACGCCCTGCTCGTCTCCGCCGAGATCCTCCTCGACGGTCACCATTCCGCCGAGGCGCGCGCCTTCCTCGAAACGGCGGAGCGCCTCGACCCGCTGCGGCCCGACGTGCAAGTCACGATCGCGGCATGCGATTTCGCACGCGGAAAATCGCTCGAAGGGGAGGCGCGCCTCGCCGCGCTGCTCGAGCGCGCGCCCCGGTACGCCCCTGCGTACCGCGTGCGGGGGGAGCACCTCGAACGGATCGGGAACGTCGAGGGGGCGATCCGCGCCTACCGGCAAGCGTTGGCGTTGCAGCCGGGGGAGCGTGCGGCCCGTGCCGGACTCGCTCGGCTTCAAGCCCACTGACGAACAACTCCGGGAGTCCGAGTGGCCGGACGGCCCGTCCGCCGGCGACTTCTCCCCGCAAGGTGCCGCGAACGGTGGGGAGGACTCGCGCCGCGCACGGGGCCGAAGTTGCGGTGGGTGTGAGAGTTCCATCGCAACGCTCGTGCCGCGAGGTTGCGAGCCCTGGGCTTCCGATCGGCGCGGAAAGGGAATCTTCAGATCCCACCGGAACTTCGGCGG
>CAYLHQ010000002.1:0-24887 GCA_964383585.1 uncultured Acidobacteriota bacterium
AATCCGACGCGAATCGGAAAGGAGTCGCCGAATCCGCGTCTCATCCCCCAACAACCTCGCGGTCACGTTGGATGGATTCTGGGGCGGTCCCGCGCGGACTCAAAACCGCTCCACGCGAAACGGCGCCGGGTCGAAGGTCGGGCTCTGCCCGAGGACGAGATCGGCGGCGAGGCGGCCGGTAGCGGGAGCGGTGTGGAGCCCGCACATTTGGTGCCCCGTCGCGAGCAGCAGGTTCGGGAGCCTCGGCGTGAAACCGATGATGGGGAGTCCGTCCGGGGTGCAGGGCCGGAGCCCGCGCCAGAGTTCGACGACCTCGGGCGGATCGGGGATGGGAAGGAGCGCGCGAGCCCCCCGCACGATCGCCTCGACCCTTCGCGGGGAAACTCGTTCGTCCCCGTCGACCAGCTCGAGCGTCCCGGCCAGGCGAACGCTCCCTTCGCGCGGGGTGATCGCGATCCTCCGCTCCAGGATCTTGATCGGCCGCGTCGGACCGGGATCGAACGGCTTCACGACGATGGCGTACCCTTTCCCTCCGAGGACCGGGACGCGCAACCCGAGCGCCCGGGCGAGTTCCTTCGACCACGATCCCGCGGCGAGGACGAAGCGGTCGGCCTCGAAGTCCCCCCGCGTCGTCCGCACCGCGCGGAGCTTCCCGCCTCGAAGGTCGAAGCCGTAGACCTCTGCCCCCGTCACGACCGCGGCGCCTGCGGCGGTCGCGGCGCGCGCGAGCGTCCTCACCGCGTCCGCGGGCTCGCAGTGAGCTTCCCCCTCGAAGAAGATCCCACCCGCGACGGTCCCGACCACCGCCGGCTCGAGCTCACGGACCCCGTCCGATGCGAGGATGCGGTGCGCGACGCCGAAACGACCCATCGCCTCCGCTTCGTCCACGGCATGCCGGAGCCCGGCCTCCGTCTCGGCCACGAGGAGGAGACCGCGTGGCGTGAACCCGAACGACCCGGGATCCTCGCGATCGAGCCTCCTCCACGCCTCGAAACTCCAGGACGAGAGGGCGGAGAGCGCCGCGACCCCGTGGGAGTACCGCCCGCGAGTCGTGCTGGCGGCGAAACGCAGGAGCCACCGCACCCGGTCGGGATGGAGGGAGGGGTGGACGTAGAGGGGGCTTTCCGGGTCGAGAAGCCACCGGAGGCTCGCCGTCAGGACCCCCGGTGCGGGGAGGGGGGTGGCGAAGCAGGGGGTGAGCCAGCCGGCGTTCCCGTAGGAGCAGCCGGAGGCGACCTCCCCGCGGTCGAGGAGCGTCACCCCCACCCCGCGCCGGGAAAGCTCCAGCGCGGTCGCGGCCCCGATCACTCCGGCCCCGACCACCACGACGCGCACGGGGAGATGGTACGGGGTCGGGGCCCGGATGGGGACCCCCCGCGTGCCGACTTGACCCCGGTCCTCGCGGCACCCAAGTTTTGCCGGGACTTTCGGTCGTGTGGAGGGTTCCACGATGTTCGGCATCGCCGGAGTTCTGGTCCTCTTGGGCGTCCTGGCCGCGATCGTTTCCACGGTCTTTTCGATCTGGCTCGTGGTGATCGCGTTCCGGAAGCACGTGCTGTGGGGTCTCGCGTCGCTCTTCCTTCCGTTCGCCGCGATCGTCTTCGCGGTCAAGTACTGGCAGGAGGCGAGGAAGCCGTTCCTCTACGGCATCGGCACCGGCTTCGCGGCGACGGTCCTCTTCGTGGCGGCAGCGGTGGTCGGAGCGGGTGCCGCGTCGAAGCACCTCGCCGAGGGGATGAACCAGGAGTTCGCCCAGGAGATGGCAAAGATGCAGGCCGAAATGGAGGCTGCCTCCCGCCCCGAGCCCGCGGAGTCGGACGCCCCGGAGCCGGCCCCTGCCGCCTCTCCGGAACCGGTTCCGGCTCCCGTCCCCACCTCCCTCCCGGCGGACGTGCTCGAGACAGGCGGGAAGTTCGTGGTCGACGGGTTCTCGTACGACCCGCTCCAGGTCACGAACGACGGTTACGTACGTGTGTCGCTTCGAGAGGCGCCGTCCGCGATCGGCCGCTTCGCGAAGGTCGTTGCCGTGGACGGCCAGACCCACCGCGGGCAGCTGGTTCGAGCCGACGGCTCGGGAGTGGAACTCGAGCGCTCGCTCGGCGGCGGAGTCGTCAGCTACCGCGTCTCGGCGGGAAAGATCGACTCGATCCTGGTGGACGTGAGGAACTGAGCCCGGCGACGTGTGGGTGCGCGTGAAGACCGAGGGCGTGTTCCCGCGCGGTTCCGTTTCGTCTTTGACCCGGAGGGGAAGTTCGACGGCGTCGGGATGGAGGTCGGGGATCGGGTTGAAAAAGGTGCCCGTCCCCTTTCTTCTCGACGCGCGGAGGGGCTCCGTCCGGAATCGGTGCGCGCCGTCGTCGGGCCCGCCTCGGGACCGAAGTGGCTCGCGCTCGCGGGGCTCGACCGCACCCTCCGCGAGGCGGGGCTCGTCGGCCCTCGGGGAGGCTTTCGCCCGAGATCTCGAGACCGGCGACTGGATCGGGAGGCTCGAACCGATCCGGACGGCGTAGACTCGGGCCATGCGCCCGTTCTCGATTCCGCTCCTCGCGCTCTCGCTCGGCGCCGTTGTCGGCTGCGCCTCGCCCGCTCCCTCGCCCGGCGAGATGCCCGACCTGTACCGCCCGATCGAGCCCTTCGAGACCGGCTACTTGAAGGTCTCGGACCTCCACGAGATCTACTACGAGCTTTCCGGCAACCCCGACGGGATTCCGGTCTTCGGCCTCCACGGTGGGCCCGGAGGTTCGAGCTCCCCCTTCAGCCGGCGGCTGACCGATCCGTCGAGGTTCCTCGTCGTCCTCCACGATCAACGCGGCGCGGGGAAGTCCCGCCCCGCCCGGGATCTTCGCCAGAACGACACCTGGACGCTCGTTGAGGACATCGAGCGGCTGCGGACGCACCTCGGGCTCGACCGGATCGTCGTCTACGGCGGCTCCTGGGGAACGACCCTCGGTCTCGCCTACGCCGAGAAGTACCCGGAGCACGTCTCTGCGCTCGTGCTGCGCGGCGTCTTCCTCGGCCGGCAGGCGGAGATCGACCACTTCTACCACGGGGGATCGGCGGTCCACTTCCCCGACGCCTACGCCGCAATGCTCGCCGAGCTTCCCGACCCCGGCCGCCGCCCCCTCCCCGACTACTTCCACGAACTCATCACGACGACCGAGGGGGAGGAACGGCTCCGCGCCTGCCGCGCGTGGGCCCGGTACGAAGGGACGCTCGCTTACCTCACCCTCGATGAAGAAAAGAAGGCGGGCATCGACGCGTGGCTGGCGCGCGAAGACGTCTGCACCTTCTCCCTCTTCGAGAACTACTACATGAAGCACCGCTGCTTCCTCGAGGAGGGACAGCTCCTCCGCGACGCGCATCGCCTCGCCGGGATCCCGGCCTACATCGTCCAGGGCCGCTACGACGTGATCTGCCCGCCTTCGACCGCGTGGGACCTGCACCGGGCGCTTCCCGGGTCGACGCTCGTCCTCGCCGACGCGGCGGGGCACAGCGGTTCGGAGCCCGAGATCCGGAAGGCGCTCCTCGCGTTTTTCCGGGAGATCGGCGAGCGGGTGGGCGATTGACCCTCACGGCGTCCCACCTTGCCTCCCCCGTCCCGCGCTCCGATAATGGCCGCATGGCGGCGGTTCCCGATCGCGATCGCCTCGTGGAACGACTCTCCCGCTTCTTCGAGGGAAGACCCGAAGTCCTGGAAGCGTACCTGTTCGGATCACGGGCGCACGATCGCGCGCAACTTCGGAGCGACACGGACATCGCGGTCTACCTCGACCTCGAGCGCACGCCGTCCGCCCCGTTCGGTTACGCGGCCGAGCTTGCGACCGAGTTGATCTCGCTCCTCCACGACAACCGGGTCGATGTCGTCGTGCTGAACCGGGCCGGACCGCTCCTGTACCACCGGGTCCTCCGCGACGGCGTGCGGCTCGTGTCGCGCGATCTGGCGGCGACGACCTCCCGCGAGGGGCGGGCGCTCTCCCGATACTGCGACTGGGTGCCTCACCTCCGGAAACTCGAGCGTGTGCTCGCGGATCGAGCCGCGAATGAGGCGGCGGGCCGATGACGCGCGGGCGTCCCGACGCATCGGTGCTGCGGCGTCATCTCGCGGCGCTTCGTAGTGCCATCGACACGCTCGGTCGGTTCCGCGGTCAACCCGTCGACGCCCTCCGCTCCGATCGCGAGCGCCTCTGGATCGCGGAGCGGGGTCTTCAGCTGTGCGCCCAAAACGCGTTGGACGTGGCGGCGCACCTCGCGGCGAGCGCGGGCCTCGACGTGCCCGACTACGCGACCGCCATCGACCGGCTGCGGGAACTCGAGATTCTTCCGGCGGACTTCGCCGCCCGCTTCCGCTCCGTGGCGGGATTTCGCAACGTGATCGTGCACGGTTACCTCGACGTCGACCCGGATCAGGTTCACCTCCTTCTCAACGAACGCCTCGGGGACTTCCTCGAGTTCGCCCGCCGGGTCGAGGCGCACCTCGCCGCCCTCGGGAAAGACTGAAGAGACCTCGTGTCGAGAGGACTTCCCATGCCGGGTTTGCACGCGTGAAGGCGGGCCAGGTGACCCTCCTCCTGCGCGAGCTCCGCGAGGGGCGCCGCGACGCCTTCGACCGCGTGGTTCCGCGCGGCCAGGACACGGCACAGCGCGACTGGATGAAGGCGCGCGCTTGGCTCCGAGAGGCGCTGAGGGAGCGACCGCCGGAGCGCTGACCGTCGCACCGAGGGCCGCGAGGATGACGACGACGATGGCCCCGAACGCGGTGGCGGCCTCGTGGCGGGCGATGAACTTCGCGGTGCGGTAGGCCAACGTGTCGGGACGGCCGCTCGCTGGGCGCCCCGCGAGATGGTGCTCGATATCGGCCACCCACTCGGCGACGATGCCGTAGCTTCGCTCGGGCTCCTTCCGGAGCGGGGTCATGGCGATGTTGTCGAGGTCGCCTCGAAGCCTCCGCTCGAGCGCCTGCCGGGGGCGTGGCCCGCGCGCGGCACAGGTCCGCCGTGGAGACCACCCCGTCGTTCTCGTCGTCGGCGCCGTTCGGTCCGGCCGACGAGGGCGCGCAACTCCGGATCGGAAGCGCTCACCCGGTCGAGGTACGCTGCGCCCTCTCCGCCGGATCGATCGAGCGCTTCCTCCAGGATCCGGACGGCCCGTTTCCAGAGATCGTCCGGCACCCTTCGCGGATTGGAACGTCCCGAAAAAGAAGGCGTGCCCTCGGCGGGCACGTTCGTTGCCGCTCCTGAGAGGGCTTTTGTAGCCGTATGAAAAAGGCCTCGATATCCGAAACAAGTAACCGGCTCAGCGAACTCCTCGATCGGGTACGCCGCGGGGAGACCGTGATGATTCTCGACCGCGGGCGCCCCGTCGCGGACTCGAGTCGATCGTCGGAACGGAGAGCGACGACGCCGAGAGGAGGCTCGCCCGGCTGGAACGAGAGGCGGTCGTGCGGAGGGGCCGTCGGAATGCGACGACCGACCTCCTCGGGAAGCGCCCGCCCCGCCCGAAGCGCGGCTCTTCCGCCAGCCGGGTCGTCGTCGCCGAGCGGGGGGAGGGTCGATGAGGTTCTGGGACGCATCCGCCCTCGTTCCCCTTCTCGTCGAGGAACCGGCGACCGGCGCCTTCCTCGATCTCCATCGAGCCGATCCGGTCTCGCTCGTCTGGTGGGGGTCGGTGGTCGAGTGCGCCTCGGCGATCGCGCGACTCGAATGGGACGGCGACTTCTCGCCGGCGGCCGCCGCCGAATCGTTCCGGCGCCTCGAGGCTCGCTCCGCAACGTGGCACGAGATCCAACCTCTTGACGAGGTGCGCGAGACCGCGGTGCGGTTCCTCCGAGTGCGCGGCCTCCGGGCGTTCGAGTCGCTGCAGTTCGCGGCGGCGTTCGTCGCCGCGGAGCGCCGCCCTCCGTCGCTCGAATTCGTCTGCCTCGACCAGCGTCTTGCGACGGCTTCCGAGCGCGAGGGGTTCCGGATCGTATCCGTCTGAAAGGGCCCGCCGGTCCCCGCTCAGCGCTTCAGGAGCTTGAACGCGTGGTCCCAGCGGTTCCGAAGAAACCCAGGGGCGCACCAGAGCTGGCAGAGCGGCTCGAGCGCCCGTGCCGACTCGACCCGGCCGACGTCCTCGGCTTCCCAGCCGAACTCCTCGAGGATCCTCGCGACCTCGTTTCTCGCCGCCTCGTCGTTCCCGCAGAAGAACATCGTCGGCTTCCCGCCGGGAAAGTCGGGGTCGACCATGTGGGCGTTCCCGACCGAGTTCCACGCCTTGACGAAGCGGGTCTTCGGGAAGCCGGACTGGAGCCGCTCCATGAGCGACTCGTTCGGACCCGTGAAGAAGCGCAGCACGCCTTGCACGGGAGGGGCGTCCGCGATCGGGTTGGTCGTGTCGATGACGATCTTCCCCTCGAGCGCGGGCGCTCCGATCGACCGGAGCACGTCGAGGGCGGCGCTCCCCTTCACGGCCAGGACCACGATCTCGCCGAACGCGGCCGCGTCCGAAAACGTCGTCGCGGGGACACCCGTCTTCGCGGAGAACTCGGCCAGCGTGCGCGCGTCGCGGCTGCCGATCCGGACGTCGTACCCCTTCGACCGGAAGCCCGCGGCCAGGACCCGGGCCACCGGTCCGGAGCCGAGCACCCCGATCGGCTTCCCCATGGATCGACCCTCCCCTCTCGCGTCGGCTACTCTAGCGGAGTTCGAGGATCTCGACGACGGCACCTTCTCGCAAACTTCTCTCCCACTCGAGGGTGCGCGCCGCGATCGCCTCACGCCGGAGAGCGGGTTCGAGGTGGGGCCTCGCCTCCTCGAACGATCCTTGTACCGGCGGTCGATACTCGTCTAGCCGGAAGACGTGAAAGGACGAAGGTCCTTCGACGATCTCCGAGATGGTCCCGATCTTCATCCCCCGCGCCGCCGCGAGAATGGCGTCGTCCCGGGGCGCGCGGGGCTCGTAGTTGCGCACCTGGAAACTCCCGTCCAGGACGAGACTCCAGGGGTCGGGATCGAGGAGAAGGAGCGCCCGGAGCGATTCGGCCCGGGCCCTCGAACCTTCGACATCCTCGGCTTTTGCGACGATAACGTCGACCACGAGGGCGTACTCCGGCTTGACGAACCTCGGTCTCTCCCGCTCGTACGCCTCGCGGATCCGCCACTCCGGGACCTCGGTCCTCGCGACGACTTCTCGCTCGTGGAGCCGCGAGATGGCGATCTCGCGGGCGATCGTTTCCCGGGCATGCCGATCCGCTCCCGGACCGATCGCGGCGTCGATCTCCGCTGCGCTCGCCTCCAGGCCCGCGGCCACCGCCTTCCGGTACGCGATCTCCTCCACGATGAGGCGCTCGAGGGCGGCCGAGCGGCGTCGGGTCGTCTCCTCGGGACCGGCGCTCTCGGGGTCCGGGGGCGGCCCCATGCGGTTCATCCGCTCGGCGAGCGAAGCCGCCGTGATCGCGACGCCGTCCACTTTCGCCACGATCGCGGCGTCGGCGGACAGAGCGGCCGCCGCGAGCACGATCGAACCGGTGACCATGCGTACCTCCCGCAACCGACAGAATACGAAAAGGGGCGGCCGGTCGGCCGCCCCTTTTCGCCGGTGCTGAAACGAACCCGGCCGCGGTCAATTCCGCGACAAAGAGGGGGCCTCGCCCGTCCGCCGCGGCGAACTTTGCATCCGCGTCTGGTCGCCGGGCGACGATGTCCCGAGGACGAAGTACGCCTTGATGTAGCCGTCGGAGGACACGTTGTCGAAGGTGTACGAGGAGATCGCCCCCTTGTTGACGCCGTTGACGATCACGCGGGAAACCTTCCACCCGGGATCCGGCGTGATGACGTAGGTCTGGGTGCCGTTCCGCGCCACCTCCGTGGCACCACTGGGGCTGATGCTGCCGGAACCCCGCGTGGAAGCGGTCAACGTGAACGTGTCGGCCTCGAACGTCGCGGCGATCGTGTGATCGGCCTCGACGTCCCGGAAGTAGTAGGTGGAGTAGGGGGGTTTCGGCTCTCCGTCGACCGTGAGGGTCGCGATTCGGAAGCCGGCGTCCGGCGTGATCGTGTAGGTGACGTCCGCACCGCCGAGGACGGTCGTCGTGCCGGCCGGGCTCACGGTCCCCCCGGTACCCGCCGTCGCGGTGATGGCGAACTCCCCGTTGGGAGCGAAGATCGCCTCGAGAGTGTGATCGTCGACGACGGACTCGAAGGTGTAGGAACCGACCGCTCCAACCGAATTGCCGTCGACGACGACGTCGACGATGCGGTAACCCGGATCCGGGGTGATCGCGACCGACTGGTCGCGCCGAGCGGGGACACCGATGTCGCCGAGGGGAGTGACCGTCCCGTTCGACCCAGCGATCGTGCCGACCGTGTACGTGGACTTCTTCGGACTCGTCAGTTGCGCCACACGGTTCGCGTCGTATCCGAGGACCTCCCCCTGTTTCACGAAGTTGCGGACGGTCTGTCCCTCGGTTCCGTCCAAGTCGATTTGCCGCGAAACCCCGTCCGGCGTCTTGTAGGGGAACTTGAGGTTCAGACGTTCCAAGCTGCCCGTGAACGGAGGATTCGAGGGCGTCACGGTCTGCACGAGGCCCGCGCCGCCGTCGACCGGCTGATCGAAGAGCGAGTAGGTCCGGTCGAAGAAGCCGACCGAGAGTGCGCTGTAGTTCGGACTCGAGGGATCGCTGCTCGAGTGGCACATTGTGCAGCCGCCCGCCGATTTCGAACCGAGGATCTTGTTGGTCGTCTCGGCGCGGGGCCGAACGTTGTGACTGATCGAGAACTGATTGAAGAACGCGTGCAAAACCGGATTGGCCGGGGCCCCCGCGATCGACGACACCTGGTTGAGGAAGTCCGTGATCTCCGTCGGGGTATTGACGATGAGGACCTTGTCCCCTCCCTGCAGCCGGTTGAGCGGCCAATCGTAGACGCCGTCGCCGTTCGCGTCGCCGTACTGGGCCCGGAGCTGCTCGGCGGCCTTCTTGCCGAGCCTCTGGTACGTGGCGACGACCGAACCGGCTTCCTCGCCGACCTGGCTCGTCGCGCTCGCCACGACGAACGTCGACATGACGCCGTGCGGCTTGATCTGCCACTTGCCGGTGCCGTGCTCGGTCTTCTGCCAGAGGAGCAGCGGCTTCCGATTGATTCCGGTCGCCGGCGCTTCGAGAGTCTGGGTTCTCTCGAAGGTCTGGTACGGCCCCACCATGTAGTCGGCGACGTCTTGATCGACCGGCCCGTTGACCACGGGGATGTGGCAGGTCTTGCAGCTGATGAGGTCGAAGTGGAACGCGGGGAATCCGGCGTGCTCGGCGCCGGGGGTCGGGGCGTTTCCGGACGCCGGGTGCGAGAAGTCGATGTGGCAGGCCTGGCAGGTCACGGTGTCGTCCAACTGATCCATGTTCTTGCCGTCGGGTGTGTTGTCTCCCTTGGCGAACTGGTGGTCGATCTTGGAGACGGTCACAGCCGGCTGGATGATGTTACCGAGCGAATCCGTGAGAGCCGGGAAGTCTCCCTCGAGCGCGTAGTGGCACTCCGCGCAATCCATGCCGTCTCCGACCGCGGGCCACTTCATGTGCGCGTCGTGGTTCAGGTTGTCGCGGATCGACTCGCCGCGCTTACCTCCTTCGACGCGGCCCTTGACCGCGTTCCACGCGACGTCGTTGTTGCCGTCCTTGCCGTTCACGCCGGGAATCTCGTCCGTGTCACGGGTGCTCCCCGGCGCCATGTACTTCTGGAACGCGGTGAAGCCGAGCGGCTTGCTCGAAGGCCCGCACTTGGACGGATCGGCGCAGCCGAGACTCGCCATGCTGCGATCGGGAAAGTGGCAGAGCGCGCAGTTTTCGACGCGGGGCTTCGCGACGATGTCCTCGGCGCGAAGTGTGACCGGATTCCCGGCCACGCCGGGAGTCCCGACGAACTCGTTCCACGACCAACCGGTCGGGCTCGGATTCGGGTTCACACCCGGGCTCCCTTTGGAGCCGATCGTCAGGAGGCCGGGCTCCCCCGTTCCCTGACCGACCAAACCGAGCGAGGCCGCGAGCTTGGGCGAGGTCGCGCCGGGGAACGCATAGTTCCGCTCGAGATTCGCGTAACGGCCCGCGTAGTGGCACATCATGCATTCGGCCTCGGCCACGCCGCCCGCCGTCACGGGGGAGTACTTCTTGCCGACGGTTTTCGTCGTTCCGGTCGAGGGATCGACCACCGCCTTGACCGTCCCCATGTTGATGAGCTGGTCGGCGGGGAAAATCCCCGTCGTGGCCGTGACCTCGAAGAACCCGCTCCCCGCGTACGCCGATGCATCGGCTCCGGCCTGCGTCCCAAAGATGTAGTAGTCGGCCACTTTCGCGGAAGGGTTGGCGCCGGACTGGAACAGCCCGGCCGCGCCGTCGAAGCGGTAGCCTTCCCGGTCGTACTCGAGCGGTCCACCGCCCGGGTGGCACCACGCGCAGCCTCCGGTGCGGTACTCCTCGGTGGTCAAGTCGATCTTCCCGGCCAAGGGCTCCTGCGGATCGGCGAGTTGCCGGTTCGAGGGGGGACAGATCTTCCCGTACATGCCGGGGGAACTGGTGAACGTCGGCTGACCGTAGAACGCTCGCTGGGTGTCGCCCCAGGGAACGTTCATCCCCTGCTGGAAGTGGAAACCGGCCGAGACGCCGTGCTGGGCGTACGGAACCGAGTAGGGCGTGCCGGCGGTTCCCTGAACCGTCTGCTGCTTGACCGCTACACCCGGATCGCCCTCGTAAGCGTGACACCCTCCGCACGTTTGTTTCGGGCTCATGGGGACGTTGCTGCCCGCGCTGATCACCGCGCCGCTCGCGCTGCGTAGCGGCACATCGCCGCCGGGGTGAGCGGCGAGGGTCGGCGTCGTCGCGAGTAGCAGCGTCGCGCCGGCCCAGATGATGCTCCGTCGTGACATTTGATCCTCCTCCGGCCGCTGCTGAGGGCCGAGCTGTCGTGCGTTCCTCTTTGGACCTCCGCGGAGGGCTTGCGCACCGGTTCAACCGATGCGAGCAATCGAAGGGCCAGGCTTCTCGCGTTTTCGGACCGTTGTTTTCCGGCCTTGTCGGCATCGCGACGCCGGGCCGCTGGGTCATTCCACGCAGGACGACACGGTCGGTTGCGACCTTTTGCTCAGCTCGAAGCGGTCCATGCGAGAAACGATTCGTTTCATGGGGCCCCCTGCCGCCCCGAAACCCTCGACCGCGATCGACGTAGAGTAGGACGCATGAGCCGCCGCAAGAGATGGGTGTTCGCGGGGACCGCCCTCGTCGTGGTCGTCGCCGGGGCGGGATGGTTCGCCGCGAGCCGCGGGCCGAAACCGGTCGCCGTCCAGATGGCGACGGTCGGACGCGAGGACCTGCAAGCGAAGGTCACCGCGAACGGCAGGGTCGAGGCGCAGAGGAAGGTCGACATCTCCGCCACGATCCCAGGCCAGATCACCCAGCTCGCCGTCCGCGAGGGGGACGCCGTCCGGAAGGGGCAGCTCCTGCTCCAGATCGACGCCGTGAACCCGCGAGCAGCCGCGCGGAGCACGGAGTTCTCGATGCAGGCTCTCCTCGAGGACCTCGCCGCGGCGCGGTCGAACCGCGACCTCGCGAAGGCCGACGCCGAGCGGGCCGAGCAGAACTTCCGCGTCGGGATCCTCCCTTCCGCCGAGCTCGAACGCGCGCGGACCACCGCCGCCACCGCCGAGTCGGCCCTCCTCGCCGCGGAGCGCAGGGTCGCGCAGGCCCGGGCGCAGCTCGAGGGAGCCCAAGACACTCTCGCAAAGACGACGGTCCGCTCACCGATCGACGGGATCGTCACGGCGAAGCGCGTGGAGGAGGGGGAGGTTGCGGTGATCGGGGTACAGAACAGCCCCGGCACCGTCCTCCTCACGATCTCCGACATGTCGGTCGTCGAGACCGAGATGGAGGTCGACGAGACGTCGATCCCTTCGGTCGCGCTGGGCCAGGAGGCGGTCATCCGAATCGACGCCTACCCCAACCGGACGTTCGAGGGGGTCGTCACCGAAGTCGGCAGCTCCCCGATCCTCTCGACGAACCCGGCGACCGAGGCGATCAAGTTCCGGGTCAAGATCCAGATTCGGGAGCCGCCCGAGGGGATCAAGCCCGGCCTCTCGGTCCAAGCCGACATCCTCACCGGCTTCCGCGCGCAGGCGCTGACGATCCCGATCCAGGCCCTGGTCCTCCGCGAGATCGAGCACGCCCCCGGCGAGCCGCCGTCGCGGGGCGCTCCTCGCGACGAGGAAGGGGTGTACGTCGTCGAGAACGGGGAGATCCGGTTCCAGAAGGTCAAGACCGGCCTCCTCGGCGAGCTTTCGCTCGAGGTCCTCGAGGGGCTCGAAGGGGGCGAGACGATCGTCACCGGTCCGTTCCGCGCCCTCCGAACCCTGAAGCCGGGGGACCGCGTTCGCGAAGAGACCGAAGCGGAGCGCGGGGCGCCGGGCGCCGCGTCGTGACATGGCCCCCGGCGAGCAGTTCCGCGCCGCGCTCGAGTCGATACGGGCGCACGCCCTCCGGAGCTTCCTGACCCTGCTCGGAATCATCATCGGCGTCACGACGATCGTGGGGGTGGCGTCGGTGATCTCGGGGCTCGAGACCTTCGTTCGCGAGAAGCTGATCCTTCTCTCCCCGGATGTCTATGTGGTCACCAAGTTCGGGATCATCATGAGCCGCGACGAGTTCTTGGAAGCGCTCAAGAGACCCGATCTCGACTTCCGCGACCACGAGATCCTCCGCGAACGCCTGACGAGGGCGGCGGCGGTCGGCGCCGACGTGTCGACCGGCGGCTCCGTCAAGTACCGGGGCCGGAGGCTCTCCGACATCCGGATCCATGGCACTTCGGCGAACTTCGGGGAGCTCCTGAACCTCGACATCGAGGCGGGCCGCTACTTCTCGGAAGCCGAGGCCCTCGCCGGACAGAACGTCGTTGTGATCGGGTACGACGTCCGCGACGAGCTGTTCGGGAACCTCGACCCGATCGGCCGCGACCTCCTCGTCGGCGACGGGACCTACCGCGTCGTCGGCCTCGTCGCCGAGCAGGGGCAGGTCCTGGGCCAGAACCAGGACAACCAGGTGTGGATCCCGATGGACGCCTTCCGCCGCGCGTACGGCCGGAGGAACTCGCTCGACCTGCTGGTCAAGGCTCGCGGCGGGGTTCCAGGGGTCGAGGCGTCGGTCGACGAAGTGCGGTCCGTGCTCCGCGCTCTCCGGCACACGCCGTTCCGGGACGGCGATCCGTTCGCGATCGTCACCGTCGAGAACGCGCAGCAGGTTTGGAGACAGATCTCGGGGGCGGCGTTCCTCCTCACCCTCCTGATCTCCGGCGTTTCGCTCGGCGTCGGCGGGGTCGTGATCGCGAACATCATGCTCGTCGGGGTGGTGGAGCGGACGCGCGAGATCGGCGTCCGCATGGCGCTGGGGGCGCGGAAGAAGGATATCCGGCGGCAGTTTCTCCTCGAGGCCGCACTCCTTTCGACTGCGGGGGGAGTGGTCGGGGTGGCGCTCGGGGCGGCCGCCGCGACGGCGGTCGAGGGAATCCTCGACTTCCCCTCGCGGGTCACCCCCGTCATCCTCGCCGCGGGACTTCTCCTGTCGACGATCGTCGGGCTCGTGGCGGGTTACTGGCCCGCGCGGCACGCCTCGAACCTGATCGTCGTCGACGCGCTCCGGGAGGAGACGTGAGGCGCTGGGGTTCGGGCTGGATCGAGAATGCGCGCCTCGCCCTCGGGGCGATGCGGGAGCAGAAGCTCCGCTCGTTCCTCACGCTCCTCGGAATCATGGCGGGGGTGGCGACGGTCATCATGATGGTCGCGTTCGTGACCGGCTTCAATCGCCAGGTGACGGCCGCGTTCACCTCGTTCGGCTCGCACCTGGTGCAGTTCCAGAAGTTCGAGCCGCGCTTCCGCGGGCCCGGCGGAGTTCCGGAGGAGGAGAGGAACCGCCGCGACCTGACGATCGAGGACGCGGAGGCCTTGAAGCGCCTGTCGTGGTTCGCGAAAGCGGTCTCCCAGGAGCGGTACCTGTTCAACCGGACGGCGGTCGTGCGCGCGGGGGAACACGAGGTCCAGGGGGCGGTGATCCTCGGGACGAACCCCGACTACTCCGAGGCGAACGTCCACTTCGTCGTGGAAGGACGGTTTCTCACCGACGCGGACGTCTTGCACGCCGCGCGCGTCTGCGTCGTCGGCCCCGACGTCGCCGACACGCTCTTCCCGATGCGCGACCCGATCGGCCGGACGCTCACGGTCGACGGGCGCGCGTACCAGATCGTCGGGATCTTCGAGCGCAAGGGCGGATTCATCGGGGGGAGCAACGACACCCACGTCGCGATCCCGATCTCCGCGTTCGACGAGCAGTTCCCCGAGGTCAAGAACGGCGGCGGCGACACGATCCACATCGCGACCGTCCCGAAGCGGCCGGAGGACGTGGAGGCCCTCATCGAGGAGGAGACGGCGATTCTGCGGGCGCGGAGGGGGCTGAGACCCGACCAGGAGAACGACTTCGCGATCTTCACGAGCGCGGGGCAGCTCCGTCAGTTCCGGCAGATCACGGGCGGGGTCGCGGCGGCGATGATCGTGATCGCGGGGATCGCGCTCCTCGTCGGCGGGGTGGGCGTGATGAACATCATGCTCGTCAACGTCACCCAGCGGACGCGGGAGATCGGTCTCCGCAAAGCGGTTGGGGCGACACGGCGCGACATCGCCTCGCAGTTCTTGATCGAGGCGGTCACGCTCACGGCGGTCGGGGGGGCGCTCGGGATCGGCTTCGGACTCGGCGCGGCGTTCCTCGTCCGGGCGACGCTCGACTTCCAGGCGGCGGCGCCGCTGTGGTCGGTGGGGCTCGGTTTCGGGGTGTCGACCGCAGTTGGGTTGATCTTCGGAATGTGGCCGGCGGTCAAGGCGTCGCGCCAGGATCCGATCGAGGCGTTGCGATACGAATAGGGGACAGGTTACTTTTTGGCCCTCCAAAAAGTAACCTGTCCCTTCTCCTTTTGCCTCCGGGCCGCGCGATGCGCTCTACTGGGGGGTCCGCACCAGCCCACCGGAGGAGTTCCCATGACCCCCCGCGCCGCTCTCGCCGCCCTCGCGCTGGCCCTCGTGGCCGGCGCCGCCCTCGCCGTCGAGCGCCCAGAGATCGACGTCAAGTACAAGTGGGACCTGACCAAGATCTACCCGTCCGACGAAGCTTGGGTCGCCGCCAGGGCTGAGGTGGAGAGCGCGCTTCCCGCGTTCGCGAAGCTCCAGGGGACGGCGGGGAATTCCCCCGAGGCGCTCCTCGAGATCGTCTCCGCGGTCTCCGACCTCAGCCGCAAGACGTCCCGGATCTCGACCTACGCATCGATGAAGTACCACGTCGACCAGCGCATCGGGGAGAGCCAGAAGCTCGATGCGCAGGCGGCTCAGCTCCGCGACGCCGTCGCGGCCGCGACCGCTTGGTTCCGCCCCGAGATCCTCGCGATGGGAGCCGAGAAGGTCCGCGCCTACGTCAAGAAGCTCCCCGCCCTCGCCCCCTACCGGCAACCCCTCGAAGACATCATCCGCAGGGCACCGCACACGCTCGACGGGGCGGCGGAGGAACTCGTCGCCCGCGCCGGAGCGATGGCGAGCGCCGGGAGCGACATCCGGAACATCCTCGTCAACGCAGATCTCCCCTGTCCTGAGGTGACCCTTTCGACGGGGGAAACGGTGTCGCTGGACGCCGCCGCCTATACCCGGTACCGCGCCGTCACGAACCGCGACGACCGGAGGAAGGTCTTCGAAGCCTTCTGGGCGCGGTACGGAGAGTACACGCGAACCCTCGGTACCGCCCTCAACGCCGAGGTCCGCACTCATGTCTTCCAGCGCGACGTGCGTAAGTTCGACACGTGCCTCCAGGCCGCACTCTTCTCCGACAACATCCCGGTGAAGGTCTACACGCAGCTCCTCGACGACGTGAACCGGAACCTCCCGACGCTCCATCGCTACCTCGCCCTGAGGAAGCGGATGATGGGGCTCGACACACTCGGCTACGAAGACCTCTACGCCCCGATCGTCGCGAAGTTCGACCGGACGTACACCCCCGAGGACGCGATGGAACTGACCCTCCGTGCCGTGGCACCTCTCGGGCAGGAATATCGGGAGGCGCTCCGAAAAGGACTCTACGAAGAAGGCTGGGTCGATTGGTTCCCCTCGGCGGGGAAGCGCTCCGGCGCCTACAGCACGATGGTCTACGGCCTTCAACCGTTCCAGCTGCAGAACTTCACCGGACTCTACGACGAGGTCTCCACGTTCGCGCACGAGTCGGGGCACTCGATGCACTCTTACCTCGCAGCGAAGACGCAGCCCTTCCCGACGGCCGACTACCCGATCTTCGTGGCGGAGGTCGCGTCGACCGTGACCGAGAACTTCCTCGTCCACGACATGGTGAAGAACGCGAAGAGCGACGAAGAGCGCCTCTTCTATCTCGGGAGTTACCTCGATGGCCTCCGGACGACACTCTTCCGTCAGACCCAGTTCGCCGAGTTCGAACTCCGGATCCACGAAATGGTCGAGCGCGGCGAACCGCTCACCGGAGAGAGCCTGAACGCCCTTTACCTCGACATCCTGAGGAAATACTACGGCCACGAGGCCGGGGTCACCGAGATCCGGGACCTCTACGCCGCGGAGTGGGCCTACATCCCCCACTTTTACTACAACTTCTACGTCTACCAATATGCGACGAGCGTAGTCGCGGCCGCGTCGATCGCCGACCGGATCCGCAACGAGGGGACGGCGGAGGACTACCTCGCCATGCTTTCGGCAGGGTCGTCGCGCTACGCCTTCGACCTCCTGAAGGACGCGGGCGTCGACATGACCACCTCGAAGCCGTTCGACGCCGCGATGCGCGAAATGAACCGGATCATGGACGAGATGGAGACGATCCTGAATCGGAAGAGGGGAGCGTAGACCGGACGCATCCCGCCCCTCGTGCGGCCCTTCGATCTGCTCGAGGAGGCCCTCGACATCGTTGAGCCCGATCCCGGGCCGGAGCCGGCCCATGACCGATTTGACACGGCGCGTACGGAAGTACGCGCGGCGACCCATCGTTTGTACCGGATCCGGGCCGGGAAGTATTGTTTTTCCGGCTTTTCCCCCTCCGGAGCCCGGTGCGCGGCTTGCAAGAACCGGGAAGGAGAGAACCGCTCACAGGTGGGAGGAAAACGATGTTCCACACGAGCAAATTCGCGGTCGCCCTCGGGATCGTGGCGGCGCTCGCCGCCGTCTCCTGCTCGGACGACAACTCCGTCACGTCGGCGTCCTCGATGGGGCAAGTGAAGCTGGAGATGGGGGCGACGTCATCCGGAACCCTCGCCGCGACGACGGGCGAGACCGACGCGGCGCTCTCGACGCTCGAGGTCACCCTCGCCTCGGTCCGAGCCCGCATGGTGGACGGTACTTGGCAGGAGCTCGCCGGGACGTACCCGATGACGGTCGACGTCCTCGCCCTCGCCGCATCGGGAGACGTCACGATCGCCGCCGACCTGCTCCCCGCGGGATCGTACGAGGCTCTCGAGGTCGTGATCGCGGGCGCGTCCGCCACGTTCGACGACGCGACCGAGATCCACGTCGACTTCCCGCCCCCGGGCCGCGCCGTGATCCTCGCGGTCGGCTTCGAGGTCGTGGAAGGCGAACAGCTGTTCCTCGACATCCAACTCGACGTCGATCTTTCGTTCAAGCTGGCCGGCGGCTCGCTCGAGTTCGAGCCCGAGTTCGAGGTCGAGGTCGAAGCGGAAGACGACTGATCGTTTGCGGGACGGGCGACCGCCCGATACGCTCTCTCGGTTGCGGAGGCGACGTTGAAGCGGTTGCTCGTCCCGATTGTCGTACATGCCTGTGCGGGGGGTGTCGTGCCCGCCGCCGATTCCTTTCTTTCCGTGCGCATCGTCGGCCTCGCTGGAACCTCGGGAAGCCTCCGCATCGCCGTGTACGGGGACGAGGCCGACTTCGTAAGCAAGGCGAACCCGATCCGCCGGGAGTCGATCCCGATCGGGGGGGACCGCCTCGACCGGACTTTCGTGGGACTTCCACCCGGCGAATACGCCGTCTCCGTCCATCACGACGCGAACGGGAACGGAATCGTGGACAAGAATCCGCTCGGCATCCCCACGGAACCGTACGGGTTCTCGAACGACGCGCGGGGGACGCTCGGTCCTCCCGGCTGGAAGGAGTCCCGCGTCGTGCTCGGGCCGGGAGAGAACCGGATCGAGATCCGCGTCCGTTAGCGTTCCGGCTCGAGGGCGGTCGGGCGTAAGATCCGCGCATGAAGGAAGCGGGCGACCGCGAAGGAACCTCGGGTTCCGGCGCGGGCCCGTCGCAGGACGAGCCACGGCGCCGCGAACTTCAGGAGATCCGGTCGAGGGTGCAAGCGGCCGTGCGACGCCAATGCCCTTTCTGGCTCGCGGGGCAGGCCGACGACATCGTTCAGAACGCGGTCCTTCGCCTCCTCGGAAAATGGAACCGCGGTGACGGAATCGCGACCTTCTCTTCGGTGTACCTGGAGAAGTCGGTGAGTGGCGCCGTGGTCGACGAGATCCGGCGGCTCGCCCGCCGGAGGGAACGTCCCTTGGAGAATCGGGAGACCTTGGACGCCCCGGATGCTCGGCAGGCGGATCCGGAGCAGGAAACCTCCTCCCGGGAGATCGCGCGGGGAATCCTGCACTGCCTCCATGCGCTGGCGGTGCCGCGCCGGATGGCCGTCGCCCTCTACCTTCAAGGGTGCACGGTCCCGGAAACCGCCGAGCGTCTCGGGTGGTCGCTCCGAAAGACGGAGAGTCTCGTCTACCGGGGCTTGGCGAATCTCCGGGATTGCCTGACCGCGAGAGGGCTGACACCGTGAGACGCGAGCCGGATCCGGCCGAGGACCTTCGGGCGGCGCTTCGCCGGAGCGCCGAGGTCGCTGGGGACGGGACCGGTTGTCCGGAGGCCGAGCGGCTCGTCTCCTCCGCTCGGAAGGATCTTCCGCGAGACGAGAATGCCGCGATCGTTCTTCATATCGCCACGTGCACCTCGTGCGCCGCGGCATGGCGGGTAGCCCGCGACGTCGCCGGCGTTCCTCTCGCCGCCCCATCGGAGATCCCGAGAGCGGTCTTCCCAGCGGGGTGGATCCGCTGGGCGGCGGCAGCCGCGGTGGGACTGGCCGCGATCGTCGGTGGGATCTCCGTCCTCGGACCCGAACCGGAGACACCGGCGGTCTATCGAGAACAGGAAGATGGCACGATCCGAAGTTTGGTTCCGGAGACCGAGCCGATCCCTCGGGGCGACTTCCTGTTGCGATGGAGCGCTGCGGCCGACGGAGCGACCTACGACCTCGTCGTCGCCGACGCGAGGATGAGGACCCTCGCCCGGGTGACCGATCATGCGGGCACCGAGGTTCGGGTTCCCGGAGCGGCGCTCGCGGAGCTCGAACCCGGATCCCGTGTCTACTGGCGGGTCTCCGCCCGGCTTCCGAACGGCCGAACGCTCGAGTCCGCGACCTTCCTCGCGACCGTGCGATGACGACGAGAGCGGTCGGGCGAGTCATGGCGGCGGCTGCCCTCGCGCTGCTCGCGACGTCGCTCCGCGCCCGCCCCCCCACGCTCGACGAGTGCTCCCTGCGCGTCCAGCGGGAGCCGGACCGGCTCGAGTCGTACATGTGCTACTGGTTCGCGGCCCGCGGGGGCGATCCGCAGGGCGCCCTCCGATCCCTCGAGTCCCTTCTCTCCCTCGACCCGTCGAATCACCGTGCGCGCCTCTACCTGGCGGCGATCCACGGCGATCTGGGACACGACGTGGCGAAGGGACTCTACCGGGACGCGGCCGAGGGATTCGCCGAGATCGGGGAGCCCACGGGTGAGGTGTACGCGCGCCTGTCGCTCGTGTATCTCCTGTCTCGCGCCGATCGAACGGACGAGGCCGACCGGGAATTGGAGCGGGCGTCGCGAGCGGCGGACGCGTCGGGAGACGCGATCCTGACGGCGCGGGTGCGGTTGTTCCAGGCGTCGAGCGCAACGCGGCGCGGACTTCACGGCGAGGCCCTCGCGCTCCTTCACCGAGCGGAGGAGGTTGCGTTCCCCGACGGGCCGGTCGATCTCCGCGCCGGCATCCTGACCCGGCTCGGCGAGGCGTATCGCGATCTCGGCCTGCTCGAGCGCGCGCGCGAGACCTACGCCCGCGAGGCGGACCTCATGAAGCGCGCGGGCGATGCGCACGTGGAACTCGTGGCCCGTCTCAACCACGCGAGCGTTTCCGGAGACCTGCTGGAGGACGAACGCGTCTCGCGGACGGAGCTCCTCGAGACCCTGTCCGGCATCGCGGCGGCGGCGCGGAGTGTCGCGAATCCGACGGCCGAAGCGTGGGCGCACCTTCTCCTCGCCCGTTTCGAACCCAGCGGAGAGGCGATCGCGCACGCGGAACGCGCCCTGCGGATCTATCGCTCCATCGATCACGAGCAAGGCGTCGCGAAGGCCGCCCGGGAACTCGCCGTGCAGATCTGGGTGCGAGAACCGGTACGAAGACCGGAGGCCATGCGGCTCCTGGACGACGCGATCGACCGGGCGCGCCGAGCGGGGGCCGTGGAGGAACTCGCGCGAGGGTGGATGCGCAAGGCATCGCTTCTACAAGGGTCGGGATCGAGAAACGAGTGCGCCGAAGCGTCGCTCGAGGCCCTCGAGGCGATCGAGAAGATCCGCGGGCTCCAACCCGGGGGGACGATGGGCGCTCAGATTTTCGAGCAGTGGACCTCGGAGTACTACCGATTTTCCGGCGCCCTTCTCGCCGGCCTACCGAGCTCGCCCGACCCGGACGCCGATCTCGAGGAGGCCTACCGGACGATCGAGCGCATGCGGAATCGAGTCCTTCTAGACGCGATCGACAAGGACGCCCCCGAGATCCTCCGGCGCGACGAGATCTCCGAGGAGATTGCCCGGATCCAGACCCGCCTCGCCGACCCCGGACGTTCCGGCGCCCGCCGGAGCGAGGACTTGCGAGCACTCGAGAGGCTCGAGACGGAGGAGTCGCTCCTTCGTCACTCCGCCACCCGGAGCGGAGGGGCGGTCGGAAGCGCGACGACGCCGGAGATCTCGACGCTGGCCGAAGTGCGCCGGCACCTCGCGCCCGACCAGGCGATCCTCTCCTTCCAGGTCGCCCCGGAGCGCTCTTCGGGATTCGAGCGCCTCTTCCGCGGAGGTGGGTGGGTCCTCGCTGTCACGCGCGAAGGGGCCCGAGCGTTTCCCATTCCGGATCGCCGGGAACTGCGGGATCGTGTGGGGACGTACGTCGGCCTCGTTCGTCGTCGCGACGGCTCCGACGTCGAAGCCGGCCGATGGCTCCACGACGACGTCCTCGCCGGTCCTCTCGAGTGGATGGGAAACACGGTCCGAAGGCTCGTCCTCGTGCCGGACGATTGCCTCCACGCAGTTCCCTTCGCGGCCCTTCGTCCGGGTGCCGGAGCCCCACCACTCGGCGAGACCCACGTGCTGAGCCGCGCACCCTCGATCACGCGATGGCTGCAATGGACCGAATCACGAAGCGCCGACCCCGACGCGTGGCCTCGCGCGGTGCTCGCTCTGGTCGGCCCCGACCTCGGCGGGACGGGCCCGTCGGGGGGAACGCGGACGGCTTCCCTCTGGCTCGAGGGGCTGCGACTCGGCCCACTCCCGAGGGCGGCGCGGGAAGCCCGAACGCTTGTGCGCACGCTCCGTCGGGAGGGAGCGATCCTCGAGGGCCCGGATGCCAACGAGCGGCGGCTCAAGGAAACCGACCTTTCCCGTGTCGGGATCCTCCACTTCGCCGCCCATGCCGTGATCGACGACGACCATCCCGATCGCTCGGCGATCGTCCTGGCTTCCGGCGGGCAGGGGGAAGACGGGTTCCTGCAGGTGCGCGAGATCGCCGAGTTGGAGTTGCGCGACGCCGTGGTCCTCGTTTCCGCCTGCCGGAGCGCATCGGGGAAGGCCCTGCGCGGCGGGACGATGCTCGGGATCGGCCAGGGCTTCCTCCGGGCCGGGGCACGCGCCGTGGTCGGAAACCTCTGGCCTCTGCGGGACGACGACGCCGAGCGCTTCGTCCGCGACCTCGGAAGCAGCCTGGCGCGGGGAAGGAGCGTCGCGAACGCTCTGACCGAGACGCGGGCGCGCCGGATCGCGGCCGGCGATCCGGCCGCGGCGTGGGCAGGCATGGTCGTCCTCGGGGACGGCGATTTCGTCCCGAATCCCGGAGGATCGCGCTCCACCCGGGCCCTCCTCGTCACCGCCGCGCTGGGAGCGCTCCTCCTGGTCGGCCTCGGGTCGTGGGCACTCCGACTTTCCCACCCGTGACGTGCCGGGAACGGGACCCCCGGAGCGGTTGATCCCGTGAATCGAGCCGGTGATCACGGGAGGAACCGCCATGCCCTGCCCCGCACGAACGGTGCTTCGGACCGCCGGAGCCGTCCTCACGGCCCTCGCCGTAGAGGCCCTCGGCGCCCTCCTTCTGCCCGCGGCCGCCACCGACGTGTGCGGCGCGGTCTGTGACGAGACGTGGACGGCCTCGGGAAGCCCCTATTACGCGACGTGCGACGTCACGGTCGCCTCGGAGTGCGCGCTCACCGTCGAAGCCGGGGTGACAGTGCGGTTCTGGGCCGATACGGCACTGGTCGTCGATGGAGTGCTCGACGTGAACGGAACGACGGCGTCGCCCAGCGCGTTCACCTCGGACTCCGCGACCCCCCAGTGGGGCGACTGGAAGGGCCTTCACCTGCGCGGATCCTCCGTGTGCACGCTCGATCACGCGGAGATCACCTACGCGACGGACGGGATCCTGGTCGAGGACAGCGCGACCGTGACCCTCGACCATGTGTCGGCGCGCCATAACCAGGAAGGCCTGCACGTGAGGGAAGGCCGGGAGGATGAGGGAGAGCATCGCACCGTCCACGCCACCTCGTGCGTCTTCACCGACAACTACGGGAACGGCGTCGATCTCTTCACCTGGTATCGGGGCTCGACGTCGGTCACCATCACCCGCTCATCGCTCCATTCCAACGAGCACGGCTACGACCTGCTCGCGAGGGGCGAGAGCCTGCTCAGCGACGACGACCTCTGGGCCGATGTCGTCCATGCCCGGGAGAACTGGTGGGGCACCACCGATCCGAGTGCGATCGGAGAGCGCATCTACGACACACGGACCCAGAAGGGACCGACGGTGGACTTCTGCGACTGGCTCGACGGGCCGGGCGGCTCGCCGGTTCGCGCCGTTCACTGCCCGGAGCTCAAGGTGCGCGAAGGGGAGACGCGGGTGTGGGACCTCACTGATCGGCCCTATCTGCTGACCTCGGACGTGGACGTTTGCGACACGGGAACGCTGCGAATCGGACCGGGCGTCGAGGTCCGCGCCGTTCCGTTGACGCAACCGTTGAGCCTCGCCGTGCGCGAGGGAGGGACCCTCGAGGTCGAGGGAGCGCCGGAGGCGCGCGTGACGATGACGTCCGACGGCGACGAGCCGCAGCCGGGCGACTGGGACGGCCTCGAGGTTCTCTACACGAGTGTCGCGACGATTCGACACACCACGATCGAGTACGGTTGGGCCGGAATCGGAGCCGCAATCGGCGGATACGCCGAGCTCGAAGGAGTCATCGCTCGGCGAAACGGCTATGGCTTGGTCGTTGGGCGAGATACGACCGCAACCGTCGATGCCACAGATTGCCAATTCGTGGACAACGACGAATACGGTGTGTGGGTGACCCACCGTCCCGACTGGACGCCGACGTGGCTGAGAGTTCGTAACTCGGAAATCCACTCCAACCGGGGGGCCTACGACTACTTCGCGGGTGCGTTCCCCGATCCGGGCGAGGCGTTTCTCGACGCTCAGGAGAACTGGTGGGGAACGAACGACCCCCGTGAGATCGCGCTGCGGATTCATGACGAGGCGGACGATCCCGAAAGCCCGCTCCTCTTCTGGTGCCGGTATCTGGACGCACCGGGCGGAACACCCCGAGACGTGCTGTGCCCGGAGACCCAGATCTGCTTGGAGACGGAGGTCTGGGACGACACGTCCGCGCCGTACCTCGTGACTTCCGACGTTCATGTCTGCCCGACCGGAACACTCCGCATCGCAGCCGGGGTCGAGGTGCTCGTGGCGGCCGGAACCCCACCGCTGGCCCTGGTCACAGAAGGGAACCTCGACATCGACGGGACGGAGAGCTCGCCGGTGATGTTCGCATCGGACGCCGCCCTCCCGCAGGGAGGCGACTGGACGGGAATCCAGATCTTCGAGTTCGGTTCGGGCCAGATCGAGCACGCGGAGATCCGGCACGCCGCACGCGGCGTGCACGTGATGGGGGCGGGAGTTCTCGACCATGTGACCGCCGCGGAGAACACGGACGGGCTCTTCCTGTATGGCGGGGCCACGCTCCAGGCCCATCATAGCGAGTTCGTCCAAAACGACCGTTACGGTGTGGTCGCCCAGGGCGCGCCGACCCTTCCCGATCCGGTCGTGACGATCCAGGACTCCTCCATTCACGCGAATGGCGCGCCTTACGACTTCTACCTCGACGGGGGTTTCTCGACGCCCGCGGACACGATCTTCGTGGCATGGAACAACTGGTGGGGATCCACCAGTCCGAGCACGATCGCGGCGCGCATCTACGACCGCTCGGACTCCTCCGCGAACGCGCGGGTGGATTGGTGCCGGTACCTGGACGGTCCTGGCGGAACGCCGAGAGCGGTGAACTGCATCGACCCTTGGATCTGCGACGAGACGGTGGTTCTCGATCGAACGGACTTGCCCTACCTCGTGACGGAGGACATCGAGATCTGCCCCACCGGGACGCTTCGTATCGAGCCGGGCGTGGAGGTGCGCTTCGCGAAGATGACCGCGCCGCTCCGTGTCCTCGTCCAGGGAGCCCTCGACATCGACGGGACCGAAGAGTCCCCCGTCGTCCT
>CAYLHQ010000002.1:24987-164051 GCA_964383585.1 uncultured Acidobacteriota bacterium
CCTCTACGGGAATCTCGGCCCCTACGACCTCTATGCCGTCTCCTACGCCGATCCGACCCGCACCGTCCTCCGCGTCCACGACAACTGGTGGGGCACCACCAATGCCGAGTCGATCGGCGCGCGAGTCCACGATCAGCGTCGCAATGCCACCGGCCCCGTCATCGACTACTGCCACTACCTCGACGGGCCTGCCCCCGACGGCCTCCGTGCGCGGGACGTCCACTGCCCGGACCTCGTCGCCTGCGATGCCCCCGTCACCTGGGACCTCACCGACAAGCCCTACCAGATCGTCACCGACATCCGGGTCTGCAACGGCCAGACCCTGACGATCGGACCGGGGGTCGAGGCCCGCGTCGTCAACACGACCCCCCAGCCCGACTTCCTCGTCCAGGGAGCCCTCGACATCGACGGGACCGAAGAGTCCCCCGTCGTCCTGACCTCGGACCGCGCCTCCCCCGCCGCGAACGACTGGCGAGGGCTCTACCTCACGATCGGGTCGACGGGCGATCTCGATCACCTCGTCGTCGAGTACGCCGACAAGGGGATCGAGGCGGTCGCGAATGCCCACGTGAACCTCGACGGCGTCACCGCCCGCCACAACCGGTACGGTCTCTACGTGGACGGGACCGGCCCGCCCACGGTCCACGTCACGGGATCGACCTTCACCGCGAATACGTACTACGGCGTCTACCTCGTGGGAGACCCCAACCCCGACTTCACCATCTCCGCCTCCTCCCTCTACGGGAATCTCGGCCCCTACGACCTCTATGCCGTCTCCTACGCCGATCCGGCGACCTCGATCGTCTGGGCCACCGACAACTGGTGGGGGACCTCGAGCCTCTCCGCGATCGAGAACCGGATCCACGATCGCGACGACAACACATCAAGTCCGTGGGTCTATGCCCGAGCCTTCGGGGGAACGTGTGACTGGGCGCTAGGGGCGGACCGCGACGGCGACCGCCACCCGGACTTCGACGACGACTGCCCTGCGCAGTCGAACCCCGACCAGTTCGACGCGGATGGTGATGGGATGGGCGACGCATGCGACCCGAATCCGGCAACGGCTCCCACCGGTGCTTGCGACGGGTTCGACGACGTCCTCGAGGAGCATGCGGACTCCGACGGGGATGGTTGGGGAGATCCGTGCGACCAACAGCCCCTTCGTGCCGACTCATTCCCCGGCGCGCCCGAGATCTGTGACGCCCGCGATAACGACGGCGACGGAGCGCTCGGCGAGAACGAACGCGTCGACGAGGACCTCGATCGCGGGGTCCTTTGTGGGGACTGCGACGATTTGGAACCTTCCGTTCAGGTCTGCACGTGCGAGGACTGCGCCAACGTGATCGACGACGACTGCGACAGCCTTGCCGACGGCATGGACCCGGCGTGCTTCCCCTTCGAAACGTGCGTCATTCTGACAGCAGGGATCGAACCGGATCTCGGGATGGAGAAGGGGGCCTGCGGTGGGGCCACCCTATCGGACCCCTACGACTTCATTCGGGGCCGGCTCTCGGAGGTCGCGTTCTCCTCCGGATCGGTCGATCTCGGAGCGGTCACGTGCATCGCCCCGAACCACCCGTGGGATCGCGCGACGGACGCCTCGGCCAATCTCGACCCGAAGTGCGAGACGGTACCGGTGCTGTTCTACCTCGGCAAGAACCGACCCGCCGACGACTACGGGGCGGCGTCGAGCGGGGAGCGTCGGGACGTGATGACCCCAGACCCCGCGTGTCCCTGAACGACCTCCCCGGCAGAGGTCGTGCAACGGTGAGCGTCCGTTAGCGTTCCGGCTCGATGACGACCGCGGTCCCGTAGACCAGGATCTCGGCGGCCGCCTGCATGATCATCGAGGTGCTGAAGCGGATTTCGACGATCGCGTTGGCGCCGAGGCTCTCCGCCTCCGCGGTCATCCGGTCGAGCGACTGCTCGCGCGATTCGGCCATGAGCTTCGTGTACTCCTCGATCTCGCCCCCCACCACGTTCTTGAAGGCGGCGAGGATGTCTTTCCCGAGGTGGCGCGCGCGGATCGTGTTGCCGCGGACGATCCCGATCGTTCTCACGATGCGGTGGCCCGCGATCGTCGGGGACGTGGAGAGGATCATCGCTCGATCTCCTTGTACGCGTCGCGGCGCGCGGTGAAGAACTTTTCGCGGACCACGGAGACGAGGAGGATCGCCCCCCCGACGATGACGAGGAGAATCGCCCCCTTGAGGAACCACGGCACCGACTCGTCCTCGAGGAGCGAGCCGATCGCGTTCCAGAGTCCGTAGGAGAGGAGGACCACGGCGCCCACCGACGCCAGGATCCAGCCCACCCCCCGTTCCATGCGGTTGTAGACGGAAACCCAGTAGCGTTCCCAGACTTCCTCGGGCGGTTTGCGGAGCGTCATCGTCTTCGTCGCCTCCTTCACCTTCCGGAGCCGGTCCCACTCGGAGCGGAGCCCGGCGTCCGATCGCAGCATCGCGTCCAGCTCCTCGCGCCCGGCGGATTTGATCTCGCCGTCGAGCGCGGCCATCATCAGCTCGAGCGCCCGGTCCCGGCCGCTCCGGTTCGCGTCGCTCATCGTTCGGCCTCCATCGCCCGGGCGAGACGCTGCCGCGCCGCGTAGAGGCGGGACATCACCGTCCCCTCGGGAATCCCGACCAGCGCCGCGATCTCGCGGTAGCGGAGCCCCTCGAACTCCTTGAGGACCAGGACCTCCCGGTCCGACTCCGGGAGGGATTCGATCGCCCGCATCAGCCGGTCGCGAAGCTCGTCCCGCTCCGCGCGGCGGGAAGGGTCCTCGTCGGACGCGCGGGCCTCCGCCTCGTGCACGAGCCAGGGGCGCGCCTCCTCGATGCGACGCCTCCGATAGGCGCGGTCGCGGAGGAAGTTGAAACAGAGGCGGCGGAGGATCGTGTAGAGCCAGGTGTAGAAGGGGCGGTCGGGGTCGAGGGAGGTCCGCGCCCGAAAGGCCCTCGCGAACGCCTCCTGCGAGAGGTCGAGGGCGTCCTCGTGCGAGCCGACGAGGGCGAGGGCGGCGTAATAGGCCCGCTTCTTGTAAGTCTCGACGAGACCGGCGAAGGCCTCCCGGTCGCCGGCGCGGGCCCGCCGGACTCGATCCGATTCCGGGACCCCCTCTTCGGCCACGAGCGTCATCTCCATCGCGGGTGTCTCTCGTACTCCCGGCCGACAGTACCCGGACGGCCGGAGTTTATTCGCGGTCACCCCTTGACGCTCGATTGATATATATGTATATATCACTATGTCACTCAGGAAAGCGGAGGTCGCAATGCTCCACGCCGCCTGGCCGACCCCGGAAGAGGTCGAGATTGCGCGGGAAGTCCAGATCCGGCTCCTGCGGGCGGAAGCCCCCCGGCTGCGGACCCTCGAGTGCCGTGCGCTCGCCATCCCCGCCCATGCCATCGGCGGCGACTGGTTCGACTTCCTGCAGCCGGAGCCCGGTCGATTCGTCCTCGCCCTCGGGGACGTCTCGGGGAAGGGACTCTCGGCCGCCCTCGTGATGGCCGCGGTCCACGCCTCGATCCGCGCGCTCTGCGACGCGGGCTCCATGGGACTCGTCCCGATCCTCCGGTCGGTCAACCGGGTCCTCGACTCCTCGACCGAGGCCCGGCACTACGCCACCCTCTTCCTCGCCGAGTACGACGACCCTTCGAGGACCCTGCGCTGGGTCAACGCCGGCCACCCTTCCCCCCTCGTGCTCCGGCGCAACGGCGACGTCACGAGGCTCTCTCCGACCGCGCGCGCGCTCGGGCTCTTCCGCGAATGGGACGGCGAGGTGCGCGAGACGAGGATCGGCCCGGGCGACGTTCTTCTCGCGGTGTCCGACGGGGCGCTCGAGGCGGAGGACGCCCATGGGGAGGCGTTCGGTGAGGCGCGCCTCCTGGCCTCCCTGTGCATGGTCGCCTCGCTTCCCCTTCCGGGGCTTCTGCGCGGGATCGCCGGCGACGTGGCGGCGTACCGCGGGTGCCGGCCCGCCGACGATCTGACCGTCGTCGCGGCGAGGGGGCGCTGAGATGCAGCTCTACGTCAATCCTGGCGACGAGCTTCCGATCTACCGGCAGATCGTACGGCAGATCACCGACGCGATCGCCGGAGGCCGGCTCGAGGCGGGGTCGCGCCTCCCCTCCCATCGCGACCTTGCGGAGGAACTCGTGATCGCACCCTTGACGGTGAAAAAGGCCTACGACGAGCTCGAGCGGGACGGTCTCCTCGTCTCGCAGCGCGGGCGGGGAACGTTCGTCACCGAGACGCTCCCCACGATCGATCTCGCCCGAGGTCTGGAACGATTGCGGGACGCGGCGAATCGGCTCGTCTCGCAGGCTGCCCTCCTCGGCGTTCCGTTCGAGGAGGTCGTCCGATTGCTCGAGGAGATCCGAAAAAACGGGAAGCCATGAGCGTCCTCGCGTTCGAGAACATCCACCGCGCCTACCGGCGGAACCGCGACGTGCTCGCCGGAGTGAGCTTCGCGCTCGAACCCGGCGAGGTCGTGGGGCTCGTCGGCAGGAACGGCGCCGGGAAGACGACGCTCATCCGGACCGCGATGGGCATGCTCGAGGCCCAGGAGGGATCCGTCCGTGTCTTCGGGATGGACCCGCGGGTCTCCCCCGTCGAGGTCAAGCGGCGCGTCGGGTACGTCTCCGAGGACCAGATCCTCCCCGAGTTCCTCCGCGTGCGGGACGTGCTGGCCCTCCACCGGGAGGTCTTCCCCTCGTGGGATCCCGATCTCGAGCGCGCCTTGCTCGAGCAGTTCCGCATCGAGCCCGGAGCGAAGATCCGGACGCTGAGCAAGGGGCAGGCGCGGCAGGTCGCGCTCCTCTGCGCGGTCGCGCACCGGCCGGAGCTGCTTCTGCTCGACGAGCCGGCGGGGGGGCTCGACCCCGCGGTCCGCCGCGAATTCCTCGAAACCGCGATCCGGCTCCTCAACGAAGCGGGCACCACGATTCTCTTCTCGTCGCATTACATGGGGGACATCGAGCGGATCGCGGGGCGCATCGTCCTCCTCAACGAGGGGCGTGTCCTGCTCGACAGCGATCTCGACGAGGTGCGCGAGGGGTTCTCGCTCGTTCTCGTCCCCGCGACGAACGGAACGACGCGAGAGCGCCTGCTCGCGCTCCCGCGCTGCATCGGGGTGCGCGAGCGCGGGGGGACCCAGCACGCCGTCCTGCGCCTCCACCCCGACAACGCGCGCGCGGTCGTCGAGCGGGAGCTCGGGATCGCGTCGCCGGCGTGCCGGAACCTCCCGCTCGAGGAGATGTTCATCGAGCTCGTGGGGGACCGCCGATGATCGCCGCGCTCGTGCGAACGGACCCGGCGAGGCGGGCGATCCCCGTGCTGATCGCCGGAGGCGTGCTGGTGGGGATGGTGCTCCGGGGCATCCAGGTGGCGATCCCGGGCGGGATTCCTGCGGGGTCGATCGAGGCCGGCTCCTTGGTCGTCATGCTCCTCGCCGCCACCGCGTGGGGAACCGCCGTCGCGTTCTTGATGATGACCGGCGTCCACACCCGGGGTCACGTCCTGAGCCTCGGCCTCCCCGTTCCCGCGGGGACCGTGTGGCTCGCCCGCATGGCGTCGATCTCCCTGGCGGCGGCGCTGCCGGTCGGCACGATGACGCTCGTTGCCGCGATCGGGTGGGAAGGGGGACCGACCGTCCACCTCCCGAGCGTGGAACTGGGAGCCCGCCTCCTGGGGTCGCTCGTCCTTCTCGCCGCGCTCGTGCAGATGCCCCATCCGACCCTGCGTACGCTCCCCTGGAGCCGATCGCAGGGGCTCCGCTTCGCCGTCGCTCTCGCCCTCTCCTTCGTCGTGGCCTTCGCTCCCGTCCCGGCGGGGTGGATCGCGGCCGCGGCGCTGGCGGCTGCCGGTGCGGCCGCCGCTCGCACGTTCGGTAGGATCCCGCCGGCCTTCTCGTGCGCGCCGCGCGAGGTCGCTCCCGCCGAGGAGGCTCCCGCTGCGACTGGAGCGGGGGAGACCGCCGCACGGGGAACCCGCTTGCGACGGGCGCTCGCCCGCGTCCTCGTCAGCCACGCGGCTGCCTGGTTCATCCTCCCGCTGCTCGTCCTCTACGGATTCCAGACGCTCCTCGTCCATCACGAGGGAAGCGACACGCTGCTCATTCTTCTCTTCCCGATGATCTGGATCCCGTTCGTCGCGCTCCACTCGATGAGCCGCATCGCTCCGCTCGATCCTCTCCCGATCCCACGCCGGCGGCTTTTTCGATGGTGCGTCCTTCCTGCCGTTGCCGCCTATCTCGCCGGGCTCGCGATCTACGTCCCCCTCGCGCGCCTCTTCCCCGAGACGCTCTCGCTCGTGAGGCTCCAGCGGAACGGCCTCCGCACCCCTGCCGAGTTCTGGGAGTTCGCGCCGAATGGACAGCCCCCCTCCATCGTCGCGCCTTGGGGCGAGGCCCATGCACCGCGCGCGCGCGCCCTGATCCCCGGCCTCGGGACCGCGGTCTACTTCCCGTTCGAGGCCCCCGCGGACGCCTCGCCGCGCTACTTCGCCTGGCAGGCCAGGCGCGCCGTGGCGGCCGTGCACGGGGGCGATTCCGAGAAGACCCCCGCTCCCGACGAGGGAGACCCCCTCGTCCGACAGATGGAGGCGCGAGGAAACATCCGATACTCGGAGAATGTGCCCGGATCGGCGGGCGTGCCCTCCGCCACGCACGTCCGTACCCTTCTCACCTTCGGATTCGGCCCGCCCCTCTTCTGGCTGCTCTTCGGCTGGATGGGGATGCATCCGCGCCTCACGGGCCGCGCGCGGGGGGTACTCCTGGCCCTCGGCCTCGGCATTCCGGTGGCTCTCGTGGTGGTGACGGAGCTCGCGGTGATCGGCTCGGGGGTTCCCTCCGCTCCGCTCTCGGTCGCGGCCTCGAGCTTGGCCCGGAAGTTCGCGGACTCCCTCCCGATCGGGACCGGTCCGCTCGCGGCGTGCGTCGTCCTCTTCGGGGTCGTCGTCTACCGGTTGCTGGGACGGTGGTTCGAACGATTCGAAGCGCCTCTCCGGCCCGCGAAGACACTGGCTACGGCGTGGAGGGGGTCGGAGTAGGATCGGGCTCCCGCCCGGCACGGGACTCGTCCTTGCGTCGCAGCCCCTCTAAGACGAGGTGCGTGGTCTCGCCATCGACGGTCCGCGCATCGGCCGTCACACCGTGCTCGATCCGGAAGTCGCCGGTATCGAAAAGCAACAGCGCGAAGAGGGCCTCCCGCCCCGAACGATCTCCGCACACCGCGTGCGTGATCGCTCCGTGCGTGAACCAAACCTCTCCCGTCGCGCCGTCGTCGCCGGTCAGGCGGACCCGGGCGGTCTTCGCCCCCATGGAGAGGAACTGGAGGACCTCCGGAAGGCCCATCGCCTCGAGCCGCCCGCTGAGGCCCGGCGTCCACGCCTCGGCCCCGCCCGCATTCCGTTCCGGCCGCCGGAGGAGGATGTTGCGGATCCTCGCGACCGTCTCCTCGAGGTCGCTCTCCTTCTCGATGAAGTCGTCGATGCCGTACCGGAGGGACTGAAGGCGGAGATTGCGGTCGCCGCCCTGGGAGAGAACCGCGACGGGGACCCGGGCGCCCTTCGCCTGAAGCGTGCCGCGAAGCCAGTCGAGCCCGTGAACGCCGTCGGCTCCCAGGTCCGCCGCAATGAGATCGGGGCGGTGGGTGTCCAGGAGGGGCTCGACGTCTCGGATCGAGTCCCGCAACAGCACGTCCACCCCCTCGTCGAGGAGTCGCAGCCGCAGGAGCCGACGGTAGGCGGCATCGAGGTCCACGATCACGATCGTCGCCTTCGAGCCGGTCGCGCCCGCTTCGCGACGATCGGCCACGACCGCCAGCAGGTGCTCGACCACCTCCGGGTCGAGCTGCGTGCCGGCGCTCCGCATCAACTCGTCCCGGGCCGCTTCGAAGCTCTTCGCCGGACGGTGTCTCCGGTCGGAGGTCATCGCGACGAACGAATCGGCTGCCGCGACGATCCGGGCCCCGACCGGGATCTCGCGTGCCGAAAGACCGCCGGGGTAACCGGACCCGTCGTAGCGCTCGTGATGGTGACGGACCAGGGCCTTGACCCGCCAGGGGAAGTCGATGTGGGCGATCAGACGCTCCGACCACACCACGTGCTCCCGCATGCGCAGCGCCTCGCTCTCCCCGAACTCGGCGTTCGATTCCCGGATGGCGGCCTGAAGCCCCACCCTCCCGATGTCGCGGAGCAGCGAGGCGATCACGACTTCGTGGACGGTGTCCGTGGAGAGCCCCATCCGCCGCGCGACCGCCTCCGCGATCCGGGTGACCCGGTGCGTCGAGCCCACGAAGTACGGGTCCTCGGATTCCAGCAGGGACACCACCGTCTCGAGCGACTGGACCAGGCTCGCGACCCGGCGGTCGTCACCGTCGCGCGGCGCGGCGTCCGTCGTGGCTCGAACGAGCCGGGAGAGGTCGCGATCGTCGAGGATCCAGGCGACTTCCCCGCCACGGGGGGAGGCCGCGGCCTTCCCGATGAGCACCACGCGGCAGCCCGGGTGCAGCTTCTCGATCGACTCCCGGAATCTCTCGGCCTCCGGCCCGTGAGCCGCCTGAAGGAAGATCGCCGAGAGGGGGATCTCGCGAACGACCCGGACGATGTCGTCCGTCTTCGGGGCGACGTGGACCTCGCACCCCGAGGCGCGGAGCGACTGGACCAGGCCGGCGGTCGACTCGACCGACTTGGAGATGACCAGGACGTGCATGCGGGCAACTCCGGCTCCGTCCACGGATGACAACGCCCCCGATAAGTTCGTCCCGCCCGGATCCGAAAGCCAGTCGGGGGGTCGTCCCTCCGCGCCGGACGGGAGGGGGGCGGCGAGGCGTCGTTCCCCCCCCCCACCGCGACGGCTTCCCTCAGGGCGTGGCGGGGGCCGGACCGGCGGCGAGGGTCCCCGCGAGCCGGACTTCGACCGTCACCTCCTTTGCGACGCGGAGGACGAAAACGCTCGGATCCTCGAGGCCCCACGCGACGTAGGGGATCGAGAACTCGCTCACCGCCGAGATCGCCGGCCCGCTCACGGTGATCCGGACCGGGAGCGTGAGCTCGCGCTCCTCCCCGTGGAAGAGAAGCACGCCCTCGATCTCGAGGTCGGCCGTCCCTTCGGCCGGCACTCTTCCGAGGAGCCTCCCCGGCCGGAAGACGGCGACCGGGAATCTCTCCGTCTCGAGAACCTCTTCGCGCATCTTCGCGTCCCGGCGAGCGTTTCCGGTCTTGCCGCCGGCGAGATCGACGACGATCTCGCCGGAGAGCGTGCCGTTCTCCGGCTCGAAGGTCACGGAACCCGGGCGGATCTCGAAGGAGCCCTCGACCGTGTGCGCCGTCGCGTCGAGGGTGAATGACACGCTGCTTGGCGTCCCGTCCAACGAGAGGGTCGCGGCGCGCCCATCCGGAACGCTCGCCAGGATCCCGATCCAAAGTACGAGGGCGGTTCTCACGCCGCTCAGTCCACGAATCGATAGTCGAGGACGAACGACTTGATCTGACCGAGGCAGACCGAGATCTGCGCCTCGGTGTGGAGCTCGGCCTGGACCTTGCGCCCGAGGTTCGCTGGATCGCACAGATCGGTTCCGAAGTCCTCGCAGTTGTAGATCCGGTGGTCTTGCCCCGCGGCTTCGATCATGTATCCCGGACACTCGATGAAATTGCGGAAGACGAGCGTGCCGTTGACGCGCTTCGCCCCGTCGGCCTCGAGCAGGCAGACCCGGATCGCGGGGCTCGCCGTGCACGTGCCGTCCCCCGCGAACTCCGCCCACACGACCCCGGACAGGCCGTCCCGGTAGGCTCCCTTCGGGTTCGACACCTCGTAGAGGTTCCCGAGGACGTCCTCGAAGACGAGGCACCGCGCAGGATTCGGGGAAAGCTCGTGGAACGTGCCGCGGGTTCCCAGCTGGAGGGAACAGGGCGCCGCCGCGGCGGGAGCCGCAACGACGGACAGGACGGCGATCGCGAGCAGGGTTCCGGGCTTCATGAGGTCACCTCCCCGGGGGTCGTGAGAATCGTACTTCGAGGGTATTCTCTGCGCAGCATGGAGTTGACCGAAATCCTGGAGGCCGTGACGAGGGGAGACGAGGCGGCGGCCGAACGGCTCTTTCCCGCGGTGTACGAAGAGCTCCTCCGCATGGCACGGGGAATCCGCGCGGGGGACGCGGCGGCCCGCTCGATGGAGCCGGCCTCCCTCGTCCACGACGCGTATCTGCGCCTCGTCGGGGATCGGGAGGTCCACTGGCAGAACCGGGCGCACTTCTTCGGCGCCGCGGCGATCGCGATGCGCCGCATTCTCGTCGAGAGGGCGAGACGCAAGCGAGCACCCAAGCACGGCGGCGACCAGGTGCGCGTCTCCCTCGACGAGGGGCGCGTTCCGTGGGAAGAGGGGAATCCCGACATCCTCGCCCTCGACGAGGCGCTCGACCGCCTCGCGAAGGAGGATGCCCGAGCCCACCAGGTGGTGATGCTCCGCTTCTTCGGCGGGCTCGAAGCCGTGGAGACGGCGCGCGTGCTCGGGGTCGCGGAGGCCACCGTCCACCGCGACTGGCGTTTCGCGAGGGCGTGGCTGATGCGCGAACTCTCGGGCGGAACATGACCGAGCGCGCCTCCCGGGTTCGCGAGCTCTTCGACGGGGCGCTCGACCGGCCGAGGGAGGAGCGGGGGGCCTACCTCGACGCGGCGTGCGGAGACGACGCCGAATTGCGGCGCCGGGTGCAGTCGCTGATCGACGCCCACGACCGGGCGGAGCGCTTCCTCGAGGACGGACCGCCCACGATGTCCAAGACCGTCGAACCGATCGTGTCGGGGTCCTTCATCGGCCCCTACCGGATCGTCCGGAAGATCGGCGAGGGAGGCATGGGCCTCGTCTTCGAGGCGGAGCAGCGGGAGCCGCGGCGCGCGGTGGCGCTCAAGGTCATCCGCGGCGGGGCGTTCGTCTCCGAGGACACGGTCCGTATGTTCCGGCGCGAGGCGCAGACTCTCGCACGCCTGCGTCACCCGGGAATCGGGGCGATCTACGAGGCCGGACGGACCGAGGACGGCCGCCACTTCTTCGCGATGGAGCTCGTGCGAGGGGAGACCTTGGACGCATGGCTCAACGCGAGGCACCGTTCCCTCCGAGACGAGGCGGAGCTGCGGCTCCGGCTCGGCCTCTTCGTGCGCATCTGCGACGCCGTCCAATACGCGCACCAGAACGGCGTCATCCACCGCGACCTCAAGCCTTCGAACATCCTGATCCTCCCGTCCACGGCGGACGACGAGATCCCCGAGATCAAGATCCTCGACTTCGGGCTCGCGCGAATCACCGACGTCGACGTCGCCGTCACGACCGTGCACTCCGCCGTGGGACGCATTCAGGGAACGCCCGCCTACATGAGTCCCGAGCAAGCTCGAGGGAGGCCGGAAGACGTCGACACGCGCTCCGACGTGTACACTCTCGGGGCTGTACTCTACCGGATGTTGACCGGGACCGTCCCGGTCGCCGTCGAGGGACTCTCACTCCTCGAGGCGCTCAAAGCGATCGAAGCGCGGGCGCCCCGGTCGTTCCGGAGCGCGATCCCCGGCGGAGCGCCTCGCCTCCAGGAACTCGAAGCGATCGTCCTCAAGGCGCTCGAGAAGGAGCCGGCCCGGCGGTACCCCGGCGCCGCGGCGCTCGCCGAGGACGTCCATCGGTTCCTCGCGAATCAGCCGGTCCTCGCGCGCGTGCCGAGCGCCGCCTACCAGTTGCGGAAGATGATCGCGCGGCACCGCGTCCCGTTCGCCTTCGCCGTGGCGCTCCTCTTGGTTCTCACGACCTTCGCCGTCACGGCGACCTACCAGGCCCGCCGGATCGCGCACGACGCCGCGAGCGCGCGGCGCGTCGCCGGGTACCTCGCCGCGCTCTTCGAGTCCGGCGGCCCGGGCGTCCTCGCAGAGCCGGGACCGGGGGTGCGCGAGATCCTCGACCGGGGTGCGGCGGAGATCCGCAAGGCGTTCGAGACCGACCCGCTCTCCTACGGCCGTCTCGCGGGCAACCTCGGCGCCGCTTACATGGCCGGCGGCGCCTTCCGGGAGGCCGGTCCGTTCCTCGAGGAGTCCCACGCGACGCTCGCGAACGTACTCGGGAGCGACCATCCCGAGACGGCGTCCGCGGCCGGTAGGCTCGCGCAGCACCGCCACGCCATGGGGCGCTACGACGAGGCCGAGGCTCTTTACGGCGAGGCGCTCGCCGGAACTGGATCCCCTGCCGCGGCCGCTGCCATCCTCGCGGCGATGGGATCGGTGGCGCGGGCGCGGAACGACCTTGCGAGTGCCGAGGCGCGCTACCGGGAGGCGCTCGCGCTCCTCGCGGACGAAACCGGCCGCGCGTCCGGCGCGCTCCGCGTGAGGGCCGCCGAGGGGTTGGCGGAAGCGCTCGGCGCGTCGGGGAGGCACACCGAGGCGGTTGCCGTCGGGCGGGAAGCGGTGGCGCGTGCCGAGGAGACGCTCGGGGCGTCGACGCCGGTGGTCGGAAGGCTCGCCGCCGAGTTGTCGTTGTACTGCATCGCGGACGGACGGCGGGACGAGGCCTTCCACGCCGCATCCCGCGCGCTCGACGTCGCGAACGACGCGCTCGCCGGTCCGAGCCCCGACCTCGCGAACGTCTTGCGCATCCTGGCCCTGCTCGGAGACTCCGGCCTCCGTACCGGCTCCTTCGTCGCTCGGTGGAGCGAGGTCGTGGAGCGGCTCGACGCACTCCTCGACGCGCCCACGAAGGGAGCGCGCGAGGTCCTCCAATCACGGGACGAGGCGGACGAGACGGCGCTCGCACGCTCGCTCTCGGTGCAGGGGCGGATCTTGGCGACCGACCAACCGTTCGTAGCGTCGACGCTCGAGTCCCTGGCCGCGATCTACGCCTCCGGCAGCCGGCCGGACGAATCGCGCGCCCTCTACCGGCGCTGCGCCGAGATTCGCGCTCGGCATTTGGGGGTGGGGCATCCGGACGCTGTCCGCGCCGCGCGGCTCGCGGGGGATTAGGACGTCGCACAGGGAACAGCGCTTGACTCCGTGAACGGAGAGGCGTAGAAGGTCGTGCGCGGCGGTTGGGGAACGCCGGCGGCCGTGCCGGCGGGGACGCTGCGACGTCCGTAGCGCTCGATGCGGGGCGCCCGAACGGAACCCCTTCGAGTTCGTGGCCCGGTTCGAGGCCGTGGGGGCCTCGTGGGGTGATTTGGGGGGTTTCTCATGAGCGAGAGGAGATCCTTGTGGCGCTGGGCCGCGGTGCTCGCGCTCGCCCTGGCGGCATTCCCGCCGGCAGAGGCGACGACGATGATCCGCATGGGGGTGGAGGAGCTGGTCGCGTCGAACGAGACGGTCATCGTCGGCCGTGTCGTCGACGTCCAATCCTATTGGAATGCGGAGGGGAGCTTCATCCTCTCCGACGTGAAGGTGCAGGTGCTCGACGCGTTGAAGGGCGCCGCGTCGGAGAGGGAGATCTCGCTCACGGTGATGGGCGGGAGCGTCGGTGAACTGACGACCCTGATCGTGGCGGGACCCGAAATGACGATCGGCGGCGATTACCTTCTTTTCCTGAATCGCGAGGATCTCCCGGGAGTTTCGGGGGTGCGTACGGTCCGCGACCTCGCCCAGGGGATCTTCGACGTCGTCGGCGCGAACGACGGCGCGCGCGCGGTGAGCCAGGCGTCGCGCCACCCGCTCCTCCCCGACGCGCGTGGGATCTCGGAGGCTCCCGGCGGGCAGGAAGGGATTCCGCTCGAGAACCTGATTCGCCAGGTCCGCGACCTGGCCGGCGTCCGGCGCTGAGCGCGGCGGAAGGGAAGGAGATAACCATGCGCAAGGGAACTCTCGTTCGCATCGTCGCCCTCGCCGCCGTGACGCTCCTCGCGTCCTCCCCGTCCTGGGCGTTCCGCATGATTCAGAACACCACCGTCGGGCGCGTGAGCTCCGGCTACGCGGTCGCCTGCAACGCCTCGGGCGGCTTCACGCACTGGACCAACGCGAACATCCCTTGGTACCACAACACGTCGGGCCAGGGATCGGGGAAGGCGACCGCGATCCAGAACTCGCTCGCGGCGTGGACGAACGTCTCGAACGCCGACCACAATCTCTCGTACGCCGGCACGACCTCGGCGGGGTTCGTGACCGACGGACTCAACACGATGATCTGGGCTCGTGGAAACGGGTGCACCGGTTCGTGCCTCGCGATCACGGCGCTCGTGCTGACGTCCGGGCAGGTGATCGTCGAGTCCGACATTTCCTTCAATAGCCGGTACACGTGGAACACGAACGGATCGAACTACGACACCCAGGCGGTCGCCACTCACGAGCTGGGGCACGGACTGGGAATTCATCACACGGAACTGACGAGCACGCCGCGCCCGACGATGTACGCCTCGTACTTCGGAACCGATGGACGCACCCTCGAGGCCGACGACAACTCGGCGCTCCAGTGCGCGGAGAGCCGTTACCCGCTGCCGTAAACCGGTCGCAAGGCGATGTTCCGGTGTCGGGCCGGCCCCCTGTGGGGCTGGCCCGTCTCGGCGCCTACGACGGCCTCGTCCCCTTCACCGTCTCCGAGTCGATCGTGAGTTGGACCCCGCTCGAGCCCGGCACCGGCTGGGTCAGCTTCCCCTGATACAGCGAAGAGTCGGGTCTCGATTCGAGGGCCCGATGCGGCCTTGCGCGCCCCCCGGTGGACGAGCGGCATCGACTCCCTCGTGGGAGGCCGCCACGAACTCCGCATCCAGGCTGTCGATAAGCCGCGGAAGATGGGGCGTGGCGACGTTCGCATCGACCGCGATTCAGCCTTCGACACGTTCGCTTCCGAGGACCTCTCGGAGAACTTCGGCCCGGCCCGCGGCGCGGACAGTTTCCGCACCACGTAAGCGATCGCCCTCGGAGCGGACTCCGGGGGGATCCTCCCGAACCTCGAGGAGGTCGTGGTCTCCTTCCGCCTGTTACCTCGAGGTGATTCCGTTGAGCTCGTCCGTGTGCAACGAGATCGGCTGCGAGTATGTGAGTGCCGGCCCCGAGATCATTCCGGCCGTACTCCGCGCGACGGGGTTCCCCTTTCGAAGTGGACCGGGTCCCGTTGTGCTCCGGCTCGACCCCGCCCGCGGGGGGGTGTGGATCGGAAACGACGGCGGCCCGATACGGTTCTGCTGCCGGGGACGGCTGCGGGACTGAAGGTACGGGCACAGCCGCCTATTCCGGTCGGAAAAGGTGCCAGTCCCCTTTTCTGACTCGCGCTCAGGAGCACTTGACGAGGACCGTCTGGATGACGTCCGCCACGTCCTCGCACTTGTCCGTGGCGAGCTCGAGATGCTCGTAGACGTCCTTCCACTTGATGATCTCGAGGGCATCCCGCGGCTCTCCGTTGAAGAGGCGGCTCAGGGCGTCCCGCATCACCTGGTCTGCCTCGTTTTCGAGCTGATTGATCCGGGCGCATTGACGGAGGATCTCGTCCTGCCGCCGCAGGTCGCGCAGTAGCCGGACACCGGCTTCGACTTCCGACGCGGAGCACTCGAGGATCTTCGCGAACTCCGCCGCGTAATGAGTCGCCTCGGTGATGCGGAAGATGACGAGGCGCTTCGCGACGGCGTCGACACAGTCGAGGATGTCATCCATGCGGACGCAGAGCTCGTAGATGTCCTCGCGATCGAGCGGGGTCAGGAAGGTCTTGTTGAGCTTGCCCACCAATTGGTGGACCAGTTCGTCACCGTCCTGCTCGACCTCGTGGATGCGCTCGCTCGCCTCACGGAACTCGGCGGGATCGCCCCGGTCCAAGATGCAGCGCGCGAGGAGGTTCGCTCCCTTCACCACGACTGCGGCCTGGGCGTCGAGCAGGTCGAAAAAGGCTTCTTCGCGCGGGATGAAACTCAAGGGCTGTCTCCGTCCGGCTCACCGGCGCGGAGCGCATGTCTAGCACCGTAACAGAAACGTGACAAGAGATTCGCGGGAGATTCGCTCAGAACCGACCGAAATCCCGCGGGACGGAGGTCAGACCTTTTTGCTCTCTTCTTCCTGCTTGTAGAGGTAACGGATGGCGTGCTTGAAGACGAGCAGGTTGGGCGCATCGTCCCGGTTGACCTTGATGCAATTCCGGTCGTACCACTCGATGTGGCCGCGAAGCTGCTGGCCGTCATCGAGGACGACGACCATGGGGGTCCGCGCGTTCATCTGCTTCAGGTAGTAAAACGCCTCGGCACTCGTCGCGTCGGGAGGCGCGGATCGTCGCCTGGGACCGCCAGGCTGGGGAGCGTGCTGGCCGTGGGGGGGTTCCGTCCGCTCCTGGGGGGGAGGCCCCTGGGGAGCGGGGGTGAGCACGCCGGCGGTCCGGCCGTTTCCAAGGCGCTCCTTGAGTTCGGCGAGATTGGGTCGCACGAGCTTGCGGTTCATCACGGTGGCTCCCGGCCCCCTGGCCCCGATGCCAGTTCTGTTAGTTCAAATTCGTTTATTTCCTTTTCTTCGTGACCACACCGCCCCTCGAAGTGGCGAGGCTGGATTCGCGGTTCGAGGGAGTCGATCAGCTTCACGAAGATGTTACCGGCAGACCCGAGTCGGTGCAACCCGATTCTGTAGGATTTAGGGCTTTGAAAGTCTGGCGGCATACTTCGGGGAGACCCAAATCTCGGCCTCCTCCCAGGCCCGTCTCATGAACTCCTTGTCGAGCTCCCGGTATTTCCGTGTCCAAATCTCCTTTCGGATCGACTCCTTGACCTCCTCGAACGGCTGTTTCGCGTCGTCGGAGCGCGACTCCACCTTGAGCAGGTGAAAGCCGTAGTCGGTGGCGATCGGAGGGCTCACCTCCCCCACGGGGAGGCGGAACGCCTGCGCCTCGAGGGCCGGCGCGAGGTCGCCCCGCCGGATCTTCCCGAGGAGCCCCCCCTGCGTCCGGGTGCCCGCCTCCGAGACCTCCGATGCGATCGCCGCGAAATCCGCTCCCGGTGCGGCCGCCCGGGCGCGCACCGCTTCGGCGAGCTCGAACGCGGCGGCGCGGCCGCGCTCGGCGGCGAGGATCACGATCTCCCGAACCACCGCCTCCGCGGCGACCCGGTAGCGGTCCGGATCGGCGTCGTAGGCCTGGCGGATCTCCGCCTCGGAGACCGAGACGCGGCTCCGCACCTCGTAGTTCTCAACCTCCTGCGGGGCATACATCTCGATCAGGCGTTTGCGAAGGTCCGCCTCGGTGAGGCTCTCCTCCGCCAGCAAGCGCGCGAGCTCGTCGCGGCTCGAGATCCCCTGTTGCTCGAGGAAGGAGTCGATCAGGGCCGATCCGAGCTTGTCGACGTCGTACATCCGCATCGCGCGATGCAGGAGGACCTTCCGGTGGATCATCTCGCGGAGGAGCTCGTTCCGAATCCGCTCGACCTCGCGGTCGAGCTCGTCCCCGCTGAGGAGGCGGTAGGCCTCGGCGACACTTTCCCGCTCGGCCGCCTCGAACTCGGACCGAGTGATGATGTCGTCGTTGATCTTCGCGACGATCTCCTCGACGACCTCCCCCCTCGCGGGCGCAGCGGGTAGCAAGACGCTTGCGACGAGACTCGCCAGAACGATCGAGATCCTGAAAAGACGCATGACTCTAGTGTACGGGCCCTTCCGTCGATTCGGCCACGTACCGGAACGGAAGGTTCTCGGGTACGACCCGGACGAGGTTGGAGGACATCACCCGCGCGACCAGCGCGGCCACCGCGCGCTCCGCCTTGTCGCGCTCGAGGTGCTCGCGCGCGCTCCGACGCACCGACTCGGGATCCCCCGTACCGGCCGCCCCCGCGACGAACGCGTCCAGCTCCTCGTCGGTCACGACCGAGACCATGCGAGCCTCCGACTCGAGGAGCTTCTGCACGAGGATCTCCCGTCGCGCTCGCCTTCTGCGCGCCTCCTCGTCGCCCTCGGATCGATCCGTTCCCGCCGGTCCTCCCGCGAGCCAGGCGTCGATCTCGCCGGGATCGACGTCGAGGCCGGCGGATTCGGCTTCCGCAGCGAGGGCGATCTCTCTCACGAGATCGTCGAGAAGGCGGCTCCGGACCTCCGCCGTGACCGCTTCGGGTTCCCACTCCCCCTCGTCGTCGATCTGCAACTGGGAGGCGAAGTAGTCGTCGAGTTCGCCGCGCGTGATCACCCGCTCCCCGAGGAACGCCACCGGCAGGTCGGCGACTTTCTCGTTTCCTTCGCCGCAGGAGCCGGCGAGCGTGAGAGCGGCAACGACAGCCCTCGTTCGAATCCCTCCGAGACGGATCAAGCGTCCCCCTTTCCCAGAACCCCCTCCAGCACCTCCCTCGCGGCCCGGATTCGTTGCGAGGCCCTCTCCGGGGCCGGCAGCACCATCATGCCCGAAGGGGTGAGCGAACCGCGCCGGCTCCCCACCATTTCGACGAGCCGTCCAGCGTCGACAGGAGGCCGCTCGTGAAAGCGGAGATGCATTCTTCCGTCGGCCACGTCGATCGAGCGCACCCCCGCGGCCTCGGCGAGGAGTCGGAGTCGCGCGACCGCGAACAGGTTCCGCCCCGATGGGGGGAGGTGCCCGCTGCGGTCCTCGGTATCGGCCTCGAGCCGGTCGATCTCCGACTCGTCGCGCGCCGCCGCGAGACGCTTGTAGAGGGCGAGACGATCCCCAATGTCGGGAAGGTAGCTCTCGGGAATCTTGATATCGACCCCGAGGTGGACGGCGGCCGGGGTCCGCTCCACGACCGTCTCGCCCTTGAGCTCGCGCACCGCCCGCTCAAGCATTTGGACGTAGAGGTCGAAGCCGAGCGCGGCGATGTGGCCGTGTTGCCGGGAGCCGAGGAATTCCCCCGCCCCGCGGATCTCGAGGTCGGCCGCCGCGAGGCGGAAACCCGACCCGAGTTCCTGGAACTCTTGGAGCGCCTTGAGACGCCTCCGCGACGTCTCCGTGAGGACGTGCCGCCCGGGGACCAGGAAGTAGGCGTACGCCCGCTCCTCGCTACGGCCCACCCGCCCGCGCAGCTGGTAGAGCTGCGCCAGCCCGAAGTGGTCCGCCCGATTGACGACGATCGTGTTCGCCTTCGGGATGTCCAGTCCGTTTTCGATGATCGTGGTCGTCACCAGAACGTCCGCCTCGTGGCGGACGAACCGGAGCATCACGGCCTCGAGCTCGCGCTCCCGCATCCGTCCGTGGGCGACCGCCACCCTCGCTTCCGGGGCCATCTCGGCGAGGGCCCGCACGAGGGGCGGAATCGTCTCCACCCGGTTGTGGACGAAGAACACCTGCCCCCCGCGACGCAGTTCGTGGCGGATCGCCTGCGCGACGACCCCCTTCCGGAAGGGCACGACGTAGGTCTGGATCGCCGACCGTCCCGTCGGAGGCGTCTCGATGATCGACAGGTCTCGGGCCCCGGCGAGCGACATCTGGAGGGTGCGAGGGATCGGGGTCGCGGTCATCGAGAGCACGTCGATCCCCAGCGAGAGCCTCTTGAGACGCTCCTTGTCGGCAACGCCGAAGCGTTGCTCCTCGTCGACGATGAGAAGCCCGAGCGCGCGGAACCTCGCGTCGCCCGAGAGGAGCCGGTGGGTCCCCACGACGAGGTCGACCTCCCCACGCTCGAGAGCGTCGAGCACCCTCCGGGTGTCGGCCGCCGATCGGAACCGGGAAAGCATCTCGACCCTGACCGGAAAAGGGGCGAACCTCTCCCGGATCGTTTGGTGGTGCTGCGCGGCCAGGACGGTCGTCGGCGCGAGGAAGGCGACCTGCTTTCCGTCCATGATCGCCTTGAAGGCGGCGCGGATGGCCACCTCGGTCTTTCCGAATCCGACGTCCCCGACGACGAGCCGGTCCATCGGGCGCTCGGATTCCATGTCCTCCTTGATCTCGCGTAGCGTCCGCCTCTGGTCGTCGGTCAGCTCGAACGGGAACGCCGCCTCGAGCTCGCGCTGCCATGCGCCGTCGGGGGAGAAGGCGTGCCCCTTCGCGGCGCGCCGCTCGGCGTAGAGAGCGAGCAGGTCCTTCGCGAGCGATTCGACCGATTTTCGAACCCGGCTCTTGACCCTCTCCCATCCCGGACCGCCGAGCTTGTCGAGCGACGGCTTCTGCCCCGCGACCCCCCTGTACTTCTGCACGAGGTCGAGGCGATCGACCGGAACGAACAGACGGTCTCCGCCCTGGAACTCGAGCACCATGAAGTCGCGGTTGAGACTCCCCCCCTTCGGCCGGCCGAGCCCCGCGTAGCGCGCGATGCCGTGGTCGGCGTGGACCACGAGACCGCCGGGCTCGAGGTCTCGGAAATCCGAGACGAACGCTCCCGTTGCCCTCCCCTTGCGTTCGGCGCCCTTCGGCTCCTCGCCGAAGATCTCCCGCTCGGCGAGGATCGAGATCGCCTGGTCGGGAAGGTCGAATCCGTGGCGGAGGCCCCCGACCGTCACGAAGAGCCCGCCGCGAACCGAGAGTTCCTCTCCCGGGGCGGCCCTCTCGGGTCTCAGCGCCGGATGGAGCCGGTACTCGGAGAGGATCTCGCCGAGCCGCTCGGCCCCTCCCGCCGCTCGAAGGACGCAGATCGTCCGGACCCCGTGCGCCCCGTCGTCGCGGAGCTTCCCCGCAAGCTCGTGGATCCGCCCCGAGAAAGTCCTCGCCCGACGACTCGGGAGGAGCACCGCCTCCCGCGCGGGAGTCGTCTCGGACCGCTCCAGTTCCTCGAGCGCGACGAGCGCTTCCGAAGCCTCCCGAGCGGCCTCCGACGGGTCTCGCCAGAGCACCCCGGGCGGAGGAAGGGTGTGGTTGATCGCCTGCTCCCAGGCCGTGGCCCGCTCATGCGACGAGCGGGCGATTTCTTCGGCGGCCCGATCGGGCTCCTCGCACACGAGGACGCTCCCGGGCAGATGCGCGACGAGCGTCGAGGGCCGTGTGGCGACCAGGGCCGCGAGCGCCTCGAAGCCGGGAAGCCATCCTTCCGCGCGGAGCCGCTCGAGCCGCTCACGGAACGGGAGAACCGGCCGGTCCTCGCTCCGCGCGCGCGCTGCCCCGCGTTCGAGGTGGTGCGCAAGACGCGCGACCGCCTCGTCGGTGGCCGGCACTTCGACCGCGGGACCGTACGCCGCCTCCGAAAGGGTACCGGTCGAGCGCTGGTGATCCGTGTCGAACGATCGGATCGACTCGACCGTGTCCCCGAAGAACTCGATCCGCACCGGCTCCTCGGCGTCGGGAGCGAACAGGTCGACGATGCCACCCCTCCGGCTGATCTCCCCTCGCGCCGCGACGACGTCGACGCGCCGGTACCCGCCCCGCAGCGCTTCGAGAATCAGCGCGTCCGGGGAAAGGACGTCGCCCGGGCGGATCACCCGGCTCGCGGCGCGCACCTCCTCCGGCGACGGGAGCCACTCGAGGAGCACGCGCGCCGGCGCGAGCAGGAGGAGCCGCTCGCCGCGCGCCATCCGGCCCAGGGCGACCACGCGCTGGCGCGAGACCTCGGGGTGCGGGGGGATGTCGTCGTACGGGTCGGCGTCGAGGGCCGGAAACAGGGCGATGGAGCGGCGATCGCCGCCCGCGAGTTCGACGAACGCCGCGAGATCGCGCCGTCTCGCGTCGAGGGCGGCGTCGTCGGGGACGAGCAGGAGGAGTCCCCGGTCGAGCGTTCGGTGGAGAAGCGCTTCGACGAGAGCCTTCGCGCCGTCGACCAGACCCGAAGCGACGACGGGACGGCCCGCGCGACCCGATCCCTCGATCCGGCGCCACGCGTCCGAATCGAGAAGCGGCGCGAACAGAGCCGGCCCGCGGCTCACGGCACTGCGCCCGAGCCCCGCCCTTCCCGGATCCGGGCGACCAACGCGCTCGTCGACGACCCGGCCTCGAGGGGGACGGAGACGACCCGTCCTCCACGCGCCTCCACGAGGTCCCTGCCGACGATCCGGTCGGGCGTCCAGTCCCCTCCTTTGACGAGCACGTCGGGGGCAATCTCCCGGATCAGCGCCTCCGGCGTGTCCTCTTCGAACCCGACGACCCAGTCGACGACCTCGAGCCCCGCGAGGAGGCGCGCGCGCTCCTTGAAGGGGAGGATCGGTCGCGCGGGCCCTTTCAACCGGCGCACCGAGGAGTCCGTGTTGATCCCGACGACGAGGACGTCCCCCAGGGCCGCGGCCGCTTCGAGGAGATGGAGGTGACCCGCGTGGACCAGGTCGTAGCACCCGTTGGTGAAGACCACCGTGCGCCCGTTCCTCCGCTCGGCGTCGAGCGTCGCGCGGATCGCCTCGCGCGGGACGACCTTGTCCGAGGAAGCGCGGGCCGGCCGACTCACGGGGTTTCCCTCCGCTCGACCTTCGGAGCGTACAGGCCGCGGCGGAATCGCCACCGTACGCGTGCCACGTCGAGGAGCATGTTCATCGGGTCCCGCAGGAGGCTCACCGTCGACCCGGGCGCGTTCCGCCACACGACCGGGATCTCGGCCACCCGCAATCCGAAGCGCACGCAGAGGAAGAGGAACTCGACGTCGAAGGCGAACCGGTCCACGACCATCGTCTCGAAGAGGGGCCGGACGCGGACGCGGTCCATGAGCTTGAAGCCGCACTGCGTGTCGCGGAACGGGAGGCCGGTCATCGAGCGAATGGCCAGGTTGAAACACTTGCCCATCGACTGGCGGACGATGTTCTGACGGATCTCGACCTTGGACGAATCGAGCCCCCGAGAGCCGATCGCGACGTCCAGGTCCCGGTCTCGGACCGCGGCGGCGAGCACCTCGTGTTCCTCGATCGGCGAGGAGAGATCGGCGTCGGTCAGGAGGACCCACCGCCCCGCGGCTTCCAGGACCGCTCTTCGGACGGAGTACCCCTTCCCGCGGTTCCCGGGGTTCCGGAGAAGCCTCCCACGCCCCCCCGCGAGCCCTTCGGCGGCGACGCGAGCCGTGCCGTCGGTCGATCCGTCGTCCACGACGAGGACCTCGGTGTCGAGCGACCGGGACTCCACGTACGCGGCGATCCGGGCGAGCGTCGCGGGGAGTCTCCGCTCCTCGTTGTAGGCCGGAACGACGATCGTCAGATGGGTCTTGCCGACGCGAACGGTCACGGTCACCTCCCCGGAGGGGCGAGGATACCTCCCTCGGTGACGACCCGGTCGTAGGGGCCGATCTCCCTGCGGCGGACCACGCGCAGCCGCGGGTAGCGCATCACGTCGCCGTTCGCGTCGAACGCGGTGGGACCGGCGGCGCCGTCGTAGTCCCCGATCGCCGCGAGCGCGTCACGGAGGGCCTCGGGACGGAAGCGCGGGGAGTCCCGGAACGCACGCAGGGCGATCCGCAGGGCGTCGTACCCGTGGGCCGCCCACGAATCCGGATCCTCGCCGTACCGAGCCCGGTAGCGCTCGACGAAGACCCTCACGGCGGGATCGTCGACGTCGACGTCGAACGTGGAACCGGGAAACACCGCCCCCTCCGCTGCCGGTCCGGCCGCACGGAGGAACTCCTCACCGAGCGCCGACGTTCCGAGCAGACGCGCCCCGACCTCGAGTTCGTGGAGACGCGTCGCGATCTGCGCCGTCTCCCGCGGGTAGGCGGCCACGTAGACCGCCTCCGGCGAGAGCGCGGCGATCGCACGCACGGCGCGCTCGAGTTCCTCCTCGTCCCCCTCGTGGAACATCGCGACCCCGGCGAGCTCGAGCCGCACCTCCGCAATCCGATCGACGAAGGTGTCGCGCAGGCGAACGCCCGTCCTGTCCTCGACGCCGATCACGGCGACCCTCATGAGCCCCTGATCGCGGGCGAAGTCGGCCATCGAAACCGCCTCGACCCCGTCGGCGGGATGGATACGGAAGACCCAGTCCCCCGCCGCGGTGATCTCCGGAGCCGACGCGGTCGGCGAAAGGAGCACGATCCCGCGACGCTCGCAGACTCGGGCGAGCGCCAGCGTGACCGGGGAAGACACCGCCCCGATCACGAACGGGACGCGCTCCCGGGACGCCAGCTCCTCGAGCGCGCGGACCCCGATCTCCGGATTCGTCGCGTCGTCCCGAAAGACCAGGGAGACGGGACCGGGGAGATCCCCCGATTCCGTTTCGACCTCGAGCGCGAGCTCGATCCCTTTCCGCACCTGGTCGCCGTAACTCGCCGCGGCGCCGGTCGCCGAGAGGACGCATCCGATGCGGACGTCCTGGGAACAGCCCAGGGCAGCCGGGAGGAACAGGAGGGCGAGGGAGCGTCTCACTCCGTCCGGGAGGCGGCTTCGATACGCGCGAGAGCCCGCCTCAAGCGCGCTTCCGCGAGCCGTACGGTTCGATCGTCTGCGGCGCGGTCCTTGAGTTCGCCCTCCGCGCGGCGCTTCGACTCGCGGGCGCGGTCGACGTCGATTTCCTCGGCCCGCTCGGCCGTCTCGGCGAGGACGCTGACCCGCTCGCGGAGCACCTCGGCGAATCCGGCCGAGATCGCCACCGCCCCCTTCCGCGTCCCCGATCTCCAGCGCAGGACGCCGGCATCGAGCGCCGTGAGGAGCGGGGCATGACCGGGGAGGACGCCGAGGTAGCCCTCGGCGCCCGGAAGGACCACCTCGTCCACCGGCTGCGAGAAGACCTGCCGGGCGGGCGTCACGACCTGAAGTTCGATCGTCGAGGAAGCCATCGATCCCTCAGCGCGTTCCGGCCTTGAGCCTCTCGGCGTTTTCGAGAGCCTCGTCGATCGTCCCCACGTAGAGGAACGCCTGCTCCGGGACGTCGTCGTGCTTGCCGTCGACGATCTCCCGGAACCCCTTGATCGTGTCTTCGATCTTCACGTAGCGGCCCTGCATGCCGGTGAACTGTTCGGCGACGTGGAACGGTTGCGAAAGGAACCGCTGGAGCTTCCGGGCCCGGGAGACCGTGAGCTTGTCGTCCTCGGAAAGCTCGTCCATCCCAAGGATCGCGATGATGTCCTGGAGGTCCTTGTAGCGCTGCAGGATCCCTTGGACCGCGCGCGCGGTTCCGTAGTGCTCCTCCCCCAGCACGCGCGGGTCGAGGATGCGGGACGTCGACGCCAGGGGGTCGACGGCGGGGTAGATGCCCAGCTCCGCGATCTGCCGCGAGAGGTTCGTCGACGCGTCGAGGTGGGCGAAGGTCGTCGCCGGAGCCGGGTCGGTGTAATCGTCGGCGGGAACGTAGATCGCCTGGACCGAGGTGATCGATCCCTTCGTGGTCGACGTGATGCGCTCCTGCAACTCGCCCATTTCCGTCGCCAGGGTCGGCTGGTAGCCGACGGCCGACGGCATCCGGCCGAGGAGCGCCGAAACCTCGGAGCCGGCCTGGGTGAAGCGGAAGATGTTGTCGATGAAGAGGAGCACGTCCTGGTTCTGGACGTCGCGGAAGTACTCGGCCACGGTGAGACCGGTGAGCGCGACGCGGAGGCGCGCGCCGGGGGGCTCGGTCATCTGCCCGTAGATGAGTGAAGCCTTCGACTTCGACGGCTCCTGGATGTTCACGACCCCCGTCTCCTGGAACTCGAGCCAGAGGTCGTTCCCCTCCCGGGTCCGCTCCCCCACCCCGGCGAAGACCGAGTAGCCTCCGTGCTTCAGGGCGACGTTGTTGATCAGCTCCATGATGAGAACGGTCTTTCCGACGCCCGCCCCCCCGAACAGGCCGGTCTTGCCCCCCTTGGTGTAGGGCTCCAAGAGGTCGATGACCTTGATCCCCGTCTCGAACATCTCGATCTTCGTCGACTGCTCGTCGAAAGAAGGCGCCTCCCGGTGGATCGGCCACCGCTCCTGCGCGTCGATCGGACCGAGCTTGTCGACGGGTTTCCCGATGACGTTCATCACCCGGCCGAGCGTCGCCTCGCCGACCGGGACGCTGATCGGTTGTCCGAGGTCCTCGGCACGCATGCCGCGGACCATCCCGTCGGTCGGCTCCATGGAGACGCACCGCACCCGGTTCTCTCCGAGGTGTTGCTCGACCTCGCAGGTGACGTCGATCGGGACGCCGGTGGACGAACCGTCGTCGAAGACGCGCACCGCGTTGTAAATCGAGGGGAGGTGGTCCTCGTCGAACTCGACGTCCACCACCGGACCGATGATCTGGACCACCTTGCCGACGTTGCTCATCGTTATCCCAGTGCCTCCGCGCCCGAGACGACCTCGATGATCTCCGTGGTGATCGAGGCCTGGCGCACGCGATTCATGTGCAGGGTCAGGGTCTCCACCAGCTCCTGCGCGTTGTTCGTCGCCGAATCCATGGCGGTCATCCGCGCCGCCTGCTCGGCCGCCGCCGACTCGAGGATGGCGTGGAAGACCTGGTTGAACACGAAATGGGGCAGGAGCTCGTCGAACAACGCCGCCGCATCCGGCTCGTAGATGTAGTCGTCGGCGCTCTCCCCCGACTCGAAACGGGCGGGCTCGACGGGCAGCAGGCGCTCCACGACCGGCGACTGCTGGATCGCCGACTTGAACTCGTTGTAGACGAGATAGACGGCGTCGACCTCGCCCGAGGTGTACCGCTCGATCACGTCCTTCCCGATCTCTCCCGCGAGGGACGGATCCATGCGCCGCGAGATGTCGACCCACTCGCGGCCCGTCTTCACCTGGCGGCGGCGAAAGTAATCGCGCGCCTTCTTGCCGACCGCGTGCAGCTCGACCCGCTTGTCGCGGTTCTCCGCGAGGAACTGGAACGCCCGCTTGAGGATGTTCGTGTTGAACGAGCCGCACAGCCCCCGGTCGGCGCAGATGACGACGACCTCGATCTTCCTCTCCTCGCGAACGCGGAGGAGAGGGTGGCCTTCCGGATTCGCCCGGGCCGCGAGCGACCGCAGCACCGCGCGGATCCGCTGGGCGTACGGCCGGGCGGCCAGCAGGTTCTCCTGCGACCGCCTGAGGCGCGCCGCCGACACCATCTTCATCGCCCGGGTCACCTGCATGGTGTTCTTGACCGAGCGGATGCGGCGGCGGAGGTGCTGGGTTTTCGCCATCCGCTTACCGGGCCGGCACGCGTTGCGCGACGAACTCGGCCTTGAACGTGTCGATCGCCTTTCCGATCCGCGTCCGCAGGTCGTCGTCCAGGGCGCCCTTCTTCAGGATCTCGTCCTGGAGCTCCCGGTGGTGCAGATCGAGGTAGCGGTTGAGACCTTCCTCGAAGGGACGGCATTCCTCGACCTCGAGGTCGTCGAGGTAGCCGTTCGTCCCTGCGAAGACGATGATCACCTGCTTCTCGACCGGGAACGGCGTGTACTGCTGTTGCTTCAGGATCTCGGTCAACCGCCGACCGCGGGCGAGCTGGGCCTGGGTCGCCTTGTCGAGATCCGATCCGAACTGGGCGAAGGCGGCGAGCTCGCGGTACTGCGCGAGCGCGAGACGGAGCGTTCCGGCCACCTGTTTCATCGCCTTGATCTGGGCGTTGCCGCCGACGCGGCTGACGGAGAGGCCGACGTTGATGGCGGGGCGTACGCCCGAGTAGAACAGGTCGGCCTCGAGGAAGATTTGCCCGTCGGTGATCGAGATCACGTTCGTCGGGATGTAGGCGGAGATGTCGCCGGCCTGGGTTTCGATGATCGGAAGCGCCGTGAGCGACCCGCCTCCTCCGGCGTCGTTGAGCTTCGAGGCGCGCTCGAGGAGCCGGGAGTGAAGGTAGAACACGTCCCCGGGGTAGGCTTCGCGACCCGGTGGCCGCCTCAAGAGGAGAGAGATCTCGCGGTACGCCGCCGCGTGCTTCGAGAGATCGTCGTAGATGCAAAGGACGGCGCGGCCCGGGTTGTCCTTGCCCGCGGGCCGACCGTTCGCCCCGTGGAACTGGAAGTACTCACCCATGGCGCAGCCGGCGTAGGGGGCGAGGTACTGGAGCGGCGCGGGGGTCGAGGCGGCGGCCGCGACGACGATCGTGTAGTCCATGGCGCCGTAGTCCTCGAACGTCTTGACGACCTGGGCGACCGTCGACTGCTTCTGTCCGATCGCCACGTAGATGCAGATGACCCCCTTCCCCTTCTGGTTGAGGATCGTGTCGACCGCGATCGCGGTCTTTCCGGTCTGCCGATCGCCGATGATCAGCTCGCGCTGGCCGCGGCCGATCGGGATCATGCCGTCGATCGCCTTGAGTCCGGTTTGAAGCGGCTCCTTGACCGGGGTTCTCTCGACGACGCCCGGAGCGATCCGCTCGACCGGCATGGTGTGGGTCGCCGCGATCGCGCCCTTCCCGTCGAGCGGCTCGCCGAGCGGGTTGACCACCCGCCCGACGAGCGCCTCGCCAGCGGGGACCTGCATGATCCGGCCGGTGCGGCGGACCTGATCCCCCTCCTTGATCAGGGTCGTCTCGCCGAGGAGCACCGCGCCCACCGAGTCCTCCTCGAGGTTGAGCGCCATCCCCATCACGCCGTGGGGCAGTTCGAGCAGTTCGCCGGCCATGACCCGCTCGAGACCGTAGATGCGGCCGATGCCGTCGCCGACCGAGAGGATCGTTCCGACCTCCGCGAGGTCGGTCCCGCGATCGTACCCCTCGATCCGCTGCCTCAGGATCTTCGTGATCTCGTCGACCTTGATCTGCATGCGCGGTTACTCCTGGGACATGCGGCGCCTGAGGCGCTCGAGCTGCGTCTTGAGGCTTCCGTCGTAGACGATCGACCCGACGCGGGTCACCGCTCCGCCGAGAAGGGAGCCGTCCACGTGCTCTTCGAGGCGCACCCTTTTGCCGGACAGGCGCGCGATCGAACTCTCCGCCCGACGGCGAAGCTCGGGGGTGAGAGGCCGGGCGGACGTGATCGTGGCCTGGACGATCCCGCTCCCCGCCTCCCGTTCTTCCCGGAACACGGCGGCGACGGTCGGGAGCAGGGGGAGTCGCCCGTTGTCGAGGAGGATCCCGAGGAACCTTCCGACCTCGGTGGGAACCCCGTGGATCGCCGCGAGGTCGGCGAGAGCCTTCTTCCGGGACGAACGAGGATGCGCGGGGTTGAGAAGAACGTCACGCAGGGTCTTCGATCCGTCGAGGTGGGCCGCGAGCGCGGTCAGGAACGCGTCGGTTTCCGCAGCCCGCGAGGGATCCGGAAGCGACGCAAGCAACGCCTTGGCGTACCGCGTCGCGAGTTTTCGGTCCGTCATCCGCGCCTCGGAGGACAGAGCCCTGTCGGGCCCGAACGACACCCTTTCTCGCTCGACTCGAGCCGGCGACCGGGATGCCGCTTTTTCCTCTTAATTACTGAAGGCGCGGACGATAGCACGGCCCCTGCGGGCGGTTCAAGCCGACGCGGGCTCCTCGACGAGGGTCGATCGGCCCGTCGTCTCGGCCTTCGCGTCTTCGCCGTCCGGCATCGAGACCGTCCCCTCGAAGAGCCCTCCCGAGTCGATCCGCAGCGCGCGTCGTCCCAGGACGACATGCCCAATGACCTTGCCCCCGGACAGGATGTCGAGGCGGTGCGCGATGTGGAGGTTCCCCTTCACCATTCCGCTGACGGTCATCTCCGACGCGCGGATCTCGTCGCCGACGATCTCCCCCTTCGGACCGATCACGAGGCTCGCCTCCGAGCGGACGCGACCGTGGATCTTCCCGTCGACCCGGAACCCTCCTTGGAGGTTGAGATCGCCCTCGAGGATCGTACCTTCGCCGAGGAAGCCGAGGATCTCCTCGTTCCCGGATGCGGAGCCTCCCCCCTTGCGACGGTTTCCGAACATCCGACCTCCCTCGCGAGCAGGCAACCGACCGGGCGTCGGGCGGCGGTTCTCGCGCGGTTGCGTTTAGCCAGGGGCATACCAGGGGAGAGAGGTGGTTTTTCCGCCTGAAAATGCGTGTTCAGCTCCGGGCGGCGCGGGCGGGATCACGCTTCCGGCGTAGCGATTCCGGATTTGCACTTGGGCTCTCGCTGACAAGAAAGTCGGCAGAGTGCACACCGCCGACTAAAATGTCGGCCTGGAAGGTTCCGCCGACAAAAGTGTCGGCTGGTTTAGCGGTCGGCCGTCCCTTTTGGGCCAGCCCGCATGAGGAGCTGGTACAGCCGGTCGAGTTCCTCGGCGCTGTAATACTCGAGCTCGACCCTCCCCCGCTTCGCGCCGCCCACGATCCGCACCTTCGTCCCGACCGCTCTCTGAAGGTTCTGTTCCGCCGCCACGACATTCGGATCACGCCCCGGGACGCGGGGTCTCTTCGAGGGCTTCGGACCGCTCATGCGGGCGACGATCGCCTCGACCTGCCGTACCGAAAGCCCTTCCCGGACCGTCCGCTCGGCGAGCGAGGTCTGGTCGGCTGCCGAGGCGAGGCCGGCGATCGCCTTCCCGTGCCCGGCGCCGAGCCGCCCGGCCCGAAGGTCCTCCTGCACCTTCCGCGGGAGACCCAGAAGGCGCAGGGCGTTCGTGACGCTCGTGCGCTGCTTGCCCACCCGCGAGGCGACCTCTTGCTGCGTGAGCCCAAGGTCGTCGAGGAGCAACTGGTATCCCTCGGCCTCCTCGATCGGATTGAGGTCCTCGCGCTGGAGGTTCTCGATCAGAGCGAGTTCGAGGAGCTTCTCGTCGGGAACTTCGCGGATCACAGCCGGGACCCGGTGAAGACCGGCCCGCTGCGCGGCGCGCCAGCGTCGTTCTCCGGCGACCAGCTCGTACCTCCCGTCTCCGATCGGGCGCACGATGATCGGCTGGAGGAGCCCCTGGACCTGGATCGAGGCCGCCAGTTCCTCGAGGGCTCCCTCTTCGAACGCCTTTCGGGGCTGTCGGGGGTTCGGCCGGATCCGGTCGATGTCCAGTTGCATCTCGCCCGCTCTCCCACCCGCGCTCGCCTCCGCGGCAAGCGCCGGAGATGGGATCCGCGGAGGGGTCTTGGGAATGAGACTCCCGAGCCCCTTACCGAGCGCCTTGCGTTTCATGCTCCATCATCTCCTTGGCCAGCCCGAAATAGGCCTCGGCCCCCTTCGACCGGATGTCGTAGAGGAAGATCGCCTTGCCGTGGCTCGGGGCCTCGCCGAGCCGGACGTTCCTCGGGACGACCGTCTGGAAGACCTGATCCCCGAAGACGCTCCGGACCTCCTCGACGACCTGGCGGGAGAGGTTCGTCCGGTCGTCGTACATCGTCAGGACCACCCCCTCGATCTCGAGGCGCGGATTGAGCGAGTCCCGGACCCGGTCAATCGTCTCCATCAGCTGGGAGATCCCCTCGAGGGCCAGGTACTCGCACTGCACCGGCACCAGGACCGAATCCGCAGCCGAGAGGGCATTCACCGTCAGGAGCCCGAGCGAAGGGGGGCAGTCGAGGAAGATTCTGTCGAAGCGTTCGCGGTAGGGATCGAGAAGGCTCCGGAGTCGAAACTCGCGGGCCTCGACCTCCACGAGCTCGACTTCGGCCCCGTAGAGATCGCGATCGGAGGGGATGAGATGGAGGTGGGCGAGGTCGGGGCAGGCGAGCGCAATCTCCCCGAGCCCGACATCGCCCGCGAGAGCGTCGTACAGAGAGGGCCGGTCGACGTCGGGGGCAAAACCGAGGGCGCGCGTCGAATTCGCCTGCGGGTCGGCGTCGACGAGGAGGGTGGGGCGTTCGGCGATCGCGAACGCCGCGGCGAGCGAGACGGCGGTCGTGGTCTTCCCGACTCCTCCTTTTTGGTTGGCAATGGCGACGACCCGGCCCATGGATGTCCCGCCCGAAAGCTCGGAATCTAGCACAGCGGGGGAGGCGGGGTTCCACGTGGAACGTCGGGTGCCTGTCCCCGAGGTTCCACATGGAACGCAAGGTGACCAACGTGGCCGCGAGCTTGTTGGTGGTGGAACGACGCTCGATCCGCGAGCGGTGCGCGGGCCGAAGTTGTTCAGCGTGGCCGCGAGACTGTGGGGTCCGGACGCGCGCCGATGCCCAGAGCCCTGCGCGGGCCGAAGTTGCGGCGGGTGTGAGAGTTCCAGAGCCACGCCCGTGGCAGTCGACATGGGACCGCGGCTTCGGGACGGGGCGGAGCCGGTAACCAGAGTACCCACCGCAACTTCGGCCTGCACGAAACCGTCGGAAGCCTGGGAGGACGATCGGAGAAAGGTGGAGGGAAACCGGACAAACGAAGCCACAATCTCGTGGTCACGTAGACACGGAGGTCGTTGCGCCGACATTTCTGTCGGCTAGTTCCTGTCCGCCGACAAATCTGTCGGCGATTCAACGGTGGGGGAATCGACCCGTCGGCTCCGTCTACTTCCGCCAGCACATATAGGGGAGGTGGGCGATGCGCACTCAGAGACGGAGATGGCTCTTCCTTCAGGCGCTCCTGCTCGGGATCGTCGCGATCGTCACGCCGGCGGCCGCGCAGACGAACGTGCCGGGCGGAACGATCGGGATCGACACGACGTGGACCCTCGCGGGATCCCCGTACACGGTGACCGGGACCGTCAACGTGCAGGGGACCGATGGCCCCGACGGGATCACGACGCTCACGATCGAGCCGGGCGTCGTCGTGAGGTTCAATTCGGGGACCCAGCTTGGCGTTGGGGGAACGACGGCAGGAGTCCCCGGCGCCCTCTTCGCCGACGGAAACGCCGTGGGGGGGCCCGCCCAAATTCTCTTCACTTCCTCCAGCGGAACCCCAGCGCCGGGAAGCTGGGCTGGGATTTACTTTCGGGCGGGGGCGCGCTCGTCCACGATCCGCAACGCCCGCGTTGAATACGGCGGAGGGGGAGGTTGGGCCGGGATCTACGTCTCGACCGCCGCCGTGACGGTCCTGACGCTCGACCAGGTCGTCGCGCAGAACAACGCCGGGAACGGCCTTCAGCTCCAGGGCCCGGTCACGATCGCCCTCTCCGCCTCGACCATCACCTCGAACGCCGCGGACGACCTCGGGATCGGGAGCAACTCCTCGATCACCGGAACGATCACCGGCTGCACGATCTCGAGCGTCAACTACTCCATCGACAGCGCGCAGCTCGACTGGTCCGGAAACTCCTTCATCGACTGGGGGGCGCGCGTATCCCGCGTTCCCGCGAGTGAGATTCACGACTTCGCCGCCGACAACGCCTTCGCGAAGGTTGCGGGGGCCCTCGTGAACGTCCTCGCCGGAACCGTCTCGCTTGACGGGACCTGGAAGACCGCGATGGCGGACGCCTACGTCCTCCTGGGCAGCGTCTCGGTCTTCGGCACCGACGGCCCCGACGGGATCACGACGTTGACGCTCGAGCCGGGGATCGTCCTGCGCGGGAACGCGGGAGTGCAGCTTCAGATCGGCGGCACCTCCGCAGGGAGCCCCGGCGCGCTCGTCGCCGACGGGAACGCCGCGGGGGGGCCCGCCCGGATCGTCTTCACCGCTTCGAGCGCGACTCCTGCGCGTGGAAGCTGGACCGGGCTCTTGTTCCGGCCCGGGGCACGACCCTCCCTGATCCGCAACGCGCGCATCGATTATGCCGGCCAAGGAGGATGGGCCGCGATCTACACGCAACACGGAAGCGGGAACACACTCACCCTCGACGACCTCATCATCACCGAGAGCGCCTACTTCGGCGTCTACCAGCAGCAAGGGCCGATCGTGATGAGCCAGATCGCGGTTTCCGGAACCTCCGACAACGCGATTCGTCTCAACTCCGATCCGGTCTCGATCTCCGGGTGCGACCTGAACTCGGGGTCCGCCTTCGACGTCTACCTGAGCAACGTCGCGAGCATCACCGGTTCGATCCAGAACTGCAACGCCATCCGGAGCGTCTTCTACGCGGGAGCCCAACCCTCGGTGTCCTGGAGCGGGAACACGTTCGTCGATTGGGGGGCGCGGATCTCCCGCCTCGAGCCCGAGGCGGTCCAGGACATCCTGAACGACAACGCCGTCGTCCTGGCCCCGAACCCGACGGTGGAGATCACCGGCGGAACGGTAACGACCGACGCCTCCTGGACCTCGGGGCTCGGCAATCCGTACACCATCCTCCAGTCGGTCGACGTTGGGGGGACGAGCGGCCCCGACGGGATCACGACACTCACGATCGCTCCGGGGCAGGAGTTGCGGTTCCACGCGGGGGCCCAGCTCCAGATCGGGGGTGGGTCCGCGGCGAGCCCCGGCGCCCTCTTCGCCGACGGAAACGCCGCGGGGGGGCCCACCCGGATCGTCTTCACCGCTTCGAGCGCGACTCCTGCGCGTGGAAGCTGGACCGGGCTCTTGTTCCGGCCCGGGGCACGACCCTCCCTGATCCGCAACGCGCGCATCGATTATGCCGGCCAAGGAGGATGGGCCGCGATCTACACGCAACACGGAAGCGGGAACACACTCACCCTCGACGACCTCATCATCACCGAGAGCGCCTACTTCGGCGTCTACCAGCAGCAAGGGCCGATCGTGATGAGCCAGATCGCGGTTTCCGGAACCTCCGACAACGCGATTCGTCTCAACTCCGATCCGGTCTCGATCTCCGGGTGCGACCTGAACTCGGGGTCCGCCTTCGACGTCTACCTGAGCAACGTCGCGAGCATCACCGGTTCGATCCAGAACTGCAACGCCATCCGGAGCGTCTTCTACGCGGGAGCCCAACCCTCGGTGTCCTGGAGCGGGAACACGTTCGAGGACTGGGGGGCCAGGACCTCCCGCGTGCCGATCACCGCCCTCGACGGCTTCTCCCGGAACAACACCTTCAATGCCGTCCTCGGCACGGTCCTCGAAGTGATCGGCGGAACGCTCTCGAGCGACGCGACGTGGTCCGCGGCCCCGGGTCCCTTCGTCTTCACCCCCGTGGATGTCACGGTGCAGGGGACCGACGGACCGGACGGGCGAACGACCCTCACGCTCCTCCCCGGCGTCGCGATCCGGATGCAGGCAGGCCGGTCGTTTTACGTGGGGGGGACCACCGCCGGAAACCCCGGCGAGTTGATCGCCGATGGCCGGACGGGCGCGGGGACGTTCCAGACGATCAACTTCGGATCGGCCGCCGCGTCGCCCGCCGCGGGAGACTGGGAGGGGCTCCGGGTTCGCACGTTCGGGCGGGCGGAGCTGTACGAAACGCAGGTCCGCCACGCGACTTCTTGCGTCCACGCCCAGGGAACGCTCGGTCCCGTGGACAAGCTGAGCCTGAGCCGCTGCAACGTAGGCCTCGACCTCGCGAACGCGGTCCTCGAGGGGAACCTGTCGCGGGTGCTCACGGGGAACAACGGCACGGGAGTGAGATCGTCGGGGACGTCGGCGACGTTCCGGGAGAGCACGCTCACGGGAACGACGTGGGGGTTGCAGAACGTCACGCCCGCGAGCGCCTGTGTCGACGCGGTATCGAACTGGTGGGGGGCGGCGAACGGCCCCTCGGGGGACCCGCCGCTCCAGGGGTGCGAGACGGAAGACCCGAACGGAGCGGGATCCCGGGTCAGCGATGGCGTGCTGTTCGGATCGTTCCTCGGGGTGCCCGGAGACGACGGCGATCCGGTCGCCTGTGACGACGGGGACGGCTTCCCAGACCCGTGCTCGGGCGGGAACGCCGTCGACTGCGACGACAACTGCTGCGTCGTCGCGAATGCCTCCCAGGACGACGAGGACGGCGACGGGGTCGGAGACGCGTGCGACGCGAACCCGGCCCTCCGGGTGTCGAGCGATCCTGCGGACGGGGCGGACTTCGCCGTCGTGCAGGACGCCGTCGACGCGACGTACCAGTCGGGCACGCGGATCGAGATCTTCCCCGGCCTCGGGCCGTACTTCGAGGCCGTCCGCGTCGACCGGAACCAGGTGTACACGTTCGAGCGGATCGACGACGGAACGGGCGACCCGGTCGTCGTCGACGGCCTCTCCGACGCCGCCTTCCGGTTCCTCAACAAGGCGGGCACGGTGCCGATGGTTGTCCGCGACTTCACCCTTCGCGGAGGCCAGGGGATCCGGAGCGCCGTGGACACCCTCGCCGAGGACATCGTCTTCGACATGGTCTCCTTCGAGGCCTACCAGGCGGACGCGGGCGCACACACTCTGCGCCGTGCGAGCGTGGACGAACTCGCGGCGGTGGGGGCACGGGTCGCCCCGGGCGCCTCGCTCGACGCCTCGCGGTTCGAGGTGCGCGGCCCCACGAACGCCGGCGTGATCGCGGAGGGGAGCGTCGTCCTCCGGAACGTCCTCGTCGCCGACGGGACGAGCGGCGCCGACGGGATCCGTATAGGGTCCGGCGCTTCCGTCAACGCCCAGTACGTGACGGTCGAGGGGAACGCCGGCCGCGGGATCAACAATACCGCCGGTGGATCGGTCGTCGTCGACCGCTCGCTCGTTTGGGGGAACGCGGGAGGGGATCTCGCGAACGTCTCCTGCTCCGGCATCTCCTGGAGCGACACCGGCGATCCTGCCTGCACGCCTGGAAACAGCAACCTCTCGCAGGACCCTCTTCTCGGCCCGGATTCGAGGCCGCTCCCAGGCTCGCCTTGCCTCGACTACGGACCCGCCGCGTCGAGCTACTCCGGGGTTCCGCCGACCGACCTCGCGGGCGGACCGCGCCTGCGCGACTTCGACGGCGACGGGATCGCGGTGAACGACTGCGGGGCCTACGAAGTCGAGAACGGGAACCTCGTCCCGGGACCGGTCGTGAACCTGCGATTCGACTTTAACGATTTCCGTTTGCTGTGGGAGCCCGAGCCCTCGGCGGCGGAGTACCACGTTTACAGGGATCTTCTTTCGAACCTCTCGTACGCGTCGTTCGGCGTCTGTCGCGACGACCTTGACGGCAACCGGACCGATACGCGAGTCGAGGACCTCGACGAGCCGCTCGCGGGGCAGGGGTTCTTTTACCTGATCACCGCGGAGAGCCTGGGAGGGAACGAAGGGACGCTGGGTCTGGCCGCCGCGGTCGAGCGGAGCAACTTCAGCCCGTGCCCGTGACGATCCGCCAAATCTGGGCGACGAGGAAGCAGACGACGAAGCCGAGGACGAGGGGGAGCGCGACCGAGAGGGCAGTCCATCGGGCGCTCCCCGTTTCCCGGTAGATCGTGTAGATCGTCGTCGAGCAGGGGTTGTGGAAGAGGCTGAAGAGCATCAGGTTGATGCCCGTGAGCGTCGTCCATCCCGACTGGCGAAGAAGCGAGGCCACCGCGTCGGCTTCGTCCAGCTCGAACATCACCCCGGCACCCGCCCCGACCCCGGTGATTCCCCTCGTGAGGACCGTGAGCATCAGGATCGTCGGGATCACGATCTCGTTCGCCGGGATCGCGACGACGTAGGCGAGGAGGATCACCCCGTTCAGCCCGATCAAGAAGCCGATCGGATCGAGACCGGCGGTGAGGTGATGGGCGAGGCTCGCTCCGCCGATCTCGACGTTCCCGACGAGCCATGTGACCGCCCCCGCAGGCGCGGCGAACACGATCGCGCGCCACAGAACGATCAACGTGCGGTCGATCAGGGACGTGTACAGCGTCTGCAAGAGCCTCGGAGGCCGGTACGGGGGGAGTTCGAGGCTGAACGAGGTCGGCTCCCCGCGGAGGACGGTCCGCGTGAGCAGCCACGATGACGCGAGAGCGGCCGCCACGCCGAGAAGGGTGATCCCCACGACCGCCGACGCCGCGACGACGCCGGCGAGGGCGGGAGGCGCGAGCGCCCCCAGGAAGATCGCGGCGATCAGGATCTGTGTCGGCCAGCGCCCGTTGCAGAGAGAGAAGTTGTTCGTGAGGATCGCGACGAGCCGCTCCCGAGGACTGTCGATCACCCGCGCCGCCACGACCCCCGCCGCGTTGCACCCGAACCCCATGCACATCGTGAGGGCCTGCTTCCCGTGCGCACCCGCCTTGCGGAAGAGGGGATCGAGGTTGAACGCGACGCGGGGGAGGTAGCCGAAGTCCTCGAGGAGGGTGAAGAGCGGGAAGAAGATCGCCATCGGGGGGAGCATCACGCTCACGACCCAGGCGGTGGCGAGGTAGACCCCGTCGATCAGGACGCCGGTGAGCCATCCGGGGAAGGCGAGCGACTCGGCGATCCCGCGGAGGAACGGATGGCCGCTGTCGACGAGGAGCGACGCGAGGAGCGAGGAGGGGACGTTCGCCCCGGCGATCGTCAGCCAGAAGACGACCGCGAGCATTGCGATCATCACGGGGAATCCCCACGTGCGGCTCGTGAGGATGCTGTCGAGGGTCCGGTCGAGATCGAAGCGCGCTTTTCGGAGCCCGGTCAGCTGGACGCGCGCGGTGATGCGTTCCGCCTCGCGATAGATCGCCTCGGTGATCCTGTCGTGAAAATCGGCGGGGAGCCTCCAGCGGGCGGCGCTCGCCGCGGCGATCACGGCGTCGGCCGCCTCGGGCGCTCGGGGGATCCCGAACTCCCCGCCGCGGATCGCCTCGGCCACCCGCTCGTCGGCGTTCAGGAGGCGCAGGGCGATCCAGCGAGCGTTCGGGAGGCCGGGGAATGCCCCCTCGACCGCCTCGCGAATCTCTTCGATCCGCTCCTCGATTGCCGGAGCATGCCGGGCGACACGGAAAGGACGTGGCCTCTCGACACCGGTCGCGACGCGGTGGATCACCCGCTTCAGATCGGCGATCCCCTCCCCCCGTCGCGCCGAGGCCGGAACGACCGGGACCCCGAGTTCGCGCGAGAGCGCCTCGGGGTCGATCCCGATCCCGTGCCGCTTCGCCTCGTCCATCAGGTTCAGACAGACGACGACTCGTTCGGTCACCTCGAGCACTTGAAGAGCGAGGTTCAGATTCCGCTCCAGTCGGGTCGCGTCGAGGACGACCACGGTCACATCCGGGCGGCTGAAGAGGAGGTGGTCGCGCGCGACCTCTTCATCGACGCTCCCGGCCTGGAGCGAGTAGGTACCCGGTAAGTCAATGATTCCGAATATCTTACCGGCTTCCTCGAACCGCCCCTCTGCCCGGGCGACCGTCTTTCCCGGCCAGTTCCCGGTGTGCTGTCGCAGCCCCGTGAGGGCGTTGAACACGGTGCTTTTCCCCGTGTTCGGATTCCCGGCGAGGGCGACCCGGAAGTCGACCGAAACCGTTCGATTGGCGATCTGGACGAGGGGGATCGTGGCGCCGGACGACTTCATGCGGCACCCCGCTCCTCGGTTTCGAGCTCGACGGTCCGCGCCTGGGCGCTGCGAAGGGCGATCAGGGCGCCGCGGATCCGGTACGCGACCGGGTCACCGGAAGCGCTTGCGTACTCGGCGCGGATCTCGGTCCCGGGCACGATACCGAGATCGAGCAAACGGCGCCGCTCTGACCCGGTGCACACCGGGGAGATGCGCGCGACGAAACCGGACTGACCCATGGCGAGGTCGGCCAACGTCCGCGGTTTCGTGGTCACCCTCCCGGGATGCGGGGCGACGGTCACCGCCGGAGCGAGCACCCGCGGAAGGGAGGCGGACCTCCCGTCGACCTCGATTTCGAGGCCCGACTCGCCGACCGCGCGGACGACCAAGGTCTTGCCCAGGTCGAGTCCGGCCGCGCGCAGTCGTTCGAACATCTCGCGGGGCTCGTCCTCGAGGTGCGTCACCGTCCCCGCCTCTTCGGGCCCCAAGGCCGAAAGGGGCAGGTCCGTCGATTCGGGGAGCTCGCCGGCCGCGGTGGGGATCGGGTCGCCGTGCGGGTCGTAACGAGGGTGGCCCATCCTCGCGGCGAGGGCATCGACCTCGGCTTCGGTCAGCGCGTGCTCGCGCTCCTCGGCGACGTCGTGCCAGTCGGCGGGGCGGACGCCGGTTCGATCGGCGAGATAGCGCTCGACGAGACGGTGACTCCGGAGCATGCGTAAGGCGTAGGCCCGCCCCTCGTCCGTCAGCACGGTCCCTTGCCCCGCCGTGCGGGCGAGGCCGTCGGCCTGAAGCCTCGCGACCGCGGTCAAGACGCGGTCCCGCGGGACCTCCATCGACCCGGCGAGGCGCTCGACGCTCGCGGGGCTTCCCTCGGCGGTGGCGTGGAAGAGGTGTTTGAGGGTGTCCTCGAGTCGGACGCGGTCCGTCATCCTTCGGTGGCGGATGAGGCGGGGGACGAGCCCGAGTCGCGGCCAAAAGAGAAAAAGACCGACCGCGACCGTGGCGGCGAAGACCGCGAGGGCGAGCCAAGGATCCGGCGTCTGGGGGCTCATGGCGTCACGTTTTTGACGAGTCAAAATATAGGGTAGGCACGGGGGCTGTCAACTCGGGCACCCGGATCCACGATCTCGCGGCCACCGCGAATTCTTGTAGACTCGCCCGCCCGGATCGGACCGCACCGAGCGCGAGGAGGTTCCCGTGGACGTCCATCCCGACGAGAAGCCCGCCACACTTCCCGAGAACGCCTACCGCGAGCTGAAACCCGGCGAGACTTACGTCCCGATGGTTCCGGCCTCCGTGAAAGCGCCGGAGATCACCCGGCGCTCGATCGTCGTCGGGCTCCTCATGAACGTCATCTTCTCGGCCGCCGCGACCTTCGTCGCCCTCAAGGTCGGTCAGGGAATCGAGACCGCGATCCCGATCTCGATCGTGGCGATCGGGGTGTCGGGGTTCCTCCTGACGATCGGGAGAAGGCGCAGCTCCCTCCTGGAAAACGTCAACATCCTCGCGATCGGGACGACCTCCGGGATCGTCGCCGGCGGCACCGTCTTCACGATGCCGGCGATCTACATCCTGAACCTCGACGAGAAGCTCTCGATGGGGAGCGGGACGCTCTTCCTCCAGATCTTCCTCGTGCCGTTCCTCGGGGCGGTGCTCGGCGTGCTCTTCCTCGTCCCGTTCCGCCGTTACTTCGTCAAGGAGATGCATGGGAAGCTCCCCTTCCCGGAAGCGACGGCCACGAACGAGATCCTCGTCACCGGGGGCGGGGGCGGAAGCGTCGCGCAGGTGATGATCCTCATCTACTCGTTCGCCGCGGGATTCGTCTACAACGCGCTCGCGGGGGTGTTCAAGGTCTTCTCCGAGACCTTCACGACGGCCGCCGCCCGGTTGTGGGACGGCGTCACGACGCAGACCAAGGCGATCTTCTCGCTCGGCACCGGCGCCGAGTTCGTCGGGCTCGGGATGATCATCGGGCTCCGTTACGCGACGATCATCGTGGCGGGGTCGTTCCTGTCCTGGTTCGTCTTCATCCCGATGCTGGCGCCGTTCGGGCTGGACACGCTCCAGTCCCTGAACTCCGCGATCACCGGAACGGGACCGGGCGACACCTTTCGCGCGATCCCCCGCAACATCGGCATCGGCTGCATCTTCACGGCGGGCCTGATCTCGATCCTCAAGATGAGCAAGGTGATCGTCACGGCCCTCAAGGAGGCCCTCGGCGGCCTTCTGAAGGGGGGAGCGGCGGTGCACGGATCGCACGAACGCACCGACGAGGACATCAGCTATCCCATGCTCCTCGTGATCGGCGCGGTCACGGCCGTGGCGATCTTCCTGTACTTCCGGTTCATGGTGATGGCGAACCTCGACAACGCGACGTCGCTCTCGTTCCTGGCGTTGATCCTCGCCCTCGTGGTCGCCTTCCTCTTCACCACCGTGTCGGCCTGGGCGATCGCGACGATCTCCGTGACACCGATCTCGGGCATGTCGGTAACGACGATCATCATCACCGCCGTCGCGCTCCTCGCGGCCGGCCTCCCCAAGGGAGACGCGGGGATGTTGATCGTCCTCCTCGTGGGCGGCGTGGTCGCCTCGGCGCTCTCGATGGCCGGGACGCTCGTAACCGAGTTCAAGATCGGCTACTGGACGGGGGCATCGCCCAAGAAGATCGAGTGGAGCGCGCTCCTCGCGTCCCTCCTCGCATCGGTCCTCGTCACATTGACGATCATGGTGCTCGCGAAGACGTACGGTTACGACTCGACCGTGAAGCCGGACGCCCTGCAGGCCCCGCAGGCGAACATGATGGCGAGCGCCCTTCAGAGCTTCATCGGGGGCGGGAGCGTCCCGTGGAGGATGTACGGCGTCGGCGTCGTGATCGCGTTCCTCATGAACCTGCTCGGCGTGTCGCCCCTCGCGTTCGGCCTCGGGATGTACCTCCCGATGGAGTTGAACACACCGATCCTCGCCGGGGCGATCGTCGCGCACTTCATCGCAAAGAGCTCGAGCGATTCCGCGGTCTCGAAGTCGAGAACCGACAAGGGAATCCTCGTCGCCTCCGGTCTGATCGCGGGTGCCGCGATCCTGGGCGTCGTGAAGAGCCTCCTCCTGAGCGTCGAAGGAACGAAGCGCCTCGTCGAGGCGCTCGACCTGAGCCATCGGCTCGGCGGAGAGTCGTCGTCTCTCTTCAACACACTCGGACTGATCGCTTTTCTCGTCCTGTGCCTCCTCGTCTATCTCGACTGCCGCAGAGCGACGTCCGAGGGACCGTCGATCACCGGCAGGTCGTGATCGACGGGTTGTCGAAGCCGACGTCCCACAGGGCGAACGCCGAGAGCCACTCGATCGAGAGCCAGCTCACGTAGACCTGATCGACGTTCTCGATCACCGTCCTCCACGTGAGGTCGAAATCGTCGAGGGTCGGGCAGTTCGTCCCCTTCCACACTCCCCAGCAGGGCTTCCCCGTCGGATCGGGGTCGCCCGGCAGGATGCAGGTCTCGCAGAATCCCCCCGGGCACGGGTCGCCGTTGTTCGGCTCGGGAAGGATCAGGCTCTCCGACGGAACCGGAAACGCGTACCTGACCCAGCTGATCGACGGTTGGTTGGCCGGCGGCATGTCGAGCCCGCTCTGGAAAAAGACGATGCAATCGTCGTCCGGCTCGTCCGGCGTGCCCATCCAGTTCAGGAGGACGAGGGTCGGGGAGTGGAACGTGTGGTCGCGACTCACGTACTGCACGGTCGCCAACTCGACCCCGAACTCGGTCACGCGGCGAGCGCTCCAGTTCCCGGTGAACTCGGAGGGCTCCGTCGTCACCGCGATCGGGTAGAAGGTGTCGAGACCGGTGGCGCGCAGGAACTCCTTGTTGCGCCCCCTCTGGTCGTCGATGAACTCCCCCCCATATCCGAACGTCCATCCCCCCGCGTTCGATCCGGAGTCGAAGGTCTCGACGAAGGCGCTCGTCCGGCGGCAGTCCGGCGGCGCCGCCGCCGCCACGCCGACCGCGAACACCGCGCACAAGACCGCTCCTGCGAGACGGATCTCCATGGCATCCTCCCCCGGCTTCGAGGCCGTTTGCACTGACCCGAGAGGATACGGCGAACGGACCCGTCAGGGAGCGCCCGGCTTCCGTACCCCGGCGAATTCGTAAAGGACGCCCTGCTCGAGTCCCGGGAGAGGGCGCGCCACGACCATCCGGTAGCGCCTCCAAACCTCGCGCCGCGAGATCTCCTCGACCTCCGGGCCCGCCCAGAGGAGCACCCGTCCCTCGGGAGCGAGGGTCGACGCGAGACGGGGGAGGACGCGCTCCCAGTTCCCCATCGCGCGGCAGGTGAGGAAGGCGAAGGGCCCGGGCTCGGGGAGATCGCCGGGACGCTGCACGTGGGCGTGAAGGACATCGAGGTTCGGAACCCCCAACTCGCGGACGAGGTCGCGAAGGAACTCGGCCTTCTTCCGGGACGCCTCCGTCATCGTGACGCGGAGCCTCGGCCGGGCAACCGCGAGCGGGACGGCCGGGTAACCGTTCCCGCTCCCGAGGTCGAGGACCGTTCCCGCCGCCCCGGCGGGAATGAGGTCGGTCGCGGCGAGCGACTCCGCGACGTGCCGGTCGGCGAACTCGCCGGGATCGGTGATCGTCGTGAGGTGGAGCCGGTCGTTCTCCCGGAGGACGAGCCGCGCGTGGAGGAGGAGCGGCTCGAGCCACTCCGCAGGTCTCCCCGCGAGCCCGCGGGACCGGACGACTTCTTCGAGGCCCGGTGTCTCGCTCACTTCCTCTTTCCTCCGCGTGCGACCCCGCGCCCGAGTCCTCGGGGCGCGGCATACCGTACCCGGGTCTCGTGCACGGCGTCGTCGACGAAGGGGTCGCGCACCGCGACCCCCGGAAAGCGACGCCGCATGGTGCGGAAGTTCCTTGCGCCGCGCGTACACGAGGACTGTCGCGTCGAGCGCGATCAATGAGCCCTTACCATCCGGCCGAACAGGGAGTTCCGGTCGTCGAGGTCGACGCCGGGCAGGAGCTCCCCCTCTTCCGGGGTCCAGTCGACGCGATCGGTCGACCCCCTCGGCTTCCCGGAAAGAGATTGGCGCAGCGCCGCCTCCACCACGTCGCGGAGCGGGATCGCCTCGTCGGCCGCGCGTCTCTTCGCTCGCCGCAACTGTTCGTCGCTCAGGTCGAGCGTCGTCTTCACCCCTCGAAGCGTACGGTTCCCCTCCTCTTTGCGCAAGCGCGACCGGGGCGCCGGCTTCACCGACGACGGCGCGCCTGCCCATGTTCCTTGCGGGGGTTTTCCAACGATGCGGAGTCTCACGGCGATCGCGGACTGCAGCGTGCCGGACGGCGTCAAGGAGGCCTTCCATCGGGGCGCGGGAAGGGTGGAACGAGAGCGTCCGCATCGCGGAGTCGTTGCGGGAGGCGGTGGCCCGAAGGGAACGGCGAGAGGCGAGACGCAGCGCGCTCGATCGCAACGCTCTTTCAGCCCCCATCGACGAGCGGAAGTCGCATGCGTGCCGGCTGGCGCGGCGTGACGCGAATCGTGGGGACGGGACGATGGAAGGAGGCCGCCGAAGTTGCGGTGGGATCTGGGGATTCCCTTTCCGCGCCGATCGGAGAGTCCGGCTCGCGACTTCGCCGCGCAGGCGTCACGATGGAACTCTCAAACCCACCGGAACTTCGGCCTCGTGCGCGTCGCGAGTCCTCTCCACCGTTTGCGCCACCTTGCAGGTGGCACGCGGATCACCACGGACCGACGCGGCGCCGCTCGAGGTGCGCCGCGAGGAGCGCAAGCGCAGCCGGCGTCATCCCGTCGATCCGCCCCGCGCGGCCGAGCGTCTCGGGGCGCACGCGCTCGAGCTTCTCGACGATCTCGGCGGAGAGTCCGGCGAGGCCGCGGTACGCGAATCCGGGCGGGATCGTGCGCGCTCCCGCACGCCGCATCCTCTCCGCCTCGCGCTTCTGCCGCTCCACGTATCCCTCGTAGCGGAAGGTCTCCCCGGCGAGCGTCCGGTCGCGCGGGTCCATCCCCGCGAGAACGGGGCTCAACGGGACGAGGGTCTCGGCGTCGATCTCGGGCCGCCTCAGGAGGTCGCCCGTCGAGGCGGGCTGCTCGAGGAGGACGCCGTGCGCCGCCAGGCGCGCTCGCGTCTCGGCGTCGGGGAGCCATCGCTCCCGGCAGAGCGCCTCGAGCGTCGCCGCGAGCAGGGTCCAGCGCGTCTCGATCCGGCCGGCGCGCGCGGCGTCGAGAAGGCCGATGCGCCGTCCGTACGGGGCCAACCGTCGCGTCGCGGTGTCGACGCCGAGGAGAAGGCGGTACTCCGCGCGGGACGTGAACATCCGGTAGGGCTCGGTCGTCCCTCGTGTGACGAGGTCGTCGACGAGGACGCCGATGTAGGCCTCCTCCCGCCCGAGGACGAGCGGCGGCTCGGCGCGCGCGGCGAGGGCGGCGTTGATCCCGGCCATCAGTCCGAGCGCAGCCGCCTCCTCGTACCCGGTCGTACCGTTGATCTGTCCGGCGAGGAAGAGCCCTCGCACCCGCTTCGTTTCGAGCGTCGGTAGTAGCTCCGTCGGGTCGACGTAGTCGTACTCGACCGCGTAGCCGGGGCGGACCATCTCCGCCTCCTCGAGGCCGCGCACCGACCGGATCATCGCGAGCTGGACCTCGGGGGGGAGCGAAGTCGAAAAGCCGTTCACGTAGATGAGGTCGCTCTCGAGACCTTCCGGCTCGAGGAAGAGCTGGTGCCGCTCCCGGTCGGAAAAACGGACGACCTTGTCCTCGAGGGACGGGCAGTAGCGCGGGCCGCGGGCCGTGATGGCGCCGGAGAAGAGCGGGGAACGGTCGAGGTTCGCGTGGATCAGGCGGTGGACGTCGTCGTTCGTGTAGGCGACGTGACAGGAGACCTGCGGGAGCGCGGGTACCGTCGTCTCCTCCGAGAAGAAGACGGGAGCCTCGTCTCCCGGCTGCTCCTCGAACCGGTCGAGCCGCACGCTCTCCCGCGCGAGGCGCGGGGGGGTTCCGGTCTTGAACCGGCCGAGCCGGAAGCCGAGCGCCGCGAGACAGGCCGACAGCCGGTTCGACGGCCGTTCGCCGACCCGGCCCCCCGGCGTGCGTTCGCTTCCGACGTGGAGGAGCCCGCGGAGGAATGTCCCCGTCGTGACGACGATCCGCTCCGCGGCGATCTCCCGTCCATCCGCGAGAAGGACGCCGCGCGCGCTTCCCTCCTCGACGAGGACCGACGCGACCTCCCCCACAACGAGCGTCAGGCGCGGCCGGGCAAGCACCTCCGCGAGCATCGCGAGGTGGTACCGCTCCTTGTCCTGCTGGGCCCGCGGCCCGCGCACGGCAGGCCCCCGGCTGCGGTTCAGGAGACGGAATTGGATCCCGCATCGGTCGGCGAGCCGCCCCATGACCCCGCCGAGGGCATCGATTTCCCGGACGAGATGCCCCTTGGCGAGGCCGCCGATCGCCGGGTTGCACGACATGCGGGCGACGGCGTCGCGGGTGAGCGTCACGAGAACGGTGTCGAGCCCCATCGCGGCCGCGGCGAGCGCGGCCTCGCAGCCGGCGTGCCCGGCACCGACGACGACGACGTCCGCGCGACCGGTCGTTCCCATGGTCACTTCCCGATGCAGAAGGTCGCGAAGACCCGGTCGAGGAGGTCGTCGCTGCCGACCTCGCCGGTGATCTCGCCGAGGCGCCCCATCGCCTCGTGGATGTCCTCGAGGACCGCCTCCTCGGAGAGCCCGGCCGCGAGGGCGCGGAGGCCCCGCCCGAGCGCCTCCGCGCAACCAGCGATCGCAGCACCGTGGCGCGCGTCCGACAGCACGGCGTCCTCGAGACTCCCCCCGTCGAGCGCCCTTTCCCGGAGCGCGCCGCGGAGCGCTTCGAGACCCGCCCCCGTGCGCGCGCTCACCTCGAGGGCACCCTCGGGGAACGGTCCGGTCGACTTCGGGAGGTCGGCCTTGTTCGCGACGATCACCGCGCGCTCCGGGACGAGTTCGCCGAGTGCGCGTCGTTCCTCCGCATCGACCGGGCGGGAGGCGTCGAGGACGAAGAGAACCAGATCCGACTCGACGAGGGCCGTCTTCGCCCGGCGCACCCCTTCGGACTCGATCGGATCGTTCGACCGCCGGATCCCGGCGGTGTCGACGAGGCGCACGGGAAGACCGTCGAGATCGACGCCGTCCTCGAGGGTATCGCGCGTCGTCCCTGGAATCTCCGAGACGATCGCCCGCTCCCGCGAGAGCAGCGCGTTGAAGAGCGACGACTTCCCCACGTTGGGAAGGCCGGTGATCGCGACCTGGACCCCGTCGCGCGCGATCCGTCCCGTGCCCATGGCGCGGCCGAGCGCCGCCGCCCGCTCCGCCGCCGCGGCGAGGGCCCGGCCGAAGTCCTCGGATACCCGGCGCGTCTCCGGTTCGTCGACGAATTCGACCGCCGCCTCCGCCCGCGCCGCGAGGTCGAGGAGCGCCTCGCGCAACGGGGTGAGGCGCCGCGCGAGGCTCCCCTCGCTCTGCGCGAAGGCGGTCCGCGCCTGCCAGAGCGTGCGCGCCTCCACGAGGTCACGCACCGCCTCGGCGCGTGTGAGATCGAGCCTTCCGTGCCGGAGCGCTCTGTACGTGAACTCCCCGGGCCCCGCCGCCCGGGCCCCGGCGGCGAGGGCTGCGTCGACGAGCTCCCGGAGGACGGGAGGACTCCCGTGCGCCCAGAGTTCCGCCGACGGCTCCCCGGTGAAGGAACGGGCGGCTTCGAATCGGACCAGGTAGCCGTGATCGACGGGGTCTCCGTCGCGTCCGATGAAGCGCCCGAACCGGATCTCTCCGCCGGTCCTCGACCCGGCGGGCCGGAAGAGCCGCTCGGCGAGCGGGTGCGCGTGCGGCCCGCTCAGCCGCACACAGCCGACGCCGCCTCGCCCCGCCGGAGTGGCCACGGCGACGATCGTCTCTTCGAGGTCGTGCATGGGAACCGGGCCGTCAGCCGCGGCGCCTCCCGCGGCGGCGCCCCTCGCGCGCCACGGTGACCCGCTTCAAGAACCCCTCCCCTTCCGAACGCGAGGTCAGCCCCGGAAACTCCCGCACGGTCACGTGCACGATCCGCCGTTCGTACGGGTTCATCGGGTGGAGTCTCCTCGGCTTCCCCGTGCGGGCGACGACCGACGCGACCTCCCGCGCGAGTTCCGCGACCTCGCCGTCGTCCCCTCCGCGCTCCGCGCCGCAGCGGACCCGGACCGGGCCCGCGTCGGGCCACCCTCGACGCGCCATCCGGTGGAGGAGGAACTCGAAGGCGTGGAGGAGCTCCGCATCCCGCTTGAGGAAGAGATCTTCGTCCTCCCCCTCGAGCACGATCGACCACCCCCTCCCGTCGCGCGCGATCCGAGGCGCGACCGCAAAAGCGCCTCCCTCGAGAATCGCCCTCACGGTCTCGACGAGCGCCGGCGGCGGCTCGGCCTCGACTTCGGTTGGCGCGGACGAAGGGCGCGGGGACTCGACCCGAGGCGTGAGCGTCGCCCGCGCGTTCGCCGCCGGCGCGGGGGCGGTCGGGGGGCGGTCCGCGGTTTCGACCGCGATGCGGACCGGCCGCGCGCCGAAGCCGAGAACGCCGAGCCGGCCTTCGTCGACGAGACGGTAGTGCACCGCCTCCTCGGGAACGGAGAGGAAACGAGCGGCTTCCCCGATCGCTTCCTCGAGCGTTCGTCCCCGGAATTCGCGCTCGCCCGCCACGGCCTCAAGCCTCCCGCGCCGCCGCGGCCTCGGTCCGGGCCACGTGCCGGTTGACGAGCCACTGCTGGGCGATCCCGAGGAGGTTGTTCACGAACCAGTAAAGGACGAGGCCCGACGGAAGGTTGAGGAACATCACGGTGAAGATGACCGGCATCATCAGCATCATGCGCTGCTGAACCGGATCGGCCCCCGCCGCCGGGGTCATCTTCTGCTGCACGAACATCGTCACCCCCATGAGGATCGGGGTGACGAAGAACGGGTCCTTGAGTGTGAGGTCGCGGATCCACCCGAAGAACGGCGCCCCCTTGAGCTCGACCGCGACGGTCAGCACGTTGTAGAAGGCGATCAGGATCGGGAACTGCGCGAGGAGCGGAAGGCAGCCGGTCACGCCTCCGAGCGGGTTGACCCCCTCCTTGCGGTAGAGGGCCATCGTCTCCTCGTTCATCTTGAGCTTGGCCTGCGGGTCCTTGCTCTTCTTGTACTTCGCCTGGATCGCCTTGAGTTTCGGCTGCAGTTTCTGCATCTGCTGGGCCGTGCGGCGCATCCTCACCATCGAGAACTGGTTGAGCGGGAACAGGACGATCCGCAGGGCGAGCGTCGCGAGGATGAGCGCGAGGCCGTAATTGGCGACGACGCGGTCGTGGATCCACATGAGCGCGAGGAAGAGCCACTTCGCGATCGCGTAGATCAGCCCGTTGTTGGAAAACCACACGACCTCGTCGAGGCCGTCGCCGTACTCGCGGAGCAGCCGGAACTCCTTCGGGCCGACGAAGACCCTCCCGCTCCCCTCGGGCATGCCGACCGCGATCACGTACTCGGGCTCCGGTTCCTCGTCGCCCTTGGAACCGCCCGGGACCATCACGGAACTCAGCGTGACCGGTCCGCGCGGGCCGGCGGGGAGGAGGAGCGCCGCGAAGTACTGATCCTCGAGGCCGGCCCATCCCGGGCGGCCGTCGGGCCCGTACAGGAGCGGCGCCTCGAGCTCGTCCGGCTTGATCCGCTCGGCGGTGTCCCCCGGCCTACGGATCACCGCCTGGCCGTTGTAGTGGATGTAGCCACCGCCGTCCTGGTCGTCGGCCTGAAGCCCGGGGCCCCACGTGACCGCGACCGGCCGCTCGCGGCCTCGATCGACGACACGCGCCGAGAGCCCCGTCAAGTACGATCCGTTGCGGAACGAGACGACCTTCTCCGCCTCGAGCCCTTTCCCGTCGGACCAGCGGAAGACGAGAGCCTCTCCGCCCTCCTCCAACGGACGGCGCTCGACCTTGAAGAGGGCCTCGCGCAGAAGGCGGTCGACCCCGTCGTCGCCGGTCCGGAGCTCGAGCGGGAGCAGCCCGCTTCGCCGCGCCCCTGCCGGAACGAGGTCGGCGTACGTCCCCCCGTCCCTCGCGAAGCGCTTGAGCTTCCACGAGGTGACGCGGGCTCCCTGGTTCGTGAAGACGACCTCGTGGAGATCGGTTTCGACGCGGACCGCCTCGATGGTGGCGGCGGCGACGGCCTCGGTCGCGGCGTCCGGGGCCGCCGCCGCCGGAGCGGAGTCGGAGGGCTCGGATGCCGCCGTCTCACCGGGGCTCGCCGGCGCGGGGACCTCGACGGGAGCCGGTGCCGCCGGGGGAGGGGCCGCGGTGGGGAAGAAATACTGCCAGCCGAACAGGACGGCCATCGAGAGAACGAGCGCCGCGATCATCCGGCGGTCCATGAACGGATCGTTTTGCTGCGGTCCGTGGGGGTTCATCGGACGTTCGTCTCCGGTCGGCCGGCGGCGGCGCCGGCGGAAGAAGGCGCGGGAGGAACCGGATCGAACCCTCCGTCACTCCAAGGATGGCAGCGGGCGAGGCGGCGGAGTCCGAGCCAGAGTCCGCGGGCCAGGCCGTGCGTCTCCACCGCCTCGGCGGCGTAGGCGGAGCACGACGGGTAGAAGCGGCACGCGGGGGGAAGAAGGGGGGACACGAAGCGCTTGTAGGCGCGCAGGAGCGCGAGCGCGCATCGCTTCGCGATCACCGCTCGACCTTTCGCGCGAGCTCCCGGAGCTGGCGGATAAACTCGGCTTCGATCGTCGAAAACGCGACCCCGTCCGCGCCGCGCCGCACGTTGACGACCAGGTCGAGCGGGACCGGGATCTCTTCCCGATGGAGGCGGTAGATCTCGCGGATGCGTCGCTTCATGAGGTTGCGGATCACGGCCCCTCCGCACTTGCGGGTCACCGTGACGCCCAGGCGCCCGAGGTCCCCGCGGCTTCTTCTCCCGAACAGGACCAGGTTCGGTCCGGGGACCCGGAGGCCGGTTTCGTAGATCGCGAGGAAGTCCTCCCGCCGCGTGAGCCGCGCCGCACGCGGGAACGTCTTGCGACCGGCACGGGCGGCGTCAGACGGCGAGGCGCTTGCGCCCCTTCCGGCGGCGTCGGGAAAGGACAAGACGGCCTCCCTTGGTGGCCATGCGCTCCCGGAAGCCGTGCTTCTTCTTGCGCCTTCGGTTGTTCGGCTGAAAGGTCCGCTTCATGGGGTCGAATCCTCGATCGGGCCTTCGGAAAACACCGCATGGTAGGGACGGGCCTCCGAGGTGTCAAGGGACCGCACCGGGGCTCACTTTCGTCGTACTGCGGATTGATTCGCGCTCCCGCCGTGTGGTAGCGTCCCCGGTCGATTCCAACACCATTCGGATTCACTCGGGTCGTGAGGGGGAACCGTCACGTGACCTCGGGAGCCTCCGCCTTCCGAAACGGAGGGCAGTTCGAGGAAGTCAAATCTTTTCAACATCTTAGTCTTATTCAGCCCATGGTTGACCGTTTTGTTACGGCTCCGTGGCGCCCCCCCGCCGGCAACCCCGTCCAGTGCTTCATTTACGCCGTGCAGACACTATCCACAGTTGTGGAAAACCTGTGCATCCATATCCCCATCGCAGCGACCCCATAGGCAACCGGGAGGAACGTCCTTTGGAATCCAACGCCGCCAAGAACACCTGGGACCGCGTACTCGACAAGCTCGAGGAGCGGATCAACCCGCACTCGTTCCGGACCTGGTTCAAACCGACCGTCCTCCTCGACGATTCCGGTTGCAGCCTGACGATCGGGGTGCCCAACGTCTGGTTCGCCGAGTGGATCCGGGCGAACTACCTCGGAGCGATCCGCGAAGCGCTCAAGGACCTGGGCCGCTCCGAGCTTTCGGTCGACTTCGTGACCCCGACGCGGCCGGTCGCGCCCTCGGGACCGGCGTCTTCGGGGCGGGCAGCGGTGCCCCCACCGACCGAAGCGGTGCCTCCCGCCCCGGTCGCGGGACTCAATCCGCGGTACACCTTCGAGAAGTTCGTCGTCTCGTCGTGCAACCAGTTCGCCCACGCCGCAGCGATGGCGGTCACGGAGCAACCGCACCGGGCCTACAACCCGCTGTACATCTACGGAGGGGTCGGACTGGGCAAGACGCACCTCATGCAGGCGATCGGGAATCGGCTTGCGAACCGGCGGCCGTCGCGGCTCCGGTACATCTCGACCGAGCAGTTCATGAACGAGTTGATCAACGCGATCCGCTTCGAGAAGACCCTCGAGTTCAAGGAACGTTACCGGAACGTGGATGTCCTCCTGATCGACGATATCCAGTTCCTCGCCGGGAAGGAGCGAACTCAGGAGGAGTTCTTTCACACCTTCAACGCGCTCTACGACGCCCAGAAACAGATCGTGATCACGAGCGACTGCCCCCCGCGGCAGATCCCGACCCTCGAGGAGCGCCTGCGCTCCCGGTTCGAGTGGGGTCTGATCGCCGACATCCAACCTCCCGATCTCGAGACGAAGATCGCGATTCTCCGCAAGAAGGCGGAAGCCGAACACGCCTCGCTTCCCGACGACGTTGCCCTCTTCATCGCCTCCCACAGCAACTCGAACATCCGCGAACTCGAGGGCGCACTCATCCGCGTGATCGCCTACTCCTCGATGTCCGGACGGCCGGTGGGACTCGACCTCGCCAAGGAGACTCTCCGCGACCTCATCCACCCCGAGCGGCCCACCGTCACGATCGAGAGCATCCAAAAACTCGTGGCGAACTATTACAACCTCCGGGTCGGCGAGTTGAAGTCGCGGACGAACAGCCACCACGTCTCGTTTCCGCGACAGATCGCCATGTACCTGGCGAAACAGATGACGGGAGCGTCCTTCCCCGAGATCGGAAAGCGCTTCGGCGGGAAGCATCATTCGACGGTGATCCATGCCGTCCAGAAGATCGAGCATAAGCGCGCCACCGAAAAGGAATTCGACAGGCTCGTCGAGAGCTTCGCCCAGAATCTCCAGTAGGATGCGGCGACTCCACGGAACGATCCGCAGGCCCCGCTGCGGAAATCGTGTGGGCTCTTCCCGTCCGTTTCCGGCGGAGGTTGTCTCCGCGGGACGCCGAGGAAAAGGGGGTTCGAGATCCGCGTGCGCTCCCCGGTCGAAATGACGGAGAATACGGACCTTGGGCGGCCATCCACAGATCCGCGCCGCCTGGTGCTAGTGCAACTGATTCCTCTCCGGATGGAACCGCTCTCGGTGGGGATCCGGAGGCGTTGAAGAGGCGGTCATGGAATTCACGATCCAGAAAGACGATCTCGTCCACGAATTGCAGACGGTGACCGGGGTCGTCGAAAAACGCGCCACCCTGCCGATCCTCGCGAATCTCCTTCTCGAGACCGGACCCATGGGACTCGAGGTCGGAGCGAGCGACCTCGAAGTCACGATTCGCGGTCGAGCGCGGGCCGACGTCAAGCAGTCCGGCGGGATCACGCTGCCCGCCGGGAAGCTCTACGAGATCGCGCGATCTCTTCCGGAGGCCGAGGTCACCTTCAAGTCGACGGAGCGGGGTCAAGTGGTGATCACCTGCGGCCGGGTCCGGTACAAGATCGCGGGGCAGCCGAGGGACGAGTTCCCGAAACTCCCGGAGGTGGATGCGTCGAACGGGATGAAGCTGCCGGCGGTTGTCCTCCGGGAAATGGTCGAGCGGGTTTCGTTCGCGATCACGACCGAAGACCCGCGTTACTCCCTGCGGGGGGCGTTGCTCCAATTCGAGGGGGGCGAACTGACCCTCGTCGCCACCGACGGCTACCGTCTCGCCTTCGCCCGCCGGAAGGTGGACGCTGCCAAGGCACCCGACCTCCGTCTGGTCGTCCCACGCAAGGCTCTCTCGGAGGTCGCGAAACTCGCCGCGGGGGTCGAGGACGGAGGGACGGTCGTTTTCGGGCGAGGGGGAGACCACATCTACTTCGTCGTCGGGGGCCATGTCCTGACCACGACGGTGCCGGAGGGGCAGTTCCCGAAGTACGAAGAGGTGATGCCGAAGGCCTGCGGCACGACGGTCGTCCTTCCGACGGGCGAGCTTTCCGACGCCGTGCGACGCGTCTCCCTTTTGGCGAGCGAGCGCTTCGGGAAGGCGGTCAAGTTCGCGCTCTCCGACGGGAAGCTCGAGCTGTCGAGCGAAACGGAGATGGGGGAGGCCCAGGAGGCGATGAGCGTCGAGTACTCGGGAGACGAGAAGGTGATCGGGTTCAACGCCCGCTATCTCACGGAGTTCCTGGCGGTGGTCGGGACGGCCTCGGTGCGGATGGAACTCGACCCGCGCAAGCAGGGAGAAGAGGACGGAGCGGCGAGGAAGGCAGGGGACAAGCCGGGGCAGTTCCGCCCCGAGCCGCCGGGAGAGATCGACTACCGCTACATCGTGATGCCGCGCGACATCTGAGGCTCGGTGCGTCTTCGATCTCTCGGCGCCGACCGGCTACGGAATCTCCGCGCGGTTTCGGTGTCCTTCGACGAAAGTCTGACCGTCCTGGTCGGTCGGAACGGGCAAGGGAAGAGCAACCTGCTCGAAGCGATTTACCTCCTCGCGACCGGCTACTCGTACCGGACCCGGCGCCTCGACGACCTGATCAGCTGGGACGGTGGCCCGGCGCGGATCTGGGGGCACGTGACGGCACGGCACGGGGCCTCCGATCTGGCGGTCGTTCTCGACGACGGGGCGCGCCGCCTCGTCGCCGACGGATCCGAGAAGACACTCGACGACTTTCTCGGACGCCTCGCCGTGGTCGCCCTCCCGACGGACGGCGCTCGCGTCCTCCGGGACCCCCCGGAGGCCCGCCGGCGTTTCCTCGACAGCGGGGTGGTCGGGACGCGAAAGGCGTTCCTGAAGGAACTCGGAACGTACCGGCAGACGCTTGCGGAGCGGAACGCTCTTCTTCGATCGAGAGACGCCCGCAGGGGGAATCGCGGGGTCGAACTCGAGGCCTGGGACGATCGGCTCGTGGCGGCCGGACGGGCCGTCCATGCCGGGCGACGCGCGTACGCGGCGCGGCTCGCCGCGGCGCTCGGAGAAGGGGAGAGGGCGATTCTCGGGGAGGGAGCCGAACTCCTGGTGCGGTACCTTCCGTCGCCTGCCGAGTCGCGCGAGCAGGGCCCGGAGGCCTTCCCGGAGGTTTTCCGCGCCGCTCTCGGACGGGAGAGGGAGAGGGACGAAGGTCTCGGCTTCACCGCGGTCGGACCGCACCGGGACGACCTCCAGGTCGAACTCGGCGGGGTCGATCTGAGGCGGTTCGGCTCGGCTGGTCAGCTGCGGGCGGCGATGGTAGTCTTGAGCCTCGGAAAACTGGAAGTTCTGACGGAATCCCGAGGCGAAGCCCCGGTCTTCCTGATGGACGACTTCGATTCCGACCTCGATGAGCCGAGAGCGCGAGTTCTGGCGGCTTTCCTGGAATCGGGTGGGTTTCAGGCGGTTCTAGCGACCGCCAAGGAAGGGTTCGCCGAGACGCTCGGCGTCCCGGTTCGGAAAATCAGGCTCGAGGCGGGCCAGGCCGCCTGAAGCGCGACCCGCAACGGCCCGCGGTCGCCCCGACGGGAGGCGCCGATGGGACGGGAAGGTCGAGAGGTGCCGCGCGCATGAGCGAGAAGGTCGAACCGCCGGTCCCGGCGGCCGCCCCCGATCAGGTCTACGACGCCAGCAGCATCAAGGTCCTCGAGGGGCTCGAGGCGGTCCGGGTGCGGCCGGCGATGTACATCGGCTCCACCGGGTCGATGGGGCTCCACCACCTCGTCTACGAGGTCGTGGACAACTCGATCGACGAGGCCCAGGCCGGGTACTGCAAGAACGTCGACGTCGTGATCCACCTCGACAACTCGGTCACGGTCGTCGACGACGGTCGCGGGATCCCCGTCGATTGGCACCCGACCGAGAACCGCCCCGCGGCCGAGGTCGTCCTCACGATGCTGCACGCCGGAGGCAAGTTCGAGAACTCGGCCTACAAGGTGTCCGGCGGACTGCACGGGGTCGGCGTCTCGGTGGTCAACGCCCTGTCGGAGAGGCTCGAGGTCGAGATCTGGCGGGACGGCGGCCACTTCCGGCAAGAGTACGAGCGGGGCAAGCCCGCGAGCGAGTTCCGGCGGGTCGGCGACACCGCCCGCCGCGGTACGAAGATCACCTTCAAGCCCGACCCGCAGATCTTCGAGGAGCTCGTCTTCACCTACGAGACCCTCGTCCAGCGCCTCCGGGAACTCGCCTTCCTGAACAAGGGCGTGCGCATCACCGTGCGGGACGAGCGGGACGAGAAGCCGCGGGAAACCGAGTTCCTCTACGAGGGGGGGATCATCGAGTTCGTCGCGCATCTCAACAAGGCGCGGAGCACGCTCCACCCGAAGCCGATCTACCTCGAGGGGGAATCCGAAGGGGTGATCCTCGAGATCGCGATGCAGTGGAACGACACCTACAACGAGACGATTTACACCTTCGCGAACTCGATCAACACGATCGAGGGCGGGACCCACCTCGTCGGGTTCAAGACCGCGCTCACGAGGACGATCAACGCCTACCTCGCCCAGGCGAATTTGGGGAAAGACGCGAAGGACGTCACCCTCCAAGGGGAGGACACGCGCGAGGGGCTCGTCGCGGTGATCTCGGTGAAGATCCCGAAGCCGCAGTTCGAGGGGCAGACCAAGACGAAGCTCGGGAACTCGGAGGTCGCGGGGCAGGTCCAGGCGCTCGTCAACGACAAGCTCGGGGCCTTCCTCGAACAGAACCCGCAGATCGCGAGGGCCATCGTCGGCAAGTGCGTCGAGGCCGCCCGCGCCCGCGAGGCCGCGCGCAAGGCCCGCGAGCTGACGCGCCGGAAGGGGGCGCTCGATTCGGGCTCGCTGCCCGGAAAACTCGCGGACTGCCAGGAACGCGACCCCGAGCGCTGCGAGCTCTACCTCGTCGAGGGCGACTCCGCGGGTGGCTCCGCGAAGCAAGGGCGCGACCGGCGGTTCCAGGCGATCCTCCCGCTCCGGGGGAAGATCCTGAACGTCGAGAAGGCGCGCTTCGACAAGATGCTGTCGCACGAGGAGATCCGGACGATCATCGCCGCCCTCGGGACCGGGATCGGCGAAGACGAGTTCGACCCGACGAAGCTGCGGTACGGGAAAATCCTGATCATGACCGACGCGGACGTGGACGGCTCCCACATCCGCACGCTCCTCCTCACCTTCTTCTACCGGCAGATGCGCGCGCTCATCGAACGCGGGAACGTCTTCATCGCCCAGCCCCCGCTTTACAAGGTGAAGCGCGGCAAGGACGAGCGGTACCTCGCGAACGATCGGGAGCTGGACGACTTCGTCGTCCGGAAGGCGACCGAGGAGCGCACGGTCGAGGTCCCCTCCCGCGGGATCTCGATCCGCGGCACCGAGCTTTACAACGTCCTGCGGGCCCTCGTCGACTACGAGCAGAACCTCGAGGGGATGCGCCGGATGGGGATCGACCGGCAGGTGGCCGAGATCGTCCTCGACGGGGGGATCGGCGACAAGAGCGACTTCGGCGACGTCGCGCGCCTCGGTGAGCTCGCCGACCGGATCCGAGCGCTCGGCCACGACGTCAACGGGCCGATCCCCGACCCGGGGCACGGCCTTTTCCAGCTCCGGGTGCGCTCCGCCTCGCGCGGCAGGCGGGAGTTCGACGTCAATCTAGAGTTTTGGCAGGCGGTCGAAATGCGCCAGATGCGCCGGATCCACCCGACCGTGGCGCCGCTCATGGTCGGCCCCCTGATCGTCCGCCAGGACGGCGAGGAGAGAAGCCTCGAGAGCAAGGAGGCGCTCCTTGCCCACCTGCTCGAGGTCGGGAAGCGCGGGTTGACCATCCAGCGTTACAAGGGTCTCGGCGAGATGAACCCCGACCAGCTGTGGGTAACCACGATGGACCCGGCGCGCCGGAGCGTCCTGCAGGTCCGCATCGAAGACGCGGTGGAGGCCGACCGCCTCTTCTCCATCTTGATGGGGGACGCGGTGGAGCCGCGCCGGCAGTTCATCGAGGACAACGCGTTGGACGTGAGGAATCTGGATGTCTAGGGGACATTCCGCTTTTAGTTCAAGTTCTTCTAGAGCATTGAGGACATTCCACTCCGTTCGCCCAATCCCGTAGCGCTTCGCCAGAAGAATGAGCGAGTGAAGAGGAATGTCCCCAGGAGAGCCGATGTCTGAAGCGCAAGAAAACCGCATCCCCATCAACATCGAAGAGGAGATGCGGCGTTCGTATCTCGATTACGCGATGAGCGTGATCATCGGCCGCGCCCTCCCCGACGTGAGGGACGGGCTCAAGCCGGTGCACCGCCGCGTGCTCTACGCGATGTACGACACCGGGAACACGCACGACAAGCCCTATCGGAAGTCGGCGCGCGCGGTCGGGACCGTGATCGGGAAGTACCACCCGCACGGCGACCAGGCCGTATACGACACGATCGTCCGCCTCGCCCAGGACTTCTCGATGCGGTACCCGCTCGTCGACGGGCAGGGGAACTTCGGCTCGGTCGACGGCGACCCGCCGGCGGCCATGCGGTACACCGAGATCCGCCTCGAGAAGCTCGCGCACGAGATGCTGCGGGACATCGAGAAGGAAACGGTCGACTTCGGCCCGAACTACGACGGCTCCGAGGAGGAGCCGCTCGTGCTCCCGGCGGCCCTCCCGAACCTCCTCGTCAACGGGTCGTCGGGGATCGCGGTCGGCATGGCGACGAACATGCCCCCCCACAACCTCGGGGAAGTCGTCGACGCGATCAAGATGTACGTGGAGAAAAACGAGGTCGAGTGGGAAGAGTTGATGGAGGTCCTCCCGGGCCCCGACTTTCCGACCGCGGCCACGATCTACGGCGTGCAGGGGATCAGGCAGGCCTACGCCACCGGCCGCGGGCGGATCGTCGTGCGCGGCCGCGCCTCGATCGAGGAGCTCCCGAACCGTCGCGACCGGTACGCGATCGTCGTCACGGAGCTCCCGTACCAGGTGAACAAGGCGCAGCTCATCGAGGAGATCGCCGCCCTCGTCCGCGACAAGAAGATCGAGGGGATCAGCGACATCCGCGACGAATCGGACCGCGACGGCATCCGGATGGTCCTCGAGCTCAAGCGCGACGAGAACCCCGGCGTCATCCTGAACAAGCTCTACAAGTTCACGAAGCTCCAGTCGACCTTCGGCGTGATCTCGCTCGCGATCGTCAACGGCAAGCCGGTCGTGCTCCCCCTCAAGGACCTGATTCGCCACTTCGTCGACTTCCGTCGCGAGGTGGTCGTCCGGCGCACCCAGTACGACCTCCGGAAGGCCGAGGAGAAGGCCCACATCCTCGAGGGGCTCAAGATCGCGATCGACCACCTCGACGAGGTGATCGAGCTCATCCGGAAGTCGAAGACCCCGCCCGACGCGAAAGCGGCACTCCAGTCCCGGTTCGGCTTCTCGGACGTCCAGGCCCAGGCGATCCTCGACATGCGTCTCCAGAGGCTCACCGGCCTCGAGCGGCAGAAGATCGTCGAAGAGTACGAAGAGACGCTCAAGCTCATCGAGCGCCTTCGCCAGATCCTCGACAGCGAGGCACTCCAGCTGCGGATCGTCGTCGAGGAGCTCGAGAACCTCAAGACCGAGTTCGGCGACGCGCGCCGCACCGAGATCGTGCCGGACGAGGGGGAGATCTCCCTCGAGGATCTCATCCGCGAGGAGGAAGTCGTCATCACGGTCTCCCACACCGGTTACATCAAGCGGACGGCGCTCTCGACCTACCGCTCGCAGCGCCGCGGCGGGAAGGGTCGCATCGGGATGACGACGCGCGCCGAGGACGCGGTCCAGCACCTCTTCGTCGCCTCGACCCACGACTACATCCTCGTCTTCACCACGAGCGGTCGGCTGTACTGGCTCAAGGTGCACGAGATCCCCGACGTTTCCTCGACGGGGCGCGGGAAGCCGGTCGTGAACCTGATCCAGATCGGCGCCGACGAGAAGGTTGCGGCGATGCTCTCGGTCCGCGACTTCCCGGAGGGGCAGTACGTCGTGATGGCGACGCGGAAGGGCGTCATCAAGAAGACGCCCCTTTCGGCTTTTGCGAACCCGCGCGCGAGCGGCATCATCGCCCTCGGGCTCGAGGAGGGGGACACGGTCCTCGGCGTCGGACGCTCCGATGGCGGGGCCGAGATCTTCGTCGCGACCGCATCCGGCAAGTCGATCCGCTTTCAGGAGGCCGACGTCCGGCCGATGGGGCGAACGGCTCGAGGGGTCATCGCGATCCGCCTCGCTCCGGGGGACGAGGTCGTCGAGATGGACGTCCTTTCGGGGAAACCCGACATCCTTTCGGTCACCGAGAACGGCTACGGGAAGCGCACCGCGATCGGCGAGTACCGGCTCCAGGGGCGCGGCGGCTCCGGCATCATCAACATCCGGGCGACCGCGAGGAACGGGAAGGTGGTCGCCGCGACCGAGGTCCAGGACGACGACCAGATCCTGATGATGACGGCGAACGGCAAGATCATCCGGATGGACGTGAGCGGCATCAGCCGGATCGGGCGTGCGACCCAGGGGGTCCGGCTGATCCAGGTGGACGAAGGCGACCGCGTCGTGGCGGCGATCCCGACGGCGGAGCGCGAGGAGGAGGGGACGTCGGCGCCGGTCGAAACCGCGCCCGATCCCGACGATCTGCCCGCCGAAGACGAGGCGGATGCGGAGGAGGAATCGTGAAGTTTTTCATCGACACCGCGAACATCGAGGAGATCCGCGAGGCCGCGTCCCTGGGGATCGTGGACGGCGTGACGACGAACCCGAGCCTCGTCGCGAAGGAGGGCCGCGACTTCGGCCAGGTCCTCCGCGAGATCGTGAGCCTCGTGAACGGCCCGATCTCGGCCGAAGTCACGGCGCTCGACGCCCCCGGCATGGTCAAGCAGGGGCGCGAGCTCGCGGCGGTCCACCCGAACGTCGTGGTCAAGATCCCCCTCACGAAGGAGGGGCTCAAGGCCTGCAAGACCCTTCGTGGCGAGGACATTCCCGTCAACGTGACGCTGTGCTTCTCGGCCTCCCAGGCGATTCTCGCGGCGAAGTGCGGCGCGTCGTACGTCAGCCCCTTCGTCGGCCGGCTCGACGACGTCTCGGAGGTGGGGATGGACCTCATCCGGACGATCCGCGCGATCTACGACAACTACGGCTTCGAGACGGAGATCCTCGCCGCTTCGATCCGCCACCCGCTCCACGTCGTCGACTCGGCCCTTGCCGGGGCCGACGTCGCCACGATGCCGTTCAAGGTCATGATGCAGCTCTACGACCACCCGCTCACCGACGCCGGTTTGAAGAAATTCCTGGCCGACTGGGAGACGTTGAAGACGTAGAGCGCGCGGGGGGGCCATGTCCGACTCACCGTTGAGCGAGTTGCGGCGGCGCTACGCCCTGTCCCGGCAGGGAGGAGGGCCCGAGCGCGTCGAGAAGCAGCACGAGGCGGGGAAGCTCACCGCGCGGGAGCGGCTCGAGGTCTTCCTCGACCCCGGCTCCTTCGAGGAGCTCGACGCCCTCGTCGTCCACAGGAACCGCGACTTCGGGACCGACAAGATCCGGATCCCGGGGGACGGGGTCGTCACCGGCCACGGCCGCGTCGACGGGCGTCCGGTCTTCGTGTTCGCGCAGGACTTCACCGTCTTCGGCGGGTCGCTCTCCGAGACGTTCGCGGCGAAGGTCTGCAAGATCATGGATCTCGCGATGAAGGCGGGGGCGCCGGTCGTCGGCCTGAACGACAGCGGCGGCGCGCGGATCCAGGAAGGGGTCGTCTCGCTCGCCGGTTACGCCGACATCTTCCTCCGGAACACGCTCGCGTCGGGGGTGATCCCGCAGCTGTCGCTGATCATGGGACCCTGCGCCGGGGGCGCGGTCTACTCTCCGGCGATCACCGACTTCACGATCATGGTCCGCGACACGTCGTACATGTTCATCACCGGCCCCGACGTGATCCGCGCCGTGACCCACGAGGAGGTCACGAAGGAGAAGCTCGGCGGCGCCATGACCCACAACCAGGTCTCGGGGGTCGCCCACTTCGCGGCGGCGAACGACCGGGACGCCCTCCTCCTCGCGCGGGAGATCCTCTCCTACCTCCCGTCGAACAACTTGGAAGACCCCCCGTTCGCGCCGACGACCGATCCCGAGGACCGCGCGGACGCGACCCTCGACTCCCTCGTCCCGCAGAATCCGAACCAGCCGTACGACATCAAGAAGGCGATCCGGGCGGTCGTCGACGAGGGAAAGTTCCTCGAGGTCCACGAGCACTACGCGAAGAACATCGTCGTCGGCTTCGCGCGCCTGGGGGGGAAGCCCGTCGGGATCGTGGCGAACCAGCCGGCGGTCCTCGCGGGATGCCTCGACATCGACGCCTCCGTCAAGGGGGCGCGGTTCGTTCGCTTCTGCGATTGCTTCAACGTGCCGCTCGTCACCTTCGAGGACGTCCCGGGTTTTCTCCCCGGGACCGAGCAGGAGTTCGGCGGGATCATCCTCCACGGGGCGAAGCTCCTCTACGCCTTCGCGGAGGCGACCGTCCCCAAGATCACGGTGATCACGCGGAAAGCGTACGGCGGCGCCTACTGCGTCATGAGCTCGAAACACATTCGGGCCGACTTCAACTACGCGTGGCCCTCGGCCGAGATCGCGGTGATGGGGCCGGAAGGGGCCGTGAACATCATCCACCGGGGCGCGATCGCCGCCGCCGGGGACAAGGCGGAAGAAGTCCGTGCCGAGAAGGTCCGGGAGTACCGGGACAAGTTCGCGAACCCCTGGGTCGCGGCCGAGCGGGGTTACGTCGACGAGGTGATCGAGCCCGCGGCGACGCGGCGGAAGCTGATCACTTCGCTCCGCGTCCTCGAGAACAAGCGCGATTCGAACCCGCCGCGCAAGCACGGGAACATCCCGCTGTGAGCGGCAAGGCGCCGTTCCAGAAGGTGCTGATCGCCAACCGCGGGGAGATCGCGGTCCGAATCATCCGCGCCTGCCACGAGATCGGCATCCGGACCGTCGCGGTCTACTCCGAGGCCGACCGCGATTCGCTCCACGTCCGCTTCGCGCACGAGGCGGTCCTCCTGGGTCCGCCGCCGTCGTCGGAGTCGTACCTCCGCGTCGACCGGATCGTCGACGCGGCGAAGAAGACCGGCGCCCAGGCGATCCACCCCGGCTACGGCTTCCTCGCCGAGAACCCGAGCCTCCCTCGCGCGTGCCGGGACGCGGGTCTCGTCTTCATCGGCCCTCCCGCCGAGGCGATGGAGGCGATGGGGGACAAGGTGCGGGCGCGGGCGAAGATGGTCGCGGCGGGGGTGCCGGTCGTCCCCGGCACCCCGCCCCTCCCCGCCGATCCCGAGAAGGTGAAGCCTCTCGCCGCGGAGATCGGGTACCCCGTTCTCCTCAAGGCTTCCGCGGGAGGCGGCGGGAAGGGGATGCGGATCGTCCAGACGGCGTCGGAGCTTCCGTCCCTCCTCGCGCAGGCGATGGGGGAGGCGAGGTCGTCGTTCGGCGACGACACGGTGTTCCTGGAGAAGTACATCGAGCGGCCGCGCCACATCGAGGTTCAGGTCCTCGCCGACGCGCACGGGAACTGCATCCACTTGGGCGAGCGCGAGTGCTCGATCCAGCGGCGCCACCAGAAGCTCATCGAGGAATGCCCCTCGCCCGTCGTCGACGACGAGACCCGCGCGAGGATCGGCGAGATCGCGGTGCGTGCCGCGAAGGCGGTCGGGTACGTCTCTGCGGGAACGGTCGAGATGCTCCGAGGCGCCGACGGTTCGTTCCACTTCATGGAGATGAACACGCGCCTCCAGGTCGAGCACCCGGTGACCGAGATGATCTACGGCGTCGACCTCGTGAAGGCGATGATCTCGATCGCCGCGGGGAACCCGCTTCCGTTCACGCAGGATCGAGTCGTCCCGCGCGGCCACGCGATCGAGTGCCGCATCATCGCGGAGGACCCGTCGCGGAACTTCATGCCGGCGCCGGGGAAGATCCGAGGCCTCCGCACCCCGTCGGGCCCCGGCGTCCGCTACGACGGCGGCGTCTACGCGGGGTGGGAGATCCCGGTCCACTACGATCCGCTCCTCGCGAAGCTGTGCGCCTGGGGGGCGACGCGGGGAGAGGCGGCGCGAAGGATGGGGCGCGCCCTCGACGAGTTCCGCGTCGATGGCGTCAAGACCTCGATCGCCTTCCACCGGAAGATGATGGACCACCCGGCCTTCCTCGCGGGCGACCTCCACACCGGCTTCCTCCAGGAGCATCCCGAGATCCTCCGCCTCGAGGAAGACCCGTGGCTCGACGAGATCGCCGTGATCGCGGCGGCGGTCCACCATTACCGCACCGTCGCGGCGGCCTCCGCCGGCGCGCGGACCGCCGGTTCGGCCCACGCGGGGTCGGCGTGGAAATGGTCGGGGCGGAGGGGGTGGCGCTCGTGATCGTCCGCGCGCGCATCGCCGACCGCGAGCACGAGATCCGCATCGTCCGCCGCGAGGCGGGGTACTGCGTGACCGTCGACGGCGTCGACCACTTCGTCGATGCTCACAAGCTCGAGGCCGACTTCTACTCGATCCTCGTCGACCGCACCTCCTACGAGGTCTCGGTCGAGCACAACGGCGACACCTACCGCGTCCGCCACGGCGCCTCCGAGCGCATGGTCCACATGGCCGACCCCTCCCGCGCGGGGCGCGAGGAGGCGAGGAGGCGCAGCGGCCCCGAGGCGATCACCGCGGTGATGCCGGGGAAGGTCGTGCGCGTCCTCGTCGTCGAGGGTCAGACCGTGATGCCCGAGCAGGGCCTCGTCGTCGTCGAGGCGATGAAGATGGAAAACGAAATCCAGGCCCCCCACGCGGGCCGGATCAAGTCGATCGCGGTGCAGCCCGGCCAGGCGGTCGAGACCGGAGCGGAGCTGGTGGTGCTGGAGTAGGGGACATTCCTCTTTTTCGGAACGCCGGCGAACGACCGCTTTCCGCCTACACCTTCCCCTCCACCCCCTTCACGACCGTCTCGAGCACTTTCACCCGCGCCCACGGTTTGTCGTCGGCCTCGACGATCGTCCAGGGGGCGTCGACGGTGCTCGTCTGGCGGATCATGTCGGAGACGGCGGCGTGGTAGTCCGGCCACTTCGCGCGGTTCCGCCAGTCCTCTTCGGTCAGCTTGTGGCTCTTGAGCGGGGACTGCTCGCGCTTCCGGAAGCGGCGGAGCTGTTCTTCGGGGGTGATGTCGAGCCAGAACTTGACGAGCACCGTGCCGTGGCTCGCGATCGCGCGCTCGAACTCGTTGATCTCCTGATACGCGCGGCGCCACTCCTCCTCGGTCGCGAGTCCCTCCACCCGCTCGACGAGGACCCTCCCGTACCAGGAACGGTCGAAGATCGCCCAGTGTCCGTCCTTCGGGATCTCCGACCAGAAGCGCCAGAGGTAGTGGCGCGCCTTCTCCCCCTCGTTCGGCGCGGCGGCGGGGATCACGGCGTAGCCGCGGGGGTCGAGCCGCTCGGTCAGACGCCGGATCGCCCCCCCCTTCCCCGCCGCGTCCCAGCCCTCGAACACCAGGACGACCGGAAGGCGGTTCCTGTAGCACTCGAATGCGAGTTCGCGAAGGCGCTTCTGCGCGGCGGCGAGGCGCTTCCGGTACTCCTCGCGCGGAAGGGCGAGGGTGCGGTCGAGGCGCGCGAGAGGGGAGTCCTTGAGGAGAACCAGGGGCTTCGGAATCGTGTCCTTCCTCGGCGGAATCCCCTTTCCGTTCTTCGCCACGACGGGGAGCGGATCGAGCTCGGCCTCGGGGATGCCGAACCTGGGAAGCTCCCGTCGCAGAGTCCCGGCCACCGTTTCGAGGACCTTCACGCGGCGGAACGGCTCGTCTTCCGACTCGACGAGCGTCCATGGGCCGCGGGCGGTGTGCGTCCGCTCGATCATCTCCTCCGCGATCTTCCGGCGCTCGACGTAGTCCTTGTGCCGTTTCCAGTCCTCGTCCGACACGCGCCACCGCTGCGTGTCGTCCTCGAGCCACTCCTCGAGACGGCGCTTCTGCTCCCTCTGGCTGATGTGGAGCCAGAACTTGATCAGGATCGTCCCGCCGTCGTAGAGCTGCCGCTCGAAGTCGTTGATCTCGGAGAGCCTGCGCTCCCAGGTCTTCGCGGACATCTCCCCCTGATGGCGCAAGTTCCAGATTTGGTAGTACCAGGAGCGGTCGAAGATCCCGACCGTGCCGCGCGGGGGGAGACGGAGCCAGAAGCGCCACATCCAGGGCCGCATGCGGTCTTCCTCGGAGTACGCATGCGTCCGGTGGACGCGGTAGCTGCGCGGGTCGAACCGGTGCACGAGCTGCGCGATCGAATCGCCCCGCCCGGAGGCGTACCAGCCGTCGAACGCGATCACGACGGGGATCCGGCGCTCGTGGACGACCCGCTGGAGCGCCGGGAGCTGTTCGTCGAGCCGCGCGATCGCGGCCTGATGTTCCCTTTTCTCGAGCCGGCGGGAGAGGTCGAGGGTTTCGAGCACGGTTGTCCCCTCCGCGAGGCCGTCACGCCGCGCGCATCGTACCGCGTCCTCGAATTCGCGGTATCATTCCACGGTTCCGGATCGCGTCCATCATCCGCGTCGGTCCCGCTCCGCCCCCCAGAACGAGGCCGTCGTCGCCGGGGGCCAGCATGAGCGCAAGTCGTCTCGGTTCCGTCCTTCTCGCGGGGTTCGTGTGCGTCTCGCCGGCGATGGGGGTCCGGGCCGACGAGCCGATGACCCCCGCTCCCGTCACGCGCCACTTCGTCCACGTCCCGGTCGACTCGCTCGATCGCGTCCGGGTCCTGCGCGAGGCGGGGTTCGACCTCGCGGGCATGAACCGGGGCGAGAGGACCGTCGGCGTCGTCGCTACCGACGACGAGCTCCGGCGCCTCCGCTCGATGGGCTTCTCCTACACCCTCGAGGCCTCGAGCGACGACCCCGTGACCATCCAGGCCCTCTCGGACTACTCCGATCCGAACGAGCTTCTCGCGTTCGCGAACCAGGTCGTCGCGAACTACCCCAACCTGGCGGCGAAGGAGACGATCGACCCCGCTCTGTGGGAGGGGCACGAGCTCTACGTCGTGAAGATCACGAAAGACGTCGGCCTGCCGAACGACCGGCCGACCTTCGTGCTCGACTCCCAGCACCACGCACGGGAGGTCATGACCGCGGAGATCGCGAAGGACATGATCGATTACCTGACCTCGCGTTACGAGACCGACGCCCAGGTTCGGCGGTGGGTGGACAACATCAACATCTGGGTGGTGATGAGCGTCAACCCGGACGGCGCGGCCTACGTCTTCACCGGCGACAACATGTGGCGGAAGAATCGGAACCCGGTCTGCGCCGTCGACAACAACCGGAACTACCCGCACGCCTGGGGGAGCTGCAACGGCTCGAGCGGCAATTGCAACGATCAGACCTACCGGGGATTCGAGCCGGCGTCGGAGCCCGAAACGCAGGGAATGCTCGAGCTCGCGGATCAGGCGCGCGCCTTCTACGCGCTCTCCTACCACACCTACGGCGAGTACATCATGTACCCGTACGGGTGCAACAACCCCGACGAGATGGCGGCGATGCAGGACGTCGCCGCCGCGCTCAACGGGATCCTGGAGGACGACAACGGCCAGGTCGGGCAATACACGGTCGGCCCGATCTGGTCGGCGATCTACATCGTCGACGGCGGCAGCATCGACTCGTGGTACGCCCAGTACGGCACCTACGGGTTCACGATCGAGGCGAACTGCTGCTCGTTCCAGCCCGACTACGCGACGTGGCGGAACGTCACCGTCCAGCGGCAGCGGACGGCGTGGAAGTTCTTCCTCGACCGGACGCTCGACGGCCCGCAGATCCGCGGGAAGATCACCGACGCCGACACGGGCGCGCCGGTGCCGGCGCGCGTTTCGGTCGATGAGGTCACCTTCACCCACGGCGAAGCGCCGCGCCGCGCCGACTCGCGCGGGCTCTACCACTGGCTCGCGCGCGCCGGGCAGACCTACCACGTCCGCTACAGCAGTCCCGGCTATTGCGAGGCCGTGCGGACCGTGAGCGTCGGCACAGGGCCCGCGACCGAGAACGTCGCGATCGTCCGCCCGACCCCTCCCTCTTGGGTGAACGCCGTCGGGAACGGCGATCACAGGATCGACGTCTCGTGGGCGCCGGCGACGCAGGCGACCGCCTATCGCGTCCTCCGGTCGCTCGACCCCGGAGGCCCCTACACCGAGGTCGCCCTCGTCGACGCCCCCGCGACGACCTACTCCGATCTCGGCGTCTCGGGCGGCGTCCCCTACCACTACGTCGTCCGCGCCCTCCAGCCGTGCGAGTCGGTCAACTCGGCCGAGGCGGTCGGCAGCACGACCGGGGCTTGCACGGTGGGGCCGGCTTTCGCGGGACTCGCCTCCGTGACGAACGCGGAGGCCTCGACGTGCTCGCTGAGCCTTTCGTGGCCCGCGGCCTCCGCGCGATGCGGCGGGAACGTGACCTACTCCGTGCACCGGAGCGACACGGCGCCCGTCGTTCCGTCGGACGCGAACCGGATCGCCTCGGGACTCGCGGGGACCGCTTTCGTCGACCACGACGGCCTCACGGACAGCGTCGCCGCGCACTACGTCGTCCGTGCATGGGACGCCTCGAACGGGGCGCAAGACGGCAACGTCGTCACCCAGAGCGCCTTCCCCACGGGGCCGATCACCGTCGGGACCTGGACCGACGACGCCGGGGACACGGGGATCGCGAGGTTCACCGGGACCTCGCCGTGGACGGTGCAGCCGACCGGCGGGAAGACGGGGCCGGCGGTCTACGCGACCGGGCAGTACACGAACAACCTGTGCTCCGCGCTGACGTCCCCCCCGATCCGGGTGCAGTCGGGATCGGTGCTCTCCTTCGCGACGAAGTACGACATCGAGACGAACTGGGACGCGGGAATCGTCGAGGTCGCGGAGGGGCCGGCGTTCACGAACTGGACCCGCCTCGCGACCGTCAACTATCCCGACTCGCTGGGCAACACCGGAAACGCCTGCGGCTTCCCGACGAGTTTCACCGGAACGGTGTTCTCGAAGTACAACGCGGCACCGGCCTATCTCTCGCCCGATCGAAGCGGATCGCTCGGCGCCTACGCAGGGAAGGAGATCCGGATCCGCTTCCGGATCGGCTCCGACGGAAGCGGCACCGGCAAGGGGTGGTGGATCGACGACGTCTCGGTGACGAACGCCGAGACGCGCGCGGTCTGCGCGTCGGGGTCCGCCGCGAGCCCGATGGAGGTGGGACCGGCGGGAGCGCCGCTCCTCGCGCATCGTGCGGAAACGGGTACGGGGATCGAGGTCGAGTTCACCCCGGCGTGCGGCACCGTCGACAACGTCGCCTACTGGGGCACGGGACCGATCGTCGGCGCCCCGAGTTGGACGGGAGCGGCGTGCGGACTCGGCAACACCGGCCGCGCGTCGTTCGATCCGGGAGATCCCGGCCCCGGTTCTTTCTTCTATTTCGTCCTCGTCGGGCAGAGCCGTTCGGCCGAGGGGAGCTACGGCGCAAGCCTCGAAGCGGGGCTTCCGGCGGAGCGCGCGGAGGCGGCCGGGGTGGGCACGTGCGACCTGCCGCAGGATCTGTCGGGGGTGTGTCCCTAGGAGAAGGAGCCGCGGAGGCGCCGCCTCGCTGGGCCGCGCCTCCGCTCTCCTGAGATCTGTTGAAGCGGGACTACTTGTTGATCTTCTTGTTGAGGTCGGCTCCCGCCTTGAAACGTACGACGGTCTTCGCCTTGATCTTGATGCTCTGACCGGTCTGCGGATTGCGGCCCGTGCGGGCCTTGCGCTTCGACGTGGACCACGTCCCGAAGCCCACAAGCGTGACGCGCTGGCCCCTCTTGAGAGAACCGGTGATCCCCTCGACGAGGCTGTCGATGGCGGTGGCGGCGGCGGCGCGCGTGATCTCCGCGTCGTTCGAGATCTTGCTGATCAGTGCAGCTTTGTTCATTCCCGGATTTCACCTCCTTCGCGGCCCGATTGACGCGCGCTCGCGCGTCGCGGCTCGTGCGTATTCCAACGCGCGCACGCGCGCGTGTCAAGGGTGTGACGCTTGAAATCGCAAGCGGGACGCGGGTTTTCGGGGCGTCAGGAGGCGGCGAGGAATCGCGCGAGGCGCTCTCTTGCGCCATCCGACATCGAGGTGAAGAAGAGACCGAGTTCGTAGCGCGCCTCGCGCGCCGCCGACGGGAGCGCCTGGCTCCTCACGACGACCGCTTCGACGTCGAGCGGCTCGGGACCGTTCCCCGGGGCGCCGTCGGGGATCATCAGGCGCACCGCGAGCCGGGTCATCTCCGGGATCGGATCGGGCGACACGCATTGGAGGCCGCCCAGCGAGAGGTTCCGGCTCACCATGCGGGCGAGCGTTCCGGCGTGCTCTTCCGGAGGATGGATGTCGACGGTGCGGTCGAAGCGGGCGTGGGCCCGTCGCTCGAGGGCGCGCTTCTTCGCCGGGGCCTTCGTCACGGGGCGTCCTCCCGAAACTCCCAAAGGCTCGCTATGCTAGGCGTTCGCACGACGCACGGTCAAGGAGGGTGCAACGATTGGACAGGGCGGGACTCGAGGCGCTCCTGCAGGAGGTCCGGTCGGGAACGGTCGACGTCGAGGACGCGGTCGAAAGGATCCGGCGTCTTCCCGCGGATGAGATGGCCTTCGCCACCCTTGACCTCCATCGCGCGCTCCGCCGGGGGTTCCCCGAGGCGGTTTACGGCGCGGGGAAGACGCCGGAGCAGATCGCGGCGATCGTCGAGCGGATGCGCCGCGCCGGGCAGACCGCCCTCGTGACCCGGGTCGGGCCGGAGGTGCGCGACGCGGTGGCCCGCCTCTACCCCGACGTCGAGTACCACCAAGAGGCGCGTGCCCTCGTCTTGCGGTCGGCGCAGCCCCCGCGTTCCCGGCCAGGGGTGGTCGTGGTCACCGCCGGCACCTCCGACCTCCCCGTCGCGGAGGAAGCGGCGCTGACAGCGGAACTTCTCGGGCAGGGAGTCGTCCGGATTCACGACGTCGGGGTGGCCGGTCTCCACCGCCTCCTCGCCCACCGGGAGGCCCTGACGTCGGCCCGGGTGATCGTCGCCGTCGCCGGCATGGAAGGCGCCCTCCCGTCGGTCGTTGCCGGCCTCGTCGACTGCCCGGTCGTCGCGGTCCCCACGAGCACGGGGTACGGGACGGGCCTCGGTGGGGTCGCCGCCCTCCTCGCGATGCTCAATTCCTGCTCCCCCGGGGTCGCCGTCGTGAACATCGACAACGGGTACGGGGCCGGGTGCCTCGCCGCCCTCATCAACGGAATTCCCGGGGGGCGCCCGAGAGGTGTTGCACGGATGCCACCCAACCGGCGGGAGACCGCAAAAAAGGCTTGATCGGGCTCGACTTCCCCGTATATACGCTTTGACACTTGCACGTGATTTCCGGGGCCGTAACGACGTCGGTGCGCTCCGGGAATCGAATTTTTCGGGGTTTTCCGCGAGATCGCGTGGGGTTCGATGGTGGGGCGCCTCGCTTGACAGCCCGGAAGTGCCTGGCTAGAGTGGCGGTTTTGGCCTGAATCTCTTCGAAATTCTTGTCTTTCGGGCTTCATCCGGGAAAGAAAGCGGGGTGAGTCGAGCATGCCGCTGATCAAGGTGCGAGAGGACGAAAGCCTCGAGAACGCCTTGAAGCGATTCAAGCGGAAGTGTGAAAAGTCCGGCATCCTGACCGAGATCAAGAAGCGACAGCACTACGAGAAGCCGAGCGTGAAACGGAAGCGCAAGGCCCTCGCGGCGCGGAAGAAGCTTCTGAAGCGTCTGGCACAGGAGCGTCGGAGCAACGCGTAGTCCTGCACCCGGGTCGGGCGAGGGGCGTCGCCCCTCGCCCCCCTTCGCCGGACGGGAGGGATTCCGCTTGGGTGTCCCGCTGTCGAAGGAGTTCCTCGCCGCAGTCCGGAACGCTGGCGACATCGTCCGCCTGGTCGGAGACTACGTGGCCCTCAAACCTGCCGGAAGCCGGCAGAAGGGCCTGTGTCCCTTCCACCAAGAAAAGACCCCGTCGTTCTCGGTCGATCCCGACCGCGGTCTCTTCTATTGCTTCGGCTGCCAGGCCGGAGGCGACGTCTTCCGTTTCGCGATGCTGATCGAGCAGATCGACTTCCCGGAGGCGGTCGAGTTCCTGGCGCGCCGGTGGGGAGTCCCGCTTCCGAGCGCCGACAGCCCGAAGGACCGGATCCGGAGGCGCGTCCTCGAAGCCGGGACGGAGGCGGCAGCCTGGTTCCGCGCGCGGCTCGATGACCCGGTGGAGGGCCGGAAGGCCCGAGAGTACCTGAGGCAGCGCGGGGTCGATGACGCGACGCGCGAGGCGCTCGGTCTCGGGTACGCCCCCGACGACTGGCAGAGGCTCTTCGACCATCTCGTCGGGAAGCGCTTCCGGCCGGAGGAGATCGAGGTCGCGGGGCTCGCGCTCCGGCGGAAGACGGGGGACGGCCACTACGACCGGTTCCGGGACCGGCTGATCTTCCCGATTCGCGACCTCTACGGGCACGTGGTCGCGTTCGGCGCGCGCGCCCTCGGGGAAGGGGAGCCGAAGTACCTGAACTCCCCGGAGACTCCCGCGTATGTGAAGGGGGAGCACCTCTACGGACTCGATCTCGCCCGGGATGCGGTGCGGAGGGAGGGATTCGCCATCCTCGTCGAAGGGTATCTCGACCTGGCCGCGGTCCGTCAGGCCGGTTTCGACCACGTCGTCGCCTCGCTCGGCACCTCGCTGACCCCCGCGCAGGCGCGGCTCCTCGCCCGCACCACACAGCGGGTCGTCGTCTCCTACGACGGCGACGCGGCGGGCGTGGCCGCCGCGGGCCGCGCGATCGACTCCCTCCTCGAACAGCGGCTCGAGGTGCGTATCGCCGACCTGCCCGGAGGGTGCGATCCCGACGACCTGATCCGGACCCGGGGCGCCGACGACTTTGCCGCGGCGATCCAGGAGGCCCCGGGCTGGTTCGAGTTCCTGCTGCGGAGCGAGTCGCGCACGCGCGACCTCACACGGCCGGAGGAGAAAGTCGCGGCGGTCAACGCCCTCCTTCCGCGGCTCGCGCGGCTCCGCGCGATCGAGCGATCGGAGTGGGCCGGCCGGATGGCCGACGCGCTCGATCTCGACGAGGCGATCGTCCTCGAGGAGCTTCGCGCCGCCGTGCGCGAGGCGAGGCCCGCGATCCGGGGGCGAGCGGCGCCCGCGGAGGTCCCGCGACCGGTCGACCTGCGCCTCGTGGCACTCCTCCTCGAGAGCGCCGAGGCGCGGGAGCGGATCCGAAGGGAACTCGATCCGGACGACTGGTCGGGAGGCGGAGCCTCCCGGGTGGTCTCGGCGATCCTGAAGCTCGACGACGAGAGCGGAAGCGTGCGATACCCGGACGTGTTCGCCGCGCTCGATACGGACGCCGACCGCGAGCTTCTGACGCGGGCGGCGTTCCGGGAAGGCGGTGCTTGGGAACTCGGCGAGTCGGAATGGGAGGCCTGCGCCGATGCCCTTCGAAGGGACCGGCTCGTGCGGGACGGAAGGGCGATGCAGCAGGCGCTCGCCGGCTCCGAGAGCACCGCGGTGGACGAACTCCTGGTCCGGAAAATGCAAATCGCGAAGCAGATCGACACGATGTCTTGACTCGGCGGGACGCGCCGCCGACCGAGGAGCGCAGAGCGCAACCGATGGCGAAGAAGAAAAAAGAAAAACTCACGGGAGTGGAAGAACGGTTCGACGAGATCCGCCAGCTCGTGTTCGCGGGACGCGAACGGGGTTGGCTCTCGTACGACGAGATCAACGAGGCGCTTCCCGATGAGGTCAGCTCGTCGCAGGAGGACCTCGAGGAAGTGTTCTCCCTCTTCGAGACCCACGGCATCACCCTCGTCGACTCGGACGGCCGGGAGCCCCTCCCCGCCATGGACGAGGGGAGCGGGCGAAAGGCGATCGCCCCGAAGATGCTCAAGGAATCCAAGGACGACGACGGCAAGAACGACCCGGTGGGGGGGCCGCTCGAGAAGACGAACGACCCGGTCCGGATGTACCTGAGGGAGATGGGGACGGTCCCGCTGCTGACGCGGGAGGGCGAGGTCTCGATCGCCCGCCGCATCGAGCGCGGCGAGCGGATCGTCCTGAAGGCGCTCTCGCGGAGCACCTGGGTCCTGCGGGAGATGAAGGATCTGGCGGAGCGGATCCGGAAGAAGGAGCTCTCTCCGAATCTCTTCGTCGCGACCGAGCAGGACGACGACCAGCCCCAGCGCCGGCTCGAGCGGGCGAAGGGGGTGATCGGTCGCATCTCGCGCCACGCGGCGCAGATCGAGAGGGAATCGGGCCGGCTGGGCCGACTCACGAAGGGAGGGAAGGCCCATCGCGCCCTCGAGTTCAAGATCGCGCGGCTCCGGGTGAAGGTGGCCCGCGAGTTCCGCGACCTGCGCCTCACCCCGGCCCAGGTCGAGTACCTCGCGCGGACGGTCGTCGACGCCGACGCGAAAATCCGCCGCCACGAACGGAACGTCCAAGACCTCTCCGCCAAGATGAAGTCGTTCCGCGACCCCGCCCTCAAGAAGGAGATCCGCCGCAAGGTCGACGGCTTGAGGAAAGACATCCAGGGGATCGAGGCCGAGATGGGATGCTCCCGCGAGGAGCTGCGCGACGTCGGCTCGGCGATCCACCGCGGCATCCGCCAGGCGAAGAAGGCGAAGAGCGAGCTGGTCGAGGCGAACCTGCGGCTCGTCGTCTCGATCGCGAAGAAGTACACGAACCGCGGGCTGCAGTTCCTCGACCTGATCCAGGAGGGCAACATCGGCCTGATGAAGGCGGTGGACAAGTTCGAGTATCGCCGCGGGTACAAGTTCTCCACCTACGCCACGTGGTGGATCCGGCAGGCGATCACCCGTGCGATCGCCGATCAGGCGCGCACGATCCGGATCCCGGTCCACATGATCGAGACGATCAACAAGCTGATCCGGACCTCCCGCGCCCTGGTGCAGGAGCTCGGCCGCGAGCCTTCGCCCGAGGAGATCGCGAAGAAGATGGGGATCCCGGTCCAGAAGGTCCGCAAGGTCCTCAAGATCGCGCAGGAGCCGATCTCGCTCGAGACGCCGATCGGCGAAGAGGAGGACAGCCACCTCAAGGATTTCATCGAGGACCGCTCGGCGACCTCCCCCGTCGACGCGGTCATCCAGCTGAACCTGAGGGAGCAGACGCAGTCGGTCCTGAAGACGCTGACGCCGAGGGAGGAAAAGGTCCTCAAGCTCCGGTTCGGCGTCGGGGACGGTAGCGAGCACACCCTCGAGGAGGTCGGGCAGTCGTTCGCGGTGACGCGCGAGCGGATCCGACAGATCGAGTCGAAGGCGCTGCGCAAGCTGCGGCACCCCTCGCGGACGAAGGCGCTCCGGGTCTTCATGGAGCGTGTGGGCCACTGAACGGCCTCCGGGTAGACTGCCGGGGTGACGATCGCCCGCGATGAATCGGCGGAGGTGCGCGAGCAGGTTCGCGGCGTGCGCCTGTTCCGCGATCTCGACGAGGAACGGCTCGACGAGATCCTCGCCTTCGGTCGCTTCGAGCGCGTCCGCCGCAAGACCGTCGTGTACGGCGAGGGGGAGGACCACCGGGGGGTGTGGATCGTCCTCTCCGGCCTGGTCGTCGTCTACCGCCTCTCTCCCGACGGCCGGATGCTGATCCTGCGGGTATGCCGCCCGGGGGATTCCTTCGGAGAGATCGGTCTGTTCGACGAGGTCCGCCCGCGGTACGCGAACCACGCCCGGACGACGCGGGACGGAACCCTCCTCTTCCTTCCCCGGGATCGGTTCGGGGACTTTCTCCGCCGAAGCCCGCAGACGTCGTGGCGGCTGCTCGGGGAACTGTCCGAACGGATCCGCGAGATGTCGACGACGCTCGAGGGGGTCGCCTTCCGTGAGGTCACCGCGCGCCTCGCCCGGTACCTTCTCCGGGAGCTCGAGGCGGCGGGTCGCACCGGGGAACGTCGCCCCTCCGTCGATCTTCCGCTCGCGAAGGGGTCGCTTGCGTCCTATCTCGGGGCGGCCCACGAGACCCTGTCGCGGAGCCTCCAGCGTCTGAGCCGTCAGGGGATCGTCCGGGTCGACGGTCCCCGCGTGACGGTCCTCGACCTTTCGCGCCTCAAGCGCCTGGCGTGAAGGTCGCCCCGCGCCAAGCCGCCCAAGCGAGGCACGCCCATCCCGCGAGGAACGCGACCCCTCCGATCGGGGTCACCGCGCCGAGCCACCGCTTGCCGGTCAAGGTCATGACGTAGAGGCTCCCGGAGAACACGACGATCCCGGCGAGGAAAAGGACCCCCGCGGCGTTCGTCGGCGTCCCGGGCCACCGCGAGGCGGCGAAGCCGACCGCCAGGAGCGCGAGGGCGTGGGCCAGGTGGTAGCGCACCCCCGTCTCGAAGACGGCGACCAGGCCGGGCCCGACCCGCGCCTCGAGACCGTGCGCTCCGAATGCCCCGAGGGCGACCGCGAGCCCGCCCGCGAGCGCCCCGGTCACGAACCAGATCCGATCCATGCGTCCTCCGAACACGCGCCCGTCGCGTTTCTCCTTGATCCCCGGGCGGCATCGCCGTAGCCTTCCGAGGCCCCCGGGGGCTCCGGGGAAGGAGGAGGATAGAACGTGAGCGGTTCGAAGTGCGGACGCATCGTTCTTACGGCGATTCTCGTGGCCACGTGGCTCGCGGTTCCGGCGATCGCCGGGGAGCCGCAGATCGCGAAGGTCGGTGAGCTGGAGCCGATCTCGATCTCGACCCCGCATCCCTATCCCACCGACCTCGGCCAGGAGCCGATGCGCTGGATCGTGGAGTGGCCCGGAGCGACCTACGTTCGCGTCCACTTCAGCGCGTTCGACCTGGCCCCGGGGGATTCGGTCACCGTTTCGAGCCTCGACGGCCGCGAACGGTACCGCTTCGAGGGGCGCGGACCCCACGGGACCGGTTCCTTCTGGGCGAACTCGATCCTCGGCGGGGCGGCCGTGGTCGAGCTCGAGGCGCGGCTCGGCGGGGGCTTCGGCTTCGAAATCGACTCGTTCGGCCGCGGAACCCAGGACCTGATCGAACGGCCGGGGGAGCCCGGGGGAGAGCAGGGGGTCGAGAGCGTCTGCGGGACGACCGACTGGCGCGACGTCGAGTGCTACCGCTCGTCCTACCCCACGGAGTTCGACAGGGCGCGTGGGTCGGTGAAGGCGCTGATCGGCTGCTGCTCCGCCTGCACCGCGTTCAAGGTCTCGGACAGCGGTCAGTTCATGACCAACAACCACTGCACCTCGAGCCAGAGCGGCGTGCAGTCGACGGAGCTCCGCTTCGAGTACCAGAACACCACCTGCGGCGGGACAAACGCCCCGTACAGCGGCTCCGTGCTCGGCTCGCAGCTCCTCGCGACCGACTACACGCTCGACTACACCCTCATGACGACGGGGGGGGACAGTTCCTCGATTCCCTGCCTCGAGCTCGACCCGCGGCTTCCGCCGGTCGGGGAGAGGATCTACATCGCCGGCCATCCCTCGGGCGGGCCGAAAAAGCTGTCGATCGAGTCCGACCGCAACACGGGCGGGCTCTGCCGCGTCGACGCGTCTCCCACCGCCGGCCGCGCCGCGAACAGCGACATCGGCTACTACTGCGACACCACGAACGGATCGTCGGGCTCGCCGGTGCTCTCGGGCGACACTCACAAGGTCGTCGGGCTCCACCATCTCGGCGGGTGCCTGAACACCGGTGCGCGGATCGACCTCATCTACGACCAGATCTCGAACAGACTCGACTCCTGCCAGGGCGGGGGCGGGACCCCCTCGTGCGGGGACGAGACGTGCAGCGGCGGTGAGAGCGCGTGCTCCTGCCCCGAGGACTGCGGGGCGCCGCCGGTCACCGAAACCTCCTGTTCGAACGGGATCGACGACGACTGCGATTCCCTGACCGACTGCGCCGACTCGAACTGTAGCGGCACGCCCGAGTGCCCGTCGTGCAAGCCAACGGGGACGACCTGCTCGTCGAACGGCGAGTGCTGTAGCAACAACTGCGCCGCCAAGGGGAAGAGCGGCAAGCGGACGTGCAAGTAAGCCGGTTTCGAATCGGGGCCGTCCTGACGCTCGTCGCCGTTCTCCCGGCGGTCGCGCAGGACGGCCCCACCGACCGCGACCTCGAATTCACCGCCGAGCGGGCGCTCCGGAGGGTCCCCGCCCTGATCGAGGCCCGTCTCGACGTCGCGGTGACCGGCGGGGTGGCGACGGTCGAGGGGACGGTCCGAACCCTCCGCACGAAGTGGGATGCCCTCGAGGAACTCGCGAAGATTCGAGGAATCACCGCGATCGACGACCGTATCCGGATCGAATCGAGGGGATACTCCGACGACCGGATCGAATCGCTGCTCGACCGCAGGCTCGGCGACGTTCCCGCCCTCGAAAGCGCCGGTGTCACCGCCGAGGTCGACGGGGGGGTCGTCACGCTCGCCGGGACGGTGGGGGACGCGCGGCTCCGGTTCCGCGCACGCGACGCGGCCGCCGCGACCGACGGGGTCGTCGGCGTCGTCGACCGGATCGAAAGCCCCGAGGAAGAAGACGAGAAGGTCGAGCGGGGGGTCGCCTCCGTGGTCGGACCGCGCGCGGTGACCGGGATCCCCGGGCTCGTGGAGGTCGCCGTCGTCGAGGGAGTCGTCACCCTCTCGGGGCGAGTGCCGACCCTCTTCGCGCGCATGCAGGCGGAGCGCCTCGCCCTCGGCGTCAACGGGGTCCGCGCGGTGCAGAACTTCCTCGAGGTCGTCCCGAAGGCGACGCTCGACGAGAAACTCGCCGACCCGAATTGACGGAGCCCGACCCCACTCAGGGACCCCCCGACCCGCACGCGTCGAGCGCGGTCACCCGATAATTCCGCGGGGCGAGCGAGCCCAGCTCGTCGACGTCCTCCCAAACCGTCTCGGCCGTCTCTCCGAGCGCGACGAAGGGGCCGAGCGGCGTATCGGCCCGCTCGACCCGGTAGCGCGCCGCCGTAGGAGAGGGCGTCCACTCCAGGCGGACGTGGGCGCGGTTCACCGCGTCGAGACGGAGCGAGGCGCCGACGTTCCCGGGTGACGGTTGCGACGTCTCGTCCCGGACCGAGAGCCGGACGAGGTTCTGCTCCTCCACGCCTCCGTTTGCGGGGCCGCCGCCACAGGTCTCGTCGTTCTCCGCGCGCACGACGTACCAGAGCGCGACGTCGTTCGGAGCGCCGGCGTCGTCGTACGACGTTCCGGCGATTCCCGCGGCGATCCGGTTCGCAGGTCCCGGGACGAACGCCGGATCGGTGCTCCGGTAGACCGCGTAGGTCCCGCTCCGGCCCGTCCCCCACGACGATGCCTGGGGCCAGGAGAGCCGGACGCCCCCGTCGGCGCAGCCGGAGAGATCGACCGCCGATGCGAGGCCCGCGAACGCGGGAGCGGCTCCGCAGCCGCCGCAGGCGTCGAAGGCCGGCTGCGACGCGCTCTTGACGACGATCCGGTCGACGTTCCACCCGGCGCGGGTGCCGCCGACGGTGAAGCCCCCGTTCTGGCGGAACGCGACCTGCAGCTGGGAGTTCGCGTCGGCGTACGTCGAGATGTCGACGGTCTGCAGGGACCACGCCGTGTCGCTGACGCCCGTAGGTCCCCCCGCCGACCAGACGATGAACCAGGAGGAGCCCTTCTTGACCTCGATGTAGGACGTCGCGCTCCCTCCCCCCACGTTCAGCCAGCGGCGGAAAACGAGACGGCCCCCCTGGAGCGTGCTCGCGTCGATCACGGGGCTCGCGGCACGCTGGTTCGTGGAGTTCTCGTAGTCCCCGGGGTGGGCGCCGAGGCCGGTCAGGTCGTGCCCGAGCACGCCCGCCCCGGCGTGGGCCGCGGTCGGATCCCCCGGAGAGGTTCCCTTTCCCTGCGGCGCGCCGATCTGCCACTCGCCGTCGAGGGTCCAGCCCGCCGACGACTCCAACTCGTCCCGCCACAGGCCCGGGATCCGCCAGGCGCCGAAGGAAACGGGAACACCGCCGAGGTCGGCGGTGGCGACGTTCCCCCGGCCGTCGGTCGAGCGCACGCGGAAGTGGAACGAACCGCACTCGGCGAGCGGGGAGATCGTCAGGGCGTGCAAGGTGACGAGCGCCGCATCGGAACGGACCGAGCCGAGCGCCGGCGTCGAGCCCCACTCGACGCGGGAGTCGGCGGGCTCGGCGGTTGTCCACCGGACGATCGCCGACTCGTCGGTGACGTCGGTCACGCGCAGGTCGGTGATGACGGGCCCGCTGCAATCGGCCTTCCCGGTCGCGAACGAGGTTCCCGGCTGGCCCGTGCCGTCGTCGGCGTCGCGGTAGGTCGCGGTCAGGAGGTCGTCGTGCGAGGCCTGGACGACGCCGTCCCCCGCGACGGCCGGAGCCGCGCCGATCGCGATCGAAGCGGTGAAGGTCGAAGAGTTCGGTCCGGTCTCGACGAGGAGGAGAGATTCGGGGCTCGTCTCGGTCGAGGAGGTGACCGACACGGCGACGGTGTCGACCGAAGTGGGCGAGAGGTTGAGATCGAGATCGACGAGCCGGACGGGGAGGGTGTCGGCGCACGAGGCCACGGTGCGGTCGAGCGACATCTTCCCTTCGTGGCAGGGCTGGGGCCCGCTCCCGAAATCGCCGAGCGTCTCGAAGTGGTAGTAGAAGCCGCCGTTGTCGTCAACGACCGTGTTGCCCGCGGGGTCGGTCGATTCGACTTGGTACCAGTAGACGGTGCACGGGGCGAGGCCGTCGAGCGGGACCGAGTGGGCGCTCACGACCGCCGACGAGCCCGTCGTCCCATCGGGCGGACGGAGGGTTCCCCAGCGGACGACGCTATCCGCCGGCTCGTCCGTGTTCCACACGATCGTCGCCGACGACACCGAGACCCCCGTCTCGCCGACGCTCGAGATGCGAGGGACGGTGCAGTCGGCGACCGCGGAGGCGGTGTAGGTCACTCCCGTCGCGCCGTCGCAGTCGAGAGCGTCGACGTACTCGGCGCCGAGTTCGTCTCCGGGGTTCACCGAAAGCACCCCGTCCCCCGCGACCGGCGGGTCGACGGAGGTGGGGATCGTTCCCTCGAAGTAGCGATCGCTCGGCCGGCGCTCCGTCAGGAGAAGGGTTTCCCCTGCCGGCTCGCGGGTGCTCCACACGCGGATCGACACGGTCTGGGGGGCCGCCGGGTTCGTGTCGAGATCGGGGTCGGCGACGACGACCGTGATCGGGACGCCGCAGCCGTACTGCTCGCGATCGAGACCGATCTTGAACGCGCCGGCGACCTCCGAGAGAGTCGCGACCGAGGTGCGGATCACCGAATAGAAGAACGCGGGATTGCCGTTGTTCGCGATCGTGTCGTTCGAAGTGTGGTAGTAGGGGTAATTCCCGCCGTGGCCGCAGTACCCCTCGTTGTCGGTGATCCCGCAGAGGGCGGTCCATCCTTTTTGCCAGAACGGATAGTGGTCGGACGCGGTGAGGCTGGGGCAGTAGAAGGCGTCGACGACGAGCCCGGTGCCGTAATCGGCGGCCGCGGCGACGAAGCGCTCGGCGAGCCATTGGGAGTTCGAGTTGTAGTTGAGGTCGAGGTTCTCGGGGGAGGGGTTCGCGTTCCCCTCCCACCCGATCATGTCCATGTTGATCACGCCCTTGATGTTCTCGCCGCGGACGAAGGCGTCGTCGGCGTAGTGGTCGCTCCCGTACAGGCCGTACTCCTCGCCGGTCGGGAGGAGGAACTTCACGGTGCTCCGGAAGCCCCAGCAGGACATCACCCGCGCCGACTCGAGGACGTTCACCGACCCCGACGCGTTGTCGTCGGCGCCCGGGGCGGGCCCCGATTCGGGGAGATCGTCGAGATGGCCCTCGACGAGGTAGACGTCCTCGGGAAGGAATCCCCCTTCGAGGGTCGCGACGACGTTCGGTGCGTGGTTCACCGACCAGTTCTGGTACTCGGCGGGGAGGCCGAACGACCGGAACTCGGCGAGCGAGTACGCGGCCGCGTCCCGGCACCCCTGGGAGAGGGAGTTCCTGGTGCCGGTCGGCGGGTTCGAGGCGAGGTCCTGCCAGTAGTCCTGGATCCGCACGGTGTCGACCGCGGCGACGATCTTCTGGACGACGGGGTCGGGGGCGTCGGTGCCCGCCTTCCCGGGACCGGTGTCTCCGGTCTCGTGCGGCATGACGGGGATCGCGACCGGCTCTTCCGGCACGAGGGAGGCGAAGACTTTCGAGCCTCGGAGGGCGTCCAGGCAGGTCCCCCGCGGGACGCGCAGGAGCACCCAGTTCTCTTCCTCGAGGACGATCGTCCCGAGCGTGGCGATGGCCTCGCGGTCGGAATCGGGGCGCAGCCCGACCTGGGCGAAGTCGGCCTCGTGAGCCCGGTCGTCGACGATCGCGACCTTCCACCCCGCGCCCTCCAAGGAGACGCGATCGGCCTCGCCGCCGCGCACGAGAAGACACGGAAGAGTCTCGAGGACGACGCCGAACCCGGCGCCGCGCAACGTGGCCAGGTCGTCCGGTGTCTGTCGCTCTACCCGAAGGAGCAGGGGAGCGTCGCCGGCGTCGGTTTCGATCGCGGCGGGGACGAAGAGAACGAGGAGGGCGAGCAGGGCGAACCGGCGCATGGAGGCTCCTTTCCCGGAGACGCCGATCGTATACCGCGAAGTGCCGCGCCCCGCTTGCCCTGGGTCAAGCCGCTCCTACCCGCCGAGTTCCTCCCAAGCGGCGCCGACGTTCCCCTTGACCGCGGTTTCCCAGCCCGGGGCGTGGTCGGGAAAACCGGGAATCCGGTCAACGTTCTGGAGCTCTTCGAGCGACCTTCCGGCCGTCTTTCCCTTCTTCACGTAGTCGAGCAGCGCCGAGAGGTAGTCGCGCATGAGGGGGAGGCCGTCGCGGCCACCCACCACGTCGTTCCCCGCCGAGGCGTGCCCGTACAGATAGACGGCGTCGGCGGGGTACTCCTTCGCGGCTCTCTCGAGGACGTCGATCCAGCCGACGATCGAGGCCCCGCCAGGGCGGTCGATGAACGGCACCATCTTGTGGAAGACCAGGTCCCCCATGTGGACGGCGTTTGCCTTCTCGAGGTGCCAGATGGCGTCGCCGCCGGTGTGGCCGGGCCCGAAGTGGCGCCCGCGGACGGTCTCCCCACCGATCTCGGCCCTCCACTCGGCGTCGAAGAGGGTCTCGGGGTAGTCCTGCTGCTCGACCGTTCCGCGTTCCTCCGCCGCCGCCTTCTGGAGGCCGGGGACGTTCCGGTGCGCGACGACCTTCGCCGACTCGGGGCGAAAGACCGGGATCCCCGCGGTGTGGTCGCCGTGGTGGTGCGTGATCAATGCCGCGTCGAGCTTCCGCTCGGTCTTCGCGCGGAGGGCGGTGAGGCAGGCCTTCGCCGAGTCGGGAAACTGGGTGTCGATCACGAGGGCCCCATTCTCGCCAATCCAGAAGCCGAGGGTTCCGCCGCGGCCACCGGTGAAGATCCCGGCTCCGCGCCGGAGAACCCGGAGTGCTCCCGTGTCCCCCGCGAGGACGCGGGAAAGCGCCCCCGGAACGAGCGTCGCCGCCGCGGCGAGCGTCGAAGTCTTCAAGAAGTTGCGTCGGATCATCGGCTCCTCCGAAAAAGAAAAAGGGGACTGGCACCTTTTCTGGTTCCGGAATTAGACGATTTTTCAACGACTTACGCCAGGGAAATGGTGCCTGTCGCCGTTTCCTCTACAATCTCATCGGCCCCTTGACCCGTCTCGGATCCGGGGGTTCTCCGCTTCGGAGGGAAAGGAACCATGATCTTCGATCCTGTCTACTGGCTCGTCATCGGGGCCGGGATGATCCTGAGCCTCTGGGCCCAGTTCAAGGTGAAGGGCACGTTCCACAAGTACAGTCAGCTCGCCACGCGTTCCCGGATGACGGGCGCCGAGGTGGCGAAGCGGATCCTCGCCGAGAACCGGATCCACGACGTCACCGTCGAGCCGGTCGCGGGCGGGCTCACCGATCACTACGATCCGCGGACGAAGGTCCTCCGGCTGTCGGAGCCCGTCTTCGGCTCGAACAGCATGGCGGCCTTCGGGGTGGCGGCGCACGAGGTCGGCCACGCGATCCAGCACGCCGAGGGGTATGCCCCCCTGAAGTTCCGGTCGGCGTGGGTGCCGATCGCGAACCTCGGGAGCGGGATCTCCATCTTCGTGATCATCGCGGCCCTCTTCCTCGGCGGGGCGCAGACGGCGCTCGGGTACAACCTGGGCCTCGTCGGCGTTCTCCTGTTCGCGACGGCGACCGTCTTCACCCTGATCACCCTCCCGGTCGAGTTCGACGCGAGCCGCCGAGCGATGCTGAGCCTCCAGAACGGCGGGTACATGAGCACCGACGAACTGACCGGAGCCAAGAAGGTGCTCGACGCGGCGGCGCTCACGTACGTGGCGGCGGCAGTGACCTCGATCCTGACCCTGTTGTATTGGGCCTGGCGCCTCGGCCTCTTCGGTGGGCGCCGCGACTGACGAGGGTCGCAAGGTGGCGCGAACGGTGGGGAGGACTCGCGCCGTACATGGGGCCGAAGTTGCGGTGGGTCCGAGAGTTCCATCGCGAAGCCCGTGCCGCGAGGTCGCGAGCCCTGGGCTTTCCGATCGGCGCGGAAAGGGAATCCCCAGATCCCACCGCACCTTCGGTGGCGTCCCTCGATCCTCCCGTCCCCACGATTCGCGTCACCTTGCCCTCTTTCCACTTGACTCTTTGGAAGAAAAAGCGGAATGTCCCCTGAGAAGCCCCGGAAGATCCCGGAGGGACTCGATACGGAGATCGGCGCCCTCCGCGCCGGCCACGGACACGCACATCGCACCGGCTCCCTTTGCCGAACACACCCCGTGGGGAGAATCCTCGAGCACCAGGAGGTTGCCTGGTGCGACGCCGAGCCGCTCCGCCGCGAGAAGGTAGATCTCGGGGTCGGGCTTACGCACCGACACGTCGTCCTTCGTCAGGGTTGTCGAGAAGTAAGGCCGTAGCCCGAATCGATCGAGTGCCTCCTCGACGCTCGCGCGGCCGGAACTCGTCGCCAGGGCCATGGGGTACCCACGCTCGCGACAGGCGTCGAGGGCCTCGAGCGCACCGTCGAGCAGACGGGCGTCCTCCTTCCAACGGCGGAAGTAGACCTCGCTCTGCCGACGGGTGATGGAGGGGAGGAGCGACTCCGGGACGGCGTGGCGGCGCGCGAGATCGGGAACGTAGTCGATCGGGTGGCGGCCGACGATCACCACGGCGTCCGAGGCGTCGAGCGGGTACCCATGTGCCTCGAACCCTTCGAAGGCGGCGCGCACGTTGATCGTCTCGGTGTCGATCAACACGCCGTCGAGGTCGAAGGCGACGGCGCGGACCTCGGAGATGCGGAGCACGGCACTATGATAGGGGTGCCCGCAAACGCCGATCCTGTGGGGTGAGTTTCCCGTGCTCCGTGCCGTCCGCCCGTACGCCGGCCCCGCCGCCGCGGTCCTCGCGTGCGCGGCACTCCTAGGATGGGCGCAATATTCCGTGCCCGGCCTCGTCGATACCGACAGTTATTTCCACACGCGGGCCGCCGAGCGGATCGCGGCGGAGGGGTTCCGCCGCGACTTCCCGCAGGCGGCCTTCAGCACGTGGGCCGACCGGTACAGCGACAAGGACCTGCTCTTCCACCTGTTCCTGATTCCGTTCCAACTTCTCCACGCGGGAAACGACCTCGTCGTCCCAGGGAAACAGGCCGCGGTCGTCGCGGCGTTTCTCTTCTTCGTCGCCTTCGCGGTCGCCCTGCGCCTCGCTGGGGCCAGAGCCGTCCCGTTCTGGATCGTTCTCTACTTCGTCGCTGATCCTCCTCTCCTCTACGACTTCGTCCTCGTGAGGCCCGCCCTCTTCGGGACCGCGTTCTTCCTTCTCGAATGTGCGCTCCTCGTCACGAACCGGAACCGCGCGCTCACCGTGACTGCCGCGCTCCACACGCTGACGCACTCTTCGTTCGCGCTCGTGCCGGCGCTCGTCGTCGCGACAGGGCTGGCCCGGGCCCTCCGCCGCGAGGCCGTGCCTTACAGGGCGCTCGCCGCCGCGTGCGGCGGGATCGCGATCGGTCTCGTGTGCAACCCGTACTTTCCGAACAACCTGCTCCTCTCCTGGGAGCAGATCGTCCTCGTCGCCCGGGAGAACTGGTTGCCGGGCGCCCGCATCCCCGACTACCTCTTCGGACCGGAGCTCATGCCTCCCAAGCTCGCGCATCTCCTGGGCAGTTTCCCGGGGTTCCTCCCGGCGCTTTCCGGAACGGTTGCGTGGGCGGCGATTCCGAGGCGGCGGATGTCGTCGGACGCCCTGGCCCTCCTCCTCATGAGCGCCGTCCTCCTCGTGGTGGGACTCCTGTCGGAGCGCTTCCTTGGGAGTTTCTTCCCCGTTGCGATCCTCGCCGGCGCCCGGCTGTGGGCCGACCTCCTCTCGGGCACGCACCTCGGAACACTCCGGAAAAAGCACAGGGCGGCGTTCGCCGCCACCGTCGCCGTCTTCGGGGCTTGCCTCGTGGGCGGCGCGGGGGACGGGAGTGTCCTCGCGCTGCGTTCGAGTCTCCTTCGCAGGGGCTCGGCCGAGACGCTCCGCCCGGCGGTGCGGTTCCTCCGCGAGAACGCCGCGGCCGACGAACTCGTCTACCACTCGTTCTGGTGGGATTTCTCGATCCTCTACCACGACCGGCCCGACGGCCGGTACGTCGTCGCGCTCGACCCGGTCTTCTTCTATCGCAAGGACCCCGCCCGCTTCGCCGAGGCGCTCGATCTCCATCTCGGACGGTCGACGGATGCGTACCGCGTCCTCAAGGGGAACTTCGGGGCGGCGTGGGTCTTCCTCCCGAAGGAGCCGCGGTCGCGGCCCCTCTTCGAACTGATGATCCGCGACGAGCGCTTCCGCAGGGCGTACGAGGACGATCACGCTCTGGTGATCCGGGTGCGTTGAGGCTCTGACGCCTTCCGGGATTGTCGGCATTCGACCGTTCGAGCGGGAGGTTGTCGCCGACCCCCCATCCCCGTAGATTCCCGCGGACTTCACGCGGTGGGGTGGAGGTGACATGCGCGGCTTCCTGCTGGCCCTGGTCGTCTGCGTCTCGGTTCCCTGCGCGGCAATGGCGCAGACCAGCGCATCGTTCAAGATCGTCGAATCGAGCTTCGCTGCCGGAGGGCACCCGAGCGCAGGGGCAGTGCCGGCCTCGGCGGGATTCCGGGTGAGTCTGGGTGTCTTGGGAGACCCCTTCGAAGGACGGACCGCGACCGGAGCGTCGATCCGTGTCGGCGGCGGCTTCCCCGCGGCCTACCCGCCGCCGGGCGAGGTGCAGGGCCTCACGGCGCTCGACAAGGTCACCCTCTCCTGGAACGCCGAACCTTCGGCCGGGAACTACCAGGTCTACCGGGACGAGCTGACCGCGCTTCCAGGATCGGGGTACGGTCTCTGCCTCCAGCAGAACCTCCCCGGGACGACGCTGATCGATGCGGAAATTCCGTCGCGGGGCCGGGGGTTCTTCTACCTCGTCACCGTCGAGAACCGGCTCGGGGAGGAAGGAACCAAAGGATTCGACCGGAAGGGAATCGAGCGCACGGGCACCGTCTGCCCGTAGGAGATCGACCATGCGATGCTTCGTGATCGTCGTCGCGACCTGGATGTCGGCGTCGCTCCTCGCGCTCGCCGCGGCGCCGCCGGATCGGCTGCACTATCAGGGAGTCCTGCGGGACGCCGCGGACAACCCGTTGACGGGAACGTACGCGATGCAGTTCACGTTCTACGACGCGGCGGCGGGCGGGTCGGCCCTGCTGAGCGACCTCCAGAACGCACCGGGAGTCGCGGCGACGGGAGGGTTGTTCACGGCGTCGCTCGGCCTCAATCCGCAGGGAGGCTTCCCTTATACGTCGCTCGCCGCGATGTTCGCCGACCACGGCACGGTCTTCCTGGAGATCAAGGTCGGCGCGGAGACGCTGTCGCCACGAATTCCGATCCGCTCGGCTCCTTACGCGTTGAACTCCGACGCCGTCGATGGGTTCTCGGCCCTCGAGTTCGGCCTTGTGGGGGCCGCGAACACCTGGCAGGCGACGAACACGTTCGGCGCCGGACTCCACGCGAACGGATCGATCCGCGTCGACCACGACGGACCGGACGGTGCGCAGTCGATCTTCTTCTTCGAAGGGGGATCGCCCACGGGACGGAGCCTCACCTGGGACGACGTGGACAACCGCTTCGAGTGCAACGACTCGTTTGCGACCCTCGGTGCTTTGCGGATCGGGAGCCTGACCGCCGCGCCTACGGCCTACAGCGTCATCGGTTCGGGCACCGCGCTCGCCACCGCCTTCACCACGAGCTCGAACGACCTCCTCGTCTCGGACGACCTCGAGGTGGTCAGCTCCTTGGTCGTGGGAAACGACATCCGGATGAACGAGGATGGGCCCGACGGCAACCAGGTCATCCGCTTCTACAACGCCGGAGCCCCCGCGAGCGAAGCGATTTACTGGGACGACGGCGACGACCAGTTCGTGATCTCCGACACGCTCGCCGTCGACCTTCTGAATTCCCTCGGAGACGTCGAGGCCAACGGCAACCTCTACGTGAATCAGGACGGACCGGACGCGGACAGCCGGATCTACTTCTTCGACAGCGCGAGCCGGACGAACGAGTCGATCGGCTGGTTCGACTCATCGGACTACTTCAACATCTCCGACGACGTCAACATCACGAACGACCTCTCCGTCGCCGGGACGAAGAACTTCGTCCAGAATCATCCGGAGCGGTCCGAATTCTCGATCGTTTACACGGCGCTCGAGGGCGATGAGGCGGGAACGTACACCCGCGGCACCGCGCGCCTCGAGAACGGCACGGTGCGAGTGCCCCTGGGAGAGACGTTCGCGCTGGTGACGAACCCGGACATCGGCCTGACCGCCCACGTCACGCCGCGCGGAGGCGCCGCGAGCCTCTGGGTCGAGTCACTCACGACGCGCGAGATGGTCGTACGCGGATCTCCCGACGACCCATCCGATCAGCGATTCGATTACGTGGTGATGGGATTGCGCGTCGGATTCGAGCGACATCCCGTCATCCAGGCTCGTCGCGGGGACGCGGCGTTGCCGGACCGTGGGCACTGGGATCGCCGGCTCTCGGAGGGCGGGGGCGTTCCCCGGAGCGACAGCCTCGGACGTTTCGAGGCGATGATGGCCCGGGCCGGCATCGCCGTTCCCGAAGAGTCGGAGGCAGCGCGGGCGCTGCGTCGTGCCATCGGCGAGCGTGACCCCGAGGCGCCGGAAACGCTCGAGCCTTCGTGGAACGACATCCCGTCCTCGGAAGTCTCGATCGCGGTCGAAACCACCGGGTCGACCCGAGAGAGCCACCTCGACGCGCGGCCCTCACGAAGCCACGAGGCCCGGAGCGGGGATCCGGCGGCGACCGTCCCGTTCGTGGGATCGCGCCTCCAAGCGGTCGACGTCGCGGAACCGGTCGAGTTCGGAGACGCCCTGACTCTGGATCCGTTCGACCCGGGGAGGTTCCGGCGGGCGACTGAGTGGGCCGACCCGGGAGTCGTCGGAGTTGTCGCGGGCGATCCTTTCGTCGAGGAGGGGCGGGCCCGCGTCTCGCTCGCCACCTCGGGAATCCATCTCGCCCGAGCCGAGGCATTCCGAACGCCGATCACCGCCGGGGATCTGCTGGTGGCGTCGACCCTCGCAGGTCACCTCGCGAAGGCCGACGAGGCTCGTCCCGGAACGATCGTCGCGAAGGCGCTCGAGGCGCTCGCCTCAGGGTCCGGGACGATCCGAGTCCTCGTGATGCTCCGCTGAACGCAGGTCGGCGGGCGGGAGACATCCCACCGTCGACCATTCTCCCGTCCGCGGATGCCGGAACCCGATCTCCGCCGCGTGAAGGAGGTAGCCCGGATCGCCGGGCACCGCCCGTGTGTCCGGCGAGGGGACGCCGCCCGGCGGGTAGAGGGGATCTCCCACGAGCGGATGGCCGGCGGCGGCGAGGTGGATCCGGATCTGGTGGGGGCGGCCGGTGTCGATCCACACAGCGCAAAGACACGAGTCCACGCGCCGCTCCACGACAGCGACGCGCGTTCGCGAGGGCCGGCCCAACGGACTCGCGGCGTGGACCGTACCGAGAAGGAGATGAGGAACCGGTCCGATCGGGCCGTCGATCGTGAACGTGTCGCGCTCGGGATGTCCCGAGGCGAGGGCGCGGTACCGCTTCACGATCGCTCGCTCGGCGAACTGGCGGGCGAGTCCGGCAGCCGCCTCTGGATTTCGCGCGAAGAGGACGACGCCGGAGGTCCACCGGCCGAGCCGATGGAGCGGCGATGCGCCGGGGTCGATCGCCCGCACCTGGGCGAGAAGGGTGTGTTCGAGGAATCCGCCGCCGGGGAGAGTGGGAAGGCCGGCCGGCTTCGCGACCGCGAGGACGTCGCGGTCGTCGAGCAGCAGCTCGAACGAGGTGGGCGTCTCCGGCTCCTCCCACCCGGGGCGCCTCCAGACGACGACCTGCCCGCGCCGCAACACCGCGTCCGGGCTCGCTGCGGCGCCGTCGACGAGGACGCTCCCCTCGAGGATGCGTTCCCCCCACACCCGCGCGTCGGAGTGGCGATACCGCGAGACGAGGTGCTCGAGGAGCGTGCGGCCTTCGCCGTGAGGGTCGATTCGTTCCTCGTAGTCGAAGCCCCGGTTCACGCTACGCGTACCGGTCGTTCCGCCAAGGGTGCGCGGTGTTCGAGTAGCCACGCTCTTCCCAGAACCCCTTCCGGTCCTCCCGGAGGAACTCGATCCGGCGGATCCACTTCGCCCCCTTCCAGGCCCAGAGCTGCGGCGTGATCATCCGGACCGGCCCGCCGTGCTCGCGCGGCAGGGGGGCGCCGTCGACCGCGTGCACGAGGAGTACATCGTCCTTGAGCGCCTCTTCGATCGGGAGGTTCGTCGTGTAGCCGTCGTAGGCGTGGCAGAGGACGAAGCGCGCGTCGTCGTCGGGGTCGGCGAGCGCGGCGACGGTCGCGAAGCGAACCCCCTTCCAGGGAACGTCGAGTCGCGACCACCCGGTGACGCAGTGGAAGTCGCTCGTGTCCTCGACCTGCTCGAGCGCGACGAAGTCCTCCCAGCGGAGCGTCGACGGGTTGCGGCAGGCCCCCTCGAGGCGGAGGCGCCAGCGTTCGAGGGAGAGGTCGGGCTGACCGCCGAGATCGAGCACCGGCCACTTCCCCGGCGCGGTCGGCGTCTGTTCCGGGGGGAGTTTCGGCATCCCGTGCCGGTTGGGAGGACCCGATCCGAGCGGGCGGGCGTCCGAGCGGGACGGGGTCGCGTCGATCCGCGCGAGAAAACGCTCGCGGAGCCGCATGCGAGCGGCGAGGATCCGCTCCCGCGCCGCGTCCTGCGTCATGACTCGTCCCCACTCATCGGATCACGATCACCTTGACGCCCGCCTTCAGGTCTCGCCACGAGCGGTCCGCGGTGACGACCGGTCGCGCGAGCCGTTTTCCGAGGGCGAGACAGGCCCTGTCGCCGAGCGAGAGTCCCGCGTTTTTCGTGACGCGCGCGAGTTCGCCGGACGACCACGCGTCCGTTGCGTCGAAAGGGTGGAGATCCAGATCGAGCGGCTCGAGGGCCTCCCGCACGCGGTCGGCGGGGACACCGCGGCGCGAGAGCACCGCCACGACTTCGGATAGATTCACCGCGCTCATGGAGGCGTGCTCGAGGTGTTTCTCGACGATCGCGGCTCCGGGTTCTCCGGCGAGCGCCGCCAGGAGGGCCGACGCGTCGAGGACGACTCTAACCATCCCTCGACTCGCGTCGCCGCTCTCGGAGGAGATCGGCGACCGGGTCGGCACCCTCCAGGTAGGTGTCGAGTATCTCGCGCGCGTTCGCGAGTGCTTGCCGTGGGGTCAGGACGCGAACCTCCCCTTCCCGGAGCACGAGGACGACCTCGTCCCCGGCTTCAAGCCCTAGCGCACGGCGGTATTCCACGGGAAGGACGATCCTCCCCCCCGCATCGACCTTGGTGCGCGCCGGGCTCGAGTCTCGTGCGCTCATGGCAGAGAAAGAAAATATGTCACGAACGAAAGGGCATGGCAAGAACCGCGAATCGTGGCGCTCACTCCTCTCCGCCGCCCGATCCGCGGAACCGGTCCTCTGCGTCGGAGAACAGGACGTTGAAGCTGGTGAGCGACCCGTAGCACCCGGTAATGTAGCCCTGGATCTTGATCTTGACGTCCTCCGGGAGGTCGAGGGCGTTCACCTGCTGCTCGAGGACGCGCAGCCGGTTCCGGAGCATCACGACCTTGTGGAAGAAGGTCTCGATCGGCCAGGACTTCTCCTGGAGTCCGGGGGTGCCGGGCCGGAGGACCATCTCCCCTCCGCGCCACTTCTCGGCGGGGGCGACGGGAGTGAGGCCGGTCTCCTCCCGGATCACGCGGCGCAGCATCATCTCGAGGTCGGCAGGGGCGTCGGTCACGGGGAAACTCCTCTCGCGGTCGGAAACGAGCGGTACACCTTTCGCGGTACCCCGTTCCCCTCCCCGGTACCGGTGGCGGCTCCCGCAGAAGTCACACTGGACCTGCGCGATCGACCCGCCGGGGTCGACCGCGACGATGACGTGGAGGCGAGAGGCCCTGCAAGCGCGGCAGTGGTCGTCGACGCGCTGTCCGGCGGAGAGCTTTGGGGACATTCCTCATTCTCCTACAATTCCTGCACATCGAGATTGTAAGAAAAAGCGGAATGTCCCCCCCTCTACTGCAAGACATCGAGCGCGGCGATCCCCGCCGCGGTGGTGACGATCACCCCCGAGAAGAGGACGACGAGACGCCGGTCGAGCGCCCCGGCTTCCCGTCGACCCCGGACCAACCGCCAGAGCGTCGCCGCGAGCAGGCCCACGGCCAGGACGACCACCGCGCGCCGCCCCCAGAAATCCTCGTGGTTCGCGAGGGCGTCGAGGAGCGAGAAGGCGACCCCACGGATCTCCGCGAGGACCCCGTCGAAGCCGGCGTCCTGCCCCGTGCCCGGGGCGTCGAGCTGCTCCTGAAGCCCCATCCCGAGGGAGAGGGCCGACGTGACCGCGGCAGCCGTCGCAGGGAGGGTGACCGCGAGCGCGCGGCTCCTCCGCCACGAGACGATCGCGAACCACCCGAGCAGGGTGATGATCCAGAAGATCGTCAGGTATCCGGTCAGGAACGCCGCGGACGCGGCGACCCCGAACGCGGCGGCGAGCCTGAGGGAGCCGCGCGCGCGAGGACCGTCGCCCTCCGGGAGCGCCCGCCACGCGAGCAACGTGGAGGCGAGGAGGAACGCCGTTCCGAGCGCGTAATTCCGCGTCTCGTGCGCGAGATGGACGGTGAAGGTCGCGCAGCCGAAGAGCAGGAGCGCCGGGAACGGATTCTCCGCCCCCGCGGAGCGAAGGAGCGCGAACAGAAACACGACCGAGACGAGGGTCGCGACCAGAGACAAAGTCCGCGCCGCCTCGACCGAGCTTCCGAACGCCGCGCGCCACCAGGAGAGCGCCCATTCGTAGACCGGCGGGTGGATGTCGGTCTCGCGCAGCACCTCGAGGACTCCGGAGGCGCTCTTCCGCCCCTCGAACGCGGCCTTGAGATCGCTGGCCGGGACCGGCCGGTCGGGCCGCGGCGTCGGTCCGTCCGAGACCTCGAGGAGGGTGATCGCCTCGTCGTGCCAGATCGAGCGATTCACGATGCCCGGGGCGCTCGCCAGGATGACGAGAGTCAGGATCGCGCCGAGCTTCGCGGCCCGCGACATCCTAGGGGACCGGGGAGTCGACGACCTCGTACACCGCCGAGGCGGTGGCCGTCCCCTCTCCCGAGACGTGGAGCCTCCGAAGGAACGGGAGCGTCGACGGGTCGAACGAGCCGAGCGCGCGTTCATGCGGCCCGTGGAAGACGTATCGGGCCCTCCAACGCTTCAGCATCTCGAGCCGCCACGGATCGTCCTCCGGCCCTCCCGAGTAGAACCGCGCGATCTCCTTCCCCCTGGCGTCGGAGTCGATCGTCAAGGCGTAGTGCCCGAGGACGGTCCGCTTCCCCGTGTAATGAGGAACGAAGTTTCCGGTTTCGTACGAAGACACGACGATCGCTTCCGGAGGGGAAACGGTCGCAAGGAACCGGAGCGCGCCGACCACGTCCGCGTCGAGCCAGGACGGATACTTGACGGCGCGCAAGCGGCCCCACTCGTTCCGGTGCACGTAGTACGGCGTCGCCCACTGCAGGGGGATCAGGAGCGCCCCGAGGGCCAGCGTCCCCGCGCCCACGGCACGCGGCAGCGGAATCCGCTCCCGCAGCCCCCCGAAGCGGCGGGAGAGCCACGGCGCGACCGCGAGCACGAGAAACGCGAGGGCGAGCCCCGCGATCGGGAACTGGATCCCTCCGATCATCCGCCGCTGGAACCGCACGGGAAGGTGGATCGCGACGAGGATCGCGGCGAGCCAAATCCACATCATCAGGAGCGGCCGATTCATGCGACGCAGGACGAGCGTGGAGAGGAGGGCGAGCGGGAAACCCACGCCCAAACCGACGAGGAGACGCGCCGGGTCGGGCGTGATCATGATGTTCTGGATGTCCCACGCGTGCATTGCGGGGTTGTTGCGGAAGAGCCAGTAGTTGTAGGCGAGCGAAGGGAACCAGACCGCGAGCGCGAGCGCAGCGAGCGCGAGGTCCCGTCGCAGGGTCCCCCCGGCGACCAGAGCGAACAGGAGCGGCGCCCCGCAGAGGACCCCGACCACGCTCACCACATCGTACGGGTGGAAGAAGGTAAGGACGAAGAGGGCCGCCCCCGCCGCCGTCGCGTACCCGGCGCGCGCGTTCGTTGCACGCTCCCGTTCCGTCCATGCTTCCATCATCAGGAGGAGGGCCGCGACCATGCACGCGAACCCCGCGAGGAAGTGGGGGAAGAGCAGGAGACTGTAGAACGTGCTCATCTCCGGCGTCCACCACTGCGGGCTCGAGACGTGCCCCGTTCCGAGGTGCTGCCGAGAGAACTCGATCAGGCCCTCCCACCCTCCGGCGAGCACGAGGAAAAAGAAGCAGAGGAGCCGTTCCCCCGGCCTCTCGAAGAGGCGGGACGCGAGCACCCAGAGCAGGACGAGCAACACGGCTCCGAAGACGGGGCGCGAGACGTTGTAGACCGTGACGACGTCGACCCCGGTCACGCGGGAGACGTTCCCGAGGACCCAGAACAGCAGGTTCACGTAGTTCCGTGGATGCTCGTCCGAAGTGAAGCGGTCCGTGAAGAAGAACCGCCCCTCGCGAGCCTGGTCCATCCAGGACCAATAGGTCGCCGCGTCGTCGGCGTACGTGTGCATCGCTCCGGTGTAGACCTTGGCCGGGTAGTGGTCGCGCGCCTCCGCCCGCCAGGCCCAGAGCGCCGGAACCTGGCTGACCGCGAGGACGGCGACGGCGAAGAGGAAGGGGGTCAAGTCTCGAAACGGGACATTCTTCAAATTCCATCACCCCGCAAGATTGTGACCATCCGCCCCTCGACGTGGAGCACCCCTTCCTTCGCAAGTCGCCCGAGAAGGCGCGAGACGATCTCGCGTACCGTTCCGATACGCGCGGCGATCTCTTGGTGGCTCAGGTGGAGCTCGAAGGTCGACCGTCCTCCCGAGGCCTCCCGGAGGAACTCGAGGAGCCGGCCCCGGACGTCCTTCAGAGACAACTCCTGCACGAGCCCGACCAGGCGGCGGAGGCGCGAAGCGAGCGAGGCGATCACCGCGCGGGTCAGCTCGGGGTGCCGGGCAAGGAGCCTCTCGAACTCCGCGACCGGGATCTCGAGGACGACAGCATCCTCAACGGCGGCGGCGCTCGCGGGGTACGGGAGCCCGTCGAAGAGCGGCAACTCCGCTACGGAACGACCCGGCCCCTCGATCTCGAGGATCTGCTCCCGGCCGGCGTCACCGGTCTTGAAGATCTTCACCGCCCCGGCCCGGACGACGAGGAGCCCGCGCGGCGGGTCCCCCTCGAGGAAGAGGGGCTCGTTCCGGAGGTAGATCCGCTCGCGGCACGCCGATCCGATCTCGTCCAGAACGCCCTCCGGGAGATCCTGGAAGAACGGTACCTGGTGGAGTGTTTCCCGCACCGACCTCATCGACGGGCCCAGTCTAACGGAGAGCGAGCCGGCGGGCTCGGGAAAGGCGGATCTCGTTCTCGAGTCGGACGTGCTCGCGCAACTCGTCGTCGGAACGATCGAGACGCTCCGTCGAGTTCCCGAAGCACGGGGAGGCCCCCTCACAAGGTGGCGCGAACGGTGGGGAGGACTCGCGCCGCGCACGAGGCCGAAGTTGCGGTGGGTCCGAGAGTTCCATCGCGACGCCCGTGCGGCGCATTCGCGAGCCCTGGGCTTCCGATCGGGGCGGAAAGGGAATCCCCAGATCCCACCGCAACTTCGGCGGCCTCCTTCCATCCTCCCGTCCCCACGATTCGCGTCACGCTGCCCCCCTCAGAGGGGCAAATTCCGCTCGTCGCGCGCGCGAGCGAGGGGAACGCGAGCGCGGCCTCGTCGTGCTCGCGTCCAATTCCGTCGAGGGCCGCGAAGGCGGTTTCCCCGCCGGCGTGTCCCGGCGTCTCGAGCCGGGTGACCATCGGAAAGAGCACCGCTTCCTCGACCCGCTCGTACAGCGCACCGAGCGGCCCGGCGGTCCCGTCACGCCCCGGGCAGGAACGCGCGAAGTCCTTCGCGGCCGGTGACCTAAGTCACGGCTGGAGTCCCTCCCGCGAACGTACGGTTGCCCGGAGAAGCCGAGATGGAATCGACGCGGCTCCACGCGGAGGTGCCCCGGGAGGGCCACCATCGGCGCCTGATCTCGTGTCAGGACGCCTGTCCGGTGCACACCGATGCGCGCGGATACGTGCGGGCGATCGCGGAAGGCCGTTTCGAGGACGCCTATCTCATCGCCCGCGGGCCGAACCCGTTCGCCTCGATCTGCGGCCGCATTTGCGGGGCGCCGTGCGAGGCTGCCTGCCGCAGGGGAAAGATCCCACGCTACGACGACGAGGGGAACGTTCTCGGCCCCGATCGCCCCATCGCGATCCGCGCCCTCAAACGGTTCGTCTGCGACCTCTTCGGCCCCGAGTCCCGCCCCCCGCGCGAGATTCTCGACGGGGTCCGCGGCCACGACGCGCGGGTCTGCTCCGGCGCCGAGGAGATGGCGACCCTCGTCCGGGCGCGGGTGGAAGGGAAGTTCGTCCCGGCCTCGGGGGAGCCGGTCGCGATCGTCGGGGCCGGTCCCGCCGGTCTCTCCGCGGCCCACGACCTCGCCCTCCTCGGCTTCCGGCCTGTCGTGTTCGAGATGGAACCGATTCCCGCCGGGATGCTCGCCCTGGGCGTTCCGGGGTACCGCCTCCCGAGGGAAGTGATCGAGCGCGAGATCGACGTGATCCGTGCTCTCGGCGCCGAGATCCGCTGCGGCGTCGCCGTCGGACGCGACGTCTCCTTCGCCGACCTCAGGCGAAACCATGCTGCGGTGCTGATCGCGGTCGGAGCGAAGCGGCCGCGGAGCCTCGGCCTTCCCGGCGAGTCGGGGCCCGGAGTGCTCGGCGGGGTCGACCTCTTGCGGTCGGTCGCCCTCGGCGAACGCCTCGCGCTGGGCGAACGGGTCGTCGTGATCGGAGGCGGGAACGTCGCCTACGACGTCGCCCGGACCGTCGTCCGGCAGGCGGCGTACGACGCCGCGCGAACCGCGGCGCGGCTCCCGGGAACGCGCGAGGTGCGCCTCGTCTCCCTCGAAACGCTCGAGGAGATGCCGGCCGACACCGTCGAGATCCTCGAGGGGGACGAGGAGGGGATCGAGCGCGTCAACGGTTGGGGACCGCTCGAGATCGCGCGCGGCGACGACGGTGCCGTGACCGGCGTCCGGATCCGGCGCTGCCTCCGGGTCTACGACGAGGCACGGCGGTTCGCCCCCCTCTTCGACGACGGCGACGTGCGCATCCTCGAATGCGACACCGTGCTCCTTGCGGCGGGCCAAGCCGCCGACCTCTCGTTCCTCGCCGACGGCGGCGCCGACGTCGAGCAGGCGCGTCCCGGCTGGCCGAAGGTCGATCCCGACTCGCTCGCGACGACCGCTCCGGGGGTCTGGGTCGCGGGGGATCTCGCGCATGGGACGCGCCTCCTGATCGACGCCGTGGCCTCGGGGAAGAAGGCGGCCCGCTCGATTTACCGCGCCGTCACCGGCCGCGCCCTCGCTCCCGACGCGACGGAGGCCCTCCTCGTCGAGCATCGCTGGCGCCGCGAGCCGGGGTACGTGGCGATCCGCCGCACGGAGATCCCCGTCCTCGAGCCCGCCCAGCGCCTGCGCGATCCGCTCGCCGTGGTCGAGATCGGCTACGACGAGACGCTCGCCCGCCGCGAGGCCTCGCGCTGCCTCGACTGCGGGGTCACCCCGGTCTTCGACGGCAATCGCTGCGTGCTCTGCGGCGGCTGCGCCGACGTCTGCCCCACGGCGTGTCTCAAGCTCGTCTCCCTGGCCGCTCTCGACGGGGTCGAGGCCTCGCTTCCCGGCCTCGATCCCGAGGAGCACTCCGCCATCCTCAAGGACGAAGACCGCTGCATCCGCTGCGGACTCTGCGAGCAACGCTGCCCCGTCGAGGCGATCACGATGGAACGCGTGGCGTTCTCGTGCACGTGGAGGAACCCATGACGACGAAGCCGCTTTCCGGACCGCCCCGATCGCGCCTCGACCCCGAGCCGATCCTGCGGCGCGACTTCCTCGGTCTCGCCGCGCTGGGTTCCGCCGGGGCCGCCCTCGCCTTCGCGGTGGCGGGGATGGCGCGCCTCCCGCGGGCAGCGGTCCTCCCGTCCCCGTCGAAGAAATTCAAGGTCGCGCTTCCCGAGACGGTCGTCGCCGGGGCACCGTTCGTCCCCGCGGGTCGCTCCTGCGCCTTGTTCCGGGACGGCGAAGGCGTCTGGGCGATCTCGACCGTCTGCACGCACCTCGGCTGCATCGTCCGAGCCGAGGCCGACGGGTTCCACTGCCCCTGCCACGGATCGGTCTTCGCCCCCGACGGGAGCGTCGTGCGCGGCCCCGCTCCGAAGGCGCTTCCCTGGCTCAAGGTCAAGGCGGCGGGGTCGGGTCTCTACATCGTCGATTCCGGGACGAACGTCGCGGCCGGGACGAAGGAGACGGCATGAGCGAGGCGCCGGCCCTTTCCCGATTCCTCGAAAATCTACGGAACGCCCCCCGCCGTCTGAAGGAGACCGCCTTCCGCTCCGGGCCTCCGGTCTCGGACCGGGCGCGCTCGTCGTGGGTCTTCGGAAACGTCTTCCTCCACCTTCACAGCGTCCGCGTCCACCGGTGGAGCCTCCGCTGGGCGAGCACATGGGGCCTCGGCATCGCCTCGCTCTCGGCGTTCCTGATCACCCTCGTGACCGGCGTCCTCCTGATGTTCTATTACAAGCCGTACACCGAGGTCGCGTACGATTCGATCAAGGACATCCACTTCGTCGTTCCGACCGGCCGCTTCATCCGCAACATCCACCGCTGGGCGGCGCACGTCATGGTCGTCGGCGTGCTGCTCCACATGGTGCGGGTCTTCTACACGGGCGCCTACCGGCGTCCCCGCGAGTACAACTGGTTGATCGGGATGGCGCTCCTCGTCGTCACGCTCGGCCTCTCCTTCAGCGGGTACCTCCTCCCGTGGGACCAGCTCGCCTACTGGGCGATCACGATCGGCGCGAACATCGCGCAGTCGCCGCGGGAAATCACCGACGCGCTCGGAATGACCGAATGGTTCGACGTCGGCGGGCTCCAACGATTGCTGCTCCTCGGATCCGAGGAGGTGGGCGAGGAAGCGCTGATCCGCTTCTACCTCCTCCACGTGATGCTCCTTCCGCTCGCCCTCGCGGCCCTCCTCGCCGTCCACTTTTGGAGGGTGCGCAAAGACGGCGGGATAGTCCGCCCCGCGAACGCCGACCGCCGCCTCGGCCCTCCCGACCCGCGTACGCTGCCGGTTTTCACCGACGAGCCGAAGAAGACCTACTCGCTCGCCGCGGTCGTCCGAGGAACGACCGCCGCCGTCGGGAAGGGGCCGGAGCAGACGCTCCCCGCGCTCCCGCACCTCTTCCACGCCGAGCTCGCCGTCTTCATGCTGACGGTGGGGATCTGCCTCGCCCTCTCCCTCGTCGCCGACGCTCCCCTGAAGGAACTCGCGAACCCGCTCGTTCCCGAGAACCCGGCGAAGGCCCCCTGGTACTTCCTCGGCCTGCAAGAACTGGTCGCCTACTCCGCCTTCATGGGCGGGATCGGGATCCCCGCCGTCGTGATCCTCGGCCTCGGCTTGATCCCGTACCTGGACCGCGAAACGGCCGGGACGGGGGACTGGTTCGGCGGCTCGGGCGGGCTCCGGCTCACGGCGTGGTCGGCGGCGTTCGGGTTCGCTTCGGTGATCGCCCTCGAGGCGTTCGCGATCCGGTTCGGGTGGATCCGCGAGTGGTGGCCCGCGGCTCCCCAGATCCTGATCACCTTCGTGAACCCGGGGACCGTCCTGACCGCCCTCTACGCCTTTTGGTCGATCGCGGCGATGAAGCGCCACGACTCGACGCGCGCCGGGGCTCTCGCGCTCTTCACCTGCTTCCTCTGCGGGTTCCTCGTACTGACGATCGTCGGGACCTGGTTCCGGGGGCCGAACTGGGACTTCTACTGGTCGCCCTCCCAGTGGCCGGTGCACTGAGATGCGGAAGACGAAGATCCTGCTCCTCGCGGCGAGCCTCGCGACCCTCTTGATGCTCGTCGTCGCGGCGTGGAATGAAAACGTCGCGAAGGACTGGCGGCGCCTCCAGAAGGAGTACGGGACGCTCCTTCGCGCCGACGCCGCCTCCGAGTTCCGGGTTCAGCTCCGGCAGGTCGTCGCGCCCCAACTCCGCGTCGCGGACCGGTGCGTGACCTGCCACGTCGGGATGGCTCAGGGCGAGGCCGGCGTCGCGGGGCACGAGGTCTTCGGAAGGCACCCGGACGTCGTGCACGATCCCGCCGAGTACGGGTGCACCGTTTGCCACGGCGGGCAGGGACGGGCGACCGAGACGGCCGACGCGCACGGGACGGTGCACTTCTGGCCCGAGCCGATGCTCGCGCGGAAGGACTCGTACGCCGGCTGCGGCACCTGCCACACCCACCTCGCCGTCCCGAGCCTCGCCGATCTCGAGCGGGGGCGCGGTCTCTTCGAGCGCCTCGACTGTCTCGCCTGCCACGCCCTCGACGGGCGGGGCGGGACGATCCGGCCCGGGGGGGCCGAAGGGGTGGCGGGCGGCGATCTCTCCCGCGTGGGCGCCTCGGGGTGGGATCCGCGCTGGTACGAGACCCACCTCGAGAAGCGCGCGAGCGCACCGGAGCCGGCGTGGCGGAACTCGTTCGGGGAGATTCCCCCCGACGATCGCGCAGCCCTCGACGTTTTCCTCGCCTCCCGCGTCGGGGCCCCCGGTCTCGTCGAGGCGAAAGCGGTGTTCCACTCGCTCGGTTGCCGGGGCTGCCACAAGGTGAACGGAGTCGGGGGGGACGACGGTCCCGACTTGACCGCCGAAGGGCTCAGGGATCCCGGCCGCCTCGACTTTTCCCGCGTCCCCGGAGGCGAGCGGACGTTGGCGGCGTGGATCGCGGAACACTTCCGCGACCCGGCCCGCGTCGTTCCCGGCTCCCAGATGCCGCTCCTCGGCCTTTCCGAGGCGGAGATCGACGCGCTCACCTTCTACATGCTCGCCCTGCGCACCGGCCCGATGCCCGAGGCGCTCTGGCCGAAGGACCGGATCCGCTCGGTCCGGTTCGGCGAGCGCGAGTTCCGGACCGACGGCGCGACGCTCTACGGAACGTTCTGCGCGGCCTGTCACGGAAACGTGGGACAGGGGATGCGGTACCCCGGCATGCCCGCGTTCCCGGCCGTGGCGAACCGCGACTTTCTGGCGATCGCCCCCGACGCACTCCTCGAGGCGACGGTCCGATCGGGAAGACCGGGGCGGCGGATGCCGGCGTGGGGAGAGAAGGACGGCGGCCTCCGCCCCGAGGAGGTGCGCGCGGTCGTCGCCTACCTCCGCGAACTGGGTGGAACGGCGATGGAGCCCGACCCGAAGCCGGCGCGATGGGTCTCGGGGGACGCGGGGCGCGGCAGCGGCCTCTACGCCGCGAACTGCGCGTCGTGCCACGGAGCGAACGGGGAGGGGGCCGAGGGCCCCGCGCTCCGGAATCCGGTCCTCCTCGAGCACGCGACCGACACCTACCTCGTCGAGACCGTCGGGCGGGGACGCGCGGGGACCTCGATGCCGTCCTTCCGCGTGGGCTCGACGACGCACCGACAGCTTTCCGAGGACGAGATCGAGGACGTGATCGCCTTCGTCCGTCGATGGGAGGAGACGCGATGAGCGGAAACGGAGCGAGCCGGAGGGAGTTCCTCGCGGCGATGACGGCGGCCGGGTTCGGCGCCTTCGCCGCGTCGGCCGTCGACGCGTGGGGGCTCGAGGCGATCGACAATCCGCTCGCGCGCTACCCGAGCCGCGACTGGGAGTCGGTCTATCGCGACCTGTGGAAGTACGACTCGACCTTCACCTTCCTCTGCGCGCCGAACGACACGCACAATTGCATCCTGAACGCCTACGTCCGCTCCGGAGTGGTCACGCGCATCGGGCCGACGATGAAGTACGGCCTCGCGAAGGACCTCGCCGGACACGGTGTGTCCCACCGCTGGGACCCGCGCGTCTGCCAGAAGGGGCTCGCCCTCACGCGCCGGTTCTACGGCGACCGCCGCGTGCGCCACCCGATGGTCCGCGAGGGGTTCAAGAAATGGGTCGAGGCAGGCTTTCCGCGAGGGGCCGACGGGCGGCCGCCGTCCGAGTACTTTCAACGCGCGCGCGACGCCTGGATCCGGGTGACCCATGCGCAGGCGGCCGACATCGTCGCGAAGGCCCTCGTGAACATCGCCGAGACCTACTCGGGAGAGAAGGGAGCCGAGCGTCTCCGCGCGCAGCACTACGACGACCTGATGATCGAAGCGACGAAGGGAGCGGGGACACAGGTTCTCAAATTCCGGGGCGGGATGCCCCTCCTCGGCATGACCCGTGTCTTCGGGCTCTACCGCCTCGCGAACACGATGGCTCTCCTCGACGCCAAGATCCGCGGGGTCGCTCCCGCCGAGGCGCTCGGCGGCCGCGGCTTCGACAACTACTCGTGGCACACCGACCTTCCCCCCGGCCACCCGATGGTCACGGGGCAGCAGACGGTGGAGTTCGATCTCCACGCGGTCGAGCACACGAAGACGGTCGTCGTGTGGGGGATGAACTTCATCACCACGAAGATGCCGGACGCCCACTGGCTGACCGAGGCCCGCGTCAAAGGCACGAAAGTCGTCGTGATCGCCTGCGAAGTCTCGGCGACCTGTTGCAAGGCCGACGAGGCGATCGTCGTGAGGCCGGGGACGACGCCCGCGCTCGCGCTCGGCCTCTCCCACGTGATCCTGAGGGACCGCCTCTACGACGAGGACTACGTCAAACGCTTCACCGACCTCCCGATCCTCGTCCGCATGGACACGCTCGGCTACCTCCGCGCCGCGGAGGTCTTCGGGGGAGCGCCGGCGGCGCTTTCGAACCAAACGACCGTCCTCAAGAAGGGGGAGAAGACGCCGCCCCCCGGATTCCAGACCGACATGCTCGTCGCCGAAGACGTCCGCAACGAGTGGGGCGATTTCGTCTGGTGGGACCGGTCGAGGAATGTCCCCCGTGCACTCACCCGCGACCAGGTCGGCGCGAAGTCGGGGGTGGGGAATCCGCTCCTCGAGGGGACGGTCGAGGTCACCCTGACGGACGGATCGAAGGTCGCCTGCCGTCCCGTCTTCGATCTCGTCAAGGAATACGCCGCCCACTTCGATCCGGAGACGACCGAGGAGGCGACTTGGGCTCCGGCGGCGGCGGTCGAGTCGCTCGCCCGCGACCTCGCGAAGCACCCCGGCACGACCCTCTTCGCCGTCGGGATGGGGCCGAATCAGTTCTTCAACAACGACAACAAGGACCGGACGATCTTCCTACTCGCGGCGCTGACCGGGAACGTCGGGAAACTCACGGGGAACGTCGGCTCGTACGCCGGGAACTATCGGACCGCGATGTTCAACGGCGCCCCGCAGTACATCTTCGAGAACCCCTTCGACCTCGAGCTCGACCCCGCGAAGCCCGCCCGGCCGAAGCCCTACTGGGTGGCCGAGTCGGCCCACTACTACAACCACGAGGACCATCCGCTGAAGGTCGGGAAGAAGCTCCTGACCGGCATGACCCACATGCCGGCCCCGACGAAGTCGATGTGGTTCGCGAACGCGAACTCGATCCTCGGGAACGTGAAGTGGCACTACAACACGGTGGTCAACGTCCTCCCGAAGATCGAGATGATCGCGGTCAACGAGTGGTGGTGGTCGACCTCGTGCGAGTGGGCCGACGTCGTCTTCGCCGTCGATTCGTGGTGCGAGCTCAAGCACCCCGACATGTGCGCCTCGGTGACGAACCCCTTTCTCACGGTCTTCCCTCGGACGCCGCTCCCGCGGATCTTCGAGACACGGGGAGACATCGAAGTGCTGGCGCTCGTCGGAGACGCCCTCGCGAGGCAGACCGGGGACGGCCGCTTCCGGGACGCGTGGAAGTTCGTGAACGAAGGGCGCACGGACGTCTACCTCCAGCGCATTCTCGATCACTCCGCGAGCGCGCGCGGCTACGACATCCGCGATCTCGAAGAGAAGGCGAAGCGGGGCATCCCCGCCCTCATGATGACCCGCACGAACCCGAAGGCGGTCGGATACGAGCAGGTGGTCGACTCGCGCCCGTGGTACACGAAGACCGGCCGTCTCGAGTTCTACCGCGAGGAGGCGGAGTTCATCGAGGCGGGGGAGAATCTCCCCGTCCACCGCGAGCCGATCGACTCGACCTTCTTCGAGCCGAACGTGATCGTGGGGCCGCCGGGTCACGCCTGCTTCCGCCACGCCGGTCCAGAGGCGTACGGCGTCGCTCCGGACGACCTCTCGTGCGAGGTGCGCCAGGGTCGGAACGTCGTCAAGCCGTGGGCCGCCGTCGCGAAGACCGCCCACCCTCTCGCGAAGGACGGCTACCGCTTCGTCTTCCACACGCCGAAGTACCGCCACGGCGCCCACACGATGCCGATCGATACCGACATGATCGCGATCCTCTTCGGACCGTTCGGCGACATCTACCGCCACGACAAGCGGTCCCCCTTCGTCGGCGAGGGGTACGTCGACATCAACCCCGACGACGCGCGGGCGCTCGGCGTCGAGGACGGCGACTACGTCTGGATCGACTCCGACCCCTCGGACCGGCCCTTCCGCGGCTGGGAGAAGAACCCCAAGGACTATGAGTTCTCGCGTCTCCTCTGCCGGGCGCGCTACTACCCCGGGACGCCGCGGGGGATCACCCGGATGTGGTTCAACATGTACGGGGCGACCCCGGGGTCGGTCGAAGGTCACGAATCGCGCGAGGACGGCCTCGCGAAGAACCCCCGCTCCCCCTACCAGGCGATGTTCCGCTCCGGCTCCCACCAGTCGGCGACGCGCGGCTGGCTCAAGCCGACCTGGATGACCGACTCGCTCGTGCGGAAGGAACTCATGGGCCAGAAGATCGGCAAGGGGTTCGTCCCCGACGTCCACTGTCCCACCGGGGCTCCCCGCGAGGCCATCGTCAAGATCACGCGGGCCGAGCCGGGCGGGCTCGAAGGGAAAGGGCTGTGGCGGCCGGCGGCGCTCGGCTACCGGCCCGGATACGAAAACGCGGCCATGAAGGCCTATCTCGCGGGGGGCTTCGTCCCCGGTTCCGGAGACAAGGGAGGGAGGGGCTGATGGCACGCGTACGGAACTGGCAACTCGGACGGGAGATGTCCTACTGGTACCCGGAGTCGCGGCCGGCGAAGCAGTTCGGCGCCGTCTTCGACATCAACAAGTGCATCGCCTGCCAGACCTGCACCCTCGCCTGCAAGACGACCTGGACCTCGGGGAAGGGGCAGGAGTACATGCTCTGGAACAACGTCGAGACGAAGCCGTACGGCTTCTACCCGCTCGCGTGGGACGTCCACCTCCTCGAAACGATGGGCGCGCAGGATTGGGAAGGCGGAAGGTACGAGGGGCGGACGATCTTCGAGGCGGCGGAGGCCGGGGAGCGCGTCGTCGGGTGGCGCCCCGAGGAGCTCGACTACGCCCATCCCAACGTCGGCGAGGACGACTGCGCCGGGGGGCTCATCGACCACGGCGCCTTCCTGAAGGTCCCGCACATGCAGTGGTTCTTCTACCTCGCCCGCATCTGCAACCACTGCACCTACCCCGCGTGCCTCTCCTCGTGCCCGCGCGGGTCGATCTACAAGCGCCCCGAGGACGGGATCGTCCTCCTCGACCAGCAGCGCTGCCGCGGCTATCAGGAGTGCGTCAAGGCCTGCCCTTACAAGAAGACCTTCTTCAACCCGATGACCGGCACCTCCGAGAAGTGTATCGCCTGCTTCCCGAAGATCGAGCAGGGGCTGCAGCCCCAGTGCTTCGTGAACTGCATCGGGAAGATCCGCTTCGCCGGGTTCATCTCGGTCCCCGAGAAGGCGAACCCCGACAACCCGATCGACTGGCTCGTCCACGTGAGGAAGGTGGCGCTTCCCCTCTTCCCGCAGTTCGGCCTCGAACCGAACGTCTACTACGTCCCGCCGATCCACGCGCCGCGCCCCTACCTGCGCCAGATGTTCGGCCCTCACGTGGATCAGGCGATCGAGACCTACCGGAACGGGCCGAACGATCCCGACCTCCAGGCGATCCTCGCCCTCTTCGGTTCGACCGAACGGATCGTGCCGCGATGGAAGCGGAAGGGGGACATGGTCTTCGGCTACGAGGAGGACGGGACGGAGATCCTGCGCGTTCCCGTGCGGGAGCCGGTGCACGTGCGTCCCGCCTTCGACCCCCGCCTCAAGGTCCTCCGGGTCAACACGCCATGAGGGAGACACCCATGCGACGCCTCGCGCTTCTCGTCGTCCTCGGCGTTCTCGTTCTCTCGGCGCTCGCCTGCGGCCGCGGCCCGAAACCGTCCCCCGCGGAGGTCGCTGCGGTCCGCGTGGCGACGCTCCCCACCGCTCCCGACGATCCTGTCTGGAAGGACGCACCGGTCCACACGACCGTTCTCCTCCTCCAGGACCTCGTGGAGCCGCGGATGACCGTCCCGTCGACCCCCGAGATGCGGATCCAGGCGGCGACCGACGGCGCGACGATCGCCTTCCGTCTTTCCTGGGACGACGGCTCGGCCGACGACGTCGTCGCCCCCGCGCGATTCGCCGACGCGTGCGCGGTGCAACTCCCCGCCGCGCTCGATCGCGACCTTCCGGCCCCGCAGATGGGGGAGCCGGGCCGCTCGGTCGAGATCGTTTACTGGCGCGCGTCGTGGGAAGCGTGGGCGGCGGGGCGCGCCGACGACATCCACTCCCTCTACCCCAACACCGCGACCCCGCACTATCCGCAGGAGGCCGCGTCGCTCGCCCCCGGTTCGCCCGAGCAGGTCGCGATGGCGAACCGGTACAACCCCGCGCGCGGTCTGGGGAACGTCATGGAAGGGCCGCGCACCCGGTCGGTGCAGGACATGGTCGCCGAGGGTCCGGGCACGTCGCGCCCCGCGCTCGAGCAGCGCGCGACCGGAGCGGGGAAGCGCGGCGAGAACGGCTGGCAGGTGCTCCTCGCGAGACCGCTCCCGCGCGGGCTCGAGAGGGGAGGGCGGACGCAGGTCGCAGTCGCCGTCTGGCAGGGGGCGGACCGGGAGGTCGGGGCGCGGAAGATGCGTTCTGCCTGGATCCCGCTCTCGGTCGCGGAGGAGTGATGGACCTCGACAGGATCCCCGAAGCGCTCCTGACCGAGGCGGCCGCGTGGCGCCTCGCGGGCCTCCTCTTCGAGCGCCCGGTGCCGGGCTGGCACGAACGAGTGGCCGACCTCGCGGAGGAGGTGAAGGAACCGGCGCTCCGCGACGCCGTGAACGCCGCGCAGAGCGCGGTGGAAGGGCACTACCTCGCGCTTTTCGGTCCGGGCGGTCCCGCGTCGCCGCGCGCAGCGGCGTACGTCGGGCTCGGCGATCCGGGCCGGTCGCTCGCGGAGGTGCGCGCCTTCTACGAAGCCTTCGCGTACCATCCCTCGACGGAGGATCCCCCCGACCACCTCTCGGTCGCCGCCGGCTTCGTCGGCTATCTGCGCCTCAAGGAGGCGTTCGCGCTCGGCCTCGGGAACGACGAGGCGGCAGGAACGGTCCAGGAGGCCCGGGAGCGCTTCGAGCGGGAGCATCTCGCACGGATCGCCGTCCCACTCGCCCGGAAATTGAAGGAGCACGCCCCGGGCTCCGTCTGGGCCGCGGCGGCGGCCTGGATGGGGTCAGGTCTCGAAACAGGACAATTCGATAAAACTTTCATCGCCTTCACGGACAGCGAAGAGACTTCGGGCGGATGCTTCGCGTGCGGGGGGGATCCGGGCGATTGATACCCTCGACGGCGTGAGCGCGTCTTCCGAGCCGATCGACCTCCATCCTTCTCGCGTTCTCGCGCCGTGCGGTTCGCGCTTGTCCGGAGAGGCCTCTTCGGGCCGATGATCCTGGAGTGGCGTCGCCACCGCTCGGTGCCGAGGCGGACGAAGGCGGTTGCGATTGCCCTGGTGGCGGGGACGCCCGGGGTTTCGATTGTCTTCGCGGTCGAGCGCCCGTACGCGTGGATCGCTCTCGCGGCCCTGGAATTCGTCTTCGCGGTATGGATCGAGAGCGTCCCGTCGTGCTCCTCCACTCGACCGGCCGATCCGGGCGATAACGGGGACAGGTTACTCAATACGGCGAATTGGATTGAGCAGCCGCCGGTCTCGCGCCTCGGCCTCTTAGGTGTCAGAATCTCGGCCGCGATCACGGAGGGTCCCCATGCGTGCCTGGCTGTTCAACTCGGGAAGCCACACGAAGGCCGCCTCATTCGGCCTTCTCGTCCTCAGGGTCGCGGCAGGGGGCGCAATGGCCGCCGCCCACGGATGGGGGAAGCTCCTCTCCTTCGGCGAGAAGGCGGCGACCTTTCCCGATCCGCTCGGGATCGGACGCCCCTTCAGCATGGCCGGAGCGATCGGGGCGGAGTTCTTCTGCGCGATCCTCGTGGCACTCGGTCTCGGAACGCGCGTCGCCGCCATCCCCCTCGTCTTCACGATGGGGGTCGCGACGTTTCTCGTCCACGCGAACGACCCCTTTGGGCAGAAGGAGAAGGCGGTCCTCTTCCTCGTGATCTTCCTCGCTCTGGCCTTCACCGGGGCGGGGGCGTACTCCCTCGACGCAAAGCTCGGGGGGAAGAAGAGGCGCTGACCGCTACACGCCCGGCCAGAGGAACCGGAACGCGAGCCCCGTCACGACCGCGTAGACGAGGGCGTCGATCAGTCCGCGGGCCGTGTTCGACCACGGGATCCCCTTCCAGATCGAATCTTGGAGGTGGCCGTACCCGTAGGCGGCGAAGGCGATCGTCCCCGTCACCCGCATCACGTCGAGCCCGGCGACCCCCGCCGAAAGCGTGTGCCGCGCGACGTACGCCGCGGTGAAACTAATGAAGAACGAGAGGGCGAACCACTGGACGAGGTACTTCCCGAGGGCGGGGGGACCGTTCCGGAGGATCGTGATGATTCCGACCGGTCCCGCTTCGTACTTCTTCACGACCTCGGGGTCCTTCATCGACTTCGCGTCCATGCAGTGCGGGATCACGTAGAGTGCCGGCGCGAGCGCGGCCTTCCGCAGGACCTCTCCGACCGTGTCCTCGTTTGGGAGCTTTTTGTAGTCGGCGTAGTGGTACTTGAGCGCCATGTGCAGGATCGAGCTGACGACGAAGACGGCGACCGTGGCGGCGACGACGGGCAACCAGAGACTTCCAAAGGGCATGGCTTCCTCCTCCGTGTGCGGCGGATGGTAAACCGGAATGGGGTCAAGTCTGGAACAGAGACACATCGAAAGTTCTTCCATTCTACGCGGCTGTTCGAGAACAATGAAATCGCCACTGCGGCGAGCGACTCGTCGCTTCTCTCGGAGGCTTCCGGATGCGGAAGTGTCGTCCCGTCGGCCTGAGTGTGGTCGTCGCCTTCGTTTCCGCCTCTCTCATCGCGGCCGTCCCCGATCCCGACGGGCAGAGCCGGGCCGAGACGCCGGCCCTCCCCCCCAACGCATCCGCCCCGCCCGAGGTCGCGGTCGAGGAGCCCCCTGAGAGCGCGACCCGCGTGGAAACCGCAGCGGCCATCGACGCGGGGGGCCGCCTGACCATTTCCACGAAGGTCACGCTCGTCGGCCCCGGCAGCGACATGGCCCGGGAACTTCTTTGGGGCGGAATCCCAGCCGCCCGTGAAATTGCGTTCTCGCTTGCGAACGTCCAGTCGGGCGCACCTCCAGTCGAGCCGCAAGATGTCTCGCATTCCGATCCGCGGGACCTATCCCACCCGGTCGAGATCGCCTACAGGCTGGTGTTGGCCGGTTTCGCTCCCCCGGAAGAGAAGGAGATCCGCGTCCCGGTCCCGAGCGCCGTACTCCGGGTTTCTGCGTACGCCCTCTCGATGGTGGGAGAGCCGTCCATCGCTCCCGTGGATCCCATCCCGCTCGGCGGACCGTCCGATGCGCTGGAGATCACGGAGTGGACCCTCGAGGAGGGGGACACGGCCGTCCCCCCCGTGGGAGTGCGAGTCGACCGCGACTTCGGGCGTTACGAGAGCACGTACACGTTGCATGGGCGAGTGTTCCGGGCGACCCGAAGCCTGCGTGTCCGCTCCGTGGAATTCCCCGCCGCGCGGCGGGCCGAATTGGCGAGCTTCGGAAAGGCGATGACGAACGACCTCGATCAACGGGTTACCGTTCGCCTCGGTCGTCCGCGGGATCCGCGGACGATCGCCAAGAACCTCGATGCCGGCAGTCTCCTCGAACTCGCGCAGATCGCCTTCCGGGATCGGGACGTTGACCTCGCCCTCGACTTGCTGAATCAAGCGACCCGCGCGGATCCGGAGAACGCGAACGCCTGGGCGCTCCTCGGCCAGGTTCGGATCCACGGTCGAGATCTGGACGGTGCGGTCGCCGCGCTCGAGAAGGCGAGGGAACTCGATCCCGCGGATACGAGGTACGCGTCGAGCTTGGCGCTCGCCTACTCGATGTCGCGTCGGCCCGTCGACGCGGTCCCGGCGTTGCGGAAAGGTCTCGCCGTCGATCCGCTCGACTCCGGACTTCAGTACCGTCTCGCCTGGATTCTCGAAAGGGAGAACGAATGGGCTGCCGCCGCCGAGGCCTACGAGCGCCTCATCGCGCTGGCGCCGGGCGAGCCGAACGGTCTCATCGGCGCCGCCCGCGCACAGTACGAGCTGGGAAACCACGAGGCCGCCCGCGAGCGGGTCGGCCGCGCCCTTGCGCACAATCCGTCGATCCGAGGCCGGCTCGCGGCCGCGCGGGTCCTCGCGCACCCCGAGATCGACCCGGCGCGAGCGGACGAGTTGGTCCTGGGGGTCATGAGAGAAGCGGCATCCGTGTGCCGCGCGGTCTCTCTCGATCACGTCCCCGAAGACTACTGGATTGCACTCGACAACCTAGCCGAGGCCTACCGGATTCGGGGCGAGGTCCTGGTCGAGCGGAAGGCGTACGACGACGCGATCAAGGACCTCGGAGTCGCCTACGACATCTACCCGCGCGACGAGATCGCGCTAGGCCTCGCGGAAGCCCACGCCCGAAAGGGGGACCCGGAAACGGGCTTTCGTTACTTCGCGCTCACGAGGGAAGCGCGCCGGCGGAATGCGAAGATCGAGATCCCCGCGTACCTCGCGCCCTACGTGAAGCGGAAGTACCCCGATGCGGAGACGCTCCAAACCGCTCTCGAAGCGCTGGGCAAGGAGCGCCTCTTCCAGAGAAAGGTCGAGACGGTCGGCGGGCCTTTCCGCGTCCCCGAGCAGTACCCCGGGGATATGGGACACGACTTCAAGGTGCTCCTCCTCGTGGACGAGAACGGTCTCGTGGAGAGCCATCGCGCGGAAGGCGGCCGCGATCCGTTCCTCGCCTCCGCACTCCGCGACCTCCCGCGCATTCGGTTCAAACCGGTGGGCCTCCCCGAGGCGCCAGTGAAGACCCTGCGGGTCGTCGAGTTCTTCTACCTTCCCATAAAGGAGGTCCGGGCGTTCTGGGAGTTCGCGTCCCCTCCGGAGCATGGTCCGGAGGAATGGGAGTGGGAGGAGTAACGCCGTACTTTCGGGACGGGGCGGGACCGGCACCCGGAGGACCCAACACAACTTCGGTTCGGCCGATCACGACCCGGATCGCCGACGAGCGGCAGGCGGAATGCGCGGGGAGCGCGCACGCCCCAGCCCACAATTCCGTGGCCAAGTTGTACGGTTTCACTCCTCCGTGACCGCGAACCACACCGCGACCGGAGCGAGCACGACGCAGGCGGCGCCGGCGAGCCCAGCGATCGACGTCCACGAGACGGGCAGCGGGGGAAGCTCGAACGCCCCCGTAAGCCACGCCGCGCCGAGGATCGCGAGCGCGATCCCGGAGGCACTGGCAACAACCAGCGCGTGGGCGAAGGAGAGGGTTCGCTCGACCCGCACCGCCGCCTCGCGCCGCGCCCGCATCTGCATCCGCCACCAGACGAGGCCGGAGGAGGGGACAGGGGCGCCCCGCACGGCGGCGTGGCGCGCATCGAGCAGCGCCGCGGCCACGATGGCGGTTTCCGAGCACTCGTCGCATCGAGCGACGTGGGCGGCCAGCCCCGCGTCGCACCGTTCCGGCCACCGCCCGGCGCCGATCGCATCGAGCATCTCCGCTTCCCGGAGGCACCCCCGCCTAGCCACGCCCGTTCCCTTCCCCGAGGATCCCGGCGAGACGCCGCCGCGCGCGGAAGAGAAGCGTCCTCACGTTCACGGCCTTGACGCCGACGATTCCCGCGATCTCCTCGTGCGACGACCCTTCCGCGTAAGCGAGCCACAGCATCTGCCGTTCTTTCGGCTCGAGCCGCGCCATCGCGCGGGCGAGATCGGCACGATGCTCGACGCGGTCGGCAAGGCGCTCGGAGGAGGGGCGCTCCTCCTCGATCGGCACGAGGACGGCACCCGCCCCGCGCCGCGCCCGGTCTCGGGCGAGGTTCGTCGCGATCCGGTAGAGCGAGTTCCTCCGGTGCGCCTCGCTCTCGTGCGCCGCCCCGGCGCGGACGAAGCGGTAATAGGCCTCCTGAAGGAGGTCGTCCACCGCGGCCGGGTTCCCGGTGATCCGGGAGAGGTACGCCCACAGCGGACGCGCGGTCCGGTCGTAGAAGGCGCGGAACGACTCCTCGTCCATCGCCCCGGCGGCGACGCCGGGAATCGCCGCGTCCTGCGTCAACACCGCGTCCATCGCGTCCATGATCGCATCGTTTCCCCGCCTCGATCCCTAGGCTCCCGCTCCCAGGTCGGGCGCGGCCGCGGCGGGGGACCAGAGGCCGAGCTTGCGCGTAATCACGAAGGCGACGATCGCGCTGAGCACGAACCCCACCCCGACCGCGATCGCGAGGATCCCGAGCGCCGAGAGGGGTTCGGCGCCGCCCGGGGGGACGCCGGTGCTCACGAACTGCAGCCCGATCCCCCCGGCGACGAGCACGAGCCCAGCCTGCACCGACCAGAGGAGACGGGAGATCGGGGCGCGCGGGCCGGGATGGGCCTCGTCGACCAGGATCGGGGCCGACTCGAGGAAGCGACGGCCCGTGGAAGACTGGATGTAGGCGAGCAGCTCTTCGTTCGACCCGAGCCGGTCGAGGAGCTTGTTGTGCGCTTCGGTCTGCACGCGCATGACGTGGCTCCAGCGCCGCTGGGCCATGAGCGACTTCACGAGCCAGGCGAGCGTGAAGACGACGGCGAGGAAGCCGAGGAGCGCGGCGCTCGCCCCGAGGATGTCCATCACCATCCGCCGAGGCGAGTCGACGTCGATGCGGGGAGGCGGGAGCGCGACGTCTTCGAAGAAGTACCCGGGGTGCGCCGCGATCTCCGGATGCTGCGCGAGGAACGCGGCGAGCTCGGGGTAAGCGGCGACGTAGTTCTGGTTCCCTACGAGCGCGGGGTCGAGCTTCAGGACCATCCCCAGCTCGGGGGGAACGCGGTCGAGGATCCTATAGAGCGCGTTCCGCGTCTCCCGGCTGTCCGGGGGGGCGGCCTCGGGCGGAACGGTCTGCGCCTCCGCGGGGAGTGCGGCGGCGAAGGCGGCGAGAAGGGCGAGGGCGGTGAGCGCACGGCGAAGCTTCATCGGGTTCTCCTCTCCGGCCGGTATTACGCGGGGGAGGGAGCGATGTAACGGTGTTACCCTTCCGCCGTGGACGGAAAGGGGCGATCGCCTTCGGTTTCGGATACGTCGGACGACGCGCGCCGGGTCCAATACCGAGTGCTGCGCGCGATGTCCCCCGCGCGGAAGTGGGCCCTCGTGTAGGACGCCAATCGGACCGCCCGGAGGCTCGCGATGGCCGGGATCGCGATGCGGCACCCCGAGGCGTCTCCCGAGGAGCGGGTCCGCATCCTGATGGACCTCGTCCTCGGGGCGGAAATGGCGGCGCGCGTGTACGGCCCGCGGAAGGTCGACGGCGCGGGGAACGGCGCTCGATCCGGAGGTTCTGCGCGTCGCCGGGATCGTCATCGAGGTGCTGGAGCGTCTGGGGATCGCGTACCAACTGGGCGGATCCTACGCGAGCGCGCTTCACGGCATCCCGCGTCAGACGCACGACATCGACCTCGTGATCGATCCGGCGCAGGGATCGGAGCGAGCGATCGAGGAATCGCTCGAGGGTCGCTTCTACGCGGACGCCGCATCGATCGCGAGAGCGATCCGGGAGCGGTCGAGTTGCAACCTCGTCCACCTCGACACCGGCGTCAAGGTCGACCTGTTCGTCAAGTCCCCGGAGGACACGATCCTCCGCAAGCTCCTCTGGTACCTCCTGGGTGGGAGGGTGTCGGAGCGCCAGGTGGAGGACGCCCGCGGGATCGTCGGCGTCCAGGGCGAGCGACTCGATCAAGAGTATCTGCGACGCTGGGCGGGCGAACTCGGAATCCAGGATCTCCTCGACGAGATCCTCGGAGGCGAATGACGGCGAGGGCGATCTGCCGCGAGCGGTCTACAATCCCGCCGGATCGTGCCCCCATAGCTCAGTCGGTCAGAGCGGCGGACTCATAATCCGCTGGTCCCAGGTTCGAGTCCTGGTGGGGGCATTGCTCGCATCCCGTTCATGAGCAAGATCTTGCGGCCCGCTCGGATCGAAGGCGGCTACCAAGACCAGCGCACTTTCAGTCCAGTGGGTCGCAGCGCCAAACGGGACGTAACCTACAAAGCCTCAGGCAGTTCCACCCTCGATCCGACGCGGCGTGCGGTGCGTAGAGGTCGCGTAGAGTCGAGGGGCGACGCATGAAGCCGGTCAGGAACCGTGCTGCTCTTCGGCTGGCCTCAGGTTGGAACATACACAAAGTTGAAGTGTTTTGGTGTATCCAGGCTTCGGAGAGACGCGACATGGGCCGAACGAATATCGAACTCGACGACTCCTTGATCGAGAAGGCGATGCAGCTCACGGGCGCACGGACCAAGCGAGAGATCGTGGACATCGCGCTTCGTCGCCTGATCGACAAGGGAAGCCTCTATCGCGCGGTGCTGCGCCTTCGGGGCAAGCTCGCCTGGGATGGCGACGCGGATGGCTGGAGATCGTCTCGGGCGCCGCGGTCATGATCGTCGTCGACTCGAACACCTGGGCAAACTTCTTCAATGGCATCCGAAGCGCTCACGCGGAGCGCCTCGAAACCGCCTCCGCGCAGAGGAGGACCTGGCGACGCTTCCGGTCATCGTGACGGAGGTCCTTCAGGGATTTCGGACCGACCGCGGCTTCGAGACCGCTCGCCGTGTCCTCGTCCGGTTGCCCATGTGTCCACTCTCGCCCGTAGGGGACCAGTGGTTTTCGCCCGATCGGGGACCACTTGGGGCGTCTCGCTCGGCCGTCCATCCGGTGATTCCATTCTGGATTCGATCGCGTGATTCCTGACGATGCGCGGCCCGAGGGACCGCACGTGTTTCGTTCGGGGAGGGAGGGGTCGCCGGGCCGGTGGAGCCTGTGGGCGGCGCGGGCGCGCTCGGCCGGGCCTCTGACGGCACCGAGCGTACGCCGTACGGGTCGAATGACCCGGACTGCTCCACCGACATCGATGGCGACCTGATCGTCGACGCGTCCCCGCTCGACAACCGCCCGCTCGACGCGAACCCTTCCCGGGACGACGCCGACCAGGACGTACGGGGGGACGTCTGTGACAACTGCCCTACGATCTTCAACCCCGACCAGGCGGACGGAGATTCCGACGGGATCGGCGGCGCTTGCGATCCGGGCCTCTAACGGGCTCGAGGGGACCGCGTACGAAGGGGGCGACCGCCTCGGACGCCTCCCTTGCGCCCTTGCTGGCGAACCGACTCCTTGATGCGCTGGATGTGGCCCCGCCCCATCCCCTTGACCTCGCAGCCGAGCTCGAAATACCTCCGAATGCGGGCGTCGTCGAGAACGCAGAAGCAGTCGACGATGGCGCACGGGCCTCCGACGGCCTTGACGACGCGGTCGGGGTCGAGATCGAGGTACGGGCGGTGGCGGACGGCGAGCACGAGGGCGTCGGCCCCCTTCATGGCTCGCCAGAGATCGGGGTCGATCCTGAGGCTTGCGAGCCGGTCCTGGCGGTGGAAGAACTTCGAGCGGCTGTAGCCCGGATGCGGGTAGGTGTCCTGCGCCTCGAGCTCCCACCAGCGGTCGACATAGGGATCGTGGACGCGGATCTCCGCGCCCATCTCCGCGAGCCGGCGCACGATGATCTCGGAGCCGCTGTAGCGCGTGTCCCCGACGTCCTCCCGGTACGCGGCGCCCAGGAGGAGCACCTCGGCGGACGCCACGGGGCGGCCCATGTTGCGGAGCGCGTCCCGGACCAGCTGGGCGGCGTGGAGCGCGCGCGTGTCGTTGATGTCGATCGCGAGGGGAGTGATCCGGAAGATGTCGTCCTCGAAGCCGTGGATGTGGCGGTAGGCCCAGACGCCCAGCCCCCCGTCCTTCGGGAGGCAGTACCCGCCGATCCCAGGCCCAGGGAAGATCATGTTCGAGTGCGTCGGGCGCACCTTGATCGCGTCGATCACCTTGCGGAGGTCGACGCCGTTGCGCTCCGCGAAGAGCGACCACTCGTCGAGGAAGGCCAGGATGGTGGCGCGGTAACTGTTCTCGACGATCTTCGCGGTCTCGGACTCGATCGGCCGGTCGAGGACCGTCAGCGGGTACTCCTTCGTGTTGAGGATCTCCTCCAGGAAGCGGCGGACCCGCGCCTTGGCCTTTTCGTTCACCCCGCTGCACACCCGCCAGAAATCGCGGATCGACTTGACGTAGTCCCGGCCGGGCATGACCCGCTCGTAGCTGTGGGCGAGAATCGGATCGGACTTGACGCCGCGCGCCTTGAACGCCTTCTTCATGATGGGGTAGGCGACCTGTTCGGTCGTTCCGGGGGCCACCGTCGTCTCGATCAGCACGAGCGCCTCCGGGGGGATCTTCTCCGCGATGACCGCCATCGAGGCCTCGAGGGCCTCCATCTCGACCTTGCCCGTGCGGCAGTCCCCGAGCGACTCCTTCAGGTAGTCGCACTGGACGTCGACGACGACCACGTCGGCGAGCTGCAGGGCGTCGTAGGTGTAGGTCGCCACGAGGTTCTTCTGTTCGAGCACGCAGCGCCGGATCAGGACGTCGACCTCCGGATCCTCCGACTTGACCGGGGAGAGCCCGCGGTTGAGGAGCGGGATCTTCCAGAAGCTCCGCGGGCTCGGCCGCTGCATGCCGATGACGAACTTGGTCGGCCGCCCGTTCCGGTCCTTCGCGTCGGCGACCACGGCCGCCATGACCGCCCCGACGAACCCCACCCCGACGACGACGACGATCTCGCGCCCCTTCTTGCGCTCGCTCGCGACGAGGCGCTTCAGGCGCGCGAACTCCTTCGCGTAGTCGTCCGGACCCGGGATCGGGAATTCTTCCCCCGAAGGGCTGATCGAGACCTGACGTCTGGACATGGATGCTCCTCCTCCGTGTTGCGGCGGACGAGAATACCTCGGAGAACGGAAGTTGACAGCCCCGCCTGCCCTGCGGGATCTTGAAATCGATGCGCCGCGCCGGGAAGCGACACCGCCAAACCGCCTCTTTCGCGGTCGTCGCCGCGTTCGTTCTCTCGGCAGCGGCGGGTTGCGGCCGCCCGAAGCCTCCGATCGAGCCGAACGACGTGCTGCTCGTCACGATCGACACGGCGCGCGCGGATCGGTTCTCCCACACCGGTGCCCCCGGACCCGGGACTCCTCGAATCGACGCCCTCGCCCGCGACGGCGTCTGGTTCGGCGACGCGATCAGCCCGTCGCCGCTGACGAAGCCGGCGCACGCGTCCTTGTTCACGGGCCGGCTGCCCCCGAGCCACACCGTTCGCGACAACGGCGCCTATCGGCTGCCGGAGGGCGAGACGACGCTCGCCGAAGTTCTGAGGGACGCCGGCTACACGACCGGCGCCTTCGTGGGCGCGCAGGTGCTCGACCGCCGCTACGGGTTCCACCAGGGCTTCGGGACCTACGACGACACCATGGCGGGACCCGGCGACCCGGCGGTCCTCTCCTACGCGGAGAGGCGGGGAGAAGACGTCGTGGCCGCCGCCATCCGCTGGCTCGACACCCAGAGCGCCGGAAAGCTCTTCGCCTGGGTCCACCTCTTCGACCCCCACGCACCGTACCGCCCGCCGGAGCCCGAACGATCGCGATACCCTTCCGAATACGACGGAGAGATCGCCTACGTGGATCGGGTCGTCGGCACCCTGATCGACGCCTGGGAGGCACGTCGAGGAGCCGGCCGCACTCTCGTGATCGTGACCGCCGACCACGGGGAGTCGCTCGGCGAGCACGACGAGCCGACGCACGGCGTCCTGATCCACGACGCGACGATCCGCGTGCCCCTCGTCCTGCGCGCGCCGGGTCTCCGCCTCGGGCGACCGATCGCGGCCCCGGTGAGCCTCATCGACGTCCTGCCGACGGTCCTGGGCCTCCTCCGGCTCCCTTCTCCCGCGGGGGTGCACGGGCGCGACCTCGGGCCGCTCCTGCGTGGGGAATCGGTGCCCCGGTCGTCCCTCTCGGGCTACTCCGAGAGCCTCTACGCCGCACTCCATCACGGTTGCGCGCCCCTTCGGGGGCTGCGCGAAAACGGGTGGAAGCTCGTGCGCGGATCGGTCAGCGAGTTGTACGACCTCGGGCGGGATCCGAAAGAACTCCGGAATCTCGCCGCGATCGAGCCGATCCGCGCCCGGGACATGCAAGAGCGACTCGAACGGCTCGTCGCCGATCTCGACGCCGGCGCCGCCGAAACCGCGGTTCTCGACGAAGAGGCGCGACGCGCCCTGCAGTCGCTCGGATATGCGTGGACTCCTCCGTCGGGATCGACGACGGCGGGAAGCGGGCGCGACCCACGCGAGGCCCTGCGCTCGATGAAGGCGATGGCCGAGGCGGATCGGAGCGCGGCGCGCGGGGAGATGGACAGGGCGGTCGCGCTGTACCGCGGCGTGATCGCCGTCGAACCGGAAAGCGTCGACGCGCGCGTCCGGCTCGCGCACGTCCTCGGAACGCAGGGCCGACACGAAGAGGCGTTGCCTCTCCTCGAGTCGGCGGCGAAGATCGCGCCGGGGGCGTCCGAGCTCCGGCGCATGCTCGGCGATGCCCGGTTCGCGCTCGGGAACTACCGCGAGGCCCTCGCGGCGTACGACGCGGGCCTCACGCTCGAACCCGCGAGGCGCGAATTGCGCGACGCCCGCTGGCGCGTGCTCAACCAGCTCGGCCGCTGGGGGGAGATGCTGGCGGAGGCGGAGCGAGCGGTCGCGGCCGATCCGTCCGATGCGATGGCCCGATACGCGCGCGCCCTCGCGTGCTGCGGGCAAGGGAGCGCGGAAGCCTACATCGCGGCGCTCGAGCGGGAACTCTCGGAGCTTCCCGGCGACCCGGTTCTGGAACGAGCCCTGGGAAAAGCGCGCGCGGAGGTGCGGCGCTGATCGGTCCTTTCGGGAAGGCGGACCCCGGCACTCCCGGCTGTATCCTGCTCGCGCCATGAACCCCCCACAGTCCATCGCGCTGAGAACGCTCCTCGAAACCCAGCGGATCGCCGCCCTCGGCACCCTGCACGACGGCGAACCGGCCGTCTCGTTGGCGCCGTACGCGATTCTGCCGGACGGGCGCGGATTCGTGATCCATGTGAGCGGGCTCGCGGCGCACACCGGGGACATGCTCGCGGATCCCCGCGTCAGCCTTCTCGTCGTCGCGGCTCCGGAAGAGGGCCGGTCGGTGCGGGCGCTCGCTCGCGCGACGATCCGGGCCCGGAGCGAGCGGCTGTCCGAACTCGATCCGCGACACGAGGAGGCACGATACGCCTATCTCGAACGATTCCCGGAAAGCGAACCGACGTTCGGTTTCGGGGACTTCTCCCTCTTCCTGCTCGAACCTCGCGAGGTTCGATTCGTCGGCGGCTTCGCGCAGGCCGTCACGATGGACGCGGCTGCGTTCGCGGCGGCGATGAAGGGCGAGAGATAGCGGAACGGCGTCGGCGAGGGGCGACTCGGAGGCTCGCGCGGACCTCGTAGGCGCTCCGACGATCCGAATCCGGCGGCCCTTCGGGGACGATACCCCACGCCGCCCAGAGGGCCGCGAGCGCGAAGGCCAGCCCGAGCAACGTCCCGATCACGTCCTTCCAGTCGAAGACCCCCTTGGGAAGCACCGACTGGAGGAACTCGTACAGGATGTACCCCGCCGCCGGGATCGGAGCGATCGCGAAGCCGGGTCTTCGTGGTGGGACCGATCGACGCGAACTGCCCCTTCGACCCCGCATCCCGGCCGGAAACGTAGTAGCATCCGCCCCTTCGTTTTCGCGGCCCGTCCGGCCAGGGGCCGGCTCGCCGCCCGGAGAGCACACACGATGGCCCACACAGATCCGACGAAACCGTCGAACGGGGAGCCGGGCAAGTTCCAGCCCTTCGTGCCGTCGAGCGCGAACCTCGCCGAGTTCACGATGCGGGCCCTTCTCCTGGGCCTCTTCATGAGCGTCATCCTGGGTGCCGCGAACGCCTACCTCGGCCTCAAGGCAGGCATGACGATCGCGGCAACCTATCCGGCGGCGGTGATCAGCATGGCGGTGCTGCGCATGCTCAAGGGGAACATCCTCGAGGAGAACTTCGCGCGGACCGTCGGCTCGATCGGGGAGTCGGTCGCCGCGGGGGCCATCTTCACGATCCCCGCCTTCGTCATCCTCAACATCTGGACCTTCCGGCCGGAAAACCTTCTCTCCGAATACCTGACGGCGACCGCCCTCATGATCTTGGGCGGCCTCCTCGGCATCCTGTTCGTCACGATCCTCAGGCGGGTGATGGTCGAGGACAAGTCCCTCCCCTTTCCCGAGTCGGTCGCGGCGAGCGAGATCCACAAGGCCGGCCAGCGCGGGTCGGAGGCGGCCAAGCAGCTCTTCAAGGCGATGGGGGTCGGCGCGCTCCTGCAGTTCGTCGCCGATCTCGGCATCTTCGCGAAGTCGAACGCGTTCGCGATGGCGGTCGGCAAGGTGAAGGAGAGCTTCGTCCGGCTCGGCCTCGACGCCTCTTCGAACAAGGTCGCCGCCGGTGGCATCACGACCTTCCACGCCCCCGCCGCGAGCCCGGCTTACATCGGGGTCGGCTACATCATCGGACCCGAGCTTGCCGCGTTGAACTTCTCGGGCGGTCTTCTGGCCTGGGGCCTTTTCGTTCCGCTCCTGGTCTACTTCCTGGGTCCGCACATGATCGGGGCCTACACCTCGCCCGAGGGCGCCCAGGACTGGGGCGGACTGACCAACCACCTCTACCGGTACATCGTCCGGCCGATCGCGGTCGGAGGGATGCTGGTCGGGGCGACCTACACGCTCTACCGGATGCGGAACAACCTGATCGCCGGCATCCGCCGCGGGCTCGCCGACGTGAAAAAATCGGCGACGGCGGAGGCGCCCGCGGACCGGACCGAGCGGGACCTCCCGTTCCGGACGGTCCTCGTCGGCATCGTCGTCCTGTTCGTCCTGATGACCGCCCTGTACTTTTACTTCACCAAGGCGGTGCCCGCCGCGGTCTTCGCGGGGATCGTCATCATCGTGACGGCGTTTTTCTTCGCCGCGGTCTCCGGAAACCTCGTCGGCATGATCGGCTCCTCGAACAACCCCGTCTCGGGGCTCACGCTCGCGACGACGATCGTCGCCGCGCTCACCATGGTGATCGTCGGGGCGAAGGGAATCGAAGGGGTCGCCGCGGTGCTCGGAGTCGCGGCGGTCGGCTGCGTGTCGGCCGCGGTCGCGGGCGAGATGCTTCAGGACCTCAAGGTGGGGCACATCCTCGGAGGCACGCCGTGGAGGATGCAGGTCGGAGACGTGATCGGCGTGATCGTGTCGGGACTCGTCCTCTTCTTCCCCCTCTACGTCCTGCACGTCTCGGACCTCAAAGCGAATCCCGAGATCGGGGGCTTCGGCGGGCCGAACCTCGCCGCGCCGCAGGCCGGCCTCATGGCCGCGGTTTCGCAGGGGATCGTCGGCGGCGAGATGGCGTGGCCGCTCGTGATCGTCGGGATCGCCATGGGGATCTCGCTGATCCTGATCAAGGTCCGTTCCCCGATGCTCTTCGCGGTCGGCATGTATCTCCCGCTCGAGACGACGTTCGCGATCTTCATCGGCGGATTGATCCGAGGGATCGTCGAAAAGATGCGCGAAAAGCGCGGGTTCAACGAGGCGCAGAAGGCCCGCGTCGAAAACGCCGGCGTGCTCGCCGCCTCCGGTTTGATCGCGGGGGAGGCGCTCGTCGGACTGTTGGTCGCCACTGTCGTCTTCCTGAAGGACCGCATGGGGATGCCGGCCGAGTTCTGGCACGTCCCCGGATTCGAGGGGATCGCCGGTTGGCTCGCACTTCCGGTCTTCGCGATCCTGGCGGCCTACCTGATCCTCGTTCCGCTCTCGAAGGCGGGCAAGGCCGACGAGCCGGCCCCGCCCACCGCGGTCATGTAGGAGGTCAAGCGACGTTCTTCAGGAGGGCCAGCAGAAACCGGTAGAACTTCGGCACCGTGTCGATCAGGATCTTCTCCTCCGGTGAGTGAACGGCCTGGAGCGTCGGCCCGAACGAGACCATGTCGATGCCGGGATACTTCTCGCCGATGATCCCGCACTCGAGGCCGGCGTGGACGGCCTTGATTTCCGGGGTCTTGCCGAAGAGTCGCTCGTAGGTCTTCTTCGAGGTCTCGAGGATCGCCGAGCCCATGTCGGGCTTCCACCCCGGGTAGCCGTTGCTCTGGTGGACCTCCGCACCGGCCATCTCGAAGATGACTCGCACGGTGTCGGCGATCTCCAGAATCTCCGAGGCGACGGAACTTCTCTGGCTCGTCGCCAACTCGATCTTCTTCCCTCGGGTCGCGACCATCGCGACGTTCGTCGAGGTCTCGACGAGGCCGGGCAGGTCGGCGCTCATCTTCGTCACGCCGTGCGGAAGGGCCGTGATCGCGCGGATGATCCCCTTCTGGAACTTCCGCTTGAGGACGGCCGGTCGGCCGCCGAAATCCGCGACGGTCACCGCGAGATCGGGCTCGACGTTCGCGAGCTCGTGCCGGACGACGCCGTTCCACTCCGCGACGAGCGCCTTCGCCTCTTCGACGCGGCGTGCCGGGACGAGCACGACCGCGGACGCCTCGCGGGGGATGGCGTTTCGCTTGTTCCCGCCGTCGATCCGCGCGAGCCGCGCCCCGACCCCCTCGAGCGCCGTGAGCACGCGGTTCAGGATCTTCAAGGCGTTTCCGCGTCCCTTGTCGATCTCGAGGCCGGAGTGGCCGCCGCGAAGGCCGGCGACCCGGACCTCGATCGCCTTCGATCCCGCGGGGGCGGGCTCGGTCTCCACCTTCCAGGTGCCGACGGTGTCCTTCCCCCCGGAGCAGCCGACATAGAGGACCCCCTCGTCCTCCGAGTCGAGGTTGAGGAGGATCCGGCTCTCGATGAACCCCGTCTCGAGCGCGTTCGCGCCGGTGAGGCCGGTCTCCTCGTCGACCGTGAAAAGCAGCTCGAGCGGACCGTGTTCGAGGCTCCGGTCCTCCATGATGGCGAGATTCGTGGCGACCGCGATGCCGTTGTCGGCCCCGAGCGTGGTGCCGTTCGCCATCAAGAAGTTCCCCTTCCGGACGAGTTCGATCGGGTCTTTCGAGAAGTCGTGCTTTTTGTCGGCGTTCTTCTCGCAGACCATGTCGAGGTGGCCCTGCAGGCAGACCGACGGCCTGCCCTCGTACCCCTTGGCGGCCGGTTTCTTCACGACCACGTTTCCGACCTTATCCTGGCGGAAGGCGAGACCGAGCGCTTTCGCCGCGTCGACGACGAACTTCGCGGCGGCGGCCTCGTGCTTCGAGCAGCGGGGAACCTTCGAGAACGCGGCGAAGTGCTTCCAGACCGGAGCGGGTTCGAGACCTTCGATGGCGGTGGACATGGGCGGGCTCCTTGTGTTGGGGGGGCATGGTAGCCCAGGGCGCGGCCTTCGGTGAGGGGACCGATGACGCGGCGCACCTGGCGCGGCGGAGCGACGAGGTCGAGGGAGCAGGCGGCGTCGTCCCGAGCGGCGGCACCGAGCGTGAGGGTCCACAAACGGGTTGCCTTCGACGAGGGACGGGAGTACGTTGTCGATGTCTTCAAAGGCCCCCCTCCGAGGGGACCAGCCAGCACGCCGGTGAACGCCGGCGCGAACAGAAGGCCCGGGTTCGCTCCCGGGCCTTCGCCTTGGAAGGTGAGGATCTCGGCCCCACGCCGGCCTTCAACCTTTCGCTCGGACCCTCGATCTCCCACCGTCCACGCCGAAGACCTGGCCCGTGATCCAGCCCGACTCGGGACCCACGAGAAACGCGGCGAGAGCGGCCACGTCGCGCGGTTCACCGAGGCGCCCGAGAGCGTGGAGCCCCGCGATCGCCGCGGCCATCGGCTCGCTCGAAAGGAGGCTTTCGGCCAGGGGGGTTCGGGTGAGAGAGGGAGCGATCGCGTTGACGCGGACCTTCGGTGCGAACTCGGCCGCGAGGGAACGGGTGAGCCCCTCGACCGCTCCCTTCGCCATCCCGATCGAGGCGTGCGCGGTGAAGCCCTGGGCGACCGCCACGCTGGAGAAGAAGACCACGGACGCTCCGTTCTCCGCCTTCTTGAGGGCCGGGAGCGCCGCCTGCACGGCGAGCGCGGCGCCCGACGCGTTGATGCGGAAGTCCCGGAGGAATTCCTCCTCCGTGAGGCGGTGGAGCGGCTTCAATCGGATCGTTCCGACGGCGTACACGAGCCCCGCGAGCGGCTCGCCGGCGTCCTGCGTGGCGCGAACGAAAAGCCCTGGGTCTTCGACGTCGCCTGCCGTGTGGGTCGCTCCGAGGTCGCGGGCGACGGCCGCGAGAGTCTCTTCGTTTCGAGCCACCAGGTGAAGACCGTATCCGCGATCGAGCAGCGCCCGACCCGTCACCGAGCCGATCCCTCCGGAGCCGCCGTAAATCAGAACCTTGCCCGTCATGAATCCTCCCCGTCTCAAGGCGCCGAGACGACGATCGCCCGGCAGGGCCTCTTGCCGACCCGGCGGTATGCGTGCGGAACCGAGGCGTCGAAGGTGATCGCGTCGCCGGCCTCCAGGGTGTGCGCTTCCTTCCCGATGTCGATCGCGAGGCGTCCCTCGAAGAGATAGACCATCTCGATCCCCGCGTGCTCGTGCCGCCTCGCGTCTTCAGCGGTGACGGGATGGAACTCGGCGAGATAGGCCCGGAGCCGCCGGTCCTTCGAGGGGAAATCGAGACTCTCGAAATGGTACGCGACGGTCTCCGCGCCGGGAGAGTCCGGGAAACGCTGCCTCTCTTCCCGGCGGACGATCGCGAGGACCGGTCCCCGCTCCGTACCCCCGAAGAAATGCTCGAGGCCCACCCCGAACACCATCGCGACGCGGAGGAGCGTCGGGAGGGTAGGGAAGAGCTTCCCCGTCTCGATCTTCGACAGGAGCGCGGGAGAGAGCCCGGTGTGTTTTCCGAGATCGACGAGCCCGATCTTCTTCTTGAGCCGCAGCGCCCGGATCTTCTCCCCGATGGCGTACGCCGAAAGACCGTCCTCGAGGGTTTTCGAGAGCATCGCGCGCCTCATTTCCTTCCCGTTCAAAAAACACGACGTTCTTTTGACTCCGGTTCAAGCGACTTTGAAATTCTAGTGCAGATTTTCTTGCGAGGCAAATATTTTTGCTTAATGATTAAAGGGCAATGCACACGCACACGCTCAACCGGAACAAGGAGGCAGTCATGCAGAAACTCGTCGCCAGGTCCCTCGCTCTCGCCCTCGTCCTGACCGTCGGGATCGCCGCAGCCCAGGCGTACAAGTCCGACAAGAAGGACATCGTCGACACCGCTGTCGCCGCGGGCTCCTTCAACACTCTCGCCACCGCCCTCCAGGCGGCCGGTCTCGTCGAGACTCTGAAGGGGAAGGGTCCCTTCACGGTCTTCGCGCCGACCGACGAAGCGTTCGCGAAGCTCCCCGCCGGCACCGTGGAGGACCTCCTCAAGCCCGAGAACAAGGACCGGCTCGTCGCGATCCTCACCTACCACGTCGTTGCCGGCTCCGTCCCCTCGACCGAGGTCGTCAAGCTGACCTCCGCCAAGACGGTCCAGGGCCAGGCGGTGAAGATCTCGACCGGGAAGGAAGGCGTCATGGTCGACGGCGCCAGGGTCGTCCAAGCCGACGTGATGGCCTCGAACGGCGTGATCCACGTGATCGACCGCGTGATCCTGCCGCAGTAGTTCGGACGGATTCAGGGGGCGGGCCGTCCCAGGAGACCGCCCGCCCTCCCATTTTCCGGAAGCCGAGGAAAGACTCCGATGGAAACGATGAAGAACGCGAAATTCCTCTTCCTCTTCGCCGCCGGCCTTTCGTTCCTACTTTCCGTCGCCCTCTGGTTCTACGGGAACAAGGAGCAGGGCCTCTTCGTGGGCCTCTGGGTCCCGTCGATCCTGGCGCTCGGCGCCCTCATGATCTCCGGTCGAGGACGAAGCGGTGCCTGAACTGGCCCTCTTCCTCATCGGCGCGGTGGTCACCGTCGTCGCGATCTTCGCCTGCGTCCTCGTGGGGCGGGCGGAGGCCGCCGATGCCCGTCGAGCGATCGACTCCCCGCCCGCCGGCGCGGAAACACGAACCTCCGCCGGACCCTCGACTCGGTAGACCGCCTCGTCCGAACGGCCGCGAGCGTCCACGGCGACCCCACGCTCCGTCGGAAGCACCGATCGGGTCGCTAGGACAACGCGGTCACGGCCGCCTGCATCGCCTCGATTGCTTCCCTCGTGGCCTTCCCGGTCGGCTCCCCGGCCGCAATCCGCTCGATCCGCCGCTTTCGGGCCTTCAACCGCTTCCGGTCGAGAAGGAACTTCAGCAAACCGGCGCTCTTCGCGATCGAAACGAGGACGACGGTGCGGGAGTCGAGGTCGGGAGAGTCGGTCAGGATCGCGTGCTCGAGCCGCGTCCGCAGCTCGCGCTCGGGGGCCGGATTCAACTCGGGGTAGACGCGTCGCTTGAAGAGCAGGAGAATCGTCTCCTCGTCCGCGCGGAGGACCCCTCGCCGGCAGAGCTCTCTCGCCACGCGATGCGTCAGATCCGGGAGCGAGGCGAAGCGTGAGACCCATGTCCGGAGTTCGGCGCGGCGCTTCGCATCGCGGATTCGCCCGAGGCACTCGTCGAGGACCGGGTCGCCGGTGGGGCGAGGGGCGAGCAGGCGGGCGTACGAGCGCCTCTTCACCGTCTCCACCCCGATCCGTCCCTGGAGCAGGAGTTCCGCGAGCACCGCGCCGCCGATCGCGTATCGGATCATCGTTCCCCGTTCGACAGTCCCCTTCTCGTCCCCGAGCGCGAGGAGGAGGACCTCTTCGTGGAGAGGAAGCCCGGGACTTCGAGGCATGGCGTCCTCCTGGAGTGGGAAAGCGGATCATTCTATGACCGATCCCACCTGTGCGATGCTGCGCCCCGTGAGGGTGTCGGTGATGCGTCGATTCGCCCCGTTCGTGCCCGCGCTCCTCCTCTCGACTGCCTGCGCCTCGAAGGCCGGAATCCCGACCGCTCCCCGGGGCGCGACGATGGCCGAGGTGCTCGCGGCGTCGAACCCCTCCGACTGGAGGGCGCTCGATCCCGAGAACACGATCTACCTCGATCTCCCCACAGGGCGCGTCGTGATCGAGCTCGCCCCGATGTTCGCCCCGAACCATGCGGCGCACGTCCGCGCTCTCGCGCGCGAGGGGTACTTCGACGGCCTCGCGATCCTTCGTTCCCAGGAGAATTACGTCGTGCAGTGGGGGGACCCCGACGCGGAGGACAAGGCGAGGCGACATCCGATCCGCTCGACCGATCGAAACCTCGCGGCCGAGTTCGACCGGGAGGTCGGGGCCGATCTCCCATTCACGCCGCACCCCGACGGCGACGTCTACGCCCCCGAGGTCGGGTTCTCCCTCGGCTTTCCCGCCGCCCGAGACCCGAGGTCGGGGCGGGTCTGGCTCGCGCACTGCTACGGAATGGTCGGCGCGGGGCGCGGGAACGAGGCCGACAGCGGCGGGGGATCGCAGCTCTACGTCGTGATCGGTCACGCGCCGCGCCACCTCGACCGGAACGTCACCCTCCTCGGCCGGGTCGTGCAGGGGATGGAGTTACTCTCGACGCTCCCCCGGGGGAAGGGATCGATGGGGTTCTACGAGACGCAGGAGGAGCGCCTTCCGATCGTTTCGATGCGGGTCGCGTCCGACCTCCCCGAGACCGAGCGGACGAGGCTCGAGGTCCTACGCACCGACACGGCCACGTTCCTCGCCTTGGTCGACTCGCGCCGGTTCCGGCGCGAGGAGTGGTTTCTCGATCCGAGCGGACGCATCGATCTGTGCAACGTCCCGATCCCGGTGCGGCCCGCTCCTTGAAGGGACTTTCGACGAATCGCCACCCGGCAGGTGTCGGCCCTCGAAAGGACGTCCGGCCGAGGGGATCGGAAAACCGGAGCCGCTTCGCTTCGACCTCCGAGGGTGCTGGTCGTGCCGGGTCCCCCGGGACCCTCGGCCGATTTCCCGGGCGGCCGAGGATCGGATCGACCTTCTCGGAGCGCGGTACGATTCCCGATCACTCGTTTCGCCGTACATTTCCGGTCGTGTATGGGGGATCGACCGCACTTCTCCTCCTCCTGACTCTCTCGACGGCCGCCCTCGCGGCGGAGACGGGCCCGCGCCGAGTGCGCATCGTCACGTCGGCAGGCCCCTTCACGGTGGAACTCGACGCGGAGCGCGCCCCGGAGACGGTCCGGCGCTTCCTCGCCCGCGCGGCGTCCTACGAGGGACTCGCCCTCTGCGAGAGCCGGCCGCACGGCTTTTTCGTGTTCGGATGCTCTCCCGACATGCCTCCGCTCGGGATGAAGCCCTCGCCGCCCCCGGGGGAACCGCCGGTCCCCGACGAGATCGACGCGGAGGCGATGGGACTCGGCGACCGCATCATCGCGAGATCCGAGCGGGACTGGCTCTGGCAGCAGGAGATCCTCCCGCGGGAGCGCTCTCTCGTCGAGGCGGAGCGACCGGTCCCTCCGGGGCTCCGCGCGCTCGCGGAGGCAGCGAGGCGCGAGGGCACGGCGGCGTTCGCGCGGCTCGACGGGATGAGCCGGAAAGCCTACCTGGAGGCGATCGGGTACCGCTTCGTCCCCGGCGCCTCCTCGGCGAAGTTCGAGAAGGGGGCGCTCGCCTCCGCGAACTACTGGCCCGGCGAGGCGGACTCCCGCTTCCTCGTCGCCCTCGGCGAGTTGCCGGAGCGGGACGGCCGTGCCACCATCTTCGGCCGCGTGGTCGACGGGTGGGGGACGCTCGAGTCGATCGCCCGGATTCCCGTGGACAAGGGGCACCGCCCGCGCACGGCTGTGACGCTCGTAAAGGTGGAGACGATTCCATGAAGCGGTTCCTTCGAACCTCCGGGGTCCTCGCGGCCGTGCTCCTTTCCGTGGCCGGCGCCCACGCCGCGACCCGGGTCGAGCACGCGCCTCCTCCTTCGCGTGCGGGGGTCGTCGAGCCCGCGAAACTCGGCCGGGCTTCCTCCGCCCCCGCCGAAGCGCCTCGTCTCGTCGAGAACGAGTTCCCCGACCCGGCGTCCTTCGGTTCGTCGTCGGAGCCGCCGCTCGACGGGACGGCCCTGGACGCCTCGCTCACCGAGGTCAAGGCCGCCGAGGAGAGCCTCCTTTCGTTCCCGGCCATCGACACGAGGATCGAGGGGCCCTACGAGGACGGCGTGGCACCCCCCGACTGCGTCCTCGCCGTCGGCCGGACGACGCTCGTCGCCCTCGTGAACGTCCGCATCGAGATCTACTCGAAATCCGGAATCCTCCTCCAGGGACCGCTCTCGCTCGCGTCGTTCTTCGGCATTCCTCCCGAGTTCGGCGTCTTCGACCCGCTCGCGATCTACGATCCCTTCTTCGATCGTTTCATCGTCGCCGTGCTGGCCCGGTACGGCGCGCAGCAGGACTCGCGCATCTACGTCGCCTTCTCGCAGACGAACGACGCCTCGGGGGCCTGGAACAGGTACTGGATTGACGCCGACGCCGGGCAGGCGGGGAACTGGGCCGACTACGGCTCGATCGGCATCGACCGCTTCGCGGTCTACTTCACCGCGAACATGTTCACCGCTGGCGGCGGCTTTTCGAACGCGACCCTCTTCGTCTACTCGAAGGACGACGGCTATGCCGGGGTCCCGCTGCGAAACACCCACATCATCGACGTTCTCACGCCGAGCGGGGGGAACTCCTACCGACTCCGCCCGGCGACGGTGCCTACGGCCGTTCCGGGCGACGAGTACTACCTCGCCCACACCGATTCCTTCCTCGGCGACCGGATCAACCTCTGGCGCCTGACGGGTGACCGGTTCGCGTCGCCGTCGCTTACGTCCAGTTCGGTCGCGCTGCCCGGCACCTACGGCCCGCCTCCGAAGGGCCGGCAGCCCGGAACGAGCACCCGCGTCGACAGTCTCGGCGCCAATCTCTGGAACGTCGTTTACGAACAGGGAAAGCTCTGGACCGCGCAGGCGATCGCCGGTTCGCAAGGAGCCGCCGTCTGGGTGACCCGCATCGACGTGGCGTCGAACCCCGCGGTCCGCGAACAGACCTACTCGATCGAGGTCACGGGCAAGGACACGTTCTTCCCCTACGTGATCCCGGACACCGAGGACGACGACTTCGCGATGCTCTCCGCGTTCTCCGGTCCCGACCTGCGGCCGACGGCGCGCTACTGGAACGTCGACGCCCTCGGGACCGTCCGCTTCGCGGAGCTCCTCGCCGATTCGACGGTGAACAACTTCTCGAACCGCCACGGCGACTACTTCGGGATCCAGTCCGATCCCACAGACCGTAACCGGATCTGGATGATCGGGCAGTACATGAAGAACAGCTTCTTCTCCGGGAACGCCGCGATCGCCTCCGTCCGATTCGAGGACGTGGCGCCGCCCTCCGACCCGCCGCCGATCCCGGACGGCAAGGAAGTCCTCGGCCAGCCGATGACCGTCACGAAGGCGGAAGGGGGTGACGTGACGATCGCATGGGACGCCTCGGCCTGCCCCCCGGCCGGGACCCACCTCGTCTGGTACGACCTCGCCTCGATGGCGTCCTACACCGTGACGGCCGAGACCTGTGCGACCGGGACGACCGGGACGTGGACCGGTGCGCCTCCGTCGGGGAGCGTCGCGGTGATCGTGGTCGCCGATGACGCCGCCTCGGTCGAGGGCTCGCACGGGCGCGACGGAACGGGAGTCGAGCGGCCGTCGCAGTCGCTCGCGTGCGGGTTCGCCTCGAAGTCGACCGCGGGGACCTGCGGTCCGTGATGGACGTGCCGCGGGATCGTCTTCGCCGACGACCGCGGAGCCGCGCGTTCTCCTTCGAGGTCGATCGCCCCGTCGGTCGCTTTCGGTAAACGGGAGCCGTCGTCGGGGTTCTCCTGCCCCCGTGAAGGTCGCTGAGGGGCTCTTCGGGTCGGCGATCGCGGAGGCGGGGGACGCGACGGGCGACGGCGTTCCGGAATTCGCGGTCGGGGTTCCGCACGACGATGCTGCCGGGGTCGTCAAGAGCGGATCGTTCGGCGTATTCGCGATCGAGAGCGTCTGCGACGAGGACGGGGTCTCCCCCCTCAAGGGAGACTGCGACGACACCGGCTCCGGGGAGTGGGGGCGGCCGACCGAAGCGCGCGCCCTCCGCTTCACGTCGGAAAAGGCTTCGCTGAACTGGACGGGGCCCGAAGGCGCGTGAGGGGACGACGCGGTCACCTACGACACGCTGCGGTCGTCCGTGGCGGATAGGACTCGCGCCGAGCACGAGGCCGAAGTTGCGGTGGGTCCAAGAGTTCCACCCTGACGTCCGTGCGGCGTATTCGCGCGCCCTGGGCTTCCGATCGGCGCGGACAGGGAATCCCCAGATCCCACCGCAACTTCGGCGGCGTCCTTCGATTCTCCCGTCCCCACGATTCGCGTCACGCCGCGCAGGACGTCCTGGAAGCGCGCCCAGGGAGTGTTCGGCGTACCGGTTCGACGTGAGGTTGAAGCCGTAGAGGACTCCCACAGGCCCGCACCCGAGTGGCCATGCGCCCGCCCCTAAAAACTGAACGAGAACAACACCACGACCCCCCACTGGTCGGTGGTCTTGTACCGGACCTCCGTCTCCGTCCCCGGAGGCGGCTGATTCTCGACGAACCCGTCGCCGAGCACCTGGACCCGCGGATCGACGACCGCGCCGATGCCGATGTTGAAGCTCGAGGCGCCGCCCGCGTCCGCAGTCTTGATGAGAGCGGCCTCGGCATTCGCGAGACCGGTTTCGGCCTGGTTCCGCGCGTCCGCCACCGTTCCGCTCGTACCCGCCTCGAGGGTCGCGCGCGACGTCTTGCGAGCCGCCCTCGCCGCCCGCACCTCGGCCGCTTTCTCCTTCACCCCTTCCGCCTCCTTCCGAAACCCCACCATCAGTCCCATCGCGAAGGCGTCGATGACGTCGTCCGTGCTGCTCTGGACGCCGACGAAGGGGCCCCACGCCCACGTCCCCGGTTCCTTGACCCCGAGAAACGCGCGCGACGTCGCGGGAAAGAAGTAGTGCGTCTCGAGAAGGACTCTCGTGATCACGTTCTTCTCCTGCGTCACCCGGACGACCCCATCGACGATCTTCGCCGATTCGACCCGCTCGTCGCTCCCCGTGTCGAACGTGACCGAGAGCCCGGCGCCGAATCGAAAGCCGCCGAACGAGCGGCCGTCGGAGCTGCCCTCGGCGGCCCAGGCGCACACCGGAGCAAGGAGAAAAAGGGCACAAACCAGCACGCGCAACGTGTCCCTACGCATGGCACCTCCCGGCGGATCCGCGGGGAGGGGTCCCGGGCGGGCCCGCATCTACGAGAGTTCTACTCTCGATGGAGGTGGGCGCCGGGTTTTCTTTCTGCAACCGACCTCGCGCCGGGTACCTTGTCCTGACGCCCGTAGTCCGTAAAGATTCCCGACTCGGCCCCCCGTTTCCGCGCGACGCGAAGGAGGGCGAATGCCCGCTCGAACGTTCGTCCAGATCTCCGATCCGCACTTCTTCGACGCGACACGCCAAGCGGACGACTTCTGGGAGCGGGTTCGGAAGACGCTCGAGCGGTCCCCGCGCTTCAGCGGACTCCTCGGGCACGACGTGAAAGCGCTCGACGATCTCGACCGTGCCTTCGCCGACCTGGTGGCCCAGAGCGAGGAGTCGGGTTCCGCACGCCCGGAGTTGATCGTAACGGGTGACCTGACCGCCGTCGGGGACGACGGCGAGTTCGCGGCGGCGAACGGCTTTCTCCGATCGCCGGCGACGCCGACTCGACCCGGACTCGGCATCGACGACTGGCGCCGTCTCGCCGTCCCCGGAAACCATGACCACTGGCCGGGGCGCCTTCTTTGGTTCGTTGGTCCCACGGAGGGTTTACGCCGGACCTTTCCCCCAGAGGAGGACTCTGGGAGTTCGGTGCTTCGGTGGTCCGTCCGGGACGGCGGTCGGATCGGTGACAAGCGGCGCATCGTGTTCCTGCTGCTCGACGGCGACGCGGACGTTCCGGACGTCGGTTCTTTCGATCGCGTACGGGCTATCGGCAGGTGCGACCGGGCGGCGCGGGAACTCCAAGATGCGCTCCTCGCCCCCGAGTGGATGGATCGCGAAGACCAAGTCCGCGTCCTGCTCCTCCATCACTCCTCGGCGTACCGCGGGAAATTCCTCCAACTCGACGACGCGTCGCGCGATGCGGTCGCGGACCTCGTACACGGCGGCAAGGTCTCGGTCGTGATGACCGGCCACATCCACCGCGCCCTTCTCGTGCTCACGCGGTCCCACGAGTCGTCCTCCGCCCACCCCGTGCTCGAGGCTCGCTGCCCCACCACCACCCAGCGCGTGGATACCGGCCAGCTCGGGGTCGCGCTGAAGGAGGTCCAGGAGCCACAGGGGTTCATCGTCCACACCGTGGACGAGGACGGCGAAACGTTGGTCTGGCGCGCGGAACTTTGGTCTCGCTCGCTTCGACAGGGTTTTCGTCCAACGGGGTCCCAAGCGACCCTGAAGATCCCGACGTGGCAAGAAAAGGAATAAAATGCCTCTGGTCAATTACTTAGACCATCACGGCGATGCTCGCTCCGGCCATTCGGAGCCGGAAGGACAATACTCTTGGTGGAGTGGAAGACGTGACACGCGACCGTGCCGATCTCCCCGATCTTGCCGAGGCATACCCGCGCTATCGCGGCCTGTTACTCTCGGCGCTCGGGAGATTCGCGGCACGCTCGATCCCGGTCCCCCCGGATCAAGGCCTCGACCTGGTTCACGATTTTTTCACGGAGGAGTGGCCGGGAATCCGGCGGAGGTTCGACCCGTCGCGCGGTCCCGCGAACGCCTACGTCTACTCGGCCTTCGTTCGATTCGCGAAGGCACGGCTGATCGCGGCGGCTCGGCTTCGGGAGGTGCCGATCGCGGCCTGGCGTGCCGCACCCGAAGGCCCGAGAGACGACTCCCCCCAAGAGCGGATCTTGATCGACGAGGAGGAACGGGAGCGGCTGCAAGCCTCGCTCCTCTCGCTCGAGGAGCCCGACCGCAAGTTGCTCCTGCGGTTTGCGGAGTCCGGCACGAGCGAGCGAGCCCTGGCCCGGGACTTCGGGCTCTCCCGCCACGCGGTCCGGGAGCGACTCGTCGGCTCGATCGGCCGTCTCGTCGTCGATCTCGTCGCGCCGCGGGTTCCGAGCCGGGATCGCGAGGCAGTGGTGGCGCTTTGGGGAGACCTTCACACCGCGCGGGAAGCTTCGCGCCTGCTCGGGATTCCGGAGGCGGAAACAAAAGAGGTGCGGCAACGCACTGCGGACCAGTTCACGCGGTATCTCGACGCGCTCCGGGACAGGAAAAGCCCGATACGAAGTGACGACCGCGGAGGAACCGAAATGAACGCGCACGACGCGATCCGAGGCGTGCTCTCCGCTGAACCGGTCGGCTCGGCCGGCTACCGGCAGGCTCTTGATTGGCTTCGAGAGCGCTCGGAGAAGGTCCTTGACGCGCTCGAGTCCTTCGAGGGCGCGCTCGAGATCGAAGGGGACGAGTCCACACGGGCGCGACGATCTAACGACTTTTACGCGGCGGTCTCCGAAGGGCTCGGCGGCGAAACCCTTGCTGCGAAGGAAGCCGAAACCGCGCACGACCCGTTCGTCGACGAGAAGGTCGCGATGGTGGCGGAGGTGGACACCTTCCTCGCGGAGGTTCCGCACGGATGGCGGTCTCTCCAACTGCACCTCCGGGGGCTCGACGAGTCCGACCGTCTCAACGATGAGGAACTCGCACGATTCCGTCGGGAGCCCGATGTGGCCGCCTGGACGTCACAGGCCGCGGAGGAGCTTGCCCCGTGGGGGATTGGGCCGGTGTCGCTCTGGGCGGCGCGGCGGGCGCTCGCGGACGTCGTCGACCGCTCGTACCGGAGCGGCGCCGCGGACAGGGGCGGGTTGCCGATCTCCCTTCGCCCCGACGGGATCGTTCAGGGAGACGCGCGGATCGTGGGCGTCGACGCGATTGTTCCCGTCCTCGCGAGCCGGGCCCAGGTGAGCGCTGGAGTTGCCGCCAAGCTTTACGAGTGGTTCTGCTTCGCACAAGACTACTCGGAGTCGGTGCTTCCAGGCATCGCCCTGGAGGGAGGCGGGAAGCGCAGGATCGGCGACGGTAGCAACGCCGAAGGGACGATGACCTTCCACTCGCTCGTTCACGACCGCGAGGAACTGGTTCGCGAGATCCAAACCACCGAAAGGCCGCAGACCGAGGGTTCGGAGGGCGGGGTGAAGGCGGGAGAGGGATAGAGGGAGGACGCGCGAACTCGCCGTCGACGAGAACCGCAGGCCGTTCCGACGGAGCCAATCCGAATCCCTACGGGAGGCTTCGGTGAGAGGAGACCCCAACAGCACGAGCACAGCCTTCGCTCCGACTTAGATCGCAGGCGTACCGGAGGGAGCCAGCTCTCGGGGGGGATTGTGCGCGCGACGCTCAGACCGACGCCCTCTCCACCAAGGACCGGATCCTCCCGAACTCCTCGTCCCACCGCCGTCTCAACTCCTCGTGACCGCAGCGATGCGAGTAATGCGTGAGGCGAAGCGCGACCACCGTGTACGGCAGCCAAGGCACGACGTGCTCCTGCACGATCCGGAACGGCGACCCACCCATGCATGCGATCACCCTCGGCCGCACGGCGAGGATCTCTCGTCTCAGGAACCCGGCGCACGAGGCGATCTCCTCGTGCGTCAGTTTCGTGGGGGTGGAAGGACGGACCAGCCCGCACTTGACGGCGTTCGTGATCAGGCAGTTCTGGAACCCGTACCGCGCACGCGCCTCGCAGAAGCGGCGGTCCTGCCAGGTGAGGTTCCAGCAGATCCATCCCGGCTGGCCGTCCACGGTGAAATGGGGTCGCTCGGTGCGGTCCCGCCGGTCCGACGGGCTCTCGCACACGAACACGACGCGGCGGTCGAGCCCGTCCCTGTAGAATCCGTGTTCCCGGTTCCACACCGAAAGGGTGTGGAGGTTCGGCTCGTGGAAGAGATGGCGGATCTCTAGCCGGGGGCAGATTCCGGCGCGCTTGCACGCGGCCTCGTCGTGGAGGATGTCGAGGAGGGGGGCGGAGAGGAGAGGGTCCACGGTGGACGAATCTTGCCACCATTCCAGGCCTCTCGATCTCGGGCCGTTGACAAGTGTCAATTGACCCTCGACCGATTCTCCCGATCCTCTCCCAAGCGAAACGAACTCCCGCGGTGAAGGCGTGCGCGCATCCCGCCGGCCAGGAGGTCAACATGGCCCGTTTCGCGAGAGCGTTCAGTGTCGGAATGCTGGTGGCCCTCGGTTGCACGGCGCAGGCAAGAGCTCAGGCACCGGAACGGCAGTCGGCGGGATGGCTCGAAGCGAGGGTCCTGCTCGTGACGCAAAACCTCGACATCAAGCCGGTTCCAAAGAAGGCCTTTCGAATCGACTGCGTGGACGAACCGGGGCTCGATTGCGGCCTCAAAGAAGCGGTCGTGACTTCGTTCGAGGGGACGTTCAAGACAAGTCTGTCCCCCGGGAACTACGTTCTCGCCTCGGTGACACCGATCGAGTTCGAGGGGAAGTCGTACGAATGGTCCATTCCTTTCGAGGTCCGCCCGGGCGAGACCGTCTCCCTCGAGCTGTCGAACGACAACGCGGCGATCCAGGACGTGGCAAGTGCGGAAACCCTGGGTGGGGCACCCGTTCCATCGGAAGGGACGATCTTTCGGAAAGTCCGCCCCAGTGTCTTCAAGGTGATTTCGGAGGCGGGCCACGGATCCGGATTCCTCGTCGATCCGGGAGGCCTCGTCCTCACCAACCACCACGTCGTGGCCGGGTCCGACTATCTCGCCGTGAAGATCGACGAAAAGCGCAAGTATCCGGCGATTCTCGTCGCGCAGGATCCGAAGAACGACATCGCCGTCCTTCGATTGCATCCGGACGCGGTCGCCGGAATCGACCCCGTTCTGCTGGCGGATGATCGGCCGGATCGGGCACCGGTCTCCGTGGGTGAGCGAGTTCTCGCCATCGGAAGCCCCCTGGCGACGGAAAGGATCCTGACCACCGGAATCGTGAGTAAGGTGGAGGAGGGGGCCATCTACAGCGACGTGAACATCAACGCCGGAAACTCCGGGGGACCGCTATTCAGCATGCTGGGGGAGGCGGTAGGGATTAACACCTTCGGAATCTCGGGGTCAGTCGGGCCCGGAGTATCCGGAATCGTGAGGATCCACCTGGCCTTTCCGGCCATGGCCGAAGCACGGGCGAAGCTTGGCGAAGAGCCTCCCCCAGATCGCCGCCTCCCCGTCGAGTCCGACTTCCGCTTTCCCGCCGACCGGCTCCGGGAACTCGCCCTGAAGACGGAGTACGACCCGGCTGTCTATCACGTCGAGGCAGGGAAGATCGACGTCCAGGTCATCACACCGGTGGTTCTGGCTTCATTGGAGGTGCAGGGGGAGAAGGCAGCCGCTGAGGGGCGAGGGCGCAGGGCGAAGGAAGGCAGCAAGGAGTACGAACCAGGGAAGGATTTTTACGAGTGGCGCCGCTACGCAGGGGACTATCGGTCCGTCGTCCGAATCCAGGCGATCCCCGAGGTCGGCATGACCGGAGGGTCGATCGCGGCAGCGATCATCGGAGGTCTTGCGGGGGCCAGCGGCATGCCGATGCGGTACAAGTTCAAGACCGACTTCGAGCGGATGGAGTTGACACGGGACGGCGTCGTGGTGGAGCCGATCCAACCCGGTCGTGCCCCTCAAGTGATCAACATGGCGGAAGGCGTGGTTTCGATGGACGACGTTGCGTACTACGGAAACTACGAGTATCCCCCCGAGGCGTTCCGGCCGGATGCGAAGGTCGTCCTCAAGATCTGGGAGCAGGGGAAGCCGAAGCCCGAGGTGCGCCAGATCCCTCCAAGCCTCCTCAATCGGATCTGGTGGGATTTCACGCCTTACTTCGAGGCGCTGGAGGCGGCCGTCACGGAGAAGCCCGTCCCGGAGGAGTAACACCACCAGCGATCACGGGTGAGCCTGAGGTTTCCTCCCGAGTAACCGGTCGACGGCCCAGGTCACGACCTCGAAGAATTGCCGCGCGACGTGCTCGTCCGCAAGGGCCTCGAGGGGAACCGTGGGTCTGCGATCGACCGCGTCATCGGCAAACTGGAAGCCCGGGATTCTGCGCAGCTTCTCGAGCAACTCGAACCGGCGAGTGCGGTCGTCGAAGTACGGCCGACCGAGCATCTACTGAAACGTCACCTCCACGGGGCTTGTCCAGTTTTCTGTGTAACCGGCTTTTTCACTACGCGGGAATCCTG
>CAYLHQ010000003.1:0-153699 GCA_964383585.1 uncultured Acidobacteriota bacterium
TTGCGGTGGGTGTGAGAGTTCCATCGCGACGCTCGTGCCGCGAGGTTGCGAGCCCTGGGCTTCCGATCGGCGCGGAAAGGGAATCTTCAGATCCCACCGCAACTTCGGCGGCCTCCTTCCATCCTCCCGTCCCCACGATTCGCGTCACGCCGTTCTCCCCGCCCACGACGTCGCGGCCAAGCGAAAAAAAGAAAGGGCGGGGTTTTCACCCCGCCCTTTCCGGAGGGAAGCTGCAAAGGGAAACTAGAAGGCGCGGTTCATGTTCTCGCGGACGCGGCTCGGCTGCGTGGCCGGACGGCCCTCGATCTTGCCCGCGATGTCCTTCGAGAACGACAGGCCGTTGTACACCACGGTGACCGTGGTGACGTTCGTCGCGTGCTGCGCGAGGAAGTCGGCATAGGCGTTGCCCATCGCGCGGAAGCCGGGGTGCGACATGTCGAGCGTGCCGCGCCGCTGGCCCTGAATCGTCGTGAACAGGCTGATGTTCGCGGTCATCGGGACGGTCGTCTCGAAGCCGGCGTTGTTGCTCAGCTTGATCGTCGTGTTCAGGTTGTTGAGGTCATAGAACAGGCCGGCCATGCCGAGCTTGTTCCCGATCCGGCCCATGTTCACGAGGCTGATGCGGTCCTCGAGGGACATGAAGCTGCGGCCGCACTCGCCGTAGTACCGGGACGTGCTGAGCAGCAGGGAGAGGCTCCGGATCCCCTTGCAGTTGATGTTGTAGGTGTAATCGAAAATGTCGACGTCACCCACCTCGGGGTCCTGAGAGGTCGTCAGCGCGCAGCCCTGCCAATCGGGATTGCAGTACTGGTCGTCGTGGAACGTCGGGAAACCACCGGTGGAGAAGTTGTTGTAGTTGGTGATCACCCGGTCGCCGTTCGCCTTCTGGTCGACGAACGCGATCAGCTCATCGGTGCCGTCCGGCCAAATCGTCGCGACCTGGCTCGACTCGATGAGGTGGGCCTTGCCCTGCGTGTTGACCACGCCCGACCCCTGACCGTTCGCAACCTGGTCGTTGTCCGTGATCAGCTCGTAATCGGTGATCGCGCAGCCGACGCCGAGCGACAGCATCGCGCAGAATCCGAGATAAAGCAGCTTCTTCATTCGACTGGCTCCTTTCGAAAGGTGTCGGTTCCCTACCCAGCGACTTCAAACAACGTACGGTGGATGCTTCCCCCCTTTCCGATCGTTCCCCCTCTCCCCGTTCGCCGTGACGCCCCGAGCCTCACTTCGGAGGAGCCCGACTCCCGGTCGGTACGTTGTCGCCCGGACTATGTACGACGGGACGGCGCGGCAGGCAAACGAAAACTCATGACGAACCTGGTTTTTGTGTGGCCTGATTTTGCCTCGGCCGACCCGGTCCGCGGACGATTCGCCCGCACGGAGAGGCTCCTGCAAGCAGTTCAGTTCACGTAACCAAGGGATCGGAGCGTCTCGTAGAGTTCGGGCGAGATCCGGGTTGGACGCAAGAAGCCGGCGTCCTCCGCAAGCCAGGCATCGAGCATCCGTCCGAGGAGGCCCGCCACCTCGGCTTCCGTCTCGAAGAGATCGCGGCTTTCGGCGAAGTCGGCGCGCACGTCGAACAGGTGACGCTCTGGGGGCCCGTCCCTTCGGGGGACATGGACGAGTTTGTAAGGCCCGAGCCGGACCCACCGCCGCTTCCCCGCCACCCCCTCGACCTCCCGCCGGTCGTTTTCCTCGTGAAGGCTCCGGTCGGTCTCCCCGAAGCAGGGGCGGTCCTCGACGGTTCCGCCGTTCCAGTACGGTGCGAGCGAGGAGCCGCGGAATGTCCCCTCCGCCGGAAGACCGGCGAGATCGAGGAGGGTCGGCGCGATGTCGATGCTCCGCGTCGTCCACGGCACCCGGACCGCCGCGGGAATCGCTCCGGGTAGCGCGATCGCGAGCGGGACCCGGATCTCGGGCTCGGTCCCGAGGTCGCCGTGCTCGAAGAAGTAGTCGTGTTCCCCGAGCGATTCCCCGTGGTCGGCCGTGACGCAAACCGCCGTCTTCTCCGAAAGTCCCGCCCGTTCGAGGCGGCCGAGAAGCCTCCCGAGTTCCTCGTCGGTGAAACGGATCTCCGCGTCGTAGAGGTTCACGAAGGCAGCCACCTCGTCGGGAGGCATCTCGTTGCGGAAGATGACCTGGCCGATTCGCCGCCGCTTCGCGCGCAAGTCCTCGTAGAGTCGTTGGGGACGCGGATCGGGAGGACCGAAACGACTCGCCCAGGACTCGGGAGGTTCGTACGGCCAGTGCGGGTCCATGACGTGCACCCAGAGGAACCAGGGGCGTCGGCCGCGGGAGGCGCTTTCGATCCACTCCCAGGCGAGACCGAGCGACTGATCGGCGCGGGGGTGGCCCCGAAAGTCGTCGAGGTACTCGTCGAACCCCTGGCCGAATCCGCTCGCGGAGACGAGGCGGGGATGGGTCTGAATCCCCGCCGTCCTGTACCCCGCGTCCCGGAAGATCTCGCCGAGGGAACGACACTCCCGTTCGAGCGGCAGGAGGATGCTCCGCGTCCCGTGCTCGTGCGGGTAACGCGCGGTCAGGATCGAGGCGACCGACGGGTTCGTCCGCGGGGAAACCGACGAGTGCTGCTCGAAGAGGACCCCTCCCGCGGACCACGCGTCGAAGCGCGGGGTCGTCTCCCGTGCGTACCCGTACGCCCCGACGTGGTCGGCGCGCGTCGTCTCGATCGTGACGAGGAGGACGTTCCGGCCGTTCCCTCGGAGGGGACGGCGGCAGCCGGGGACGGCCCCCCCCGCCGCACCGAGGCCGGCGAGGGCCGCAAGACGGACGAAATCGCGCCGCCTCATCGCCCGGGCCATCGCGACAGACGCTCGCGGTTCGCCTCGCTGTCCCGCAGGAAGAGCGTGATCGGCGCATCGGGGCTTCCGTCCGTCGACGGGGGCTCTCCCCGGATCCAGCCCGCGCGCCCGGCCAGTCCCACGGCGAGGGGGTCGGCGGCGTCGACGAGGATCCACCCGATGTCGAAGCGCGCCACCGCCTCGTCGAGCCGTTTCTCCCAGCCCGGCTCCGCGAAGAGGATCGGGTTGTAGACCCGGTGGCGGAACATCCCGTAGAGGTCGTTGCGGCCGTCCATGAAGACCCGCTCCTCCGGGTACATCCGGAACATGAGGAACCCGCCGAAACGGTACGCGTTGAATCCGTTCCCTTCCACCGCTTCCCGCACGAGGAACCGGACCGCACGCTCCGGCATCGGGCGAACCATACTCTCCTCGAAGCGGGGAAAGGGGCCGACGAACTTCGACCCGGAAAGCGCGACGATCGCGATCGCGAGGGCCCCCGCTCCGCCCCAACGCGGCACGCGGTCGAATCGCCACGCGGAAGCCGCCGCGCGAGCGCCCGCGGAGACGAAGACCATCGCCGCGAACGGAAGGTGGCGGAGCGCGGTCGTCGAGAGGGCGAGGAAAACCGCGATCCGGAGGATCTCCGCGGCGCGGAGGGGCCGGGCGCGTCCCCACGAGACGATCGCCCAGGCGAGTGTCCCGAGAAGAAGCGGAAGGCGCCGGAAATCGGGGGGGAACCACTCGGCGTTGCCCGCGTGGATCTCGGGTTGGAACACGTAGCGGAGGGGGTGGGTCACTTGCTCGAAGCCGTGCGGGTTGAGGGCCGCCGCGAGCGGCATCAGCGCCGCCGCCCCAAGGAGGCGGAGCCCGCGCCGGCGGGCATCGCGGTCGCGCCGGCCGTCCCAAAGGGAGCCGATCGCCTCGGCGCCGACCAACACGACCCCGACCGGAAAGGCCGCGTGCACGTTCGCCCAGAGCGCGGTCGCCGCGAGAATCGCCGGAACGGCGAAACGCCGCCCCGCGCGGTCCTCTTCGAGGAGCCACAGGATCGCCGCGAAGATCGCGTACGACACGATCTGCGGCCGCACGTCCCAGAAGAGATTGCCGAAGGTGAGGAACGCGAGCAACCACAGGGCGAGCGCTCGGGCGAGCCCCGACACCCCCATGCGTCGCAGCGCTGCGGAAAGCGAACCGAGCGTGAGGGCGCAAAACGCGGCCCGCATCAGAATCAGCGAGATCCTTCCTCGCCGTGTGAGGACGAGCACCCCGTCGCGGTCCCGCTCGGTTTTCCCGAGGGCGGCCGCGAAGACCTGAAACCCCCATTCGTTGTCGTGCCAGGGCTCGCTCCCGAAGGTCGCCGATCCCACCCCCCGCGACGGGATCTCCCCCGTTTCGAGGATCCACTTCCCGACCGCGAGGTGGTAGTAGGCGTCGACGCTCTTGATCGGAAACAGGGCGAGCCACGCCGTCGCCGCGATCACGATCGCCGGTGCCAGGCGTTCGAGCGTCGACGCGCGGCCCAAGGTTCCCTCCGGGGAAAACCGGAACGGTCTACGGGAAGCGAGGCTGGATCGCAAGCTCCGAAGGGTATAGTTTCCACGATGTCGAGGCTCGCGCGAGCGGTTCCGTGGATCCTCTCCGCCCTTCTCCTCGCCTCCCACGCCCCCGGATTCCTCCGCTCCCCGCTTCTTCAAGGCGACCTCCCCGGCCACCTCGAGGCGATCCGGTGGTCGTCAACCCATCTCTGGCCGCTTCCGTGGGGTTGGGACCCGCGATTCCTCCTCGGGGTCCCGAGCGGCCTCACCTATCCTCCGCTCCTCGCTTGGCTCGGGGGAGGGCTCGCCCTCGGGATGGGAGCCGAGGCGGCGCTCCGCCTCCTGATCCTCCTCGCGGTCGCGGCGCTCCCGCCGGCCCTCCTCGCCGCCGCGCGCGGTCTCGGTCTCCGCCGCGAGACCGCACTCGCCGCCACGGCTGCCGCGATCGCCGTCCTGTGGCTGCCCGGCCCCGGCCTCGGTGGATCGCTCCGCCAGACGTTCGTCGCCGGGAACGCCGCGAACACCCTCGCGCTTCCGATCTTCCTCGTGTTCGTGGGCGCTCTGCGCCGCGCGCTCGGACGACCGGGCCGCGCCTCGAGCGCCGCCGTTGCGCTCGGGATTCTCCTCCTCTCCCACTTCGTTCTGGCGGCGGCCGCGGCCGCGATTCTCGCCGCCTACACATCAGCAGCCCTCCTGCGCCGGCGTCCCCGCGCGCTCCTCCGCGGCGCGGGGATCGGGGTGGTCGCCCTCCTCCTCGCCGCGCCCTTCCTCTTTCCCTTCCTCGCCCACCTGGGCGAGACCTCGCCGGACGGGATCGCGTTCTCCCCGCCTCCGTCACGGGCGGAGCGGATCGTGCTCGCGCTGTCGGCCGTGGCCGTCCTCCTCGCCGGCCGGCTCGGCCGGCGGGCCCTTCTTCCCGGCATCACCCTCGCGGCGCTCTTGCTCCTGACGCGGGGAGTCGTCTTCCCGATCGCCGGGGAACCCCCGTTCCGCATGGAGTACCAGCGCTTCCGTCTCCTCCTGTATCTCGCCCTCGTACCGTCCTTGGCGGCCTTCCTGCACCGCCGTCTCCCCCGCCCCCACCGCCCGCGCGCCCTCGCTCCCCTCGGGGTCGCCGCGGTCGCGGTCCTCGCCTTCGCCGCGCCTTACGACGCTCGGGGGCCCGACCCCGTCCCCCTCCCGCAGCCCATCCCCCGCGTTCCCGCCGGTCGGGTCCTCGTCCTCGCCTCCCCCGCGGCGCAGAACGGATCCTGGCACGGGCTCCAGCTCCGTCTGCCCGCGGCGATCGGAGCGCACGGGGCGAAGGGTCTTTTCGTCGAGAGTTCCCCTTTCGCGCGCGCGGTCTTCGAGGCCGAGCGGGCCGCGAGCGGGCCGGGTACGTCCCCGCGATGGTGGGGGATTCGCACCGCGACCGCCGAGGACGCGGGGATCTCGACCTCATCCGGCCTCGCCCGCAGGCTCGCGGGGCTCGGCATCGGCGCCGTCGTCGCGCGAGAACCGGTCTCCGAGGTGCTCGCCGCTCTCGCCGCGGAAACGGAGGATCTCGGCGATGGGTTCCGGCTCCTGGTGCTCCCGCCGTGGCGAGGGGCGGGACCCGCGGGCTGGGAGCGGCTTCCGCCGATCGAGGGATCGCCTGTCCCTGCCCGCGGCGAGGGGGTCGGGTCCATCGAAACCTCGGAGCGCGGGGATCGGATTCGGATCCGCTTCCGGGAAGGTGGCGGGCGCGCCGTGCTCCACCTTTTCGCCCACTCCGATTGGGAGATCGCGGAGGGGAGCGGATCGGTCGGGAACGTCCCGCTCGACGCGCCGGCCGGGATCGAGGCGCCGCTCCTGTCGGTCGGCGGCGTGGGTCCAGTCGAGATTCGGCACGCCCCCCGGTTCGAGGAGTGGGCCGGACTCGCGGTCGGCCTCGCCACCGCAGCGGCCTTGGCGATACGCGCTCCATTCCGCCGAACGGGTGGGCGGCGATGACACGGACGAGGGGGCGGGTCCGGGAAGCGCTGCTCGGGGCGGCGCTCGTCTGCGCGTCTGTCGCTTTCGTCTTCCTCGTCCTCGAGGGGGTGCTGCGCGTCGCCCTTCCCGACCGCGGCGACTGGTACGCGGCGGGACCGCGTCGCGTCGCGTTTCTCCGCGAGCACGTGAGAAGGAACGCCGAAGGGTTCCGGGACGGTCCGTTCGACGTTCCGAAAATTCCCGGGGTCCGCCGGATCCTCGTTCTCGGGGACTCGTTCACCTTCGGGGACGGAATCGCCGACGCACGCGACCTGTGGCCCGAGGTGGCGGAGCGGTCGCTCGCGGAGAAGGGATTGCGGGTCGAGGTGTTCAACGCCGGGATCCCGGGCACCAACACCTCGTGGCAGCTCGACCTGCTCCGGACGCGCGGGTGGGGATGGTCCCCCGACCGGATCGTGGTCGGCTTCGTCCCCAACGACCCCGAGCCTCCCGGCGCGAACCGCGACGTCATCCCCGCCCGCCTCAACCCCCCCCTGCTCCCGATCGGTGCCCTCGACACGGTCCTGACGCGGTCGAGCTATGCCTACGCGTGGCTGCGAGGACAGAAAAACGCCCTCCTCGAGCGGTTCGGTCTCAAGGAGACCTACGCCGAGTATGTGGCCTCCCTCTACAGGCCGGGCCCGGACTGGGACCGCTTCGTCGCGGCGGCCTCCGCTCTCGTGGCGGAGGCCCGGGAACGCGGCGTGCCGATCACCGTCGCCGTCTTCCCCCTCTTCCACGGGCTCGAGGCCGACCCGTTCCGCGAGGAACTCGATCGGGTCGTCGCTCTGTTCGCGCGGGAGGGAGCGGAGGTCGTCGATCTCCGGGAGACCTACCGCGGGATCCCGACGTCGGAGCTCTGGATCGCCCCGGGCGACGCCCATCCGAACGAGCGGGCGCACCGGCTCGCGGGGGAGGCCGTCGCCTCCGCGCTCGCCGCGTCAGAAGACCGTGTAGATGAACGGAGCGAGGGCGCTCTTCGCGGTCAGGACGACGAGTAGACCGAGCAGGAGCAGGACCATCACGATCGGAAGGAGCCAGAACTTCTTCCGCACCTTGAGGAAGCCCCAGAATTCGCGGACGAGCGAAATGTGTCCCATGCCTTCCCTTCAGTATTGCTTGCGATAGCGGTCGAGACTCGGCTCCACGGGCTCACGGGGGACCCAGTAGGAATCCTTCTTCCGATTCCACGAGGCGTCGAGCGCGTCCCGACCCGCGAGCCGCATGAAGAACCCGACCGGCGCGAAGATCAGCCCGTAGCAGAGGCCGAGGATCGCGACGGTGATCGCGGTAGAGATCGCCATCGCGACCCGCATCCACACGCGCCAGATCGAAAGCCACAGACTCGGGGCGGCGAAGACGACGACCAAGGAAAGCGCGGAGAGGGCGCCCCAGATCGCCGCGCGCTCGGCGCGGCCCCGCACGAGCGCGAACCCCGCGAGCGCGGCGAGGAGCGCGACGAGGACGATTCCCGTCCGTCGCGCCTGCGTCGTCTCCGTCACCTTGCGTCGCGCCACCCCACCCTCAGTCCAGCACGAACTCGCGCTGCCACGACAGGTCGACCTCGCCCAGATTCTGCCGTTCCCGCTCGACCACCCACGATCCGAGCACGAGCGCGTCCATGTGGGTGCGCGTGAAGCACGTCCAGGCGTCCTCCGGGGTGCATACGATCGGCTCTCCCCTCACGTTGAACGACGTGTTCACGATCAGCGGGCAACCGGTCTTCTCGGCGAAGCGCTCGATGAGCCGGTGGTAGACCGGACTGTCCTCTCGGGAAACCGTCTGGATTCTCGCGGAGTGGTCGACGTGGGTCACGGCGGGGATCGTCGACCGCGGTTGCTTCAGACGCTCGAGGCCTTTCGCCCCGGCCCGGTCGGTCCCGAGCCGGCGCGACGGGTGGACCCCCGCGACGAGCAGCATGTACGGGCTGTCGACGTCGAGCTCGAACCACTCGGCCACGCGCTCCCGCAAGACCGACGGGGCGAACGGCCGGAACGATTCCCGGAACTTGATTTTCAGGTTCATGACCGACTGCATCGCCGGGGAACGCGGATCGCCGAGGATCGATCGTCCGCCGAGCGCCCTGGGACCGAACTCCATCCTGCCGTACATCCACCCCACGACCTTCTCCGCGGCGAGGAGGTCGGACACGACCTCGACCAGGTCCTCGGTCGAAGCGCACCGCTTCGCCTCGATCCCCTTCGCCGCGAGGAAGCGGCCGATCGACTCGTCGTCGAAGGCGGGGCCAAGAAGGCTGGCCCGCTGCAGGTCGCTCTTCCCGTCCGCGACGCGCGGGGCGTCGAGGAGCTGGTGGTGGACGAAGAGGGCCGCCCCGAGGGCCCCTCCCGCGTCGCCCGCGGCCGGCTGGATCCACAGGTTGCGGAAAAGCCCCGAGCGGAGCAGGTGCCCGTTCGCCACGCAGTTGAGGGCGACCCCGCCGGCGAGGACGAGGTCGTCCTGCCCCGTGACCTCCCGCGCCCGGCGCGCGAGGCCGAGCATCGCCTTCTCGGTCACCTTCTGCACCGACGCCGCGAGGTCCATCTCCCTCTGCGTCAACGCCCCTTCGGGCTCCCGCGGCGGACCGCCGAACAGACGCGCGAAGCGTCCGTTCGTCATGCGAAGCCCGACGCAGTAGTCGAAGTAGTCCATGTTCAGCTTGAACGATCCGTCGGGGCGGAGGTCGATCAGCTCGCGTTCGATCGTTTGGGCGTAGCGCGGCTCGCCGTAGGGCGCGAGGCCCATCAGCTTGTACTCGCCGCTGTTCACCTTGAACCCGCAGAAGTAGGTGAACGCCGAGTACAGCATGCCGAGCGAGTGCGGGAAGTGGATCTCCTCGAGGATGCGGATACGGTTCCCCTCCCCGACCCCGAGGCTGGTCGTCGCCCATTCGCCCACACCGTCCATCGTCAGGATCGCGGCGCGCTCGAAGGGGGACGGGAAGAAGGCGCTCGCGGCGTGTGCCTCGTGATGCTCGGTGAACAGGACGTCGACGTCGGCGTCGAGGGCATCCCGGATCTCCTCCCGCAACCAGATCTTCTTCTTGAGCCACAGCGGCATCGCCCTGAGGAACGACGGAAGCCCCCTCGGGGCGAAGCGGAGGTAGGTTTCGAGCAGCCGCTCGAACTTGAGGAACGGCTTGTCGTAAAAGGCGACCCAGTCGAGCTCCGAGGGGTGCGCGATCCCCCCTTCCGCGAGGCAGTAGGCGATCGCCTTCGAGGGAAACTCCGGGTCGTGCTTCTTCCGCGTGAAACGCTCCTCCTGGGCGGCGGCGACGATCCGACCGTCGACGACGAGGCAGGCGGCGCTGTCGTGGTAGTAGGCCGAAATGCCGAGAATCCTGGTCGATCGAGTGGACAAGGTCGATGCTCCGCGCCCCGCTTCCCTCGGCGATGCCCGAAGAGTGTACGGCGCACCCGCTCGGGCGCAAGGGCGGTCAGTTCACGTACGCGACCGTCCCGTCGGCCCGGCGCTCGACGCGGATCGGGTCGGATTCCCGGCGCTCCCGCCGCACCGGGCGCCTCCGGCTGCCCATCCGCTCCTGGACCTTCCGCACGTAGTCCTGCGTCTCGCGGTAGGCCGGCACCCCTCCGTGTCGCTTGACCGCCCCCGAGCCGGCGTTGTAGGCGGCGAGCGCGAGACGGAGGTCGCCGTCGAACTCGTCGAGGAGGTCGCGGAGGTGCTCCGCTCCCGCACGGATGCTCTCGTACGGATCGTGGAGATTCTTCACGCCGTAGCGCTTGGCGGTCGCGGGCATGAATTGCATCACCCCCCGGGCCCCCTTCGGGGAAACCGCCCCCGGGTCGAACCCCGATTCCACCGACGCGACCGCCTTGACGAGCGCCGGATCGAGCCCGTTGTCGGCCGCGACCTTCTCGATGAAGCGGTCGTACGGGGTCGCGGGCAGGGTCGCCCCCCCGCGCCCCCCCGCGACCCGGCCGTCCCCGAGGAACGTCTTCGCGTCGTTGCGGCTCGGCGTGTTCGTGAACACCACCTTCCCGTCCTCCACGTAGTAGTAGAGGCTTTCCGCAGCGGCCGGGGCCGCGGCGGACGACGCGAGCAGCGCGATTCCCACGAGCATCGTTCGGAGCGTCACGCAGGTCCCTCCGCCAGGCGGCCGATCGTCTCGACCCCGGCGCGGAGCGCCTCGTCGAGCCGGGCCGGGTCCTTCCCCCCCGCCTCGGCGAGATCGGGCCTTCCCCCCCCCCCGCCGCCGATCACCTTCGCCATCGTCCGGACGATCTCCCCCGCCGGCAAACGCCGCTCGAGGTCTTTCGTGACCGCCACGAGGAGGGAGGCCTTCCCTTCCTCCGCGCGCCCGAGGAGCACCACCCCGGAGCCGAGCTTTTGCCGGAGGTTGTCGGCGAGCGTCCGCATCTCGGGGGCGAGGAGGCCGTCGGCGCGCCGAGCGAGGACCTTGATGCCCGAGACGACTTCCGGAGCCTCGGCGTCGCCCGCGAGCCCTTCGCGCACCGCCTTCATCCGCGCCCTCTCGAGCTCCCGCTGGAGCTGTTTCGCCTGTTCGAGGCGGCGCTCGACCTCGGCGACGACCCGGTCCTGCGGGACCGAGAGGAGACGTTCGAGCGACTCGACCGCGGCGCTCAAGACCCGGTAACGCCGAAGCGAGACGTTTCCGGTGACCGCCTCGATCCGGCGCGTCCCCGACGCGACCCCGCGCTCTTCGGTGAGATGGAACGGGCCGACGTCCGCCGATCGCGCGCAGTGCGTGCCTCCGCACAGCTCCTTCGAGAACGTGCCGATCGTGACGACGCGCACGCGGTCGCCGTACTTTTCGCCGAAGAGTGCCATCGCCCCCGACCGCAGCGCTTCCTCGAGCGGCATCTCGTCCGCGTCGACCGGGAGGTTCGCGAGCGCCTCGCGGTTGACGAGATCCTCGACGTCGGCGAGTGCGCGATCGGAAATGGGCGCGAAGTGCGAGAAGTCGAATCGCAGCCGGTCGGGCGCGACGAGCGAACCGGCCTGCTTCACGTGCGTCCCGACGACCTCGCGGAGGGCGGCGTGGAGGAGGTGGGTCGCGGTGTGGTTCCGCTTGACCGCCTCCCGCCTCTCCGCGTCGACCTCGCCGGTCACGAGATCCCCCTCTCCGAGCCGGCCGTCCTCGACGCGGACGCGGTGCGCGAGGATCCCCTCGACGGGACGCTTCGTGTCGATCACCCGAGCGCGGGCCCCTCCCGAGACGAGCCACCCGGTATCCCCGACCTGTCCCCCGGCCTCGCCGTAGAACGGAGTCGCCTCCAGAACGACATCCCCTTCCTCCCCCGCGGCGAGCGCCGGGACGGGACGCCCCTCGCGGAGGATCGCGAGCACGCGGACCCCGTCGAGCCGGAGGCGCTCGTACCCCTCGAACACCGTCCGAAACCGGTGGGCGATCCCGCCCCATTCCGCGACCGACTCGACCGACTTCCCTCCCTTCCAGGAAGCCTGGGCGCGGGCCCGTTGTAGGGCGAGCTCGCGTTCGAACCCCTCGAGATCGAGGGCGACGCCGCGCTCCTCGGCGACGTCCTGGGCGAGGTCGAGCGGAAGCCCGAAGGTGTCGTACAGGCGGAAAAGATCTTCTCCGGGGAGGACGTGGGCCCCCGCGGGGAGGTCACCGATCGCCTGGTCGAGGAGCACGAGTCCCGACGCGAGCGTGTCGGCGAAGCGCTCCTCCTCGCGACGGCCGATCTCCAGGATCGCGTCCCGCGCCGCGAGGAGCTCGGGATAGGCCTCTCCGAGCCGATCGAGCACGACGGGCGAAACTTCGTGGAGGAAGGGCTCGGTGATCCCGAGCTTCCGGCCGTGACGGATCGCGCGGCGGAGCACGCGGCGGAGGACGTATCCCCGCTTGTCGTTGGCGGGAACCACTCCGTCGGCCACGAGGAAGCACAGCGCTCGCACGTGATCGGCGATCACCCGGAGGGAGGTGTCGACGGACGGGTCGGCCCCGTAGCGGACCCCCGCGCGGCGCGCCGCCGCCTCGAGGATCGGCACGAACAGATCGGTGTCGTAGTTGCTGCGCTTCCCCTGCAGCACGGCGGAGATCCGTTCGAGTCCCATCCCCGTGTCGATCGAAGGCGCCGGGAGCGGCGACATCGTGCCGTCCGCCCCCTGGTCGAACTGCATGAAGACGAGGTTCCAGATCTCCACGTACCGGCGGGAGTCGGTCTCGGGGTCGGAGCGGCCGTCGACGGAGGTCAGGTCCTCCCCGAGGTCGTAGTGGATCTCGCTGCAGGGGCCGCACGGCCCGGTGTCTCCCATCCGCCAGAAGTTGTCCTTTTCTCCGAGGCGCAGGATCCGATCGGGCCGCACCCCGACGCGGTCGCGCCACAGCGCGAACGCCTCCTCGTCCGCCGGGACGCCGGGAGACCCGCCGAAGACCGTCACCCAGAGGCGCGACTCCGGAACCCCCCAGACCCGGGTGATCAGCTCCCAGGCCCACTCGACCGCCTCGGCCTTGAAGTAGTCGCCGAAAGAGAAGTTCCCGAGCATCTCGAAAAAGGTATGGTGGCGGGGGGTGCGCCCCACCTGCTCGAGGTCGTTGTGTTTCCCCGAAACGCGGAGGCACTTCTGGGAAGACACCGCCCTCCGGTAGTCCCGGTGCTCCCGCCCGGTGAAGACGTCCTTGAACTGGTTCATTCCCGCGTTCGCGAAGAGGAGGGTCGGATCCTGCGGAAGCACGAGCGGCGAACTCGCGACGACACGGTGGCCGCGGGCCGCGAAAAAGTCGAGGAAGGCGCGACGGGTTTGATCGGCGGTCATGGTCGGTCCTTTCGGAGGCGTCGCGACTCGAGGGCCGCGCGCGCGTCGGAGGCGTCGAAACCGGCGCGAAGCAGCGCATTATAGACGCGCGCCGCCGCCCGGTCGTCGAGCCGCGCTCCGAGCGACGCGACCTTCCTCTCGAGTGCGCGCTCCAGGACCGCCTCCGGGACGACCTCTCCCTCCTCGACCGCCCGCCGCCAGGCCGCCTCCGCGACGTCGCGCGCGACCCCGCGCCCGAGAAGCTCGGCCACGAGCCGCGCCCGGCCGTAACCCCTCCGGGACCGGTTCACGATCCAGCGCCGCGCGAGGGCCTCGTCGTCGACGTGCCCCGCCTCCCGCGCCCAGCGGACCGCGCGATCGACCTCCTCGGCCGGGAGCCCCTCCGAAACGAGGCGTGCGCGCAGCTCGGCCTCGGTGCGCGGCCGGGAGGCGAGGGCGCGTGCCGCCCGCTCGCGGGCGTCCTCGCCCGGCGCGGCGGCCCGCCGTTTCCCGAGCGGTCGCCGCGCCGGCTTTGCCACGGCTCCCTCCGGATCAGGTCCCGGAGAACTCGAAGGGCGAGTCGGGGGCATGCGGATCGGCGCCGTCGCGGCTCGTGACCGCCGCCTCCATCTCCTCCGCCGCCATGTCGGAGGTCGACTGGATGCCGGCGACCTTGAGCTTGAACTCGTCCGGGTTCGACGCTTGCCGAAGGGCTTCTTCGAACGAGATCAGGTCGCTCCGGTAGAGCTTGTGGAGCGACTGGTCGAAGGTCTGCATTCCGTACTGGCTCGTCCCCGCCGAGATGGCGTCCCGGATCAGCTTCGTCTTTTCCTTGTTCTCGACGCAGTCCCGGATGTATGCGGTCGACCGCAGGACTTCGACCGCCGGAACCCGTCCTTGCCCGTCCGCGCGGGGGACGAGGCGCATCGAGATGACGGACTTCAGGACCGACGCGAGCTGGAGCCGGATCTGCTTTTGCTGGTGCGGGGGGAAGACGGAGATGATCCGGTTCACCGTCTCGGTCGCGTCGAGGGTGTGGAGAGTCGAGAGCACGAGGTGCCCCGTCTCGGCGGCGGTGAGAGCGGTCTCGATCGTCTCGTAATCGCGCATCTCGCCGACCAGGATGACGTCCGGGTCCTGCCGGAGCGCCGAACGGAGAGCGTAGGCGAACGACTTCGTGTCGACCTCGACCTCGCGCTGGTTGACGAGGCTCTTCTTGTCGCGGTGGAGGAACTCGATCGGGTCCTCGATCGTCATGATGTGCTCGGTGCGGGTCGAGTTGATGTAGTCGATCATCGCCGCGAGCGAGGTCGACTTCCCCGACCCGGTCGTCCCCGTCACGAGGATCAGCCCGCGGCGCTCCTGGGAGATCTTTTCGAGGACCGGGGGAAGGAGAAGATCGCGGATCGTCAGGATCCTCACGGGGATGACGCGCAGGACGAGCCCCACGGTGCCGCGCTGCTGGAAGACGCTGCAGCGGAAGCGGCCGAGCCCAGGCACCGAGTAGGCCATGTCGATCTCGAAATTGTCCTTGAACTTCTGCTTCTGGCGCGCGCTCATGATGCTGAAGGCCATCGCGATCGTGTCCTCCTGCATCAGGCGCTTCTGCTCCGCGAGGGGGATCAGCCGGCCGTCCACGCGGATGACCGGGTGGCTTCCGACCTTGAGGTGGAGGTCGGATGCCCCCCGGTCGGTGGCGATCTTGAGAAGATCGTTGATGTGCACGGCGAGCCCTCCTCCACGGCGACCCGCTCGGTCGCCGCCTTTCGACCGCGGTCGAATCTAGGGACCGGCCCCGCCGATGGCAAGGCGAGGCGAGACCGGTCAGCGGGAGGCGCGCCGGCGGGCCTCCTCGAAAAGGGCCCGCAACTCGTCCTCGCGCCCGGCTGCCCGCAGGAGGCGGGCGGCCGCCGCGATCGCCGGCCCGTCGGACGGGTAGACCTCGACCGCCTCGCGGTAACGGGCGAGGGCCTCCTCCGGCCGCCCCAGCCCCTCGAGCGCCCGTCCCGCGAGGACGAGCAGCTCGGCCGACCGCCCCTCGGCCGCGATCGTCCGCTCCGCCTCCACGAGCGCTTCGTCCGGGCGGCCGAGCGCGAGCCAGGCGCGGCAAAGGCGCGCACCGATCCCGACGTAGGGGAGCCCCCGGGAGCGCAACGAGAGCCAGAGGTCGCGGCTCTCCGCCCAGCGTCCCTGCGATTCGAGGAGTGTCGCGAACCGGCGAATGCCGAGGTAGAAGTCGGGGTAGAGGGCGAGGAGCTCGCGGAAGACTCGCTCCGCGTCGGGCTCGAGGCCGGCGGCGGCGTAGGCCATTCCCAGTCGCAGGCGGAACTCCGGGTTGGGCGGGTCGGCGGCCACGAGCCGTTCGAAGATTTCGACCGCCCCTCCCCCGCTTCCCTGTGCGAGCAGATCGGTCCCGCGGCGGTAGGCGACGTAGTCCTCGATCGCGTCCTTCGGGTCGCGTCCGGCGTTCTCGCGAGGGCCCACCGAAGTCCCGGCCCCGCCGCCGACGTACCCGAGCGACTGGAGGCGCTCGAGAAGGTCGTCGTCGACCGCCTGCTCAGCGCCGCCGATCCCCGAGGTCGAGGCCCACGCGGCGACCTCCACGAGAACCGATTCCATCCCCCGGTCGCGCTCCGGCTCCCGTCCCGCGAGGTTGTCGACCTCCTCCGGATCGACGGCGAGGTCGTAGCGCTCGGGCCGCGGCGCGGCGATCCACTTGGCGTCCCCCCGCCGGACGGTGACGAGGGGGGCCCAACCGAACTCCTCCCGGCCGAAGAACGATTCCGCGTAAAGGGCGCGGCCCGGCCCCAGCCCCCGTGTGTCGGCGGGATCGCTCGATGGGGAATCCCCGCCGAAGAGGTCGCGTCCGTGCCCCCACCCCTCCTTCGAGAGCCCGGCGAGAGCGACGAGGGTCGGCGCCATGTCGACGAGGCTCACGAGGTCGGCGCGGCGCTCCCCGCGCGGGAGTACCCAGGGGGCCCGCACGACCAAGGGGATCCGCAGCACCTCCTCGTAGACGAACAGACCGTGTGTCGGCTCGCCGTGATCCCCGAGCGCTTCGCCGTGGTCTCCGGCGACGGCGACGACCGTTCGGTCCTCGGCCCCTCCCTGGCGCAGTTCCTCGAGGAGGGCTCCGAGGCAACGGTCGCCGTAGGCGATCTCGCCGTCGTAGGGGCGTCCGCGGAAGTCGTGGGCGAACGGTTCGGGGGGCTCGTACGGATCGTGGGCGTCGTAGAAGTGCACCCACGCGAAAAAGGGATCGCCCGCGGAGAGCCGCTCCCTCAGCCAGGGAACGGCTCGGGCGAGAACCTCCTCGCACGTCCGCTCCGACCGCGCCCCCGCCTGCGCCCCGATGCCGAAATCGTCGTCGAACGTCTCGAACCCCTGGTCGAGGCCGAACGCCCGGGAGACCGGGAAGGCCGCGACGAACGCCCCGGTTCCGTACCCGGCCTCCCGGAACGCCTCGGCGAGGGTACGGGCCTCCCCCGACAGCCGGAAGCGACCGTTGTTCCGGACCCCGTGGGCCGGCGGGAGGAGCCCCGTCATCAGGCTCGCGTGCGCGGGGGTCGTGAGCGGGGTCACCGTCCAGGCCCGCTCGAAGAGCACCCCCGAAGCGGCGAGCGCGTCGAAGGCCGGCGTCACGGCCCCCGCGTACCCGTACGCGCCGAGGCGATCGGCCCGGGTGGTGTCGAGGGTGACCAGGAGGACGTTCGGTCGTTCGGGCGTCCCCCCGCAGCCCACGGAGGCGGCGGCGAGGCACGCGAGCGAGACGGCGAAAAGCGCCCCCGGGCGGATCATCCGCCGCATGGTACACGCCCGAGGTCCCCGAATCGGTGGAGGACGATCGACGCCGCGACGACCCCCGCGGTCTCCGTCCGAAGGACGCGTGGTCCGAGCCCGGCCGGCTTCCAGCCGATCGACGTCCACTCCCCCCTCTCGTCGGTCTCGAACCCCCCTTCCGGGCCGACGGCGATCGCGACCGGTCCCCCCGGCAGGCCGTCGAGGAGGGATGCAAGGGGGGGTCCCGAAGGGTCGAGGAAGAGGCCGAGCGCGCCGGCCGGGGGGGGAGTCGGCGCGGCGACCGGACCCTCGAGGCGTGGGACGGCACGGCGGCCGCTTTGGCGGCAGGCTTCCGCGAGGATCTTCTCCCACCGAGCGAACCGCGCCGGGGAGGGATCCGGACCTTCGCTGCGCCCCGCTCGGAACAGCACGAACCGCGAGACGCCGACCTCCGTCCCCTTCTGGAGGACCCACTCGACCCGTTCGGGGCGGCACAGCCCCTGAAAGATCGTCACGGGCAAGACGGGTTCGACCGGACGTGCGATCTCCGGGCCGAGCGAAACGACGGCGGCGGCGGGATCGGCGGTTTCGAGGACCGCCTCCCACTCGCGGCCGGCCCCGTCGAAGACCGCGAGGCGGGCGCCGACCGAAAGCCGCAGAACCCGGCAGAGGTGCGACGACTCCTCGCGGCCGAGGGTGATGCTCGCGCCCGTCGCTCCTCCCGCTGCGTGGAGGACCCGGCGCACGCGGTCGATCAACGCTCCTCCCGGCGGGCCTCGACGAGGGCCCAGGGGGCGATCTCCGTCCGGGCGACGATCCGGAAGGCCGCGCGCGCGAGCGCCGGGCCGATCTCTTCGAGGTCCTCGATCAGGAATCCGGTCGCGAGGAGAACGCCGCCGGGTCGGAGGCATGCGGCGAGCGCGGGGGCTTCGCGCAGGAAAAACGAGGCCGCGATGTTCGCGACGATTCCGTCGAACCGCTCCTCCCCCCGGGCCTCCGTCGAACCGAGGACGACTTCGACCCGGTCGCCCCCGCGGTTCCCGGCGACCGTCTCCCGCGCGACCCGCACCGCTTCGGGGTCGGTGTCGACCGCGAGGACCGCCGCGGCGCCGCATCGCACGGCGAGGAGCGCGAGGAGCCCCGTACCCGTGCCGAGGTCGAGCCAGCGCGATCCGGGATCGACCGCGCGCTCGAGCGCTTCCGCGCACATCCGGGTCGTCGGGTGCTCCCCCGTCCCGAAGGCCATCCCCGGAACGAGTTGGATCGCCTCCCTTCCGGCGGGGACGTCGAACCCTTCCCCCGGGAGGACGACGAACCGCCGGCCCAGCGGGATCGGGCGGAGCGTCGCCCGGTAGGCTTCCACCCAGCGTCGATCTTCGAGCGACTCGATCCGGATCCCGCGCGCGGGAGCGCCGTGGGCCGCGAGCACCGACCGCGCGCGCGCGGTCCAACCCTCGCGATCGGCCGCCTCCTCGAGGTAGACGCGCACCTCTGCGACCCCGGGCGCCGCAGGAGCGATCTCCGCGCCGAGGCCGGAATCGGCGAGCGCGGCGGCGACCTCCTCCTCGAGCCCTTCCGGGGTCTCGACGACGAGGACCGACCAGCGCCGGCTCACCCGAAGATGTCCTTCACGCGGTCGAAGAGGCCCCGCTCCGTCGCGCGACCCTCGAGTTCGGCGAGCTTCTCGAAGAGCTCCCGCTGCTCCGCCGTCAGGCGTTTCGGGGTCCGCACGCGGACGGTGGCGACGAGATCGCCGCGCCCCCGTCCGCCGAGTTCCGGGACTCCCTTGCCGGCGATCCGCACGGTGTGGCCGCTCTCGACGCCGGCCGGCAGGGTAACCTCCTCCTCACCCCCGTCGAGGAGCGGAACGCGAACCGTCGATCCGAGCGCGGCCTGCGAGAACGTGATTTCGAGGTCGCAGTGGAGCGTCGTGTCGTCCCGGCGGAACGTGTCGTGGGGGCGGACGCGCAGGACGACGTAGAGGTCGCCCGGAGGACCGCCCGAGACGGAGGCCTCCCCTTCCCCCGCCAGGCGAAGACGGGTTCCGTCGTCCACCCCCTGGGGGATGCGCACGGTGATCGTCCGCTCCCGGCGGACCCTTCCCTGCCCCGCGCACTCCCCGCAGGGACGTACGATCCGGCGGCCGGCGCCCCCGCACGTGCCGCAGGTCCGGGCGATCGTGAAGAACCCCTGCTGGAACGCGACCTGGCCCCGTCCGCCGCACTGGGTGCAGGTCTTGATCCCGTCGGGTCCGTCCGCGCCGCTCCCGCCGCAGGTCGCACACCGCTCGAGCCGAGGCACCTGGATGCGGGTCTCGAGGCCGAAGACCGCCTCCTCGAAGTCGATCTCGAGGTCGTAGCGAAGGTCGTCCCCCGCGCGAGGTCCCGCGCGCCGTCTCCCTCCCCCGAAGATCGACCCGAAGCCGAACAGATCTCCGAGGATGTCGCTGAAGTCGGCGAAGGTCTCGGGGTCGAACCCGCGGAACCCTTGCTGTCCCCCGAGCCCCGAACGGCCGAACCGGTCGTACTGCGCGCGTTTGGCGGGATCGGACAGGACGGCGTACGCCTCCGCCGCCTCCTTGAACCGCTCCTCCGACGCCTTGTCTCCGGGATTGCGGTCGGGGTGGTACTCGAGGGCTCGCTTCCGGTAGGCCTTCTTGATCGCCTCGGCGTCGGCGTCGCGTCCGACGCCGAGGATCTCGTAGTAGTCGCGGTCGGACAATCCTCACGCCTCCTCGACGGTGTCCTCCGCGGCCGCGCCGCTTCCGGACCCGAAGGCGGTCGGATCATAGAGGATCACCTCGGAAAGCACCTGCCCGACTTCCGCCAGGCGCTCGAGCGCCTGCGTGCATTCGGATGCGGAGCCGCTGTCGAGCGCCTTTCGCGCCGTGTCGAGGATCTTGCGGACCGAGTCCTGCTGGTCCGGGGGGAGCATCGATCCGAACTCGGCGAACGTCTTCTGGTTGCTCTCGACGAGCCCCTCGAGGCGCGTGCGGACGCGGATGAACTCCGCGCGCCGCCGGTCCTCCTCCTCGTGCTGCTTCGCGTCCTCGATGATCTGCTGGATCTCGGATTCCGAGAGGCCGCCCGAAGGCGTGACGAGGATCTTCTGCTCGAGGTTCGTCGAGAGGTCCTTCGCCTGGACCGAGACGATCCCGTTCGAGTCGATGTCGAAGCTCACCTCGATCTGGGGCACCCCCTTCGGCGCGGAGGGGATCCCGACCAGTTCGAAGCGGCCGAGCGACTTGTTGTGCGCCGCGATCTCCCGCTCGCCCTGGAGGACGTGCACCTCGACCTTGGACTGGTTGTCCGAGACGGTCGTGAAAATCCTCGCCTTGCGGGTCGGAATCGTCGCGTTCCGCTCGATGATCTTCGTGAACATCCCCCCCCGGGTCTCGATCCCGAGGGAGAGGGGGGTCACGTCGAGGAGGACCATGTCCTTGACGTCCCCCTTGAGGATCCCGGCCTGGACCGCCGCGCCGATCCCGACGACCTCGTCGGGGTTGATCTGGGCGTTCGGCTCCCGGCCGAAGATCTCGCGAACGGTCGCCACGACCTTCGGGGTGCGGGTCTGCCCCCCGACCAGGAGGACCTCGTCGATCTCCCGGGCGTTGAGGCCGGCCATGCGGAGGGCCTCCTCGCACGGCCCCCTCGTTTTTTCGATCAGGTCGTCGACGAGTTCTTCGAACTTCGGCCGGGTGAGGGTCGTGCTCAGGTGGCGCGCGCCGCTTTCGTCGGCGCTGATGAACGGGAGGCTGATCTCCGCCGACTCGACGCGGGAGAGCTCGCACTTGGCCTTCTCCGCGGCCTCCTTGAGGCGCTGGAGGGCCAGGCGATCGCCGCGGAGGTCGATCCCCGTCTCGGCGTGGAAGACCCCGACGAGCCAGTCGACGATCCGCTGGTCGAAATCCTCGCCGCCGAGGAACGTGTCGCCCGAGGTCGACTTGACCTCGAAGACGCCGTCTCCGAGCTGGAGGATCGAAATGTCGAAGGTGCCGCCGCCGAGGTCGTACACGGCGATCCGGCGCATGCCGCCCGTCTCGTCCATCCCGTGGGCGAGGGCGGCGGCCGTCGGCTCGTTCACGATGCGGAGGACCGTGAGTCCCGCGATCCGGCCCGCGTCCCGCGTCGCCTGGCGCTGGGAGTCGTCGAAGTAGGCGGGTACCGTGATCACCGCCTCGTTGACTTCGGTGCCGAGATGGTCCTCCGCCATCTCCTTGAGACGCGCGAGGAGGAACGCGGACATCTCCTGCGGGGAGTAATCGCGGTCGCGCACCCGGATCCAGGCGTCTCCGTTCGCCGCCGGGACGATCGCGTACGGCACCAGTTGGCGCGCCTTGGCGACCTCCGGGGAGTCGAACTTCCGCCCGATCAGACGCTTCACGGCATAGATCGTGTTCTGGGGATTCGTGAGGGCCTGGCGCTTCGCGATCTGCCCGACGAGCCGCTCGCCGCGCGGCGTGAACGCGACGATCGACGGGGTGGTCCGCCCCCCCTCGCGCCCCGCGATGACGCGGGGGCGCCCCCCTTCCATCACCGCGATGCAACAGTTCGTGGTCCCCAGATCGATCCCGATCACCTTGCTCATCTCAGGTTTCCTCCCCGCCCGCATCCGAGGAACCGCTCTCGTGCGCTCCCACCGCGACCCGCACCATCGCGGGGCGGAGCAGCCGATCGTGGAACCAGTACCCGCGCATCAACTCGTCCACCACCGTGTCGCCCGGCGCGTCGCCCGCCTCCACCGTCTCGACCGCGTCGTGGATCATGGGGTCGAAGCGCTCCCCCACCGCCGGGACCGGCCGCAGGCCGGCCCGGCGCAGCTCTTCGAGGAACTGCCGGTGGACCAACGCGAGACCCTCCCGGAGCGCCCGGTCGGCCTCTCCGGCCGGGGGCGGCGAAGCGAGGGCGCGCTCGAGGTTGTCGAGGACGGGAAGCAAGTTCGCGACGAGTTGCCCCGCGGCGTACCGTCCTTCCTCCATGCGCTCGCGGTCGGTGCGTTTGCGGAAGTTCTCGAAGTCGGCCTGGAGACGGACGAAGCGCTCGAGGGCGACCGTGGCGACGGGAGGAGCGGGGGCCACCGTCCGGTCGGCGGGGGGCGCGGGGTCGTCCTCGAAGTCGAGGACGATCTCGTCGCCGTCCTCGGCCGGCTCCTCCGCGGCCGGTCGCGGCGGCGCGTCCTCCTCGAGGCCGACGACCTCGAGGATCTCGATTTCCTCGTCCGCGTGGACGTCCGGCGGAACCCGCCCGGGGCGCCGGAAGGCGTTTCGATCCGCGGGGTTCGCCATCAGTTCTCCGGAATCGTCAGGAGGCGGTTGAGGACCCGCGTCAGGTGTTCGACGAGCGCGATCGCGCGCGCGTACTCCATGCGCGTCGGTCCGACGATGCCGACCGTGCCGAGGACACGGTCGCCCGCCCGGTACGGGGCGGCGACGACCGAGAGGTTCGAAAACTCGGGACCGCGGTTTTCCGCGCCGATGATGACCTGGATCCCTTCCCCTTCGAGGACGCGGTCGAGGAGGTCGTGGAGACGCCCCCGCTCCTCGAGGACTCGGAGCAGCTCCCGCGCCCGTCCGAGATCGCCGAACTCGGGGGAGCTCAGGAGGTTCGACGCCCCCTCGAGGAAGAGGTCGGCTCCCGCGGGATCGGCGGAGACGGCGAGGCGGCCGAGTTCGAGACCCTTCGCGAGGATTTCGTCGTACGCCGCCCTCGCCTCCGCGATCCGACGCGACACCGCGTCTCGCATCGCCGGGAGGGTCATCCCCGCGAACTGGAGGGAGAGCTCGCGGCCGATCCGGTCGAGCTCTCGCTGCTCGAGGGGCTCCGCCACCTCCAGGATCCGGTTGTGCACGACTCCCGAACGGTCGACGAGGATCGCGACGACCCGCGGCCCCTCGAGGCGGACGAACTCGAGGTGCTCGATGACGATCCTGCGGAGTTCGGGGGCGAGCACCACGCCGACCTGGCTCGAGAACCGGGAGAGCTGGCGGCACGCCTCCGCGAGGAGTTCCGGGATCTCGCCGCGGGCCCGCACGAGCGCCTCGTCGATCGCGTGCAGGTGGTCGGAGGGGATCCGTCCCGGCGCCATCAGGCGGTCGACCCACAGCCGCCACGCGCGGTCGGTCGGGAGCCGTCCCGCCGAAGCGTGGGGCTGCGAGAGGAACCCGCGCTCCTCGAGGTCCGACATGATGTTGCGGATCGTCGCGGGCGAAAGATCGAGGCCTCGCTCGCGCGAAAGCGTACGCGAGCCGACCGGCTCGCCGGTCAGGACATGCTCGCGAATGACCGACTTCAGGATCTCCATCTCGCGCGGGGCGAGATCGGCGTCGCTGCGGTCGTGGGGCGGCTTGGCCATCACGCGGTCTTGGCCGGACCGGCCACTCCCTGGTCGCGGCCCGAGGCGAGCCACGCCCGGATGAACCCGTCGAGGTCTCCATCGAGCACCCGGTCGGCGTCTCCCACCTCGACCTGGGTCCTGTGGTCCTTGACGAGCCGGTAGGGGGCGAGGACGTACGAGCGGATCTGGCTCCCCCACTCGATCTTCTTTTTGGAGCCGACCTCCTTCTGAAGCTTCGCGTCGGCCTCCGCCTGTGCGCGGTCGAAGAGCTTCGCCCGAAGGATCTGCATGGCGACCTCCCGGTTCCGGTGCTGCGACCGCTCGTTCTGGCAGGTCACGACGATCCCGGACGGGAGGTGGGTGATCCGGACCGCGGAATCGGTCACGTTGACGTGCTGTCCCCCGGCTCCGGACGAGCGGTAGGTGTCGATCCTCAGGTCTTTCTCCTCGATCTTGATCTCGACGTCGTCCTCGATCTCGGGGATCACGTCGACCGAGGCGAACGACGTGTGCCGCCTGGCCTGGGCGTCGAACGGCGAAATCCGGACGAGCCGATGGACCCCCCGCTCGGCCTTCAGGTAGCCGTAGGCGTTCGGCCCCTCGACGGAGAGGGTGACGCTCTTGATCCCGGCCTCGTCCCCGGCCTGGAAGTCGAGCGTCTCGACCCGGAAGCCGCGCCGCTCCGCCCAGCGGACGTACATCCGCATCAGCATCTCGGCCCAGTCTTGCGATTCGGTTCCCCCCGCCCCGGGGTGGATTTCGAGGAGCGCGTTCGACGCGTCGTGCTCGCCGGAGAGGAGGGTCTCGAGCTCCGTCGCCTCGACCTTCGCCTCGAGGTCGTCGAGCGAGGTCCGCAGGTCCCCCAGGACCTCCTCCCCCTCGCGGGCGAGCTCGAGAAGGGTGGTCACGTCGTCGAGGCCCCTCGAAAGGGACGAAGCGGCGGCGATGCTTTCCTCGAGACGGGAACGGGTGCGTTGGAGGTCCCTCGCCCGGTCGGGGTCCCCCCAGACTTCCGGCAGGGTCAGCTGCTGCTCGACGCCGCGGAGCTCGTCCTGCTTCCTGTCCACATCAAAGGAACCTCCGGAGCGCGCCGACCTTCTCGGTCACGGATGCGACGCGCTCGGACAGTTCCTGCAGATCGGGGACGCGCACGGGAGCCTCCATGCCTGTCAATGTAGGGCCGCCCCGTCGGGGTGCAAGCCGTGGGCCGTTTCACAGTACCACGGTCAGCGGGGAAGGGGCGTCACCCACGCCCCGGAGGAGCCTTCCCGCCGGAGGATCTCGGCAACCCGTTCGGCCTCCTCGCGATTCGCGTACCCGCCGACCCGCACCTTGTAGAGCGACCCCGAGCCTTCCCGCTCCGCGTCGAGACGGACGGGATGGTTTCGGCCGCGAAGCTGACGGGCGACGAGTTCGGCCGCCTGCCGGTCCCGCCCCGCGAACACCTGGACGAACCAGCCGCCGGAGGGGCTCGGAGGAGACGCGGGGACCGCCGCCCGCCCGGCCGGGGTGCGCTCCGCCGCTTCCCTTCGGGGTTCGGCCACCTGCCCTCCCCCCTCGGCGCGGTCGAAGAAGGAGAGGGTCTCCTCGACCGGAATCTCGGCGGGGGCGGACTCGGCCGACGTCCCCCCCTTCGTACCGGCGAGGCCGACCTCCCCGACCGCGGCCGGTGCGGTGAGGCGCCCCGCGAGGAAGGCGAGGACGAGCGCGACGCTAAGGAGTGCGAAGACGAGCCAGAGGGTCGGCCCCTCGAGGCGGATCTCGCGCCCGCCCTCCGGCCCCGCGGTCTCATCGATGCGAGGCATCGCCCATCTCCGCGACCGCGATCCCGTTCTTCGAGGTCCGCTTGATCGACTGCATCGCGCGGTCGGCGGTCTGCACGAGGTCTTCCTTCGCGGAGGCATGGAGCGGATAGGAGGCGATCCCGAACGAGGCGGTCATCGCCACGCCCCTTCCCTCCCCGAGCGGCTCCTCGAGCATCGGCCGCCCGGAGATCGCCTCGCGAACGCGCTGGGCCACCTCGAGCGCACCGTGCCACTCGGTCTCCGGAAGCACGATGCAGAATTCGTCGCCGCCGAACCGGAAGAGCTTGTCGAAGCGCCGGATGCGCCCTTGGACGCGAAGGGAGACCTCGAGGAGGGTCCGGCTCCCCATCGCGTGTCCGAGCCGGCTGTTGACCTCCTTGAGGTTGTCCATGTCGAAGAAGATCAGGGAGAGCGCCGACCGGAAGCGCCGGGAGCGCGCGAGCTCTTCCAGAATGAACTCCTCGAAGTGCCGCCGGTTGAAGCACTCGGCCGTGTCGTCCCGGATGGTGAGGTCTCGGATCTCCGCCACCCGTCGGGCGTTCCTCAAGACCGGCTCGGCCGCCCGCGCGAGGGCGGCGAGCCGTTCCGCGCACCCGTCCGCGGCGTCCGCCAGGACGAGGATCGAGGTCGGCGCTTCCCCGTCGGCCGATCGCAAGGGAACGACGACGAACCCTCCGCGGGGGATCTCCCCCGAGGGATGGAGCGCAACGGGCGCCCTCTCCGCCCATCCCGTCGGACCCGGAGGGAACCCCGGAGCCCCCGGGGCCGGGAGCGCCAGTCCCGCGGGGTCCCACGACGATTCGGCCCCCGCTGGAACGCTCCGCGCCGCGACCCAGGTGTCGCGCTCCTCGGACGGGACGAGCGCCCAACCTCTCGAAGCACGGCACCAATCGGCCGCCGCCCGGAGCAACTCCCCGACCGCACCGTCCCTCTCGAGGCGCTCGAACGCCCGCAGGAGGACGGCGGTGATCTCCGCGTCGGGAAGCGCGCGCTCTTCGCCCGCGCGATCGATGCCGCTCGAGGTCATCGAAGGAAGGGCTTCAGGATGTCGAGCGGCAGCGGGAAGACGATCGTGGAGTTCTTCTCGGCGGCGATCTCCGTGAGCGTCTGGAGGTACCGGAGCTGGAGCGTGGTCGCGTTCGCCGAGAACGCCTCCGCCGCCTCCGCGAGCGCGGTCGCCGCCTGGCGCTCGCCCTCGGCATGGATGATCTTCGCCCGCTTCTCGCGCTCGGCCTCGGCCTGGCGCGCCATCGCCCGCTGCATCTCGACGGGAAGGTCGACGTGCTTCACCTCGACCGCCGACACCTTGATCCCCCACGGATCGGTGTGCTTGTCGAGAATCGTCTGCAGCTGGTGGTTGAGCTTCTCCCGTTCCGCGAGGAGGCCGTCGAGCTCCACCTCCCCGAGGACCGAGCGCAGGGTGGTCTGCGCGAGCTGGCTCGTCGCGTAGTGGTAGTTCTCGACCTCGACGACGGCCTTCCGCGGGTTCATCACGCGGTAGTACACGACCGCGTTGACCTTCACGGAGACGTTGTCCCGCGTGATGACGTCCTGCGGCGGGACGTCGTGGACGATCGTCCGGAGCGAGATCCGGATCATCCGGTCGACGAGCGGGATCAGGAAGAAGATGCCCGGGCCGTAGTCCGAGGGCCGGAGCCGCCCGAGGCGGAAGACGACGCCTCGCTCGTACTCCGGGAGGATCTTGACCGAGTTGACGAGGATGAAGACGAGGACGATCAACGCCAGCAGGATTCCGGCCGGGATCTCGAATCCGATCATGACGCCCCCTGACCGCCCGAGCCGAGCGGAGGTTCGTCCCCGAGCGGCTCGACGCGAAGAACCATGTCCTCGACGGCCTTCACCCGGACGCGCGCCCCCCTCGGGAGCGGACCCCCTTTGGCCACCGCGGTCCAAATCTCGCCGTGCACGAAGACCCGCCCCTCCGGCTCGAGCGGTTCGGTCACGGTGCCGACCGCCCCGTCGAGCCCTTCCGTCCCGGTCGTCACGGGTACGCGTTGAGCCCGAACGGCGAGACGGACGGCCACCGCGCAGAAACCCGCGAAGGTCAGGCTCGCCGGCAGGACGACCGCCAGGGGAAGCCGGAGCTCCGGAACCGGGCCGGGGAAGAGCAGGAGCGAGCCGAGCACGACGCAGACCGTGCCCCCCACCCCGAGAAGGCCGTAGGAAGTCACCTTGATCTCGAGGACGAACATCACGATGCCGAGCAGGATGAGGAGGATGCCGATCGCCGAGAACGGGAGCATCCGGGCCGCGAAGGCGAAGAGAAGGAGGGCGAGCGCTCCCACGACCCCGGGGAGGATGAGCCCGGGGTTCGTCAGCTCGATGTAGAGCCCGCCGAGCCCGACGAGGAGGAGAAAGAAGGCGACCATCGGGCTCGCGAGCACTTCCGTGAACCTCTGCGTGATCGACCGCTCGCTCTCGACCCAGGCGACCCGCTCGAGGGCGAGCCTCGTCGTGGTCCCGTCGAGGCGCCGGATCTCGCGCCCGTCCAGGAGCGCGATGAGCTCGTCGGGGTCCTTCGCGACGAGATCGACGAGGCCCGCCTCGAGCGCGGTCGCGTCGGTGAACGCCTCCGCCGAGCGGATCGCCTTCTCGACCACTTCGAGCGGCCGGTTGCGGTGCTCGGCGATGCTCCGTCCCGCCGCCGCCATGTCGTTCGTGATCTTCCGGAGGCGGACGTCGTCGTCCTTGCTCTCGCCGAACGCGAAGACGACCGACGCCGCCCCCGTTCGCGTGCCGGGAGCCATCGCCGCGACGTCGGCGGCGAGGAGGAGGAAGAAGCCCGCGGACGCGGCGCGCGCTCCCGACGGGCCGACCCAGGCGACGATCGGAACGGGCGAGCCGAGCATGCTCTTGATCGCCGACTCCATCGACTCGACGTCCCCCCCCGGCGTGTCGAGCCGCACGAAGACGAGCGCGTCCCCTTCCGCCTTCGCGTCGTCGACCGCGCGCACGATCCGTTGCACGGTCGCTGCGGTCACCGGCTGGTCGAACTCGACGCGCCGGACGGTCACCTCGGCGGCGAGGGGGTCGGCGGCGACGACGGCGAGAAACGCCGCGAACGGGAGGAGTCGTCGCATGCGGCGCGAGTATAGGAGGGGGCTCTCGAAGGGGTCAAGCGAAGCGTCAACGGTCGACGGAGCCCTCGATCTCCCGCCGCGCGGCCGAAACCTCGGGGTCGCCGGGCCTTCGCGCCTCGGCCTCCGCGAGCATCCGGAGCGCCTCTTCCCGCCGCCCCTGCCTTCCGAGCCATCGCCCGAGGTGGAGGAGCGAAGCGTGGAAACGCGGATCGGCGGCCGATGCCTTCGCGAAGGCGGCCCGGGCCCCCGCCTCGTCGCCGCGCTCGAGGCGGAGGACGCCGAGGTAGTGCTGCGGCCGAGGGTCGCGCGGGGCGAGGCTCGCCGCCGCCTGGAAGGCCGCCTCCGCGCCTTTCGGGTCTCCCGAAGCGAGACGCGCCGACCCGAGCCGGCCCAGCAACCCTGGATCGAGGGTCCTCGATTGCTCGAGGGCGACCTCGAAGCAGGCGGCGGCACGCGCGGGGTCCCCCTCTTCGAGGAGGAGCCTCCCTGCGCGGTCGAGGACCGGAGCGTCCCCGGCGCGCGCCTCGGCGAGGGCACGCGCCGTCGCGATCGCATCGTCCCTCCGCCCGGCCTTCCACTCGACCAGAAACCGCGCCGCGAGCGCCATCCCGTTCGCCGGCTCCCGCGCGAGGACGTCGCCGATGAGCGCGGTGGCCTCCTCCTCGCGTCCGAGGTCGATCAGGAGGCGCGCGAGATCGACCGCCGCCGACCCGTTCGTCGGATCGTCCCGGAGGAGACGCCGGTACTGCGCTTCGGCCTCGGCCGAGCGTCCCGCGAGGAGAAGGACGCTCGCGAGGAGGCCCCGCGCCTTCTCCGCGAGGACCGCGGAGGCCTCCGCGTCGGTCTCGGCGGCGGCGAGGCTCGCGAGGGCCTCCTCCTCCGCCTCCGCGAGGCGCCCGAGTTCGATCAGCGCGAGGACCTTGGTCGAGCGCGCCTGGTGGTTTTTCGGGTTCGCGGCCAGGACCTCGGCGACCGCGGCGAGCGCGCCCGCCGCGTTCCCCTGGGCGAGGAGGTCCCTCGCGTCGTCGAGGCGGTGGATTTCGGCGATCCCGTCCTTCGGATCGGTGCGCCCGCCCTCTCCTCCCGACTTGAAGTAGTCCCCTCCGAGGTACCCGAGCGAGCGCAGGCGCGCCTCCTCGTCGGGATCGAGGGGGCGCGCCGCCTCGGCCTCCGCCGTCGCGTCGGTCGTCCTCCGCACCCAGGCGTCGAGCGTCGCGCCCATCTCCTGCGCGCGCTCCGCGTCGAACGAGGCGAGGTCGCGCTCCTCCCCGGGATCCTCGCGGAGGTCGTACAGCTCCTCGCGGGGGGCGTCGACGTACTTGAACCGCCCGTCCCGCACCATGCGCAGCTCCGACCACCCGAACTCGAGCCGGGGCATGAGCGACTCGGCGTGCGCGAGCGCGCCGCGGCCGTCTTCGGTCCCGTCGATCCGGGGGCGGAGGCTCCGCCCTTGGGCCGCAGGAAGCGGAGAGGCGCCGATCCAGTCGAGGACGGTGGGAGCGACGTCGACCAGCTCGACCGGCCCCGTGACCCGCTTCCCCGAGGGAAGGAGCCCCGGAGCGCGCAGGATTAGGGGCACCCGCACGCTCGGCTCGTAGAGGAAGATCCCGTGCGTCTTCTCCCCGTGCTGGCCGAGGCTCTCGCCGTGGTCTCCCGCGACGACGAGGACCGACCGGTCGAGGCGATCGTCCGCCTCGAGCGCGCGGAGGAGGTCGCCGAAGCAGGAGTCCATGTAGGAGATCTCCCGGTCGTACCCCTCCCCGCGGAGCGCGCGGCCGGAACTTTCGGGGGGCTCGTAGGGGTCGTGCGGGTCGTAGTAATGCACCCAGAGGAAGAACCGCTTCCCGGCGGGAACCTGAGAGAGCCAGCGGATCGCCCGTTCGTTGACCGCCTCGGCGGTCCGCTGCGCGGCGTAGAGCCGGTCCTGCCCCCCCTCGTAGCGGTTCCCCGGCACGTCGTCGTAGACGGCGAACCCCTGCTCCGCGCCGAAACCCCGGTTCATCACGTAGGCGGCCGCGAACCCGGCCGTCTCGAAGCCGAGGCTCCCGAGGTGCTCGGCGAGCGTCGTCTCCGATTCGCGGAGCCGGTAGATCCCGTTGTGCCGGACGCCGTGGGCCGAAGGGTAGCGCCCGGTGAAGAGGCTCGCGTGGGACGGGAGGGTCAGCGGGACCTGCGCGATCGCCTCCTCGAAGACGACCCCCTCGCGGCCGACCCGGTCGAGATTGGGAGTGAGCCCGCCCCCGTGCCCGTAGATCCCGAGCCGGTCGGCGCGGGTCGTGTCGAGCGTCACCAAGATGACCGACCGTTCCTCGGGCGCGACGCGCGGGCCGCACGAGGCGGCGAAATAGACCGCGACGAGACCGGCGAAGATCGGAACGAGGGGCTTCATCGGCTCAACGCGACTCGCGCGCCACCCGGTCGAGCATCGCGCGCTCGACCGCCGGGGAAACGAGGCCCGAGAGGTTCCCTCCGAGGCGCGCGACCTCCCGCACGAGACGGCTCGAGACGTACGAGTAGGCTTCGCTCGGCATCAGGAACATCGTTTCGAGCTCGGGGGAGAGACGGCGGTTCATCATCGCCATCTGCAGCTCGTACTCGAAGTCGGAGACGGCGCGAAGACCCCTCAGGATCAGGCTCGCTCCCATGCGCTTCGCGTAGTCGACGAGGAGGCCGTCGAAGGCGTCGACCTCGACGTTGTCCCATCGCGCGACCGCTTCCCGCAGGAAACCCTCGCGCTCTTCCACCGTGAACATCGGCTTCTTGTCCTCGTTCCGGAGGATCGCGAGGATCAGACGGTCGACGTGGCGCCGTCCCCGCTCGACCAGGTCGAGGTGGCCGAAGGTGACCGGATCGAAGGTGCCCGGATAAACCGCGATGCGACTCACGCCTCCCTCCCGTCGGCGGCCTCGGCAAGGAGGGCCTCGGCGTTCCGGCGCGCGGCCGGCGTCGTCGTGGCGCCTCCCAACATCCGGGCCAGTTCCTCCACGCGGGCGTCCCCCCGAAGCGGCGCCACCTCGGTCCGGGCGCGGCCTTTCGCCACGTCCTTGCGCACATGGTAGTGGCGTCCCGCATGCGCGGCTACCTGCGGGAGGTGGGTGACGCACAGGACCTGATGCGCCCGCGCCAGGGTCGCGAGGCGCGCGCCGACCGCCGAAGCGACCGCTCCTCCCACCCCCGCGTCAACCTCGTCGAAGACGAGGGTGCGCCCCCGGCCGGCCCCGTCGAGGACGACGTGCAGGGCGAGCATCGTGCGGGAGAGTTCCCCTCCCGAGGCGACCTTCGCGAGGGGCTTCGGCTGCTCTCCCGGGTTCGCCGCGAGGAGGAACTCCGCCCGCTCCGCGCCGCGGCGATGGAAGACAACGCCTCCGATCGCCTCCGCTCCGCGGGGTTCCCCGAACGCGGTCTCGAAGCGGGCCTTCGGGAGGGACAGAGCTCGGAGCTGGGCTTCCACCGCGGGGCCGAGCCGCTTCGCGGCCTGGCGGCGGCCGCGGCCGAGGGCCGCCGCGGCGCGGGCGTAGGCGGCGATCGCCTCGTCGACCGCCCTCCTCGCCTCTCCCGTCGCGTCGTCGAGCCGCTCGAGCGCTCCGATTTCTTCTTTGGCGCGGTCGCGCGCCGCGAGGACCTCCACCTCGCTCGCGCCGTACCGGAGGCGTAGCCGCTCGAGTGCCGCCCGCCGCGCTTCGAGGTCCTCGAGCCGAGCGGGGTCGAAGTCGGTCGCCTCGCGGTAGCGGAGGAGGGCGGTCGCGGAGTCTTCGATCTCGAGCCTCGCCGAGTCGATCCTCGACGCGATCTCGGCAAGCGTGGGATCGATCTCCGCGAGCGATCCCGCACGCTTCGCGGCGGCGGCCGCGAGCGAGGCCGCCGACGGCTCTCCTTCGTACAGGAAGCCGATCGCCTCCTCGAGGAGGGTCGCGACGCGTCCGGCGTTCTGGAGGACGTGCCGTTCCCGGTCGAGCGCCTCCCCTTCCCCCTCGCGCGGGCCGACGGCGTCGATCTCGGCGACGATCTTCCGGAGGGCCTGGAGCCGCTCCTCGCGGTCGCGTGCGGCGGCTTCGAGATCGTCGAGCCGCTCGCGCGCGTCGATGGCCTCCCGCCAGGCACGCTCGACCGCCTCTCGCTCCTCGCGGAGCCCTCCGAAGGCGTCGACGAGGTCCCCGTGCCTCTCGGGGGAGAGGAGCCCTTGATGCTCGTGCTGGCCGTGGATCTCGACGATCGAATCGACGAGGGCGCGCAGCACCGCGAGGGTCGAGGGGCTCCCGTTCACGAAGACCCGCCCTCCCCCCTCGGCGGCGATCTCGCGCCGGACGACGAGCCCCGCCTCGTCCGCCTCAAGACCATGCTCCTCGAGGACCGCCGCGAGATCGTTCGGGTCCTCCACCTCGAAGAGGGCCTCGACGACGGCCCGCGGCTCGCCGGCGCGGACGAGGGAGGAATCGGCCCGGTCCCCCGCGACGAGGCCGAGGGCGTCGACGAGGATCGACTTCCCCGCGCCGGTCTCGCCGGTGAGGACGTTGAACCCCGGACCGAAGTCGACCTCGAGGTCCTCGATCGTGGCCAGGTTGCGGACGCGAAGGGTCTTGAGCATGCGCGAATCCGCGGAGGCGGCGGGCGGCGGAGACTACCACGGGCGGGCGCGGACGGTCGAGACCCTCGAACTCCTCGCCCGTCGATTCGGCATCGGTTAGCATGCGGTGGCGTTTTCGAAGGAGATTCCGCGTGACGCCGATCCTTCTCGCCGTGCAGTCCTCGGACCTCGACGTCTGGTCTCTCGTGATGGGAGCGGGTCCGATGGCGAAGTTCGTCCTCTTCGTCCTCGCGGCCTTCTCGGTGATCTCGTGGGGGGTCATCGCGGAGCGATGGCACACGTTCCGCTCCGCCGAGCGCGAATCCGAGGCGTTCCTCGAGAAGTTCTCCGCCGGAGGGGGCCTCGCCGCGATCCAGGACGCGACCCAGACCCTGCGGCGTTCCCCGATCGCGTCGATCTTCCGCGCCGGGTTCCGCGAGATCAGCCTCAACCCGCCTCCCGCGGGGATCGCGACCGACGCCGCCTCCCTCGAAGCGCTCGACCGCGTTCTCCGGAAGAACGCCTCGGTCCAGGTGACCGAGCTCGAGCGGAGCTTGGGCCTCCTCGCGACGACCGCCGGGGCGACCCCCTTCATCGGCCTCTTCGGGACGGTCTGGGGGATCATGAACGCCTTTCGCGGGATCGGCGTTACCGGCACCGCCTCCCTCGCCGCCTACGCCCCCGGGATCGCCGAGGCGCTCGTCGCGACCGCGGCGGGGCTCGCCGCCGCGATCCCCGCCCTCATCGGGTACAACCACTTCTTGAGGCGCCTCCGGATCGTCGAGACACGGATCGACGAGTTCATCGCCGACTTCGTCCACCGCGTCCAGGGCCGGAGGGCCTGATCCGTGGCCGGGGCGCCCGCCGGCGGAAACGGACGTGGCGGCCGGAACCGCCCGATGGCGGAGATCAACATCGCGCCGCTCGTCGACGTGATGCTCGTCCTCCTGATCATCTCGATGCTCGCGACCCCGATGCTCGAGCGCGGGATCCGTCTCGAGCTTCCCGCGACGAAGACGGCGACCGAGATCGAGGAGTCCCGCGTCGTCGTCTCCCTCGACCGCGAGGGGAGGATCCGAATCAACGACGACCCGGTCCACCCCGACCTCCTCGAAAGGAGAATGAAGGCGCTCGCGGAACGGGCCCCCGGCGAGACGGTCTTTCTCCGTGCGGATCGCCTCCTTCCCTACGGCGAAGTCCTCCTCGTGATGGACCGGATCCGGACGGCAGGGGTGACCCGGGTCGCGCTCGTCACGGTCCCGCTCGAAACGGCGGGGGCCCGTTGACGGGAAGGTGAGAAGAAGAGTGCGCGTCGTCATCCGGTTCCGGCGTCGGGCGCCGCGGATGAGCCGGTTCGTGACCGGCTCCCTCGCCGTGCATGCCGTGCTCGCGGCGCTCGTTCTCGCTTTCCCCGGCTTCGCGAAACGCCCGTCGGTTCCCGAGGACGCCCTCTTCGTCGAACTTGCCGGCGGCCTTCCCGCCCCGCGCGGCGCCCCCGCGGCGGCGGCGGTGCCGGAGCCTCCCGCCCCCACCCCTCCTCCCGAGGGGCCGAGCGTCGTCAAGGACGTCCCGCCCCCCGCGAAACGTCCGGCCGAGCCGAAGAAAGAGAAGAAGCCGGAGCCGAAGCCTGAGCCCGCTCCCGCGCCGGGCCCTCCGGGGCCTCCGGAGACCTCCGGGGCGGCGGGAGGCTCCGCGTTCCCCGAAGCCGCGGGGACCGGGATCACTGCGGTCGGCTCGGGAGACCCGACCCTCGCCGGCTACTACGCCCGGGTCAGCGCCCTTCTCAACGCCCAGTGGATCCGCCCCGCCCTCCTCGAAGAGGGGGGCGAGCCGCGGTCGGTCGTTGTCTCCTTCGAGATCGCGAGGAACGGAACGGTGATCAACCTCGAGGTCGAGGGGGGGAGCGGCCTCGACGTCCTCGACCGCTCCGCCTTGCGCGCGGTGCTCGACGCGAGCCCCCTCCCCCCGCCGCCGGGCGGGTGGCGCGGGAGCACCGTTCGCGTGCGCGTCCGCTTCGTCCTCGATCCCCAAACCCCCTGATCCTCGCCGGAGGTCCGATGCCGCTCCCCCCCGCCCGCTCGCCCCATGTCGCCGCCCTCGCGGCCGTTTCCCTCCTCGCGGCCGCGAGCGGCGCGCAAGAGAACCCGCCGCCGCGGGTCGACATCGAGATCCGGGAGCAGGCGCGGGCGAAGGTCCCGATCGCCCTCCCCCCTGCGGCGGGCGACCCCTCCGCGAGGTCCCTCGCCGACGAGATCGTGGCGACGATCCGCGCCGATCTCGAGTTCTCGGGGGTTTTCGACGTCCTCGACCCTTCGCTCTACGGCCTCGTCGCATCCTCTCCCGAGAAGGCCGAGCACGAGAAGTGGCTCTCGATCGGGGCCGAGAACACCGCGTTCACGAAGGTCGCGGTCGACGGGAACTCGCTCTCCCTCGACGGGAAGGTGGTCGACCACCGCGGCGGAGTCGTCGTGCTCGACCGCCGCTACCGTCTTTCGAAGGAGAGCGCGCGCATCCTCGCCCACTACCTCGCCGACGACATCGTCCAGTACTTCACCGGCCGTCCCGGGATCGCCCGCAGCCGGATCTCGTTCGTTTCGAAGCACGGGGAGGGGAAAGAGCTGTACATCATGGACTACGACGGCCGGCGCATCCGGCGCATCACGACGAGCGGGACGATCAACCTCACCCCCGCCTGGTCCCCCGACGCCCAGAGGATCGCCTTCGTCTCGTGGCGCTCGGGGCGGCCGGCGATCCACATCCTCGACTCCGACGGGACGATCACGCGCATGGCGACCGCGGGAGGTTCGATGGACGCCTCCCCCGACTGGTCCCCCGACGGGAGGAAACTCGTCTACGCCACGACCGCCGGCGGACAGGACGCCGATCTCTGGGTCCTCGACGTCGTCAGCGGGAGGAACACCCCGCTGACCAGGACCTCCTCGATCGAAACCTCTCCCGCGTTCTCCCCGACCGGCCGCGAGATCGCCTTCACCTCCGACCGAAGCGGGACGCCCCAGATCTACGTGATGGACGCCGAGGGCCTCAACGTGCGGCGCCTGACTTTCGAGGGAAACTACAACGACTCCGCCGCCTGGTCCCCCCGCGGCGACCAGATGGCCTACGTGTCGCGCGTCGACGGGCGGTTCGAGATCTTCGTGATGGACGTCGCGAGCGGAGCGACGCGGAAGATCACCGAAGGCCCGGGGAACAAGGAGAATCCCCGGTGGTCCCCCGACGGCCGGCACATCGTCTTCGCGTCGAACCGCGCGGGCCGCTACGACCTTTACACGATGCGCGCCGACGGGAGCGACGTGCGGCGCCTGACGACCGGAGGGGACTGTTTCACCCCCGATTGGTCCCGCGTTCCGTGATCTTGCTTCGGGTCCACCCCCCCGATACACTTCGGGGTCGGTTTCGAGGAGGATGTCGATGAAACTCCCCCGCGTGGCGCTCGCCCTTCTGTTTCCGCTCGCGCTTGCCGTCCTCACGGGCTGCCCCAAGAAGGCCGAGCCGGTTCCGACTCCCCCGCCCGTCACGGAGGAGACCGAGACGGTCGAAGAGCCGCCGGTCGTCGTCCCCAAGGAAGAGGGGTTCCGGGAAGAGAAGCCCCGGGTCGAGACGAAGGTCGAGCCCTCGATCGCCGAGTTGAACCGCTCGGGTGTCCTGAAGCCGGTCTACTTCGACTACGACCGCTCCCTCGTCCGCGAGGATCAGCGAGCCGTGCTCCTTTCGAACGCCCAGTGGCTCAAGGCGAATCCCCGCTACATCGTCGAGATCGGCGGCCACTGCGACGAGCGAGGGACGACCGAGTACAACCTCGCGCTCGGCGACCGGCGGGCGAACGCGATCCGGGACTACCTCGTCGGCCTGGGCGTCGACGCCTCGCGTCTCGAGGTCGTCTCCTACGGCGAGGAGCGCCCCGCGATTCCGGGTTCGGGCGAGGAGACCTGGGCCCAGAACCGCCGCGCGGAGTTCGTCGTCCTCCGATGAGCGCGGCGCGCCGGCTTTTCGCACCCGGGGTGGTCGCGGTGGCGGCGCTTGCGTCGGCCGGCTGTGTCCTCCCCGACCAGATTCGGTCGCTCGAGCGCGACGTCGCCGACGTGAGGGCCGAATTGGAGAAAATCCGCGTCGAACAGGCGGCGGCCGAGCGCCGCCTCGCGGGGATCGAAGCGCGGGCCGCTTCGGGCGATCCCGTGCGGCGGGAGGAGTTCGCGGCGGTTCGCGCCGACATGGAGGAGGTGCGGAGGACGCTCACCGCCCTCGACGACCGGATCGACCGGACCGACCGGCGGATGGACCGCCTCTCCCTCGACATCCAGACGAACCGAGAGATGGCGAAGCGGCCGGCCCCCGTTCCCGTCCCGGTCCCCGAGGGGAGCGACGCCGGGGTTCCCCCGGCCGTTGGAACGGCGACCCCGAATCCCGAGGCGCTTTACAACACCGCGTATGCCGACTTCTCGAAGGGGAACTACGAGCTGGCGGTCGCCGGCTTCCAGGAGTACGCGAGACGCTTCCCCGACGCCGATCTCGCGGACAACGCCCTGTACTGGATCGGCGAATGCCGGTTCAGTCAGGGGAGCTACCGGGTGGCGGTCGACGCCTTCGACGCGATGCTCGAACGGTACCCGGCGAGCGACAAGGCGGCCGCCGCCGACCTCAAGAAGGCGCTCGCGTTTCTCGAAATGAACCAGGTCGGCCAGGCGATCGTCCAGTTCGAACACGTCCTGTCGAAGTATCCCGGATCGGACGAGGCTCGGGTCGCGCGGGACCGGCTCGCCTCCCTGGGGGCCACTCCCGGCCGGTCTTGACGCTCCCCGGCCCCTCCTCTAGAATCCGGCGGCGCTTCGGAGGATTGTCGTTCCATGGCGAATCATCGTTCCGCGGAGAAAAAGGCCCGCCAGGACGTCGAGCGTCGGGCGAGGAACCGGGCCAGCCGGTCGCGCCTGCGCACCCAGATCAAGGCGTTCCGGTCCGTCCTCAAATCGGGTAACGTCGCCGCGGCGAAGGAGATGTTCCCCGCCACCGCGTCTCTTCTCGACCGGTCGGTCAAGATCGGCGTCATCCACGCGAACACCGCCGACCGGACCAAGTCGCGCCTCGCGAAGGCGCTCGCCCGCCCTTCCCAGGGCTGAACCGACCCGCTCAGCGCCCGCGTGGGCGCAGGACCGCCACCGCCGCGACCAGGAGATAGGCGCCGTTCTCCGCCAGCTTCGCGAGCCCAATGCGGGACGCGCTCGCCTTCCCGAAGCAACCGCACTCGAAATCGAGCCCGCGCACCCACGCCGCCGCCACCGCGAGCGTGAACACCCCGAGCAGGCACGTGGCGACGAGCGCTCCCGCCCTCGGCCGAACGCCGAGGACGAGCGCGAGCCCCGCGACGAGCTCGATCCACGGGACGGTCATCGCGACGAGGTGCTCCGACCAGATCGGGAGCACCCGGTAGTTGTGGACCTGAAGCGCGAAGGACGGGAGGTCCCCGAGCTTCGAGAGGCCCGCCGCGAGAAAGACGAGACCGGTCACGATCTGCGCGACCCGGAGGATCCAGGGGGCGCTCAGGCGGTCGATCATTCCGGCGATCACAGGACGACCTTCCCGTCCCCGCTCTCGACCGGCAGTCCCATCGCCTGCCATTCGGGGAAGCCCCCCGTGTAGACGAGGACGCGCTTCTTCCCCGCCTCGATCAGGGCGAAGGCCATGTTCATCGAGGTCTCGCAGGTCCCTCCGCCGCAGTAGACGATGATCGGCTTCCCGCCGGGGTCGAGCCGTTCGAGCCGCTCGGGATCGGTGATCGCCTCGTCGTACGGGAGGCTCAGCGCCCCCGCGATGTGCCCGGCCCGGTACTCCTCCCGGTCCCTCACGTCGACGATGACGGCGCCTCCCGCCTCGTGGAACCGTCGGACCATCGGAAGTTGCATCTGGACCGGCCGGCCGAGATCGGGGATCGAGGGGAGGCCGGACGAGTCGGGCGTCTCCGGGGCCATCGCGAAGGGGGAGTCGACGACCGGAGGGGGCGCCGCTTCGGGAAGGAACCCATCCTTCGCGCCCTCGTCGAGCATCGACTCGAGGTCGTCGAGGACGACTTCCTCCGCGAACCAGGCGAGGCCCTGAGGCGGGGCCGCCCGTCGCATGAGAGCGTTCTGCGCGATTCCGAGCGCCGCCCCGACGAGCACGAGCAGCGCGGCCCCCTTGAAAAGTCCGGTTCCCGTCTCCCCCGAAGGGTCGGCGGCGCCTCCGAGCATGGAACCCTCCCGACTCGAGCACGGGGCGGGGCCCCGCGAAACGGCCCTCGAATATAACCCGGGCGCCGCGAACGGGCCAAAGGAGGGGCTTCGCTACTTTCGCCGCCGCTTGGCCGTGCGCTGGGGGGCGGCCTTGCGGCGCGGCGACTCGACGAGCCTCAGCAGGTCGAGGGCGGAAATGATCCCCGCGACCTTCCGTCCGCGCTTCACGATCACCCGGTGGATGTGCCTCCGGCTCATCATGCGCGCGATCGCGACGGCCCTGGCGTTCTCGCCCACGCTGTGGACCACAGGCGTCATGACGTCTTCGACCTTCCCCGAGTTGACGTCTTCGATCTGGAAGCCACGGGGAAGGTGCCGGCCCTCGACCCGGGCGTTCGCGTAGAAGTCGGAGTCGAGGACGAGCTCGTCGTCGCGCGTGAGCTGGTAGTACAGGAGATCGGTCTGCGAGATCACCCCGGCGAGGTCCCCCTTCTCGTCGACGACCGGCGCACCCGTGATTCCCTTCTCCAGGAACAGCTTGGCCAGATCGCGGAGGTCCATGTCCCGCGAGACGCAGATCACGTCGGACGTCATGATGTCCTTGGCAATCCTCTCCATGGTCCGTTCTCCCCGCACGCGGGCATCCTATCACCCCTTGATCACCCCGAGAGGGACGAGCCGCGCGACCTTTCGAGCGAGCCCCGCGTCGTGCACGACCTCGACGACCTCCGAGACGTCCTTGTACGCCTCCGGCATCTCCTCGGCGACCGTCGCCATCCCGGCCGAGCGGACCGTCACCCCCCGGTCGGAAAGCTCGCGGAGGAGGGAGCGCCCCCTCGCGGCCCGTTTCGCCGCCGTGCGGCTCATCACCCGCCCCGCCCCGTGGCACGCGCTCCCGAAACTCCGTTCCATCGAGCCTTCCGCGCCCGCGAGGACGTACGAACAGCGGCCCATGTCCCCCGGAATCAGGACCGGCTGGCCGGTCGCGCGGTAGCGGGGCGGGAGGTCGGGATGCCCCGGCGGGAAGGCCCGCGTCGCCCCCTTCCGGTGGACGCAGACTCTCCTCGGCCTCCCGTCGACGGCGTGCGTTTCGAATTTCGCGATGTTGTGGCAGACGTCGTAGACGGTGCGCAGCCCGTGGTCGCGCGGGCCCATTCCGAAGGTCCGTTCGAACGCTTGCCGCACGCCGTGGGCCATGCGCTGGCGGTTCGCGAAGGCGTAGTTCGCGGCGCACGCCATCGCGGCGAGATAGCGTTCCGCCTCGGGCGAGCCGAGGGGGGCGCAGCAGAGCTGCCGGTCCGGAAGCTCGATCCCGTACTTCGCGGCGACTTTCACCATCCCCTTCACCGCGTCGTCGCAGACCTGGTAGCCGAATCCGCGCGAGCCGGAGTGGATGAGGACGGTGACCGCCCCCTCGCGGAGCCCCATCGTCTCCGCGACCGCCACGTCGAAGACCTCGTCCACGACCCCGACCTCGACGAAGTGGTTGCCGCTCCCCACCGTTCCGAGCTGGGAGCGCCCGCGCTCGAGCGCACGCTCCGACACCGCCCCCGGGTCGGCGCCCTCGAGGCACCCTCCCGCCTCGATGCACTCGAGATCGGAACTCCAGCCGAACCCGCGCTCGACCGCCCACGGAGCCCCTCGCCGGAGCAGATCGTTCTCCTCCTTCGGGCCGAGCCCCTCGTCCCGGCGGTGGGAGCCGACCCCGGTCGGGATCGCCAGAAACAGGGCGTCGACCAGCTCCTTCATGCGGGGAACCGCGCGTGCGCGTTCGATGTCGGACCGGAGGAGGCGCACTCCGCAGTTGATGTCGTAACCGACCCCGCCGGGAGAGACCACCCCCTCGTCCGCGTCGAAGGCGGCAACCCCACCGATCGCGAAGCCGTACCCCCAGTGAGCGTCGGGCATCGCGAGCGAGGCTCCGACGATCCCCGGCAGGCAGGCGACGTTCGCGACCTGGTCGAGGGTCGGGTCGTCCCGAAGGTCCTCCATGAGCGAATCGCTCGCGAAGACGATCCCGTCCACCCGCATCGCGCCGTGCCGCGGGATCCGCCAGCGGGTGCGATCGAGGCGTTCGGTTCTCATGCGTCCCTCTAGAGGTCGAGCACGACGCGCGCGGACCAGGTGTTCCCCTCGCGCGCGACACGCAGTCCGTGGTAGGTGACGGCCTTCACCTGGCGCGCGATCCGGTGACGCCGCGGGTCGAGAGGCTCGCCGAGGCCGCGCGCCTCGATCCGGTCCCCGCCGATCGCATCGACCGCCGCCCCCGCGAAGAGCCAGCCGCGCGCGTCGTGGAGGAACAGCAACTCCGAGAGGAAACGGACGAGGAGGTCCTCCGCATCGGCGGCCCCCTCGACGCGAACGGGAAGCTCGTGCTCCTTCCGTACCGTCCCCAGGTCGTCGACGATCACGTCGAAGAGGGCGCGCGCGGCCTCCTCGTGGAGCGCCTCGCGGCTTTCCGCACGGACCTCGAACCCGATGTCCCCCGTGTGATCGAAGAGGGCGTGGCTGCTCATCGCCGTCTCCGCCCCCCGCGCGGCGCACGAGGTCGCGCATCCCGGTTCCCCCCGGGGGCCGCGTCGTCTCCGGCGGGCACGAGATCGATCCGCCGGAGCGCCGTGTCGACTCGGGTGAGCGTCACCTCGAGCGTATCCCCGATGCGGTACGAGCGACCGGTGCCGCGCCCGCGGAGCTCCTGTTTCCCCGGCAGATGGTCGAACCAGTCCCCCCCGAGCCGCTCGACGCGGACGAGGCCGTCGACGAGCGCCTCGTCCAGCCGGACGAAAAGACCGAACGGGGCGACGGCGGTGACGACCCCTCGGAAGCGCTCCCCCTCGCGCCCCGCAAGCCAAGCGACCTTCCGCCACTCGAGGACCTCCCGCTCGGCCGCCTCGGCTTCCCGCTCTCGGGCCGAGCACCAGGCCGCGAGTTCCGAGAGACCGGCGCGCGACGCGTCGAGGTCGGCCGTGCGCCGACTCCGGAAGGCCCGCAGCGAGCGGTGCACGACGAGATCGGGATAGCGCCGGATCGGCGAGGTGAAGTGCGTGTAGGTCTTCGCCGCGAGCCCGAAGTGCGGGGAGACGGCGGGATCGTAGCGCGCCTGCATCATCGAGCGGAGCACGACCTGCGCGAGAAGCGGGTGCTCCGGACGTCCCTCGGCGTCGTCGAGGAGTCGCTGGATCGCGCGCGAGGTCACCTTTCCCTCCGCCCCCTGTTGGAGACGGAGGCCGAGATGCGACGCGAACGACGCGAGCGCGTCGACCTTCGCGGGGTCGGGCGGATCGTGGATGCGGAACAGGCACGGGACCCCCGCGCGGGCGAGGCGCGAGGCGACCGCCTCGTTCGCGGCGAGCATGAACGACTCGACGAGGCGATGCGCGGGGTTCCGCTCCTCGACGGCGACGCCCGTGACCGCCCCCTCGACGTCGAGGAGGATCTTCGGCTCCGGGAGATCGAGGTCGACGCTCCCGCGTCTTCGTCTCGCCTCCTCGAGCGTCCGTCGGAGACGATCGGCCGTGCGGAGCATCGCGGCGATCCGGGCGCCGGCCGTTCCCCTCGGGCTCGTTCCGGAGATCATCTCGGCCGCCTCGGTGTAGGTGAGCCTCGCCTCCGAGCGGATGATCCCGTCCGCGAAGCGTACGCCCCGAACCCGCCCCTCGGCGTCGAAGTCGACGATCGCCGACTGCACCAGCCGTTCGCGGCCGGGGACGAGCGAACAGAGGTCGTTCGACAGTCGCTCGGGGAGCATCGGGATCACGCGGCCGGGGAAGTAGACGCTCGTCGCCCGGTCGCGGGCCGCCCAGTCGAGGCTCCCGCCCGATGAAACGAAGTGCGAGACGTCGGCGATGTGGACCCAGAGCCGTGTCCCGCCCCCGGGGAGGGGAGCGACCGCGACCGCGTCGTCGAAGTCCTTGGCGGTCTCCCCGTCGATCGTCACGGGGGCGGGATCGGGGAAAAACGTGCGGCGCGCCCGTTCCTCGGCCGGGATCGCGGCGGGGAGGCGCGCCGCCTCCTCGAGCGCGTCCGACGGGAAGTCGCGGGCGAGGGAATGCCTCCGCGCCGCGACCTCGACGTCGGTGCCGGGCTTTCGCATCGCGCCGAGCACCTCGAGCACGCGCCCCTCGGCCAAGGCGCCGTCGTCGCTCGCGCGCAAGACCTCGACTTCGACCGCGTCTCCCGTCTCGGCGGCATGGCGGAAGGCACCGGGCACGGCGACGCGGCCGGGGGCCGCAGGGTCGAACGGCTCCATCCAGCCCGCGCGGTCGCGCGCGACGAAGAGGCCGAGAACGCGATGGCCCTTGCGGAACGCTTCGGGAGCAGTTCGTGCCGCAGTAGCGACGCGAACGACCCGCGGCCCGCTTCGAGATTCCCGTCGACGAGCCATCGTGCTCCGCCCTCGCTTGACACTCGAAAGGATGCGTTGCTAGTCTAGCGCGCCGTCCTCGCCGAAGTGGCGGAATTGGTAGACGCGCAAGATTCAGGATCTTGTGGGCGCAAGCCTGTCGGGGTTCGAGTCCCCGCTTCGGCACCGACCTTCGTCGTCAGCGCACGAGCGCCCGCGCCCGCTCCCGCGCCCTTCGTGCGCCGTCGCGATCCCCCGTCTCCTCGAGAGCGCGCGCGAGGTTCTCCCAGACACGCACCGCGGCGGGATTCCGCTCGACCGCGCGGCGGAAGGCGTCGATCGCGCGGTCCATCTCCCCCGCCCGCGCCCAGACCGTTCCGACGTACGCGGGGATCGCCGATCCGCGCCCCGCGACCCGAAGCGCGTCTTCGATCTCCCGCTCCGCCGTCGCGCGATCTCCCCGCGCGAGGGCACGCTCTCCCCGGGAAAGCGGATAGATCGCGGCGAAGGCGCGCGCGAGCGTCCCACCCTCCCGCTCGGCGGCGCCACGGACGGACGCTTCCCGCGAGGGTGCCGGAACCGCCGGTCCCGGTCGATCCTCGCGCGCGAGTCTCCAGAGGAGTCCCACCGGCTCGAAGCGGAAAGGCGGCGGCGGATCGTACCCGGGCCAGCCGAGGAACCAGAACTCCACCCCGGAATCGCGCACGAGTTCCCTCCCCAAGAAGGCCCGCTCGACGCGCAGCCGGTCCGCCCGCCAGTCGGGAGGGGCTCCGGGAGGAGGCGCGACCTCGCGCGTGAGATCGCGGAAGAGCACGCCGCGGCGGTGGTAGATCGTCACGTCCCGTCGCTCCCCGAGGACCGCGGTCGCGTAGAGAACGGGGAAGGCGTCGTCCGACTCGACGAAGAGCGTGCCTCCACGCGGGACCCCGTCGAGGACGTCCCGCGCGTAGTCGAGTCCCGCGGTCACCCCGCGGAGGCTTCGCGCGCGGCCGTGTGTCAGCACCGACGCCGCGACGACGGCCGCGACGAGCAGGAGCGCGGCTGCGCGCCCCTCCCGTCCCGTTTCCTCGATCCGCGCCGCCGCGAGCCCTCCCGCGATCGCGACCGCCACGAGCGCCGGAAGCACGAAAACCTCGGGATCGTCGACGCTGTAGCGAAGACCGAACGCGCACGAGACGATCGCGAGGATTCCGAGCGCGGAGGCGAGCGGCCTCCGTCCGAGCGCGAATCCGACCCCCCCCGCCGCGAAGCCCAACCAAGCGAGGTCGCGCCCCGCGATCCGGAGGAGACGCGACCAGCCTTCGCCCCGCAGGAGCGCTCGCCAGCCGAGGTCGAGATGGCGGAAGGCTTCGGCGGACACGTGGATTCGGAGCGCGCTCCACGTCGAGGGGTCCCCCCAGTTGGACGACGGACCGCCCCGGGCGCGGAGGAGCATCCAGCCGTAGAGCGCGGCAGCGACCGCGAGCGAGCCCGCGAAGGCCGCGAGGATCGCGACCGTCCGCGCCGGAAGGCGCCACCTTCCGTCCTTCCGGGACGCGAGGACGATCGCCGACGGGAGCCACAGCACGATCGTCGGATGGTGCGCGAGGGCGAGGCCGAAGACGGCCGACAACACGACGAGCGCGCGGCGCCCCCCGCCCTCACCGAGCGATCGCGCCGCGAGCAGGAGCGAGATCCCGAGCAGGACGTGGAGGGCGTAGACCTCGGCGACCGTCGCCACCGACCAGAAGGTCGAAGAGACCGCGAGGAATGTCCCCGCGCCGATCCCGCCGAGGCGGGACCCGGTCGCACGGAGGACGAGGAGCGCCGCGAGGCCGCACGACGTCGCCGCGGCGAGGGCGGAGAAGAGCGCGACACGATAGGCGGGCTCGCCCCACGGCAGGAGCAGGAACAGGCGGGCGAGCCCCGTCCAGAAGGGGTACCCGGGAGGATGCGCAACGCCGAGGGACTGGGCCGCGGCGATCAATTCTCCCGAATCGCCGAACCAGACGGTGGGGCAGGCCGTGGCGGCGTGGAGGAGGAACGCGGCCGCACCGACGGCCGCCACCGTCCGCCGCTCGGTCAGGACAGGGCCTCCGCCGTGCGGGCGAGCCCTTCGGTCAGCCGTTCCATCGAGCAGGCGAACGAGAGCCGCACGTGGCGCGCGGAGCCGAAGGCCTCCCCGGGAACGACGGCGACGTGGGCCGTCTCGAGGAGACGAACCGCCACGTCCTGCCCGCTCCGTACGACCGTCCCGTCGCGCAAGGGACGGCCGAAGACCCCGGAGACGTTCGGAAACGCGTAGAACGCTCCCTCGGGCCGAACGCAAGTCACCCCGGGGATCGCGGCGAGTGCACGGACCACCTCGTCGCGTCGCCGCTCGAACTCGACGCGCATCGCGGCGATCGAATCCTCTCCCCCCAGGAGCGCGGCGACGGAGGCTTCCTGCGACATCGAGGCCGGATGCCCCGTGCTGTGACTCTGCACGCGCGCGATCGCCTCCGCGATCTCCTTCGGGGCGGCCGCGAAGCCGACGCGCCATCCGGTCATCGCGTACGCCTTGCTCATGCCGTTGACGACGACGGTACGCGCCCGGAACGAGGGATCGATCGACGCGATGCCGGTGAACGCGCGGCCGTCGTAGACGAGCTTCTCGTAGATCTCGTCCGCGAGGATCAGGAGGTTCTTGCGGACGCACAGATCGCCGATCGCCCGGAGCTGGGCCGACGTATAGGTCGCGCCGGTCGGGTTCGACGGGTAGTTGAGGATCAAGCCGCGCGTGCGGCCTGTGATCGCCGCCTCGAGCGCCTCGGGATCGACCCGGAACCCGTCGTCCTCCCTCGCGGTCACGAACACCGGTGTCGCCCCGGCAAGACGGACCATCTCCGGATGGGAGACCCAGTACGGCGAGGGAACGAGCACCTCGTCCCCCGGATCGAAAAGCGCCATCGCCGCGCAGAAGAGGCTCGCCTTGGCGCCGGGGGAGACGACGATTTCGGACGGCTCGTAGACGAGCGCGTTGTCCCGGAGGAGCTTCGCGGCGATCGCCTTCCGGAGCGAGAGCGTCCCCTCGTTCGCGGTGTAGCGAGTGCGGTCTCCGTCGATCGCCGCCTTCCCCGCCTCCTTGGCCGGCCCCGGCGTGGGGAAATCGGGCTCGCCGACGCTCAGGTCGACGACGTCCACCCCCTTGTCCCGGAGGGAGCGCGCGAGGGCGTTCACGCGGAAGGTCGGAGAGAGCTGGATCGAGTCGAGGCGCGTCGCGAGCATGCGGTCGGAAGGTAGCGCACGGACCGACGCCGAGGCAAACGGGGCGAAGCCGGTCTATCCTGGTCCTCTCGCCACCCCGGAGGAACGCCGTGCGCTCGATCCTCGCCTTCGTCCTCGCGCTTCCCCTCGCCTCCTGCGCCCCGCCCCCGACTCCACCCCCGGTCGGGGAAGACGCCTCCCGTTTCCTCGAAACCTTCTCGTCGATCTATCGCGGCGTGTACACCGTCGCCGCGAACGCGCAGTGGCTGGCCTCGACCGACGTCACCCCCGAACACGACGGGGCGCGCGTCGCGGCGGGGAAGGCTCTCGCCGCGGTGCAGGGGGATCGCGCGGTCATCGAGGCAGCGCGGGAGTACCTGAAGGCGAGGGAGACTCTCGACACCCTGGTGCTCCGGCAGCTCGATCGGGTCCTCCTGAACGCGGCGGAGAGCCCGGGGACGATCCCCGAGGTCGTGGCCGCGCGCGTCGAGGCGGAAGGACGCCAGTCGAGCGTCCTCGATTCCTTCGCCTTCTGTCTCGAGCGGAAGGGGGACCGCTGCCTCCGGCCGGTGACGGCGAACGAACTCGACGACATCCTCGGGAGGTCGAGGGACCTCGACGAGCGCCTCCGCGCGTGGAACGCGAGCAAGGAAACGGGGCCCGCTCTCCGGAAGGGCCTCGAGGACCTCCAGCGCCTCCGGAACGAGGTGGCGCGAGAGATGGGGTACGCGTCGTTCTTCGACCTGCAGGTCGCCGACTACGGAATGACATCGGACGAGATGATGGCGATGCTCCGCTCCTGGGTGGCCGAGACGCGCCCCCTCTACGAGCAACTCCACTGCTACGCGAAGCACGTCCTCGCCGAGCGGTACGGGCAACCGGTCCCCGAGCGCATCCCGGCGCACTGGATCGACAATCGCTGGGCGCAGAACTGGGATGGGATCGTCGCCGGGGTCGATCTCGACCCGTTCTTCCGGGACCGGACACCCGAGTGGATCGTCGAGCAGGCCGAGCGATTCTACGTGTCGATGGGGTTCCCGGAGCTCCCGGCCTCCTTCCGGGAGCGCTCCGACCTCTACCCGGTGCCCGCGGACTCCGGGCGGAAGAAGAACACGCACGCGTCGGCCTGGCACATCGACCTCGCCGAGGACGTCCGGTCGCTCATGTCGGTCCAGGCGAACACCCGCTGGTTCGGCACGGCCCACCACGAGCTCGGGCACGTCTATTACTACCTCTCCTACACGCGTCCCGAGGTCCCCGTTTTCCTGCGAGGAGGGGCGAACCGCGGCTTTCACGAGGGGATCGGAGAGCTGATCACGATCGCCTCCCAGCAGGTCCCCTACCTGCGCGAGGCCGGCGTCCTCCCGGAGGGGGCCGAGGTCGATCGGATCGCGTGGCTGCTCAACGAGGCGTTTTCGGAGACCGTTCCCTTCCTCGCGTGGGCCGCGGGGACGATGTCCCACTGGGAGCGCGACCTGTACGCGGAGCCGCTTCCGCCTTCGGAGTGGAACGCGCGCTGGTGGCGGTACGTCGCCGAGTTCCAGGGGGTCGACCCGCCCGCCCCGCGAGGCGAGGAGTACGCCGACGCCGCGACCAAGACCCACGTGAACGACGACCCGGCTCAGTACTACGACTACGCCTTCGCGACCGTCCTCAAGTACCAACTCCACGACCACATCAGCCGGAAGATCCTCGGCACCGACCCGCACGAGGCCAACTACTTCGGCCGGAAGGACGTCGGCGACTTCCTGCGCTCGATCCTCGAGAAGGGGCAAACCGAAGACTGGCGGGAGCTTCTCCGGAGAACGACCGGGGAAGACCTGAGCACGCGGGCGATGCTCGAGTACTTCCGCCCCCTCGAAGCGTGGCTCGAAGAGCGGAACCGCGGACGGCAGTGCGGGTTCTGAAGCGGCGGGCCGTCTACCCGACGCCCGCCTTCTGGGCGACGATCTCGCGGACACCGGACCGCTGCAGGTGGATCCCCTGCACGGACAGGCCGAGGAGGGCCTTCTCGATGTCGCGGTTCGCGTGGTGGAAGCGGCGATGGAGGGTCGCGTCGAAGACCTCGCGCATGAGGAGGTCGTCGGCGAGGATCCGGTAGCGCGGGATCGGCTCCCGCTCGGCCGCCGGCCTCTGGTGCGCGAGCAGGAACAGCCACCCCCCCTCGCGGAGCACCCTTCGGATCTCCTGCCCGTACTCGGTCAGCCGCTCCGGGGGGACGAAGTCGGCCGTCTCCCAGGCGAGGACCAGGTGGAACCTCCGGTCGTCGAGGTCGAGGCGGAACGGCTCCGTCTCGACCGGAGGCTCCCCCGGCTTCCGGTCGGGAATGGGCGCGGGGGGATCGAACGGCTCGATGTGGATCCGCGACCCCCGGCCCGCGAAATAGACGGCACTCTCCCCGCACAGCCGACCGAGGTCGAGGATCTCGGGCTTGTGCTCCCGGAACGCCCGCGCGAGGACCCGGGCGAGGCTCCCGCAGGGCTGCCCCGCAGGAGGCGGCTCGATCGCGGCCGGCTCCGAGCGGCTGCGGAACGCCATGCCGGAATCCTACACCGGGGTGGGCTTGGCGCCGGTACCCGCGGGGACCGCCTCGGACTTCGCGGGCGGCACGCTCGGAGCCCCCGGCTTCCGGTCCATGTCGATCGCCCCTTTAAAGCGCGCTCCGTCGGCGAGGACGACCCGCGGCGCCAGGATGTCCCCCCGCATCGAGCCGGTCGCGGCGACCTCGACCTTGTCGTCCGCCGTCACGTTCCCGACGACCTCGCCGAGCACGAGGACGGTCTTGGCGTGGATTTCGGCCGTGATCCGTCCGTTCGCCCCGATCGTGAGGTTGTGGTCCTTGAGGACCACCTTCCCGTCGACCTTCCCCTCGATCGTCAGGTCCTCGTTGCCGGTCAACTCCCCCTTGATGGAAATCGACTGGCCGATGTTCACGAGCTTCTCCATCTGTTTCCCCCTGTCCGAAGACGCCGCCGCGGGCGTTCCCGACGACTGGGCGGTCGATCCGCCCGTTCCGGTGCGATCCGGGGTTCCGAACATCAGTGGTTCCTCTCCTTCAGTTTCTCGAGGGACTTGAAGGCCGCCGACCTCACGAGTCCCCTCTTGTCCAGCATCGCCTTCTCGAGGAGCGGCATGTCCTTCGCCTCCCCGACCTCTCCGAGCGCGAGCGCCGCCTCCGCGCGCACATCCTCCGGGTTTCCGCGGAACAGCTGCTCCCGGACGACCGGCATGCCCGACCGGTCTCCGCAGCGCGCGAGGCTCCACGCGAGATCGACGCGGGTGATCGCGATCTCCTCCCGGTCGAGCGTCGCGCGCAACCGGGTCGCGACCTCCGGATCTCCCGGCGCGATCGTCGAAAGGGCGTGCGCGGCGAGGCTCCGGACCTTGTAGTACGGATCGTCGAGCGCCCGGGTCAGGGCCGGGACCGACGAGGCGTCCGAGAGCCCCCGGAGGATCAGCGCCGCGTTCGCCCGGACGAGGTCCGACTCGGCACCGAGCATCCCCTCCAGCTTCGGGACCGCCTCCCGCACCCGGCGCTGGCCGATGATCCGGACGACCAGTTCGCGGACCTGCTCGTGCTCGTCCTGCATCGCGATCGAGAGGAGCGCCGAGAGCGATTCCTCACCGGGGATTTCGGCGAGCGCCTTCGCCGCCGCGACGCGGAGGGTCTCGTCCTCCTCGTAAAGGCCTTTCGCGAGCTTCGGAATGGCCGAAGGGTCCATGATCCGGCCGAGCCCCTTGTACGCGGCCAGACGCACGGTGCCGAGCGGATCGTCCGCCGCGGCGAGGAGCGAGGGAAGGGCCTTCGGATCCTCGAGGAGGATGAGGGACTCCGTCGCCTGGATCCGGACGAACTCGTCCGGGTCGTCGAGCAACGAGGTCAGAGCCTCCACCGCGTCCTCCGGCTTCGCCTGCCCGATGCGAAGCGCCGCATCCATCCGGACCTTCGGGTCCTCGTCCGTCAACTCCTTGTACGGGACGGCGCTCTGTCGAGCGCACCCCGATGCGAGCAAGATCGCGGCCAAGCACGCCGCAGGCGCCGTGGTGTTCCGTCTCCCGGCCATCCGACCTCCCCGCTTCACGGACAAGAAACGCGGATTATACTGCAACGAGTGCGGCACCATCGGGGTTTCATCCGACTCCGGACGACGCTCGCGGCGTTCTGCCTCGCCTGGACCGGCGCGCCGCAGGCCCACGCGGAAGAGGCCGTTCGCCTGGAGGAATGGTCCCAAGGACCGATCCGGTACATCCTCACGGCGGAGGAGGAGCGGGAGTTCCGCCGCTTGGGGACCGACAACGAGCGGGTCGCGTTCATCGAACGCTTCTGGGCGCGCCGTGACCCGTCGCCCCGTACGTACGAGAACGAATATCGACAGTTGTTCTGGGCGCGGGTCCGGGAGGCGAACGAGAAATTTCGGGACAGCGCCGGGCCGGGATGGCGCACCGACCGGGGCAAGATTTACATCCTCCACGGGCCTCCGGACGAGGTCCAATCGGACGAGACGGTCCGCATCGACTCGACGTCCGGGTCGGGCGAGGGGATCGTCCGCTGGCTGTACGTCGGCCGTCCCGGCGGACGGAAAGACCTCGATCCCGTCGTCGCCGTCCCGTTCGTCCGCTCGTCGACCGGCGAGTTCAAGCTCTCCTACGACCCCCTCTTGACGAGCGTCTTCCTCGACTGGAATTACCTCCGGGACCTCTCCCGGAACTCGGGATGGGCCCACTGGGTCGCGTCGAACGTCCCCACGAACGGTTCGCGGATGACCGCGATGCTCGACCTCGGGCGCTTGCAGGAGATCCCCCGTGCCGAGGAGATCCTCCTCGCGCAGGTCGACACCTACGAAATCTTCCAGTCGGCGCCCCTTCCGGTCCAGGTCCATCGTTTCGAGGCTCCCGGCGAGTCCGACGCCCTCGTCGTCCTGACGTACTTCCTCCCCCCCGCGGCGGGCGAGTCGGAGACGGCCCTCGTCGCGCGCCTCACCCCCGAAGATCCGGGCGGTGCACCGCTCATCGCCTCCGAAGCGGCGTTCCGCGTCGAGGCCACCCGCGCGGGGAGGGTCGCCCAAACCCGGTTCCGCGTGAAACCGGGAACTTGGGACCTTCTCGCCCTCGCGGTCGACCCCGATTCGGACACCTCGGCCGCCTACCGGGGTACCGTCGAGATCGCCCCCCGCGGCGACGGCCTCCGTCTGAGCGATCCGATCTTCGCCGGGCGTCTCTCGCCCCTTCCGTACGCGACGATGGCCACCTACGATGCCCCCTTCACGTTCGGCGCGTTCCGAGCGGTTCCGAGGGAGACGTTCGCGGTTCCGCGCGGCGAGCCGATCCAGATCCTGCTCGAGGCCTACGGCGGGGCGCCGCCCTACCGCGCCCTGTTCCGCCTGGAGGGAGAGGAGGACGATGGCCGCTTCACGGCACTGGGCGACCCCACTCCCGCCGAGGAGCCGCTCGGCGCGTTCGCGTGGTCTCTCCCCACCTCCCCCGCCTGGCCCCTCGGATCGTACCGCGTGCGGATCCGGGTCGAGGACGACCGCGGCGCGCGCGTCGAGCGCGAGGTCCGCTTTCGGGTCACGGACGGCCCGTAGCCTCTTCGGCGCGGCGCTTCTCGCCTCCGTTCTGGCCCCGCTTCCGGCCGGGTCGGCCGAGCCCGGCGCGCGGGCCCGGGGCGGGATGGCGTGGGTCTCCGCGGGCGAGCTCGACTTCACCGGCACGCTCGCCGCCGAATTCGATCTCGCGCGATCGGCCCGGGACACGCTCTCGCTGAGTCTCGACACGGTGACGTCGATCGACCGCACGCTCGACGATTTCACGTTCTCCGTCCGCGACCTCTCCGTCGACGCCCGTCTCCTCTTCCGGCGGGAGCTCGCCCATGGCGTTCTCGGGGTGTCGGCGCTCCGCCGCCTCCGAGAGGTCGTCGACCGGGACGGGCGCCTCGGGTATTGGGGACTCGCCGTCTCGTGGGAGACCCCCGGTTTCCGGGACCCGATCCCTCGCGCCGGGCTCGGCGCGCAGGTCGAGACCGGACCCACCTTCGGCGAAGAGGGACTCGATGCCGACCTCCTCGCCGCCGCGACCCTCCGCTTCACCTGGCGATTCTCGCGAGCGACCGTGGGGGTCGAGACGCGCGCGGACTCTCTCTGGGCCGGCTCGAACGCCGACGCCGACTGGGAGATCGGGCCGCGGCTCGATCTTCCGGCCGGACCCGGCCGGGGGTTCGCTCTCTACGCGCGGTGGCTCGCCGGCGGGCATCCCCTCGGTCTGCGCCTCGACGGGCTCCTCGCCGGCTTCGAGATCGTCGAAGACCCCGCGCTCGCCCCGCCGGGGCAGCAAGACGCCGATCTCGAGGGTCTCGTCGCGGCCGGTGTTTCGGACGGAGGCGAGGGCGGCGCCCGCTTCCTTCTACGCGCGGCGAGCCCGTGGTTCCTCCCGGGCACGCGCGCGGTCGCGGAGGTCGACGCGAACGTCCTCGACTCCCCGGAAGCGGGGGACCTCTGGTACCGCTACCACGTCGGGCTCGAAACGTCCTTGGGAAGCGGCCGGGCCGGTGCGTGGTTCTACCACCGCTCGAACCACGTCCTGTCGGCGCCGAACCCGCGCGGGGTGACGAGCCTCAACGTTCTCGAAGTCGGTCACGACTCCGGTGCCTGGGAGGGGATCCCCGCGGAGTCGCGGAGCGGCCTCGGCCGCCTCGACTGGCGCGCGCGGGCGGGATGGCTCCTCGACAGCGCGTTCGGAGAGGACGACGGCTGGCACGTCCGCGGGGGGGTCCGATGGTCGCGGCACCTTCCGTCGCGGGTCTTCGCGCCGTTCGTCTCCGGGGAACTCGAAGCGGGGGACGTCACGTCGATCCGCGCCGCCGTCGGATGCCTGAGGGTCGATCGCGGATGGGAAGGCCGCCTCGAGTGGGCCCGGGACGAGCAGTGGTTCCGGTCCGACGACTCGGTGCTTTCCCTCTCGGTCGCTGCCCGCTACTGACCGGAAGGGGGGGGAGGGAGATCCGCCTTGAGCCGGAAGACGATCCCGGGGAGCGAATCGACCGTGGCGACCCGCTCCGGATGGACGCGGATCCGGTCCTCGCTCCCGTCGGCGAGCCGGAACCGGACGACGCGCGGGTCGGAGGTCGGAGACGGCCCGCGTTCGATCCCCGCGACCGGGGCCTCGAGCACGCGGGCGAGATAACCCAGGACACGGTCTTCGGGGATGCCCCGTCCGAGGGCGTCGGCCCACGTCGATTCGCCGGACCGTTCGGCCACGACCCGGAGCGAGCCGCGAACGTCTTCCCAAAACGTGACCTCGTACCGGTTCGCCTTCGTCAGCTTCGTGTCCGCGAGGGCGGCCTCGTCGAGCGGAAGCCCGTCGATCGCGGAACGGTCGATGCGCATCACCGTCTCCCGGTCGTCTCGGACCGCCGGCACCCACCCCTCCGATCGAGGCCTGCCGAAGCGGAGTTCCCGCTTCCCCCCCGCGGTGTCCAGGACGATCCGGACCTCGGGAGGGTCGAGGCCGAGATCCGGGGGAGGCGGAAAAAGGGAGTCGTCGAGGACGGCGGGGACGATGCGCTCGAGGCCCGACAGGAGGGAATCGACCCTCGTGTCGGAGGCGGGCATGCGCGAGGGCTCCGCGATCCACCACCCGCCGCGTCCCCGCTCGAGCCGGAGCCCGCCTCCCCCGCGCTGCACGGTCGCCGCGACGACCTCGGTCATCCGGAGGCCGGCCAGCGAGGGATCTCGGAACCGGTTCGGGTCGAGCCCCCGGAGGACGATCGAATCGGGATAGCCGAGCAGGAGAACCCCGGGGCGTCCTTCCACCCGCGCGAAGATCCCCTGGCGGGTCGGATCCTCGATCCCGAGATCGAGCCGCGGCACCTCGCGTTCGGCCTCGATCCGGACCGAAGCGACCGGGGGATCGAGACCGTAGGACGCGAGCGCTTCCGGCCGGTCGACGACGCGAAGGACCGGGGAGCGCTTCGTCGCGCGGAGGAGACTCTCGACCTCCTCGGGCTCGACGGCGTCCGCGACCGGCGCCGTCATCCGCCATCCCCTCCCTGCCCGCTCGAAGCGCGCTTCGGTGCCGGCGCCGTGCACGTCGATCGCGCGCACCTCGCGGTCGTCGAAGCGGAGCAGGCTCGCGGCTCGGCGCTCCTCCCTCGTCTCCCGATCCTGGCGCCGGGAGAAGACGACGAGCGCCCCGACGGCCGCGGCGAGAACGACGAGGGCGACGGCGAGCCGGCGTGCCACCGTCTCAGAGCCCGCGCCTGCGCAGCAGGACCACGATTCCGGCGAGGAGGACGAGGAGCGGGGCCGCGAAGACGCCGATCCGGATGAGGCGGTACTCCCCGAGGTCGAGAGCGATCGTCTGCCCCTCGAGCGGCATTCGCCGGATCGTCACGAGCCCCCGCGCCTGGGCGAGCCACGCGACCGCATTGAGGAAGAGGTTGCGGTTCGCTCCGAGCGGCAGATATGCGTTCACGACGAAATCGGAGTCGCCGACCAGGACCACGCGCGTTTCCCGCTCGATTTTTCCCCGCGACGGGGACAGACGCTTCCACGACGCCGCCGCGAGATCGAACGGGCCCTGGCGGCGCGTGCCGTCCGCAGCGACCCCGATCGAGACCCGGCTCGAGCGTACAAGCTCTTCGTGGAAGACGGTCGGATCGCCCGGTTCGAAGTGCTCGACCGAGGAGACGATCGGGTACTCGCTGGGGAGGTTCGCTCCGAACCCGCGAACCACCGCGTGTTCCGAGTAATCGACGGCGCGGACGATCTCCGGGTTGGCGTTCCGGTTGAAGGAGGACTGCGGCTCGAGCACCTGGGCACCGCCGAGCCGGAGGCCGTACCGCTCGAGGACCGGAAGGAGGCCCGAGACCTCGTCGATCCCGGGATCGAGGAGGGCGAGGAGCCGTCCGCCCCCGTCGAGCCAGGACCCGAGCGCCTGGACTTCGGCGGGCGGGATCGGCGCCGTCGGCCCCGCCACGATCAGGACGTTCACCCCTGCCGGGATCCCCGCGGCGAGCCGCACCTCGCGCACGTCGTAGTACTCGGCCCGAAGCGCCTCGACCGCGCGGGAAAGGCCCCGGTCGGTCGGCGAGGTGGGGTCGGGCTCCCCGTAGCCGACCACGAAGCCGACCACGCGAGCTTCTCCCGAGCCGACCTCGAGAATCGCGTTCGCGAGGGACTCCTCTTTCGTGTCGCGGACCACCATCTTCTTCTTGGAGCCGACGACGACGGTCACCCCGTCCCGTCTCGATCCGAACTCCTCGACGTCGAGCCCCAGCGCTCGCACCGCTCCGGGACGCTCGATCGGGTCGAGGAATTCGATCTCCAGACGCTCGGATTCCCGCTTGAACGCCTGCAGTCGCTCCCAGTAGCCCTGGCGTTCCGGGTGCTTGTCCGTGAAGAGGCCCACGAGCTTCACCGGCTCTTCGAGCCCGCGGAGGATCTCGACCGTCTGCGGCGCCAAGGTGTTCTCCCGGAACCGGGTCGCGTCCCACTGGACCCGCGTCCGCGCGGAGAGGACGAGGACGACGGCCACCGCCGCAACCACCGCGAGGATGTAGACGATCGAGCCGGCGCTCTCCCGGGCCATGCGGCCCGTGTCGATCCCCTCCCTCGAGTCGATCGATTCCCTGCGGCGCAGCGCCACCCCTCACCTCCAACGCGTGGAATCGAGAACCTGCCCGGCGAGGAACAGAAAGAGGAACACGAGGGCTCCCCCGAGAACGAGGAAATGGGAATCGAGGGCTCCGAGCGCCGCCGTCGAAAGCCCGAACGAGAACGCGAGGCCCAGGAAGATTTCGTCGAGCGGGGATCCGAGAAAACCGACCAAACGCTCGACGACGTAGAGCGGGACGATCAGGAGGTAGGTGAGGACGAGCGCGATGAATTGATTCTCCGTGAGCGCGGAGGCGAACAGACCGATCGCGAGGATGACCGCTCCGTACACGAGCATGCCCACGTACGCGACGCCGAGCGCGGCCCATTCGGGCCGGGTCTTCCACGCGAGGATGCCGACGAGCGGCGCGGTCAGGACGAGGAGCAGCGCGAAGACGGCGAGGGTCCCCAGGTACTTTCCGAGGACGAGATGCGCCGTGGTGAGGGGCGACGTGAACAGCAACTCGGCCGTCCCGGCCTTCCGCTCTTCGCTCAGGAGGCGCATCGAGAGTCCCGGCAAGCACAGGATCATCGCGATTTGCGACCACATGACGAGGCCCTCGGGCCCCCCCACGATCACCGTACGGACGTTTCGGCCGGCCTCTTCCATGAGCGCCGCGGGCATGCGGATGTAGGCCTCGAGGGTGATCAGGAAGCCGAGCCCGACGAGCGTCAGGAAGATGACGAGGAACCCGTATGCGATGGGCGAGACGAAGTACGCCTGCACCTCCCGCTTGAGGATCGCCCAGACCGCGCTCATGCCGCGGCCTCTTCGGTCACGAGCTTCAGGAAAACCTCCTCGAGCGACGCGGCCTGCCGGGTCATCTCGACGAGGCCGGCTCCCGAGGCGACGACCTCCCGGGCGATCTCGGCCTTCACGTCGTCCCCTCCCTCGAGGCGGACGAGCCACGTCCGGGCATCTTCCGCGGCCGCGGCGTGGACCCCGCGCACGGCGGCGAGGCGGTCGGCGAGGCCGGGGACCTCCCGGGCCGCGCGCACGCGCAACGTCTGCCAGCGCCCCATGTCGGCCGTGAGGTTCTCGATCGTGTCCTCGGCGACGACCTGCCCCTCGTTGATGATGACGACGCGCGAGCAGGTCATCGTGACCTCGGGAAGGATGTGGGTCGAGAGGATCACCGTCTGCTCTCCCCCGAGCCCTCGGATCACCTGGCGGATCTCGATGATCTGCCGCGGGTCGAGCCCCACGGTCGGCTCGTCGAGCACGAGGACGTCCGGCTGGTGGAGAATCGCCTGCGCGAGTCCGACGCGCTGCCGGTACCCCTTCGAGAGATGCCCGATCACGCGGTGCGACACGTCGGAGAGGCCGCAGAGATCGATCGCCCGGTCGACGAGAGCCGCCCGCTTGGCGGCGGGGACCTTCTTGATCTCCGCGACGAAACGAAGGTAACCGCGGACGACCATCTCCCGGTAGACGGGAGGCGATTCGCAGAGGTAACCGAGCCGCGCTTTCGCGCGCAGCGGCTCGCGGCCGATGTCGAACCCCGCGATCCGCGCGCTTCCCGAAGACGGCGGGACGAACCCGGTGAGCATCCGCATCGTGGTCGTCTTCCCGGCCCCGTTCGGGCCGAGGAATCCGAGGATCTCCCCCTTGGCGACCTCGAACGACACCTGCCAGACGGCGACGCGACTTCCGTAGACCTTGGTCAGCCGATCGACGGTGATCAAGCGTTTCTCCTCGGAATTCCGGCCAAACGGCGCTAAAGGATACGGTGCGTGCGGGGACCCGTCAACGCGACGGGGCCGCTTCGGGCATGGGTTCCGGTGCCGCGGCCGGACCTCCGTCGATCGCGATCCGGACGCGCACCACCTTCGGCACGCCGCGCGCCTCTCCGAGGCGGGCGGCGATTCGCGGGAGGTGCTCGCGCACCGCGCGCGCCCAGGCGGGGTCGTCGGCGCGAAGCTCGAGGATGCCGTGGCGGATCCCCTCGCAGTGGACCCGCGCGGCGAGCGAGGCGCCCACCGCCTCCCGCCACGCACGCTCGAGATCGAGGCGCCTGAGCCGTGATTCGGAAAAGCCGAGCCCGTCCGGCATCGCCGTCCCGAGCCTGCGGAATCCGCCCCCCGCACCGCGCCGCCGCATGCGCCGATTCTAGTCGAGAAGAAACCCGGCCGGGTCGAAGTCCTCTCGGCCGCCCGCGAAGGGGGGCTGCCCTCGCGGGAGGGGTCGCGGCCTCGAACGACTCCGACCCGGCCCGGGAGGCGCGTTCGGGCGTCGCCTCCCCGCCCCGGTTCGGGGCCTTTGGGGTTGCGGGGGGAACTGCAAGGGCCGGACCAACCTTCTCGGCGGCGCCGTTCCGCGGGATCGCCCCTGCGGACGGGCGAAAACGGTAAGCCCGGTGACGAGACTCGGAGGATTGCTAGAATCGCGCTTCCGCGGAGGGCCGCCGTGATGGAGCACTGCCGGTTTCGAACGAGTTTCGGGGGAGCCCGCTTCTGCCAGGATCCCGTCTACCTCGAGGGGTTCTGCAAGTTCCACCACCGCGCGTTCCGCCGCGGCGAGATCAACGAGCTCGGCGTGATCAACGAGCGGCTGAGCGATCAGAACCGCAGGCGCGAGATCAACTTCCATGGAATCGATCTCGCGCAGGAAACTTACGTGGAGGACGACCTCCCGGCGTCGAGATAGCTTTGCAGGAGCACCGCGGCCGCGACGGCATCGACCTTCCGCCTGCGATCGGCCCTGCGCACCGAGCCCTCGCGGAGCGCTCGTTCCGCCTGGACCGTCGTGAGCCTCTCGTCCCAGGTTTCCACCGGGATGTCCAGGGCCTCCCGGAGCGCGGCCGCGACCGATTCCGCGTCGACCGCCCGCGCCCCCTTCTCCCCCGACAGGAGGAGCGGCAGACCGACGACCGCGCGCACCACCTCCCGCGTTTCCACGATCGCCCGAACCGCCTCGACGAACGCACGCTTCGGATGTCTCGGGACGAACCCGTGGGGCTGGGCGGTCCATCCCATCGGGTCCGAAAGCGCGAGGCCCACGCGGACCTCTCCGACGTCGAGGGCGAGCACCCGGCCGGCCGGAGCGTTCAACGCGCCCCGGCGCCGGCGGCGGCGCCGGGAATCTCCTTGAGGCGCGCGGCGACCTCGCCGACGAACGCCTCCATCCCCGGATCGGACGGGTAGCGGGACGTCAGGAAGTGGAGGTAGGTCGTCGTCGAGGCGATCGCTCCTCGATCGTCGAGGAAGATCCTCGTCTCGCCGATCCGCTGCCCCTGGTTCCCGACGTAGACGAGCTGCGCCCCCCCTTCGATTTCCTCCTGCGTGCTGACCATCCCGCCGTACGCCCCGAAGACGAAGTCGATCCCGGGAACCTCGCGCGCGAGGGCACCCGCGTCGTCGCGGCTCATCGCCGCGAGGAGCACGACGACGTCCGCCTTGGCGCGAACCTCCGGGAGAACGCGGGCGATCATCTCCTTCGGCATCGCGATGCCGAGGCTCGTCCCGTCCGGCCCCGGCTTCTTCCACACCGGATTGAACCGGACCGCTCCCAGGACCCCGATCCGCAGGGGGGCGGCCCGGCCGGGGACGGAGACCTCGACGATCGCGTACGGGTCGAGGACGGGGTCCTTCGTACCGAATCGAACGATGTTCGCCGAGACGAAACGGGCCTTGCTTTCCCGTGTCCTTTCCCGGAAGACGTCGAACCCGAGCGAGAGATCGCGCTCGCCGACGTTCACCACCCGGTACCCCAAGCGGTTCATCCCCTCGAGGAGCCCCTTCGTGCGGAGTTCGCCGGCCTCGTTCGGGTTGTCGGAGAAGTTGCCGCTGTCGAGGAAGACGACCGGCGTGCCGGGGAAGGTCGACTCGATCCGATCCTTGAGCCACTGCCGGCGCGCGAGACCTCCGGCAGGATTCTGCTTGCAGCCGCAATCCTCGAGGTAGCCGATCACGTCGCCGCTCGCGAGCAGGATCGCGGACGGGGCGCGGCCGGCGGCGACGAGCGCACCCCCGGGGACCTGCAGGCTCCGGGACGGGGCGCCGCCCTGGCCCCGGGCGGGGCCCGCGAGGAGGAGCGCGGCGGCTCCTGCGGTCAACACGGTCCTGAGCGCCATCACGGACCTCCTTCGGTGGAACCGAGAGGGGAAACCCGGCGATTATAAGAAGCGCGCCGGGACGGCGCCAACGCGCCGTCCCAGGAGGGGACCGTGGACCGGACGCCGATCGATCTCGTGCTCGCCTCGGAATCGCCCCGAAGGGCCTCGCTCCTCCGCGATCTCGGTCTTGCCCCCCGGACGGAGCCGCCGCGCGTCCCGGAAGACGCGATCCCAGGAGAGACGGCGGAGTCCCACGTCTCGCGGCTCGCCGCTCGCAAGGCGCGCGCCGTGGCGGCGCGCGTCGCTCCCGCGACGGTCGCGACCGTCGTGCTCGCCGCGGACACCGAGGTCGTACTCGGGGAAGAGGTGCTCGGAAAGCCGGCCTCTCCCGAAGACGCCGTCGCCACCCTTCTCCGCCTCGCGGGACGGGAACACCGTGTCGTCACGGGCGTCCACCTGATCCGCCCCGCGCTCCGGGACGAGGCTTCGGCGATCGTCTCCACGACGGTCCGTTTCGCGCCCTTCGGGGAGAAGGAAGCGCGGCGCTATGCCGCCACGGGAGAAGGGGACGACAAGGCGGGAGCGTACGCCATCCAGGGGAAAGGCGCCCTTCTCGTCGAGGCGATCGCGGGGTCGTGGAGCAACGTCGTCGGGCTTCCGCTCGAAAGACTCCCCGCGCTCTTTCGGGAGGTCGGTTGGAACCTTTGGGATTCGGTCTCGTGACCGGTGGCCGTCCCGAGAATCCCGGTGCTAGGCTTCCCGCCCCGGACCTCCTGCGGAGCGCACGCCATGCCCGAACCGAACCGAGCGACCCCCTCGACGTTCCATCCCGACGCCTTCGTCGACCGCCATCTCGGCCCCCGCGCGCACGAGGTGCGGGCGATGCTCGACGCCCTCGGCCTCGATTCCCTCGACGACCTCGTCGAACGCGCGCTCCCTCGTTCGATCCGCCTCGAGCGCCCGCTCGCGCTCGACCCGCCCCGGACCGAGAGGGAAGTGCTCCGTGACCTCGAAGCGATGGCGTCGCGGAACGAGGTGACCCGCTCGTATCTCGGGATGGGCTACCAGGCCTCGGTGCTTCCCCCGGTGATCCGGCGGAACGTCCTCGAGAACCCCGGCTGGTACACGCAGTACACCCCGTACCAGGCGGAGATCGCCCAGGGGCGGCTCGAGGCCCTCCTCAACTTCCAGACGCTCGTCCTCGAGCTGACCGGCATGGAGGTCACGAACGCGTCGCTTCTCGACGAGGGAACGGCCGCGGCCGAGGCCGTCACCCTGTGCCGCCGCGTCCTCGAAGGAAAGGGAGATGCAGGCGCGGTCCTCGTCTCCGACCGGTGCCACCCGCAAACGATCGAGGTCGTGCGCGCCCGGTCCGAGCCGCTCGGAATCGAGGTGCTCGTCGGAGACCCCTTCGCGCCGGCCCCCGCGCGAGCGCTCTTCGCCGCCCTCCTCCCCTACCCGACGACCGACGGAGAGATCGTCGACTACGCCCCGGTCGTCGACCGTCTCCACGAGAGTGGTGCCCTCGCGGTCGTCGTGGCCGACCTCCTTCCGCTCGCTCTTCTGCGCGCGCCGGGGAGCTTCGGCGCCGACGTCGTCGTCGGGAGCGCGCAGCGCTTCGGGGTGCCGCTCGGATTCGGCGGCCCTCACGCGGCGTTCCTCGCGACGAAGGACGCCTACAAGCGTCAGGTCCCGGGACGGATCGTCGGAGTTTCGAAGGACGCGGCCGGGCGCCCCGCCTACCGCCTCGCATTGCAGACCCGCGAGCAGCACATCCGCCGGGACAAGGCGACGAGCAACATCTGCACCGCACAGGTCCTTCTCGCCGTGATCGCCTCGATGTACGCGGTCTACCACGGCCCCGAGGGTCTCCGGGCGATCGCGGGACGCATCGCGGCGCAGGCGCGGAGACTCGCGGAGGCCCTCCGCCGGAGCGGCTTCAAGGTCCGCCACGACGCCTTCTTCGACACCCTCCGGATCGGCGACGGCCCGAAGTCCGGCCCCGAGGTCGTCGAGACCGCCCGCTCCTCCGGGATCGACCTCCGGGCGTACGAAAACGGGGACGTCGGGATCGCCCTCGACGAGACCGTCGAGGACTCCGACCTCGCGGACCTTCTGACCTGCTTCGGTGACGCGGATCGCCTTCCGGCCCTAGCGATGCCGGTCGACTTCGGACCGGTCCACACGCGCGTGGGCGAAGTGCTCGAACACCCGGTGTTCCATCGCCACCGCTCCGAGACGGAGATGGTCCGGTACCTGAAGCGGCTCGAGAACCGCGACCTCTCGTTGACGACGTCGATGATCCCCCTCGGCTCCTGCACGATGAAGCTGAACGCCGCTGCGGAGATGTTCCCGATCTCCTTCCCCGGGTTCGCGTCGCTCCACCCGTTCGCTCCCGCCGGGCGCGCGAGAGGGTACGCGGATCTGTTCCGCAAGCTCGAAGGCTGGCTGTGCGAGATCACCGGGTTCCGCGCCGCGTCCCTCATGCCGAACGCCGGCGCGCAGGGGGAGTACACCGGTCTTCTCGTGATCCGGGCGTTCCACCTCTCCCGCGGGGAGCCCGGCCGGAACGTCTGCCTGATCCCGGTCTCGGCGCACGGGACCAACCCGGCGAGCGCGATCCTCGCGGGGATGCGGGTCGTCGTCGTGGCCTGCGATCCGAAGGGGAACATCGACCTCGCCGACTTCCGCGCCAAGATCGAGGAACACGGCCCGCGCCTCGCCGCGCTCATGGTCACCTACCCTTCGACCCACGGCGTCTTCGAGGAGTCGATCCGCGAGATTTGCTCCGCGGTGCACGACGCGGGGGGCCAGGTCTATCTGGACGGAGCCAACCTCAACGCCCTCGTCGGCCTGGCGCGGCCGGGCGATTTCGGCGCCGACGTCTGCCACATCAATCTGCACAAGACGTTCTGCATCCCCCACGGCGGGGGCGGCCCGGGGATGGGCCCGATCTGCGTCGCCGAGCACCTCGCCCCGTTCCTCCCGCGGCATCCGCTCGCTCCGGTCGGCGGCGCGCGGGGAATCGGCCCGGTCTCCTCCGCTCCTTGGGGGAGCGCGGGCATCCTGCCGATCCCGTACGCGTACATCGCCATGATGGGTGCGGAGGGCCTCAAGAAGGCTTCGCAGGTGGCGATCCTCAACGCGAACTACGTCGCCCATCGCCTGGCGCCGCACTTCCCGCTCGTCTACTCGGGCCGCGGAGGGCTCGTCGCCCACGAGTGCATCGTCGACCTCCGCCCGGTCAAGGCCTCGGCGGGCATCGACGCGGACGACGTCGCCAAGCGCCTGATGGACTACGGCTTCCACGCCCCGACCATGTCGTGGCCCGTCGCCGGCACCCTCATGGTCGAGCCGACGGAGAGCGAGGGGCTCGAGGAACTCGACCGATTCTGCGACGCGATGATCCGGATCCGCGAGGAGATCCGGGAGATCGAGGAAGGAAAGGCCGACCGCGAGCGGAACGTCCTCAAGATGGCCCCGCACACGGCCGAGGTGCTGCTCGCGGACGCCTGGGATCGACCCTACTCGCGCGAGCGCGCCGCGTTCCCCGCACCTTGGGTCCGGGAACGGAAGTTCTGGCCGGCGGTTTCGCGGATCGACAACAGCTGGGGCGACCGGCACCTCGTCTGCGCCTGCCCCGACGTCGAAGCGTACGCGGAGGTTTGATCTCCCCGGTCAGGCGCCGACGAGCCGGGCGTACGCCTCCGCGTCCATGAGCGCGCCGAGGTCGGCGCCGGGAGCGATCTCGAGGACGCAAACCCATCCCTTCCCGTGGGGGTCGGCGTTCACGGTCTCCGGCGCGGAGCCGAGCGTCTCGTTCACCTCGACCACGGTGCCGGCGACCGGAGCGTAGATCTCCGAGACGGCCTTCACCGACTCGATCGTGCCGAGGACCTCGCCGGCCGCGACGGACTTCCCGACGGGGGGAAGCTCCACGTACACGATGTCGCCGAGCTCTCCCTGCGCGTACGCGGTGATACCGATCGTGCCGCGGCCGCCCTCGATGCGGATCCACTCGTGGTCCTTGGAGTATCGCAGGTCCGCCGGAATCATCGCGCTCCCCTCCATGGGTTGGGCCCCGGCCTCATCGGGGCCGGCGGTAGAACGGCGTCGAAACGACCGTCGCGGGTTCCCTCCGGCCGCGAATCTCGATCTCGAACCGCGTGCCCGGAGCCCACATGCCGGCCGGAAGATAGACGAGTCCGATGTTGGCCTCGAGCGTCGGCGCGTACGAGCCGCTCGTCACGGCGCCGACCCGTTCGCCTCCGCGGAAGGCGGGGAAGCCGTGGCGGGCGACCGCGCGCCCCTCGGTCCGGAACCCAACGAGCTTCCTCGTCACGCCCTCGCGCTTCTGGCGGGAGAGAACTTCCCGGCCGAGGAAATCCCCCTTCTCCTCCTTCACGATCCAGCCGAGGTCGGCTTCGATCACCGTCGTCGTGTCGTCGATGTCGTTTCCGTAAAGGGCCATCTTGGCCTCGAGGCGGAGCGTGTCTCGCGCCGCGAGCCCCACCGGAACGAGACCGTGCGGCTCTCCCGCCGCCAGGACTCTCGTCCAGAGCTCCGCCGCGGCCTCCTCGGGGGCGTAGACCTCGAACCCGTCCTCCCCTGTGTACCCCGTTCGGGAGAGGATCGAGGGGACGCCGAAGACGTCGCACCGCGTGAAGGAGTAGTACTTCAACGCGTCGGGATCGGCGCTCGTCCTCCCGCGCAGGATCTCCGCGGCGCGCGGACCCTGGAGCGCGAGCTGCGCCCAACCCTCGGACTCGTCCACGACCTCCGCGTCGAAGGGCCCGGCGTGCGCGCGGAGCCACGCGACGTCCTTCCCGGTGTTCGAGGCGTTGAGGACCAGGAAGAAGGCGTCGGGCCCCTCGCGGTAGACGAGCAGGTCGTCGACGAACGTCCCCGCCTCCGTCGTCAGCGCGGAGTAATGACAGCGTCCGACGGGAAGCTTCGACACGTGGTTGCAGGTGACCCGCTCGAGGAACTCGAGGGCCTGGGGGCCTCGCACGACCGCCTCCCCCATGTGGCTCACGTCGAACAGCCCCGCTCGGGAACGGACGGCCCGATGCTCTTCGAGGACCCCCGTATAGTGCACCGGCATGTGCCAGCCGCCGAACGGAACCATCCTCGCTCCCGCGGCGACGTGAAGGTCGTGCAAGGGGGTTTTCCGCAGGGGAACCGTCTCGCTCACCCGAAGCCTCCCGGTGGACGCGGATGCTAGCACACGCCCCCGGCGTCGCGGCGACGCGCAACCGCGGCGACGATCGCCGCTTCGACCGCCTCTTCGTCCGGTCGCTCCGCCACCGCATCGGGCGCGAGAGACGCCCCCGCAAGCGCTTCCGCCGTCGTCGGTCCGATCGCGACGCGAGTGGTTCTCGCGAGGGCCGAGGCGACGCGATCGTCCCCGGCACCGGGCGCCTCGAGGATCGACCGAAACGCCGACGGCGCCGTGAACACGACCACGGCGAAGTGACCCCGCAGGATCGAGGTCGCGAGATCGGAGACCCAGGGGGCCGGAACGGTCCGGTACACGGCGACTTCGTCGAAGTCGGCTCCGCCTTCCCGCAGCGCACGCTCGAGACCGCCGGCCGAGACCTCGGGGCGAACCACCAGCACGCGATCGCCGGCACCGCGCCTGGCGAGGAGCGCGCGGGCGAGCCCACGGCCGGTTCCGTCCTCCGCGACGAGATCCGCCGCGCGTCCCACGACCGAAGCGAGGACCCGCGCCGTGCCCTCTCCCACGCACGCAAAACGCGGCGCCCCCCCGCCGATCGCGATCCCCCTCCGCCTCGCCGCTTCGGCGAGGGACCGGACGCCGCTCCCGCTCGTGAAGGCGATCCACGCGAAGGTGTCGAGTGCGTCGACCGCGGCGTCGACCGCTTCGGGATCGGCGGGCTCGGCCTGGATCGTCGGGGAACGGAAGGTCGCCGAGGCTCCGAGGGCTTCGAGCCGAGCGAGCAGGGCGGGCCACTCCCCCGGATTGCGGGTCACGAGAACGCCGAGGCCGGCCAGGGGAAGGCCGGCGTCGGTCAACCCCCGCCCTCCGCGCGCGCCGCGGAGAGGATGGCGTTCCCTCCGGCACCGAGAATCTCGGCCGCAAGCGCAGCGCCGATCGTCTCCGCGGCCTCCGGCGCCCCGGTCGCGGCGCGGCGGATCTCCCGCGCGCCGTCCGGATCCCCCACCATCGCCTCGAGCCGGAGGACGCCGTCCCGAACGACGGCGAGGGCGGCGGCGGGGGCGAGGCACCCCCCGCCGAGCCCCGCGAGGAACGCCCGCTCGGCGACGACCGACGCCCGCGTCGCCGCGTCGTCGAGCACGCGGACGGCGTCTTCGACGGGCGGATCTCCGGCGCGCGACTCGATCGCGAGTGCCCCCTGACCCGGGGCCGGAAGGCAGACCTCGGGAGGAAGCGGGATCGCCGGCACCTCCCGGAGCCCGAGCCGTTCGAGCCCGGCCATCGCGAGCATCATCGCGGCGAACCGCCCCTCTCGGAGTTTCCGGATCCGCGTGTCGATGTTCCCCCTCACGAGGGTCATCTCGAGATCGGCACGGCGGCGCATGAGTTGGCACCTGCGGCGCGGGCTCCCGGTCGCCACCGTGGCCCCCCGCGGCAAGCTCGCGAGGTCCCACCCCTCGGGGCTCAAGAGGGCGTCCCTCGGATCGTGCCGCGCGAGGACCGCGGTCACGGCAAGACCGCGGGGCTGCTCGGTCGGAAGGTCCTTGAGGCTGTGGACGGCGAGATCGATCTCGCGCGCGAGGAGGGCCTCTTCGATTTCCTTGACGAAGACCCCCTTCCCGCCGACCACCGTGAGCGGGAGATCGGTCCGCTGATCCCCTTCGGTCTTGATGACGCGGATCTCGACGCTCGTGCCGGCGTGCGCCGTCTCGAGAAGCCCCGCGACGTAGCGCGCCTGCCACAGGGCGAGGGGGCTCCCCCGCGTTCCGAGTCGCAGAAGGGACAAAGGGCTCACTCCTTCCCGCCCCGGATCACGCGCTGCGGTCCTTCGGAGGCGGACTCGGAAGGCCGCGCCGCTTCCGCCGCTTCCGCCCCCTCGTGGATCTCGAGGGCGAAGATCCTTTCGTAGAGCCCCGCCCGCTCCGCGGCCTCGCCCCGCCGCAGCGATTCCTTGAGGTGCCGGACCGCAGGGTGGAGAACCTTCTGCGCGATCGCGTGCGTCAGTTCCTCGATCGCGCCCTCCTGCTCGGGCGTGAGAGGGCCCATCTTGCGCCGCAGGCGCGCGAACTCGTCCCGCCCGATCCTGTGGAGACGGTCGTTGAGCGCCGCGATGGTCGGATTGATCATCCGCGACTGGCGCCAAAGGTCGAACGATTTCACTTCCGCCTCGAGCAGCTGTGCGGCGTGCTCGGCCGAGCGGCGCCGCTCCTCGAGGCTCGTGTCGACGACCCCCTGGAGGTCGTCGACGTCGTAGACGTACACGTTGTCGAGCTCGCCCACGGCGGTTTCCACGTCGCGCGGGACGGCGATGTCGACGAAGAAGAGCGGGCGGTTCCGCCGCGCCTTCATCGCCCGCTGGACCCGCTCCTTCCGCACCACGGGCTCGGGCGCCGCGGTGCCGGTGACGACGATGTCGACCTTTTCGAGCTGGTCGAAGGCCTGGTCCCAGGGAACCGCGAATCCGCCGAACTCCCTGGCGAGATCGTCCGCCCGGGAGTAGGTCCGGTTCGCGACGACGAGCGGCGAGACACCGTGACCGACGAGGTGGCGCGCCGCGAGCTCGCTCATCTTCCCGGCGCCGAGGAGGAGCGCCTTGCGCCCTTCGAGGTCTCCGAAGATCTTCCGCGCGAGCGTCACCGCCGCGTAGGCGACCGAGACGGCGTGACGCGAGATGCCCGTTTCGGTGCGCACGCGCTTGGCCGCCGCGAGTCCCTGCTGCATCAGGTGCTCGAGGACCGCGCCGGTCGAACCGCTTTCGCGAGCGAGCGCGAACGCGCGTTTGACCTGGCCCAGAATCTGCGGCTCCCCGAGAACGAGGCTGTCGAGCCCGCTCGCGACCCGGAAGACGTGCCGGACGGCGTCGAGCCCGTCGTGGACGTAGGTGTACCGGTCGATCTCCTCGATCGAAACGTCGCGGCGCGCCGCGAGGAACTCGCGGATCGGGCGCGAACAGGAGCCCCCGTCGCGCGACCGCGCCAGGAACTCGACGCGGTTGCACGTCGAGAAAATCATCGCTTCCTCGAAGTGCGGGCCCTCGACGAGCTCGCGGAGGACCCCCGGGATCTCCTGCTCGGAAAACCCGATCCGTTCGCGGAACGCGAGGGGGGCGGAGCGGTGGTTGACCCCGAGAAGCGTCAGCATCTCAGCGGACCAGCCCCGCGATCACCATCGAGACGAGCGCGAAGCCGGTAATGGTGAGATAGGCGGACTTCCGCCCGCGCGTTCCGCGGACGAGACGCGCGTAGAAGAGGAGCGCGAAGACGAACCAGGCGAGGAGCGGAAAGACCTGTTTCGGCCCTCCGACCCAGTAGACGTGGTACTCGACCATGTTCCACACCATTCCGGTCGCGATCCCGAGCGTGAGCATCGGAAAGCCCCACAGGAGCGCGTGGAACCCGACCCGGTCGGCCGTGTCGAGGGAGGGAAAGAGATCGAGGAGGCGGAGCGACCGCTTCGACTTGATCGAATGCTCCTGGACGAGGTAGATCACCGCCATCGCGAACGCGACGGAGAGGGCGGCGAGCCCCGCGGTCGAGATCGAGGTGTGGAACAGGAACCAGCCGCGCTGCTGGGATTCCGGCAGGGAGAACTCCGGGGCAGGGAGGATCACCCCCGCGGCGACCAGGAGGAAGCCGACCGGCGGGAGGATCCACGAGGCGGCCTCCATCCGGTATCGCAGGGTCACGACGAGGTGGAGGGTGAGCACCCCCCAGCCGAGCACCTTCAGGAACTCCTCGATGTTCCGGAGCGGGACCGACCCCGCGCGGACGCCCAGATAGACGATCCCCGCGCTCACCAAGACCCACGCGAAGAGGAAGGAGACGAGCTCGGCGGCGCGGAGGCCCCGGGACGGATGCCGCATTCCCACGAAGGCGAGGAAGATCCCCACCGAGAGCGCGATCAGCCCCCCCGGGAGCAGCACGAGTCCCATGGCCCAGGAACTTACCATCCGTCGGCCGCGGAATCCACCGCGTCGGCGCTCGTCCGGCGTCCCCAGGCCTCGAGATCCCGGAGTGCCGCGTCCTGCCGGAGCGCGAGTTGCCGGTACGAGCGCGCCTCCACGAGGCCGAGCCGCCGCGCGAGGGAGAGGTAGTACCGCGCCTCGAGGAGACCGGACCGTGCGACCGCGAGGGAGCGGTCGTCCCCCGCTCCCGAGGAGGCCGCAACGAGGGCGCCTCCCGCACGGACCGTCGCCCTCCGGATCTCCGCCGCGAGCACCCCGTCGTCGGTGGAGGCAAAGGCGCGAGTGGCCCGGAACACTTCCAACGCGAACTCGTCCGCGGCGCGGAACGCCTGGAGCCGCCGCTCTCTCCGGGCTACCGCGTCCATCGGCCCAGCTCCGGCCTCCACCGCCAAACCCTCGCCCGGACCGCCGGCCCGAACAGCACGACGGCGCAGAGCCCCTCCCGGCCGTCCGTGACGTAGAGCGTTCCCGACGACGACCGTCCGTCCGGGGAGAACGAGACGATGTCGGAGGCGCCGAAGCGGACCGGGTCCGCCCCCGGCGCGAGGACCCCGGTCCCCGGGGGGGCTTCCGGCACCGAGCGGTCGGGGAGGAGACCGACGCGGATTCCCGAGACCCATCGTTCGAGCCGAAGGGGACCCGAGCCGTAGGCGTCGATTCCGCTCTTCAACTCCGCGGTCCGGAGTCCGTTCCCGTTTCGGTCGATCGCCTCGCGCCAGGCCCACCCGTGCGCGTCTTCCTCGAAATGGAACCCGAGCGACCGCGCGGCCGCAACCGCTTCGAAGCGGCGGGCGACGAAGAAGCCTGCCAGCGCGCGGGCCCCCGCCTCGACCCGGCCCGCCTCGCGCACCCGAGACGCGGCCGGGAGCACGACGGCGGCACCGATCGCGACGAGCGCGACCACGACGGTCAGCTCGACGAGGCTCGCGCCGCGCTCCCGGCCCACGAGCGCCCCCTACTTCCGCGCGCCGGCGCGGAGGTGCGGCCTCAGCTTTTCGAGCGACTTCTCGCCGATCCCCCGCACCTTGAGCAAGTCGTCGACCCGCTCGAAGGGGCCGTTCTTCGTCCGGAACTCGACGATCCGCTGGGCGAGGGCGTCGCCGATGCCCGGGACCTTCACGAGATCGTCGACCGTCGCGGTGTTGACGTCGACCGTCGCGTCGGCGGACTTCGCCGGCGCGGCGGACGTCGCCCCCTTCTCGGCGGCGTGCGCCGGGGGGGGAACCGCGAGCGCGAGCGCGCACGCCAGGACCAGCATCGTTCCGGGAATCCACCTGCACATCCTCATCCCGACCTCCCCGCGGGCGTCCGCCCGCATGGCTCCCGGCGGAAGCGCCGGGAGCGATGCGTTCGGCAACGCCGATGCCAGTCCGGAGAAGGTCGGAATCTCGCGAGGTCCGGGAGCTCGGAGGGTTCAGGGAGCGCCCTCGCCGGACGGAGCGTCCGATCGGGTGTCCGCCGGCGGACCTCCCGTACCGTGACGGACCTGAAGGAGCTCCGCAACGATGCTGACCGCGATCTCCTCCGGGGTCTCTCCGCCGAGCGGGAGCCCGATCGGGCACCGGACGCGGCGCAAATCGTCGACCGCGATTCCGTCCTCGTCCCGAAGCTCCCGGAAGATCACCTCGCGTTTCCGGCGGCTCCCGATCAGACCGACGTAGCGGGCCGGCCGTCGAAGTGCGTGACGGAGCGCCATGCGGTCGGTCCGGTGGCAGCGCGTCACGACGGCGACGTAGGACGACCCGTCGGTTACCGGAACGCCCCGGGACCACTCCGGATCGCAGCGCCGCACGTCGCCCACGCCGAGCCGCTCGGCGGCCTCGCACGCCTCGGGCCGGTCGTCGACGAGCGCCGGCCGGAAGCCGACCGCGGCCGCCGCCTTCGCGAGCGCGCATCCGACGTGCCCCGCCCCGAAGATCACGAGGAGCTCCCCCGCCTCGACGACCTCGAGCAGGATTTCCGCGTTTCCCCCGCACGCCATGCCGAGGGCGTCTTCCCCCCGCTCGGTGAAGGTGTAGCGCTTGATCGCGGTCCGCCCGCCGCCACCCGCGAGGAGATCCCTCGCGTCCGCCTGGGCGACCGCCTCGAACGCCCCCCCGCCGATCGTGCCGACCGAGGTCCCGTCGGAACGCACGAGCATCCGGGCGCCCGGACCGCGCGGGGTCGACCCGGACGAGCGCACGACGGTCACGAGGACGGCGCGTCTCCCGCGGTCGAGCTCGGCGAGCAGGGCTTCGAGGACGTCGCGCACGCGCCCCCCTCAGGAGGGGAACCAGCGCTTGACGACGTCGAAGAACATCACCGCGCCGAACAGGAGGATGAGGAAAACGAACCCGATCTGGAGGACTCGCTCCTTGATCCGCATCGAGAGGTCCTTCCGCAGGATCCCCTCGACCGTGAGAAGCAGGATGTGCCCTCCGTCGAGGACGGGAATCGGGAGCAGGTTGAAGATCCCGAGATTCAGGCTCAGGATGGCGAGGAATTGCAGGAACCCTTGCACGTCTTCGAGCGACCGGCGCGACATTTCCGCGATCTCGATCGGGCCGGAGAAGGCGCGGACCGCGCCGATCTCCCCGCGGAACAGACGGCTCCCGATGCTCCGGAGCGCGAGGAAGAGCGCGCGCGCCGTCTCCCCGTTGAAGCGCACGGACTCGACGAACGCCTCCCCGAGCCCCATTCGCCGGACCGGACCCTCCGTCCGGAAGACCACGCCGATCCGCCCCACCCCCGATTCGTCGCGCGGGACGAGTGCGACGTCCTTCCGCTCCCCCGCACGATCCACGTGGAGGACGATCTCCCTCCCGGGGCTCGCGGCGACCATCGCGCGGAGGCGTACCTCGCCGGGGTTCATCACGTCGTCGATCCCCAGGATCCGGTCGCCGCGGACGAGGCCGGCCTTCTCGGCGGGGCTCCCCGCGGCGACGAAGGTGATCCCCGGGGTCCCGGGGCTGTCCTGCCTGAGGAGCCAACCCGGGAAACCCAGCCGATACCGGGGATCGGCGCCGGTCGCCATCGACACCGTCACGCGCGCCCCTTCGCGCTCGAGCACGACCTCCTGCACCGTCTCCGGCTTGAGGAGGATCTCCTCGGCCTCGGTGCGCGGGTCGCGCATGTCCCGGCCGGCCACGGTGAGGACCCGGTCCCCCGCCCGCACGCCGGCGGCCTCCGCCGGGGAGCCTTGGAGGACCTCGACGACGGTGGGGGGTTCGGTCGCCGCCGGCGCCTCCTCCTTCCCCCAGACGCGGAAGAGGAGGGTCACGACGAGGATCGCGAGGGCGATGTTGAAGGCCGCGCCCGCGACGTAGACGACGAAGCGCTGCCAGCGCGACCGCGACAAGAACTCGTGGGGGGCGCCGGTCCGGTTGTCGTCCGCCTCGTCCCCCGCCATCCGCACGTACCCGCCGAGCGGGATCAGGGAGACGCGGTAGTCGGTCCCGCCGCGCCGGAGTCCGAACAGGCGGGGTCCGAAGCCGAGGGAGAAAACCGGGACTCCGATGCCGTATCGCTTCGCCGCCAGGAAGTGGCCGAGCTCGTGGGCGAAGATGAGGATCCCCAGGACCAGGACGAACGCGCCGAAGTACTCGAGGGTGGCGATCAACGGGAGACTCCTTGTTCGAGGTGGCGACGGGCGGCGCGCCGCGCGCGGCGGTCGGCGGCGAGCACGTCCTCGAGCGAGGACGCGGCGTCGCCGCCGTGCTCGCCGACGACCCGCTCGACGAGCGTCGCGATGTCGAGGAACCCGATCCTCCCCGCCAGGAAGGCCTCGACCGCAGATTCGTTCGCGGCGTTCAGGACGGCGGGGGCGGCCCCCCCCGCCTCGAGCGCCCGGTACGCCATCCCCAAGGCGGGGAACCGATCGACGTCCGGTTCGAGGAAGACGAGCGGCCCGGCCGCCACGGGATCGAACGGGGGGAGGGACGAGGCGATCCGCTCGGGCCAGGTGAGGGCGTACTGGATCGGGTGACGCATGTCGGTCACGCCCAGCTGCGCCTTGAACGACCCGTCGACGAACTCGACCATCGAGTGGACGACGCTCTTCGGGTGGACGACCACCCGGATCCGCTCGGCGGGCAGACCGAACAGCCAGTGGGCCTCGATCACCTCGAGCCCCTTGTTCATCAGCGTGGCGGAGTCGACCGTGATCTTCGGTCCCATCCTCCACGTCGGATGGTCGAGCGCCTCTTCCGGCGTCGCCGCGCGGAGCCTTTCGAGGCTGAAGTCTCGGAACGGCCCCCCGGACGCGGTGAGCCACAGGGTCCGGACCTCTTCGGTCCGCTCGCCGCGCAGGCATTGGTGCAGCGCGTTGTGCTCGCTGTCGACGGGGAGGATCTCCGCTCCCGTCTCGGCGGCCCGCCGGGTGACGAAGGCTCCTCCCGCAACGAGCGCTTCTTTGTTGGCGAGGGCGAGTGTCTTCCCGGCGTCCGCGGCGGCGTAGGCCGGCTCGAGGCCGGCGGCGCCGACGAGACCGCAGACGACGACCTCGACGTCTTGGGCGCGCGCGGCCTCGACGACCCCCTCGGGCCCCGCGACGACCCGCGCGGTCGATCCGATCTCGACCGCGAGCGCACGTGCGGCCTCGGGATCCCGGACCGCGACGAGCCGAGGCCGGAACCGGCGGACTTGCTCCGCGAGCGCGCCGAGATCGCGCCCCGAGGCGGCGAGCGCCGCGACGTAGAACCGGCCGGGATGGGAAGCGACGACGTCGAGCGTGCTTCGCCCGATGGACCCGGTGGAACCGAGGATCGCGAGCCTCTTCAACGGTGCCCCTTCAAGGAAGATCGACCAGGAACCAACGATAGTACTGGTAGAGGGCCGGCGCCGCGAGGATGAGGCTGTCCGCGCGATCGAGAAGCCCCCCGTGCCCGGGGAGGAGAGACGACGAGTCCTTCTTGCCCGCCGCGCGTTTGAGCACGCTCTCCGCGAGGTCCCCCAGGAACCCCGCGGCGAAGAGGAGGGCGCCGACAGGAGCCGCGTGCGCCGCGGGAAGTTCCGGGAAGAACCAGGCCCGCGCGACCAACGCGCCGATCACGCTTCCCGCGAGCCCGGCGAGGGCGCCCTCCCACGTCTTCTTGGGCGAAACCAAAGGAGCGATCCGGTGCCGGCCGACCGATTTCCCGACGTAGTAGGCGAGCGTATCGGCGGTCATGACGCAGAAGAACAGGAGGAAGAGGGCCTCCGCCCCCCGCGCTCCGCCGAGTGCGCGGAGGCCGATCATGTGCGCGAGCCCGAAGCCGACGAAGAAGACCGGGACGAAGGTGCCGACCGCGGATTCCCACATCGCGGCGGCGGTGTCGCGCCGCATCATGCCCGCGGCGAGAGCCGCGACGAACGCTCCCACGAGAACGGTCTCGAGCACTCCCCGGTCCTCCGCGCGCACGAAGGTCGCCGAGACCGCGAGGCAGGAGACGATCCCGAGCGCCTTGAACGGGCGCGCCCCGTGCGCCTCGACCAAACGGAGCGCCTCCCAGCAGGCGACCGCGATGCCGGCCCCGAAGATCGCCGCGAAGAGGGGAAACGGGGCGAGACGGCAGACCCCCCACAGCACGGGCAGCAGGACGAGGGCGGTCGCGATGCGGGCCATGAGGGGCGCGCGGCTCTCAGTTCCGCGAGGCGGGGAGGCGCTCGGTCCCGTCGTGGACCGCTCCGAGGCCGCCGTAGCGACGCTCCCGCCGCTGGAAGTCGACGAGGGCCCGAAGGAGGTCCTTCGCACGGAAATCGGGCCAGAGCGTCGGCGTGACCCACAACTCGGCGTACGCGATCTGCCAGAGCAGGAAGTTCGAGACGCGCATTTCCCCGCTCGTGCGGATCAGGAGGTCGGGCTCCGGAAGGCCGGCGGTGTAGAGATGCCTTCCGATCGTTTCCTCCGTCACCGCCTCCGGCGCGATCCCCTCTCGGATCAGCGCGCGGCAGGCATCGACGATCTCGGCGCGACCGCCGTAGGAGAGGGCGACCTGGAAGAGGAGGCCCCGGTTCTCGCGCGTCGCGCGGAGCGCCTGATCGAGCTCTTCCCGGACGGCCGCGGAGAGATCGGCGACGCGGCCGATCACGCCGAACCGGATGTCGTTCTCGTCGAGCGTGCGGACCTCCTTGCGAACGAACTCCTTCAGGAGATTCATGAGGAACTCGACCTCCGCGCGCGGCCGTTTCCAGTTTTCCTGGGAGAACGCGTAGAGGGTCAGCACCTCGAGACCCAACCGCGCGGAGACCTCCACCGCCTCGCGCACCGCGTCGATCCCCGCCCGGTGTCCCGCCACACGGGGAAGCCGCCGTTGCCGGGCCCAACGCCCGTTCCCGTCCATGATGATCGCGACATGCCGGGGCAGGCGCGAGGGGTCGATCTCCCCGAGGAGGACGGCTTCCGGGCTGCCGGGAGGGGCGAACGCGCCGAGATCGATCATGATCGCGGCGAAGTGTAATGCGCTCTCCGGGAGGGCATCAAGCCGGAGGGATCAGGGCCGATCGTCGTACCCCCGCGGGTGCGTCCGGTGCCATCGCCAGGCGGTCTCGAGGATCGACTCGACGGAGGACCATTGCGGATCCCAGCCGAGCCGCCGCCGCGCCCGATCGGACGAAGCGACCAGGATCGCCGGGTCCCCCGCCCGGCGCGGAGCGACCTCGACGGGGGGCTTCGTCCCGACGACCCGGCCAACCGCGTCGACGATCTCGCGCACCGAGAACCCCTCCCCGTTGCCGAGGTTCACGCTCTCCGCCGCGATCGCCCCGCGCGCCATCGCGTCGAGTGCCAGCACGTGGGCCTCCGCGAGGTCGACGACGTGCACGTAGTCCCGGACGCACGTGCCGTCCGAGGTGGGATAGTCGTCGCCGAAGAGGGGGGTGGGTTCCCCTCCGGAGGCGGCGGAGCGGAGCAGCTTCGGGATGAGGTGGCTTTCGGGATGGTGGTCCTCTCCGATCTCCCCGGAGGGGTGGGCCCCCGCGGCGTTGAAGTAGCGGAGCGCGACGTAGCGGAGCCCGTACGCGCGGTGGAACCACGCGAGCACCCGCTCGACCGCGAGCTTCGTCTCCCCGTACGGATTCGTCGGCGCGCACGGGTGCTCCTCCCGGATCGGGACGTCGATCGGTTCCCCGTAGACCGCCGCGGTGCTCGAAAAGACGATCCCCTCCACCCCGTGCCGGCGCGAGGCGTGCAGGAGGCGCAGGGTCGAGACGAGGTTGTTCTCGTAGTACTTCGCCGGGTCCTCCACCGACTCTCCGACGAGGCAGGAGGCGGCCATGTGGACGACGAATCGGATCCCCCCCCCGCCGAACACCCGGTCGAGGACCTCCGCATCGCCGACGTCTCCCTCGACGAAGGGGACGTCTCCCACCGCCGCTCGGTGCCCCTCGCGCAGATCGTCGAGGACCACGACCTCGCGCCGCGCCTCGACGAGGCGGCGCACGATGTGGCTTCCGATGTAGCCGGCGCCTCCGGTCACCAGGATGCGTTCCATGGATCCTCCTCCGCCGGCCGCACTCTAGCAGCGCCGGCCTCCCCGGCGGCCGTGCCGTAGTCGACGCGCTCGAGGCAGAGCCCCAGGGACGGAGCCGTCGGTCCCCCGAGCCGCCGGTCTCCGGTCGCGAGGATGGCGTCGATCCGCTCGGGCGTCATCCGGCCGCGCCCGATCTCGAGGAGTGTGCCGACGAGGTTCCGGACCATCCGCGTCAGGAACCCGTCGGCGCGGAAGACGAAGCGCCCCACCCCCTCCCGCTCCTCGTACCGGGCCTCGAGGAGCGTGCGCACCCGGTCCTCCTTCTCGCATCGGGAATCGGCGAACCCGCTCCAGTCGCGACGACCCGGGAGGCGCCGGAGGGCCTCGTCGATCGCGGCGAGGTCGAGCGGCTCCGTCCGGTGCAGGGCGAACCGGGCGAGGAAGGGGTCGCGGCGGAGACGACGGTCGAGCCGGTAGACGTAGGTCTTCGACACCGCGTCGCGCCAGGCGTGGAAGGCGGGGTCGGCGGTGCGGACGTCGTGCACGACGATGTCGAAGGGGAGAATCGAAGCGAGCCCTCGACGGATCGCCTCGTCCGAGAGGGACGCGGGAACCCGCGCGTCCGCCACCTGGCCGCGGGCGTGCACCCCGGCGTCGGTCCGGCCCGCTCCGCGGACCGGCGCGCGCCGGCCGGCGGTCATGCGCGCGAGCGCCGCCTCCACGATCCCTTGGACGGTCCGCTCGCGCGGCTGGAACTGCCATCCGTGGTAGTCGGTGCCGTCGTAGGCGAGGTCGAGACGGACCCTCCTCTCCGCCGTCACCCCGCGGGGCCCCCCAGGCACAGAGTGCCGCGGCCGGTGTCGAGGACGGCGCGCTCCCCGAGCGGGAGCGTCCGCTTCCTCCGGCCGTGCCCTGCCGGAAGGCCGAACACCGCCGGAACCCCCAGGGGGGCGACCGCCTCGGCGAGGACCGTCTCGAGGGGGCGGTCGGGAGGGAATCCGCGCCGGGGCGGTGGGGCATCGATCGAGCCGAAGACGACCGCAGCGACCCCGCGGAGCCTCGCCGAACGCCGAAGGTGGTCGAGCATGCGATCGACCCGGTAGACCTCCTCTCCGACCTCCTCGAGAAAGAGGATCGCGCCGTCGAGCGAAGGGAACTCGCGCGTCCCGAGCATGTGGACCAGAAGGGTGAGGTTCCCGCCGAGAAGCGGTCCGGCCGCCCTCCCCGGCGACAGAACTTGCGCGCCGCGGAACCGCAGCGTGACCGGCCGGCCGGCGAGCGCGGCCCGGAGCGAAGGGGCATGCCACGCGTCGGGGTTTCCGAGTTCCGCCACGACCGGTCCGTGAAGGCAGCGCCAAGGTACCCCTCGGGCCCGCCCCGCGAGGAAGAGCGCCGTGGGGTCGCTGTATCCGATGAGAAGACGCGGCCGCGACCGTGCCGCCTTCCAGTCGAGCGAGCGGAGGAGACGGGCCGATCCGTACCCTCCGCGCGCGAACCAGACCGCCGGGATCCCCGGGTCGCGGAGGATCCGGTTCAGGTCGGACGCGCGTTCGGCGTCGCTCCCCGCGAAGTACCCGTCGACGGCCCCGACGTGGTCCCCGACGACGGGGAGGTATCCGAGCCGGCGCAGGGCGGCGAGACCCGATTCGAGGAATGAAGGACGCACGGCGAAGCCGGGGGCGACGACCCCCACCCGGTCTCCGCGCCGCAGGACGGCGTCCTTCGCGAGCGTCATGGGGAGACCTCCTCCCGCGGGGAAAGCCGCTCCCGCCGGGCCGGCCACCCGGGCCCGGCGGTCGCGCACCGTCGAAGCCGTCCGTAAGCCGAATTCTGTCTCCCCGGATGGGGGGAGAGACGGCCATTCCTCTCGGAGCGGGGTCTCCCCCGCCCTCCAGCAACCTACCCGGGAGCTTCGGCCGGGCCGGCCTCGATCGCTCCCCTATGTGGTCTTGCTCCGCGTGGGGTTTGCCGAGCCGCCGGCGTCGCCGCCGGCGCTGGTGCGCTCTTACCGCACCGTTTCACCCTTACCGGCCGCGCCGTGAGGCTCGCTGCGAGGTGGCCCGCAGCGGGAACGCGACCGGCGGTTTGCTCTCTGTTGCACTTTCCGTCCCGTCGCCGAGCCTGGGGGTTACCCAGCACGCTGCCCTGTGGAGTTCGGACTTTCCTCTCCGACGCCTGCCGGAGCGACCGTCTGTCCGACTTCGACGGCGCAGCCATTATACGATCGGACCGTTCGCCGCCGCGCGGAGATCGCGGCGCGGGAGACGGCTTGGCCGGACGACCCCACCCTCTCCTCCGCAGGATGCGCGCCCTCAGGCGCGACCGCGACCTCCTCGACCGGGAACAGGTGGTCGTCGCGGAAGGGGTCCACCTCGTCGCGGAGGCGCTCCGCGCGGGGATCCCCCTCGAAGGCGTGGTCGCCTCCCCCAGGCTCGCGGCGGTGCCAGGAGGCGCCGAGCTGGCGCGCGCTCTGCGCGGGGCCGGCATCGAGCCGCTCGCCGCCGACGACCCGGCGGTCCGATCGGTCCAGGACGCTCGCTCGCCTCAGCCGATCGTCGCGATCGCGCGCCTCCCGTCGCGAGCACTCGAAGAGGTCGTTCCGGGCCGACCCGCGCTTCCCCTCGTCGTCGTCGCGGACGGCGTGCAGGATCCGGGAAACCTCGGGTCGCTCCTGCGAAGCGCCGACGCGGCCGGTGCGACCGGCTTCGTGGCAACCGGGGCCTCCGCCCATTTGCGCCACCCGCGGTGCGTCCGCGCCACGATGGGGTCGATCTTCCGGATCCCTTCGACCGCCGCCGGGCGGGAGACCGTCCGCACCCTTCTCGCCCGCCTCGGGATCCCGGCGGTCGGCGCCGATCCGCGGCGCGGAATCGTCCACGACGCGTTCGACTGGAGGAAACCGATCGCCCTCATGCTCGGCGGGGAAGGAGCGGGATTCGACGGCGCGTGGGAGGAGTCCCTCGTCTCCCGCGTGCGGATCGCGATGCACGGCGGGGTCGAGAGCCTCTCCGTCCCGGCGGCGGGGGCGGTGCTGCTCTTCGAGGCGGCGCGCCAGCGGGGGCGCTCGGGGAAGGGGGTCACGCCGACGGGGCGGATCTCCGGATGATCCGGAGCCGCGGGCCGTCCCCTCCCGGGCCGTTCGCCGGGGGGTGTGGAGAGCGCGGCCGCTCGGGCTGTCGGTCCTCGGGCCCCGCCTCGGGTCCCGCCTCCGTCCCCGCCTCCGGGAGGGAAAACGTGAAACGGGTCCCCTCCCCCTCACGGCTTCTCACGTCGATCGCGCACCCGTGCCGCCTGAGGATCCGCTTGACGATCGAAAGACCGACGCCGGTCCCCTCCTCGCGCGCGGCCGTGTCGTCGGAGCCCCGCTCGAACGGGTCGAAGATCCGCGCGAGGTCCTCTTCCGGGATCCCCACCCCCGTGTCGCGCACCTCCGCCTCGAGATACCCCGGCCGCCCCCGGCGGACGGCGATCGTCACCGTCCCTCCCTCCCGGTTGTACTTGACGGCGTTCGAGACGAGGTTGACGAAGACCTGAAGGATCTTGTCCCGGTCGGCGCGGACCGCGAGGTCGGGGGGATCGACGTCGCGCTCGAGGGAGACTCGCTTCGCCCGAATCTTCTCCGCGAGGAGGTCGGCCGTCTCGTCGAGGAGGGGGCCGACGGGGAAGTCGGAAGGGTGGAGCGGGTCCTTCCCCCTCTCCGCCCTCGCGAAGGCGAGCAGCTCGTCGATCAGGCCGATGAGCCGGTCGATATTGCGGAGGGAGAGCGACAGCCCCTTCCGCTGCTCCTGGGTGATCGACCCGAGCCGTTCCTTGAGGATCATCTCCGTGTACCCGCGGATCGCGACGAGCGGCGTCTGGAGCTCGTGGGAGACGTTCGCGAGGAGCTCCGATTTCATCCGGTCGAGGATCTTGAGTTCCCCGTTCAGCCGGTCCAGATCTTCGCTGCGCTTCTTCACGTCCGCGTGGACGCGGGCGAGTTCGGCGTAGGCCGCCTCGAGGGTTTCCTTGCTCTTTCGGACCTCGAGGGCGTCTTCCCGGAGTCGCCGCTCCGCCGCGCGCTCCGCGCTCACGTCGCGAAGCGTCACGAGCCTTCCCGTGACCCGCCCCTCCGCGTCGACGAGCGGAAGGACCGAGGCGTCGAGGACCTTCGATTCCGGGCCACCGAGTTCGAGCGTCTCGCGCCGCGCCCCCTTCGCCGCGCCGGCGACGAATGCGACGAGTCGGTCTCCCCCCGCGACGCGGGTCGACACGAGACGGAGGAGATCGCCCTCGCCGATCCCGAGGATCTCGCGCGGCTGCAGTCCGAGCAGCGCGGCGAAACGCGCGTTCGCCATGCGGAGCACCGCCCCGGACGGACCTTCCGCGAGGACTCCGAAGCCGTCGGAAGACGATTCGAGGACCGCGTCGAGGCGGGCCTCGTTCCGTCGCATCTCCGCCTCGGCGCGTCGCACGGCGGTTTCGTCGAACATCGACACGAGCGCCGCCTTCGATCCGGCGTGGTCGACGGAGGCGATCGACATCCGGACGACCGCGGCAGGCTCGCCTCCCTCCCCGACGATCGTCGCCCGGATCCGGATCGTCTCCGCGGTCCCCGCCTCGGCCTTCGCGAGGGCGTCCTTGACGACGAGGAGATCGGAGGACGCGACCCGGTCGATCAGCCGGATCCCCCCTGCCGAGACCGGATCGCACTCGAGGAGGGCAACGAGGGCGGGGTTCGCGTAGAGAACGCGCCCCTCGCGCACGATCGCGACCCCCTCGTCGAGCCCCTCGACGAGCTTGCGGTAGCGGCTCTCCGCCCGCACGAGTTCGGCGGCGAGCTTCGCCTCCTCCTCGGCGTCCCGGAACACGAAGAGCATCCCCGAGGTTTCGGTGGCCCCCCGCCTCACGAGGCGGATCGCCAGGCGGACCGGCACGTTCGTCCCGTCCCTCCGCCGGGCGACCCCTCCGCAGTCGATCCCGACCTCGCGCAGGTCCTTGCGGGTCAGCCGCGGGAGGAGGTCCTTCCACGAATCCTCCGCGAACAGGGTCGCGACCGGGCGGCCGCGCACCGCGTCGGGATCCCACCCGAACAGGACGGCCCCCCCGGCGCTGACCGACCGGATGTCGCCGTCGCCGTCGGTCATGACGACGGCCCGGTCGCGCAGCGTCTCCGACAGGAGGGTCGCGAGGTGGACCGACGACTCGGCCTCCGCGAGGCGGAGGGCGAGGTCCTGCGCGAGCCTCCCGATCGATTCCCCGATCGGAAGGAAGGGAGATCGCGGCTCGAGGTCGACCTTGCGCCGGAGCCGGCCCGACCTCAGTTCCTCGACCGCCGCCGCGAGATCCCGGACCTCGCGCGACCGGAGCCGCCGCGTGGCGGCGACGAGCGCGAGGACGGTGAACGCGAGGATCGCGGCGGCGGCGCCGGTCGCCGCGAGGAGCGCGACGCTCACCTCGACCGTCCCGAAGCCGGTCATGACGGCGCGCCTCCGAGCAGCTCGGGGAGGCTCATCGGGCGCCCGAAGGCGAACCCCTGCGCGAAACGGGCGCCGAGGGAACGCACCGTCGCCGCCTCTTCTTCGGTCTCGATGCCGACCGCCACGACGTCGGCTCCGACGCGCCGCGAGGCTTCCACGAGAGATCCGAACAGCTCCTGCCGGATGAAGCTCCCGTCGATCCCGCGCACGAGCAAGGGGTCGACCTTGACGAAATCGGGGCGCACCCGCTCGAGGGTGAGGAGGCTCTCGTACCCGGTGCCGACGTCGTCGAGACAGAGCCCGAACCCCGCATCCCGGATCGATTCGCGGGAGGCGGCGATCCGCGCGACGTCGTCCGCGATCGCGCGCTCGGAAAGCTCGATCACGATCCTCGACGACGGGAGTCCGTTCGCGCGGCCGAGGCGGAGAGGCTCCTCGAAACACTCGGGCCGTGTGTTCACGAAAATCCGCCCCGGCACACGCTCGAGATCGGAGGAGGCGAGGGCGGCCTCCCGGCAGAGGCGGTCGAGATCGGTCGCGGCGCCGAAACGGTCCCCGGCGGCGAAGAGGACGCGGGGCGCCTCGAAGGCGCTCTCGTGCGGGCCGCGCGCGAACGCCTCGACGCCGACCACCTCCCGGGAATCGAGGCGCACGACCGGCTGGAAGAGAACCGAGACCGCCCGGTCCCGGACGATCCGTTGGATTTCCGCACGGAAGACGCGCTCCCGCTCCGTTTCCCTCCGGTCGGGATGGGCGCGCGCCTCCTCGACCGCGGCGTGGAGGCGCCGCTCGAACCGGTAGAAGGGGTTCTCGGAGAGCGTCGAGAACCCGACGCGCGCGCGCGCCCTCGGGGCGAAGGCGGCGAGGTCGTCGGCCGCGAGGGCCCGGTCGAGGCGCTCGGTCAAGGCCGAGGCGGCCGACGAAAGGAAGATCGCGTCGGGCTCGCGCCCCTCGTGCGTCGCGGGGAGGAAGACGACGAACCGGTCGGCCGGCACGCGGGCGACCGCGAGGATCGCCGAGGCCGGGAGCTCGGCACCGACCGACGCACGGAGCGCCTCGCCGAGACGCGAGGTGAGGGCGTCGAACGCCTGCCAGCCGTAGAGCGATTCGACGAGATCGACGTCGTCGAGCTCGACGTGAAGCATCCCGACACGCCGTCTCGTCGCGAGGTGCCCACGGAGGACGTCGACGAGGAGGGGATACGAGGGGAGGTCGTTCGCCCGGTCCCACGCCGCGGCCCGCAGGCGGAGCAGCTCGGTCGCCTTCGGGTCGCTCACCGCCGCGCCTCCGACCCGCCCACCGACCGGGCCAGAATCCGCTCCACGCGCAAGAGCAGGTCGTCGACGGCGAACGGCTTCGTGATGTAGTCGACCGCTCCTTCCTGCATCCCGTGGATCCTGTCGCGCACCTCCGTCTTGACCGTGAACATCGCGACCGGAAGCGAGCCGAACGACGGGTCGGCCCGGAGGAGCCTCAGCGTCTCCCACCCGTCCATCCCCGGCATGTTCACGTCGAGGAGGACGAGGTCGAACCGCTCCCGGCGGATGCGCCGGAGAGCCTCCTCTCCGTTCTCGGCGGTCCCGACCTCGTACCCCGCACCGGCGAGGATCGTCTCCGTCATCCCGCGAATCTCCGGTTGGTCGTCGACGACCAGGACGCGCCTCGCGCGAATCACGCCGTCCCCCGTCCCCTGTCGCGCAGCCAGCGACCGAGCCGGCCCCGATCGGACACCGGCCACTCGAGGAACGCGACCGCCGCGCCCTCGACCTCTCCACCGGCACCACGCTCGACCCGCACCACCCGCCCGCGCCCCGCGATCGGGTCGATCCCGTGCTCGCCGGGGAGAGCGAGGCGCACGGTGACGTCCTCCTCGACGGCGAAGGGTGGGTGGCCCTGGACGAACGCTCCGAACGCGCCGAGGTCGCGCGTGAAGCCGGTCCACTCGTCGCGGCCGGAGCGGAGCTCGATCTTCACGACCCGCTCGCGCCGCTCCGACGCACGCTCTTCGAACGGGCCGTGACGCTTGAGCGCGTCGAGGAGCCGGAGGGCGGTCAGCGGCCGGTTCACGATCCCGTCGGCCCCGAGCGACTCCCATCGCTCCCGCTCGAGCGCGGGGACGAGGAGGAGCGCCACGCTCGCCCCGGAAGCGTTCGCGGCGCGGACCTCGGAAAGCACCTCGGCGGTCCTCTCCCCCGTCGACCGGACGTCGATCAGAACGAGTCGAGCGAGCGGGGCCGAGGCCGCGAGAGCCGCCCCGTCGGCGGGGTCGACGCGGACGATCTCCACGTCGGCGCGCGCGAGAGGCGTCCCCGCAGGCTCGAGGTCGTCGAAACTCCCGCCCAGAAGCATCACCCTCGTCAACGGACGGACCTCCCGCGCGGTCGCGCGCTCGACGCGAGCGCGAGCGTCGAGCGCTCGCGCTCCGAAAGGTACGCGCTAGCCGACGGCCCTACCATGCGCATTCGACGATCGGAAAACGACGAAAGAAGGAACAAACCCGGAAAGGGCGACGACCGGATCGCTTGGAGCGGGAAACGGGATTCGAACCCGCGACCCTCAGCTTGGGAAGCTGATGCTCTACCAACTGAGCTATTCCCGCTCGTCGTCGCGGCGGGACTCTACCCCTCCGCCGCCCCGCTTTCAAGGGCCGCCCCGGAGGCGATCCATCCGCCGCCGAGGACGAGGTCGCCGTCGTAGGCGACGCAGGCCTGACCGGGGGCCACCGCACGCTGCGGCTCGTCGAAGTCGACCCGGACCTCGTCGCGCCCGAGGTCACGAAGCGTCGCCCACGCCCCGGCATGGCTCGACCGGATCCTCACGATCGCCCGGATCGCCTCCGGCGGACGGTCGAACGGGATCCAACGGAACGACGACGCGACGAGCGACGTTCGCATCAACTCGGAGCCCGGCCCCACGACGACGCGGCGGGAAGCGGCGTCGATCGCGACGACGTAGAGCGGCTTCGGGGAGGAAACGCCGAGGCCGCGGCGCTGGCCGACCGTGAACCGGTCCACGCCGGAATGGCGGGCGAGGACCCTTCCCGCCCCGTCCACGATCTCCCCCGGCTCCACGTCGGCGGCGAGTCCCGCGCGCGCGAGGACCTCCCGGTACGACTCCCCCTCGGGGACGAAACAGAGGTCCATCGACTCGCGCTTCGACGCGTTCGGGAGGCCGAGCGAACGGGCCGCCTCCCGGACCTCCTCCTTCGTCATGCGCCCCAGGGGGAACCGGGCGGCACGCCGCTGCTCCTCCGTGAGGTCGAAGAGGTAGTACGACTGGTCCTTCCCGGGGTCGGCCGCGCGGCGGAGGAGGGTCCGCCCGCTCGCCGGATCCGGCTCGAGAATCGCATAGTGGCCGGTGACGACCCGCGCGGCCCCGATCGCGCGGGCGCGGTCGAGGAGGGCCCCGAACTTCAGGTCGCTGTTGCACCGGATGCACGGCGACGGCGTCCGGCCGCCCGCGTAGTCGGCGGCGAACGGCTCGAGGACGCGCCGGCGGAAGTCGTCCTCCATGTCGAGCACGTAGTGCGGGAATCCGAGGAGATCCGCGACCCGGCGGGCGTCGCCGAAGTCCTCCGGCGAGCAGCAACGGCCGAACCGGTCCTCCGATCCCGCCAGCCGGTCGACGAGTTTCATCGAGAACCCGACGACGCGACGACCCTCGCGCGCGACGAGCGCCGCGGCGACCGAACTGTCGACGCCGCCGCTCATCGCGACGGCCGTGAGGGACGACGGATCCACGGAAACCTCTCCCGATCCGCAGGCACCGTAATCCGCTGGGGGAGCGGATTCAACCCCGCGCGCGGGCGCACCAGCCGGGAAGCGCCGCGACGAGGGCGGCGACGTCCTCCTCGCGCGTCGTCCATCCGAAGGAGACGCGGACCGCCCCCCTCGCCTCGTCTTCGGCGAGCCCCATCGCGCGGAGGACGTGGGAGGGCTCGACCGCCCCCGAAGCGCACGCAGACCCCGTCGACACGGCGAATCCGTCGAGGTCGGCCGCGATCGAGAGGGTCTCGCCCGGAATCCCCGGAACGGAGAAGAGCACGGTGTTCGGAAGGCGGTCCGCCCCCGCGCCGTGGATCGTCGCCCCGATCGGCTCCTCGCAAAGGGCGCGCTCGAGCGTCCTTCGGAGCGCGGCGAGGCGCACCGACTCGGCCGGGAGGCTCGCCCCCGCGGCCGCCGCCGCCGCGCCGAACGCGGCGACGAGTGCCACCGCCTCCGTCCCCCCGCGCCTCCTGCGCTCCTGGATTCCGGGGATCAGCGCCTCCATCGACGTCCCCTCGCGCACGACGAGGGCCCCCGCGCCCTGGGGGCCGCCGATCTTGTGAGCCGAAACCGCGACGAGATCGCCAGGGATCCCCCCCTCGGGAACGGCCATCTTCCCCACCGCCTGCACGGCGTCGACCAGGAGCGGGACACGCCGCGCCCGGCACGCCGCCGCGATCGCGTCGACCGGTTGGAGCACGCCGGTTTCGGGGTTCGCGACCTGGGCGATCGCGAGAACCGTTCCATCCCTGAGTTCGCGGACGAAGCGCTCCGGCTCGACGCGTCCGTCCCGATCGACCGGCACCCGGCGGACGGCGAAGCCCCGTCTCTCCGCGGCCGCCAGGGCGTGAAGGACGGCCGAGTGCTCGACCGCGGTCGCGACCAGGCGTTTGGCGGATGCCGGGGCGCCCGCGCAGACACCATGGATGGCGGCGGCGATCGCCTCGGTTCCCCCGCTCGTGAAGACGACATCTCGAGGACGCGCCATCAGGAGCGACGCGACGCGCTCCCGCGCCTCCTCGACGACCGCCCGGGCCCGCCGCCCCTCCGCGTGGAGAGACGAGGCGTTCGCGGAGGCGAGCGCATCCTCGAGCGCGGTCCTCGCCTCGGGCCGGAGGGGAGAGGTGGCGTTGTGATCGAGATAGACGCGCGTCATCGTCGGCTCGTCCCGGAAAGTCCGCCCGCGACGGTGTGTTAGAGTAGCGGCTTCGCTCGAGGTCGCCAAGTGTCGAAAAACGTTGAACTTAAGAGCACCATCCACCTTCCGAAAACCGATTTCCCGATGAAGGCGGACCTTCCGAAGCGAGAGCCCACGATCCTCGACTACTGGGACCGGATCGACGTCTACGGAAAGATCCGCATGGCGCGCCGAGGCCGGAAACCGTTCGTCCTCCACGACGGCCCCCCGTACGCCAATGCCGGCATCCACCTCGGGCAGGCCCTCAACAAGATCCTCAAGGACTTCGTCGTCAAGTCCCGCTCGATGATGGGGTACGACGCCCCCTACGTGCCGGGGTGGGACTGCCACGGCCTTCCGATCGAGCACCGGGTCGACAAGGACCTCGGCGCCCGGAAGTCGGGGATGAGCGCGCTCGAAATCCGTGCGAAGTGCCGCGAGCACGCGGAGCGCTACATCGGCGTGCAGCGGGCGGAGTTCCGCAGGCTCGGCGTGTTCTGGGACCGGGCGACCGACGCCCGCGAGGAGGCCGAGCACGCTCCCTCCCGCCGCGCGATCTACCGCACGATCGACCGGACGTACGAAGCCGAGGTCGTCCGCCAGCTCGGGAGGTTCTTCGAGAAGAACGCCGTGTACTACGGCGAGAAGCCGGTCCACTGGTGCTTCTCGTGCCGCACCGCGCTCGCCGAGGCGGAGGTCGAGTACGAGGACCGGACCGACCCGTCGGTCTACGTCCGCTTCCCGGTCTTCGGTCTCGAATCGCGCGTGCCGGCGCTCGCCGGAAAGAAAACGGCGGTCCTCATCTGGACGACGACTCCGTGGACCCTTCCCGCGAACCTCGCGGTCGCGCTGCACCCCGACCTCCGTTACGTCGCCGTGGGCGCCCCCGACGGGTTCGCCTATCTCGTCGCCGAGGGGCTCCTCGCGGAGGTCGCGTCGAAGCTCGGCTGGCCCGACGACCTCCCCGTCGTCGCTCGGGCGACCGGACGCGAGATCGTCGGCGAGGGGGACGAATGGGTCGGCACGTCCGCTCCCGTCGAGCGGCCGTACCTCTCCCCTTCCGGCGTCGCCTCCCGGCCGGGCGTCCTGATCCTCGGCGAGCACGTCACGCTCGATGCCGGCACCGGGGCGGTGCACACCGCTCCCGGGCACGGCGCGGAGGACTTCCACGTCGGCCGGGAGTACGGCCTTCCGCCCTGGAACCCCGTCGCCGACGACGGGACCTTCCTCGCCGGCCGGGTCGGCGAGGCTTGGCTCGAAGGGGTCCATGTCCTCGAGGCGAACGAACGGATCGTGCGCGACCTCGAGCGCCGCGGCCTCCTCCTCCGTCACGAGCCCTACCCCCACACCTACCCGCACTGCTGGCGGTGCCGGAACCCGCTCCTCTTCCGCGCGACCCCTCAGTGGTTCATCGCGATGGACGGAGGAGACCTCCGCGCCACCGCCGTGGCGGAGATCCACGCGGCCTCGTGGATCCCCCCTTTCGGGGAAGCGCGGATCGCCCAGATGGTCGAGACGCGCCCCGACTGGTGCATCTCGCGCCAGAGGACCTGGGGGGTCCCGATTCCCGCGGTCGTCTGCGGGCGGTGCCTTCCCGACCACCCCGAGGCGTTCGTGCGCGACCCCGCGTTCTTCGACCACGTCAGGCGCCTCTTCCTCGAGGAAGGATCGGACGCGTGGTTCGGCCGACGCGGCCCCGACGGGTGGACGCCGTACCCTTCCGCCGCGTCGCGGATCGCCCGTCTCGTCCCGGACACGATCGCCTGCCCCGTCTGCGGGAAGCGCGACCGCCTGGTGATCCACGACCACATCGTCGACGTCTGGTTCGAGTCCGGGGTGTCGCACTCCGCGGTCCTCGGAGGCGACGCCACGATGCCGTGGCCCGCCGACCTCTATCTCGAGGGACACGACCAGTACCGCGGCTGGTTCCACTCCTCGCTCCTCGTCGCCGCCAACGACCGGGGAAAGGCCCCCTACCGCTGTGTCGTCACCCACGGCTTCACCCTCGACGGCGAGGGGCGGAAGATGTCGAAGTCCCTCGGAAACGTGATCTCCCCGCTCGAGGTCTCGGAGCGGAGGGGGGCGGAAATCCTCCGCCTGTGGGTCTCGATGATCGACTTCCTCGAGGACATGCGCCTGTCGGACGAGATCCTCGACCGCAACGCCGAGGCCTACCGCAAGATCCGCAACACGCTCCGCTACCTTCTCGGGAATCTCCACGCCTTCCGACCCGAGGTCGACCTCGTGCCGTACGCCGACATGGAGGAACTCGACCGCTGGGCGATGCACGAGCTCGAGTCGGTCCGCGCGCGGATCGTCGAGGCGTATGCCGCGTACCAGTACCATCTCGTCTACCACGCCCTCAACCAGTTCTGCACGGTCACGCTCTCCTCGCTTTACCTCGACGTCCTCAAGGACCGCCTGTACACCTCGCCCGCGCGCTCCCGCGAGCGACGCTCGGCGCAATCGGTCCTCTGGCACCTCGCGACCGACCTCTCGCGCCTGATGGCTCCGCTCCTGTGCTTCACCGCGGAGGAGGTCTGGCAGGAGCTCGAGGCGATTCGCGGGGGCGAGCGCTGGGGCGAGCGGTCGGTCCACGCCGAGACCTTCCCCGAGCCGCGCCCCCTTCCCGCGGACGAGGGACTGCTCGAGCGCTGGAGCCGGCTGATCCCCGTCCGCGAGGAGGTCTTGAAAGCCCTCGAGGCGGCGCGCGCGGCGCGGAAGATCGGGAGCGGCCTCGAGGCCGAGGTCGTGCTCGACTGCCCGGCGGAACTGGAGGAGTTCCTCCGCTCGTTCGGGGAAGGGCTCCGCTTCTTCTTCCTGACGAGCGGCGTCCGCCTCGGGAAAGCGGAGGGGGAAGGACGGTTCGAATCCCAGGCGATCCCCGGCCTCGCGGTCGCGGTCCGGCCGGCGCCGGGACGGAAGTGCGAGCGGTGTTGGCACAGGACGGAGGACGTCGGCGCCGATCCCGCGTGGCCCGACATCTGCGCGCGGTGCGCGCGGGCGGTGCGCGGATGACGCTCGCCGGTTCGTTCGCCGCAAGAAGGGGCTATTTCCTCCTCTCCCTCGCGATCCTCGTCGTCGACCAGGTCACGAAGGTGGCGGCCGACGCGTTCCTCGCGGGAAGGGGGGCCGTGACGGTCGTCCCGGGGTTCTTCAACCTCGCCTACTCGCGGAACCGCGGAGGGCTCTTCGGCTACTTCGGGGGCGTCGAGGACCCGTGGCGGCTCCTCCTCCTGACCCTCTTTCCCCTCGCGGCGGTCGTCGTGATCGCCCTCTTCCTCGCGAAGACCGACGAGCCGGACCGGAGCACCCTGTCCGGCCTCGCGATGATCCTCGGCGGAGCGACCGGCAACCTGATCGACCGGATCCTCCGCGGCGAGGTCGTCGACTTCCTCGACGTCTACGTCGCGGGAGGGGCGTTCGCCGAATGGCTCCTCGACCGGTTCGAGACGACCCACTGGCCGACCTTCAACATCGCCGACTCGGCGATCGTGTGCGGCGCCGGGCTCCTTCTGCTCGACGTGATCCGCCCCGAGTCGCGGAAGGCCGCGTCGGCGGAACGCCGGTGAACGGAGCGGCGCGATGCATCCGATCCTGATCGATTTCGGAACCCGGTCGCTCCCGTTCCTCGGCGACACCCGCTTGTTCCTCCCGACCTACGGCGTCCTCCTCGCCGTCGCGGTCGGCCTCGCGTGGGTCTGGTTCCACGGCCGAGCCCTCTCCCTCGGCGTGGACCGGGAGAACGCGTTCAACCTCGCCTTCTACTCGCTGATCGGCGGGCTCGTCGGGGCCAAGGTCTCGCTCGTCGTCGTCGACTGGCGGTGGTACCTCGAGGACCCCGCGCGGATTCTCTCGACGATCCGCTCGGCGGGGGTCTTGATGGGCGGCGTCGCCTCGGGAATCGTCGCCTTCCTCGCCTACGCACGCCGGAAGGGTCTGCCGATCCTCCGTCTGGGGGATGCGATCGCCGCTCCCCTCGCGCTCGGCCAGGCGGTGGGACGGCTCGGTTGCTTCTCGGCCGGCTGTTGCTACGGGGTCGCCGCGCCCGAAGCGTGGTGCGCCGTCACCTTCCGCTCGGCGGAGGCGGCCGCCCGAACCGGGGTCCCCCTCGGAATCCCGCTCCTGCCGGTGCAGCTGTTCCAGGCGGGCGCCGATCTCGCGGTCGCCGGGATCCTGACCCGGCTCTGGCGCCGCTCGATCCGCCCGGGCCTCGTCTTCGCGTGGTACCTCGTCCTCTATGGGGCGTCCCGCTTCACGATCGAGTTCTTTCGCGGGGACGAGGCTCGCGGCCTCTGGTTCTCGGATTCGCTCTCGACTTCCCAGGTGCTCTCGCTCGCGTCGATCGCGTGCGGGGCCGCCTGGCTCGTCGCGGCCCGCGGGCGCCGCCCGGACGACGCGCGGTGAGTGGCGACCCCGTCCTCCTCCCCGTCCCGGAGGAGGCGGCCGGAACGCGCCTCGACCGATTCCTCGCGGAGGCCCTTCCCTCCTACACGCGCTCGGCGATCCGCCGGTTCCTCGATCTCGGGCGGGTCCGCGTCGACGGGGCGAGGGCCGCGAAGGCGGGCCTCCCGCTTCGGCCCGGCATGGTCATCGAAGTCGATCCTCCCTCCCCGGAACCGGCGCCGCTTCTCCCCGAGTCGATCCCGATCGAGGTCGTCTTCGAAGACCGCGACCTCGCCGTCGTCGACAAGCCGGCGGGACTCGTCGTCCACCCCGGGCACGGGAACCCGACCGGAACGCTCGTCCATGCGCTCCTCGGCCGCGGAATCGCACTCGCCCCCGCGGGAGGCGCGCTCCGCCCCGGGATCGTGCACCGGCTCGACCGGGAGACGTCGGGGCTGCTCGTCGTCGCGAAAAGCGACCCGGCCCACCGCGCGCTCGCGCGCGCGTTCGCCTCGCGCGCCGTGTCGAAGACCTACGTCGCCCTCGTCTGGGGCCGACCGGTCCCGGCGGAGGGGCGCATCGACCGCGCCGTCGGGCGCTCGCGCGCCGACCGCACCCGCATGTCGGTCCACTCCCCGCGCGGCCGCGCGGCGACCACGCTCTACCGCACGAGGGAGCGACTCGCGGGGGCCACCCTTCTCGAGGTCGACCTCGTCACGGGGCGCACCCATCAGATCCGCGTCCACTTCTCCGCGATCGGCCACGCCGTGGTCGGCGACGCACGGTACGGCGGAAGCCCGTGGAAGAGCCTCCGGCCGGGCCCGGTCCGCGACGCGCTCCGCGAGTGCCGCCGGATCGCGCTTCACGCCGAGCGCCTCGCCCTCGCGCACCCCATCACGGGTAAAGCGCTCGAGTTCCGTGTCCCGATCCCTCCGGACTTCGACGCGCTCGTCGAGGCCTTCCGCGGGAGGCCCCGTTGAAGGGGCGCGCCGGCGTCACGATCGTCGGCACCGGGAGACTCGCCCGCGCGCTGCTCCACGCGCTTGCGGAGGCCGGGGAACGGCCGCTCGCGGTCCTTTCCCGCCGTCGGGAACGTGCCCGGAGGCTCGCGCGTCGGATCCCCGGCGTCGAGGCGTCGCCGGGCATCGACGAAGCGGCCGCCCGCGCGCGCGTCGTCTTCCTCGCGACCCCAGACGCGACGCTCGCCGCGGGGGCCAGGGCCCTCGCGGCCGCCTCGACGGAATGGCGGGATGCCGTCGTCCTCCACGGAGCCGGCTCCCTCGGGGTCGACGTCCTTCGCCCCCTCGAGAAAGCCGGGGCGTCGACCGGCGTCCTCCATCCCTACCAGGCGCTCGGCGAGCCGGAAGAGGGAGCGGCGCTCCTCCGCGGCGCGCGCGCGCGCATCGAGGGGAGCGCGCGCGCGATCCGCGAGGCTCGACACATCGCGGATCGCCTCGGGCTCGTCCCTTTCCGTTTCCGGAGGGGATCTCCCGACCTCGCGGCGTACCACGCCTCCGCGTCGCTCGTCTCGAACGACCTGCTCTCCCTCCTGTGCCTCGCCGAACGTGTCCTCGTCGCGTCGGGAGCGCGCCGCCGCGAAGCGCGGCCCGCGCTCCTCGCGATCGCGCGGAGCACCGTCGCGCAGTTCGCCGCGCGCGGGGCGCGCGCCGCGACGGGACCGGTCGTCCGCGGAGACGCCTCGACGGTCGCCCGGCAGATCGCCGCCCTCGGGTCTTTCGATCCCCGGGCCGCCGCCGTGCACGCCCTCCTCGGGGAGTGGCTTCTCGATCACGCGGCGGCGCTTGCGGACGGCAGCGCGGGACGCGTGCGGCGAGCGCTCCGCCATGGCCTCGGGACGAGGGCGAAGGTATAGTCTTCCGTCGCCCCGGAGGACTCGATGCTTCGACGATCGGCCGCCGCTATCTGGGTTCTTTGTCTCGCCTCCTCCGCGGGCGCCCAGCCGAGGGAGTTCGCGACCCCTTGGGGTCGGGGCGCGGTCCTGGTTCCCGATCCGGTGGCCGCGGGGACGTGGGACGGCTCCTGGGTGTACGCCAACCGCGACCAGCGGATGGCCCTTTACATCCGCACCGTCGACGGAAGGCCCGAGGTCAAGTTCCAGTACCAGAGCCTCGCCGGTCCCGAGGCGTTCGAGTCGGATTGGACCGGCAAGGCGACCTATTACCTCTCGGGAAGCCCCGTCGAATTCGAGCTCGCCATCGTCGACGCGGACGCCGCCGAGATGCGCGGCACCTGGAACTGGCACGTCGAGTTCTCCGACTCGGGGCGGAGCGAACGAGGGACCTTCCGCCTCTACCGGATCAACGACGGCCGTGACCTCGCCGTCGTCTTCCAGGAGTACGAGAGGGTGATCCGGCGCTTCGACAGGGTCTCCCGATGGGACAATCCCCCCGTCTGGGTGTTCAACAAGGCCTCCAAGCGGATCGTGCTCTGGGACGAGCTGCCCTTCTGACCGCCGCCGCCCTTCCGGCGACGGCCGCCGCGGCGCCCCTCGACCGGACCGCGTGCCGGTACCCAAGGCGGACGGCGTCGGGAGGCCGGTCCGCTTTCGACGCGGCCCGGGTCGTCGACCGGTTCTTCCTCGCCCGCGGGATCCCGCTCCCCGAGGGGAGTCAGGTCGTGACGGCGACCTCGCGCGCCGTCCCCGTGAGGAGGGCGGGGGACGGGAGGAGGACCCGGAAGAGCGCCCCCCCGCCCGGGGCTTCGTCGACCCAGATGGTGCCGCCGTGGGCTTCGACCGCGAGGCGGCAGAAGGTCAGGCCGAGCCCCCGGTTCCCGGCAATCCCCGCTTTCCGCAGCTCGAGCCTGGCGAACTTCTCGAAGACCTTCTCGCGGTGGGGCTCGGGGATCCCCGGCCCCTCGTCGGCGACCGCGATCTCGATCCCCTCGTCCCGCGGACCGACGCGCACGACGACCTTCCCCCCCGCAGGAGTGTGCTCGACGGCGTTCGTGATCAGGTTTTCCACCACGCGGTGGAGGACGGAGAGGTCGGCGACGATCGGGCACGGAAGGTCGCTCACCTCGACCTCGATCGTCACGCTCCGCGCGCGCGCGGTGGGGTCGAGGTCCTCCGCGGCGCGGCGGACGATCGGGATCGCATCCGCGGGATCGGTCTGGAGCTTGAGACGCCCCTCCTCGAGGCCGGCGACGTCGAGGAGGTCGAGGATCATGCGGTGCATCCGCCCCGCGGCCGAGCGGCAGCGCCGGGAGAGACGCAGGACGGTCTCGTCGTGCGACGCCCGTTCGAGCAGGTCGAGGTTCGCGAGGATGGCGGCGAGCGGATTCTTGAGGTCGTGGACCAGGGTCTGCGCGAGGGTCTCCTTGAGCGCCTCGAGTTCCTCGAGGGCGAGGTTGCGCGCGGCGAGCCGCGCCCGCGCCTCCTCGAGGTCGACGATCAGCGCACGGACCCGGAGGAGGGAGCGCACCTTGGCGAGAAACTCCTCCCGCCGGATCGGCTTCGCGAGATAGTCGTCGGCTCCGCCGTCGAGCCCTTCCACGCGGTGCGGCGTTCCGTCGAGAGCGGTGACGAGGACGATCTGCGTCAGGCGCGTCGACCGGTCGAGCTTGATCTGGCGGCAGACCTCGATCCCGGAGATGTCGGGCATCATCACGTCGAGGAAGACCAGGTCGGGCGGATGGGCCCGCGCCGCCGCGAGAGCGGAGCGGCCGTCCTCCGCCGTCCGCACGGCGTACCCCGCGGAGGTCAGATACTCCTCGAGGAGCTTCCGGTTCCGGGGATCGTCGTCGACGACCAGGAGGTCCCGGCCCGTCCCGGGGTTCGAACCGTCGTTCATGGGGCACTCTCCGCAACCGCGAGATAGGAACGGATCTGATCGGGGAAATCGGCGAGGCGGATCGGCTTCGCGATCGATCCGGTGAATCCGGCCTCGCGCATCCCGGCCTCCATCGCGTCGCCGAGATGGGCGGACAGGGCGACGATCCGCGCGGAGGCCGACGCCGGATGCGCGCGCAGACGGCGGGCGACCTCGAAGCCGTCGATCCCCGGGAGCCTGAGGTCGAGGAGGACGAGATCGGGGCGCTCGCGGACCGCGGCGTCGAATCCCGACTCCCCGGTCGGCGCCTCGAGGACTTCGTAACCGCGGGCGCGGAGGACGTTCCGTACGAGCTTGCGGCTGAAGGAGTCGTCCTCGATCACGAGGATCGTCGGACGCGCGCGCACCCCCGCGGCGGGCTCGGGGCTCGGAACTGGAGGCGGCGGATCGGGGAGGCCCGCCGGAGCCGTCGCTCTTGCGAGCGCAGCACCGGGGAAGCGGCAGCGGAAGACCGAGCCTTTCCCTTCCTCCGACCCGACGCCGACTTCGCCGCCGTGGAGCGCCACCATCCGCTTGACGAGGGCGAGGCCGAGGCCGGTCCCCTGGTACTTGCGGGAGTAGCTCCCGTCGACCTGGAAGAACTCCTCGAAGATCCGGTCGCGGACCGGCGCCGGGATCCCGATCCCGGTGTCGGCGACCTCGAGGGCGAAATCGGATCCCTCGACGCGGGCACGCAGGTCGACGCGCCCCCCCTCCGGGGTGAACTTCACCGCGTTGCTGAGGAGGTTCGCGACGATCTGGCGGAGCATCTTGGGATCGACCCGGACGAGGCCGAGGCCGGGGGCCGATTCCACCGTGAGACGGAGTCCCTTCCGCTCGGCGACGGATCGGACCATCCCCGCGGTCTCGCGGAGCACGGCGCGGGCGTCGACCGTCTCGAGCCTCGCCTCCATCCGTCCCGCCTCGATCTTCGAAAGGTCGAGGATGTCGTTGATCAGCTGGAGGAGGTGCTCCCCGCTATCGCGGATGTCTTGGAGGAAGCCGCGCTGACGCGGGGTCAGGTTGTCGAAGTCGGGACCGATCAGGAAGTCGGAGAAGCCGATCACCGCGTTGAGCGGCGTGCGAAGCTCGTGGGAGACGTTCGCGAGGAAGAGGCTCTTCGCGCGGCTTGCGTGCACGAGGCGGGTATTCGCCTCCTGAAGCCCGGCGTTCGCCTGTTCGAGCCGCTCGAGCGCTTCCGCCAGCTCCCGGGTCCGGTCGGCGACCTTCCGCTCGAGCGCCGCGTTGAGCGCCTCGACCTCCTCGACGCGGCGCTCCTGCTCCTCGAGGCGCGCGCGGTGCGATTTGTAGAATTCGACGAGGAGCCAGCCCGGCGGGATCCCGAGGGCGAGGCTCCACGGACCGAGATGCTCGAGGGCGAGGAGGAGGACAGCCGCCAGCGAGACCCCGCTGAAGTACGACGCCGCGGTCCACAGGAACGACTCCCGCCAGACGGCGAGGAGGGGGTGCCGCCGTTCGATGGCGATCGCGAGGGTCACGAAGGAGGTGTTCAGGACGAAGAAAATCCCGGCCGCGAAGAGGAGAGGGGCCACGTCTTCGCGCAGGCGCCCGCTCGTCGTGCCGCCCGCGAGCTCGTAGGCCCAGCCGGCGACGATCGTCGCGAGAAGCACCGATCCGGCGTTGAAGGAGAGACGGAGCCAGCGGCCCCGTCGCGCCTGGGTGACGAGCACCGAGGAGAGCCCCCCCGTCGCCACCACGGCCGCCGCGAAGGTCCCACACGCGGCGTACGCGAGGAAGATGAACGGATGGGTGACCGTCAGCTCGGTTTTCTGCCGCGGGAAGCGGACCGGCCTCGCTCCGGCGAGCGCGGCGAGACCGGTCAGGAGCAGGAGGAGCCACGGGGAGCAGACGGATCGCTGCCACCCGCTCGCCACGAGGGCGAGGAGTCCCGCGACCCCCACCGTCGACACGTAGACGGTCAGGAGCGTGGGGGCACCTCGATCCGGGGCTTCCCTCTGCAAAGAGAACGTCCTCCGTGCACCGTTCCGATGGGCTCCGTTTTGCAAGAACGGTTCCCCGCCCGTAACCGGCGGGATGCCGCGAAAAGCGCGGCGGCTCGCGCGCCTGTGACGGGAAACGGCGGCCGAGCACGATCCCGTCAGCGTCGGCTGCCAAACCGCGTCACGCGTCCCTATAATCCGCGTCCGTTTCCGGGGAGGGCTGGCCGATGGGGGTCACGATCGAAGTCCGCTACGAGGGGGATCTCCACTGCACCGCGATCCACGGCCCGTCGGGGGACCGGCTCCCGACCGACGCGCCCATCGACAACGAGGGACGAGGGGAGCACTTCTCCCCCACCGATCTCGTGGCAACGGCGCTCGGAACGTGCGTCCTCACCGTCATGGGGATCGCCGCGCGGCGGAACGGGTGGGAGATGCGCGGCGCGCACGCGACCGTGACGAAGGAGATGGGGGCGAGCCCCCGGCGCCACATCCGCCGGATCGAGTGCCGGATCGCACTCCCCGCCGCCCTCGACGCGCGCGCCCGGGCGACGCTCGAGGCGACCGCGCGGGCCTGCCCGGTCACCGCCTCGCTGGGTCCGATGACGGAGGTCGACCTGACCTTCGACTACCGGCTCTGAGCGCTCAGGACCGCGAGGACCTCGTCGTGCAGCGGGCCGTTCGACGCGACGGCGCATCCCGACGACAGGTCGGTTCCGCCGTCGAAGTCGGTGAAACGCCCTCCGGCCTCCTCGACGAGGATGCGCAAGGGCGAGAGGTCCCATTCGCGCACACCGGCCTCGATCCAGACCTCGGCACGGCCGTCGAGGAGCATGGCACAGCCGGCGAGGTCTCCGTAGCAGCGGGTCGAGGAGGCGCGGGAGGTGAGCGCGCGGATCGCGTCGCCCCGAGGAGGGGCGAGGAGCCGGGCGAGCTCGCCGAGGCTCAGGGTCGCGTCCTCCCATCGCGAGCGGGAGGAGACGCGGAGCCGTTCCGCGCCCCGGAAGCATCCCTTCCCGCGGGCGGCCCAGTACACCAGCCCGAGGGCAGGCAGAGCGATCGCCCCCGCGAGGATCTCGCCGTCCCGCTCGTAGGCGACCATCGGCCCCCAGAAGGAGCCGCCGCGGGAGAAGCCGCGGGTACCGTCGAGCGGGTCGACGATCCAGCGCCCCGTTCCCGTCCCGGTCGCCGCCCCCGACTCCTCCGCGAGGATCGAGGCTTCGGGGTCGGCCTCCCGCACGATCGAGAGGATCGCGCGCTCCGCGTTCCGGTCGGCTCGCGTCACGGGGGAGCCGTCGGATTTCGTCTCGAGTCCGAGGTCGCCCCGGAAGACCGCCATCGCCTCCGCTCCCGCGGCCTCGACCGCGCGGCGAGCGGCGTCACCGAGGCGGGCGGGGTCGAGTGCGGGCATCGGGGCCCCCGGCGCGAATGGCGTCCCCAACGGGATTCGAACCCGTGTCGCCACCTTGAAAGGGTGGTGTCCTAGGCCAGACTAGACGATGGGGACGGTGGATCGGTTCTCTCGCGGAACAGCGGCGGAGTGTATCGGATCGACCGCAGGCCTTCAACCGCGCCGCGGATCGGTGAGCCGTGCTGGACTCGAACCAGCGACCCTCAGCTTAAAAGGCTGGTGCTCTACCACCTGAGCTAACGGCCCGTTCGTCGGAAGTGACGGGGAGTGTAGCACCGGAGGCGCCGCTACTGGAGCCACCGCACGGCCCGCGCGTAAAGGGGGATCCCGACGGCGAGGTTGAACGGGAAGGTCACCGCGAGCGCCATCGGCACGTAGAGTCCGGGGTTCGCCTCCGGGAGGACCATTCGCGCCGCCGCCGGGACGGCGATGTAGGAAGCCGACGCGGCGAGCACGGCGAGGAGAACGACGTTCCCCTCCGCGAGGCCGAGGGCCGAGCCGAGTCCGATCGCGACCGCGGCATGGACGGGCGGCGCCGCGAGCGCGAATCCGGCGAGAAACGCCCCCCTCGAACGCAGGTCGCGCAGGCGCTCCGTCGCCAGCAGCCCGAGGTCGAGGAGGAAGAAGACGAGCACCCCATTGAAGAGGTCGGTGCACAGCGGCTTGAACGCCCGGTACCCGCGCTCCCCCGTGAGGAGACCGATCGCGAGGCTCCCGAGCATCAGGAAGACCGGACCGTTGAAGAGGGCTTCGTGCGCGATCGTCTTCCATCCCCCGCCACGCGCTTCGCGCCTCCCGCGGCGGAAGAGGAGGACGGCGACCACGAGCGCGGGCGATTCCATCAGGACCATCGCCGCGACCATGTGCCCTCCGAACGGGACTCCGCGCGCCTCGAGCCACGAGACCGCGGTCATGAAGGTCACCGCGCTGATCGAGCCGTAGCACGCCGCGATCGCCGCGGCGTCGGCGGAGGCGAGCTTGCGCTTCAGGAACGGATAGACCCAGAACGGCACCGCGAACGCGAGGAAGGTCGCGAGCGCGAGGCCGAGGAACTCCTCGCGGCCGAGCCCCCCGGCGCGCAGCTCGACCCCTCCGCGGAAGCCGATCGCCCACAGGAGGTAGAGCGAGAGAACCTCCGTCACGGGCTGCGGGACGCGGAGGCCCGAGCGGACGGCGGCCGCGAGCATTCCGAGGAAAAAGAAGAGGACGGGGGGGCTTATCTCGAGCACGCCGCCTCCACGACCGCCTCGAGCGCCATCCCCCGCGAGCCCTTGAAGAGGACGACCGCCGGCGTGCGAACGAGAGCGTCCGCCCCCGCGCGCGCGGCCGATCCGCTGTCGTCGAACGCGAGGATCTCTCCCGCCGCCCCCTCGAGTTCCCCCGCGAGCCGGCTCCACTCGGTACCCACGAGCCAGATCGTCTCGGCGCGCGCATCCCGGATCGCGCCGAGGAGACCGCGATGGGACTCCGCCGTCGCCGCCCCGAGGTCGAGCATGTCGCCGAGCACGAGGCGGAGCGGAAGCCCCTCGCGTCGGGCGAGTTCCTTCGCGTGCGCGAGTCCGGAGCGCATCGAGTCGGGGTTCGCGTTGTAGTGGTCGAGGACCAGGATCGCGCCTCCCGAAAGCCGCCGCTCGCCCCCCCGCCCCTCGGGGAGCGCAAGAGCGCGGAGCCCGTCGACGATCCCTTCCGGATCCACCCCGAGTCGCGACGCGACCGCGACGGCGAGCGCCGCGTTGCGCCTCGCGAGCCGGTGGCCGAGCGGCGGGTCGAAGCGCGGGTCGATCGCGAGCGGATCCGAGGGGACCCCCCGCACCCCCGGCCTTCCGAGCTGCCGCACGAGGTACGGATCGTCCTCGGGAACGAACGCTTCCCCGCCGCGTCCGAGCGTGACCTCGAAGAGGACCGTCTCCTCGCGATACACGGTTTCGACGTCCGAAAGACGGGAGAGATGCTCCGCCCCGATCGACGTCAGGACCGCGAGGTCGGGGGCGACGAGCGCCGCGTGCCGCGCCATCTCCCCCGGTGCGTCGATCCCCACCTCGACGACCGCGACGTCGACCCCTTCGCGGAGCCTCTCGAGCGTACGAGGGATCCCCTGCTCCCCGTTCTGGGAGCGCTCGGTCGCCGCCACCCGGAACCGCGTCGCGAGAAGCGCGCGCAGGAACTCCTTCGCGGTCGTCTTCCCCGCGCTTCCCCCGACGGCGACCACGGGCCCGCGGAACCGCTCGCGGAACCGCCCGGCGAGGAAGCGATGCGCGGCGTGGGGATCGGGGACCTCGATCACCCGCCCTTCTCGTGCCGGAACCTCGAGCCCCATCCGCGCGACCGTCCCTTCCGCAACGACGGCGGCCGCCCCCGCGGCGAGGACGGCGGGAACGAAGTCGTGGCCGTCGCGGTTCGCCCCGGCGAGGGCCACGAAGAGATCGCCCGGCCCGCACGTCCGCGAATCGGACGTGAAGGCGGACGCGCGGTCGGCGGCCTCGGAAAGTCGGCGTTCGATCGGCTCCATCGGGGCGCGATCCTACCAGGCTAGCGGGAAAGCCGGTCTCCGAGCCGGGATCCCGGGCGGAAGATGCTCTGTTCGCGGTCGGGTCCGACGCTCACCACGGCGATCTCGGTTCCGATGGCCTCTTCGAGGCGGCCGAGGTACTCGCGCGCCTCTCGCGGGAGATCGTCCCACGCGCGCGCACCGGAGGTGTCGCGTTTCCAGCCGGGGAGGGTCTCGTAGACCGCCTCGATCCGCTCCGCCTCCGCGAGCCTCGGCGGAAGCGCGCGCAAAGGCCTGCCGTCGAGCCGGTACCCCGTGCAAATGCGAATCTCGTCGAGCGCGTCGAGGACGTCGAGGAGCATCACGCACGCGCCGTCGAACCGGTTGATGCGGCATGCGTAGGCCGCCGCCACGCCGTCGAACCATCCGCACCGGCGGGGACGCCCGGTCGTCGTCCCGAACTCCCGGCCTCGCGTCCGGATGAGGTCGCCGACCCCCCCCGGACCGTCCGTGAGTTCGGTCGGCATCGGTCCCGCGCCGACGCGCGTCGCGTAGGCCTTGTAAACCCCGAGCACCGCGTCGACCGCGCGCGGGGCGACGCCGAGGCCGCCGCAGGCGCCTCCCGCGAGGGTCCACGACGACGTGACGAACGGATACGAGCCGTGGTCGAGATCGAGGAGCGCCCCTTGCGCCCCCTCGAACAGGATCGACCGTCCCTCGTCGATCCAGTCGTTCAGGAGCATCGACGTGTCGGCGACGTAAGGGGCGAGCCGCACGTAGCGGCCGTGGATCTCCGCCGCGAGGGCGCCCGAGTCGCCCGGCTCGTCCCCCGCCTCGCGCAGGCGCTTCCCCACGGAGCCCGAGAGAAGCCGGTCGATCTTCCTGCGGAGATCGTCGGGGTCGGCGCAATCGGCCACGCGGACCCCGATACGGGCGGCCTTCGCCTCGTACGCCGGTCCGATCCCGCGCTGGGTGGTGCCGATCCGGTCGCGCTCCCCCGCGGCGGCCTCCCGGAGCGCATCCATGCGCGCGAGCGGAGGGAGGATCACGTGCGCGCGATCGCTGAGAAAGAACCGGCCGTCGAGCCGCACCCCGACCGCCTCGAGCCCCTCGATCTCCTCGAGGAGCTTCTTCAGGTCGAGGACGGTCCCGTTTCCGATCACGATCCGGACCGCGGGGCGGAAGACCCCCGACGGGATGTGGTGGAGGGCGTGGCGCGTCCCGCCGAAGGTGACGGTGTGACCGGCGTTCGGCCCGCCCTGGAAGCGGGCGACGACATCGAAGCGCTCCGAGAGGAGGTCGACGATCTTCCCCTTCCCCTCGTCGCCCCACTGGGCGCCCACCACCGCGAGATTCGGCATCGAGATGTCCTTCAGTCGCCGGCGGCCTGCGCCGGAAGCAACGCCTGGATCCGGAACACCAGCGTCGCGGCCACGTGCGCCTTGTCCAGGAACCCCCGGGCCCCCATGTGCTGGAGGAACTCGACGATGCTCTCCTTGTAAACGCCGCTCATCGCGAGCACCGGCGTCTCGCGGAGACGCTCGTCCTGGCGCAGTTCGCGGAGCACGTCGAATCCGGTCATCCTCGGCATGAGGAGATCGAGAAGCACCGCGTCGGGGTGCTCCTCGCGGATGCGGCGGAGGGCCTCTTCGCCGTCGGCCGCGGTCGCGACCCGGTACCCGGCCGCGGTCAGCAGGCGCTCGCACTCGAGGCGGAGATCTTCCGAGTCGTCGGCGACGAGCACAACCCTCCGGCGCTTCCGGGCGCGGAAGGAACTCGACGACGAGGACGAGCGCACTTCGTCCAGTTCCAGGTCGATGGGGACGATCTCGCCACAGCCGGGGCAGAGGTACTTGACGACGCGGCCTTCCGCCGGGTAATCCACCCGCCGGAACTCGGCCCGGCAGCGTGGACATCGGACGATCATGGAACCTCCCGCGCGTCCGGATCGTCCGGAAGGCCGGCGGAGTATAGCACGCGACCGGACGCCCCCTCGCGTGTGTTAGCATCGCGCGCTCCGTGGATCTCGCCCCGCTCCTGCTCGCCGCGCTCGGTTGCGCGCTGATCCTCGAGGGGCTGCCGTACTCCGTCGCCCCCGGTCCGACCCGACGGGCGATGCGGCTCCTCGCGGAGGAAGAGGACGACCGGTTGCGCGTCCTCGGGATCGCCCTCCTGCTCGCCGGGCTCACGCTCGTGTGGTGCGGCGTGCGCATGTCCCGTTGAGTCGCTCCGCGGCCGTGAGGGGGTAGGGGGGCTTCGGTGAACGCGGCGCTCCGGGCTCTCGGGGAATGGTGGACGGCAAGGGGATCGAACCCTCGACCTCGGCGTTGCGAACGCCGCGCTCTCCCATCTGAGCTAGCCGCCCGATCTTCCGTCCGGGTGCCTGGTGGGGCGTGCAGGATTTGAACCTGCGACTTCCACCGTGTGAAGATGGCACTCTACCGCTGAGTTAACGCCCCGAGACGACCCGAAGCGCGCCGCGTTATAGCACACGCGAGCCCCTCCGGGTGGTCCCGGGCGAATCCGCTCCTATATTCGCCCGCGATGGGAAACGTCCTCCTCCTTTCCGACGATCCCGACCGCGGCGTGCGTCTGCGCCGCCTCGTCGAGGCCGCCGGGCTGCGGCCCGTGCTGCTGACCGGCCGCGAGCGTCTCCTCCTCGACTCCGGGACCGACGAGGCGTTCGACCTCGTCGTCGTCGACCTCGACGAGGAAAACCCCGCGGCCCGGGCGATGACCCGGAGACTCGACGGCGACGGCCTTTTCGAAGGGGTCCCCCAGATCCGGTTCGGCCCGCCCCGGTCGCCCTCCGGCGACGCGCCGCCGGATGGGGTCGCGGGCGCCCTCCTCGTGCCGCAGGAGACTGGCGACGCGGAATTCGCCGCGCGGGTCCGGCTGGGAGCCGAGATCGGAAGGCTCCGACGGGAGGTGGGGACCTCCGCGCTCCGCGATCCCCTGACCGGGATCTTCAACCGGCGTTACCTGAGGCTCCGCCTCGAGGCCGAGTTCGCGCGGGCTCGAAGGCATCGGTCCCCGGTCTCGCTCGTCCTGTTCGACGTCGACCGCCTCCGGGAAATCAACGACGCCTACGGACAGGAAGCGGGAGATTCCGTGATCCGCCGTCTCGGCGAGCTCCTCCGCACCCACGTGCGCCGCGAGGACGTCCTCGCCCGCACGGGGGAGGAGTCGTTCGGCATCCTTCTCTCCGGGAACCGGTACCGCGGAGCAGCGATCCTCGCGAACAAGATCCGGACCGAGGTCGAAACCCTGCTTCTCCCATTCGATCGCGAACGACGCGGCGTGCGGATCTCCGCGGGGCTTTCTTCGTACCCCGACAACCGCACGATCGAGCGAGCGGACGACCTGGTGCGCATGGCGGAAAACGCGCTCCGGGAGGCGAAGGCGCGGGGTGGAAACCGGGTGCACATCGACGCGATGGCGTTGGGAGGCCCGAAGCGGCGCGTGCTCGTCGTCGATGCCGACCCGGCCTTGACGACCCTGGTGGAAGATGTGCTGGCCATCGACGATCTGGAGGTCGAGACCGCCGAAACCCACGCGGAGGCACTCGAGGCGCTGAGGCTCCGAGGCGCCGACGTCCTCCTCCTCGATCTCTCGCTCGCAGGCCCTCCCGGCGAGCCCGCGATCCTCGATCGGATCGTGCCGCTTCTCGGCGACAAGCGGCTTCCGATCGTCGCCTTCGGACGGGAAGCGGGGGGCGCCGCAATCGGAGCGCTCCCCCCCGGGATCGACCGCCTGCTGACGAAGCCCTTCAGCGTGAGCCTCCTGCGCGGGGTCGTCCGCGAGCTTCTCGAAGGCGCTTCCGCCGCCGCGACGCCGATGTGACCTCCCCGGACGGCCCCCTGCCGTCCAAATTGGCGCGCCCCGGCCGGGGGACGGCGAGACTCCGCGCTAATTTGATTCGAACTCGTTGGCACTCGGTTTGCTTTGGGTAGGGGCGAGAATAAGTCCTGGCTTCCTGACCTACGCAGCGGCTAGCCGGGATCCAAGGGAGGATGGCCCTCGGATCCCGGCTTCGCTGTTTCTGGGGGTTTTTTCTCCTCGCGCCCTCACGAGCGGTCCAGGGCCCCCGCCAAAACGACGCGAAACGCCCAGGCGATGCGCGACAGTCGTTGCAGATTGCAGCATCTGCGGATATAGCTTCGGCGATGTTCCCGGGGGTGATCGGAGGACGGATCCGCCTCGCCGAGGAGATCGGCCGGGGGGGGATGGGCGTCGTGTTCCGCGCCGAGGAGGACGGGCGCCCCGGCCCGATCGCCGTCAAGTTTCTCTCGGCCCGGCGGTACTCGGAAGCCGCGCTCCGCCACTTCGAGCAGGAGTTCCGCACGCTCGCGACCCTCTCCCACCCGAACCTCGTCGAGGTCTTCGAGTTCGGCCGCGTCACCCTCGAGGACGGCGCGGTCGTCCCTTACTACACGATGGAGTTCGTCGAAGGCGAGCGCCTCGACGTCGATTTCGGCCGCTTTGCCTCCGACTGGGGACGCCTCACCGACTGCCTCGCGCAGGTGGGACACGCTCTCGCCTACCTGCACGCCCGGGGATTCGTCCACCGCGACATCAAGCCGTCGAACGTCCTCGTCCGGAACGGCGAGCGCCACCCCGTCGTCAAGGTGATGGATCTCGGACTCGCGAGCCCCCTCGGCGGTTCGGCCGAGGACGCGGCGGTGCGCGGCACCCTCGCGTACCTCGCGCCCGAGAGCGTGCGTGGGGGACCGCCCGACCCGCGGAGCGACCTCTACTCGGTCGGTTGCATGGTGTACGAGGTGCTCACCGGTCGCCCCCCGTTCCCCTCCGGATCCCCGATCGAAATCGTCGGCGCCCATCTCGGCGAGGCCCCCATCCCGCCGATCCGGCTCCGTCGGGACGTTCCCGCGCCTCTCGATCGCCTCGTCCTCCGGCTGCTGGAAAAAGACCCCGGGGCCCGCCCCCCCACCGCCGCCCATTTCCTGCGCGAGCTTCATCTCGCGGCGGGGCGCGAACCGATCGCCGAGCCCCCGGAGATCCGGCGGCGCCGGGTTCTCGGGGCGGGATTCGTCGGGCGGGAGGCCGAGCTCGAACGTCTCGACCGACTTCGCGTCGAGTCGAAGCGGGGGGGCAGCCCCCTCGTCCTCGTCGTCGGACCGGCCGGCTCGGGAAAGAGCCGCCTGCTTCGAGAACTCGAGGTCCGGTGCCAGATCGCCGGCGACGACGTCCACGTCGCGAGACCCGACGGTCGCGACGGTTCGGCCGCGGCGCTCGGGGAAGCGCTCGATCGTGCGCTCAGGTCACGAGCGCCTTGGGACGACCCACGGGCGAAGGCCGTCTCGCAGGCCCTCTCGCGCCTCCTCGGCCGCGAAGGCCCCGACGAGAGGGAAACGGACGCCCCCCTCGCGGCGGAATTGGCGGAGGCCGTCGCGGCGCTCGCCTCCGCACGTCCCTTGGTCCTCCTCCTCGAGGACCTCCACGAGGCGGACGAGACCACCTGCGCGACCCTCCGTCATCTCCTGCGTTCTGCAGGGCCGGGCGCCGCAAACCGCGTACCGGTTTTCCTCGTCGGTTCTTGCCGCGGGGAGGAGCTCGCTCGGACGACCCCTCTTTTCGACCTCGTCGCCGAAGGCCGGGAGGAGGGATGGGTCGAGGAGATCCTGCTCGGCCCCCTCGGTCACGAGCACGCCCACGCCCTCCTGCGCTCGATGCTCGGGCTCGAATCGGTCCCGTCCGCGTTCGTCGAACGGGTCCTCGAAGAGACCCGCGGGAACCCCCTCCACATCGCGGAGATCCTCGCGGCGCTCGCCGAAGACGGCCTCGTCGAGCCGGGCGCTCCGACCCCGCCCGACCCCGAGGTCCTCGACCGAGTCGCGCTTCCGGGAAGGGTCCGGGACCTTCTCGCCCGTCGGGTCGCACGGGTCGGAGAGGAGACCCTCCCGGTCCTCCGCGCCGCCGCGGTGCTCGGACGGAACGTCGTCGACCCCGACGCGGTGGCCGCGGTCACCGGACTCCGCTGGGAGGCGGTCTCCCGGCGGCTGTCGGAGTTGTCGGAATCGGGCGCGCTCGAGCGGGGAGAGGCCGCCGACGGAACCCCCGTCTACCGCCTCGTCCTTCCCGGTCTCGCGGAGGTGGTCGTCGAGGGAACCCCCGAACCGGAGGCGCGGGCGCTCCACGAGCGGGCCCTTTCCTACCTCGAGCGTCGCGGGATCGCGAGGCGCCCCGACGCGTGGGCCACCCTCGCCCGCCACGCCGAGCGCGCGGGAAGGATCGGACGGGCGGTCGACGCGTGGAGGCGGGCCGCCGACCTCTCCCGCGCGGCACACGCCCTCCACGACGCTGCGGAATTCTATGGACGCGCGATCGAGGGGGCGTTGCGCCAGGGTGAGGGTTCGGCGGCCGTCCTGTGCTCCCTCTACGAGCGGCGCGGCGAGATCCGGGCCCGGACGGGCGAGTTCGCGAACGCGGAGGAAGACGCCCGCCGCATGGCCTCCCGGGCGGAGACGACCGGCTCGGAGCCCCTCCGGGCAAGGGCTCATCTCGCGCTCGGTCGCGCCGTGGCCGCGGGCGGCGACGACTCGGGCGCCAGGGAAAGCCTCGAGCTCGCGGTGGTGCTCGCCGAGCGCTGCGGCGACGCGGCGCTCGCCTCGGAGGCTGCGGCGTCGCTCGGTACGTCTCTCGGTCGCGCCGGCGAGACCGCGGCCGCCTCCGAGGCCTTTTCCCGGGCGGCGCGCCACGCCGGGCAGGCCGGCCGCCCAGATCTCCACGCGGCGGCGCTCCTCGCCGAGAGCGCGATCGAACGGGAGAACGGGAACTTCAAGCGGGCGCTCGGCTGCCTGCGGGATGCGGACCGGCTCACCCGCGGAAAGGCGGCCGGCGGGATCGAGATCGCGATCCTCGAGGGAACGGCGCTCGCCCAGGAGATGCAGGGCCTCACCCGGGAAGCGGCCGTCTCGTACGAGCGGGCGTTCGAGTGGGCCCGCCGCCGGGGAGACGCCGCCCTCGCGGCGAAGATCGCCCTGAGGCTCGGCGCGGTTCTCCTGCGCTCCGGCGACGTCGACGCCGCCCGCGGCCGGCTGGAGGACGCGCTCGCCCGGTTCCGCAACCTCGGACTCCGCGATCGCATCGTCGACACTCTGGTCGCGCTTTCCGAAACCGATCGCGTCGCCGGGCGCCGCGCCGAGGCGCGGCAGGCGTCCGATGAGGCGATACGGATCGCGAGGCGTCTCGGCCGCAAGGAGCCGCTCGCCGCCGCCCTCGCCGGACTCGCGCGCCTTGCCCTCGCCGACGGAGCGACCGATCGGGCGGCGGCGGCTCTCGAGGAGGCCCTCGCCGCGGTCCTGTCGCTCCGGAATCCGGCGCTCCACGCGGAGATCCTCGCCGAGTCGGGGGAACGTCTCCGGATCGACGGACGGCCCTCGGACGCAAGGCGCCTCCTCCAAGAGGCCGCATTCCGCGCGAAACAGGCGGGGGACCGGCGGCTCGAAGCGGTGGCGCTCTTCCGGCTCGGCGCCGCCTGGCTCGACGACAACGACCCCGATCGCGCGATGGTCGCTTGCCGTCGAGGGCTCCAGCTCGTGGAAGGCTCGGGGCTTCCGCGCGAGGAGGCGTTCGGGTTCCGTCTCCGCGCCAGGGTCGAGCTTCAGCGGCCGGGGGGGGACATCGTCCGCGCCTCGGGAGACGCAGAGGCGTCGCGCCAGCTCATGGAGGAGGTCGGGGACGGGGAGGGGACGGCGCTCGCCGCCTTCGTCGCCGCAAAAGCGGCGCAGCGTCTTGGCCGTAGGGAAGAGGCCGCGGAGCGGCTCGATTCCGCCCGGAGGTGGCTCGAGACTTCCCGTGCCGCCCTTCCGCCAAACGACCGCGCCGGTTTCACGCGCGACCCGCGGCGCGCCGAGATCGAGCAGGAGGCCCGGCGGGGCCCGGAGGTTTCCACGGGTCGGACCGGCGAGCACGATCCCGCCGGAATCGGCGAGCTCGAAGCGGCCCGGGAGGAACTCGACGCGCTCCGGAGGCTCCTCGATCTCAACCGAGTGTTCGCGACGACGCGGGACGCGGAGACGCTCCTGCGCTCGGTGGTCGACGCCGCCCTCGCGCTCACGGGGGCCGAACGAGCCTTCCTCCTCCTCGCCGACGGAGCCGAACTCGAGACCCGATCGGCACGCGACGCCTCGGGCGCGACCCTCTCCGGGGAGGATTCGGAACTCAGTCGGTCGGTCGCGCGTGCGGTGCTCCGCGACGGGCGCCCCCTCCTTTCGTCCGACACCGCGGCGGACGAAACCCTCGCGGGCGCCCAGTCGGTCCTCGACCTCCGGATCCGCTCGGTCCTCGCGGTCCCCCTACGCACCTCCGAGGGGATCGCGGGGGCCCTGTATCTCGACAGCCGCGTCGACCGGGGGGTCCTCACGCGGACCCACCTCGACCTCGCGACGCGCCTCGCGGAGCAGGCGGCGCTCGCTCTCGACACGGCGAGACTGCTCGAGCGAATCGAGGAGCAGCGCGAGGATCTCGCGCGGCTCAACCGCGAGCTCGAGCGAACGGCGGAGGCACAGCGGGCGGAGCTCGCCGCGGCGCGCGAGGAGCTGGTTTCGACGCGGAGCAGCATGGAGCTCCGTTTGCGGTTCGAAGGGATGGTCGGCGGCTCCTCGCCGATGCAGCGCGTCTACCACCTCGTCGAACGACTCGCGCCGAAGAAGCTCCCCGTTCTCGTCCTGGGGGAGAGCGGGGCGGGGAAGGAGCTGATCGCCCGGGCGCTCCACGCGCGGAGCGACCGTAGCGGCGGGCCGTTCTTCACCGTCAACTGCGCCGCCCTCCCCGAGAACCTCCTCGAAAGCGAGCTTTTCGGCTACCGGAAGGGGGCGTTCACGGGGGCCGACCGGAACAAGCCGGGGTTCTTCCAGCTCGCGCACGGCGGCACCCTCTTCCTCGACGAGATCGGAGAGATGGGTCCGGCGATGCAGGCGAAACTCCTCCGCGTGCTCCAGGAGGGAGAGGTCCTCCCGATCGGCGCGTCGAGCCCGGTCCCGGTCGACGTGCGCATCGTGTCGGCGACCAATCGAGATCTCCCCGCGATGGTGAAGGAGGGGACGTTCCGGGAGGATCTCTTCTATCGAATCCACGTCGCGCGGATCGAGGTTCCCCCGCTGAGGGACCGGCGCGAGGACATCCCGCTCCTGGTCGATCACTTCCTCGAGGAGATCGCCCGGGCGGAGGGGACCGAGAAGCGGCGGATGGACCCGGGAGCGCTCGCGCGGCTCGCGGAGCATCCGTGGCCGGGAAACGTTCGCGAGCTCCACCACCTGATCCACCGGCTCTGCGCGTTCGCGAAGGGGCCGGTGGTGTCGCGCGCGGAGATCGAACGGTACGGCGACCTCTCCCCGGCGCCGCGGAGCGCCCCTCCACCTCCCCTCTCGGGGCCGGTCGAAAGTCTCGAACAGGCCGAGCGCCGCCAGATCCTCCGCGCGCTCCAGGAATCGCGGGGCAACAAGTCGCGCGCGGCGGAGATCCTCGGAATCAACCGTGCGACCCTGTTCCGGAAGTTGCGACGGTACGGCATGGACGCGTGAGGCCGTTGCATCCTGCATCACCGCCGCGGTATGCGACGGCCGTTTCGGCGAGGACCGCGGCGTGACGCGAACCGTGGGGACGGGACGATGGAAGGAGGCCAGCGAAGTTGCGTTGGGATCTGGGGATTCCCTTTCCGCGCCGATCGGAGAGTCCGGCTCGCGACTTCGCCGCGCGGGCGCCACGATGGAACTCTCAGACCCGCCGCAACTTCGGCCTCGTGCGCGGCGCGAGTCCTCTCCAACGTTCGCGCCACGTTGCGAGGAGCACCTCTTGGAGCGCCGAAACCGCCGAGGTCGCGACGAGATCCCATCCCCTCCCGTTGGCACCGCGGTTGCTGTCCGTTCCGGCCGCAAGGCGTTCCGGACTCGGGGGGCGCGTTGCCACGGCGGGGCACCCGGACAAAAGCTGGGACCCCCTCCGCCCCGCCGTAGCAGCGCTGCCTCCCGAGCACGGAACCCTGCGGCGGCTGGCATCCCTACCCGGCCTCCCCCGTTTTTCGGATCCGGGATCGCCCACGATCCCGGATCCAGCCTTCTTCCCGTTTGACACCCCGACGCCGCGCTCCTTATCCTCGCGCAGGAGTCCCCGCGTGCGCCTGCTCGCCCTCCCGATCGTGTGCGCTCTCCTCGTCGCGAGCCTCGTCGTGTCCAGGGCCGCGGAGCCGGGAGACGGCGCGAAGGCTGCGGCCGAACGCTTCGGGTCGGCGCTCGTCTCGGCCCGTTCCTCCGCACTCCGCGATGTGCTCCCGTCGGAGGGGAAAGTTCGGCTGTCGCTCAAGCGGTTGGGACCGGAGGAGGGGTCGTTCGCCTCGGGCCAAGTGGAGGCGGTCTTCCGGGACGTTCTCGCCCAGGGAGCGGTTCGCGGATTCAACCTCGTTTCCGTGGACAGCGACGGGCGCACCTCGGCCCTCGTCGTCGCCCGCGCCGAAGTCGTCGACCGGGACGGACGCGCGGCGCGCGTCGGTTTCCGGCTCTCCCTCGAGCCGGAGGGGAGCCGTTGGATCCTCCGCGAGGTCCGGGAAACCCCCGAATGAGCACGGCGAGGGCGGCGCTCGTCGCTTTCGGCGCCGCCGCCTTGCTGCTTGCCGGATTCGAGGCGGCGGCCCGCTTGCGGCCGGGCCCCGCCCGACAGGACACGGAGGCGCTCCACCGCGCGGTCCGGGCCGGCTTCCTCGAGCGACTCCACGAGGCGGAAGGCACCGCCCGGTGCGTCCTCGAAACCGGCCTCGTCGACGCGGCGTCCCGCTGCGTCGCGAAAGGCTGGCGCGACCGGTTCGAGGGGGCCGCGGTCGGACGGCCCCCGAACGAGTGGGTCGATTGGACCGGGACTCCGACCGGCCCCCTGCCGGCCGGTCGCGGCGCGGTCCCGTCTTGGTCCCTCCGCTCCCTCGGGATGAGGCACACCCTCGTCGTTCGCTCCGCCCCCTCGACGGACGGGACCTTCGGGGCCGCGTGGTTCACGCTCGACGCCGCCCCCGATACCGACCCCTCGTCGATCCGGCTGCCCGCCGCATTTCTCGATGCGGGCCGCGGGACCCTCACCCTCCTTCGCGCATCCTCCCCCGACGGAGGATTCCCCCTCGACGCTCCCGACGGCTCGGCCCTCGCCTCCCTCGCCCTCGATCCGGCGACGGCGGGATCTCCCGCAGAGCGCATCCGCGCGCTCGGCCGGGCCTTGGCCGGGCTCCTCGCCGCGTTCGGCCTCGCCGCCGCCTCGATCGGCGCCTGGCGCCGCCCGGCGCCGTGGCTCGGGATCCTCCTGGTTGCGGGGGCCCGGGCGGCGCTCGTCCTCGGGTGGACTCTCGAGACCTTCCTTCCCCGGGGTCTCGGCGGGCCGAGCCTGTACGGTGCGGCGAGGGGTTGGGGGATCCTCGCCTCCCCCGCCGCACTCGCGGCGACCGCGGCGGCTTGGCTCGCGGTCGCGTTCGGCCTCGGCGCACGCCGCCCGCCCTCCGCCGCCTCCCGCAGCCGGCGCGAGCGTCTCCTCGCGAGCGCCTTGGCCGCCGCCTCCCTCCCGGCGCTTGCGTTTCTCGCGGCGAGCCTCGCCCGAGACGGCCGGGGGGACGTCCTCTCCCTCGCCGACGCCGCGTCGTCCGCGGCTCACTCGCTTCTGCTCGTCGGCTTCGCGGCCGCTGCGCTCGCGACCGCCCTCGTTCTGCGGGCGTTCTGGGCCGCGTGGTTCGGGAGGGAGCGTGGGGCGCTCGTGCTCGGCATCGCGATCGGACTGTCGGCGGGAATCGCCGCAGGGGTCCACGGCGTGGCGTCGGAGCGGCTTGCGGCCGAGCGCCTCCGCGCGGAGTTCGCCCCGCTCGTCGCGGACGCCTCCGCACGGCGCCGCCTCGCGCTCGAGTCCCACGTCGCGGAGATCGCGCGATCCCCGGTCGTCCTCGGACTTCTCACGGGAGGCGCCGAGGAGATCGACCCGTCCGCCGGCTGGCTTCTCTGGTCGCGCGGCCCTCTGGGCCTCCGCGGGTGGCTCTCCTCGATCGACGTGTTCGACGCCGGGGGGACGCTCCGCGCGCACTTCGCATTCGGCCTTCCGCCGCTTCAGGAGCCCTTCCCGCCGGGAGACGCCGGAACGTCGGGGACCCCTCGGCTCCGCGAGGAGGTGATCGCCTTCGGCGCGTCGGACCAGCGGCTCCTCCACGCCGAAGTCCCCGTCGCCGGACCGGGGACGCTCCCGGGCCGGGTGGTGGCGCACGTCCTCGACGAGCCGGACAACCTCCCGTTCCTTCCGGGGGTGGCCCCGTACCTCTCCGCACTCGGCTCCCCCGCCTCGACGGTCGAAGGTCCCGAGCACGTGCTTTACGCCCCCGAGGGCCGTGTCCTTTCGAGCACGGTCCCACGCCCCCCGCCGGTCGACCCCTCGTGGTTCGCGCCCGACGGCACCGGACGACTCGTCCCGATCCGCGCCGGAGGAACCCCGTACCTCGCGCTCGCGGTCCGCGACGGGCCGTGGATCCACCTGCTGCTTTCGAACGCCGGGGGCCCGCTCGACTGGGCCGGGGCCCTCGCCCGCGTGGCACTCCTCCAAGGGGTGCTCCTCGCGCTCGGTGGGGGGGCGCGCGCCCTGCTCGCGCGGCTTGCGGGCCGCTCGGAGCGGTGGGGCCGAGGCGTGACGCGAATCGTGGGGACGGGAGGATCGGAGCAGGCCGCCGAAGTCGGGGTGGCATCCGCGGATTCCCTTCCCGCGCCGATCGGAGTCGCGGGCTCGCGACTTCGCGGCACGCGCGTCGCGAGGGAACTCCCGGACCCTCCGCGACGTCGGCCTCGTGCGGGGCACGAGTCCTCCCCACCCTTCGCGCCCCCGTGGGGGGGCCGCACCGGCTCGTTCTACCGGAAGCTTCTCGCCGCGATGCTCGCCGCCTCGTTCTTCCCCCTCCTCGGGCTGACCTTCGTGCTGCGGGCTTCGATCGCTCAGGGGGCGGAGCGGAGCCTGCAGGAGTCGGCGGCCGACGTCGTCGGTGCGGTCCGGCGCGTCGTCGAGGACTACGCTGCGGTCCTCCGCGAGGAGGAGAGTCCGTCCCCTCCGCGCGTCGACGACGGCGTGCTCTCGTGGCTGAGGACCCTCGTCGGACAGGAGATCCACCTGTACCAGGACGGCCTCCTCGCCGCGACGTCGAAGCCGGAACTGTTCGAATCGGGCCTGCTCTCCTCGCGACTTCCGGGAGAAGTTCGGCGCGCCCTGTTCGAACGCGGGGAACCTTCGGTCGTCCGCGACGAGCCGTTCGGCGGGGCGAGCCTGCCGGTGGCCTACGCGAGGGCCGACCTCGTGGGACGAACGACCGTCCTCGCCGTGCCTCTCGTCCTCGAAAGGCGGGCGATCGGGATCGCGATGGAAAGAGTCCTCGAAAGCCTCTTCCTCGCGACCCTCCTCCTCGGCACGCTCCTCGCCCTCGCCTCGGCGTGGATGGCGAGTACCGTGGCGCGACCGGTTCGGGAGATGGTCGACGCCACCGCGCGGATCGCTCGGGGCGACTACGCCGCGCGGCTCGAGGCTCGAGGCGGGGACGAGCTCGCCACGCTCGCCGAGGGCTTCAACGCCATGGCGACCGCCTTGGGCGCCCAGCGCGCCGACCTCGAGCGAAGGAGGGACTACATCGAAGCGCTCCTGCGGCACGCGACGACCGGGGTCGTCTCGACCGACGCCGTCGGCCGGATCGTCACCATGAACCCGGCGGCGACGGCCCTCCTCGTCGCCGCGGGGGCCCGCGTTGCCCCGGGCCTTTCGCTCCGCGAGGCGGCGGAAGACGCCGCCTCCCTCGGATCGCTCGCCGCACTCCTCGCGCGTCCTCTCGGCGACCGGGTGGAGCCGGAGGAGATCGACGTCCGGATTCCCGATTCGCCCAGGCGCCTGCGGGTCGTCCGGATCCCGCTCCCCGATCCGGATGGGGGCCCGCCGGGATCGCTCGTCCTCCTCGACGACGTCACGGAGCTTGCCCGGAGCAACCAGCTCGCGGCCTGGGCGGAGATGGCCCGCGCGATCGCCCACGAGATCAAGAACCCGCTCACGCCGATCCAGCTCTCGACCGAGCACATGGAGCGGCTCCTCCGCGACCGCGGCGCGCTTCCGGACGGAGACCTCGAGGCGTGTCTCCGGACGGTACTCGGCCAGGTCCGCGCGCTCCGCGAGATCGCCCTCGAGTTCTCGGCGTACGCCAAGATCCCCGACCTCGCGCCCGTCCCGACCGACGTGCCCGAGTTCCTGCGCGAGGCGGTGGCGCCCTACCGCGCCGCGCTCCCTCCGGGGATCCGGCTCGAGGAACGTTACGACACGGTCCCGGCTTGCGCGATCGACGCGCGCGCGATGGGAAGGGCGATCGCGAACCTGATCGAAAACGCGCTCCACGCGATGCCCCGCGGGGGCACCCTCCGGGTGTCGACGACGCACGACGAGGGTTCCGGCGAGGTCACGATCACGGTCGAAGACACCGGCGAAGGGCTCACTCCCGAGGCGCTCCGGCGCCTGTTCGAGCCATACTTCTCGACGAAGACCTCCGGCACCGGCCTCGGCCTCGCGATCGTGCTTCGCACCGTGGAGGCCCACGGAGGGAGGATCGACGTCTCGAGCCGACCCGGGAACGGGGCGGCATTCCGGCTCCGACTCCCCGCGATTCGTTGAGCGCTATACTCCGCCGGATGGCGGACTCCTCCCCTCCCCGCCCCTCCTCCCGCGGCGCGCCCTGGTACGCGGAGGGACTCCGCTTCGAGTGCCTCCCCGACTGCGGAAGGTGTTGCACGCGGCACGACGACTTCGCGTACGTCTATCTCGCGCCCGGGGACGTCCGCGCGCTCGCTTCGTTTCTCGGAATGAACGCGCGGGAGTTCCGGAAACGATGGACCTTCCGGGAGGAGGGGCACACGGCGCTCCGCATCGAGGGCGAGGCCTGTCCCTTCCTCGACGGATCGCGATGCACGGTCTACGCGGCGCGCCCCGCCCAGTGCCGGACCTTCCCGTTTTGGGTCGAGCTTCTGACGACGCCGGAGGACTGGGCGGAGGTCGGCCGGTTCTGCCCCGGCGTCGGCCGGGGAGAGATCGTCCCTCTGCGCGCGATCCGATCGAGGTTCCGCGATGAGCGGTGACGCACGCGGGGTCGCCGCGATTCTCCTTCTGGCCGTGGCCGGCTGCGCCCCCGCGCAAGGACCCGACGTGGGCGGGACGATGGTGGTCGGGAGCACGGTCGACCTCGACTCCTGGAACGAGTACCTCTCCCAGCAGGCCTTCGCGGTCTCTCTTCACAAGCGGATCTGGCTCCGCCTCGCCCAGGAGGCGGGAAAGGGGCCGGACGGGAACCCCCGTTGGGAACCGCTCCTCGCGGAGTCCTGGACGCGATCGGAAGACGGGCGCTCTCTCGTGTTCCGCCTCCGGGAGGCTTCGTGGAGCGACGGAACCCCGTTGACCTCCTCCGATGTCCGTTTCACCTGGAAGGTCCAGACCGCCCCGGAGGTCGCCTGGATCGGCGCGGCCTCGAAGTCCCGAATCCTCGACGTCGAGACCCCCGACCCGCGAACCGCCGTCTTCCGTTTCGAGCGTCCCTATCCGGAGCAGTTCGCGGACGCCGTGGACGGCGGGATCCTGCCGGAGCACGTCCACGGTGCGGTCCCGTTCGACCGGTGGCGCGCGCACGACTGGAGCACCGTGCGCGTCGGGTCCGGCCCGTTCCTTCCCGCGTCGCACCGCCCCGGGGAGGAGATCGTCCTCGAGCGGAATCCGTCCTACTTCCGGAAGGGACTCCCCCGCCTCGACCGGATCGTGGTGCGGATCGTGCCCGACGCCGCCAACGTTCTCGCGCAGTTCCTCGCGGGGAGGCTCGATTGGGTCGAGGGGGTCCCCCCCCAGGACGTGGCGAGGGTTCGTGCGGTCCCCGGGGCCCGGATCGTCCCCCTCGACACCCCCGGTTTCGACTACGTCGGATGGAACGGTTCCCGTCCGCCGTTCGACGATCCCGAGATCCGGCGCGCGCTCGGGCTCGCCACCGACGCGCAGGCGATCGTCGACGAGTTGCTGTACGGCTTCGGGCGCGTCAGCCACGGGCCGATTCCCTCGTCCTCCTGGGCGGCCCCTTCCGAAACGGCGGAGGCGCGCTACGACCCCGACGAGGCGCGGCGGATCCTGGGGCGGAAAGGGTTCGGGCCCGACCGTCCCCTCACCTTCGAGATCCTGACGAACGCCGGGAACCGGCTGCGCGAGGCGGTCCTCGTGAAGCTCCAGGACCAGTGGACCCGCGCGGGCGTGCGCGCGATCCCCGCGGTTCTCGACTCCCGGGCACTCCGGGAACGGGCGTCGCGCGGGGAGTTCGACGCCTACCTGCACGGATGGCGCTTCGCCGAGAGGGTCGATCTCGCGGCGGTGTTCGGATCGGGCGCCCTGCCGCCCGCCGGGGCGAACTTCGTCCGCTACGCCCCGGCGGAGATCGACGCCCTCCTCGAGACGCTCTCGCTCGCCGCCGATCCCGAGACGGCGCGGGCCGCCTACGCCGCGATCGCGCGCCGCGTCGTCGAGGATCAACCCTACACGTTCCTCTACGAGCCGCAGCGGATCGTCGCGCTCGGGTCCCGCCTCTCGGAGGCAGAGCTCGACGTCGCGGCCGATCCTCTCGCCCGGGTCGAGCGGTTCCGCCTCTCGCCGGGAACCGGCGGCCCGTGATCCGCGCCGTCCTGCGGCGCGCGGCCGCGGGCGTTCCGATCCTCCTTGCGGTCGCGGTGCTGGTGTTCGTCCTGGCCGACGCCGCGCCGGGCTCCCCGGTCGACGCCCTTCTCGCCGAACGGCCGGTCCCCCCCGAAGTTCGCGAGCGCCTCGAGGAGGCCTGGGACTCCGACTCCCCGGTCGCCCTCCGCTGTCTCCGCTGGATCGGAAACGTACTTGCCCACGGCGACCTCGGCTGGTCCTCGTCGCGGGGAATGCCGGTTGCGCGGGTCCTCGAATCCGCGCTTCCGTCGACACTCCTTCTCGGATGCGCAGCGCTTTTCGCCCACGTCCTGACCGGCCTCGGCGCCGGTCTTGCGTCCGCGCGGAGGCCCGGCCGGGCGCTCGACCGCGCGATCGGCGCGGTCACCCTCGTGCTCTACGCGGCCCCCACGTTCTGGCTCGGCGTGATGGCGATCCTGTTCCTCTCGGTCATCTTCCCGGTGTTCCCCCCATCCTCGTCGCGCTCGATCGATGCGGAGAACTGGTCCCTGTCCGCCCGGATGGTCGACCGTGCGTGGCACGTGGCGCTCCCGGCCCTCGTGCTCGGGATCGGCTCGGCTGCGGGCCTCGCCCGCCACATCCGCGCCGCCTTGCTGCGCGCCGTGTCGGAGCCCTTCTGCCGAGCGGCGCGCGCCCGCGGGGTGTCGACCCGCCGCGTCCTCCTCCTGCATGCGTTCCGGGAGGCGGTCCCGGCGGCGATCGCGGTGACCGGCCTGTCCCTTCCGTTCCTCGTGTCGGGCTCGCTCGTGGTGGAGGTCGTCTTCGGATGGCCCGGAATGGGACGGGTCGCGTACGAGGCCGTTCGGGCGGAAGACCTCCCCCTCGTCGCGGCGACGACGTTGCTCTCCTCCGCGGCGGTCGTGACGGCCAACTTCCTCGCGGACGTCGGGCTCGTCGCCGCCGACCCGCGGGCGCGGCGCACGGGAGGCGGGTGGTGAGCCGCCGGCTTCTCCTGGTGGGGTTCGTCCTCGCCGCGGCGGCCGCGTGGACCGCGCCCCAGCGGATTCCGATCCGCGACCCCAATGCCCAGCCCGACACCATGACGCTCCGGAACCTTCCCCCCTTCTCGGCGGTCGAAGCCGTCCGAACTCCGGACGGCTCCCTCCGTTTCGGCGAAGCAGTGCGGACGGTCGCCGGAGGCGGCGTGGAGCTCCGGCGGGGAGGCGTCTGGACCGCCGTTCCCCCCGGCTCCCTCCGCGTCGTCGAACGGTTCTGGCTCGGGACCGACGAGTTTGGGCGCGACCTCCTGAGCCGCCTGCTCCACGGAGCGCGCGTCACCTTGGGGGTCGGGCTCCTCGCCGCGGCCCTCGCGCTGACGCTCGGGGGCGCCGTCGGCCTCGCCGCGGGTCTCGGCGGGGCGCTCGCCGACGCCGCGCTGATGCGGGCGACCGACGTCGCGCTCGCCGTCCCCAAGCTCTTCCTTCTGATGCTGCTCGTGTCGGTCCGCGGGCCATCCCCCTCCCTCGCCGTCGTCGCGATCGGGGCGACGACCTGGATGGCGACCGCGCGGGTCGTCCGGGCCGAGGTGCTCTCCCTCCGGAACCGGGGTTTCGTGGAGGCCGCCCGCGCGGGGGGGAACGGACCGGTTCGCCTCGCCTTCCGCCACCTCACCCCCGCGCTCGTCCCGACGCTGACCGCCGAGGGGGCCCTCCGGGTGGGACAGGCGATCCTCCTCGAGTCCTCCCTCTCGTTCCTCGGCCTCGTCGTCCCCCCGCCGGCCCCGACCTGGGGCAGTATGGTCGCCGAGGGGCGCATGCGGTTGCACGACGCGTGGTGGATCGCCACCTTTCCGGGGGCGGCGATCGCGTCGACGGTGCTCGCCGTGCACGCGCTCGGAGAGTCGGTGCGCCGGCGGGCAGGGCGGCAGGAAGAGCGCGGTCGGTGACCGGCGCAGGAGAGGATGGTACCGTGTTCGAATCAGGATCGCGTCCTTAGAGACGGAGGCTCGATGCGAACGATGCGACTCGCCGGAATTTTCGTTCTCTCGGCCGCGGCGGCCGCGGCGGCGACCGCCCAGGAGCCGTCGGGAGACCCTCTCGGAGCGGCCCGGGAGGCGTTCAAGGGAGGCGACTACGCAAAGGCGCTCGAATCGGCCGATGCGGCCCTCGCCGCGGACCCCTCGAACGCCCCCGCGCAGTACATCGCCGGAACGTCGCTCCTCCGCCTCGGCCGGCTCGACGAGGCGGAGACACGCCTCCGCTCGCTCGGCGAGCTCGCCCCGAAGTTCCCGGGGCTCCAGTTCCAACTCGGCTATCTCGCCTTCAGCCGGGCCGAGGGACTCGCCGGTCAGCCCGGCCAGGAAGAGCGCGCGAAGGCGCACTACGCCGATGCCGCCCATCACTTCCAGCAGGAACTCGAGCGCAACCCCGACCAGGCTGCGGTCGTCTCGAGCCGGGCGATCGCTCTCGGGAAGGCGGGGAAACTCGACGAGGCGCTCGCGGCCCACGACGCCTGGGCTGCCCTGGAGCCGGAGTCCAACCTCCCGCGGGTGTCGAAGGGAGCTTTCCTCGCCGAGGCGGGGCGCTTCGACGAGGCCGCGGCGATCCTCGACGCGCTCCCCCAGCCGGACAGCGCGACCGTCGCCGCCGCCTCGCTCGCCTACGGGACGGCCCTTTACGAGCAGGAGAAGTTCGACAAGGCGATCCCGTTCCTCTCGAAGGCCCTCGCGAACGATCCGAGCTCGACGCGCGCCGAAGGGCTCCTGGTGGCTTCGCACGCGCGCCTGGGCGACCTCGACCGCGTGAGCGCGGGCCTCACGGCCTATCTCGCACTCGGCCCGCCGGAGGACGAAGCGGCGCAGGTCGGCGAGGTGATCCGGAAGAGCTTCCTCGGGAACGGCATCCCGCCCCCCCCCGGTACCCTGCGGCCGGTCCTCAAGAAGCTGGGTCCCGTGCGATTCCCCAAAGACCAGCGGGAGTCCGGGATCAAGACGGAGGTCCTCGTGATCGTCCGCGTCCTCAAGGACGGCACTCCCGGCTCGATGGACATCGTCCCCAATCGCATCTATCGCGAGATGCGCGAGAAGGGGTTCGAGGCGGCCGCACTCGACGCGGTGCGCAAGGGGAAGTACGAGCCGGGGACCCGAAACGGCGAGCCCGTCGACATGTCCCTTCTGGTTCCCGTCCTCTTCGAGCCCTGAGCCCCGGCGGGCCGAGGCGGCGCTCAGGAAACCGCGGGGCGAAGCAGGCGCTGCTCGGCCCGCCGCAGCGCGAAGACGAGGTCTTCGATCCGCTCCACATCGAGCCGTCCGGGCTCGAATTCGTACTCCTCGCCGCAACACACCCCGTACGGCCGCGCCCTGTCGACGACATACTCGACCTCCTCCGGGCAGACGCCGGAGAGCAGGATGCGGCCGTACACCGCACCCGCCCGCGCGCGTCCCCAATCGGGTCGGACCCCCGCCCAGCCCGTCGGCTTCAGGACGAACGCGGTGCAGCCGAATTCTCGGAGGGATTCGAACTCGAATGCGGGATCGAATGCGACTGCCGCGAGCCACGGCAGCGGACCGAACGCGCCGAGCGGCGGCGATGGGGCGTTTTCGAGGAGCACGGCGGTGAGCCCCGCTTCCCGGGCGACTTCGAGCACCCGGATCGGCGGCGCCGAATCGAACCGCCCCACCTTCGCGACGAAAGGCGGGAGGCGCTCCCCGATCGAACGCGCCTCCGTCGGCGGGAGGGCGCGCGGGCTTCCTGCGCGGAAGTCGAAGGCAACCGCGTCGCAGCCGAGGTGGGCGGCGTCGACGGCCGCCCCCGCTTCCGTCACCCCCTCCACGAGGATCCGGACGCGGCCGTTCACGCCGAATCCGGCCTGCGCTCCCGCTGCGGGAAGCGTTCGAGGAAGTTGGCGAGGAGGCGGTCCCCGTGCTCGGTCAGGATCGACTCCGGGTGGAACTGAACCCCTTCGAGGGGAAGATCGCGGTGACGGATCCCCATGACGACGCCGTCGTCGCTCCATGCCGAGGGTTCGAGGCACGGGGGCAGGGAAGGGGCGTCGGCGCAGAGCGAGTGGTACCGGGTCGCGCGAAACGGGGACGGAAGCCCGCGGAAGACGCCGCGCCCGTCATGAACGATCGGCGATGTCTTTCCGTGGATCGGATCCGGAGCGTGGACGACCTTTCCTCCGAACGCGAGCACCGCCGCTTGGTGTCCGAGACAGACCCCGAGAACCGGCATCGAGCGGGGGGCCTCCCGCACCGCGGCGACGGTGATTCCGGAACGCTCGGGGCGGCCCGGCCCGGGCGAAACAATCAAGCCGTCGAACCCCCCGTGAAGCACCTCCGCGAGCGAGACGGCGTCCGCGCTCCTCACCTCGACCCGGGCCCCGAGAGCCGACACCGCCTGCACCAGGTTCCAGGTGAACGAATCGTGGTTGTCGAGGACGAGGACGTTCACGGCATGAGGAAGGTGCAGTAGATCGGCTGCTCGAGCTCCGGCGCATCGAGGAAGAGCTCGAAGCGGCGTCCGCTCTCGATCCCCCCGTCGGGCATCGGAAAATAGAGCATGTCGATGATGTACCCGTAGCGGGGGAGATAGACGGCGTCGCGGACGAGCGTCGAGGTGCCGGGAACGCTCGACCCTCTTCGAAGCGGGCTGAACTGGCTCGGATAGCGCGTGTACGCCGAGAAACGGTTGAAGACGATCTCGGCGATCTCTTGGAGGCGGCGGTCGAGGTCGAGGAACTCGTACCGGGAGAGTAGTTCCGCGGGCCCCGCGCACGGGTACCTGCGCCCGGCATCGTCGACGAGGGTGAACGACTCGCGGGTCAGCGTGAGCTGCCGCAGTCCTCGATTGGCGACGGAGATCTCGAGCGGGACGTAGGCGTCCCCGCGCCGGTACTGCGCGGCCCGCGTTCCGACGAGGAGCGTTCCGATCTTCCCCTCCTCGACGTAGACGAAGGTGGAGAGCTTGCGATCGGCGCCTCGCGTCTCCTGACCCACGACCGGCTGGCGCGTGGCGCAAGCGACCGAGAGAAGGAGTCCGAGGATCCCCGCTGCCGCAACCGCGCGTACCGCCATCGTTCCCCCGGCGCTCGTCGCGAGCGCGGGGAAGGCTACCGGGCCTCCTCGGGCGGCGTCAAGACGCGCCCGCGGCGCACCGCCTCGAGGGCGGCGTCCCACACCTCGACCGACGCGTCCCGGCCCGTCAGCGCCCGGAACTGGAGACGCGCCTGGGCGGCGAGGAGATCGAGCCCGTCGAACACCGCGACCCCTCGCCCGCGCGCGGAGGACACGAGAGGCGTCTCTCGCTCGCCGTACGCGGCGTCGACGACGACCGATCCGCAAATCGCGGATTCGGGAAGCACGCGCTCCCCCTCGCGCCCCAGGGGAGTCGCCTGGATCAGGACGTCCCATCGCGCCGCGGGCAGCCGGTCCCAGTGGTCCCACCCGACGCCCAAGGCACGTGCGACGGTCCGCGCGCGCTCCGCGGTGCGGTTGAAGAGGACGACGCGCGCCCCGGCGTCGCGGAGCGCGACCGCCGCCGCCCGCGCCGTCCCGCCCGCCCCGGCCACGGCGACCACGCATCGCGCGGGATCGGCCCGACGACGCACGAGGTCGAGGACCGCGGGGCCGTCCGTGTTCGACGCGACGAGTGCGCCCGATTCGAGTCGGAGCGTGTTGGCCGCTCCGCACAGGAGGACGAACGGCTCCGCGCGGACGGCCGCCCGCGCGGCGGCCTCCTTCAGCGGGATCGTGACGCCGAGTCCGCCGAGGCGGAACGGACCGGAACCGCAGCAGAGGGCGAGCGCCTCCCCGAGCGCTTCGGTCTCGAGCGGGAGGTAGACCGCGTCGAGCCCGCACGCACGGTAGGCCGCGGCGTGAAGGAACGGAGAGGGACTCGCGAGGACTCCCCTCCCGGCGAGGCCGAATCGCGCGGTCGCGCCGTCGATCGCGTCGGCCCGGTAGAGGTCGAGGAGGTCCCCCGCCGAGGGCTGCGCCTCGGCGGTGGGGAAGCCCGGTCGCGCCGCACCGTACGTCCCCCACGATCCCCAGGAAAGCGCGAAGACCCGGGTCGCGAAGCCGGCCGCTCCCGTCGCGAAGGCGGCGAGGGGACGCCGGGCCTCGGCCGCGCGGGCGAGCAGTCGGGCGCAGACCTCGCCGTCCGTGATCCGCTCCGCTCGCGGCACGATCTTGAGCCGCCGCGCCCGATGGGTCCGCATGCGCTCGAAGAGCGCGCCGAGATCGTCTGCGGTGCAGCGCGCTCCGTGGTGGGAGAGGATCACGCGCTCCGCGGGAAGCGTCGCGGCCCACCCCGCGAGTCCCCGGTTCTCCTCGACGTCGATCGCGGCGGCTCCAACGTCGAGCGCCGACGCGAGGAGCCGCCGGCGCTCCTCTTCGGACCCTTCGAAACGGCCTCCGTCCTCGATCCGTCTCGCGGTGACGATCGTCCGAACCGGGGTCCGGCGCACGAGCGCGGAGACGTCCTCGGCGCGCAGGAGGTCCGCCCGCAACTCGAAGGCGACCGCGCCCGCGGGAACCACCCGGAGCACCCGCTCCCCCTCCTCCGCGTTCGCCGGAAGGGCCGACGCGACCACACCGCGGAAGTCGAATCGGTCTTCCCGCACGATCAGCGGCGCCTCACAGCAGCGAGACCGGATCGACGTCGACATGGATCGCGCGGCGCGGGATCTCCCGTGCGAGCGACGCGAGGGCCCGGTCGATCGCCTCGACCATCCGGCGGCGACCCGCCGATCGTACGAGCACCTGCCTCCGCCATCGATCGCGGATCCGCTCCATCGGTGCGGGTCCCGGCCCGGAGACGCGAAGCCTCCCCTCCCCTTCCGAACGAATGGCGTCGGCCACCCGCTCGCTCCACTTCGCGGCCTTCAGCTCGTCTCGATCGAGGACGAGGATCTGCACGAGCGCGGAGAGCGGGGGGACTCGGAGCGCCCTTCGGTACGCGATTTCGCGCTCGTAAAACGCCTCGAAATCCTGGACCGCCGCCTCGCGCAGCACGGGGTGGTCGGGGTCGAACGCCTGCACGAGGACCCTCCCCGGCCGATCTCCACGCCCCGCGCGACCGGCGACCTGCGTCAGCAGTTGGAACGTGCGCTCGGACGCTCGGAAATCGGGAAGGCCGAGGGTCTGATCGGCGGAGAGCACGCCGACGAGCGTCACCCGCGGAAAGTCGTGTCCCTTCGCGATCATCTGGGTACCGACCAGAACGTCGATTTCCCCGGCGTCGAAGCGCTCGAGGAGCGCGGCCTGGCTGCCACGGCGCTTGACCGTGTCCCGGTCCATCCGCTCGATCCGGGCGCCGGGAAGGAGGCGCCGCAGGTCGTCCTCGATCCGTTCCGTTCCCTCCCCGATCTCCCGCAGCGCGGGCTCGCGGCAGGCGGGGCAGGCGGTCGGGAAGGGCAGTTCCTTCCCGCACGCGTGGCAACGGAGGCGGCCGGCCGACCGATGCCAGGTCATGGCGACGCTGCATCGCGTACAGTGGACGCGTTGCCCGCACGCGGTGCACAGAAGGGCCGGGGCCCATCCCCTTCGGTTCCGGAGGATCAGGGCCTGTTCGCCTCGACCGAGCGTCTCCGTGAGCGCCGCGCCGAGGGCGCGGGAGATGGGGGCCGCGCGACCGGTCGTGGCGAACTCCTTTCGCATGTCGATCCGTTCGACGGCGGGGAGGGGACGGTCCTGGACCCGGCCTCCGAGGCGCAGGAGGCCGTAGCGACCCGACTTCGCGTGATGGAACGTCTCGAGCGAAGGGGTCGCGGAGCCCAACACGAGGAGGGCGTCGCTCGAACGTGCGAGAACGACCGCGAGGTCCCGGCCGTTGTACCGGGGGACGTCTTCCTGCTTGTACGAAGGATCCTGCTCCTCGTCGACGATCACGAGCCCCGGATCGGCGAGAGGGGCGAAGACCGCCGAACGCGCCCCGATCACGAATCGCCGGCGACCGTCGCGGACCGCCTCCCACGCCTCGCGCCGCGCGCGGGCGGGGAACCCGCTGTGGAGCACGGCGACCTGATTCGGGAAGCGGGAGGCGACCCGCCCGACGAGAAGGGGGGTGAGCCCGATCTCGGGAACCAGGTAGAGCACCCCCCGGCCGCGCCCGAGCACTTCCTGCGCGCAACGGAGGTAGACCTCGGTCTTGCCCGATCCCGTGGCCCCGAAGAGGAGGAAAGGCGCGTAGGCCCGGGACCGCGCGGCGGGGAGGAGGGTTTCGAGGACGCTTGCCTGCGCCGGGGTGGGATCGGGAACCGCCCTCTCGCTCGAGGAACCCTCCGGGAGGGAGGGCGGAGGTCCCTTCGCCGTCCTCTTCCTCTGCGGCACGTCCGGGGGAAGGGCGGCGGCGATCGCCTCTCCCCAGCCGCACAACCAGTAGTCGGAGACGAAGCGGGTCAGTTGGAGGAGTCCGGCGTCGACGCGCACCGCGTCCGGGAGAACTCCGGCGACGTCCTTGGGTGCGACGCCGTCGTCGGGGGGAGGCGCGGGAAACCGGACGACGGTCCCGACCGTCTCCCGACGGGCGAAGGGCACGCGCACCCTCCGTCCGAGCGCGAGGACGTCCGCGAGTGCGGGGGGAACGCGGTACGTGAACCGCGAACGGAGGGGGACGTCCACCGCGACGTCGGCGTAGAGGCTCACGGCGCGAGGTCGAGCCGCGCGCGCGCGGCCTTGAGGTCCTCGAAGACCAGGCGCCGGTTCTCCACCGTGTACGCACGGAGCAGGTAGGCGGGATGGAAGGTCGGCATCACCGGGATCCCCCGGAACTCCCCCCACGTCCCTCGGATCCTCTTGATTCCCTCCCGCGTCCCGAGGAGCGTCTTCGCGGCGGGAGAGCCGAGGGCGACGATCACGCGGGGGGAGATCGCCTCGATCTGCCGGAAGAGGAAGGGAGCGCAGGTCTCGACCTCGTCCGCCTCCGGCGTCCGGTTCTCCGGCGGACGGCACTTCACCACGTTCGCGATGTAAACCTGCGACCGCGCGAAGCCGATCGCCCGGATCATCTCGTCGAGCTTCTGCCCGGCGCGGCCGACGAACGGCTCCCCCTGGCGGTCCTCCTCCGCCCCCGGCCCTTCGCCGACGAACAGGAGGCGCGCCTCCGGGTCCCCCGCGCCGAAGACGATCTGCGTTCGGCCCGCGCAAAGCTTGCAGCGACGGCAGTCCCCGAGGTCGGCCCGGATCTCCGCGAGCCGCGCGAGGGCGCTCGATCGTCGCGGCGAAGCGGTCTCCGACGTTCCCAGCTCCCGCACCCCGATCTCCCGGAGGTGGGCGATCCATTCGGAAAGCGCGTCGAAGGCGCCTCGCTCCTTGCCGCTCAAGACGCGGGCGTCCCGAAGACGGTGTCGAGGATCGCCTCGGCGATTTCGCCCTTCGAGGCTTCCGGAAGGTCCCGCGCCCCCCCGCGCGCGTCGAGGATCGTCGCCGCGTTGCGGTCGGCCTCGAGCCCGACCCCCGCGCGCGAGACGTCGTTCGCGACGAGGAAGTCGACCCCCTTCCGGGCGAGTTTCGCGCGGGCGTGCTCGAGAACGCGGTCGGTCTCCGCCGCGAAGCCGACGAGGATCTCCCCCTGGCGGTTGCGCCCCAGCTCGGCGAGGATGTCCGGGCCCTCCTCGAGGGTCAGCGTGAGCCGATCGCCGGATTTCTTGATCTTCGACGGCGCGGCCCGAGGGACCCAGTCGCACACCGCAGCCGCCATGAAGATCGCCGTCGCACCCTCTCGCGCCTCGAGGATCGCGCGCCGCATCTCTTCCCCGGTGAGGACCGACACCCGCTCGACGCCGAACGGGACCGGGAGATCCACCGGCCCGCTCACGAGAACGACCCGGGCCCCCCGCCGGGCGGCGGCCGCCGCGAGCGCGTATCCCATCCGTCCCGACGAGCGGTTCGTGACGAAGCGCACGGGGTCGATCGGCTCCCGGGTGGGACCGGCGCTCACCACGACCTTTTTTCCCGAGAGCTGCTCGCCGGTCCGGGCCGCCTCGAGGGTCGCCGCCACGATCCTGTCCGGTTCGGCGAGTCGACCCCAACCCGACTCCCGCTCCGCGAGCCACCCGCTCTCCGGATCGACCACCCGGACCCCCCGGCTCTTCAGGAGCGCGAGGTTCCGCTGCGTCGCCGGGTGGAGCCACATCCGCGTGTTCATCGCGGGGGCCACCACGACCGGCCGCGTGAACGCGATGTAAAAGGTCGAGAGGAGATCCTCGGCGAGGCCGTGAGCGAACCGGGCGAGGGTGTTCGCGGTCGCGGGCGCCACGCCGAGCACCGCCGCCCGCCGCGCGAGATCGACGTGCTGGACCGCCTCCTCGGCGTCCGGGTCGAACGGGTCTACGAGGGCCCGGCGGCCCGAGAGGGTTTGGAGGGTGAGCGGGGTGACGAAGCGGGCGGCGTTGGCCGTCATGAGGACCTGCACCTCCGCCCCCGCCTTCGTCAGACCGCGTACGATCTCCGCGGCCTTGTAGGCGGCGATCCCGCCGCTCACCCCGAGGGCCACGAGCACGGGGAGCTCACTCCTCCGATTCGGCGGACTCGGCGTCGGCGCCGGCTTCCGCTCCGGCCTCCGAAGGGTCCCATTCCTCGACGACGCCGGCAGCGACCTCCGCCTGAGCCACCACGGTGGGCTTCTCGGACGATGCATGCACCCGGGGGGTCGCCCCCACCTGGAGCTGTTCCGCCCGCAGGGCGGAAAGCGTCACGAAGCGGTACTTGTTTCCCATGTTCTCCGGAACCTTGAACATCGCACTCTCCTACGTCGCCCGGAGTCGACGCCGCCCGCGCGGCTCTTCCGGGAAGGTCTCGAGAATCTTCTCGACGAAGGTCCGGCGCCGTTCGGTGCGGGCCCTCTCGGCGCGCACGATCGCCCGGATCTCCTTGGTGGCTCGCTCGATGTCGTCGTTGACCACGACGTAATCGTAGTGCCGGTACTCCTCGGCCTCCACCTTCGCCTGCGCCAGCCTACGATGGATCTCGGATTCCCGCTCGCTCCCGCGGAATCGGAGCCGCGACTCGAGGGTGGCATAGTCGGGGGGGAGCACGAAGATCGAGACTGTCGCCACGTCGCTTTGCCGCACCTGGGTCGCCCCCTGGACGTCGATGTCGAGCAGGAGGTCGCGGCCGGTCGCCAGGATCGCCTCGGTCGCCGCGCGGCTCGTGCCGTAGCGGTGCCCGAAGACCGGCGCCCATTCGAGGAACTCGGCCCGCTCGACCATGGCGTCGAAGACGGCGTCGCTCACGAAGTGGTACTCGCGCCCGTCGGTCTCGCCCGGCCGCATCGCCCGAGTCGTGAACGAGACCGAAAACTCGAGGCACGGAACGCCGTCGAGGAGGCGGCGCGCGAGGGTCGACTTCCCGGTTCCGGACGGGGCGGAGACGACGAAGAGGATGCCGCGGTCGCGTCGTTCGAGCACGGGGTCACTCCAGGTTCTGCGCTTGCTCGCGCACCTTCTCGGTCTCGCTCTTGAGATCGAGCACCATCCGGGTCAGCTCGAGATCGGGCGACTTGCTGCCGATCGTGTTCGTTTCCCGGTGGATCTCCTGAAGGAGGAACTCGAGGCGTTTGCCGACCGGCTCGCCGTCGGGAGACCCGAGGAGTCGGGCGGTCTGGTCGAGGTGACCGGCGAGACGCACCAGTTCCTCGGTGACGTCGGCGCGGTCCGCGAGAAGCGCGGCCTCCTGCGCGACACGGGCCGGGTCGATCCCGGCCTCGGCGGCGAGGGCGAGGACGCGGTCCCGGAGGCGGTCGCGCACCGCGGCCGGAACCGCCGCGGCGCGTTCCCGGATCCGGGCGACGAGGCCGGTCATTCGATCGAGTCGCCCGAGGAGATCCGCCCGGAGCGACTCGCCCTCCCGGACCCGCTCCGTTTCGAGCGTCGCGAGCGCCTCCTCGAGGGCGCGCCTTGCGGCGGCGCTTCCCCGGTGGTCGAGGACGTCCTCGGACGGCGCTCGAAGAACGCCCGGCACGCGAAGGAGGGACGCGACGTCGAGTTCTCCTTCGACGCCGAGGTCGGAGTGCAGTCTCCGCGCGGCCTCGATCACGCGGCGGGCGAGGGGGAGGTCGAGCGAGACCGGGGTGGAAGCCCCGTCCTCCTGCGTGAGCCGGACGTCGAGTTCGACCCGCCCCCGACGGACCGCCGCGAGGACCCGCTTGCGGAACTCCGGCTCGAGCGCGGCGAACGGCTCCGACGATCGAATCCGCACCTCGGCGAATCGTCCGTTCAGGCTTCGCAGCTCCACGGAAACCCGGTATCCCCCGGCTTCTGCGGTTCCACGCGCGTAACCGGTCATCGAACGGATCAAAGGTGCCGACCACGCCTCTCGCGGGGGTTGCGAACCGGGATCACGGCCCGACCGCCGCGGAACCCAGGATTCAACCACACCCCGCGGGAAAGCGTCAACGGAGCCCCGCGGGAAGCTCCGCGAGGACCGCCTCGGCGGCGCGACGGAACGCCCCGTCTCCCCGGAGGGCGGCGCGAAGCCGGAGGAGGGATTCCCGCGCCCCTTCGCGCACGCGCGGGTCATCGAGGAAGGGAGCGAGCTCCGCGGCGACGCGGTCCGGCCGGCAGTCCGCCTGGACCAGTTCGGGAAGGAGGCGGCGTCCCGCGATCAGGTTGGGGAGGGCGATGTGATCGACCCGCACGAGGCGGCGGGCCAGAAGGTACGACAGCGCCTGCATCCGGTAGACGACGACCGAGGGAAGCCCCGACATCGCGGCGTCGAGGGTCGCCGTCCCGGAGGCGACGGCCCCCGCTTCCGAGACATCGAGAATCTGCGGGTACCATCCGTCGAGGATCGAGACCTCCGCACCCGCCCTCGCCGCGATCCTCTCGAGAAAGCCGGGGGGGAGGGTCCGCGCGCGGGGAACGACGGCTTGGAGCGTGGGCCGCTCCCTCTTGAGCCGCGCGAGTGCCTCGAGGAGAACGGGGAAGAGACGCCCGACCTCCTTCCCCCGGCTGCCGGGAAGGAGGGCCAAGGTCGGCCGGTCGGGGGAGAGCCCCGCCGACCGGAAGACCTCCTCGCGACGCACCGGCCGACGGCTTGCCGCGGCGGGGTGTCCCACGAAGGTCACCGGAACTCCCGCCCGCTCGTAGAACTCCGCTTCGAACGGAAAGAGGACGAGCATGCGCCGCACGATGCGGGCGATCTCCCGGGCGCGCCCCGCCCGCCACGCCCAGACCTGCGGGCTCACGTAGTAGACGACGGGGATTCCCCGCGCCCTTGCGCGAGCCGCGAGGCGAAGGTTGAAATCGGGGAAATCGACCGGGACCACGAGGTCCGGGGGCTCGTCGTCCAGCGACCTCTCGAGCGCATGCATCGCGCCGAGGACGACGGGGAGATGGGTCAGGACCTCCACGAACCCCATGACCGCGACCTCCGAGGCGTGGCGCACGAGGCGGACCCCCACCTCGGCCATCTCGTCCCCCCCCATGCCCGCGAGTTCGACGGAAGGGCGAAGGACGCGCAGCTCACGGGCAAGACCGGCCCCGAGCCGGTCCCCCGAGGCCTCCCCGGCGGAGAGGAAGATGCGCGGGGGGCGGCTCACGTCGCGGGTGTCTCCGGAAGGTCGTCTTCCGGCCCGATCCCGGTCTCGCGGTCGGCAGCGTCCGTGAGGGCGTCGAGCGACTTCGCGAGAGCCAGGACCCAGGCGTCCTGCTCCGCCCCCTCCGCCTCCCGGGGGACGGAAAGAGGCTCTCCGTAAAGGTAGAGCCCGCGGGAGAACGGTCTCGGGAGAAGGGTCCGGTCCCACGTGCGAAGGCGCCAGGCCGGCTTCGCGGAAAAGGCGACGGGGAGGATCGGGAGCCCCGAGAGGCGGGCGGCGACGACGACCCCCGGTTTGACGACCCGGCGGGGCCCTCGGGGGCCGTCGGGGGTGAAGGCGACGTCGTAGCCGGCGCGCGTCTTCCTCAAAATGTCCCGGAGGCCCGCGGCCCCTCCGGAGGTACTCGATCCCTTCGAGAGGTCGAGGCCGAGCCGGACGAGGACGCGCGCGAGCATCTCGGCATCGCGGTGCCGGCTCGAGAGGACCGTGATGCGGCCTCCGGGGTAGACGTAGGGCATCATCACGAGGCGCGAATGCCAGAAGGCGAGGATGAACCGGCCGCCGTCCCGCCTCACCGCTTCGAGCCGTTCCCTCCCGCGCCACTCGAGGCGCATGCTCGCCCGGAGGAGCCGGATGTAGGCGTAGGCCAGCCGCGGAGCGACGGCGAGGAGGAACCGTTCCTTCGTGGGGCTCATGGGGTCGCGCGGAGCCGGAGTCTAGCACGGTCGTTGACGGGGCTCTCCGACCCCCCTATCGTGGCCCGCCGGTCCTCGACGAGGGGCGACGTGCACGAGATCTCGATCCTCCTGGACCTGGCCCGGGGCGAAACGGACGCCGCGCGCGAACGGTGCGGGAGGCGGCGGCCCGACCCGGACCGTTTCGCGGCGCTCGCCCGCGAGGCCGACATCCATCCATGGGTGCACGCCCGTCTCGTCGAGACGGGGGCCGTCGAGTGGATCGGGCCCGAGGTCGTCGAGCGGCTCGCCGTCCTCCGGAAGAAGGTCACCGCCGACAATCTCCTGCTCCTCGCCCATCTCGAGGAGGTGCTCGATCTCCTCGCCTCCCGAGGGATCGTCCCGGTCCTTCTCAAGGGCAGCGACACGCTCCACCGGTTCCACCGCAGGTTCGACGAGCGAACGCTCGACGACGCCGATCTGCTCCTCCACCCGTCGCACGTCGGGCCCGCGGTCCGGGCGCTCGCGGCGGCCGGCTGGACGGTCCCGACCGGCGACCGGTGGAGGCACTGGATCCGAAGCAGCCACCACGTCCCCGTCCACTCCGCGGGCCCGGTGCGCGTGGACCTCGAGATCCACTGGAGCCTCGTCCAGGAGCGACGCTACCGCCTCGACCCGGAAGAGATCCTCGCCCGGGCCGTCCCGCTCGAGGTGGCGGGGCGGCGTGCCCTCCGCCTCGAGGACCACGACGCCGTCGCGCACCTCCTCCTGCACCACGTCTCCCATTACTTCGATCGCCGCCTCAAGTGGGCGATCGATCTCGACCACCTCAGCGCGAACCCCGGCTTCCGCTGGGAGTGGGTCGCCGAGCGCCTCCGGCGCTGGGGAGGGGCGCAGGCCGCGGGCATGGCCCTGCGGCACCTGCACCGACTCCACCCCCGTGCCGCTCCCGCCGAGGCACTCGCCCATCTCCCCGTCGCGGGGTGGAGGCGCGCCCTCGTCGCCCCGCTCCGCTCGCGTCATCCGCTCGAGCTGTTCCGGGGAACGCGTCGACGCGCGGTTCAGCTCATGCTGGCCGCGGTCCTCCTCGAACACCCGCGGGAACTGCCCGGGTACCTCCTCCATCGCGCGCGTCGGGACTCCCTCCCCGGGGCCGGTCCGGTGGAACGGTGGGACGGGGATGAACCGGGGGCCGGAACGGTCTAGACTTCGCGGCCGCGCCCGCAACGGCCGCGGCCGACGATGGAGGACCGCGATTTGAAACCACGCGCGCTCGTCACCGGAGGGGCGGGATTCCTGGGCTCCCACCTCTGCGACCGCCTGCTCGCCGAAGGGTGGCAGGTGGTCGCCATGGACAACCTCCTGACCGGCTCGACCGACAACATCGCCCATCTCGCCGGGAACCGCGACTTCCGGTTCGTCTTCCACGACGTGACCGAATACGTCTTCCTCGACGGGCCGCTCGACGCCGTGCTCCACTTCGCGAGCCCGGCAAGCCCGCGCGATTACGCGGAGCTCCCGATCCAGACGCTCAAGGTCGGCTCGCTCGGCACGCACAAGGCGCTCGGCCTCGCGAAGGCCAAGGGGGCGAGGTTCCTCCTCGCGTCGACCTCCGAGGTCTACGGCGACCCGCTCGTGCACCCGCAGACGGAGGAGTATTGGGGAAACGTCAACCCGGTCGGGCCGCGCGGGGTCTACGACGAGGCGAAGCGGTTCGCCGAGGCGATGACGATGGCCTACCACCGCTACCACGACGTCGACACCCGGATCGTCCGCATCTTCAACACGTTCGGACCGCGGATGCGCCTCGACGACGGGCGCGCGATCCCGAACTTCATCATGCAGGCGCTCCGCGGGGAGCCGATCACGGTGTACGGCGACGGAAACCAGACCCGGTCGTTCTGCTACGTGTCGGACCTGATCGAAGGGATTGTCCGCCTCCTCGGGTCGAACGTTCACGACCCGGTCAACATCGGGAATCCCGAGGAATGGACGGTCACGCGCATGGCGGAAACCGTTCGGAACGCCGTCGGCGCGCCGGTGCCCGTCGTCCACGAGCCCCTTCCGATCGACGATCCCAAGGTGCGCGAACCCGACATCACGAAGGCGCGGGAACTCCTCGGGTGGACCCCCCGAGTCCCGATCGAGGAAGGGATCGAGGCGACGATCCGCGACTTCCGCCGGAGGACCGGGCTAGGATAGGGGGTCTCCGGTCAGGACGCGCGCCCCGCCTCGGCGGCCGCCTTCTCGCGCCGCCGCTTTCCGTCCCCTTCCTCGTCGGCGTAGTAGTAGTAGCCGGCGTAGTAGTAGTCGCCCTTCCCCGCGCGGTCGACGTCGACACTGTTGAGCACGGCGCCGGCGAGTTCGGCCCCCACCTGCCGGAGCTGCTGCACGCTCCGGGCGACGACCGCGCGATCGGTCCGATTGTGGCGGATCACGATCACGGTCATGTGGGCGAGACGGGAGAGGACGGCCGCGTCCGTCAGGGAAATCGCGGGCGGAGAGTCGATGAGGACCCAGTCGTAGTCCCGCGAGGCCTCGGCGAGGAGCCTCGCGAACCGCTCGCCGCCGAGCAATTCGGGAGGATTCGGCGGGATCGGACCGCACGGGATCGCGTGCAGCCGGTCGGGACCGACCTCGCGAACGAACGGCCTCCAGTCGGTGACGCCGCGATCCCCGGCGAGAAACGTCGTGAGCCCGGGATCGCGGTCGATCTTCAGGTGGACGTGTTGCGTCGGGCGGCGGAGATCGCAGTCGAGGACGAGGACGCGGTCCCCCGCCCCGGCGAGCGTGCGAGCGAGCTGCGCGGCGGTGGACGACTTCCCCTCCTGCGGCGCGGTGCTCGTGACGAGCACGACCTTCCGCTGCCGGTTGTGGCTCGAGAAGATGAGGCCGGTGCGGAGGGTCTGGTACGCCTCCCGCGCGGCGCGGGAGAGCGCCTCCCCGGCCGTGAACTTCGGAACCACGGCGAGCGTGTTGAGGCCGGTGTAGCGCTCCACGTCTTCGGGCGAGTGGAGCGTGTTGTCCAGGTAGTCGAGGAAGAAGACGGCGCCGATCCCGAGGAAGAGCCCGACGACCGCACCGAGGAACAGGTTGAGCCGCTTGCTCGGCTTGATCGGCACGATCGGTGCGATCGCCGGATCGAGGACCGCGACGTTGTTCGAAAGGAGCCCCACCGCGACGTTCACCTCGTTGAGCGTCTTCGTCACGGCGTCGTACATCTGTTTGCGCGCCTGCGCCTCCGTCTGCACGACGGCGAAGCGGCTCGTCGCCAGGTCGACCTCGTTCGCGTAGCGCTCGGCGGCGCGAATCTGGGCGTAGAGGTCCTGCGCGTTCCGTTCCGCGAGGTCGTACTCGTTCTGGAGCTTCCCGAGGACCAGCGAAACCTGTTCGCGGAGCCGCCGGTCGAGCTTCGACACGTTCGACTGTAGTGCGAGGAATTCGGGGTGTCCCGGTCGCAGCGTGACACGGGCCGCCTCGAGATCCCGCTCGGCCTGGGCCCGGAGCGCCCGGATCTCGGCGACCTGCGGGTCTTCCGCGATCTCGGGAAGGCTGCTCGCGTCGCCCCCGCCCGCCAGGATCTCCTGCCCCTTGTCGATCGTGGACCGGAGGCGGAGAACTTTCGTTTGGACGTCCGTGAACTCCGCATTCAGCTTCGTGAGGCGCTGCTTGACGACCTCTTGCTGATTCTGCGGGCTGACGATCTGCGACTCCCGAAGGACCTCGAACTTCTTGTCCTCCGACGCGGCGAGCTCCTCGCGGAGAGGATCGAGCATCTCCGTGATCTGCGCGAGCGCGGTCTGGACGTTTTCCCGCGCCCGGTTGATGTTCCGCTCGACGTACGCGTCGGCGACGGCGTTCGCCCACGCGGCCGCCTCGACGGGGTCGGGTCCCTCGATGCTGATCTCGATCAGCCCGGTCTCGCGTCGCGGCTCGACCCGGATCCGGGCGATCAAGGCGGCGATCGGATCGGGAGAGTCTTTGAAGCGCTCGTCGTCCGCGAGGCCGAGCTTGTCGAACGCGGCCTTCGCGACGTCGCGGCTCCGGACGATTTCGAGCTGGGTGTTCTGGTACCGCTCCTCGGCGAACCAGCCGTACGAGGACACGCCGAGCCCCGACACGTCTTGCCCGGGGGCGAGCCGCCGCGCCTGCGGCTGGATCTCGACGGTCGCGACGGCCCGGTAGATCGGAGTCTGCAGGAAGGTCCAGGCGGCGGCCAGTCCGAACACCGCGACGAAGATCCCGAGGACCGTCCACCGCCCCTTCCAGACGAGGTTCCAGTACTCGCGGAGGTGGGTCTCCTCGGAGCCCGTGGGATTCGCGTTCGATTGGGTCACGTTCATCGCTTCTCGTTTCCCGAAGCCCGCGGCTCCGGCGAATCGCCCGTGGAATATAGGACGAAAGCCCCGTCCCGCCACGCCGAGACGGGGGGCGCGCTCAGAGGAATCGCCGCTTGACGTAGATCCGGTCGCCCCCTCCGATCGGGGGATCCTCGGCCTCGCCTTTCTGGATCTTCTGGAGGTCGTACGACTCGACGGAACCGTCCACCCGCAGGACCTGGATCTCCTTCCGGTTCGCGAATTCGGTGAGGCCACCGACGTTCGCGAGGGCCCGAAAGAGGGTGAGCCCTTTCTCGACGCGGACCTGCTGGGGAACGCGGACCTCGCCCAGCACGTGGCAAAACTCCGCCTCGGGAACGGTGATCAGGTCGCCGTGCTGCACCAGCAGAGCGGCGCCGCCCTCGAACTCGTCGCGTTCGACCGTGATCTTCTCGGCCGCGCCGCTGCCGGGGACGCTCCGCGAGATCACGATCCGGTCCCCCGCGGTCGGTGCGAATCCGCCCGCGTCCGCGATCACCTGCTTCAGTTCCACGCGACCGCGCAACGCCACCCGGCCCGGGGCGAGGACCGCCCCGGAGACGAGGACCCACTGGCTCCGGTACTCGATCACCTGGACATCGACTTTCGGATCGACCAGGTAGTCGCGGGCGAGCCGGTCGGTCAGGCGTTCCGCGAACTCGGCGGTCGTGAGCCCCACGGCGGGGATCTCCCCCGCGAGAGGGGCCATCACGGTTCCGGCGGGGCCGACGACGACCTGTTGCGTCAGCTCCGGCCTCCCGTTCACCGAGATCTGGATCAGGTCGTCGACCCCGATCCGGTACGAGCCGGCGGTCGCCGCCTCGGTGCCGGACCGGAGCCGCTTCCCGACGCGCACCAAGAGGGCCCTCTGGGAGAGCTCGACCCGTTCGACCACCGAGCCGCCGAGGCGCAGGACGAGCCGGACGCCGCCGCCTTCCCGTGGATGGGCTTCGGCATCCTCGAGGACGCCCGCCCCGATCCCGCGGAGATCGAGGGGCAACTGCGCTCCCCTCGGCAGTTCCAGGATGACCGCGCCGGCCTCGAAGGAGACGGCGACGCCGGGCGCTCCTTCGGGAAGCCCGAATCGGAGGTCGGCCGTCTGCTCCGCCCGCGCCGCGGGAGTGACGAAAAGCACGAGCGCGACCGCGATCGCTTCACAGCCAGCCAAAGAATGCTCCCGCAAAGAACGTCCTCCGATCGAAATCGAGCGCGGCATCGCTCGATGAACGTCTCTCGTCGGTCACGACGACCCGAATCCCGAAACGCTTCGGGAGAAAGACGTTAGCATACGCCTCCGAGCGGAGGGTGTCATCGGTTCGCGCCCCCGTCGTCGACCCCGGCGCGGGGGTTTCGTACCGGCTCCGCGAGTACGTGGCCCCGAGCGCGACCTCCCAGCGGTCGGCGAAGCCGAGCCCCGCCCGAGCCGAAGCCGCGTCATAGACGAAATAGTTGTTGTTCAAGTAGAAGGACGAGTACACCTGCCGGGTCAACGTCGCCGCGACCCACGTGCCCGCCGACAGCCCCACCCGAACGTCGACATCGCCCACCGGGCCCCGATACCCTTCGGAGATCGTCCCGTCGTATCGGAGGTCGAGCCATCCGATTCTCGCGCGGTAGGGACTTCGTTCCGACAACGCCCCTCGGAATCCCGCGTAAACGACATCCCCCGTCTCTTCGCGAAACGGCACTCCGACGTCGGGACAGGGGGTTCCCCCCGGCTCGACCGTGTCGCAGAAGTGGCGATACCGCTTCCCCGCGTATCCGAGGGTGCCCCAGGTGGAGGGGCCGAACGGATGGCGGTACTCCGCGTCGAAGTCCCAGCCCCGGTACTCGAAGTAGTTGAAGTCCGCCTCTTCTCGTGGGAACACGAGATCCCGCCGGGACACCTGGATCCCGTACCCCGGCCTTCCGCGCACCTCACGGCTCGCCGTCGTCGTGACCAGCCGCAGGTCGTAAGGCTCCCCCCGGAAAACGATCTCGCCGCCGGGGTCGAATCGGAGAGTGTCGGCGATCCCTCGAGTCAGATCGGCTCCCACCTTCACTTCATCCCGGGTCGCAAGGCGCAGCCCGAGCTCCCCCGAGAAGTCCTCCGCCGTGTCCTCCGTGAGCTCCGTGTTCTCGTAGTCGAGCCGTTCGCGGCGGTAGGCGAGACGGAGCGCGCTTTCGCGAAATGGGAGGGTGCCGTCGAGGCCCAGCGCGTAGCGGGCGCTCGTCTCCGAGTCGGCGTCGCCCTCCGGGCCTTCGTAGAACGGGTTCGTGTCGTACCCGAGCTGCGCGAAGAGGACAGGCTTCAGCAGCCAACGACCTACCGGGATCCCGTCGAGCCGCTCCCCTTGCGCCCGTAGCGGCGTGGCACAGAGTCCCGCCGGCACGAGGAGAACCGCGAGCCGGAGGCTTCGGGCCCGCCGCTTCAACCCGGCCGTCACGAAGGGGAGGAGCCGGCGTGCCGCTCCTCGGGAAGGACCGCGAGGGCCGCAGCCGCCGCCTCGCGCCGCCTTCGAACCGCACGCCTCCGGGTCCACGCGAGGGCCGCAACGAGCGCGGCGAACGCGACGAAGATCGCCGAAAGAACCGCGAGGGCCATGCCGGTCGCCAGCGCGTGGACGAGGGCGAGTGCGGCGAATACCGTCGCGACGGAATAAAGGACGAGGACGGCCGCACGGTGCGACAGTCCGGCATCGAGGAGGCGGTGGTGGATGTGGCCGCGGTCCGGGAGGAACAGGACCGACACGCGACGAAGCGCCCCGATCGCGCCCTCGGAATCCGCCCGCCGCTGCCGGGCGAGACGCCACGTTCTCCGAAGCACGGCGAAGGCGGTATCGAAAATCGGGAGACCGAGAACGAGGACCGGGACCAAGACCGCGACCGTGGTCGTGTTCTTTTGTGATCCCCGGATCGAGGTCAGCGCGAGGATGAAGCCGAGCCACATGCTCCCGGAGTCCCCGAGGAAGATCCGTGCGGGATTGAAGTTGTAACGGAGGAATCCGAGCAGCGACCCGAGGAGCGCGGCGCTGATCGCCGCCTCGGCGACGTTTCCCGACCCGAACGCGATCGCCGCCACCGCCGTGCACGTGATCATCGCGGACCCTGCGGCGAGTCCGTCGAGTCCGTCGATCAGGTTGAGGGCGTTCGTGATCCCCACGATCCAGAGCACCGTCACGGGGAGCGAGAGCATCCCGAACTGGAGCGGCCCTTCCACGAGCGGCAGGGTGACGGAGTCGATCCGGAACCCCGCGGACCACGCGACCCCGGCGGCGAGGATCTGCACGCCGAACTTCCACGGGAACCCGATGCCGCGGATGTCGTCGACGAGGCCGAGGAGGAGCATCGTGACGGCGCCCGCGGCGAGCGCTCCCCACTCGCCCGCCCCGTCGGGGAACTTCTGCCAGTAGCCGGTCGCGAAGACCGCGAACGAGCCCGACGCGACGAACCCGGCGAAGACGGCGAGCCCTCCGATCCGGGGGACCGGTACCTGGTGGACCTTTCGGGAGTCCGGGGCGTCGACGGCGCCCAGGCGATACCCCAAGCGGGCCACCCAAGGGGTGACCATCCAGGCCGTCATGGTCCCGACCAGCAATGTGACGATCCCGATCTCGATCATCGAACCTCGAAAACGCCCGCCGTGGGACGCCCCGTTTCATGTACGGCGAATTCCCACTTTGACCAGCCGGACCGTCCCGACGGAGAGTCGATCGGGACCAGAAAGCCCAGTCTTCGGGTGATGACGACGAAAAACGTGACCAAAAGCAGGATCTTCACGGCGCCGGCGAGCATGGAGGCGATCCCCCCCTCGATGTTCCACGAAAGCGTCAGAAGGACGACGTACACGGCCCGGCGGAGCGCGTCGTCGGTTCGCTCCCCCTCGCCGTAGCGCCGGTACCACCAGCGGTACAGGACCCCGAAGAGGAACATCCCGAACAGGACCCCCGCGGTGCCGAAGTTCCAGTACAGCTCCCCGATCGAGGAGGCGCCGATCTGCGTCTGGCGGTCGCGGGAATGGATCAGCCGGAAGGTTTCCGCGAACTCGCGCCCGATCACGATGTTCGGCTTGTCGGGCCAGACGATCCTCGGGATGAGGACCGAAACGGGAGCGCGGAGGAGCGTCTCCCCCATCTTGTAATCGACGTGGCGGCCCACGTCGCGGATCACGGCGGCGGTCGACGTGACGTATGCCATCCGCCCCAGGAAGGCGAGGAACGTATGCTCCAGGTACGTTCCCGAATCCCACCGTGCCGCGGTCTCGATCGTCCGGCTCAGGCGCGCCCCGGTGTCGGCGCCGACCTCCGTGTAGCGGAACGTGTTGTAAACGGGAAACACGACGAAGATGACGACGAGGAGGAGTGTCGCGATCGATTTCATCGGGAGCCGGCGCCGCACGTGCCAGAACGCGACGATCGGGATCGCGCCGAGGGTGACGACGACCTCCTTCGTGCCGACGTTGAGCGCGAGAAGGACCGACGCCATCGCGACGACGACGCAGAAGGCCGCGCGCTCGCCGAGCCGCCACCGCCTCGACGTCCAGAACCCGTGCCACGCGAGGTACCACGCCATCGGAAAGAAGAACCAGAACTGGCCTGCGGCGGAGACGAGACCCCCGAGAACTCCCACCGCAGAGAACTGGCGGTTGGCCGCGACGTTCGCCATCTGCCCGGCGAATCCGGTGAGGCCGGCGAGCAGCACGAACCCCATCCCCGCGGGGCGCCATCGCCCGAGCGGAGACTGCCGCACGAGACCTCCTCCTCGAACGGCATACCCGGCCAGGAACGCGAGGAACCCGCCCGTCGCGACCCCGAGGGCCGGCGTCAGATAGGGATCGAGCGAGCGCCGGAAAAGCTCCCCCGGCACGAACGCGTAGAAGAGCGCCCCCACGCCGTACGCGAGAACGAAGAACGCCCCGTAGGGAACGACGATCTCGAACCAGTCGAACCTCCCGCCCCGGCTCCGGAAGAACAGGTAGCCGAGATACGCTCCGGCCATGACGCCGAGGAGGACGACGCGATCGAAGTGAGGGACGAACGGAAGGACGATCGCCAGGCCGGAAAGGCAGACGAATCCGAGCGCGAAGCGCAGGTTGCGCCCGCGCTCCGTTCGAACGGGAACGGTCGCGGGCACGTGGAGTGGGGGGGAGATCACCCGGGAGGGTATACCGCCAGAGCCGGACCGGTTCAAGGAACCCTCGCTTCCCGGTGTCGCGCCTCGGCCACCTTCCGGCGAAGACCGTCGAGGCGGGGATCGCCGCCGAACCGGTCGGCGAACGCCCCGAGTTCCCTCGACGCACCCTCGACGTTCCCGGCGGCGACCAGGGCCTCGACCAACACCACCCGGAGGTCGGGCTCGCCCGGGAGGCGCACGAGGGCGGCCCGGATTCCTTCGACGGCGCGCGCGGCCTCGCCGGCCCGGATGGCCGCCGCCGCCCAGCGCACCACGTATTCCGGCCGGCCCGGATCCTCCCGCCGCAGGAGTCCCAGTCTTTCGTACGCTCCGCGCCAGTCGCCGCGCCGCTCGGCGAGCCGGGCGAGCCGGTCGAGCGAGGCTGGACGGAAATTCGGGACCGACAGGACCGAGGCGAAGAACCCTTCCGCATCCTCGGGCCGACCCCGCTTCTCCGAGACCAGCCCGAGCCAGAAACGCGCCTCGGCGAGGTCGATCCGGCCGGCCGGGCCGTCGAGAACCCGGCGGAACCAGGCGTCGGCCTCGTCGAACCGTTCGAGGCGGAAGGCCGACTTGCCGAGAGAGAGCCGGTGCTCCATCGGGCGCGTCATCGGGACGTCCGAGATCGCCTCGGTCGCCCCCTCGTGAAACGCCTCGAGAAGGGCTCGTTCCATCCGGTCCGGATCGAAACCGGGATGTTTCTCGAACACGGGCTGGATGCGCGCCGACTCGCGGATCGCGGCGGCGGCCTCGTCCCGAAGACCGAGCGTCCGGAACGTCTCGACGAGCACGTCTCGGCGTGCGGGAACGGTCGGCTCGCGATCGATCGCGAGCCTCCCGAGACCGACCGCGATCCGCCCCGCGCGTCCGATGCGCGCCCACGCGGGCTTCCCGAGCGAGGAGAGATCGAAGGGACGGGCCGCCGCCTCGAGTTGCTCGACGCGGCGATAGGTCGACGCGAGGCCGGAAAGCGGCCATCCCGAAGCCGCGACCTCGCGCTCGGACGCGAGAAACTCCCGCGCCGCCTCGCTCAGCGTGCGAACGCCCTCCTCCCCGTACGCGACGGGATCCTCCATCCGGTCCCACATCCCGAGCCGGACCTCTCCCGCCATCCAACGGGACTCGAAGCGGTGGATCCCGACGGCCCCCCGGTCGAGTTCCCGCACCGCCATCTCGTACGCTCCCGCCGCGGCATCCCGGAGCCCCGACGAGAACGACCCTCCGAGCGCGATCCCACGCAGGGCGAGGAAGGCGAACCCGGCGAAGGCGACGCTTGCGGCCACGCTCGACCCGATCCGAAAGGCGCGACCGTGAATCGGAGGGAGCCCCGCCGACGGGACCGCAAGGCCGCACGCGACGACGAAGACGAGCGCGTTCCCCGGCATTTGGTGCCCGAAGTCGAACGCGGCGTGGACCGTCAGCGCGGCGAGCCCCGCGATCAGACCGACCCGGTCGAGGCGTGGCCGCCCCCTTCGGAGGGTCTCCGTGACGCGCCTCCAAAACCCCCACGCGAGCAGGAGCACGAGGGCCGCGGCGATCGCACCCCCGTCGACCGCGACCTCCAGGAAGTCGTTGTGGAGCTGGAGCCAGGGTTCGGCCTCCCCGGCAGGGAGCGCCCTGGGAATCACGTGCCGGAACGCTCCGAATCCGGTCCCGAAGATCGGATGGACCGCGAGAACGCCGCCGAGCGCGTGGCGCCAGACGAGGAAGCGGTCGGAGGACGCGACCTCCGTCCCTCCCGAAGCCATGAAATCGCCGATCCTCCCACCGAGGGGGGTCTGCACCGCGGCGAAGGCGAGGAGGACGAACACCGAAGCCGCAACCGCGACGGTACGCCATTTTCCGGACCGCCCGGCCGTCCCGGCCGCGAGAACGGCCGAGAGCGACAGCGGGATCAGGAGCGCCGCCGCTTTGCTCGCGGAGCCGATCGCCGCCGCGGCGCAGATCGACGCACCCGCCGCCGGCACGAGGACCGGGGAGAACCGCGACCGATCTCGTCTCCACCGATCCCAGGCGAGCGCGGCGAGCCACGGCACCGCGAGCTCCATCAGGAAGGCGAAGTGCGAGGGGTTGACGTACGGACCGAACGGAGCGCCGCCGCGCAGCGGCGTGACGAGGCCGAACACGGAGCCGGGGGCGAGGGCGCGGAAGGCGAGGGCGGCGGCCGCGAGCAGGGTCAGATCGGCGAGGAGAACGATCCGGATCCACGATCGCCCGGTTCGGGTCGCAGCCGCTTCCCGCACGAGGACGAAGCCGGCGAGGAGGGCGACAAACCACAGGAGCCGCTCGAGAGTCGCGGCGGGGTGGTACGAGATCGTGGCCCTCGCCGGCCGCTCCGGAGCCGCCGCGTGAAACCCGCTCGGATCCCCGACCGGCCACGGGAACGAATCGGCCTCGGGAACCGCGTGGAGGGCGCGCTCTTCGAGACGGGCGACCGCCTCCGCCCCCGACGGGCCGCCCGGAGGGACGACCGACGATTCCCACGCGGCGGCCGTCCGGGGGCTGATCGCGCGGAGGACGGGAAGGGGGAGAGGCGTCGCCTGGAACGCCGCGAGGAGGCCGAGGACCGCCGCCGGCCAGAGCCAGAGCGAATCCCGCCGAAGCCCCGGGGCGGCCGGCCCTCCCCGCAGGCAGGCGAGCGCGAATCCCGCGATCACGAGAGCGGCGGCCGCGCGGCTCGCGCCGATCGGCGTGCCGCCCAAGACCCAGGGCAGGAGCGCCGCCGCGATCAGGACCGGCACGAGTCCCGCGCGCGTGGCGCCGTCGGACGAGCTCACAGCAACTCGTCCCGTCCGCGTGACCGGAGCGCGTCGACGACGGCACGGACCTTTTCGCTCGCCCCGCGCGCGACGACGAGAACCGCGTCCTTCGTCTCGACGACGACGACTCCCGGCACACCGACGACCGCCACGGTGCGCCCTTCGGAGAGCACGACCGAGCCGGGGCTCTCGACGAGAACGGCGCGGGGATCCCGGTCGGTTCCGGCCTCGCGTCGGAGCGCGGCGACGGCGTCCCAAGAGCCGACGTCGTCCCACCCCGCGTCGAGCGGAACGACGCGGACCCCTCGCGCCTTCTCCATCACGGCGTAGTCGACCGACCGGCGCTCGGCCCCGTCCCACGCGCTCCGGTCGCCGGCAGCGGTCGCCACGACGGCGGCGTGGGTCGACGGGGCGTGCACCGCGAGTTCCTCGAGAAAACGGTCCGCGCGCCAGACGAACATCCCGGCGTTCCACAGATGGCGGCCGGATCGCAGGAACCGCCGGGCCGTGGCCGCGTCCGGCTTTTCGACGAAACGCTCGACCCCGGCCGGGATCCCGGGGCGGAGCGTTCCCCGGCAGCGGAGGTAACCGAACCCCGTCGCCGCGCGGGTCGGCGAGATCCCGAGGCAGACGAGGGACCCGTTGCGCGCCTCGGCGACCGCGGCGCGGACGGCGACCGCGAACGCGTTCGCGTCCCGGATCACGTGGTCGGTCGGGAAGAACGCCGTCACCGCGTCGGGGTCGCGCATGCGCACGCGGGCACAGGCGAGGCCGATCGCCGGCGCCGTGTCCTTCGGCGACGGCTCGACGACGAGATTCCGGCTCGGGAGGTCGGGGAGCGCACGGCGCACGGCCGAGGCGAGGGAACGCGGCGCCACGACCCAGAGACGGTCGGGCGGAGCGAGGCGCCTCACCCTCCGCCAGGTCTCCTCGAGGAGGGTCCGCGAACCCGCGAGGGGGAGGAACTGCTTCGGCCTGCGCGCGCGCGACAGCGGCCAAAAGCGCGTCCCGCTGCCCCCCGCGAGAAGCACGACGTGAATCGCCCCTCTCAGAACGCCTCCCACGTGCGGGCGAGCCCCTCGCGGAGATCGAACTCGGGGTCGTAGCCGAGGAACTCGCCCGCCGAGGCGACATCGGCGAGCGAGTGCCGGATGTCCCCGGGGCGCGCCGCGGCGTACTCGGGGTCGGGACGCGTTCCGGACAGCTCGCCGAGAATCTCGAGCAGACCGTTCAGCGTGATCCGGTCGCCGCACGCGACGTTGAAGGCGCGGCCCCACGCCGCCTCGCCGGCCTCGCAGGCCAGGAGGTTCGCCCGCACCACGTTCGCGACGAAGGTGAAGTCGCGGCTCTGCTCCCCGTCGCCGAAGATCCGGGGGCGCCTCCCTTCCCGCAGCGCCGCCATGAACTTCGGGATGACGGCGGAGTACTCGCTTCCCGGGTCCTGCCGCGGACCGAACACGTTGAAGTAGCGGAGGGCGACCGTCGGGAGCCCGTAGAGGCGGTGGAAGAGGCGGCAGTAGGTCTCCCCGGCGAGTTTCTGGAGCCCGTACGGAGAGATCGGCGCCGCCGGCATCGTCTCGACCTTCGGAAGGGTCTCGCTGTCGCCGTAAAGGGACGACGACGACGCGAAGACGAAGCGCCGGACCCGCGCATCCCGCGCGGCAACGAGCATCTGCAGGCTGCCTCTCACGTTCACGTCGTTCGTGGTGAGAGGGTCCTTCACCGAGCGCTGGACCGACGGGATCGCCGCCTGATGAAGAACGAAGTCCATCCCCTCGACCGCCTTCCGGCAGGTGTCGAGGTCGCGGATGTCCCCCTCGACGAGGGTCCACACCCCGCCCCCCTGCCGCGCCCACGTCGAAGCCTCCGCGAGGTTCGACCGGCGTCCCGTCGAGAAATCGTCGAGGGCGGTCACGTCCTCCCCTCGCCGGAGGAGGGCCTCGACGAGATTCGATCCGACGAACCCCCCGCCCCCCGTCACGAGCCAGCGCGCCATCAGGGCCTCCCGATGCAGGTGTACCGGAAGCCCTTCGCCCGCATCGCCTCCGGCTCGTAGACGTTTCGGAGATCGACGATCACCGGCTCCTTCATCACCGCTTTCAGCCGATCGGGATCGAGCCCTCGGAACTGGTTCCATTCCGTCGCGACCACGAGGGCCTCGGACCCCTTGGCGGCGTCGAACTCGTCCTCGCAGTAGGTCAACCCTTCCCGCGGAACCTCGGCGGCGAGGGTCATCCCGACCGGGTCGTACGCCCGGACCCTCGCCCCCTCGAGGAGGAGCTGCTCGAGGATCCGGAGTGCGGGGGACTCCCTCAAGTCGTCGGTGTTCGGCTTGAACGTCAGGCCGAGTTGCCCGATCGTGCGCCCTTTCACGCTCCCGCCGAGCGCGTCGCGGATCTTCGCCACGCCCGCGGGGATTCTCGCCTCGTTCACGGCGATCACCGCCTCGACGATTTCGAGGACCATCCCCTGCTCCCGCGCGATCTCGACCACGGCCCGCGTGTCCTTCGGGAAACACGACCCCCCGTATCCGGGGCCGGGGTGGAGGAACTTCTTGCCGATCCTCTGGTCGAGCCCCATCCCCTTGGCCACGTCGTGGACGTCCGCGCCGAGCTTCTCGCAGAGGTCGGCCATCTCGTTGATGAAGGAGATCTTCGTCGCGAGGAAGGCGTTCGACGCGTACTTGATCAGCTCCGAGGTGACGACGTCGGTGCAGACGATCGGGGTCTCGATCAGGTAGAGCGGCCGGTACAGATCTTCGAGGATCGCGCGCGACGCCTCGTCCTCGGTGCCGATCACCACCCGGTTCGGCCTCATGAAGTCCTCGATCGCCGACCCTTCCCGGAGGAACTCGGGGTTCGATGCGACGCTGAAGGGATGATTCGCCGACCGGTGCTTCTCGATCACCTCGCGCACTCGTTTTCCCGTCCCCGCCGGCACGGTGCTCTTCGTGACGACGACCTTGTATGCGTTCAGGTTCTCCGCGATGGTTTTCGCGACTTGGAGGACGAACGAGAGGTCGGCCTTGCCGTCGTTCCCCTGCGGCGTACCGACCGCGATCATCACGACGAGCGACTCCCGCACGGCGGCCCCGACGTCGGTCGAGAACCGGAGACGGCCCGCCTTGACGTTGCGCTCGACGAGATCGTCGAGGCCCGGCTCGTAGATCGGGATCTTCCCGTCGAGGAGCATCGCGATCTTGCGCTCGTCCTTGTCAACGCAGAGCACGTGGTTTCCGAACTCCGCGAAGCAGGCTCCCGTCACGAGCCCGACGTACCCGGTGCCGACCACGGTGATGTTCACGCCTTCCTCCCCGTCGCGCGCGCGCGCGCCACGTCGTCTCGCAGCCAGTCGAGGAATCGGGACAGTCCCTCTTCGAACGGAACGCGGGGCGTCCAGGAGAGCTCCGCGCGGGCACGGGCGACGTCCGCCCAGGTGCGGTCGACGTCTCCCGGCTGCATCGGTTCGCGGCGGACGTCGGGACGGACCCCGAGACCGTCGGCGATCCGACGGATCATCTCCGCGAGCGGAACCGGCGACGACCCCCCGAGATTCCAGATCCGGAACCCCCGGACCCGCTCGGCCGCGAGGAGGATCCCGTCCAGGACGTCGTCGACGTAGGTGTAGTCCCTGCCGTTCGTCCCGTCGCCGAACATCGCGATCGTGCGACCCTCGAGCATCGCACGCGCGAACGAGTGGATCGCGAGGTCCGGCCGCTGCCTCGGCCCGTACACCGTGAAGAACCGGAGGCAGGCCACGTCGGTCCCGTGCAGATGATGGTGGGCGTGGCAGAGCAGCTCCCCGGCCCGCTTCGTCGCCGCGTAGGGGGAGACCGGTTCGTCCACGGGATCGTCCTCCGCGAACGGCACCTTGCGGTTGTTCCCGTACACCGAGGAGGACGATCCGAAGATCATCCGCGGAACCGCGTGCCGCCGCACCGCTTCGAGGACCTGGACGGTCCCGTCGACGTTCACCGAAGCGTATCCGACGGGGTCGGCGAGCGAGGGACGGACCCCCGCTTTCGCGGCGAGATGGACGACGAGGTCGGTCGGTTCCGCGAGGGAGTCGTCGAGGGCCGCGGGATCGCGGATGTCGCCCCGGACGAGGCGGAAACCGGGCTTCCCCTCGATGCCGGCGAGGTTCCGCTCCTTGACCTCCAGGTCGTAAAACGGATCGAAGTTGTCGAGGACGACCACGGCGCGGCCGTCGCGGAGGAGCCTCTCCGCGAGATGGGATCCGATGAAGCCGGCCCCCCCGGTGATCAAGACCTTCCGCATCGGATCAGAGCTTGTGGATCTTCGCTCGGCCGGCCCGGACCGAGCGGGTCGCATTCCGCGTGTCGAGCACGACTTTCGCGCCTCTCACGATCGCGTCGTAGTCGTAGACGGAGTGGTCGGTCGCGATCATCACGAGGTCGGCCCGCCGGAGATTCGCCGGCGTGAGGGGCGTGACCCGCTGCGCGACCCCCTCCCGGATCTCGACCGACTTCGCGAAGGGATCGTGGAAGGAAACCCTGGCGCCGCGCTCGTCGAGCAGGCGGATGACGTCGAGCGACGGGGATTCCCTCAGGTCCCCGGTGTCCCTCTTGTATGCGACCCCCACCACGAAGATCCTTGCGCCCTTCACGCTCTTGCGGCGCTCGTTCAGGAGTTCCGTCGCGCGCCGTACGACGACCTCGGGCATGTGCCCGTTGACCTCGGACGCCAACTCGATGAAGCGCGCGGAATAGTTGAGCGTCTTGAGCTTCCAGGCGAGGTAGTGCGGGTCCAGGGGGATGCAGTGCCCTCCGATCCCGGGGCCGGGATAGAACTTCATGAAGCCGAAGGGCTTCGTCGCGGCCGCGTCGATCACCTCCCAGACGTCGAGACCGAGGCGCTCGCTCATGAGGGCGATCTCGTTGACGAGACCGATGTTCACCGCGCGGAACGTGTTCTCGAGGAGTTTGCACATCTCGGCGGCCTGGGTCGACGACACGAGGTGCACCGTGTCGACCGCCTGCGAGTAGAAGGCCTTCGCGGCGCGCGCGCAGCGGGCGGTGACCCCGCCGACGACCTTCGGGGTGTTCCGGGTGGTCCAGACCTTGTTGCCCGGATCGACCCGTTCCGGGGAGAAGGCGAGGAAGAAGTCCCTCCCCGCGCGGAGGCCCCCCTCCTCGAGCATCGGCCGGACCACCTCTTCGGTCGTGCCGGGGTACGTCGTCGATTCGAGGACGACGAGCTGGCCCGGGCGGATTTCCTTCGCGATCTCCGACACCGACGCGACGATGTAGGAGATGTCGGGATCCTTCGTCTTCCGCAGAGGGGTCGGAACGGCGATGAAGATCGCGTCCAACTTTCCGCACCCGCGGTAGCCGCTCCGGGCCTCGACGAGCCCCTTCCGGACGAGGGGGCGCAGTTCCCGCGCCGGAATGTCTTCGACGTGCGAGCGCCCGGCGTTCACGTTCGCGACCTTGGTTTCGTCGACGTCGATGCCGACGACGTGGAACCCGGCGCGGGCGTACTCCACCACGAGCGGAAGACCGACGTACCCGAGGCCGATCACGCCGATCCGGGCCTGGCGGGTGGGGACCTTCGCGAGCAACTGCTCGAACGGCTTCATCTTCACGGGGAGTCTCCTGGGGTCGGGCCGTCTCGGTCCTCCGGACGGGATTTCGCGCGGCGCATGCTAGCGCGGGGGTCGAACGCGCCGCCATGACGGGCGCCGGCGAACTCCGTCACGAACCTCCTCGGGGAGGATTCGGCGCGGGCTCGTCCCGGATCTCGATCCCCTTCTTCTGGTAGCGGCGCAGGAGCCAGTTCGCGAACTTGCTGTCCCCCACCCCCGCGATCACCTGGACGGCGCCGTCGTGGAGGGTGCGGTCGTTGACGAGGAGGCCCAGGGTGCCCTGGCCGTTGTTGATCTTGGTCGTGATCTCGGCGAGGTTCTGCATCGTGAGCCGCAGGTCGGCCGCGAGTTGCTCCGAGTAGACCGGATCGTTCAGGATCCTGCCGAGCATCCCCTCGGTCGACTCCAACCGTTCGCCCACCCTTCGGAGCGACGCCGACGCCGCCCGGAGGTCGGCGACCGCCTTCTTCGCGTCCCCCTCCTCGGCGAGGAGGTCCCCGAGCGCCCCTTCGCCCCGCGATGCCCGTTCGAGGAGGGCGGCGAGCGCGTCGATCGCCGTCCCGAGCGCCTTCGATCGCTCCGCCAGCTCGGGGTCCGAGAAGAGCCGGCCGGCGAACCCTTCGCCGCGCTTCAAGGTCCCCGTGAGGTCCCGGAGGTTCTCGAGGGCCTCCCGTGCGGCGGCGAGCCCTTCCTTTCCGAACTCCGGGTCCCGCAGCATCTCGCCCAGGAGACCCTCGCCGCGCTCGAGCGGCTCCAGGATCTCGCGGACCGAGATCGTGATCGCCGCGAGGTTCTCCGCGATGTCCTCCCCCTTTTCGAGGAATTGGCTTCCCTCGGAGGTCGGGATCAGCGACCCGGGAGGGAGTTGCGGCCGCGCCGGATCGCCGGCGGCGACCTCGACGTACTTCTCGCCGGAGAGATACTGGAGGAATCGCAGCGTCGCCGTCGACCCCTCGCGCACCCGGCCCCCGTACGCCTGTTCGATTCCGAACTCCACCTCGATCCCGCGGGCCCCCGGATCGACGGGGAGGCGGATGCCGGAAACGGTTCCGACGGTCACGCCCGAGATCTTCACGGGAGAGCCGAGGATCACGCCGTCGACCGAGGGGAAGACCGCCTTGAACGGGACCTTGCGCGAGAAGATCCGCGACTCCCCCCCGACGGCCATGATCCCCACGGCGAGGACGATGAGGGCCAGCGCCGCGAACCCGCCCACCGCCAGATCCCGGCTACGGTACTTCGCCATGTTTCCCTCCCGAGAGAAAGGCCCGGAGGCGCGGGTGGTCGGAGACCCGCGCCTCGGCGGTCGTGCCGTGGAACTCGATGCGCCCTTCGTACAAGAAGGCGACGCGGTCGGCCACCGCGAAGGCCGAGTCGATGTCGTGGGTCACGACGACGGAAGTGACCCCCAACCGCTCTTGGAGCGAACGGATGAGCCGGTTGATCGTTCCCGCCGTGATCGGGTCGAGGCCGGTCGTCGGCTCGTCGTAGAGAAGACAGCGCGGCGCGATCGCGATCGCCCGCGCGAGCGCGACGCGTTTGCGCATCCCTCCGGAAAGGTCGGCGGGCATCTGCTCTTCGACCCCCTCGAGCTCGACGAGGGAGAGCACCTCGCGCACCCGTTCCGCGATCTCCGCTTCCGTGCGGTCCGTGTGCTCCCGGAGCGCGAAGGCGACGTTGTCCATGACCGTCATCGAGTCGAAGAGGGCCCCCGCCTGGAAGAGCATCCCGACCTTCTTCCGGCACTCCTGCAGCTCGTCCTCGTCGAGTTCCGAAATCTCCGTCCCGTCGACCCAAACCTCGCCCGCGTCGGGGCGCTGGAGTCCGATCGCGTGCCGGAGGAGAACCGATTTCCCGGAACCGCTCCCTCCGAGGATGACGATCGACTCCCCGCGCTCCACATCGAGATTCACCCCGCGGAGGACGCGGTTGGTCCCGAAGGACCGGTGGACGTCGACGAAGCGGAGAAAGGGGTCGCCCATGGCCGTCAGAAGAGGAGGAAAAACTTCGTGAGGAAGAAATCGGAGATGATCACGGAGATCGACCCGGTGACCACCGTCCGGGTCGTGGCCTGGCCGACGCCGTCGGCTCCCCCGGTGGCCCGGATCCCGTTGTGGCAGGCGATGATCCCGATGAAGAGACCGAAAAACACCGTCTTCCCGAGTCCGCTCGCGATGTCCTGGAGCGAGAGGGCGCCGAGGACGTGGCTCATGAAGTAGGCGCCGCCCTGCCCCACGTCGTACACCGCCATCGCGAGCCCCCCGAAGAGCCCCATCGCGTCGGCGAGGACGGTGAGCATCGGGGTCGCGACGAGGAGCGTCCCCACCCTCGGAACCACGAGCTTCTTGACGGGACTCGCCCCGAGCGCCCGGATCGCGTCGACCTGCTCCGTGACCGCCATCGAACCGAGCTCGGCGGTGATCCCGGCGCCGACCCGGCCCGCGAGCATGAGCGCGGTCAGGACCGGACCGAGCTCGCGGACGACCGCGAGGGCGAGAAGATCGCCCACGAACGTCGTGCCGCCGTACGCGGAGAGGGAGTAGGCGGTCTGCACGGCGAGCACCATCCCGGTGAAGAGCAAGGTCACGTTCGTGATCGTGAGCGAGCCGACCCCGAGGTGGAGCATCTGCTGCATCCACAGGTCCACCTCGAAGGGCCTGCGCACCCCCTGGCGGAGGGTCTCCGCCGTGAGCGCGACCATCCCGCCGAGGTCCTCGAGGGTGCTCTTGAGATAGGACGGCATGAGACGCCGGGAGGATAGGGTCGGCCTTCGGCCGGGGTCAAGCGCCGGGACGCTATACTCCCGACGCGTGTTGCGCGGTTTCCTCGTCGCGTTCGTCTTCGTGATCGCCACCGCCGTGCTCGGCATCGCGGCGATCGTGGGCGAGCTGATCTTTCCGGGCCGCCACCTCTGCTTCCGCATCGGGCGAATCTGGTCGCGCCTCCACCTCCTTGCGGCGGGGTGCCGGGTCGAGTATTCCGCCCACGAAGACCTCGAGCGGCGGGCCCCTTGCGTCTTCGTCTCGAACCACCAGTCGAACCTCGACATCTGGGCGCTCGTCATGGTCCTCCCGGTGTCCACGCGCGTCGTCGCGAAGGCCTCGCTCTTCCGGATCCCGATCTTCGGCCGCGCGATGCGCTCCGCCGGTTTCATCTCGATCGACCGCAGCGATCGCGAAAAGGCGATCCGGAGCCTCGACGCCGCCCACGCGTGGCTCCGCGCGGGGAACCCGATCCTGATGTTCGCCGAGGGGACGCGGAGCCGGGACGGGAAGCTCCTCCCGTTCAAGAAGGGGCCGTTCCATCTCGCCGCGCAGTGCGGGGTTCCCGTGGTGCCCGTCGCCATCGTCGGATCGTGGTCGTTGATGCCGCCCGGCGGTTTGGTGGTGCGGCCCGGAACGATCGCGGTCCGTTTCGGCGAGGCGATCGATTCCAAGTGCGCGAACGGCGACGACGTCGCCCCCTTGGTCGACCGCGCGCGCCGGTCGATCCTCCACCTGTCGGAGGAACGGGTCGCCCCGGGAAGGGGCACGCCCCGCGCAAGGTGGCGCGACAGGTGAGGAGGACTCGCACCGCGCACGAGGCCGAAGGTGCGACGAGTCCAGGAGTCCAAAGCGACGCTCGCGGCGCGACACGAATCGTGGGGACGGGAGGATCGAATCGCGCTGGAGAACGACCGTCTCGACACCGTGGATCGGGTACTACGTGACCGCGAGGTTGTTGGGGGATGGGACGCGGATTCGGCGACTCCTTTCC
>CAYLHQ010000004.1:0-152876 GCA_964383585.1 uncultured Acidobacteriota bacterium
CGCGACTTCGCGGCACGGGCTTCGCGATGGAACTCTCGGACCCACCGCAACTTCGACCCCATGCACGGCGCGAGTCCTCCCCACCGTTCGCGCCACCTTGGAGTCAGCGAAGCAGTTCGAGCGCCTCGAGCACGAGCGCGGTTGCTCCCGTGCGGAGGGTCGGCTCGGGGTCGGGCGCGAACTCCGCGGAGTGGAGTCCGGGGACCGGCAGGCCTCCTGATCGCGCGGCCCGAGACTTCTCCGGGTTCGCGGTCCCGAGCCAGAAGATCGCGGTCGCCACGCCCTCCCTCGCGTACGCGCTGAAGTCCTCCGCCGCCATCACGGGGGGGAACTCGACCACGCGGTCTTCCCCGAGGGACCGCTTCAACGCCGCCGCGAGCCGGTTCGCGAGCGCGGGGTCGTTCGCGGTCGGGCGGGTTCCCTGGCTGACGGTGATCGCCGGCTCGGGAGCACCTGCCGCCGCGGCCTCGGCGCGAGCCATCCTCTCGATCCCCGCGAGGAGCCGCTCCCGGACTTCCTGGCGGAAGGCGCGGACGGTCATCTGCAGTTTCGCCTCGTCGGGGATGATGTTGTGCTTCGTCCCGGCGTGGAACGACCCGACGGTCACGACCGCCGGATCGAGCGGATCGTTTTCCCGGGAGACGAGGGTCTGCACGGCGAGGACGAACCGGGCGGCGATCGCGATCGGGTCGATGCCGAGATGGGGGGTCGCGCCGTGCGTCCCCTTCCCGTGGAAGGTGACGTCGACCGAGTCGGCGCTCGCGAGGACCGGGCCGGTCTTCCACCCGATCGTGCCCGCCGGGAGTTCTCCGCTCGCGTGAAACGCGATCGCGAACTCCGGCTTCGGGAACTGGGTGTAGAGGCCGTCGTCGAGCATCGCCCTCGCCCCCGCGCCGATTTCCTCGGCCGGCTGCGCGATCATCACGAGCGTTCCTTTCCAGCGGTCCTTCATTCCCGCGAGGAGGGTGGCCGCCCCCGCCCAGGCCGTCATGTGGACGTCGTGCCCGCAGGCGTGCATCACCCCCTTCGCCACGCTCGCGTACGGGAGCCCCGTCCTCTCCTCGATCGGCAGGGCGTCCATGTCGGTGCGGATCAGGAGGGTCGGCCCCGCGCCGTTCCGGAGCACTCCGACGACTCCCGTCCCGCCGACCTTCTCGGTCGCCTCGAACCCGTTCGAGCGGAGGATCTCCGCGAGCTTCGCGGCGGTGCGCTCTTCGCGCAGGGAGAGTTCCGGGTTCCGATGGAGGTCGAGGTAGAGCGCCTCGAAAGCGGGGTAGGCGACGTCGAGACCGGGCAGGGCCGGTTCCGCCGCGCAAGCGGGGACGGCGAGGAAAAGCGTGAGGGCGACGAAGACGATGGGCATGGAAACCTCCGGAGCCGACGGAGTCTACACGACGGAGGGATCAGAGGAGGTCGACGAGGGCCGGGCAGAGATCCTCCAGGGTCTCGACGCGTTCCGCGAGCGCCCCGGCCCCCTTCCCCCAGGCGAGCAGGGGAACGGCGTTGCGCGTGTGCCGATCGTGGTCGGACTCCTCCAGGTTCCCGTGGTCGCTCACGACGACGACACGGTGGCGGTCCGGATCGACGGCACCAAGCGCGGCGTCGACGAGGGCGTCGGCGCGGCGCGCCTCGCGGTCGCGTTCGGACGAGTCGCCGCGATGCCCGGCGAGATCGGTGAGAAAGTACTCGTAAAGGACGAGGTCGTGCCCGTCGAGAAGCGAGCGGAGGACGGAGGCGGCCTCCCCGGCGACCCGTTCGTGGCACGGCATCCCGTGACGGCGCGGCCACTCCCCGGTGTAGTCGTGCGGGAGTGCGCCGTCCCGCGCCTCGTCCTCGAGCATCCGCAAGGGGACCCCCGAGGCGAGCGCCATGCGGGTCGTCGCCCCGAACCGAGGGCGCCTCGCCTCGAGGTGCTTCCGCGGAAACGCATTCGCGAAGACGGGGCGGCGCCCTCTCGCCACGAGCTTCCGGAAGAGCGATTCGCGCTCGAGGATCGGCCAGAGGGTCGGCCCGGGAAGCCCTGTTTGGTGCCGACCGAGGACGGCGGCCGCGTTCACCCCTGTGTAGAGCGTCGTCTGCCCCGTCGCCGACTGGGGAAGGCCGTCGACGCCGAGCGTCGCGTCGACGGGGCGGAAGGTGGCCCCGTCCGCGGACCCTCCGCCGAGCACGCCGAGCCGCTGGAGGCCAGGCCGAGCGAACGGGTTCGTCGCGGGGTCGGGGCGGCCGACGCCGATGCCGTCGAAAAGAGGAGGAGGGTCCCCACGATCGGGGATGGTAGCGCCTACGCGTCCGGCTTCGTCTCGAGCACCCGGAACTTCACCTCGATCGCCTCTTCGAGCCCCCCTCCCTCGAGGCGCAACCGGAGAATCCCGTCGAGCCCCGCGGCGGGGCGGGGGAAGTAGAAGACGTCGTGGAACCAGGTGTACGGCCCGAGGTGGACGACGTCCTGGACGACACCGATCCCCTTCGCATCGGGGTAGAAGTTCGAACGGAGCGGCAGGCTCCCGGTGAACTCCGGTCCCACCACGAGCGGACGAATGCGCATGAGGGAAGCGTCGAAGGTGACCATCCCGTAGTTCTCGCGGATCTCGATCGGCCCGGCGGCGGGAACTCGGTTCCCCAGGGCGTCGATCAGGGTGAAGCTCTCCCGGGTCACCGTGACGTCGGGAGCGCCGCTTCTCAATCCCACCGCCACGTGCAGGGGGATGTACTCCGCTTCGGTCCGGAGGGATGCCGGGTAGCTGTCGACGAGAACGGTGACGGGGCCCACTCGCTCCCGGTAGGTCTCGAAGGCGTACCGTTCGCTCACGCCGCGCTCGGCGAGGGCGGGCGCGGCGGCCGTGAGGGCGAGGGCGATTCCGAACGTTCCGATGCGCATCACTGCCTCCTCGATGCAGCTTCCCCCCGGACAGGATGCAGCAACCCCGGTGCCGCGGCGAATCGTACGGGTTCCGCGCCGCGCCCCCTCCTCCGCGTCCTCCGCACGGGACGACGGCGTCCTCGCGACTTGACGCCCCGGCCGGCGCGGCGCACCATGCGCGTGGCACGGTTCGTCATGGGGGCGAACTTGGTTTCGACGGAAAGGAAGAGGCGGGAGTAGCACGCCGAGGGTCACCTCCTCGTGAATCCGGTGAACCTAAAGTAGCTGGCAACACCAACTACGCCCTCGCGGCTTAATTGACCGCGACGTCTCCCACGGAGTCCCGCCCGAGACGCCGTGACGAGGCGCTGCAAATCCGGGCTGGTCCGGCCGCGACGCCTCTGGCGGCCGGGCGAGAATCAGAGGCTGGCCTCGCTCCCATTTGCCGCTGAGCGGGAGCGAGGCGAGATAAAAAGACCAGACGGCTAAGCGTGTAGAAGCTTCCGTACGAACCTTTTCGGACGCGGGTTCGATTCCCGCCGCCTCCACCAATTCCGAGTTTATGAGTCCGAACAGTCTGTGCGCCAAGTCGGACACGATGGGCCGCGACTCGGTCAATGGCAAGAAGTTGCCGTTGGGGTAGCCGTCGAAGGCCGGACAGCGGGTGGATCCGACCCGTCGCACCTCGGACGTGAGACGAGCATAACCGGAGCACAACGCTCGCCCGGAGGATCCGAGACCGCTGCCGGCACGGATCCCGATCTCGATTTCGTCCTCGACGCCTGGGGCGAGCTGCCCGAGCGCGCTCGGCACCTCGTCGTGCAGCTCGTGACGACGCGGCGGGGCTCAGCGCCTGGCGAGGAAACCTAGACTGCCCGATCGGATGTCAGGGAGCCGGGCGCAAGGCGGTTGCGCCAGTCCTCGAAGGATGGGAGGTCCTCGGAAAGCGATCGACGCACGCGTTTCTCGGCGAGACGCGATTGGAAGAGGCTCAACGTACGGGTAGTAGAGCGCCCGCGAGCGCGACAGGCGGCGGCGCTGCCGGCGGCGTGCTGCGCGGCGAAGCACCACGTCGTCCGTCGCGCGGCGGTCATCCAGTAAAGGACGAAAGTGCCGTCCGCGCGGACGGGAGCGTTGATGCACGCGCGAACGCGCTCCGCTGGAAGTTCGGAGATCTTCATGCTTTCTGAGCGACCCGGATGGACGGCCCCGTCCCCGCAAGGCGGGTGCGGCTGGGCCCCGCGCCCGGGGGGATGCTCGGGGATTTCCGCGCTGAATTCGACCGTTTTCGCTGTAACTTCCGGGGGGATACGTCAGAGCGGGAGCCATGGATTCGTGCAAGCCGACACTGCGAGAGTGGATCGACGCGCTGGCACGATGCACGTCGGCGCCGGAGTGGTTCGTGCGCAAGGTCCGCGACCTCTTCTCGCGAACAGGGATCCGCTTTGAGTCGAGCGGATTCAAGGCCATCTCGCCGAGATTCACGGGGCCTTCTAGGCGCGGTGCTCGCACGGCAAGCGACCCCGAACGGTCACACGTAGAGGAAGTCCGGGGCATTCCTGGTATTCCTTTCCCCTCGACTGCGGGCGGCACGTTCAAGTGTGACTTTTCAGGATCATGGACCCCTGCGTCCCGAGGCCAATCCGGATTTTCGCACATGTTCGGTGAGGGACGTGCGGTAGGCCCTGTGGCAGCTGTGGAAATCCCGCAGGGATTTCCAAGGTCCAGTGGGCGGCCGTGCTCCGCGCCTCGATCGGGCGGGGAGCGATTCGGCCGTCCGCGGGACCGGCAGCTTCCACGGGGCGTCTGAGCTTTCGTCCCACCCTCGCTGTCCCCTACCGGGTGGTTGCTTTCGTGTTGGGGCCCTTGGTTGTCGCCGTGGAGTCGCGTTGCCGGGCCCCAGGCGCCTGACGTTTCCGGTAACTCTCACCTTCCATGACGACCTGGTGAGCGTTGTGGGCCAGGCGGTCGAGTGCGCTCTGGGCGAGCATCGGGTCGTCGAAGAGCGGGATCCACTCTTCGACGGAGCGGTTGCTGGTGAAGATGGTCGAGGCGCGCTTGTGCCGTTCGATGATGACCTCGTAGATATCGCTGGATTGCCTGGCGTCGAGCCGGCGCAGGGCGAAGTCGTCGACGATCAGCAGGTGCGGTGCGAGAAAGCGGCGCAAGGTCTTGCTCGTGGAGTGATCGGCACGGGACTGGAGGAATTCCTTGAGCAGGTCGTCGGCGCGCGAGCACAGCACGTGCCTACCGGCACGGCAGGCGGCATGGCCCAGGGCCTCGGCCAGGTGACTTTTGCCCACGCCGACCGGCCCCATGAAGATCACGTCTTCGTGGCGGTCGAGGAAGCCGAGGCCGAAGAGGTCGCGGACGCGGTCGCGATCGAAGGTGACCGGCGCGTCCCAGTCGAAGCTCTCGAGGGTGCGCTCCTCGGCGAAGTCTGCCTTCTCGATGCGCAGCTGGAGGCTCTTGTGCTCGCGCCGATCGATCTCGTCCTGCAGCACGAGTTCGAGGAAGTCGGCATGGGGGAGCTTGGTCTTGCCGGCGTAGGCCAGTCGGTCGGGAAGCGTGTGCAGGACGGGCGAGAGCCGCAGGCGTCTGAGCACGGTCTTCAGCGAGCTATTGATCTCCATCGCGATCCTCCTCTGGACCGGGTTTGTGGGTGAAACTGTCGGACGGACGCAGGAAGCGCAGGGAGCCCTGGATCCGCTTGGCAGGGGATGGTGTGCCGGCGGTCTCGTCGTCGTAACGATCGAGGCCGCGTAGGACGATCTGTTCGACGCGGTGGACGTTGATCAGCTCGAAGCCGAGAGCGCGACGGCACGCCGCGTCGAGCGAGCGGGCTCCGTACTTGTCGGCGAGGCGGATCAGCTTTTGCGCCTGGCGCAGGCGGGCCCAGGGAAAGTCACCTTCCAGCAGGCGGGTCATGAAAGCGCCGAGGTTGGGGCCGCGCCGGCGGGCCAACTGGATCATGTAGTTGGGGTCGCGCATGGCGTAGGCGGTTTTCTCTTTGGGGTAGTCGGCATAGTCGGTGCTGCGGCCTCCGGCCGGTTGGGTCTGGTGTGTCTTGATCAGTTCGCCGGCGTGGTAGATGCGGACGATGCGGCTGTCGCCGCGGACGTCGACGTGCTTGCGGAGGTACGCATCGGGGACGGAGTGGAGGGCGTAGCCGAAGCGGATGTGGTGGTCGGGATGGACCTTGACCTGGTCCCAGCGCGGGGGATCGAAGCGCCCGCCGACGAGGGGCCTGAGCGCGGCCTTCTCGACGGCTTCGAAGACTTCGAGCGGGCGCTTGCGGGTGGTGCCGTGGATGCGTCGGCCGGCTTTGTCGAGACACCAGCGGATCGCCTCGCGCTGTGCATGGTCGCGTCCGAGGAAGGACTCGCCGCGAAAGAAGCTCTCGCGCACGTACGGGACTTGGCGCTCGACGTGCGGTTTGCCCGTGGCCATCGCCGGCGGGGCGGGGTCGATGACGAACCCGCGGTGGCGGCTGTACTCCTCGAAGACGCGCGAGAAGATCGGGTCGTAGCGATCGGCCTTGGTGATCGCCGCCCTCAAGTTATCGAGGACGACCCGTGCGGTGACGCCGCCGAAAAACTCCCAGGCGTCTTCGAGACCGCCGATCAGATCCTCGAGCTTCTGCGAGTGCGTCAGGTGTACGTACTGGTGTCGGCTGTGGACGAGCGTGACGATCAGCGCCCACAGCACCCGGCGGCGCTCGAACAGTCCATCACGGATCAGGCCGAGGCGGCCGAAGTCGATCTCGGCCAGCTCGCCCGGCGCGACCGCGGCGACGCGGACCGTCGACGATGTCTCGCCGAATCCGCAGTGCTCGACCGCGAAACGGTACAGCGAGCTGTAGGTGACGACCAGGCCGAGCCGCTCGAGCAATTCGTGGATTTTCGTCAGCCTGAGCGGACGGCCACCGTCGATTTCACCATGGAGCCAACGTCGGATCTGGCTCCGATGAGGCTCGAGCAGCCGCTCCGTTTCGGTGGAGTCGCTCGCCGAGGAGCCAGGGCGCAGGCGCGCCCAGACGCGAGCGGCGAGGCCCTCGTCCGGCTCACCCTCGCCGGGCCGCCAGTCGAACTCCCCGGCGGTCGATAGGTATCGTCGGACCGTATTTCGCGAACGCCCGGTGCTCCGCGCGATCGCCTTGAGCTTCTCGCCGCGGTGGGCGCGCCGCAGCACCTCCAGAACTTCCCACATGCCGTGCTCCCTGTAGGCCATCTCGTCCCTCCCTCTCGGAGGGCAGGATGGGCAGGCACGGCCTCGGGGGGTCCATGATCCTGAAAACGTGGGGGGTCCATGATCCTGAAAAACCGACCCCTTCAGGGGGTCCATGATGCTGAAGAATCACACTCCGACACGCGCTTCGCGGCGCAGGTCGTCGCGCCCTCGGAGGAGCCCAAGCTCTTCGACGATCTCGGCTGCGTGCGGGATTGGTGGAAGGGTGGCGGGCGTCCGGCTCCGGGAGCCGTCGCTTACGTGGCCGACCATCGCACGCGGGCCTGGGTCCCTGCCGTCGATGCGGTCTACGCGCGGGTTCCGGGCCTCTCGACCCCCATGGGATCGGGGCTCGCGGCCTGGTTCGACGAGGCCTCGCGCGCCGCGGACGTCGAGGCGGCGGGTGGGATCGAAGTCGCGACAACGGAGATCTTCGGCGCGGCCGGTCCGCCGGGAGGCTCGCGATGACCCGAGCGCTTACGGCCCTGCTCCTGTTCGCGCGCCACGAGCGCCTCGTCGCCGTGCGCTCGCGCTGGACGCAGGTGTTCGCGGCCGTCTTCGACGCCCTCGCCCTCGCCGTCGCCGGGTCCGGTTACGTTCTGTCGGGGGGGCACGGCATCCAGGACTTCGCCCGTAGCACGGTGTCGCTCGTCCAACTCGTGCTCTTCGTCGTTCCGCTGACGGCGCTCCTCCTCGGCGCCATGGCCCTCGCTCCGGATCGCGGTGCGGCGCAGATGATGTTCTCGCAGCCGGTCGGGCGGGCCACGATCCTCCTCGGCCGGCTTCTCGGTCTCTTCCAGGCGCTGGTCGCGGCGCAGGCGATCGGCTTCGGCGCCGCGGGTCTCGTCATCTTCGCAGAGCGAGGAGGAGGGAGTCCTGGGGTTCGTCCTCGTCTTCGTCGGATCGGCGGTGCTGACCGCGGTCTTTCTCGGGATCGCGGCATGGATCGCGGCCGGCGGAGCGGCGAGCCGGCGCGCGCGCACCCTCGCCTTGGCCCTCGTCGTCTGGTTCGCTACGGTCGTTCTTTTCGACATCGTCGCGCTCGGCCTCGCGTCGCTTCTCCCGTCGGGGACGGCCTCGCGGCTTCTCATCGTCTCCGTGATCGTCAACCCCGTCGATGCGGTGCGGACCGGGGCGCTGATGACGATCGAGGGGACGGCGGCGTTCGGCTCGGCGTCGCTTGCGTTCCTGAGGTTCACGAAGGGATCGCTGGGCGCCGGCCTGGCCCTCGCGGCGTCGCTCGCGGCGTGGACCGTCCTGCCGACGGCGGCGGCGCTCCTGGGATTGAGACGGGCGGATGTCTGAGGAGGCTCCGGTCGCGTGGGGGATCGAGCGCGAGGGACGCGCCGAGGGATCGCCCGGGAATCGCCGGCGCTTTCCGAAGCGAGTATCCTTCGCCCGATGGCGAAGAGGGCCGCGAAGGAAGAGACCCGCGAGTGCATCCTCGAGTCCGCGACGCGCCTTCTCGCGGAGCGCGGCGCCGATCGCGTCCCCTTCGCCGAGATCGCCGAGGCGGCGGGGGTCAGCCGCACCCTCGTGTACTTCCACTTCAAGAACCGAGCCGGGCTGATCCAGGCGGCGCGCCTGCGTGCCGTGGGAATCCTCGGGAGGCGATTCGCCGAGGCGTCGGCGGGGAAGGAATCCGGTCTGGACCGGATCGAGGCGATCGGACGTGCCTACTGGGCGTTCGGAAAGGAACATCCCGCCGAGTTTTCGATCCTCGTCACCTCCGATCCGCCGAGCGACCCGCGGGGGAAGGAGGCGGAGATGGCGCCTATCGAGCGGATGGTCCGGGTTCTGCGCGAGGGGATTCGGGACGGCTCGATCCGCAAGGACCTCGGCGACCTGAGGGTGACCTCGGTCTGCCTCTGGGGATTCACCCACGGCCTGTCGATGCTCGCGGCGGGCAAGGGCGGGGATTTCGAGCGCGAGATGGGGATCCCTCCCAAGTCGTTGATGGACTTCGGGTTCTCCCTGATGCGCGCCTCGCTGAAAAAAAAGTAACCGCACGTCATTGACAAAACGTCAGTACTGACAGTATGTCAGTAACATGATCACCGTCCTCCTCGCCGCCGCCCTCGTTCCACCTCCACCCGAGCCACTCCGCGCCTACGTCGAGATCGCCCGAACCTCGAACCTCGCCCTCCAGCGCGAGGCGATCGACGTGGAAGCCGCGAGGGAGCGCCTCGTCGAGGCGCGAAGCCACCTCATGCCCCGTTTCGAGGCGTACGGCCGTTACACGGTCTCCTCCGGAGGGCGCACGATCGACATCCCGGTCGGCGATCTCCTGAACCCCGTGTACGCGACCCTCAACGAACTTCTCGCCGGGCAGGGGAGCGCGCCGCGCTTCGGCGCCGTCGAGAACCAGACGATCGAGTTCCTGCGCTCGACGGAGCAGGAAACGGCGATCCGCGTCGTGCAGCCCGTGTGGCGGCCCGAGATCACACGCGGGATCGACGCGCGGAGGTCCGAGCTCGCCTCACGCGAGGCGCAGCTCGCCGCCTTCGAGCGCGAACTCGAACTCGAGGTCCGCACCGCCTACTACCGCTGGGTCGCCGCCGACGCCGCGGTCGCGATCCTCGAGGGGGCGCAGGCGCTCGTCGACGAGAACGCGCGGGTGCAGCGGAGCCTCTTCCGGAACGACAAGGTCACCGAGGACGCGCCGCTCCGGGCCGAGGCCGAAGTGGCCGCCGTGCGGGAGCAGCGGATTCAGGCGGCCAAGCAGCGAGACGTCGCGCGTTCCTGGGTCAATTTCCTCCTGAACCGGCCCCTCGAAACGGTGCTCGATCCGATCCCCGCGGAGGCCCTCGTCGCCCACGAAACGGCGCTCGCCGCCTGGATGGAGGGCGCCGATCTCTCCGGCGCCGCCCGCGAGGAGCGAAAGGCCCTGGCCCACGCGGTCGACGCCGCCGAGTCGGGGCGCCGCGCGCTCTCGGCACGGCTTCTCCCGACGGTCGCCTTCGCGGCCGACCTCGGCGTCGAGGGGAGCGGATACGGGGCCGACGAGAGCGGGAGTTTCGCACGGGCCTCTCTCGTCGCGTCGTGGACCTTCTTCGACGGCGGAGAGCGCAGGAGCCGCGTGCGACAGGCCTTCCTCGAGAAGAGCCGTCTCGAAACGAGCCGCCGGGAGACGGACGCGAGCATCGACTTCCAGGTCCGCGAGGCGCGGGACGAGGCGGTCGCAGCGTCCGCCGCGGTCGAGGCGGCCCGCTCCCGCCTCGTCGCCGCGTCGCGCTCTTGGGAAATCGCCGACCGTCGGCAGCACGAGGGAATCCTCAACTTCCTCGGGGTACTCGACGCCCGGCAAGAGCTCACCGAAGCCGAGATTCGCGTCGTCATTCGCCGCACGGAGCGGCTGGTCGCGCTCTCCCGCCTCGTGCGGGCGACTGCGGCGGAGGAGATGCCGTGAACCGCCCGCCCGCACTCCTGCTCCTGCTCCCCCTCGTGTCGTCCGGCTGCGGCCGCGACCTGCCCGCCCCCGCGCCGGCCCTTCCGGCCGTCGAGGTCGCGGCCGTCGGCGCTCCGTCCGCGACCGACGCGATCCGCGCCCCCGGCATCGTCAGCCGCCGGCTCGAAACCCCGCTCGCCTTCCGGACGGGTGGTGTCGTGGATGAAGTACGCGTGCGCGACGGAGCGGCGGTGAAGCGCGGCGCCGTTCTCGCGGCCCTCGCCCTCGACGAGATCGACGCGAGGGTCCGCCAGGCGCGGGCCACCGTCGACAAGGCCCGACGGGACCTCGAGCGCGCCGAGAACCTCCTCGCCGACCGCGTCGCGACCCTCGAGCAGGTGCAGGACGCCCGGACCGGCGTGGAGCAGGCCGAGGCGGCTCTCGAGATCGCCGCGTTCCAGCGAGAGCGCTCGGTGATCGTCGCCCCCGGCGACGGCGTCGTGCTGCGACGCCTCGTCGAGCCGGGGCAGGAGATCGCCTCGGGATCGGCGGCGCTCGTGTTCGGCTCGGCGGCGGAGGGATGGGTCGTCCGCGCCGGTCTCTCCCAGTCCGACGCCGTGCGGGTAGAGGCGGGGGACGCGGCAGAGGTCGAGTTTCCCGGTCAGGCGGCGCGGGTCGCCGCCTCGGTCACGCGCCTCCACCAGGCGGCCGACCCGGTCACGCGTACGACGACGGTCGAGCTCGAGCTTCGCGCCGTCCCCGACGGCGTGCGTTCCGGAGACGTCGGCACGGTGGCGATCCGTCGCGCGGCCGATCGCGCGCGGGTCTCGGTCCCGCTCTCGGCCCTCGTCGAGGGGACCGGAAACGATGGTTGGGTCTTTCTCCTCGATCCGGTCTCCTCGACGGTCCGGCGAGCCGCGGTGCGCACCGCGGGGATCGCCGGCGATCGGGCGCTCCTCGACACGCCGCTCGCGCCGGATGTCCTCGTCGTCATCGTCGGCGCCGAGTACCTGCGCGACGGCGCTTCGGTTCGCGTCGTGCGGGGAGGAGGGACGCGGTGAGGATCGCGGAGTACGCCGTCCGCAACGGGTCTCTCACCCTCCTGGGCTCGATCCTCCTGGTCGCGGTCGGCGTCGGAGCCTGGATCGACATTCCGCGCGCCGAGGACCCGTCGTTTCCGAACACGAATTTCACGGTGATCGCTGTCTACCCCGGCGCCACCCAAATCGATCTCGAGCAGCTCGTGGTCCGCCCGCTCGAGGACGCGGTCAAGGAGCTCGACGACCTGGAGACGATCGAGGCTTCGATCGAGGACGGGGTCGCCGTCCTGTCGATCGAGTTCGAAGCGTCTTCCGACGCCGACGAGAAGTTCGACGAAGTCCTGAGGCAGGTCAACGCGACTCGCGGCGACCTCCCCGCCGAGCTGACGAGCCTCGAGGTCGAGAAGTTCGACACGACGAACGTCGCGATCCTCCAGCTCGCCCTAGTCTCCGAGGAGGCCTCGTACCGGCGGCTTGACGACCTCGGCGAGGCGCTGCGGAAGCGCCTCGAGGCGGTGCCCGGGGTCAAGAACGCGAAGACCTGGGCCCTTCCCGAACGCCAGGTACGCGTCTCCCTCGACCTCGACCGGCTCGCCGCGCTCCGGATCCCCGTCGGCCGTGTGGTCGAGGCGATCCGCGGCGACAACGCGAGCCTCCCCGGCGGCGCGGTCGAACTCGGCCGCCGGCGTCTCAACCTCAAGACGAGCGGGAACTACGCCTCGATCGAGGAGGTCGGTCGGACGCCCCTCGACGGGAACGGGGCCGCGGTCGTGAGCCTGCGAGACGTGGCGACCATCGCCTGGGACTACGAGGACCGGGAGTACTTCGGCCGCTACGACGGAAAGCGCGCGATCTTCGTGACGGCGACCCAGAGGGAAGGCCAGAACATCTTCCGCGTCCGGGAAGCCCTCATGGCTCAGGTCGAGGCTTTTCGTGGGTCGCTCCCCGGCGACGTGACCCTCGAAGTCGGTTTCGACCAGTCGGTCAACGTCGCGCACCGCCTCGGCGCCCTCGAGCGCGACTTTCTGATCGCGATCGGGCTCGTCCTCGTGACGCTCCTCCCCCTCGGGTTACGCGCGTCGGGCCTCGTGATGGTCTCGATCCCGCTCTCCCTCGCGATCGGTCTGACCCTCCTCCATTACACCGGGTTCAGCCTGAACCAGTTGTCGATCGTCGGCTTCGTGATCGCCCTGGGCCTTCTCGTCGACGACTCGATCGTCGTCGTCGAGAACATCGCGCGGTTCCGGCGCCAGGGGGTGCCCCCCGTCGAAGCGGCGATCGGGGCGACGCGGCAGATCGGCGTCGCCGTCGTCGGGACGACCGCGACGATGCTCTTCGCGTTCCTCCCTCTGCTCGCCCTTCCGGAGACCCCGGGGCAGTACATCCGCTCGCTCCCGGTCACCGTCGTCTACACCGTCCTCGCCTCGATGGTCGTGGCGCTCACGATCGTTCCGTTTCTCGCGAGTCGCGTCCTCACGGGGAGAGAAGACCCGGAGGGAAACGTCTTTCTCCGGGGGATCGAGCGGGTCATCCACCGCACCTACCGGCCGCTCCTGCACCTCGCGATGCGGAGGCGCCTCGCGACCCTCGGCCTCGCCTTCGCCCTCCTCGCGGGGAGCCTGGCGCTCGTCCCCGCGATCGGCTTCAGCCTTTTCCCGAAGGCCGGAATGCCCCAGTTCCTCGTGCGGATCGAGGCCCCCGAGGGGACCTCGATCGGCGCCCTCGACGCGATCGCACGCGAGGCGGAGGGACGCGTCCTCGAAACTCCCGGGATTCGCTCCGTCATGACGAGCGTCGGCCGCGGAAACCCGCAGATCTACTACAACGTCGTGCCGCGCAGCCGGAAGTCGAACGTCGCCGAGCTCTTCTGCTCCTTCGAGCGCTACGACTCCGAGGCGAGCCCGGCGGTCCTCCAGGGCCTTCGCGACCGGCTGGCGGACGTCGCGGGGGCGCGGATCCTCGTCAAGGAGTTCGAGAACGGGCCGCCCATCGAGGCCCCGATCGCCGTTCGTGTCCTCGGTGAGGACCTCGACGGTCTCGCCCGCGTCGCGGAGGAGGTTGCGGCGATCCTCCGCGACACGCCCGGGACCGCCGACGTCGACAACCCGCTACGCGTGCGCAAGACCGACCTGCGGCTCCGGATCGACCGCGACGCGGCGGCGCTTCTCGGCGTCCCCCTCGTCGAGATCGACCGCATGTCCCGCCTCGCGGTGGCCGGGCTCGTGGTTTCGAGGTTCCGCGAATCGGACGGCGACGAGTACGACATCCGACTGACGGTCCCGCACGGGGAACGGGCCGACCTCTCGGGATTCCGCGCGCTGCAGGTTCCCGCGGTGACCGGCGCCTACGTCCCCATCCGCCAGGTCGCCGCGCTCGAGTTCGAATCGACCCCGGTGAAGATCGAGCGTCGCGACCGCGAGCGTGCGGTGACCGTGACCGCGGAGGTCGAGCCCGGCTACAACACCGACGCGTTGACCCGGCAGGTGCGGGACGCCGTCGATGCGAGGGGACTCCCCGCCGGGTTCCGCTACGAATTGGCCGGGGAGTACGAAAGCCGCGCCGAGAGTTTCGGCGGGCTCGGCACCGCGATCCTCGTGGCCTTCTTCGGCATCTTCGGGATCCTCGTCGCCGAGTTCAAGAGCTTCCGCGGCACGCTCATCGTCGCCTCGGTGATCCCGCTCGGCGTGATCGGCGGCCTCGTGGGTCTCTTCCTCGCGGGGTACACCCTCTCGTTCACCGCGATGATCGGTTTCGTCGCCCTGATCGGGATCGAGATCAAGAACTCGATCCTCCTCGTTGACTTCACGAACCAGCTTCGGGAACAGGGGGTTCCCCTCGACGAGGCGATCGAGCGGGCGGGGGAGGTCCGCTTCCTCCCGGTCGTGCTCACGACCCTCACCGCGGTCGGCGCGCTGATCCCGCTCGTCCTCGAGGGTTCGTCGCTCTACTCGCCCCTCGCCCTCGTGATCCTCGGGGGGTTGGTCAGCTCGCTTCTCCTCTCCCGACTGGTCACGCCGGTGATGTACAGCTTGATTCCGCCGCCGGGGGGAGAGTCGCGCGTGTGAGCGGTGTCACCCCTTCCCCGCGATCCCGTGCCCGTGGAGCCGGGCGTCCGACGGAGAATGTTCCACGGCGTCCACCACGTTCGGGGCCCCTCGCGCCCGTTCGGCTTGGCCTGAAGGGCGGGGGGCGACTGGGATGCCGTCGGCCGCGAAAGCGTGCTAGGTTCCCTTCCCGATGAGAACGGTGAACGACGAGAACCGGATCTCCCTCGACATGCGCCACCGGGCTTCCGTCGCCCGTTTGCGCGAAATCTGCCGCGCCCGGGAGGTCCTCCTGGACTTCCTGAACGGAGCCAACCAGTACCGATCGACCGAGGCGGACCTCCGGCGCTACTTCGATGCCTTCGCCGTTGCCGCCGCGAACGAGCGCGTGAGATCTTCCTCGTTGCACCGGTGCCGTACGGCGGCGCCCGCGCGCGCGTTCGCGGGCGGGCACATTTGACCCTGGAAATCGTGCTGCGACGACGGCCTGAGGATCGAGTTCCTCGCGGCGCTCAAGAAGCAGGTCGAGCCGATGAACCTCTTCCGGCTGAACAGCAACGTGGCGCCGGCGGCTTGACGAGCGGCGAGGGGGGCGCGGTTCACCTCGCCCCCCTCGACTCGCGTAGCGAGGCCATGTCGATCACGAAGCGGTACTTCACGTCCCCCCGGAGCATTCGCTCGTAGGCTGCGTTGATCGACTGGATCGGGATCACCTCGACGTCCGCGGTGATCCCGTGCTCCGCGCAGAAATCGAGCATCTCCTGAGTCTCGCGGATGCCGCCGATCAGGGAGCCCGCGAGCCGCTTGCGGCCGAAGATGAGGTCGATCGCTCCGACCGGCAGGGGATCGTCCGGGGCGCCGACGAGGGCCATCGTCCCGTTCCGCCCGAGGAGGGCGAGGTACGGGTTCGGGTCGTAGCGCGCCGAGACCGTGCCGAGGATGAAGTCGAAACTCCCCAGGTGCTTCTGCATTGCCTCGGTGTTCGTCGAGATCACGGCCTCGTGGGCGCCCAGCCGGATCGCGTCGTCGACCTTGCCCGGGGAGGTCGTGAAGACCACCACCCGCGCTCCGAAGGCGGCCGCGAACTTGACCGCCATGTGGCCGAGCCCTCCGAGCCCCACGACCCCGACCTTCTGCCCCGCGCGGACGTTCCAGTACCGGAGCGGCGAATAGGTCGTGATTCCCGCGCACAGGAGCGGCGCGACCCCCGCGAGGTCCGGTCGATCCGAGACCCGGAGCACGAACCCCTCGTCGACGACCACGCTCTCGGAGTACCCCTCGAAGGTCGTGCCGCCGAGGTGGAGGTCCGCGGAGTTGTAGGTGAACGTCGCCGGACCCGCGCAGAACTGCTCCTCCCCGTCCCGGCACGCGGGGCAGGCGCGGCAGGAGTCGACGAGGCAGCCGACGGCCGCGAGGTCGCCTTCCTTGAATCCACGGACGGCGCTTCCCACGCCCGTCACGCGGCCGACGATCTCGTGGCCGGGGACGCACGGGTAGGTGGTCGGCATGTGGGCCGCCCACTCGTTGCGCACCTGGTGGAGGTCGGAGTGACAGACCCCGCAGAACAGGATTTCGATCCGGATGTCCTGCGGGCGTGGCGCGCGCCGCCGGATGGTCGTCTGCTCGAGCGGGGATCGGGCGTCTCGGGCGGCGTACGCTCTCACCGAATTCGGGGCGGTCGCCGTGTTCATCGTCATCCTCCGTTCGGGGGCGTCTGCCCGGTCAGAGGCCGCGAAGGGCGACGGCGACCTCGGTCCGCGCCGCGCGGATCGCCGGAAAGAGTCCGCCAACGAAGCCCATCACGAGGGCGTAGGCGATCCCTCCCGCCAAGAGGGAGGGAGTGACCGTCAGCCGGAAGGCGACCTGGCTGAACGTCTGCCAGTTGATCGTGGCGGTCTGGTACCCGTTCACGGTGAGCCAGGCGAGGCCCCCCCCGAGGAGCCCGCCGATGACGGCGAGGAGGAGCGACTCGACCAGCACCGAAAGGACCACCGGCCCGGCCTGGAACCCGAGGGCGCGCAGGGTCGCGATCTCCTTCCGGCGGGAGGCGACCGCGTTGTACATCGTGTTGAGCGCACCGAAGGTGGCCCCGACCGCCATGAGCAGCGCGATCAGGTTCCCGAGCACGCCGATCAGCGTGCGGAGCGCGGTCGACTGGGAGGCGTACCACTCGCGCTCGCGGTGCACGTCGACGTCGAGCCTCGGGTCGGAGGTCAGCGCGTCCTTGAAGGACTGGAACCTCTCCGCCGACTCGAGCCGGACGAAGACCGACTGGAAGGTGTTGCCGCGGCGGTACGCCGGCTGGACGACCCGGGCGTCCGCCCAGATCTCCGACTCGAAGAGCGAGCCGTTCGCGTCGAATATCCCGACGACCTCCCACTCGTTCTCGCCCCAGCGGAGCCGGTTCCCGAGATCGAGTCCCGCGAACTGACTGGACGCTGCCCGCCCGGCGATCACCTCGTTGCGTCCCTCGACGAACCGCCTTCCCTCGACGATCCGCACGTCTCCCCGGACGTCGAAGGCGGCGGCTTCCACCCCCCGCAACGGAACGTTGGCGTCGGTGCCCGAGGCGCGGTACGGCACGTCAACGATCACGAAGAGCTCGGCGGAGGCGACCGGGGCGCCGTCGCGGCGGAGGATGCCCGGCGCGTCCTTCACGATCTTCGCTTGCTCGAGATCGAATCCGCTCGACATCTCGCTGTCGCTGCCGCCGCGAAGGACGATCGCCACGTCGTCCCGCCCCCCGCTTTCCATCACGTGGCGGAACCCCTCCGCGATCGAGAGGACGGCGACGAACACGGCGACGACCCCGGCGAACCCGAAGACGGCGACCGCCGACGCGCCGAACCGCTGCGGGAGGCTCCGCAGGTTGAGAAGGCTCACGACCGCCGTCTGGAAGAGCCAGCGTGTCATCAGGTCCTCCGGAGCGCGTCGACGATCCGGAGGCGCATCGCGTTCCACGCCGGAATCGCGCCCGAAACGGCCCCCAGGGCCGCCGCGAGGGCGAGCCCCGTCACGATCGTCGCGCGGGGCACGTAAAAGACCGGGAGGAACATCTCGACGAGGGGGTAGATCTTCGGCGCCGCGAGCCAGATCAGGGCGAGACCGGTCGCACCGCCCGTCACCGCCAGGAGCAGCGACTCGGCCATCACCATGGTCAGGACGCCCCCGTCGGTGAAGCCGAGGGTCTTGAGCACCCCGAGTTCGCTCGTCCGCTCGCGGACGGCCTGGGCCATCGTGTTCCCGGCGATCAGGAGGATCACGAAGAAGACGATCGCGGAGATCGCGGAGAGGATCGCTCCCGTGTCCCCGATCTGTTTGGCGAAGCTCTGCATGAACGCCTTCTCGGTCGTCGTCTTGGTCTCGTTCGGGGAGTTGGCGAAACGCGCGTCGATCGCCCTCGCGACCTCCACCGCCCGCTCCGGATCCTCGACCTCGACGACGTACCAACCGACCAGCCCGAGGTCGCCCATCCGCTCCATCAGGTACTTGTGGTGGAAGAAGAACTGGGTCTCGTCGACGTCCGGCCGATCTCCCGTGTAGATCCCGACGAGGTCGAACCGGAACTCCGCCGGACCGCCGTCCTGCGGCCGCCAGAACGTCGGCACGATCGGAATCGTGTCTCCGACCTTCCAACCGAAACGGGCCGCGAGCTTGCGTCCCGCGATCGCCCCGGAACGCGTCCTCTCGAACGCCTCGCGCCGGTCGGCGGGGAGCAGGAACTCGGGGTAGATGTCGAGGTAGGGGCCGGGGACGACGGCGATCTGCGGAAAGAAGTTCTTGGGGTCCTTGTAAATCCCCCCGAACCAGGTTGCGTGCGTGGCTCTCGCCACCCCGGGAGTCCGTTCGATCTCGAGCAGGTAGCGCTCGGGGAGGAGCTGGATGATCGAGACCTTGTCGATCGTCAGGAGCCGGTTCTGCCCGGCGATCTGGATCCCCGCGTCGAAGCCGTTGCGCACGGCCATCAGGAGGCCGAAGAGGAAGAAGGCGACGACGATCGACAGGAAGGTGAACGTCGTCCGGACCTTCTTCCGGGTCAGGTTCCGCCAGAGCAGATGCAAGTATTTCATCGCGCGCGCCTCAGGCTGTCGCCTGCTCGACCAGGACACCCTTGTCGAGGTGGAGCGTGCGCTTCGCGCGTTCGGCGGCCATCGGGTCGTGCGTGACCATGACGACCGTCTTGTCGTGTCGCTCGTTGAGCGCGACGAGCAGATCCAGAATCTCGCTCGCCGTCTTCCGGTCGAGGTCCCCGGTCGGTTCGTCGCACAGAAGGAGCGACGGGTCGTTCACGATCGCCCGCGCGATCCCGACGCGCTGCTCCTGTCCGCCCGAGAGCTGCCGCGGGTAGTGGCGGGCGCGGTCGGTGAGGCCGACGAGCTCGAGGGCGGTGCGGACGTGCCTTCGCCTTTCGCTCCGCGACAGGCCCGTCAGGAGGAGCGGCAGCTCGACGTTTCGCTCCGCGGTCAGGACGGGGAGGAGGTTGTAGAACTGGAACACGAACCCGACGTGACGCGACCGGAAGCGCGCGAGGGCCGCGCCGTTCGCGCGTCCGATGTCGGTTCCGTCGACGACGACCTGCCCCTGGGTCGGCCTGTCGAGCCCTCCGAGGAGATTGAGGAGGGTCGTCTTCCCGGACCCCGACGGTCCCATGAGCGCGAGAAAATCGCCGCGCGGGACGTCGAGGTCGAGCCCGGCGAGGACGTCGATCCGCTCCGAGCCGCGACGGTAGACCTTGTGCACGCCCTTCACCCGGACGAGCGGTTCACTCATGGCTTCTCCCGGACCTCGATACGGGCTCCGTCCGTCAGCTCGGCGGGAGGATCGATCACCACCCGGTCCCCGGCCCGCACGCCCGAAGCGATCGCCCGGCCCCCCGGGGCCGTCCCGCCGACCGACACCGCCCTCCTTTCGACGGTCTCGCCGTTCACCACGTAGACGTACGTCCGCTCTCCGTCGGACTTCAGGGCCGCTTCGGGGACGACGAGGACGGGCTTCGAACCGGTCCCGGAGGGGCCGTCTTCCTCCGCGCGGAAGGAGACCTTCACTCCCATGTCCGGGAGGATCCGCGGGTCGCCGCGCTCGTCGAAGGCGATGCGGACGCGGACCGTCGCCTTCTGCCGGTCCGCGGCGGGAATCGTCGTGATGACGCTCGCCGGGATCTTCCAGTCGGGGTAGGCGTCGAGGGTCGCCACGACCCTCTGGCCCGGCTCGACCCGGTGGATGAACGCCTCGTTCACGTCGACCTCGATCTCGAGCGACGCCATGTCGACGATCGTGCTCACTCCGGTTCGAGTGAAGCTCCCTCCGGCCGACATCGGCGAGATCATCTCGCCGGGCTGCGCGTTCTTCGAGATCGCGACGCCGTCGAACGGCGCGCGGACGAGGTGGTCCTCGATCTGTTGCCGGTAGAGGGCGATCTCGCGCTCGGCGACCTCCACGTCGTCCTGGGCGGATTCGAGCCGGGCGACGAGGGAGTCGTACTCGGCCTGGGCGAGGTCGAGGTCGCGCCGGCTCGCCACCGCCGAGGCCGCGAGTTCTTGTTGGCGCCCGAGCTCGAGCGCCGCCTCATCCCGCCGGACCTCGATCTCCGTGAGACGACTCTTCGCGGCGTCCCGATTCGCCTCGGCCAGGGCGAGCTGCCGCCGGGTCATCGAATCGTCGAGGCGCGCGAGGACCTGACCTTCGCGGACCGCCATGCCCTCTTCGACCAGCACTTCTTCGATCTTCCCCGTGATCTTCGAGGAGACCGTCGCCTGCCGGCGCGCGGTCACGTACCCCGAAGCGTCGAGGACGGAAACCGCGACACGGCCGGCCTCGGCCTGCCGTACCTCGACGACCGCGACGGGGATCGCGGGGTCGCGGAGGAGGAACCACCACCAGGCCGCGGCGACGGCGGCCACGGCGATCGCGGCGAGCGCGATTCTCCGGGTCCAAGGGCTCCGCTCGTCCGCGCCGTCCCGGTCGATCCGGAGATCGGCGAGGCGCCCCTTCGGGTCGGTCATGGGTCCTCCGTGACGTGGGAAGCGGCGGTAGTCTAACAAAGGGATTCCATCGGCCCCCGATGGCGGATTGCGTCCACTGCATGCACCGCCTATATTCTGTGCATGCAATACACGATTCGCGACGTTCCGCCCCATCTCGACGTCGAACTCCGGGAGCGCGCCCGGCGGGAGGGGAAGAGCCTGAACCGGGTCGCCCTCGAGGCTCTGGCCGCGGGTCTCGGTCTTGCGGAGACGACGGCTCCGCGAAGGTCGCTCGACGACGTGGCGGGCACCTGGAAGAAGGACGCCGCCGTCGAGAGGGCGCTCGCCGATCAGGACCGCATCGACCCGACGATGTGGGAATGAGGGTGGCGTTCGACACGAACCGCTACGTCGACCTCTGCAAGGGGGTTCCGGAAACGGTTTCGATCGCGGAAACGGCGGAGGCCGTGTTCCTTCCCTTCGTGGTCGTCGCCGAGCTTCGGGCCGGGTTCGCCGCGGGACGCCGTCCCGGCGAGAACGAGCGCGTCCTCAGGCGGTTCCTCATGAAGAAGGGGGTCGGCGTCCTCTACGCCGGCGACGGCACCACGCATCGCTACGCGGCGATCTTCCGGCAGCTTCGGACGCAGGGGACGCCGATCCCCGCGCACGATCCATGGATCGCAGCGCTCGTCCTCAAGCACGATCTCCTGCTGCACTCCCGGGACCGGCACTTCGACCACGTGACGCAGATCGTGAGGGTGTGAACCCCGGTGTTGCGGTCTCCCTCACGCTCTTGCATCCTGAGCCTCCCAGAACAGGAGGCTCCCGAATGCGCGCCGCCCTTCGAATCCTCACCCTCCTACCCGTCGCTCTCGCGTCTCCCCTCTCCGCCGACGAGGGGATGTGGCTTCCCCGGCAGGTGCCGGCGCTCGCCGAGCGGCTCGCTGCGGCGGGCTTCGAGGGAGATGCCCGCGCCTTCGCCGACCTGACCGGGCAGCCCATGGGGGCGATCGTCTCGCTCGGGGGGTGCAGCGCCTCGTTCGTTTCCCCCGAGGGGCTCGTGGTCACGAACCACCACTGCGTGACCGGGGCGCTGCAGTACAACGCGACCCCGGAGCGCAATCTCCTCGTCGACGGCTACCATGCCCGCAGCGGGGAGGAAGAGCTCCCGGCAGGGCCCGGCTCGCGACTCTACGTCACCACCCGCGTGAAGGACGTGACCGCCGACTTCGAGAAACGGATGAAGCCCGGCCTCACCGACCGCGAGCGGCACGATGTGGTCGATGTCTGGGTCAAGAAGCGGACGGCCGACTGCGAGAAAGGCGGCTCGAGGTGCCGGATCGCCTCCTTCTTCGGAGGGCTCGAGTGGCTCGAGATCGAGCAACTCGAGATCCAAGACGTGCGCCTCGTCTACGCGCCTCCCGAGGGGATCGGGAATTTCGGCGGCGAGGCCGACAACTGGCGGTGGCCGCGTCACGTCGGCGACTTCGCGTTCTACCGGGCCTACGTGCGGCCCGACGGCACGCCGGGCCCCTACGCCAAGGAGAACGTTCCCTACCGCCCGAATCGGTGGCTAGCGGTCTCGCCGAAGGGAGCGAACCCGGGCGATCTCGTCTTCGTCGCGGGCTACCCCGGTTCGACCGAGCGTCATCAGACCTACGGCGAGATCGCCGAAACGGCGGAGTGGAACCTGCCCCGTTCGATCCGGCGCGCGGAAGAGCAGATCGCCCTGGCCGACGCACTCGCGGCGGCGGGCACCGACATCGCGATCAAGGTCGAGAACCTGCGCCGGGGTCTCGCGAATGGCCTCACGAACAATCGGGGGACGCTCGAGGGAATGAAGCGCGACCGCATCCTGGAACGGAAGAAGGAACGGCAGGACGAGCTGGTCGCATGGATCGCGGCGAGGCCGGAGCGGACGCGCGAGTTCGGGGGCGTCGTCTCCGACCTGGAGGCGCTCCGGGAAGAGAAGAACCGGACCCGCGAGCGCGACGCGGTGTACCGGGCTCTCGTCGGCGGACGCGGAGCGCTCCTCTCGGCGGCGGACACGCTGTATCAGCTCTCCCTGAACCGGCCGAAAAAGGACCTCGATCGGGAGAGCGAATACCAGGAGCGGAACTGGCGGCGCACGCGCGAGTCGCTCGAACGCCTCCAGAAGTACCTCGATCCGACGGTCGACCGGGCCTTTCTCCGGTATGTCGTCGTCGAGGCGGCAGCCCTCCCCGCGGGCTCGCGCATCGAGGCGATCGACCGGGCGGCTGGGCTCGCGCCCGGGATGTCGCAGGGCGACGCGGAAAAGGCGATCGACGCCTTCCTCGACCGACTCTACGCGGGTACGAAGCTGTTCGATCGGGAATACAGGGTCGGGCTTTTCGAGAAGTCGACGAAGGAGCTTCTCGCGACGGGGGACACGTTCCTCGAACTCGCCGCCGCGCTCGACCCGCTGGGGCGCGAGATCCTCGAAGCGTCCAAGGCGAGGGAGGGGGCCCGCTACCGCCTCGTGCCGCGCTACATGAAGGCCCTTCTCGCACAGGCCGGTGGGCTGACGGCCCCAGACGCGAACGGGACGCTCCGGGTGACCTACGGGCGGGTGCAGGGGGTCGACGGCAAGGACGGCCTCTTCCTCAAGCCCCAGACGACGCTCGCGGGGATCCCCCCGAAACACACGGGGGAGGGTGAGTTCGACGCTCCCGACCGTCTCCTCGAGGCGATCGAGAAGCTCCGCTCCGGCGCGAAGACCCCCTATCTCGATCCGGCGCTGGGGGACGTTCCCGTCGACTTCCTTTCGACCGCCGACACGACCGGGGGGAACTCCGGCTCCGCGACGCTCAACGCGCGTGGGGAACTCTGCGGCCTGCTCTTCGACGGGATGTACGAGACGGTCGCTTCGGATATCCTCTACGATCCCGTGCGCACGAGGTCGATCCACGTCGACTCGCGGTACATGCTCTGGGTACTCTCCGAGGTCGCTGGGGCGGAGGAGCTGCTGCGGGAGCTGGGGATGCGGGAATGAATCGGAGGACACTTCTCGGGCCGGTCTGCGCCGCTCTGTTGCTCGCGACGGCGACCTCCCGAGCGAAACCGGCCGCGGAGCCGTCCGCGACGACTCCGATGGGGCCCGCGCTACGCCTCCCCGCGACCTTTCGCGGCGACCTCCCCTGCGCCGACTGCGAGGCGATCCGCCATCATCTCGACCTCTGGCCCGACCGTGTGTTCCACCTGCGGCGGGAGTGGCGCGGGGAAGGCCTGGTCCGCGACGACATCGGGCGGTGGGACTACGACCCGGCGCGCCGCGCGCTCGTCCTCCGGGGCGGCGCCGAGATGCCCCTCCAATTCGAGATCCTCGCGCCGGACCGGATCCGGGCTCTCGACATGCAGGGAAAACCGATCGTGTCGGACCTCCCGTACGACCTCGCGACCGACGGGACCCTCGCTCCCACGGACCTCTCCCTCTTCCTCGCGGGCGACGTGCGCTACATGGCCGACGCCGCACGGTTCACGGAGTGCCTGACCGGGCGGAGCTACCCGATCGCGATGGAGGGGGACTTCGTCGCCCTCGAACGGGCCTACCGCGAGGCCGTCGGCGAGCCGGGTGGCCTTCTCCACGTGACGTTCGAGGGAGAGATCGTGCCGCGCTCCAAGATGGAGGGAGACGGACTCGAGCGGAGCGTCGTCGTCCGGAAGTTCGTCGGGGTGTGGCCGGGCAGGAGCTGTCCCTGACCGGGTGCGGCGGCGCGCGACCGCGACCTCGGCGGGAGTAGCTCCGGCGAGGAGCCCCGAGCCGATGGGAACGACGCAGCGCCCGGCGATCCGCTCCGCCTCGAGGATCGGAAGAGCGTGAAGGCGCGGATCACCGCGGCGATCGTGACCCCCATCGACCATCTGTTTCCTTGAAGAAGACTACCCGCCGGCGATCGCGCCGAGGACGACGTACGGCTCGGCTCCTCGCACGACGTCGTCGGGGAGAGGGTCGTCCGGCGCGGCGTCCGAAAGGTCCCGCCCGCACGCGTAGAACCGCACGTACGCCCGGCGCTTTCCGGTGGCCCGTTCCCGGATCGTTCCGGCGAGCGCCGGGTGGCGGGTTTCGAGCGCATCCAAGAGCGCCCGCTGCGTCGCCGGCCCTTCGATTTCGAGGACGACACGACCTTCGATCCGTGCGAGAGCCCGGAGCGGCGAGGGGAGGACGACGTGGATCATGGGAGCGTCTGCGCCTCGACCGAGAGGACGGCGGGGAGGTCGCGCACGATCGGCGTCCACGAGTCCCCCTCGTCCGAGGATGCGTAAACCTGGCCGCCGGTCGTCCCGAAGTAGACGCCGCACGGGTCGAGCGCGTCGACGGCCGTCGCCTCGCGGAGGACGTTGACGTAGCAGTGCTCCTGGGGGAGCCCCTTCGTGAGCGGCTCCCACTCGTTTCCACCCGAGCGGCTCCTGTAGACGCGCAGCTTTCCCTCCGGGGGGTAGTGGAGCGAATCGCTCGTGAACGGGACGACGTAGATCGTCTCGGGCTCGTGGGCGTGGACCTCGATCGGGAACCCGAAGTCGGTCGGGAGATTTCCGCTCACTTCCCGCCACGAATCGCCCGCGTCGTCGCTGCGCATCACGTCCCAGTGCTTCTGCATGAAGAGAACCCCGGGGCGGGACGGATGCATCGCGATGCGATGGACGCAGTGGCCGACCTCGGCTTCCGGATCGGGGAGGTACTCCGACTCGAGCCCGCGGTTGGTCGGCTTCCAGGTCGCCCCCGCGTCGTCGGAACGAAAGGCGCCGGCGGCCGAGATCGCGATGAAGATCCGACTTTCGTTCGAGGGATCGACCAGGATCGTGTGGAGGCACAAGCCCCCCGCCCCCGGCATCCACTGCGGACCCGATCCGTGGCCGCGCAGCCCCGCCAACTCCTTCCAGGTCCTCCCGCCGTCCGCGGTTCGAAAGAGGGCGGCGTCCTCCACCCCGGCGAGAACGACCTCGGGATCGGTGCGCGAGGGTTCGAGATGCCAGACGCGCTTGAATTTCCAGGGAAGGAGCGAGCCGTCGTAGTCCTGGTGCGTCCCCGTCTCCCCCTCGTAGGCGAACTCGTTGCCGACGGTTTCCCAGTGCTTTCCGCCGTCCTCGGAGCGCTGCATCACCTGCCCGAACCAGGCGCTCGCCTGCGACGCCCAGATCCGGTCGGGCTCCGCCGGCGAGCCCTTCAGGTGGTAGATCTCCCAGCCGGCGAAGTGCGGGCCGGAGACCTCCCACCGGAGGCGCTTCCCGTCGGATGTGAGGACGAAGGCCCCTTTGCGCGTTCCCACCAGCAACCGGACACCGCTCATCGTTTCCTCCTTCTCGAATTTCGGGCAGTATACGGCGATGGCCGGGCTTTCGAACCAGGAAGTGCTCCGGTACAGCCGCCACCTGCTGATGCCGGAGGTGACGCTCGAGGGGCAGGAGCGGCTCAAGCGGGCGCGCGTCCTCTGCGTCGGGGCCGGAGGGCTCGGTTCCCCGCTCACGCTCTACCTCGCGGCGGCGGGGGTCGGAACGATCGGCATCGTCGAGTACGACACCGTCGACCTCACGAACCTTCAGCGGCAGGTGCTTTACGGGACCGGGGACGTCGGCCGGCCGAAGCTCGAGGCGGCGGTCGCGAGACTCGCCTCCTTGAACCCCGAGATCGAGATCGTTCCGCACCCGGTGAGGCTCACGAGCGCGAACGTGATGGAGACCCTCCGCGGCTACGACGCGGTCGCCGACGGAAGCGACAACTTCCCCACCCGCTACCTGGTGAACGACGCGTCGGTCCTCCTCGGGAAGCCGAACGTCCATGCGAGCATCTTCCGCTTCGACGGGCAGGTGAGCGTCTTCGATGCCGCGCGCGGCCCCTGCTACCGCTGCCTCTTCCCCCAACCCCCGCCTCCCGGCCTCGTCCCGTCGTGCGCCGAGGGCGGGGTGCTGGGGGTCCTTCCGGGGATCGTCGGTTCGCTCCAGGCGCTCGAGGTCCTCAAGATCGTCCTCGGCGTCGGGGAGCCGCTCGTCGGAAGGCTCGTCCTCTTCGACGCCCTCGGCTTCGTCTTCCGGGAGATCGCGATCGCGAAGGACCCGTCGTGTGCGGTCTGCGGCGATGCGCCCACCATCACCGCCCCGATCGACTACGACGCGTTCTGCGGCGTCGGCCCGAGCGAGGTCGAAGGGGTTCCGACGATCTCCGTCGAGGAGTTCGAGGCGCGGAGCGCGGACGGCGAGCGTTTCGATCTCCTCGACGTCCGGGAGCGGCACGAGTGGGAGATCGTGCGCATCCCGGGGGCGACCCTCTTTCCGATGAGCGAAGTCGCGTCACGCCTCCACGAGCTCGACCCGACGCGCGCCTACACGATCTCGTGCCACCGCGGGGTCCGGAGCCGGCAGGTGTACCACCTGCTGCGGCGCGCCGGTTTCGAGAAGCTGACGATCCTCGAGGGAGGGGTCGACGCGTGGGCCGAACGAGTCGATCCGACGATGCCGCGGTACTGAGATGGTCGCATGAGGCGCCCCCGCGGCCGAGCCCTCGCCCCGGTGGCGGGGGAGTTCCGGGCCCTCGCGGTCACGATCGTGCCCCGTGCCTCCGGTCTCGACGAGAAAGGCTGGCGCATCCTCGAGACGATCGTGGACGAGGCGCTCGCGCCGCGTCCCGAGGCGATGAAGAGGCAGTTGCGGCTTTTCGTCCGCGTCCTCCAATGGCTTCCGCTCCTCCGCCACGGGCGCACCTTCGCCGGGCTCGATCCCCGCCGTCGCCTCGAGTTCCTGCGCGGGATCGAGCGCTCCCGGATTCTCCCCGTCCGCCGGGGGTTCTGGGGATTGCGTACCCTCGTGCTTCTCGGCTACTGGGGGCGCCCCGAAGCCGCCGCCACGATCGGGTACCGGGCGCACCCCGGCGGCTGGGCCGCGCGGCGATGATCGAGCGGCGGGTCGACGTCGCGATCGTCGGGTCGGGGGCGGGAGGGGGCACCGTCGCGCAGGCGCTCGCCCCCCTCGTCCGCGAGGGGCTTTCGGTCGTCGTCTTCGAGAAGGGCGCGCGGCTCGAAGCGCACGAGTTCACCGGGCGCGAGATCGAGATGGCCTCCGCCCTCTACGAGGACGGCGGCGGGTTCCTCACGGCCGACGGGACGCTCACCCTCGCCCTCGGCACCGCCTACGGGGGATCGACCGTCGTCTACACCGGCACGTCGCTCCGGGCACCGGAACGAGTGATCCGCGCGTGGGACGTCCCCGGTCTCGACCACGCCGACGTGATCGCGCGGTCGGAGCGGTACGAACGGGAGAACCACGTCCAACTCCTCCCCGAGGAGGAGCTCAACGACAACAACCGGCTGTTCGTCGAGGGATGCCGCAAGGCGGGATACCGCGCCGAGCAGTTCCCGCTCAACCTTCGCGGCTGCCTCGGCTCGAGCCTGTGCAACCTCGGATGCCCCAACGCCGCGAAGCAGGGAACGCACCGGGTGCAGTTGCCGAGCGCGGAGCGGCAGGGAGTGCGGGTCGTCACCCGCGCGGAAGTGCTCCGCGTCGAGGAGCGCGCTCTCCTCGTCCGCGTCGCGCCGAAGGCTCCCGGCGCGAAGGGGCTCCCCTCCGAGTGGGAGCCCGGGACGTACCGGGTGCGGACCGCGGTCGTCGTACTCGCGGCGGGATCGGTCGGAACGCCCGCCCTTCTCCTGCGCTCCTCGCTTCCCGGCCTCCCTCGCCGCGTCGGGGAAGGGTTCACCTGCCACCCCGCGCACATCCTCGTGGGCGAGCACAGGCGGCCGATCACGAACGACGTCGGCCACCCGAAGTCGTTCTACGTCGACCGTGCGGTCGAGGAGGGGTTCCTCCTCGAGACCTGCATGTACTTCCCGTTCACGACGGCGAAGAACCTCGTCGGGTTCGGGGAGGAGCACGCCCGCTTCCTCGAGGCCTACCCCCACCTTCAGATGATTCTCGTCCTCGTCTGCGACCGTGCGACGGCGGGAAACCGCGTCGCGGTCGATCGCGACGGCCGGCCGGTCGTCCACTACCGCTTCACCCCCGAGGTCGTCCGCGCGCTCGTGCGCGGGACCCGCGCCTCCGCACGGATCTTCTTCGCCGCAGGGGCGCTCCGGGTCCACGCGCCGGAGGCCGACCCACCCGTCCTGGAGGCGGACGAGGCGCCGCGGATCGACGAGCGGATCCTCGAACGCCACTTCCTTCCGGGGAGGACCTCGGTCTCGGCGGCCCATCCGATGGGAGGGTGCGGGATGGGCCGCGGGGCCGGAGATTCCGTCACCGACGCGTGGGGAAGGGTGCACGGGATCCCGTGGCTCCGCGTGGCCGACGCGAGCCTCTTCCCCGATTCGCTCGAGATCAACCCGTACCTGACGATCATGGCCCTGGCCGACCGCGCGGCCGAGGCGGTGCGAACCGACGCGCGGGATCTCCTCGCCTCGGCGCGAAAGGGGAGGAATGCATGAAACCCGGCGCCGAGATCGTGCTCCGTGCGCTCGAGGACGAGCGGATTCCCTTCGCCTTCGGGATTCCGGGGACGCACAACATCGAGCTGTACGACGCGCTCGGAGCGTCCGAGACCGTACGGCCCGTCCTCGTGACCGACGAGCAGAGCGCTTCCTTCATGGCCGACGCCGTGTGGCGCGCCTCGGGCCGGATGGCCTGCGTCAACGTCGTCCCCGGCGCGGGGCTGACCCACGCCCTCTCCGGGATCGCCGAGGCGTTCCTCGACAACGTGCCGATGCTGGTTCTCGGCTGCGGGATCCGTCGCGACACCGGGATGGCCTTCCAGCTCCACGACGTCGACCAGCTCGCGATCACGCGCCCCGTGACGAAAGGAGTGTTCCGCCCCGAGCGCGGGGAGGAGATCTACGCGACCGTGCGCCGCGCCTGCCGCCTCGCCCGCGAGGGGGTTCCCGGGCCGGTGATGGTCGAGATCCCGGCGAACCTCTACTTCTTCCGTCACGAGCCGGGGTTCGACGCCTACCGCGAGGAACCGTCCGCCCTCGCGCGGCCGGCGGAGGCCGACGTCGAGCGGGCGGCCGCGATCCTCTCCCGTGCGAAGGCGCCGCTTCTCTACCTCGGCCTCGGCGCGGTAGGGGCGGGGGAGCGGCTCGTCGCGCTCGCGGAGCGGCTCGAGTCTCCCGTCTCGTCGACCTTCCAGGGGAAGGGGGTCTTCCCCGAGTCGCACCCGCTCTTCCTGTGGCCGGGATTCGGTGCCGCGGCGCCGCCGTTCGCGCGCGAGATCGCGAAGGCGTGCGACGCGACCCTCGCGATCGGGTGCCGGTTCGGAGAGGTCGCGACGGGGAGCTACGGCGCGGTCCCTCCGGGACCTCTCGTCCACGTCGACCTCTCCCCCGACGTTCCTGGCAGGAACTACCCGGCCGAGGTCGCGATCGAGGCGGACGCCGCCGCGTTCGTCGAGGCGCTCCTTCCGCGCCTCGCGAAGCGCGCGGCGAATCCGGCGCTCCGAGACGCGATCCGGCAGGGGCATGCGCGCATCGCGGCCGACCGGGGCGCGATCCCCGAGGGAACGGGGGTCGCCCCCGAGCGCCTCCTTCCGGCGCTCCAGTCGAAATTCGGTCCGGAGACGATCGTCACGACCGACAGCGGGAACGGGACCTTCCTCGCGGTCGAGATGCTCCGCCTCGACGCGGCCGGAAGGCTCCTCGCCCCGGTCGACTACTCGTGCATGGGGTACGCCGTCCCGGCGGCGATCGGCGCGAAGCTCGCGTGCCCCGGCTCCCCGGTCGTCGCCCTCGCGGGGGACGGTGCCTTCCTCATGACCGGGCTCGAGCTCCTGACCGCCTCGCAGCTGGGGGTGGGCGTCGTCGTGATCGTGCTCCGCGACGGGGAACTCGCGCAGATCGCGCAGTTCCAGGACGTCGCGCTCGACCGGAAGGTCGCGAGCGAGCTTCCGGGCTACGACGTCGCCTCGATCTGCCGCGGGGTGGGGGTCGAGTGCCTCGCGCTCCCGTCCGATCGGGAGATCGACGCCGTACTCGATCGGGCCCGCGCGATCGCGTCGTCCGGACGCCCGGTCGCGATCGACGCCGCGATCGACTACTCGCGGAAGACCTTCTTCACGCGCGGGGTCGTCGCGACGAACCTGCGCCGCCTTCCCTGGCGCGACCGCCTGCGGTTCGTCGGGCGGGCGCTCGGACGGAAGGCTGCGGGGATCTTGCCCGGCGGAGGGGCTTCCTGACAGACTTGTCGCAGAATCCGGTTTGCCTGAGGAGGTCCCGCTCGCCCCGCCGGGTGAGATCGAGGGGCGCGAGGTGGCCGGCGTGTTCGAGCGGCTCGGGGAGATCCGCGAGCGGGCGCGGAAGCCGTTCGTGTCCGCGCGCGCCATCCTCGACGCGGGCCGCAAGCGCTGATCCCGGTTCTTGCGATCCGGTAGCGCTCCTGACTCCGGGATCGAAGTCATTGGCCCTTTCCGGGACGGCGGGCGGCCCCGCGGCATCCGCGGAGAGAATCTCCCGCACCGCCGACCTCGGTCCTTCCGCGATCGAGGCCTGGTCGATCTGGCCCGGCGGGACGAGCGGGGTCGTCGGGTCGCCCGCCTCGCTTCGATTCCTCGAGCGGTTCCTAACCGACGACCCGATCCGGGTCCGGCTCGGGAAGGAGGAGGTGAGTCCGTTCGCCGTCACGGTCGAGTAATACGTGCCGGCTCCCCGGAGGAGATGATCGACGTCCACCGCGTGGGCAACGGAACGATGTAGAAGGGCCCGAACCGGTAGACGGCGCCTCCCGGCTCGGACAGCAGGCGGTTGAGGCGCGGGAAGTGGACGAGGTGCGTCCCCATCCACGTTCCCTTGTGCTCGACTACCACGTACCGGCAGTCGTTCCGCCGCATTGCGTCGAGGATCCGGTCCTCGTACCGGTCCCACGCGTCGGTGCCGGGTTCCGGGATCGTCAACCCGAAGTGGAACCAGAGAGCCGGGTTGAGGGACGGCCGACCGGCGAGCGCGTAGAGGATCGAGGAATCGCCGAGCAGGAAGAAGTTCCCGGGCCTTTCGTCGAAGAACGTGACCACGGAGCCCAAGTGCTCCGCGCGCACGACGCCGTAGGTGGGATCGGCGGTGTCCTCGGGTTGGGCGAACTCGAGAAAGGCCATCTCCGACGCGATTCGCGCGCCGTCCTCCGTGATCGGACGCTCCCGGAAGTCGTTCAAACGGCGCGTTTCGGTCCAATCGGTGTGGAACCGACGGGCTTCCGATGCCCCGACGAGCAGCGCGGCGGCCGTGATGGCGAGCGCGAGGCGTCTCGCGACGACCGTCGCGTCACCGACGGCAGTTCGCCACGCGATCGCCGTCAGGCCGAGAGAGACCGGCAAGTACCCGAGACCGTAGGCCTGCTGGTTGTTCGTCACCGCGATGTATAGCACCGAAGAGACGATGAGGCCGGCTCCGAGAAAGTGAATCGGCATCTGGGCTCGAAGGGAGGCGCCGAGCTTCCGCGGGGTCTTGGGACCGAAGGCGAGGGCGGCGGCGACGAGGAACCCGAGAACCGAGAGGGCGAGCGTCGGGTAGGCGCGCGGCGCGTCGAGGAGGATCGCCGACCAGCGCGCCTCGGACAACCGGGCCGCGCCCTGGGTCCGAGGAAGGTCGATCCACGCCTCGCGGGCGACGCTCCAGTCCACGCCGAACGCCTCCCCGGCCGCGAGGAAAAGCAGGACGGCGGCGAAGCCTCCCGCCGCAAACGCGACGCGCCGGCGCGACACGAGGAGTAGCACGGGGAGGAGGAACAGCGAAGGAACCTGCTTGCTGAAGACACCGAGCACGACGGCGGCCCCCGCGGCGCCGGCCCAGGCCGTGGCGGCGCGGACGTCCTTGCTCCGGTCCGCATGGAGCAGGAGATAGGCCGCCAGGAGCCCGAAGGCGAACGAGGCGTGGTCGTGAGACGGAACGCCGACTCCCGGATAAAAGAGGAGGGCCGCGAAGAACGCGAAGCTCGCCGAGACTACCCTCGTGCCGCCCGCGAGCCGGAGGATGCCGAACGTCAGGAGGGCGAACGCCCCGTTGCAAAGCGCCGCGTGGAGACAGTAGGCGAACCATGTGACGCCAAGAACCCGAAAGAAGGCGGCCTGGATCAGGATCGGAACCAACCCAGAAGGCGTGGTGAAGTCGCGGTAAGGAACCTGACCGGACAGGACGCGCCAGCCTCCGTCGAAGGTGATCGAGTGGTCGAGCGGCATGTACCCGCGGCGGCCGTACTCGAGGCAGACGAGCACCCCGAAGAGCGCGACGAGCAAGACGATCGGGACGTCCCGGCGAGGGTGCGATACGATGCGGCCCGTCACGGAGAACACGATGGATCGATCCGCTGGACTCGACAAGCCCTTCGGGCTCGTTATTCTCGGGATCGTGATGGCAGGTTGCGTCGGTTCTTCCGAGGTCGCGACGCCGGAGCGGGAGGAGACCCCGACCGCGACGGAGAAGGTGCCAGAGGCGGTGCGCGCCGCGGCAGCTGGAATCGTGGCGGTCCTCGGAGAGGGGGTGGTCTGCCGGGAGTGGTTCTGGGACTCCGAAAGCTCCGATTGGGAGTGCACCCTCGAGGGGCTTTCGAGGAAGGCCGAGCTCGACCTCGCGACCGACGGGACCTTCCGGGAACTCGAGCTCGTGTACGCCCTCGACGAGGTCGACGCCGCTCTCCCCGAAACGGGAGCGTGGATCCACCGGACCTGTCGCGATTTCCCCGGGGAGCTCGTCGAGCTGTCCCTGCGCCGCGAGCACCATCTCGACCCCGTCCCGACGCTCGCGGAGGCGTGGAGACAAGACGGCGTCGTGCTCGAGATCCAGTGCCCCGACGGCGAAGACTACGAGATCGACGCGAGAGGGCTCGGGATCTCCCACCGGGGGGACGACCTCGAGACCCCCTAGCTCTCGATCTTGTCGATCAGGAGATCGATCAGCTCCTCGCCGCGCCCCCGGAAGTCACGGTACTCGTATTCGCTCTCGAACCACCGCGAGACGGGGTCGCTCTCCCCGTCCCGGTGCTTGCGGAGCACGGAGGGGCTCGCGGAGGTGAGCTTCACCACCCGCTCCAGGATCGGAGAGGCCGCGGGGTCGGACGCGCGGTGCACGGCCCGGAGGTACGAGACGATCGCGTAGACGAGCACCGGATCGATCCGCTCGGCCGCCGCGACCGCGCTCGAGGAGGCCGGAACGCCGTTCTCGAGGGCGTGCAGCAATTCGACCGCGTCCCGGCGCTCCTGGAGTGCGCTCATCGGCCCCCACTCTACGGGCAAACGGACAGTTCGGCATCCCTCCCCGGAAGTTCCGAGGGGGAACCGTCGTCCCACGTGGCGACGCCGGCACAGTTCCGCCCCCGAGCCAGATAGAAGAAGCCGTCACCCGGGTCGGGAAGGGCGGCGTCCTCGAGCGAGGTTCCCGGAACGTTCGACGCGAGGCAGGTGTCGGCCGCGGCCGTGAAGTCCCCGGCGGACGCCGCGAGGATGCCGATCGACCCTCGGGCGACGTCGTATCCGGTCGCCTCCGCCACCGTGCTCCAGGAGATCGCGACCCCTCCCGCCGAACGATCGACGGTCAACGACGGTGACCCGGCGGGGGCGACGAGGAGCGCACAGACGCAGTACCGGCCCCCGCTTCCGAGAAACCCCGCGGAACCGCTTCCGCCCCACACGAGCATCTCGTCTCCGGTCCAGACGGCGCCGTGCAGCTCGCGCGGGCTCGGTGCTCCGAGCGTCGCGGTCGAAAACCACGCGTCGAGGTCGGGACGATACCGTCCTCCCGTACCTTCGAGGGTTCCGCCCGCCCCCCCCCAAAGCAGCATCTCGAGGCCGTTCCACACCGCCGTCGCCCGTTGCCTCGGACTCGGCGCGTCGGCCTCGCTGAGGGCGGTCCACGCGTCGAGCGCTGGGTTGTACCGCCCCCCGGAGGCGAGGTAGTCGAACTCGAATCCCCCCCACACGATCATTCCGCTTCCGTCCCACACCGCGGCGTGAGCGTACCGCGCGAGGGGGGCGCCGGTCGCGGCAACCGGCGTCCACGCGTCGGCCGAAGGGTCGTACCGGGCACCGTCGGCATACGGGATTTGACCGTCCTGTCCGCCCCACACGATCATCTCGGATCCGGTCCAGACGCTCCGATGGTCGATCCGCTTCGCGGGAGCGCCCGCGGTTGAGATCGGAGTCCACGCGTCGGCGGTCGGCGCGTAGCGTCCGCCGTCGGCGAGGTTCCCCGACGCTCCCTGACCGCCCCAGACGATCATCGCGTCGCCCGACCAGACGGCGGTGTGCCGGTAGCGGCCGCTCGGCGCCCCGGCGAGGCTCGTCGGCGTCCACGCGTCGGAAGCCGGGTCGTACCGTCCCCCGGAGGAGAGGAAGGTCGCGGCCCTCCCGCCCCACACGATCATCTCCGAGCCGGTCCAAACCGCCTGATGCTCGCTGCGCGCTTCGGGGGCGCCCGCGAGCGCGGTCGCGCTCCACGAACCCGTGACGGGGTCGAATCGTCCTCCCGTCGCGAAGTTCCCGCCGATCCCGGTGCCCCCCCAGACGATCGCCTCGGCCCCGGTCCACACGAGGGTGTGACGGTCGCGGGCGTCGGGTGCGCCGCCGATCCGGACGGGCGTCCACGCATCGCCGGACGGGTCGTAGCGGGAACCGCTCGAGAGGTAACTGAGCGTGCCGCGCCCCCCCCACACGATCATTTCGGCCCCCGACCAGACGGCGGTGTGCTCGTAGCGTGCGGCGAGCCCCGCGGGGGCGATCGCGCTCCAGGCGTCCCCGAGGGGATCGTACCGGGCGCCGTCGTCGAGGTACGACGACGTGCCGACCTGTCCCCCCCAAACGACCATCGCGCTCCCGGTCCAGACCGCGGTGTGACGATAGCGCGCGGCGGGTGCTGAGGTCGCGGTCGTGGGAGTCCAGCCGTCGGCGGCCGGGTCGTAAACGCCGCCCCCCGAAACCGGGCCCGCCGCGTCGCGACCTCCCCAGACGATCATCTCGCTCCCGTTCCACACGGCGGTGTGCAGGTAGCGGGCGAGAGGCGCCCCCGTCGCGCTCGTCGGCGTCCACGATCCCCCCACGGGATCGAATCGCGCGCCGCCGGCGAGCGGTCCCGATGCGCCCTGGCCTCCCCACACGATCATCTCGGTGCCGGACCAGACGGCGGTGTGGTCGAACCGTGCGGGGGCCGAGGCCGACGCGGGGATCGGCACCCAAACGTCGCCCGCGGGGTCGTAGATCCCGCCGTCGCCGAGAGCGCCCGCGGCGTTCCGTCCTCCCCACACGATCATCTCGCTCCCGGTCCAGACCGCCGTGTGAAGGGAGCGCGCGCCTGGTGCGCCGCCCGAGGCGTTCGGCGTCGTCCAGGTGTCGGAGGAGGGGTCGTAGCGGGCTCCGTCCCCCAGGTAGCCGGCGGCGTTCCGCCCTCCCCACACCACCATCTCGCGACCGGTCCAGACGGCCGTGTGGTCGTAGCGAGGATCGGGGGCGTTCAGTGCGCTCGTCGGTCGCCAGGCATCGGTCGCGGGGTCGTAGATCCCCCCGGAATCGAGCGCCCCCGCCCCGTTGTTTCCCCCCCAGACGATCATCTCGGCTCCGGTCCAGACGGCGGTGTGCTGGAAACGCTCGTCCGGCTCCGACCGCATCCGCCCCCAGGTGTCGGGGGTGCAGGTCCCGACGGCGGGGCCTCCGAGCGGGAGCCCGGCCACGCCCTCGACGGGCGAGGGGAGGGGTGCCGGCTGCTTCGCGATCCAGAGGTCGAACGGGACCTTGTCCCAGGTTTCGATCGAGACCACGACCCGGCCGAATCCCTTGTCGAGCAGGATCGTCCGCGAGAATCCATCCGGTCCCTCTCCGAGAGGTCCCGCCCGGTTCACGGGAAGCGCATCGAGGGAAACGGTGTCCGTGTCGATCCCCAGACGCACCGCGAGGTCGCCGATCGTGCGCCGCCCGTCCGGTCCTTCGGTCGGGAGTCGGACCACCGACCGGCGCGGTGCCAAGCCCGCCTCCGCACGAGCGCGCACCGCGGCGTGGAGCGCCGGGTCCCACGCGTAGCGTTCCCTCGCGAGCCGCTCCGCGACGATCGGCCGCGCGAGGGTCTCGGCGACGAGCACGGGGTCGTTGTCGAGGGCGGAGAACAGATCGCGTAGAACGTCGGGGCGCCGGGTGTCGCGCACCATCCGATCGATTTCCCTCCGGAGCGCCGATGCGTCGATCCGGATCCCCCAACGGCGTTCGAGCGCGTCCGAGGCGGCGAGGGTCCGGAGAACCTTCGCGTGGACGGTCTCACGCGAGGGGGGGACGGGAGCCTCTCCTCCCGAGCGAAGGGCGGAATAGACCGACTCCACGCGGGTCCGCAGCTCGACACGGTCGTCGAGCGAGAGCGGTCGTGAGTCTTCGTCCGCGAGAAGAGAGGAAGGGAGCGCGAGGGAAACAAGGGCGAGGGCGGCGGCGTGACGCATGATGCCTTCTCCGAGGTGCTTCGGGACCCGTCTCCACGGCGCCGGGTGAGGAGCGACCGCCGGCCGGCGCGGCACCCGGCGCATGAGCGCATTCGGCCGGATTCGGGGGACCGGAAGTATACGACGCACGCGAAGATCGACCTCAAAATCCTCGGGGAGGTGGAGGAGGAGCCGTCGCTTCCGGCTTGTGTCTCAGGATTCCCGAGGCCCGGCCGTGGGGAAAGCCGCCGAGCCGGACGATGGCGGGCACGGCGTGACGCGAATCGTGGGGACGGGAGGATCGGCGGACGCCGCCGAAGTTGCGGTGGGATCTGGGGATTCCCTTTCCGCGCCGATCGGAAGCCCAGGGCTCGCGAATGCGCCGGACGGGCGTCGCGATGGAACTCTCGGACCCATCGCAACTTCGGCCGCGTGCGCGGCGCGAGTCCTCCCCACCCTTCGCGCCACCTTGCGACACACAGCGCCGGCACCGAACTCAGGTTGATCCCGGTCGCCTACGTCACCTTGACGGCGTGGGTCCCGGGCGCCGCGCTCGCCCGCTGGCGCTTCGAGGCGCGGCGGCGGTCCGCCGCGCCCACGGCCGCCCCCGAGTCGTTCTAGCCGGGGAACGCCGCCTTCCTCCTCCTCATTTCGGAGGCCATCTCCCGGATCTCCGAGAGGTCGCGCACCATCTCGCTCCACCCGTACCAGAGGGCGTAGTCGGGGTTCGCGTGGAACGCCCCCTGGAAGGCGCGCATCCGATGTTCGAGGTGCATCTCGAAGAGGCGCTGCTCGATCGGGGTCGGGGCGTCGTGAAAGGTCAGGAGGTCGGGGAAGGCGTACGCGTACGACTCGGGTTTTCTCAGGATCCCGTCCTTGTAGAGCCCGGCGACCACGCGGATCGCCTCGGCGAGGAGGTGATCCGCCTCGCGGAGCAGGTCGTCCCCTTTTCGGAGCTCGGCGCGCGCGAAGTTCTCCGAGTGGCAGTCGCTGCAAACGGCGATCAGTTTCTCCCGCTCCCGGTCGAACGCCTCCTGGGTCAGCCGGGCCACGTCGGCCGCCTTCACCACGTCGAGCCGGGCGGTCGGCTTCCCGTCGGGATCGAGCACGCCGAGCGCCTGGAGGATCGTCGTCTGGTCGGCCTTCCACTGCGGGTCCTCGGAAAGGGGGAGCCGGACCGCGAGGAACCCCCACGCGGTGCGGACCTCGTGGTCCCCCTTCGGCATGTGGCAGTCTTGGCAGGTCGGGGCCGGGGTCGTCGCGGGGAGGGTCCCGTTCTGCTTGAGGAGGTAACGCACGCCGTGCTTCGAGGAGGACCACATTTCCCACTGCGGGTGGTCGAACCCCATGTGGCAGGTCTGGCAGGCCTGGGGCTCGCGCGCCTCCTTGACCGAGAAGGTGTGGCGGGTGTGGCACGAATCGCACGAGGCGTGGCCGAACACGGAGCCTTCGGATTTGAGCCGCCCGATCTCGGCGTCGTCCTTGAAACCGATCTTGTGGCAGCCGCCGCATCCTTTCATCCCGCCCGAGAGCGACATCGGGAGGGCGTGGGTCGTCGGCATCGCCTTGTAGGAGGCCCATCCGAGAGCGTGCTTCCCTTTCGCGAACTGTCCGTGCTGGGTCTCGTGGCAGACGGCGCAGGTCGCGGCGGTGACCGTCTTTACCTTCGCCACGTCCGCGGCGGAAGCGTGCTCGCCGCCGTGGCAGGCGTCGCATCCCACCCCGCTCCCGGCGTGCGCGCTCGCCTTCCAGTCGGCGACGAGGTTCGGGGTGAGCTTCCCGTGACAGGCAACGCAGGCGCCGTCGTCGGCCGCGGTCGCTCCCGGTCCGAGCAGCAGGAGAAGGGCGGGGATCCAGGCTCGCTTCCTCATCGTGACCTCCCAGGGGTGAAGCCGGAGAACGATTATGCACGCAAGCGGGGAAAGGGACGCTGTGACTTCGGTCACACCGGAATCGCCCAAGAAGGCGCACGTTCGGCAGGGAGGAGGCGCTCTTGAGACCCACCCAAGTGTTGAAGAACGAACACCGCGTGATCGAACTCGTCCTCGACTGCCTCGACGCGATGGCGGCCCGCTGCGAGGCGGACGGAAGGCTCGACGGCGAATCGGCCCGCGAGGCGATCGGCTTCTTCCGCAACTTCGCGGACCGATGTCACCACGCCAAGGAAGAGAACCAGCTCTTCCCCCTCATGGAGGCGCGAGGGTTCGACGCGAACGCGGGGCCGACCGCGGTCATGCGGCACGAGCACGTGATGGGGCGTGCGTACGTCGCTGCGATGGAACGCGCCGTGCCGGGAGCCTCCGCGGGAGAGGCGGAGCCGCGCGCGGGTTGGCTCGAGGCGGCCCGTGCCTACTCCTTCCTGCTCCGCGAGCACATCGACAAGGAGGACCATTGCCTCTTCCCGATGGCCGATCAGGGTCTCCTCGCGACCGACGTCGCACGACTCACGGAGGAGTTCCTGAGGGTCGAGCGGGAAGAGATCGGGCCCGGGGTCCACGAACGGTACGTCGCGCTCGCGGATGCCCTGGCCGACCGGTTCGGCGTCAGCAGGGAGGGAGTTCCGGACGCCGCCCGGTCCTGCGGGTGCTCGGGGCAGCATTGAGAGGGGCGGTTCCCGCGCTCGTCGCGGCGCTCGCCGTTTCCGGCGCGGCGGCCGAGGAGAAAGACCTCGGCACGTTCGGGATCGGCCTGCGCTACCGCTACGAGAACGTCTCCGAAGACGCGTTCGCGAAGGACGCCCATGCTTCGACGTTGCGGACGAACGTCTTCTACGAGTCCGCCGAGGTCCGCCGCTTCTTCGCCTTCCTCGAGTTCGAGAACACCGCGGACCTCGGCCTCGGCGACCAGCACAACAGCACCACGAACGGGATCACCGACCGGCCGGTCGTCGCCGATCCGAAGGGGACCGAGGTCCACCAGGTCTATCTCGGGTACGAAGGGATCCCGGGGACGCGAATCCTCGCCGGACGGCAGGAGATCGTCTTCGACGACGCCCGGTTCGTGGGGAACGTCGCGTGGCGGCAGAATTTCCAGTCGTTCGACGGAGCGCGCGTGACCCAGCGGTCGATCCCGCGGACGGTCCTCGACTACGCGTGGGTCCGCAACGTCAACACCGTGGTCGGGACGAACCGCGACTCCGACCACCACCTCCTGCAGGCGGAGGTCGACGCAGGCCGGTTCGGGAAGGCGCTCGCCTACTTCTACCGACTCGACTTCGGCCCCTCCGCGGCTTCGAGTGCGTCCGCGACCTTCGGCGTGCGATGGGCGGGGACGATCCGGACGGCTCCGGTCGAGATCCCGTTCCGTGTCGAGGCGGCCCGGCAGGAGGCCGCGGCGGACAATCCCGGTCCGCTCGAAGCCGGTTACCTGCGCGCGGTCGCCGGGATCCGACGGGGCGGATGGAAGGCCGACCTCGGGTGGGAGCGCCTCGGCGGGAGCCCCGGGGAGGGGCAGTTCCAGACCCCGCTCGCCACGCTCCACAAATGGAACGGATGGGCCGACAAGTTCCTGACGACTCCGGCGAACGGCCTCGAGGATCTCGTCGTGTCGGTCTCGTACGGCGCAGGCGCCTGGTCGGGGGAGATCGCCGCGCACCGCTTCGACGCGGACTCGGGAGGTGCGACGTACGGGCACGAGCTCGACGGACAGGTGACCTACCGCGCACGCTGGGGCCAGGAGTTCCTCTTGAAGCTCGCCCTGTATGATGCCGACGCGTTCTCCACGGACACCGAGAAACTGTGGATCCAAACGACCTACCGGTTCTGAGCGGCACCCGGGCTCGCGTGGTCGGCGTCGTCGCCCCGAGCGGCACGGGGAAGACGACCCTTCTCTGCCGGGTCGTGCCGATTCTCCGCGCGCGGGGTCTTCGTGTGGGCGCGGTCAAGCACGCCCATCACGGGTTCGACCTCGACCGGCCCGGCAAGGACAGCCATCGCCTCCGCGAAGCGGGAGTCGAGCAGATCCTCCTGGTCGGGCCGGAACGGTGGGCGCTTCTCGGGGAGGCGGAGCCCGGAGAACAAGACACCCTCGAACGGGCCCTCGAGCGGATGGACGCGGAACGACTCGATGTCATCCTCGTCGAAGGGTACCGCGGGAGCCGCTACCCGAAGATCGAGGTCTACCGCGACGCGATCGGAGAGCCTCCGCTCCACCCCGCCGACCCGAGCGTCATCGCCGTCGCGACGAACGGTCCCCTTCCCGCGCCGACGACTCTTCCCGTGCTTCCGCTCGACGATCCCGAGCGCGTCGCCTCGTTCCTCCTCCGCTTCGTGCGAAGATGACCGGGTGCGCTGGCTCGACCGCATCCCGTGGTTCGTCCTCGTCTTGGCCGCGATTCTTCTCGGTACGGCGCCGCTCCGGCCCGAGCCCCACCTCTGGCAGAAACTGAAGACGCTGGCGAACGGGACCCGCCTCCGGCCGATCGACGTCTTCGATCTCGCGATGCACGGAGCCCCCGTCGCGCTTTTGGCGCTCGAGTTCGTCAGGGAGGCGACTCTGCGGCGAGGCGGCGACCGGTCCTCGAAATGACGGGAGACGCCGCCCCGACCCTCGAGGCCCGCGGCCTGCGCTGTCCGGTTCCGATTGCTCGCACGCGGGAACGCCTCGCGACGCTTCAGGCGGGGGACCGGCTCGACGTCCTCGGGGACGACCCGTTCTTCCGCCTCGACATGCAGGCGTTCTGTGCGTGCGAGGGGCACCGGTACCTCGGGGAGAAGCCGGAGCCGGGCGGCGGATGGAGACTCTCCCTTCGAAAAGGAAGCTAGCGGCCCGAGGGAGAAGGGGGCGGATCATCGTCGCCGCCTCCGGCCGCGAGAGCCGCCGCCGCGCCGACGCCGAGCACGATGCCGACGATTCCGCCCGGCTTCTTGTACCAGGGCTTCGCCCCCGCAACGCGATCGTCCTCGTTCTCCCCGGTGCTCGGAGCCGGCGCCTGCCGCTGGAACGCGACATCGAGCCGGTTCGTTTCAGCCGAGTCGACGTGCACCGGGGGAATGCTCTGGACGGGAAGCGGAACCCCGTCGGGGGCGAGGACGCGGGCGAGCGTGTACTTGCTACCGACCGGTACCGAGACCGAGTAGGCCCCGTCCGATCCGCTCGGTCCGCTCGTGAACTCCGTACCTCGCTCGATGTCCTTGAGGACGACCCGAAAGCCGGCGGCCGGACGACCGTCGGGGTCGAGGATCGTTCCGACGAAGCGAGCGAACTCCTGCGCGGGTACGGGGTTACCGGCAGCGGTGACGAGGAGGGAAAGGCCCATCGCGATCGCGATCGGAGCGCGCCACGTACGGGGGGATGTAGCGGCAAGTAACGCCATGGGAGAGCCTCCAGAGAATCGCCGTATTTTCCGGGATCGCTCACGGGGCCGTCAAGGCGGCAGCGACGTGCGATCGCGGGAAAGCGATAAAGGGGACTGGCACCTTTTCGTTCCGAAAAGGTGCCAGTCCCCTTTTCGTGCAAGAATTCGAAGGGATGAAACGAGCCGCTTTTTTCCTCCTGGCCGCCTCGATCGGCGGTGGGTTCGCGCCGTCGCACGCCGCGGACGCGGTCCGGGCCCGGGTGTCGGCCGACGTCGGGGGGGCGTCGACCCGCGTCGTGATCACGCTCGACCGGGACCTTGCCCACGAGGTGCGGCGCACGCCGCGCGGTCTCGATGTCGTCTTCACCGCGCCGGTCGCCCCCGATCCGCGGACCCAGGAACTCGCCGACACGATCCTTTCGGGGTGGCGACTCGACGGAGACCGAACGCTCGCGCTCGTGACCGGAGAGGGATACCGGCGCTTCGACGTCTTCGAGTTGAGAAACCCGACCCGGATTGTCCTCGATCTCCAGGGAGAGCGCGCCGCGCCCCCCACTCCTTCCCCCGTCGCGACGTCCCGGCCCTCGCGTGTCATCGTCCTCGATCCCGGACACGGCGGCGCTGAGGAGGGCGCGAAGGGTCCCTCGGGCCTTCTCGAGAAGGACGTCGTCCTCGACCTCGCGCGGAGGCTCGAACGGGTGCTCGAACGGAGCGGGACGGACGTCGTGCTGACGCGCGACGAGGACCGCCTCGTCCCCCTCGACGAGCGGACGGCGATCGCGAACCAGAACCGCGCGGAGCTGTTCGTGTCGATCCACCTCAACAGCGCACCGACCCGTGCGGCGTTCGGGGCGGAGACCTACTTCCTCTCCCCCGACGCGACGGACGACGAGGCGCGCACCCTCTCCGCCCTCGAGAACCGCGCGTACGCCGCGGACGTGGGGACGCCCGCCGCGGCTCCTCCCGCAGACGGCCTCGAGCTGATCCTCTGGGACCTCGCGCAGAACCGTTACCTGGAAGAGAGCGCGCGGCTCGCCGAAGAGGTCCAGCGGGAGTTGAACCTCCTCGTCGGGACGCGCGACCGCGGGATCCGCCAGGCCCCCTTCACCGTCCTCATGGGGGCGACGATGCCGGCGATCCTCGTCGAGGTCGGCTTCGTGTCGAACCCCGAGGAAGAGACGAAGCTCCGGGACGACGCCTACCGCGACCGGATCGTCGAGGCGCTCGCCCGCGCGATCGGCACCTTCCGTCAGGGCGCCGTCGCGGGAGGGGAGCGTTGAGAGCGTCGATCGCCATCGCCTCCGCCGTATGCCTCCTCGCGCTCGCTTGCGGAGGCGCCCCCGCTCCGCCGGCCGACGCGCCCGAGGAGAGCGCCTCGCGCGGCCCCGCGCCGGAAGCGGGCGAGGATCCCACCCCCTCCACCATCCCGCGGATCGAGGTCATCCTCTGGTTCCCCTCCTCGGCGGCGGATGCCCTCGTCGGGGAGCCGGGGGAGATCTTCTCCACGACCGACCCGGGGGCCCGCGCGAAGCAGATCGTGACCGCCCTCCTCGCCGGGCCGCAGACGGTCGACGCGATGCCGGCGCTTCCCCCGGAGACGACGCTCCGGCAGGTCTACGTCCTGGACGACGGCACCGCCTGGATCGACTTCTCGTCGCAGATCCGGAGGGGCCTCGGGGGAGGAAGCTCCGACGAGCGCCTCGCGGTCTACTCCGTCGTCGATTCGGTCGCGTTCAACGTGCCCGAGATCGGGCGGGTCGGGATCCTCGTCGACGGAAACCCGGTCGAGACGCTGAACGGGCACCTCGACCTGAGACGGCCCCTTCTCCCGGACCGTTCCCTCCTGACCGGCCCCGGGATCGTCGGCGCCCCCGAGAGCGGAGAGATCTGACGGTGGACCCGCGGCCGATCGGCGTTTTCGACTCGGGGGTGGGAGGGTTGACCGTCTTCCGCGCGCTCGAACGGGCCCTCCCGCGCGAGCGCCTCTTCTATCTCGGGGATACCGCGCGCGTCCCGTATGGGCCGAAGTCTCCCGAGACGGTCGAGCGCTTCGGCCTCGAGGCGGCGCGCTTCCTCCGGAAGCACGACGTCAAGGCGGTCGTCGTCGCGTGCAACACCGTCTCGGCGGTCGCGATCGACGCGGTCGCCGCGGAGGCCCGCGTCCCGACCGTCGGCGTGATCCTCCCCGGGGCGCGGCACGCGGTGAAGGTGTCGAAGACGGGGCGCATCGGCGTGATCGGCACGCGCGCGACCGTCGCGAGCGAGGCCTACCCGCGGGCGATCCTCGCCCTCCGCGGCGACGCCGAGGTCTTCAGCCAGGCCTGCCCCCTCTTCGTCCCCCTCGCGGAGGAGGGGTGGACGGACGACGAGGTCGCGCGCGCGGTCGCCGAGCGCTACCTCGCGACCCTGAAGACGTCGGGGGTCGACACCGTCGTCCTCGGCTGCACCCACTACCCGCTCCTGAAGCCGACGATCCAGGACGTGATGGGCGACGCCGTCGTCCTCGTCGACTCGGCGGAGGCGGTCGCGGCCGAGGTCCGCGAGTGGCTCGCCACCGACGCCGTCCTCGCGGCGCCGGAGCGCGATCCGCGGGAGGGGGGAGGGCACCGCTTCTACGTCACCGACGCGCCGGCGCCCTTCCAGGCGGTCGCCGAGCGCTTCCTCGGCCGCCCCGTCGGGCTCCTCGGGCGGGCGCGTCTCGAAACGCAGGATGCGGAAAACGCGCCGAGCCCGGGGAGGAAACGATGACCGAGCGCCACGACGGGAGGGGGCCGCGCGACCTGCGCCCGGTGACGATCGAGACCGGATGGCTCAAGCGTTCCCCCGGGAGCGCCCTGATCTCCATCGGCGACACGCGCGTCCTCTGCTCGGTGTCGGTCGAGGAGCGCGTCCCTCCCTTCCTCGTGGGTACGGGGACGGGCTGGGTGACCGGCGAGTACGGGATGCTCCCGGGCTCTTCGAACCCGCGAATCGCGCGGGAGTCGTCGAAGGGGAGGCCGTCGGGGCGCACGATGGAGATCCAGCGGCTGATCGGCCGCGCCCTCCGCGTCGTCGTCGACCGGGTCGCCCTCGGCCCGCGCACCCTCTGGATCGACTGCGACGTTCTCCAGGCCGACGGGGGGACGCGGACCGCGAGCGTGACCGGGGCGTGGGTCGCCCTCGCCCTCGCCCTCGACCGGCTCCGCGAGGCGGGGACGATCGCCGCTCCCGCCCTCACCGGCCAGATCGCAGCGGTGTCGGTGGGGATCGTTGCAGGAAACCCCTGCGTCGACCTCGACTACGTCGAGGACTCGGGCGCGGAGGTCGACATGAACGTCGTGCGCACCTCCGACGGGCGTTACGTCGAGGTGCAGGGGACGGCGGAGACGACGCCGTTCCGCCGCGACGGTCTCGGCGGGTTGCTCGACCTCGCCGACGACGGAATCGACCGGCTCCTCGCGATGCAACGGGAGGCGGTGGGGGAGGCGCTCCCCCGCGTCGTGGCGGTGCCGTGACGAGGCGACTCCTCGTCGCGACAGGGAACGCGGGAAAGCTCCGCGAGTTCCAATCGGCGCTCGCGCCCTACGGGATCGAGGTCGTCGGGCTCGAGGCGCTCGCCGACCGGAGCGAGGACGCGGAGACGGGGAGGACGTTCGAGGAGAACGCCCGGCTGAAGGCCGAGGCGTACTCGCGGCGAACCGACCTACCGGTCCTCGCCGACGACTCGGGGCTCGAGGTCGATGCGCTCGGGGGACGGCCGGGGGTCCTCTCCGCGCGGCTCGGCGGGCCCGCGATGTCGGACGCCGCGCGCTGCAAGGCGGTCCTCAAGGGGCTCGTCGACGTCCCCGACGAGGCACGCACCGCGCGGTTCCGATGCGTTCTCGCCCTCGCCCGCGCGGGGAAGACGGTGGCGGTGGTCGAGGGCTCGGTCGAGGGGACGATCCTGCGGGAGCTTCGGGGTGGCGGAGGGTTCGGATACGACCCGATCTTCTTCCATCCTCCGTCGGGGAAGACCTTCGCCGAGATGACCCCCGAGGAAAAGGAGCGCGTCTCTCACCGAGGAGAGGCGATCAGAAAAGGGGACTGGCACCTTTTTCGATAGGGTCCTCCACTGGCGGGCGGGAACTGCCTTCCTCCGGTCCTTTCCGGATGCGCGGCCGTCCGCGCTCCCGGAGGCTCCCCTCGAGCCCGAGGTCGCGCGCGGTCTTCACCATCCACGCGGGTTCGCCGTAGGGCCTTCCGCGAACGAGGTGCTTCCGGAGCATCTCGACATCGGGAACCGGCTGATTCAGGTCGACGCGGGCCTCCCAGTCCTCGGGGCGGTCGATCGGGCCTGGGTCGCCGAACGTCGGCCAAGTTCCGCGCCGCCACCAGTGGATCGAGGACCACGGCCAGAGGGCGGCGCGCGACGCGAGTCCGGCGCGGACCGGGTTCCGCTCGACGTAAAGGAGCACGCGGAGCAGGTGCTCGTCTTCCTGAACCGGGAACGACTTGAATCGATCCTGCCAGACCCGTCCGCTCGATTCGTGACGGCCGTGGTATCTACGCACGTGGCTCGTCGTGAGCCTATGAAGGAAAAGGCTCAGGTCGCCGTCCGCAGCGGGCCACAGCACGAGGTGGAAGTGGTTGGGCATCAGGCAGTACGCCAGCACCCGGACGGGATGAGCCTCGTACGCGCGGGCAATCAGGTTCACGAATTGCTGATAGTCGGAGGCGTCGTGGAAGACCGTCGCTCGACGGTTTCCCCGGTTCATGACGTGGTAGCACAACCCTCCGACGCACATGCGGCGGCCTCTCGGCATGGTTCGATTCCGGGGAGGCGGGCGGGACGCCAGCGAAAAACTAGGGCTCTTCGTGGCGGAACGCAAGGAGAGTGGAAAAAGGGGACTGGCACCTTTTCCGTCGAGGGAAAGGTGCCAGTCCCCTTTTTCCGCCAGCCTCTAGTCCACCAAGTACCAGTAGCTTTGCGGCGCGCTCAAAGCGCCGGCGTCGACGTAGGAGGTCCCCGAAGCGCCGGCGTCGACGGACGAGTCGAAGTGCGCGGGGGTCGGGCCGAGCGCGCGCCGCACGAGGAAGGGGGCGGCGCCGTTGTCGTTCCACGAGAGCTTCACGCCGCTGGTCGCCGCGTCTTTCTCGAGGCGCACCGTGATCCGGGTCGTCGTCACCGTGAGGGCGAGCCTTGGCCCCTCGCCGCTCTCCCTGCTCGACCACTTCGCGAGCTCCGGTTCGACTCCCTCGATCACGAGTGTCACGATTCCGTCGGCGTCCCCCTTGACCGTCGACGTCACGCCGTGCGACATCGACCCATCCGGCGTCCACTCGGGGATCGCGCCCAGGTTCCCGGGGTCGAGCGCAGGTGCGTTCGCCCAGGTGATCGTCTGCTCCCCCCACGAAGTCCCGGCGGACGAGCGCATCAACCCCGTCCCCTTCGTGATCGTGCGCAGGCTCAGCTTCGCGTGGCGGATCTTCGTGCGCTCGATCCCGGAGAGATCGAACTTCATGTAGGCGCGCGCGACGTTCGTCGGGCCCGAGGTGCGGAGGTAGGTGAGAGAGCCGGAGTTCGACGATGGCGCTCCCGACTCGACCGACGCGTCGGCGATCGCGTCCACCGTGACCAGATCGGTCAGGGAGTCCTGCCCCCACCAGCCCCTCGCGGTCGGCTCGGTCTCGAAAAACCGGTGGAGGAGGTCCGCGACTTTCTGCTCCCCCGAAGGGCGCAGGTGGATCCCGTCGTTCTCGAGGTCGTCGTAAAGCCAAACGAGCCCGTCATCCCGGCCGAGTTCACCGTCGGTCCACAGATACGGCCCCCACAGAAGGACCGGCGCCTCGACCGGGCCGCGCGCAGCGACCGGGTTGAGTGAGGGGTCGCCCTCGATCTGGTCCTCCACGAGCCACTTCACCGCGAAGCCGGTTTCGTAGCAGAGCGGTTCTCCGTGGTCGGGGCGATCGCTCCATCCGCCGTAGGTGCGCGACGAGACGTAGGCGAGGGCGACGTTCGGATACTTGTCCTTGACGTTGCGGGCGATCGCGGCGAGGTCGTCTCGGAGGGCGAGGGCGTGTTCGGGGAAGAGAAGGGTCGTCTGCGAGCCCCCGCCATGCTTGAGCCAGACGACCTGGACCTGCTCGGGGGTGATCCCGCTCGCGCGAACCCGGGCCTCGAGCTGCTCCCAGACCGGATCGCCCGGATTCCTCCACTCGAGGCTGCTCGCGGCGCCGACCGCGCCGTTCACGAGGACGAGGCGGCCGTTGCGCCGCACGTCCCGGTCGGCGTCACGCTCGAAGACCTTGGTCTCCTGGACGGTGTTCGACATCCCGATCGAGATCCAGCCGACCAAACCGTCCGGCGAGGGGACGCCGAGCGCGTCGCGAGAGACGATCGTCGCAGCGGCGTCCATCGCGATCGCGAGGTGGTCGCCCGGAGGGACGTTCGTCCCGCCGGGGTAGAGACCTCCTTGCTGCGCTTTGTAGAGCCCGGTCCCCAACTCGTCGAGCGGCGTGAAGCCGGTCGACGGGCCCGCCCACGAATACATCGAAAACAGGGCAACCGCCCCGAGAGCCCCCCACCGCATACGGACCGGGACATTACGAAGAGCGCGTCCGTTTTTCCAGAGGTTCCTTCGGGTATTTCCGCGAGACGAACCCGGAAAAGGGCGGTATCGCTTCCGCACGATGCCGCAAAAGCAAGAAAGGGGACTGGCACCTTTTCCGTTTTGGAAAAGGTGCCAGTCCCCTTTAATCGACCAGGTACCAGTAGCTTTGCGAATCGTCGAGCGCGCCCGCGTCGGAGAACTCCGTTCCCGGGACCGGTGTGCTCACGGCCTTCTCGAAGTCCGCGGGGGTCGGCCCGAGCGCGCGCCGCACGGCGAAGGGACGGAGCCCCGTGTCGTTCCAGCGGAGGACCACGCCCGCGCTCGCGAGGTCCTTCTCCAACCGCAGCGTGATCCGCGCGGTCGGAACGGTGAGTATCAGGCGCGGCGGCTCGCCGCTCTCCCGCGCCTGCCACCGCCGCACCGTCGCGTCGGCCCCCTCGACGACGAGCGTGACGACACCGTCGGCGTCTGCGCCCACCGTCCCGGTCACGTCGTGCGCCATCGAGGAGTCGTGGCTCCATTTCGGAATCGCCCCGAGCGAGCCGGGATCGGGAGGAGGGGCGTTCGCCCAGGTGATCGCCGCCTCGCTCCAACCCGTGTCGGCCGACGACCGCAAGAGTCCGAGCCCCTCGCTCAACGTCCGAAGCGAGAGCTTCGCGTGCACGACGTCCCGTCCGCCGACGTCGAACTTCAAGTACGCCCGCCCGACCGAGATCACTCCCACCGTACGCAGGAACGTGTTCCCCCCGTTGTTGAGGGAGGGGGACGCCGAGTCGACCGACGCGTCGGCGATCGCGTCGATCGCGACGCGGTCGGTCCCGTCATCCGGCCCCCACCACGCCCGCGCGGTTTCCTCGACTTCGAAGAAACGAAGGAGGAGATCGCCGACCTTCCGCTCCCCCGACGGGGACGGATGGATCGCGTCGGCCTCGAGGTCCTCGCGCAACCACGCGAGCCCGTCCGCGCGCGGCACCTCCCCGTCCGCCCAGAGGTACGGCCCCCAGAGGAGGAGCGGCGCCTCGACCGGTCCGCGGACGGGATCGAACTCGAGGCCCGGATCCCCGGCGATCTGGTCCTCGATCAGCCACTTCACCGAGAATCCCGTCTCGTACGAGAGCGGCTCCCCGCGATCGGGCCGGTCGCTCCAGCCGCCGTAGATGCGGGACGACAGGTAGCAGAGCCTCGCGTTCGGGAAACGGTCGCGCAGGTTCCGCACGATGAGGCGGAGGTCGTTCTCGAGATCGAGGGCATGGGCCGGGAAGGCGGTCGTGGCCGGCGCACCCTGCGCCGTCTTGAGCCACACGACTTGCACCTGAGCCGCCGCGAGTCCCGCCGCCTCGAGCCGTTCCTCGAGCATCGTCCAGACCGGATGCGCGATGTCGCGCCACTCCTGGCTGCTCATCCCCCCCGCCGCTCCGTTCACGAGGACGACCCGCGCATTGCGGCGCGGATCGGCGTCGGAATCGCGTTCGAAGACCTTGAACTCCTGGGTCGTGTTCGACATCCCGATCGAGACCCACCCGATGAGCCCGTCGGAGGAGGGGTTCCCCGCCGCGTCGCGCGGTACGACCTCGTGCGCCTCGGCGAAAGCCGCGTCGAAGTGGCCCGGAGGAGGGACGTTCGCGCCGCCGGGATAGAGCCCGCCCTGGACCCCGAGGTACGTTCCCGGCCCCAGTTCGTTCAACGGCGTCAGCCCCGCCGCCGCGCCGGCCGGCGAAACGAGACACGCGAGGGAGAGGATCGCCGCGATCCGCATGCCGCCCCAGACTGTACGGCGCGACCCGGGGTTTAGCGAGAAAAGGGGACTGGCACCTTTTCCGACCTCACGCCGCCCGCTCGAGCGCGACGACCGGCAGGTGGCGCCGGCCGTCCAAGAACCTCACCCGCACGTCGGGGACGGCCCCCGGGGAACCGGCGCCTCGCAACGCCGTGGGCGGGCCTCCCGAGTACGCCTCGTCCGGCGTCGCCCCCGCAAGCCTCTCGTGCGGTCGCAGCCCGTTGTACCAGCACCGGAAGAGCGAAAGCTCCTCCCGAAGGGCGGCCGCCGAGTAGGCGACGACGACCCGCCGCGTGCACTCGCGCTTCATCGTCTGGATCAGCCGCTCGATCACCGCGATGCTCCCGAACTGACCGATCGCCCCGAACCACTGCCGCATCCCGAGGCGTGCGCACCACGTGCGGAACCTCCGCTCGCGAAACTGCCAACCGTGATCCGTGACGAGAACCCGCGGCCGGCTGCCCGACTCGCGCACGACGCAGCCGAGAAACCTCCGCACCGCCCGCGCGGACGGCTGCCCCCTGAAGACCTCGAACCCGAGGAGGCGTCGCGAAAAGTGGTCGGCGACGACCGCGACCCACCAGCAGTAGGGCCAGCGCTGCGGGAACGAGAAAGGAAACCACGAAACCCACAAGCCCAGGGAGGTCGGGACGATCGTGAGGTCGCAATGCCAGACATGATTCGGATAGCGCCCGACGATCCGCCGTCCCGGCGTGCGCTCGGCGACGGGGTCCCTCCCGGCGCCCGGGTTTCCCTTCTCGCGGAGCATCCGCCGGACCGTGGTCGCCCCGAGATGCAGCCCTTCGCGGCACAGCACCTGCGCGATCTTCTTGTAGCCGAGACTCGGGCACAGGAGCTTCAATCGCCGTACGATGTACGAGACGAACTCGGGGAACTTGTTCACGGGAGTGGGGAGTTGAACGACCGCCGTGGGACCTTCGTCTCTCAGCCGCCGCATCCAGGCAGACACGGTGGCGGGGGAGACCAGAAGCCGGTTCGCGGCCTGCGTGAGGGACCATCCGCGGCAGGCGCGCAGCTCGAGGATGGCGAGCCGTTCGGTCGGTGCGTAGTGCGGCCGCTCCGGCGCGGGGATTCGGGCCATGCGGGCGTCCTTGATGCGGATTTCCTCCTGGAGCAACGCCACCTCCTGGCGCAGCCGATCGACCTCGGTCTTCAGACGGACCCGGGCACTGCGATGATTCGCCGCCCAGCCGCGGCTCGTGACGAGCGCGGTGTGGGCGAGCGCGCAGACGTGGATGACGGCGGAGCGGACCCGCTTCGGCCACCCCTTGGGAAGCACGGCGCCGAAGTTCGGTTGATGGGTCATGGATCCTCCCGAAACGGTCGTGAAACGAACCGAGAACATGCGTCGATAACCCTTTACGTGGCAACATCTTCGCCGCAATTCGGCACCGTTCAGAATCGCTGGCACCGCCTCCGTGGGCCGGCGTTTTCGCGTGGGCTTCGATCGTTGACGCTTTCCCGGGCCCGGTGGTACATTTCCGCGGCTGTTCGGGCCGATTCCTCAGGGAAGAGGCCACGTGCGGATGTTCCTGAGTAGCTCAGTGGTAGAGCAGGCGGCTGTTAACCGCCGGGTCGGGGGTTCAAATCCCTCCTCAGGAGCCAGCCCGTACTCACTTCGAAATCAGGGCTCTCTGGTGAACAGGCGTGCGCGGGAAGGCGCGAGGTGTCGCCGAAATCGCCAATTGTGAACGGCGTTCAGATTCTCGTGATTCGAACCGGGTGGCGTCGGCAACGCGTTCGGGTGGACAACGGCTCTTTCGCGCTTCCACTCAGTTCAGAGAGCCGCGCAACCCACCGGGGTTCTAGAAAATCCGGCTTCGCACCCCCGCGCTTGCGTGTGTACACATATACGTGTACATTGGCCGCGTGAAGCGCAAGGAGCTGGAGCGACGGCTGCGCGAATTGGGTTGGACGCTGCAGCGCCATGGAGGCAAGCACGACGTCTGGGTCAGCATCGACGGTTCGTTCACGGAGTACGTGCCGAGGCATCCCGATGTCAACGAGAAGCTGGCACGGGCGATTCTGAGACGGGCCGAGGAGAGGCGATGAGATTTTCAGGGAGAATCAAGAAGGACGGGAAATTCTGGCTCGTGGAGATTCCGGCGTTCGATGCGGTGACGCAGGGGCGCACCAAGCGTGAAGCGTTCGAGATGGCTGAGGATCTGATCGAGACGATGGCAGGTGTCAGGGGATTCCGAGCCACAGTCTATCCCACGGGCGGGGAGACCTTTGAGATCGGAGCGAATCGCGTCGGTGTGCTCCTCGCGCTCCTGTTGCGCCGACAGCGAGAGCGTCAAGGCTTGACGTTGGCGGAGGTCGCAGAACGACTGGGGCAACGTTCCAGGAACGCCTACGCACGGTATGAACAAGGACGGGCGATGCCGACCGTCGAGAAACTGGAGCAACTCCTCAAGGCGATCGCACCCGACCAGACGATCGTGTGGCACGTCGCGGCCTGAGCGGAACTTGGACGAAACCTGCTCCTCCGCAATCCCCACCGGGGCCCCAGAAAACCCGGCTGCGACCCGTGAAAGGTCGCATAAACCCCTATCCGGCCTGGTCTTGCGGAGTCGGACCGACCGCTCAGTTTCGCTAGCACCCAGTGCGGCGGGCTACTTCCACACCCCGCCGGAGTGGTGCTCACCTTCGAGGCTCTCGGCCGCGCCGTCGAGGAGGCCGCGCTCGGCTTCGAGGCGATCGGCGTCCGGCCGGGGGACCGCGTCGGCATCCTCTCCTACAACCGCCCGGAGTGGGCCGTCCTCGACCTCGCGATCATGTCCTTGGGCGCGATCTCGGTGCCGATCCACCACGTCATGTCGCGGACCCAGGTCGCCTACGTCCTCCGCGACGCCGAGGTGACGACGCTCGTGGTCGAAAACCCGGAACAGATGGCGAAGGTCGGGGCCGCGCGCGGGGCTTCGCTCCGGCGAATCGTCGCGCTCGACCCGCTCGACTCCTCGGCAGTCCCGGCGGTTGCGTTCGACGAGCTGTGCGCGCGGGGCCGTGCGCGGCGCGAGGAGGACGCCGGGGCCTTCGCCCGATTCCTCGAGGCGCTCGACCCCGCCGCCCCGTGCAGCGTCGTCTACACGTCGGGCGCGATCGCCGACCCGAAGGGGGTGGTGCTCTGCCATCGCGGCTTCCTCACGGTCGTCCTTTCGAGCGAGAGCGTCTTGAACCTCCGCACGGACGACGTCTTCCTGTCGCATCTCCCGTTGAGCCACCTGTACGAGCGGGTCGCGGGGCACTGGTGCCCGCTCTACCGGGGGTGCACGATCGCGTACGCCCGCGACGTCCGGGCGGTGGTCGAGGATCTCGCGAGGGTGAGGCCGACCGTCATGGTCAGCGTGCCTCTCGTCTACGAGAAGATGCGAGAACGTGTCGAGGGGGCCGCATCGAAGGCCGGACGGCGGTCGGAGCGGATCTTCCACCGGGCGATCGCCGCGGGGCGGGCGTACCGTCAGGCGCGCGCGGCAGGGCGGGCCGGCCTCGTGCTCGCGGCCGCGAACGCAGTGGCCGAACTTCTCGTCTTCCGGCGCGTGCGGGAGCGCCTCGGAGGACGCTTCCGCTTCCCGATCTCGGGGGGAGCGCCGCTGTCCGTCGACACGCTCGCCTTCTTCGAGGCGATGGGGTTCCCGATCGTCGAGGGGTACGGCATGACCGAGACCCACCTGATCGTCACCCTGACGCCCCCCGGAAGCACGCGCCACGGTTCGTGCGGCCGGCCGATCCCGGGCGTCACGGTACGGATCGCGGCGGACGGCGAGGTCCTGGTGCGGGGGGACACCTTGATGCTCGGCTACCTCGGCAACGAGGAGGCGACCCGCGAGACGATCGAAGCGGACGGATGGCTCCACACGGGCGACATCGGCCGCCTCGACGCGGACGGGTTCCTCCACGTCACCGATCGCAAGAAGAACATCATCGTGAACCAGGGGGGGAAGAACATCGCCCCCGCCCCGATCGAGAACGCCCTCCGGGCGAGCCGGTACATCGCCGACGTCTGCGTCGTCGGAGACCGGCGCACCTACCTCGTGCGCTCGTCGTCCCCGAGTTCGAGATGCTCGAGACCTGGGCGCTCGCGCGGGGTCTCGACCCCTCCGACCGCGACGCGCTCGCCGCCCACCCGGACCTGAGCGCCCTCCTCATGGAGGAGATCCGGGCCCGGCAGGAGGACGTCCCCCCTCACGAGCGGGTGCGGAAGTGCCACGTGCTCACGGAGCCGTTCTCGATCGAGCGCGGGGAACTCACGGCGACGCTCAAGGTGCGCCGCAAGGCGGTCGAGGAGAACCGCCGCGAGGCGATCGAGCGGCTCTACTCGGCCGACCCGCGCTAGGATCCTCTCGACGCCCGCGCGCCGCGCGCGGGCCCCGTCGAGAGGAGGGCCATGAGCTCGGAGCCTCGCGTCCTGCGCGTCCTGCGGAACAAGTTCTTCGCGGGACTGATGATCCTGATCCCGATCGTGATCACCACGAAGGTCCTGTGGTGGCTCTTCGCCTACGTCGACCAGCACGCCCGCCCGCTCCTCCAGACCCTCCTCGGCCGGGACGTCCCGGGCGCGGGGTTCGCGATCACGGTCGCGATCGTCCTCTTCACCGGGATCCTCTTCTCCGTGAGGCCGCTCAGCCGGCTGCTCGAGGTGCTCGTCGACGTCCTCGAGAGCGTTCCGGTCTTCGGGCCGGTGTACGGGACGATCCGCAAGGTGCTCTCGGGATTCGGGAGCCCGGAGGCGCGGCAGGCGTTCCAGCGATTCGTGCTCGTCCGCCGCGGGGAAACGCTGAGGCCCGGCTTCCTGACCGGATCGCTCGTTCTCGCGCGTAAGGACGGGACGACGGAGATCTTCCACTCCGTCTACGTCCCGACGAACCACCTCTACCTCGGGGACGTCGAGATGCTCCCTGCGGTCGACGTCATCCCGACCGACGTTTCGGTCGAGGACGGGATCGGCCTCGTCCTTTCGGCCGGTGCGTCGATTCCGGTGGAGGTGCGGGAGCCTGCCTGAGAGCCGGTGCCCGGGACCGCTGGCGCGGCTGCGTGAAAGTGGGTAGACCGGTGCCCGGGAGCGTCCAGAAGGTTCCCGTCCCGATGGGAGGGGAGGTGAGCGATGAAGCGGACCTGGGCGATGATCCCGGTTTCCCTCCTCCTGCTCGTCACGTCCGCCTGAGGCTCGACGCTCGAGTTGGGCGATCCGACCTGGCGTGCGGACGGGGAGGGGGGCGACCAGGGAACGCTGGTGATCGACTTCGGCGGCCGCGACGCATTCGGCCCGATGTCGAGCTTCGACGTCGACATGACCCTCCATGGCCCGGCGTGCGAGTCTCCCGACGGGGTCCAGGGTCGCGGCAGGCAGACGGCGGCGGAGTTGCCCCCGGCGGTCCATTTCGCCGTCCAGATCGGAAGCTCGGTCTACCGCTTCGACGGGACCCGGAGCGGTTATGCGATGAGCGGCACCTACGCGCGCGTGAGCGGCCCCTGCATCCCCTGCGAGTGCGGCCTCGGCGAGAGCGGGACCTGGGAGGCGTCGTCGTGAGACGCGCGAGCCCGCTGGCCGCGGCCACGCTCCTGGTGCCTGCCATGATCGGCTCGCCGGTCCCGGCGCAGACCCACGAGGAGAAGACGACGATCGGCGTCGAGGTCGGGAGAATCACGATCGACGCGAGAAGCTTCGACAGCGACGCGACTTGATTCAACCTCCGCGTCGGCCGCGAGCTCGGCGGATCACTCGGGGCGGAGTTGAGCCTGTTCGGGGCGAGTGCGGAGGAGGACCCCCTCCCCGGGGTGACGCGGAGCGTGAGAGAGATCGTCCTCGCCGGGAACGTGCTCTACGGCTTCCGCCCGCGCGAGAGCGTTTCTCCCTACTTCCTGGTCGGGGCGGGGATCGGGAGTGTCGAGTTCGAGGCGATCGGCCTTTCCGACAGCGAGTTCGCCCTCGGGATCCACGGCGGGGCCGGATGCCGGTTCCGGTTCGGAGAGAGCCGTCGCTCCGCGATTCGCGTGGAGCTGTTGCTCGGCGTCATGCAGGGTGTCTCGTGGAGCACGGACACGGACGAGGGGTACGTACGCTCCGCGAGCGTCGGCATCGGCTTCGAGCACGTGCTCGGCGAGCCCGGACGGACCCCTACGGCCCCTCCTGGTGGCAGGCGTTGACCGCGCGGACCTCGAAGAAGGTCACCGCAGGCGTCGTGTTCGCCCCGTCCTCGAGGGTGAACGACGTCTCGGTCGTCGTGGTACCGAGAAGCTCCACGGTGCTCCCGAAGGACGGGTCGGCCGACTGCAGGACGTGGTACCCGGCGCCCGCGACCGCGCTCCAGTCGAACGCGAGATCGATCCGGGCTCCGGCGTCGACGCGGTTCACGCGGAGGTCCGGCGCGGCGGTCGGCTTCGGCTCGCCGCAGGGGCGGGGTTCGCATCCGAACCCGCCGACGATCGTCGCGTGGAGGGTGCGCGGCCGGATGTAGCCGTCGGTCGTGACGCCGGATCCGTCGACGTCCTGGACCGAGAGCGTCCACAGGCCGTTCAGCGGCTCCCCGGCGAAGTCGGCCATCGCGCCGGGTCCGTCCGGAACCCGATCGCGGTCGAAGCGGATCTGGATCCCGTACCCGTTCCCGGCGGTCCGATCGTGCAGGCGGACGCGCGTCCCCGACGGAGACACCAACTCGACGACGAGTTGCGTCGGGGCCTGGTGGAAGATGTCGAGCGTCACGTCGAGATCGGCGATCGTGCGAGCGTCGGCGACGTTCCAGTAGACCTCCACCGGAGCGGCGGTGAGGTAAGGGATCGGCACGATCTCGGTTTCGGGGTAGTCCCGGAAGGGCGTACCCATCGGGATGCGGATCTCACTCGAGAGAGGCGCGGAGTTCGCCGCGGTGGCGTCGAGGGCGAGGACGAGCTCCTCGCCGCAGGCCGCCTCTTCGAGCACCACGACCCGGTGGTGGGGGGGGAGGCTCTCCGCCGTCGTGCCGGGGTCGATCGCGGGCCACGAAGCTCCCGGCCGGAGCACGCGGACGTCCCCCGGGGCGACCGCTCGCAGCGTCGCCGCGACCGACAGGGCGGGATCGGCGCCGGCGTTGAAGAGCGAGACCGGAAGGTCGAACGTCTCCCCCGGCTCCGGGACGCCGTCCTCGCCGTCCTCGACCCGGTGCGAGGCCATCTGGAGCCGGCTTCCGGGCGGGGCGCCGACGCAGTTCGAAACCCTGCTGAAGCAGGCCCGGTTCGCGGCGAAGGCCTCGACCCGGTAGTGGCGAAGGACCTCGGAATCGGCGCTTTCGTCGACGAACGTCGTCTGTCCCGCGGGAAGCGACGCGATCGGGACTTGCTGCCGGTCGCAGCCGAGTTCCCCTCGGTAGACGCGGGTCTCGGCGGCCCCGGGAACGGCGGTCCAGGACAGCTCGACCCCGGCGGGCGTCATCGCCCTCGAGAGCACCGGCGTCGGGAGCGACGGGCAAGACGAGGTGCTCTGGTTGGTCGCGTCGGTCACGGCGCCGCAGGCGATGTCGTGGCGCCGGAAGGCGGCGAAGAGCGCGGCGGCGTGCGGGGTTCCGTTCGCGAGGTTGCCGTCGTCGTCGTCGGCGACGCGCATCCTCTGGTACCAGCTCGTCGAACCGCAGGAGTTCGAGAGGGTCGAAAGGCAGGTGTACGCGTCCCCTCCCGATCCCGGCCGGGTCAGGTACCAGAGCCGCTCGACGAGCTGCCAGGCGCTCGCCGCGTCCATCCCCGTCGCGGGAAGGTCGCGCGTCGCGAGGTCGTACATCGCCTCGCTCGAGACGTACGACTCGCAGTGGGGCTCGCGGCGGCACGGTCCGGAGAAACTGCTCGTGTCGGTGGGACAGTAGACTCGCACGAAGTTCGAGGGGGTCGCCGGGGTGTTCGACTCTCGCTTCGTCCAGTCGAACTCGCGAAAGCCGGTGCAGGTGAGGCACGTGTCGCCGTACCCGGTGCAGGTGCTCCCGTCGTTGTACGTCCCCTGGCCCATGCAGGAATCGCGCGAGGTGAGAATCGCCACGATGTCCGAGTACGCCTCGGAGGGCCGGTCCCTGCCGCCGCCGTCGTTCTGGTCGTAGCCGTGGCCCCATTCGTGGACGAGGATGTCGGCGCTCTCGCCGGTGTTGTTGCAGTTGCCTCCGGCGCCGTACATGTTGATGACCGACCCGCTCCAGTTGGCGTTGCAGCTCGAGGAGAGGTTGACGTTGACCGTGAGCGGGCTCCGGAGCCAGGCGTTGTCCGTGTGGTAGAAGCGGGCGAGCTCGGCGATCCGGTTGACGTGGTAGAACGAGGTCCTCGCCGCCGCGGTGTTCCCGTCAGACGCGCCGGGCTGGACCGTGCAGTTCTCGCCGGCCTTCATGCCGAGGTCGGCGCCCGAATCGCACGCTCCGATCTCCGAGGTCGTTCCGCACGCATCGGCGACGTGCACGTAGGGCCCGCTCAGGTTCGTCTCGAACGTCGCGCCCGGATCGAGACAGGTCAGGTTTCCGTACGCGTCCGCGTACGTTTCGGCCTGGCCCGATTCGGTCGTGTCGGCGAACGGCATCGGGAAGCCGGCGACCTCGCACCCCCCCTCCGCGCAGTCGCCGTCGGGAGAGCGCGGGAAGACGCCGCCGCGTACCGCCGCGTTCACGCTTCCCTCGTAGAAGGCGACGATCGAACCGTCGCGCGCGTCGACCTCGCCGACCCAGGAGGTCGGGGCGCCGCGCTCGTCGAAGCGGAACCGCCAAACGAGGACGTGGCGGATTCCCGCACCGCGCGGGCCGGACCACGCGCGCGACTCCCCGTCGTCCGGCTCGGCGGCCACCGGGAGGAGGATCAACTCCGGCTCCCCGGCGGGGACGAGGCGGGACGCATCGCCGCCCACGAACGAATCCAGCCGTCGGCGAGCGGAGGCCGCGTCGAGCGCGGGAGAGCCTCCGACGCGCGGACGGGTCCAGAGGTGGGCGCCCATGAGGACCATCCGCCCCCGCACGACGTGGAAATCGAGCCTCGCGTTCTTGACGGGGACGGAGTCGACGCGCTGGCGATAGACGAGCTGAACGTGACCCTCCCGCAGTTCGAGGCTCGCCGCGCGGTCGAGTTCCAGAAGATCGGACCACGCGCCGAGCCTCGCGACGTTTTCCGCGAGGAACCTCCGCGCGATCGTGTCGAGATCGTCGAGCGTGGCCTCCGCGGCTCCGCCTTCCGGCACGAAGGGGATCCCGGGGCCCGAGAGCAGGGTCGGAAGGCCTGTGCGCTCGTCGAGGTACACGGTCCAATCGGATCCGTTCCGGAGGCGAAACTCCTCCCACGCCGCCCGGAGGCCGTCCGAGGAGGAGAGGCTTTCCAGCGGGATGGGGAGGACCGAGATCGCGGCACCGGCGCGGTGGAGGACCCGGGCGTCGAGGGGGGACGGGGCGCGCCGCTCGCGGGCGGCGTGGGTCGCCGTGAAAGCGAAAAGGATCGAAAGGACCGTGAGGGCGCTTGGAATCGGGCGGTTCACGGCTGCCCTCCCGAGTTCTCGGCGATCACGCGGTACACGAAGGACTCGGAAGCGAGCGCGGCATCGACGTCGACCCACCGGGTCGACGTCGCGGAGCCGGCCTCGACCCAGGGGCCCTGCGCCGACGACGCGCGTTCGATCCGGTAGAGCGTCGCCGCGTCGTGGCCCGCGTCGACGGGAGGGGCGTCCCACGTCAGCACCGCATGGACTCCGTCGAGGGAAACGCGGAGCGTGTTCCCGACCGGGTTGGGCGGCCGCTGAACCGGCGGCAGGTAGTCCTGGCAGTCGACCCATCTCCCGGTGACGTGCACCTCGTCGATCGCCGCCTCGACGACGCTGTCGGTGCCGCCGTCCGTTGCGGTGAAACGCAACCGCATGTCGTCGCTCGGCGCGATCACGGAAAGGAGATCGACGCTGTACGTGCCCCATCCGTTCGTCGGCGTGACGCGCTGCTCGAGGAGCGTCCAGGTCGATCCGCCGTTGTTCGAGATCTCGGCCTTGAGCGAGTCGCTCGACGCGGAATCGTCGTAGTACCAGCGGTCGAAACGGAGGGACATCCGGTCGATGTGCGGCTCTCCGAACGCGGGGGAGTGGAGGTACGTGGAGCCGCCGTCGACGTCGTTCTGGTTCGCGCTCCCGCCCCCGCTCCCGGTCACCCAGCAGGCGACGCCGGGGGCCGGGGTCGTGTCGTCCTCGGGGTTGCTCAACCCGCCGGTGACCGGGACGCCGACCGGGTCCTCGCGAACCCAGGTCCCCTTGCTCGCCGTGCCGGGGTCGGAGGTCCAGCCGGCGACGGTTTCCATGTCCCAGTCGAGCGCGAGCGGCGTTTCCGTCCCGACGCGCACCCGGAAGGTCGAGCGGCGCACCGAGCCGTCGTAGCGAAACTCGAGGTCGAAGACGGCGATCGCGGCGCACGCTCCCGGGTCGACCGAGAGCGAGAAATGCGGGGCGAGGCTCGTCGCGGTGCCCCCCGCGGGGAGGGGCGGAAAGTACCCGACGCGGTCATGGATCGTGATGCCCGGAGTGGCGGTGGTCAGGATCGCCTGGAGGCCGTCGATCGGGGCGTCGGTCCGGCTCTCGACCGTCACGGAGAGCACGACCTGTTCGCCGGGGTCGAGCCCTGCGTCGCCGTTCCCGAACGCGGAATCGTCGAAGGCGTGGGCGTGGTACACGACCCCGGACTCCACCGCGAGCACCGCGGGGTGGGCCTGCAGGAACCCCGCTCCGTAGACGTTGTCCTTGCCGGGGTCTCCGCGAGGTTCGGCCGTCGTCATCAGCGCCTGCGCCAGCTCCTCGGGCGTCGCGTCGGGGTTGGCCTGCAGCATCAGGGCGATCGTCCCCGAGACGTGGGGCGCGGCCGAGGACGTGCCGCTGAAGCTGCAGTAGCTCGGTCCGGGGCAGGTCGACGTCGTCCCGGATCCGTAGGCCGAAAGATCCGGCTTGATCAGCCCCAGCTGCGCGCCGTTCTCGTACGGGTAATCGAGGTACTCCGGGGGGTTGACGTGCGGGAAGGTCGGGTCGGTGTTCGCCTGGATGTCCTCCCAGGCGGAGGGACCACGCGACGAGGACGACGCGATGACGCCGGTGCCGAGGTGGATGTCTCCCACCGCCAGGATCGACGACGTGCCCCCGACGAGGGTCTGGTCCGGGTGAAGCCACGGAGGGGGACCGTTGGCCGGGGCGGAGACGTTGTAGGGAATCGGGTAGGTTTCCAGACTTCCGCCGTGGTTTCCGGCGGAGTTGACGTGGACGATTCCGGCCGCGAGTTCGACGTCGGTCTGGCGCCGGAATGCCTCGTAGTCGGGCCGGTCGGTCCACCACCAACTGTAGGACTGCGAGAGGACGTGGGCGCCGTGGGCGATCGCGTAGTCGCTCGCCTGCCACGCCCGCGACGGCGTGTCGCAGTCGATTCCGAGAACCATGATCTCCGCATCGGGGGCCATGCCGGTGACCCGCCCGTTCGTTCCGTCCCCCGCGACCTGTCCCGACACCTCGGTGCCGTGCGTCTGGACGACCGGCGGGGTGCCGAGGCAGAAGTCCCATCCCCAGGTATCGTCCACGAATCCGTTCCCGTCGTCGTCGAGGCCGTTTCCGGGGACCTCGCCGAGGTTGGTCCAAATGTGGTCGGCCAGGTCGGGGTGCGTTCGATCCACCCCGTCGTCGACGACCGCGACGATGACCCCGACTCCCGTGTAACCGAGTTCGTCCCAGACCCGCTTCGCGCCGTGAGCGATCACGTCCGGGTTCACCGTGGCGTCGGGGTTCGGACCCGAGGTGTCGCCCCCGGTCGGTCCGGTGTCCTTGCCGTCGGCGTGCGCCGTCGCGCGGTCGTACAGAACCCAACGGACCTCCGGAATCGCGGCGAGACGGGCGATCAGGTCCGGCGTCGCCTCGAGCGCGAGACCGTTGATCCCCCAGAGCACCCGGATGTCGTTCGCGGCCGCGGGTTCGGCGTGGATCTTCTCCCGCACCGCGCGCTGGCTCCGATCCGCCAGGGCCTTCAGGGTCGAGACGACATGCGCCCTCCGGCGATCGCGGGTCATTCCCCGGACCTCGCGCAGGAGTCGCTCGCGGTCGGGGAACTCCTCCATGACCACCACGACCGGAAGGCGCTCCTCCGGCCCGCCGCCGTCGAGCGCGTCGCGCAGACGGGGGCTCGGGGAGCCCGCGGACGCGGGGATCGACGCGGTCAGGGCCGCAGCGAAAAAGACGAACCGAACGACTCGCAACCGTACCCCTCCCCGATTGAACGGCCAAGGTTATAGAGCGAATCGGCGCGAACGCCCGTCAGGGAATCCCCTACTTTCCGGGGGTTTCCCGCTGAGGGCGGCGGCCTCGATCTTCGCCCCGGTTTCGTCCGTGGACTTTCCTTCCGGAAGTAAGGAGAACCCCGACCGACGGGACACGCCGTTGCTCGGATACTCCGGGCTCGTCGCCGCATGTCCTGGCCCGGGATCGGGCTTCGACGGGCGGCGGCAGGAGCACACATGAGTCGGGCGAGGATGCTCCTTGTGGCCGTGAACGACGACCTCCTCGATGGGATCGTCGGTTGGGTCGCCGCCGGTGACCGGATCGAGGTCGTCGGCCGGGCGCATTCGGGGTCGTTCGCACTGGAAAGACTGGACGCGATGGAGGTCGACGTCGTTCTGGTCGACGTCACGCTTCCCGACGTGAGCGGGTTCGAACTCGCGCGCCGGATCAAGTCCCGCCCGAATGCTCCGGCGGTGGTCCTCCTGTCGTTCCACGACAGCCAGGTGGCCCGCCACGAGGCGGCGTTTGCCGGGGCGGACGGCTTCGTGTCGATGCCCGAAACCGCCGAATGTTTGCTACCGCTGGTCGAGGGTCTCCTCGACGGGCGTGCCGCAGGGGTCCCGAAACACGGTTCCTTTTCTCCAACACGGCGGGTGCATTCCACGGAGGTCTCCGAGTGAGTCCGAGAAGGTTGCGATCCGCGAAAGGGGGGTCCATGAAGAAGAGTTTCGTTCTGCTGGGACTGGCGGCACTGGCCGTCCTCCTGGCCACCTCGGCCTCCGCGGACAACCGCGGAGTTTCGTTCACCGGCATCGGGTTCATCGAGAACCCGGGTCCGTTCCCCGCTTCGCAAGTCTGGGCGATGAACCCGGACGGAACGGTGTTTCTCGTCTCGCCGTCGTTCCAGGCCGGTTACATCGCCACGTGGACCCGGGAGGGCGGCTGGGGTGAGCTGGTCGGCAGCGCGAACGCGGGCACGGCCGACATCTCCCCGGGCGGCGTGATCATGGCCAGCGGGATCTATCCCGGCTCGAACCCGCCCTACCTCTGGCCGGGAACCTGGACCGGCGTGACCGACGTGTGGGACCCGATTTCGGCCGATTCCGGCTACGCCCCCTGCGGCTCCTCCCGCATGTCCCATTACGACATGGGCGGCGAGGGCGACTTCGGCGTCGGGCTGACCTGGCGAGGATGCTCGTTCGCCCAGGGCTACCTCTGGGACAAGGCCACCAACACGTCGATCGGCCTCGGCAGCCCCAACGGCAAGAGCACGCGCGCGAACGCCGTGACCGCGGACGGAACCAAGGTGATGGGTTGGGGCACGGCCCTGTTCGGCACGCGGCGCGGTGCCTACTGGCAGAACGGAATCTGGACGTTCTACGGCGACCCGGAAGGCCGGGAGCCCAAGATCTGCAGCCAGAGCGGACAGTACTGCACGTTCAACGGGAGCGGGACGAACGGTTGTCCCGAGTTCGTCGACGACGGGTTCTGCCCGAACGACAGCAAGGGGACCTGCGTTTCCGGCGTCTGCGTCGGCGGGTACGACGCCGGCAACACCTGCACCTCGAACAGCCAGTGCGGCGGAACGTGCGTCGGGCCGAACGCCGGCGCTCGTTGCACCTCGAACGGCCAGTGCCCCGACACGCTTGTCTGCATCCCCAACCCGGAATGGACCGACGACCTGTTCAAGGGAGAGGTCTACAGCGCGACCGACGACGGCAGGTACGCCACCGGCCGGAACTTCGACTCCGGCGCGAAGTCGAACAGCGGCTTCCGCGCCAACCCCGACGGCACCTTCACCGAGATTCCCCCGCCCGAGACCTGGCCCTACCTCGTCGACCCGTACGGCGGGATCAGCGCGGACGGCAAGGTGATCGGCGGCGTCGCCGGTACCCGTTTGACGGGCACCGCCCCGATCGTGTGGATCGAGGGGGTCGGGACGCTCGACTTCCAGCTCTTCCTCATCGCCCAGGGTCTCGACGAGCTCTACTTCTGGTACCTCGCCCAGGTCAACGCGGTCAGCGCCGACGGGACCGTCGTCGCCGGCTTCGGATACAACCCCGACAACCGGATGGAAGGGTTCGTCGTCGACATGAGCAAGCTCTGGGTGTGCCACGCGCCCCCCGGACAGCCGGAGCGCGCGCGCACCCTCGGCGTCAGCCTCGAGGGCGTCGCCGACCACGTCGCGCACGGTGACTTCCTCGGGACCTGCGAGTTCCTGAACTCGGGCGGGCTGTCGCGGGCCGCCGATCTGCGCAAGGAGCTCGCGGAGCTCGCGCAGAAGCACGCCGCGGACGATGCCCGACTCGACGGCATCGGCAGGAGGGGCACGGACATCGATCCGTGGACCCCGACGACCACCACCACGTCCCGGGAGCGGTCCGGCGCGTCGCAGGAGCGACGGGCGCAGGGAGCGCGCCGGGAGCACTGAGCGGTAGTACAGTCTGACGGATGACGGCGGCGGCCTCTTCGGGGGCCGCCGCCTTTTGCGCGTTTTCGGGGGAGGGTCGATGAGGTTCGCCGCCATGCTCGGGGCGTTCGCGATGGCGGCGTCGTTCGCGCACGCCGGCTCCCCTCCCGATCCCGCGGGCCCGGCGACGACCGACCACACCTTGCGCCTCGGGGGCTTTGCGTTCGACCCGCTTGCCGGGGAGCCCTCCCTCCCGGAGGGCTGGAGCCGGTCGCTGACGGCGGTTCCTGACCTCCATTTGGTGCAATTCGACGGACCGATTCCGGGCGACGCTCCCGCGGGGATGCGCTCCGCCGGCCTCGAGCCGGTCCGTTACGTTTACCCCGACACCTACATCGTGTGGGGGCGGACGCTCGACCGGGATTCGCTCCGAGGCAAACCGAGAGTCCGTTGGACCGGCGACTTTGCGCCGGCCTACCGGGTGCTGCCGGAGCTTCGAGACCGCATCGGCGAGACCCTCGACGTTCGCATCCTCATTTATCGCGGGGCGGGGACCGACACCGTCGTGGAGGCGCTCTCGCGGCTCGGATCTCCGATCGGACGCCGCACCGTTCTCGACGACACGCTCGAAATCGCCGGGTTCCGGATTCCCGGGGAGCGAATGCGTTTCGCCGCCGCGGTCCCCGGCGTCTACTCCATCCAACCGTTGACGGGCGAGTGGGCCGCACGGGCGGAGATGTCGTCGCAAGTGAACGTCGGAAACGTCGACGGATCGGGCATCCCGTTTCCCGGCTACGCCTCCTGGCTCTCGAGCGTCGGCGTCGACGGGAACGGCGTCACCGTGGCGATCGTCGACGAAGGGGTCGATGAGGGCCACCCCGACCTCGCAGCCGGCCATCTCCCGTGCGTGGGGCCGAGTTGCACCGTGCCCGCGAGCATCCACGGCACCCACGTCGCCGGGATCGTGACGGGAGACGGCACGAGCGGAGTCACGGATTCGTACGGATTCCTCCGCGGGCTGGGCGTGGCGCCCGGCTCCGCGTATTTCGAGCAAGAGTTCGTCATGTTCCGCTTTCTTCCCGGCGGGGTCTCGGAATTGATCGCCGACTCCCGCCGGAACGGCGCGACGATCTCGAACAACAGCTGGGGGACTTCGTCGATCGCGAGGGGGTACAACGCCGACGCGCTGATGCTCGACATCGGCGTTCGCGATGCGGATCCGGAGGAACCGGGAAATCAACCGCTGTTCTACGTGCAAGCCATGGGCAACGGCGGAGGCGGGGTCTCGTCGCAGGGGGCGCCCGACGAGGCCAAGAACGTGATCGTCGTCGGCTCGACTTGGGCGGCGGACCTCGAGGGGAACCCGATCCCGAACATCGACAGCCTTTCGGACAACAGCGCCCACGGGCCGGCCCTGGACGGGAGGACCATTCCCCACGTCGTCGCGCCGGGATGCCGGGTCGACTCGACGACTCCGGACAACGGCGAGGGGTACGGCCACCTCTTCCAGTGCGGCACCTCGATGGCCGCGCCGCAGATCTCCGGCGCCGCAGCGATCTTCACCCAGCACTACCGGGGCCTGCCCGGCGCCCCGGGCGACCCGAGTCCGGCCCTGATCAAGGCGGCCCTGCTCGCGACCGCCCGCGACCTCCACGGCAACCAGGACGCCGACGGCGCGACGATGGGCCACCGGCCCGACAGCAAGCAGGGATGGGGGCGGCTCGACCTGAGGGCGCTCGTCTCGCAGCCCGCGGGAAGCGTGCTCTACTTCGACCAGGGACGGATCTTCGAGGAGACCGGCGAGAACTGGCTGCGCGAGGTCGTGCCCGTCCAACCGAGCGAGCCGATGCGCGTGATGCTCGTCTGGACCGACGCGCCGGGACACGGCCTGGGAGGGAACACCCCCGCGTGGAACAACGACCTCAACCTGGTCGTCGACGTGGGCGGAAACTCCTACCTGGGAAACGTGTTCGGAGGCGACGGGTGGTCGACGACCGGCGGAACCGCGGACACCAGGAACAACGCCGAGGGCGTGTTTTTCGCCGTTCCCCCGGAGCGGGTCACGATCCGCGTGGTCGCCTCGAATCTCAACTCGGACGGCGTTCCGAACGCCGGGGACAAGATCGACCAGGACTTCGCCCTCGTATGCGTCAACTGCGCCTACGCCCCCGGATTCGACCTCGACCCCGTCCCCGTCACCCGGAACGTTTGTGCGCCGCAGACGGCCGTCTACGACGTCGAGGTCGACTCGCTGTCCGGCTATGTCGAGCCGGTGACCCTCTCGCTCGCGGGCCTCCCCGCGGGCGCAAGCGCCACCTTCGACGTGAACCCGGTCGTACCCGGCGGCCGATCGCTCCTCTCGATCGATCCCGGGACCGTCGCGGACGGCGACTACGCGTTGAGCCTCCACGGGGACGCGGCGTCCCTCGCCCGGGCACACCCGCTCTACCTGCGCCTCCGCACGGCGTCGCCCGCTCCGGCCGTCTTGAGCCTCCCCGCGGACGGCTCGACGGACGTCTCTCCGCAGCCGACCCTCGAGTGGACCGCTGTCCCGTGGGCGGCGAGCTACGTCGTCGAGGTCTCGACCGACCCGACCTTCCAGACCGTGTTCTACACGGCCTACTCGGAGACCCCGGTCCACAAGGTCCGGGAGATTCTGGCGCAGGGGACCCCGTACTTCTGGCGCGTGCGATCGCGAAACGCCTGCGGATTCGGGGCGTTCTCGACGGTTCGGAGCTTCACCACCCGCGACCTTCCTCCCGTGCTCCTCGTCGACGACGACTGGGACTACTGGGGCGACTACCAGCCCGATTACCGAGCGGCGATGGACGCGCTCCCGCTTTCCCCCTACTTCTATCCCGTGACGTACGACGTCTGGGACGTGTACGCGGGGATGGCCGGGGAAGAGCCGGACTACGCGACGCTCGCCCTCTACCCGAAGGTGATCTGGTGGACGGGCCGGGAGGACTTCTACGCGGGGCCGGAGTCGTTCTCGGAGTCCGAGCTCGCGAGGTGGTTCGACGAGCGGGGAGGCTGCTTCTTCCTGACGAGCGCCGACTACGTCTTCGCGCGGGACGGCGTGAACGGCTTCATGCGGGAGCGCCTGGGCGTCGCGACCGTCGCCGAGGACACGGGGCAGGGCCAGGTGACCGGCCAGGGCACGGTGTACGGCGCGCTGGGGACGATCACGCTCAGGAACCTCAGCAGCGACTATTCCGACTCGGTGTCCCCCGACGCGACCGCCGAGCTGGCTTTCTCCGGGAATCGCGGGAATGCCGGAGTCGACAAGAACGGGTCCTTTTACCGGACGACCTTCCTGGGCTTCGGCATGGAGCGGTTGTTCTCCCCCGCAGACCGCCAGAAAACGCTGCTCGCGTTCCTCCAGTGGTGCGACGGACTTCCCGGCCTCGACGGCGACGGGGATGCGGTTTCGAACGGCGCCGACTGCATGCCGGGCGTGGCGGAGGCGTGGACCGCGCCCGCTCCCGTGACCGACCTGCGCCTGCACAAGGCGGAGAACGGATTCACCTGGTCGCAACCCGTGAGCGGCGCGGGGGCCGTCTACGACCTCGTGCGGAGCGGGAACGCCGGGGACTTCTGGAACGCGACGTGCGTCGCAGCGGGGAGGGAGGAGACCTCGGTGCCCGCGGCGTGGGACAGCGAGCCGCGCCCGGGAGAGGTCGTCTTCTATCTGGTGAGGGCGTCGAGCCCCTGCGGCACCGCGCCCATGGGCAACGCGTCCGACGGGACGGGCCGGCAGGGAACCGCCTGCCGATGAGGGGATCGGAATGAAAGCTCCCTGGAGTGTGATTGTCGCCGGGCTCGTGGCGCTCGCGTATTCCGTCCCGTCGGGCGCGTCCGACGGGAAGGTCTCCCTCCGATCGACTGTGATCGACGGCAGCCGAGCGGACGGCACGGTCCCGACCGCCGGACCGGGGGAGACCGCACGATGGGTCGTCCGGTTCCAGCGCAATCCCGGATGGCTCGAGAGGGCCGCGCTCGAGGCGGCGGGGGCCCGCGTCGTGGCTCCGCTCCCGGGGCAGGCCTATCTGGTCGACGTTCCGCCCGGTCGACCCGTCGCCCTCGCGGCGATCGCCGGAGTCGACTGGGCCGCTCCGTATCTGCCGTCGGACAAGATCGCTCCGGAGGTCGCGGCGTCGCTCGGCTCCGGCGACGACGCGGATCTCGCGGTCGTGGTTCAACTGTTCGGCGACGCAGACCCCCACACGGTGGCGGCCGAACTCCGCGCCTCCGGCTTCCGGGTTGCCGGTTCCGGGCGCGGGGGGACGTTCGGCCGCCTCGTGATCCTCGCCACGCCGGAGGAGGTGCGGAATCGGGTGGCCGTCCTGGCCGGGCGGAACGACGTGTTCTGGATCGGGCTTCGTGGCCGGCGGACGCTCGCCAACGACAACGCGATCTGGGTCGGCCAGTCCGGCTTGAACGGAGGGCAGACGACCCCCGTCTTCCAGAAAGGAATCCGCGGCGAGGGACAGGTTGCGGCCATCCTCGACACCGGACTCGACGCCGACATGTGCTACTTCCGGGATCCGGTGCTCGGGCTTCCGCTCGCCAACATCGGAACCGGATCGGCCGCAGTCGATCCGAGCCATCGCAAGGTGCTCGCGGTCGATTTCCTTTGGAACGCCGACGATCCGGCGGATCCTGCCGACTGGGACAACCAGGGGCACGGCACGCACGTGGCGGGAACGCTCGCGGGGGACGACCTCGCGAACCCGATCGTTCACGACACCGGAGACGGTCACGCGCCCGCGGCGAAGATCGTCGTGCAGGACGCCGGCTATGCCGCCGACGCGTGCGGCGATCTCCCCGGCATCGGGTGCCCGGTGACCGATCTCAACCCCGTCTTCCAGCAGGCGTACGACCAGGGAGCGCGCGTCCACTCGAACTCCTGGAACGACAACGAGAACGCGACCGTGCAGAACACCTACACCGACGCCTCGGTCGACGTGGACGAGTTCATGTGGAACCACCCCGACTTCCTGATCGTGTTCGCCTGCGGCAACCATGCGCTCGGCGGCGTCGGCACGATGGGAAGCCCGTCGACCGCGAAGAACGGGGTGGCGACGGGGGCCACCTACAACGGCCAATCCTCGATCTACCTCTCCGACATCTCGGCATGGGGGCCGACGGCGGACGGCCGGATCAAGCCCGACGTCGTCTTCCCGGGCGCGAGCATCCAGTCGGCGGGGAACGACAGGAACGTCGGGACGAACAACTGTGGAACGTCCGGAATGACGGGGACGTCGATGACCGCGCCCGCCGTCTCGGGCCTGGCCCTCTTGACCCGACAGTACTTCATGGAGGGATGGTACCCGACGGGGTCGCCCGTTCCCGCCGACGCCTTCACGCCGACGGCTGCGCTGCTCAAGGCGATGCTCGTCAACTCGGCCGTCGCGATCCCGTTCGACGCGGAGGGTCGGCCGATCACGATCCCGTCGAACGAGCAAGGCTGGGGTCGCGTGCTGCTCGACCATGCGCTGCATTTCTCGGGGGATGCCCGCGGCCTCTGGGTCGCGGACGACGTCGGCGACTTCACGTCCCCCTCCGACCCGCCGGTGATCTTCCAGCTCGACATGCAGGACACGGGGGAGCCGCTCGAGGTGACGCTCGCGTGGACCGACTATCCGTCGACGACGGCCGCCGCGACCAACCTCGTGAACGACCTCGATCTGCGGGTCGACGGGCCGAGCGGCGGATTCTGGGGGAACGACTTCTTCCAGGGGGTCTCGAAGACCGGCGGATCGCCCGACCGCCTGAACAACCTGGAGCAGGTGCTGATCGCCGATCCCGCGCCGGGGAACTACTCGATCCAGATCTCGCCCCACGCGATCCCGGCCGGGCCGCAATCGTTCGCCCTCGTCGTGACCGGCGGGCGGTTCACGGTCACCTCGGGTCCACATCCGTCCTACTGGTCGCACGTCGTGGACGATTCGGGGCCCAACGGAAACGGCGACGGCGTGCTGGATCCGGGGGAGTCGGCGCGAATCCAGGTGACGCTCCGGAACGCCGGCGACGCGCCGGCGACCGCGGTCGTCGGCCAACTTTTCTCGGCCTACCCCGACGGACTCAAGGTCTACGGCGGGACCGCGTCGTACCCGAACATGGCGGTCGGAGCGCAGGGAACCTCGGCCTCCCCCCACTACGACGTCACGCTCGAGCCCTCGGCGCAATGCGGGCAGATCCTCGGCGCGACGATGCGGATCACGGGGAACGGGTTCGACGTCGGGAGCGCCTTCACGACCGACATCGGGGTTTACGAGAAGGACTACCCGTCCACCGACACGCCCCTCTCGATCCCGCGGAGCAGTTCGACCGGCGCGAATTCCTATCTCAGCGTGCCCGTGAGCTTCCCGTTGACCGAGGTGGACGCCACCGTCAACATCGCCCACACCGACATCGGGGACCTGGAGGTCCTCCTGTACCGGCCCGGAACGAGCAACCCGCCGGTCTACCTGCACAACAACACGGGGGTCGGCGTCTCGGGAATCCACACGACCTATGACGAACTGACCGAGCCCGACGGCCCCGGCAGCCTCGACAGTTTCGTGGGCGGCGAGCCTCGGGGAACGTGGCGCCTCAAGGTGACCAACGCCGGCAGCAAGAACGGGACGCTCGAGAACTGGACGCTCCACCTGAAGAGCGACGTGCCGTTCAACTGTACGCCGCGGGGATGCGGGCAGGGAGTGCCGCCTGCGGTCGCGAACACGCTGACGGTCGAGAAATCGGGGGCGGCGGACGTACGGGTCGCGTGGACCGGCGTGGGTGCCTCGAACTACAACGTCTGGCGATCGAGCGACGCTCAGTTCGGGACGGCGGTCTTCGCGGGGGCCTCCGGGGGGGCGACGAGCTTCACGGATGCGGGCGCGCAGAACCTCCCCGGTCTCCACTACTACCTCGTGCGCTCCGTCAATTCGTGCCGCTGGGAGAGCGACTGACGGGAGGCGGGCTGCGGGAAATTCCTGGCAGCCTCGAGGGTCGACGTGGCCGGAATGGAGACGCGAACCGGGGCGCGCTCAGCCCTTCACGCGGATTCCGCGCGCCGCCAGGATCTCGCGAAGGCGCTCGCGCCGGTCCCCGTGGAGCTCGACCGTTCCCTCCACGACCGCGCCGCCGGTGCCGAGCGCGCGCTTCCACTCGCGCGCGAGTTCCTCGAGGGCGGCGGGTTCGACCGAGAGGTCGTAGACGACGGTCACCGCCTTCCCGCCGCGGCCCTTCTTCTCGAGCCGGAGCTTCGCGACGGGCGGAGGGGTCACGGGCCGGGCTCCGCGCCGGGCACGATCCGGTCTCCCCGGACGACACGATAGGCGTCGAGCGCGATCGGGACGTAGCGGACCGCCGCGCCGAGCGCGCGGAGGACTCGGCTCGGACCCGCGATCATCACGACCCCCGCGACGAGCGCGATCACCGGCCCGGAGCGGCGGAGCGCGGTGGCGGCGCGCACGAGCGTCGCGACCCAGCCGATCTCGCCGCGGATACGCGCGGCGCACGACCCGATCTCGTCCCGTTGCGCGTGCGAGCGCTCCACGAGAGCCTCGCGCCTCGCGGCAAGGTCGGCCAGGTGCGATCTCACCGTTTCTCCTCGAGCGACTCGTAGTCCCGCTCGAGCTCGGTGAGGCTCGCGTCGAACATGCGGGGCTTCGACTGGACGAGCCCCCGCACGTACAGGTACGAGCCCCCCGCCGCCGCGAGGAAGACGGCCGCCAGGATTCCTGCGGCGAGCGGCCGGTGCGACTCGTCCACGCTCAGGAGGACGAGCACGGCGATGAAGGTGAGTCCCACGACCGCGCAGAGGAGGGCCGCGAGGCTCCAGATCAAGACGGCCACGAGCCGCGCGAGCTCCTCCTGCAGTTCCGTCGAGAGGAGCTCGACGCGGTTGTGCACCATGGCGACGAGCGTCGCGAGGAGCGCCTTCAGCGAGTCGAGGATCCCCAAGGGGCCGCTCAACGACGGTTCGCGAGGGACCCGACGATGAAGCCGAGACCGGCGGCGATCGCGATCGCCGTCCAGGGGTTCTCGTGGACGTACTCGTCGGTCGACTTCGCGGCGGCCTTCGCGCGGGCGCCGATCTCGGCCCCCGCCTCCTTCATGCGCTCGCGGGCGGCGGCGAGCGATTCCTTCGCGCGGGCGCGGACCTGCTCGATCTTCTCTCCGGTCTGGCCCGCGGTCGCGGCGAGCAGCGCCTCCGCGTCCTCGACGACCACCTTGAGGTCCCGGAGGAGCTTGTCGGTCGTGACCTGTTCCATGCGTGTCTCCTTATCGATGTCGATGATCCATCCTTTCACTCTACCGGACCGGGGCTATCTTCGCTCCAGGATCTCGATGTCGTAACCGTTCGGGTCCTTGACGAAGATGTAGCGGGACCCGACCTCCGGCCGGGACCGGCGGTACCACCATCCTCTGGCCTCCACCTCCCGCACCACCGATTCGAGGTCGTCCGTCCGGAAGGCGAGGTGGCCGAACTGGTCGCCCAGCGTGTACTCGGAGCGGCCGTGGTTGTACGTGAGCTCGACGGTCCGGCCCCCGCCGTCCTCGAGGAAGACGAGCGTCGCCTCGTCCCCGATCGACTTCCGGCGCGTCTCCTCGAGACCGAGGAAGTCGCAGTAGAACTCGAGCGTCCGGTCGAGGTCCTTGACGCGGATCATCGTGTGGGCGAATTCCAACGGGAGTCCTCCGGAGCGCCGCTCTGGGCGCTAGGAAACTTCCTCGAGCACCTTGAGGAAGGCGTCGTAGGGGAGGGCCTGCCAGCTCTCGGCCGACGTCGCCCCTTCCGAGCGGGAGATCAGAGAGACCCGGTGTGCCGTCTCGACGTCGGGCGCCTCGTAGAGGTCCATGAAATCGTACGGGCCGAGGATGGCGTAGTGCGCGATCCACTTCACCTCGGGGCAGCGTTCTTTCACCTTCTTGAGCCAACCCTTGCCGGTCTTGCGCCGGCCTTCGGCATCGTGGAGGGTTTCGGGGCCGAGTCGCGACATCAGGACGAAGGTGGGCATGGCGGAACCTCCTTTCCGCAGCGGGTGGAACTCGACTCTTCGCCATCCTACTCTAGACATTCCGGTTGGGACTAGAGTTCGGTCGCGGGGTCCGATGAGCCCGCGGACCCTGCCGTCTCGAGGCATGAGCACGGCGAGCCGGGAACGGCGAGAGTCGGCATGTGGGACGGGAACTCGGACTCCTCGTGATCCTTGCGCGCTCGGTGGTTGGGACGTTGTTTCGGCGGCGGAGGGACCGAACGTCGTGAGGTCCGGGGCGGGCGACGTCGCGCCGGCGGGGACCTTCCGGGACCCGTTTCGATCCGTGAGGACCTCGACGACGGGACGACGCTCGCCTTCGAAGGGACGCTCACGCTCGAACCGCAGCCGGAGGTGGCGTTCTTTTTCGCGTACGGGCGCACCTCGACACGGAAGCCGACGCGGAGAACCGCGAGTTGGCGGCGACCCGATCGACGTGACCCTCTGGGTCGCGCAGCTCTCGGCGGGCGTGATTGAGGAACGGGGACAGGCACCTTTTCGAGCACGAAAAGGTGCCTGTCCCCTTTTTATCCCCCGCGGGCCGGGAAGATTGACAAGACCTCCGCGGCGCGGTACGTCTACCCCTCTTTGACCCAGGGGGGCAATCGATGAAATGGATCGGCTTCGGAACCGTCCTCGTGGTGGTGTGCGCACTCGCGGCCGCGGCATCGGCCGCCTCGCCGGTCTTCGTCGACGCCGGTCGGACCGTCACGGTCGACCCGGCTCGGGGCGTCGACGAGGCGGTCGACTACGCGTCCCTGACCCGTTACGGGCCGTGGGACGACCGGAACTACTCCCTGACCGCTGTCGATCTCGCCATGCTCGCGCCGAACGAGGCCGAGTTGCAGGCGCCGATCCCCGCCTTCTTCCGCGTCGCGCTGCGCAAGGCGAACCCCGATTCGCCGAAGGACGGTCCCGTCCAGTACCCGCGGAGCGCCTTCAACGCCTTCCGGATCCTCCACGGGGGGTACCTGCTCGACGGCATGCTCTACCCGGGCACGACGTGGGTGGCGGGCCGCTATCTCGTCGAGAAGAAGGACGGCATTCCGCAAGAGTCGTTCACGCCGAACGCCGGGTTCGTCTCCGGGGAGGTTCGCGTCACGAGCCCGAACGGCGCCGCGGAGTCGGCGATCAAGATCCACCCGGCCGACACGAGCAAGGTCGTTGCCGGCACCAACGGGCCCGGCGGCGGCCAGCAGATGCACTACTCGACCGACGGAGGCGAGACGTGGACGCAAGTGCCGCTCCCATCGAGCGGGACCTGCTGCGATCCTGCCGTCGACTGGTCGTCCGACGGCCGGTACGCCTACACCACGACCCTGGGGAACTGCCTCTTCGGCTGCGGCGTCTGGTTCTTCCGCTCCGCCGACGGCGGGGTCACCTGGAACAGCCTCGAGACCCAGACCCCGGGAAACCCGCGCCGGGTGATCGCGTCGTCCGGAGGGGACAAGGAGTTCCTGCACGTCGACAAGTCTCCGACCTCCCCCTACAGGGACAACCTCTACGTCACTTGGCACAACTCGAACGTCATGCAGTTCTCCCGCTCGACCGACTTCGGGAATTCGTGGACGCCCCAGTCGTTCTCGTCGCTCAGCGAGGATCGGGGGATCGGAAGCGACATCGCCACCGACGCCGCAGGGAACGTCTACTACTTCTGGCCCGCGTTCAACAGCAAGACGATCCGCCTCCGAAAGTCGACGAACGGCGGCGTGTCGTTCGGCTCGACCGTGATCGTCGCGAACACCCAGGACGGGTACGATTTCGCGATCCCGGCGATGGAATCGCGCCGCGCCTTCATCTACGTCGCTGCAGACGCCGACCTCTCGGGCGGCCCTTACCACAACAGCGTCTACGCCGCGTGGACCGACACGACCGCCCCCGAGACGAGCCCCGCCTCGGCGAACCACGCGCGGATCCAGGTCGCGTACTCGCGCGACGGCGGGTCGACCTGGACGACCCGCACTCCCCACGAAACGGCCGACCAGCTGACGGTCGACCGCTTCCACCCGTGGCTCGGCGTCGGGCCCGACGGAACGGTTTACGTCGCCTTCTACGACACGCGCCGGGACACCTCCCGCACCTCGGTCGACTTCTTCTACAGCAAATCGACCGACGGGGGGCAGACCTGGTCGACCCCCGAGCGCCTCACGACGTCCCAGTCCCCGAACATCGCGGACGGGTTCGAATGGGGGGACTACAACGGCCTCGACGTCGTCATGAGCGACCTGATCACGATCTTCACCGACAACCGGAACGAGTCGGGCGGGACGGGGGACTCGGTCGACGTCTACGCCGCGGGTCTCGCGGCCGGAACCCCGGCGGTTTGCGGGAACGGGGCGGTGGAGCCCGGAGAGGCGTGCGACGGAAGCGCCCTCGGCGGACGGACCTGCGCCGACTTCAACTGCTCCGGCGGAACCCTCGCGTGCAAGCCCGATTGCAGCGGCTTCGACACGTCGGGATGCCTCGGCTGCGTCACCTGTAACGGGAACGGGGTCTGCGAGGCGGGGGAGGACTGCGGAAACTGCCTCTCCGACTGCCCTTCGGGGACGACCCCAGGCGTCGTTTGCGGGAACGGGATCTGCGAGGCGGCGAACGCGGAGGACTGCCTGACCTGTCCCGCGGACTGCAACGGGCAGCAGGGGGGGAAACCTTCCGGCCGTTTCTGCTGCGGGAACGGCGACTGCTCGAACACCGGGTGCACGACCGGAGGATTCGCGTGCACGACGGTGCCCGTCTCTCCCGGCTCCTTCTGCTGCGGGGATCTCCTGTGCGAGGCCGGCGAGTCCTGCTCGAACTGCGCGCTCGACTGCACGACCGGCCCGGAGGTTTGCACGAACGCTCTCGACGATGACTGCAACGGCGCCGCGGACTGCACGGATGCGGTGTGCGCGGCGAATCCGGCGTGCGCTCCGCCCCCGTGTGGAGCCGCGGGATCCGCTTGCACCACGAACGCGCAGTGCTGCTCGAACAAGTGCCGCGGGGGGACCTGCCGGTAGATTCCGCGAAGGGGCGGGCCCGTTCTCCGGGTCCGCCCCCTCTCACGCGAGCTCGAGATCCACGATCACCGGAAGGTGGTCGCTCGCCACCTTCGAAACCGCGAGGCGGCAGGTGCGCGCGGCCTGCACGCGGACCGGCCCGCGGACGTAGATCCGGTCGAGACCCCCCGTGGGGGAGAGGGCCGGGTACGTGCGGAGGCAGCCGCCGCCGTCCGGGTCCCGCGCGGTCGCGCACCGGAAACCGAGGACTCCGATCAGCGCAGCTTGGAGAAGGTTTCTCCAGTCGTTGAAATCGCCGCCGAGGATGCAGGGGCGCGTTTCACCGGTCGCGGCGAACTCCTCCGACCGGGCGAACCTTCCGATCTGCCAGAGCCGCTCGCGGGCGGAGAGTCCGAGGTGGAGATTGAAGACCTCGAGTTCCTGCACGTCCCCGGCCGGAGTCTCGAGGAGCAACGTCGTGTGCTGGCAGCCCCGCGCCTTCGCCGCCCCGACCGTCAGGTCGATGTTCCTCTCGCGAAGGATCGGAAAGCGCGAGAGGGTGGCGTTTCCGTAACGGCCCTGCCGCAGGCGCACGTTGTGCCCGACGGCGAGATGCGGGTAGCCGAGCGCTTCCGACAATTCGAGCGCGAGGTTCAAGTGCCCCGACCGCGGTGCGCCGTCGTCGACTTCCTGGAGGAGGACGACGTCGGCGGCCTGATGGGCGAGGATCGCGACGATCCGATCGAGACGGAACTGGCGGTCGAGCCCGATCGCCCGGTGGATGTTGTAGGTGACGATCCTGAGTTGCACGCGAGGTCTCGCCGCGCGTCCCCTTCTTCAGTCCAGGTTCGGCATCACGCCCAGGTAGGCTGCTCCGACGGCGGCGAGCCTCCAGGGATTGTTCGGCTCGCGTTCGAGCGCCCTCCGGAAGTACCCCTCGGCCTTCTCCCGGTCACCGGCCATCATCGCGCAGGCCCCCATCGCGACGAGGGTCTTGTCGCTCTCCGGCTCGAGGGCCATCGCGCGGTCGAACGTCGCGAGGGCGAGTTCGTACTCCTTCGCCTCGCAGTGGACTCGGCCGATCCGGTAGAGGTCGCTCGCCTCCTTCGTCCCCTCGCGGCCGTACTGCTCGAGGATCGGCTTCGCCTTCTCCTTCTGCCCCGCGAGATACCACACGCGCGCCACGGCGATGTTCTCCCAGGAGCCCCTGCCGGCGGCCGACTTGGCCGCGGCGAGAACCGCGTCGGCGGCTTCAACCGGGGACTTCCCGTTCCAGTAGCCGGACGGGTCGACGGCGGCCTTCTTGGCGGCGATCGCGGGGAGCGCGGCCGCGGCGACCAGGGCCGCGGCCGCCGTGACGGTCGCGAATCGGATGCCTCGCTTCATCGTGAATCTCCTCCGTCTTCGGTGCGGATTTCGCCCGAAGTGTAGCGCCGAAAAGGGGGGCGGGCGGTGCTCCGGGACCGCCCGGGGGTTACAATCCCGCGGCGAGGAGGCGACCCCATGCGATGCACCCGATGCGGACGAGAGGCGACCGAAAGCGACAAGTTCTGCGCCGAATGCGGGATGTTCCTCCGCGATGCGTGGGTCGACCACCGATTGCTGCTCGCGCTTGCGTTCGATCAGAGGGGGGACCACAGGTCGGCCCGCCGGGAACTCGAGAGGCTCACCGAAGCGGAGCCCGACCACGTCCTCGCGAACCACCTGCTCGGCTCGATGTACTTCCACCAGGGGACCCTCGACCTCGCCATCGAGCGGTACCGGCGGGCGCTCGAGCGAGCCCCCCGTTTCGTGCTGTGCAGCTACGACCTCGGGGTGGCGCTCTACCACCGGGGAAACATGCGGGAGGCGGCGGAAGCGTTCGCGCGGTGTCTCGAGATCGACCCGAATTACAACGCTGCCCATTACCGGCTCGCCCTCTGCCTCTTCCACTCCGGGCGTCTCGACGAGGCGCTCGAGCACTTCGAGCGCGCCGACTCGCTGACGCCCGAGTACCTGATGTCCCGCTACCACGTCGGCGTGATCCACGAGCGCAAGGGGGATCTCGAGCGCGCGGCCCGCGAATTCCAGCGGGAGCTCGACGGCTCGGTGGACGAGGTCAGCAGCCTTTACCACCTGGCGAAGATCCGTGAGGCGCAGGGGAACGCGAAGGAGGCCGAGGCGCTGATGCGGCGCGCGCGCGAGTTCGGGAAGGCCACGGCCCGCTGACCGGCGGGGAAGGCGGCGGGGGACGACGATGACGCAACCGTCCGAACGCGATCTGATCTACGACTGGGCCGCGGCCGGACCGAACCGGTTCGAGTCCTCCGGCCGGGTGATGCTCGACGACGAGACCCTCCGCGACGGGCTCCAAAGCCCGTCGGTCCTCGACCCTCCGGTCGGCGTCAAGGTCGAGATCCTCCATTACATGGACCGGCTCGGGATCGAGACGGCCGACGTCGGGCTTCCGGGGTCGGGGCCGCGGCAGTACGAGGCGGTCGAGCGGCTCTGCCGCGAGATCGCGAGCGCGCGCCTCCGAATTCGCGCGAACTGCGCGGGCCGCACGCTCATGGTCGACATCCAGCCGATGGCGGAGATCAGCCAGAAAACCGGCGTCCCGATCGAGGCCTGCGTCTTCATCGGGTCGAGCCCGATCCGGCAATACGCCGAAGAATGGGACCTCGACCGGATCCTCCGTCACACGCAAGAGGCCGTCTCGTTCGCGGTGCGCGAGGGGCTCGACGTCATGTACGTCACCGAGGACACGATCCGTTCCGCCCCGGAGCACCTGAGGGTCCTCCTGACCGCCGCGATCGAGGCGGGGGCGAAGCGGGTGTGCCTCTGCGACACGGTCGGGGCCGCCGTTCCGGAAGGGGTGATGAACCTCGTCGGTTGGGCGAAGGAACTCTTGGCGGAGCTGGGCGTCGCGGACACCGTCGGGATCGACTGGCACGGCCACCGCGACCGGGGGCTCGGCACGGCGAACACGCTCGCCGCGATCCGAGCCGGGGCGACGCGCGTCCACGGGACGGCTCTCGGGATCGGGGAGCGCGTCGGGAACACGCCGATCGAGGAACTCCTCGTGAACCTGCGGCTTCTCGGGCTCCGCGACGACGACCTCTCCTGCCTCCACGACTACGTCGCGGCCGTCTCCAAGGCGACCGGCGTTCCCGTGCCGCCGAACACCCCGATCGTCGGGGCCGACGCGTTCCGAACGGCGACCGGCGTCCATGCGGCGGCGGTCGTCAAGGCCCACCGCAAGGGGAGCGGATGGCTCGCCGACCTCGTCTACTCCGGGGTCCCCGCCTCGTGGATCGGCCGGCAGCAGGAGATCGAGATCGGCCACATGTCGGGCGGGTCGAACGTCGTCTTCTATCTGGAGACGAGGGGGCTCCCGCACGGGCCGGAGGTCGTCGAGGCCGTCCTCGCGGCGGCGAAGAAGTCCCAGCGTCTCCTCCGCGAGGACGAGATCGTCGAGATCGTGAAGTCGGTCGATCGGACCTCTACGGGGGCGTCACGCGGGTAAGCGGGGACCGAAATGGTCCTAATTTATGCGATTTCTTGTTGACAGCCGTTTCCTGTTGAGGTAAATAGGAATTCAGTATCCGATTACTTGTTTTATCGGGAGAGTTTGCCGTGCCGACGACGATCGACGGCTGGTTCGTCCGGGAGGCGGGGAAGCCGATGGAGCGGGACTCCTGGGAGGCGACGCCGGGTCCCGGCGAGGTCGTCCTCGAAGTCGCCGGCTGCGGCGTCTGCCACACCGACCTCGGCTACTACCACGACGGCGTTCCCACGCGGCATCCGTTCCCCCTCGTCCTCGGCCACGAGATCGCGGGAACGGTCGTCGAGACCGGCCCTGGCGCCGAACTCTGGAGCGGCCGCAAGGTCGTCGTTCCCGCCGTGATCCCGTGCGGAGAGTGCGACGCCTGCCGCGCCGGTCGCGGCTCGGTCTGCCCGAAGCAGATCTTCCCGGGAAACGACGTTCACGGGGGGTTCGCGACCCATGTCGTCGTCCCGAGCCGGGGCCTCTGTCCTGTCCCCACGTCGTTCGGCGACCTCGCGTCGCTTTCCGTGATCGCCGACGCGATCTCGACCCCCTACCAGGCGATCGTCAAAAGCGGGCTCCGGGCCGGCGACCTCGCGGTCTTCGTCGGCGTCGGCGGGGTCGGGGGGTTCGGCGTCCAGGTCGCGGCGGCGACGGGGGCCGCCGTCGTCGCGATCGACGTCGACGACGATCGGCTCGCCCTCCTGAAGGCGCACGGCGCCGACCTCGCCCTTCGCGGCGACGGCGAGTTCAAGGACCTCGCGAAGGCGGTGAAGCGATTCGCCGACGAGCGAGGGATCCCGTCGTTCCGCCACAAGATCTTCGAGACCTCGGGGACGACCGCGGGGCAGGCGACCGCGTTCGGCCTCCTCCGCCACGGCGGCTGGCTCGGCGTCGTCGGCTTCACCCCGAGGAAGCTCGAGCTGCGCCTGTCGAACCTGATGGCCTTCGACGCGACCGCTCAGGGAACCTGGGGCTGCCTCCCCGAGCACTACCCCGCGATCGTCGACCTCGTCCTGGCGGGGAAGATCTCCCTCGCTCCCTTCCTCGAGAAGCGTCCCCTCTCGACCCTCAACGAGACGTTCGCCGACGTCCACGCGCGGCGGGTCTCCCGCCGCGTCGTGCTCGTCCCCGGGAGCTGACCATGGAGTTCAAGGACCACGACCTGATCCCCGGATTCGAGGCGGAAGGGGTCCTCTACGAGCGGAAGCCCCTCCGGGCCCCCGACGGCTCGCCCGTCGAGGGGCTCCACACGGCATGGATCACCCTCGACAACCCGCGCCAGTACAACTCGTACACGACCGCGATGATCAAGGGGGTCATCCTCGGGATGCGCCGCGCATCGAACGACCGGGGGTGCGTCGCCGTCGTCTTCACCGGCTCGGGGAACAGGGCGTTCTGCACCGGCGGGAACACCGCCGAGTACGCGACCTACTACGCCGGGAGGCCCGAGGAGTACCGGCAGTACATGCGTCTTTTCAACGACATGGTCACCGCGATCCTCCACTGCGACAAGCCGGTTGTCTGCCGCGTCAACGGGATGCGCATCGGAGGGGGGCAAGAGATCGGGATGGCCTGCGACTTCTCGATCGCGCAGGACCTCGCCCTCTTCGGGCAGGCCGGCCCCAAGCACGGCTCCGCGCCCGACGGAGGGAGCACCGATTTCCTCCCGCTCTTCGTCGGGATCGAAAAGGCGATGGAGAGCGCCACCCTCTGCGAGCACTGGAGCGCGCACAAGGCCTACCGGCTCGGGATGCTCACGGGGATCGTCCCCGCCCTCAGGGTCGACGGGGCGTTCGTCCCGAACCCGCTCGTCGTCACCGACCGGTGGCTCGACTCGTGGGGTCGCGTCGTTTTTGGGGAGAAGAGGACCGGCGCCGAAGCGGCCGAGGGGAAGGCCCTCCTCGCGCGCGGCGAGGTCGACCTTTCGCTCCTTGACGCCGAGTGCGAGCGCGTCGTCTGGGCGCTTGCGAACACGATGCCGGGTTGTCTCGCGAAGACGATCGAGTCGGTCCGCAAGCACAAGCTCGACCACTGGGACAAGAACCGCGAGACGAACCGGGCGTGGCTCGGCCTCAACATGATGACCGAGGGGCGCGCCGGCTTCCGGGCGTTCCACGAGGGGACGAAGGAGTGCCGCGAGCCCGACTTCCTCCTCCTGCGGCGCCGCCTCGCGCAAGGGGCGACGTGGGGGGATGCGCTCACCGAGGAGATCCTCGGGCGGGCCCACGGGAAGGCGGTCCGGTGAGCCTTCCCGCCAAGAAGCGGCCGGTCGTCGAGGTCGGGGACCTCCGCGCCGGGGACCTCGAGGAGGTCGTGCGCATCGACGCCCTCCACACCGGGACGCCCCACCCCGAGTACTGGCAGCGCGTCTTCCGGGAGTTCCTCGCGGGGGACGACGGTCGCGTCCGCGTCGGTCTCGCGGCGCGGAGCGCCGGGAGGCTCGCGGGGTTCCTGCTCGGCGAGGTACGGGCCTTCGAGTTCGGCTCGGAGCCCTGCGGGTGGGTCTTCAGCGTCGGGGTCGACACCCGCGACCTGAGGGAGGGGATCGCGAGCCGCCTGCTCGAGGAGTGCTGCCGCCGCTTCCGAGGGGCGGGGGTGAGCCGCGTGCGGACGATGGTGGTCCGGAACGACATCCGGGTCCTGTCGTTTTTCCGGTCGAACGGGTTCTCGGCCGGGAGCTTCGTCCAACTCGAACGGGATCTGGAGGAGACGCCGTGAGCGAGGAGAAGGGGGGAATCCGCCTGGAAACCCTCGAGGGAGGCGCCGTTTGGCGCGCCACCCTCGCGACTCCGAAGGCCAACATCCTCGATCTTGCGAAGATCGAACGCCTGACGGAGATCTTCGAGCGCGCGCGCGCCGAGGCCTCGCTGAAGGCGGTCCTGATCGGCGCCGACGGGCCGCACTTCTCCTTCGGGGCCGGCGTCGCGGACCACCTGCCGGGAACGGTCGAGTCGATGATCCCGATGTTCGGGCTCCTGTTCGACCGGATGCTCGACGCGTCGGTCGCGGTCGTCGCCGGCGTGCGCGGCCAGTGCGTCGGCGGCGGCCTCGAGCTCGCCTCGTTCGCTCACCGCGTCGTCGCCGCGCCGGACGCGAAGCTGGGCCAGCCGGAGATCCTCCTCGGCGTCTTCGCGCCGGTCGCTTCTGTGTTCCTCCCGGAGCGGATCGGACGGGGAGCCGCGGAGGGGATGCTCCTCTCCGGCGCCTCGGTCGGGGCGGACGAGGCGCTCCGCATCGGCCTCGTCGACGAGGTCGCCGGCGATCCCGACGAGGCGGCGCTCGCCTGGATCCGAACCCATCTCCTCCCGAAGTCGGCGTCGAGCCTCCGTTTCGCGGTCCGCGCGGCCCGGGAAGGGGTGGCGCGGCGCTTCCGGAGCGAGCGGCGCGCGGTCGAGGGGTTCTACCTCGACGAGCTGATGAAGACACACGACGCGCTCGAGGGGCTCCACGCCTTCCTCGAAAAGCGCAAGCCCGCCTGGAGGGACGCATGAGCGCCGAATCGCCGGGGCGACTGGTCGAGCGGGCCGAGTCGGTGATGCGGGACACGCGACTCGGCGCGGTGCGGCGCTGGAAGGAGGAGACCGGCGGCCTCGCGATCGGGTACATGCCGGTCTACGTCCCTCTCGAGCTCTTCCACGCGCAGGGAGTCCTGCCGGTCGGGATCCTGGGGGGCGGGGAGGATCTCGAGATCATCCGCGGGGACGCCTACTACCAATCGTACATCTGCCACATCCCGAGGAGCACGATCGAGCTGGGTCTGAACGGGAGTCTCGACTGCCTGGACGGGATGATCTTCCCCGCAATCTGCGACGTGATTCGGAATCTCTCGGGGATGTGGAAGCTCCAGTTTCCCGGGAAGCTCTCGCGTTACTTCGACGTCCCGCAGAACTTTTCCCCGGGCGTCGGCGGGAGGTTCTACCGGCGCGAGATCGAGGACCTCTCCCGGGAGCTCCACGAGCGCGGCGCGCGATCCTACGATGCGGAAGCGCTCCGGGCCTCGATCGTCCTCCACAACGGGATCCGCCGCCGCGTGCGGGATCTCTACGCGCTCCGCCGCGAGGCGCCGTGGAAGGTCCCGACCGCGGAACTGTACGTGATCCTCCGCGCCGGCCTCGTGATCCCCGCGGAGGAATTCGCGGAGATGCTCGACGCGTACGCCGCCGGGGTGCGCGCCGACGACGCGCGGAAGCCGATGGACCAGGCGCGGGTCGTGCTCACGGGATCGTTCTGCGAGCAGCCCCCGCTGGGCCTGATCAAGACGCTCGAACGGTCGGGCTGCTACATCGTCGACGACGACTTCATCCAGGTGCACCGCTGGATCCGCTCCGACGTCGCGGTCGACGGCGATCCGCTCGAGAACCTCGTCCGCGCCTTCCTCGAGGACGCGATCGACAGCCCGACCCGCTACGTGGCGCAGGGAGAGAAGGGGAAGGCCCTCGTCGAGCGCGTCCGGGAGGCTTCCGCCGAAGGGGTGCTCTTTTGCGCCCCGTCGTTCTGCGATCCCGCCCTCCTCGACCAGCCGATGGCGACGCGCGCCATCGACGCGGCGCGGATCCCGTGGACGGCCTTCAAGTACGCGGAGAACAGCGGCCAGTTCCAGGTGATCCGGGAACAGGCGGGGACCTTCGCCGATTCGATCAAGCTCTGGGGCTAGGGGGGGACGCGGTATGGCCGACGCGCGGGGTGCGTTCGTTCACAAGGACTCGAGCCAGCGGAAGCAGAAGCGGATGATCGCGGAGCACTACGCGCGGCTCGCGCGTTCGCCGGAAACGGGGGAGAAGAACGTCTACACCTTCGTCCCCGGGAACCTGACCGAGCTCGTGCGGAGCTTCGGGCTCCTGCCGGTCCTTCCGGAGATCAACGCCCTGCAGTCGGGGATGCGCGGGAAGTCGAAGGACTACATCGCCGCCGCCGAGAAGCTCGGCCACTCCGAGGACGTCTGCACGTACGTGAAGTGCGATCTCGGGATGATGAAGTCGGGAAACGTCGGCCCCACGGGGGAGAGGATCCCGAATCCCGACCTTCTGCTCCTCTCCTACACCGGCTGCTTCACCTTCATGAAGTGGTTCGAGATCCTGAGAGAGGAGTACGACTGTCCGGTGGCGATGCTCCACGTCCCCTACCAGGGGGACGGGGGGATCACCCCGTCGATGCGCGACTACGTCGTCGAGCAGCTCCGGACCGAGGTCATTCCGGCCCTGGAGCGCGTGTCGGGACGCGCCTACGACGAGGACCGCCTCCGGGAGATGCTCGCCCGCTCGGCCGCCGCCGAGGAGGACCTCGTCCACGTCCTCCGCTCGGCCCGCCACCGCCCCTCGCCGATCGACGCCTACTTCGGCGGGGTCTACTACATCGGCCCGATCTTCACCGCCTTCCGCGGGACCGAGGAGGCGGTCGACTACTACCGCTCCCTCCGCGAGGAGGTCGACGAACGCGCGGCCGCCGGAAAGGGGCCGGTGACCCCGGACGGCGAGCTGACCGAAGAGCGCTTCCGGATCGTCGTCGAGGGGCCGCCGAACTGGACCTCGTTCCGGGAGTTCTGGAAGATGTTCGCGGACGAGGGAGCCGTCGTCGTCGCCTCGACCTACACCAAGGTCGGCGGCGTCTACGACTTCGGCTTCCGCCACGACCCCGCGCGTCCGCTCGAAACGCTCGCGGAGTACTGCATGGGGTGCTACACGAACCTCAACCTCCCGAGCCGAGTCGACATGCTCTGCACGTACATGACCGAGTACGACGCGGACGGCCTCCTGATCAACTCGATCAAGTCGTGCAACTCGTTCAGCGCGGGGCAGCTCATGATCCTGCGCGAGGTGGAGAACCGGACGGGCCGCCCCGGCGGGTTCATCGAGAGCGACCTCGTCGACCCGCGCTATTTCTCGGCGGCCAACATCAAGAACCGCCTCGAGTCGTACTTCCAGATGATCGAGCAGAAGCGTCGGAGGGCGAGCGCGTGAAGATCTGCGTCGGCATCGACCTCGGCTCCACGACGACGAAGGCGGTCGTCCTCGGGGAGGACGGAAAGGTCCTGGGGCGCGGGATCACGAACAGCCGCAGCAACTACACGGTCGCCTGCGACGTGGCGCTCGGCGAGGCGTTGATCCACGCCCGGTTCGCTCTCGTGGACGAGGGGCTCTCCGAAGCGGGCCTCGACGCGGAACGGCGCGAGGCGCTCCTCGCGGATCTCGAGCTCGCCTTCCGCGAGCAGCAGTACCGCGGCCAGCTCCGGGCGTTTCGGGAGATCCTGTTCCGGAACGCCGAGGGGAGGCAGCCCGAGATTGTCGAGGCGCTCGGCTTCATCCTCGACCGGATGGAGGCCGAGACCTCCGCCCTCTTCGCCCATGGGGCCAACCGGCGGAGCGACTTCTTTCGCGACCTTGCAGGGGCGCGGTACATGAACCTCGCCGAGGAGGCCCGGGAGCGCGGCGCCCGCTTCGATCCGCTCGTCGGCCTCTTCGACAAGGCGATCCTCGAGGTGGAGAACCTCCCGGCCGAGGAAGGCGCGTTCGGCAGGCACGCGCGCGCCGCCCTCGCGAGGGTCCCGGACGCTCCCCCGGCGCTCGCCGCCGCGGTCGAGCGCGCGGCCGGCGTTCCGATGGACACGGCGTCGACGGTCGGCACGGGGTACGGGAGGACGACCCTTCCCTTCCCGAAGGAGCAGATCCGATCGGAAATCCTCTGCCACGGCCTGGGCGCCCACGCGATGTTCGCGGGGACGCGCACGGTTCTCGACATCGGCGGCCAGGACACGAAGGCGATCCAGGTCGACGACGCCGGAATCGTGACCTCGTTCCAAATGAACGACCGGTGCGCCGCCGGCTGCGGCCGGTATCTCGGCTACATCGCCGACGAAATGAACGTCGGGGTCCAGGAGCTCGGACCCATGGCGTGCAAGTCGAACCGTCCCGTCCGGATCAATTCGACCTGCACCGTCTTCGCGGGGGCCGAGCTGCGCGAGCGGCTTTCGCTCGGCGAGAAGCGCGAGGACATCCTGGCGGGGCTCCACCGTGCGATCATCCTCCGCGCGATGTCTCTCCTCGCCCGGTCGGGAGGGGTGACGAGCGAGTTCACCTTCACGGGGGGCGTCGCGAGGAACCAGGCGGCGGTCGCCGCGCTCGAGCAGCTCGTCCGGGAGAACTACGGCGAGGTGACGATGAACATCTCGCCCGACTCGATCTACACCGGCGCCCTCGGGGCCGCGCTCTTCGCCCGGCGCGAGGCGGAGCGCGCCGGTCGCGTCGCATGAGGAGGACGTCATGAGCGGGGTGCTTCCCGACACGATCCGGGTCGCGGGGGTCGACGTCGGCTCCGCCGCCGTGAAGGTCGTGGTGCTCGACGAGACCGAGGGAGGGAGGGCGGTCGTCCGGGCCTCCCTCGGTGAGAGGATCAGGCGGCGGGACCCGCAGAAGGTCGCGCGCGAGGCGTTCGAGCACGCGCTCGCCGAGGCGGGTTCCTCGGCGGGAGACCTCGCCTACGTCGCCACGACCGGGGAAGGGGAGATGGTCGACTTCCGGACGGGCCACTTCTACGGCATGACGACCCACGCGCGGGGCGGCCTCTTCCTCGACGCCGAGGCCCGCGCCATCGTCGACATCGGCGCCCTCCACGCCCGTGCGGTCCTCATGGACGAGCGGGCGCGCGTCCTCGGTTACCGGATGACGAGCCAGTGCGCGTCGGGGTCGGGGCAGTTCCTGGAGAACATCTGCCGCTACCTCGGGATCACGATCGAAGAAATCGGGCCGCTGTCGCTCGAGGCGGACGACCCGGAGGCGTGCTCGTCGATCTGCGCGGTGCTCGCCGAGACCGACGTGATCAACATGGTCTCGCGGGGGATCTCGGCCGCGAACATCATCAAGGGGATCCACCAGTCGATGGCGGGGCGGTACATGCGCCTGCTCCTGTCGGCGGGGGCGACGGGGGTCGTCCTCGTGACGGGAGGGCTCGCCGCCGATCTCGGGCTGCTTCAGGCGCTCCGGGAGGCCGCCGACGGCCAGACGGCGAAGAGGCGGGTCGAGGTGCGCGCCCATCCGGAGTCGGCCCTCGCGGGTGCCTACGGCGCCGCGCTCTGGGGTGCGTTCCGGGCGCGGAAGCTCGCGCGCGAGGGGATCGCGTTCGCTCCGGGGGCCGAGGCGTGAGCGCGCGTCCTCCCCTCGGCGATCTGCTCTCCCTTCGCGGGAGGGCCGCGCTCGTGACGGGGGGAGCGGGGGGGATCGGTGCGGCGGTCGCCGCGCGGCTCGTCGAGGCCGGCGCGCGGGTCGCCTGCCTCGACCGGCCGGGGTCGGCCGAAGTCGAAGCGACCACGCCGCTCCCGTGCGATCTACGCGAGCCGCGCGCCGTCGCGGCGGCGTTCGCGGGCCTCGACGCGGCGTTCGGAAGGCTCGACGTGGTGGTCCATGCCGCGGGCATCACGCGGGACGGCGTCCTGTGGAAGCTCTCGGACGAGGACTGGTCCGAGGTCCTGCGCGTGAACCTCGACTCCGCCTTCCTCGTCCTCCGCGAGGCGGTCCCGCGCCTGCGCCGGGCCGGGGGCGGGTCGATCGTCCTCGTCTCCTCGATCAACGGGGAGCGGGGGAAGTTCGGGCAGGCGAACTACGCCGCGTCCAAGGCCGGGCTCAACGCGCTCGCGCGGACCGCGGCGCGGGAGCTCGGCGGGTTCGGGATCCGCGTCAACGCCGTCGCCCCCGGCCTCATCCGGACGGGGATGACGGGCGCCCTTCCGGACGAGGTCCGGGAGAGGGCCGCGGCGGAGGCCGTCCTCGGCCGCACCGGCGAACCCGACGATGTCGCGCGCGCGATCCTGTTCCTGGTTTCGGACCTCGCCCGACATGTGACGGGACAGGTCCTGCGGGTGGACGGCGGGCAGCTCATCGGCTGATCGCGGGAGGGCAGGGGAGGTGACGATGGAGCGCTCGGAGACGGCCGCGGACGCGGTGCTGGTGCGGGGGCTCCGCCCCGAGGACCTCGAAGCGGTGATCGCGCTCGACGCCAAGATCGTCGGGCGCCGACGCGAAGAGTACTTCAAGGTGAAGCTGAGGCAGAACCTCGCGGAGACCGGGATCAAGGTCTCCCTCGCCGCGGAGGTCGATGGGTGCTTCGCCGGGTTCCTCCTCGCCCGGGTCTACTACGGGGAGTTCGGGACGATGGAGCCGGTCGCGGTGCTCGATACCCTCGGGGTCCATCCCGATTTCCGGCATCGAGGGGTGGGAACGGCGCTCATGCTCCAGCTCCGCAGGAACCTGGGCGCGCTCCGGGTTGCCCGCCTCCAGACCGAGGTCGGGTGGGACAACCAGGAACTCCTCGCCTTCTTCCATCGGGAAGGGTTCCGTCCGGCCGCGAGGCTTTGCCTCGATCTCGACCTCGCCGCGGAGCGATGACCGGTCTATCGAAGAGCGCGCTCTACGCCCTCCACGCCGCCCTCGACCTCGCGCGGGCGGGCGAGGGGGAGCCGGTGACCGCCGCCGGGGTGGCGGCGCGCTATGCGATCCCTCCCGCCGTGATGGCGAAGGTGTTCCAGCACCTCGTCCGCGCGGGACTGGTGACCGGGTACCGGGGCTCTCGGGGGGGGTACCGGCTCTCACGTTCCGCCACGAGGATCACCGTCCTCGACGTGCTCGATGTCTTCGAGCCGAAGCAGGCCTCGGGAGCGAGTCCCGTCGAGCCGCGTCTCCGGCGGCTCTTCGACGAGGTCGACGAGTTGGTCCGCTGCACGTACGCGTCGGTCACCCTCGCGACTCTCGCTGGTCGTCGTCGCCCCGAAGAGGCCGAAAGTCGACAATAGATCTACTTCGAAATCGCAGTTTTCTTTCTCCAACTCCTGTCGACAACCCGTGTACTCCGTATAGTGAAGGGCCGGGCGGGTGCATTTTCCGTCAGGTCGAACCTATATTCGCCCCGCTTCCGGCCTGTGGCCGGTGGAAGAGGAACGATCGATGGCCATTCCGATGCCGCGAACGCGGAGAACCCTGGACCGCCATCGTGTGCATGAAGGGATCGCCGCCGAGGTCTCGTTCCACTGGCCGGCCCGCAACGGACGCCCCGTCGTCGCGCGCCTCCGGGACGTCTCCTACGCCGGGATCTCGCTCGTCCTGCGGGAGGAACTCCCGGGTCTCGAGGTGGGGGAGTGCTTGAAGGGGGTCAACGTCTCCCTCGAAGGCGTCTATTTCGGGGGGGAACTGCTCGTGATGCACCTCACCCCTTCCCCACACGGCGGGGTCGTCTGCGGAGGTCTCTTCTATCCGGTGCGGGATGCCGACGTCCTCGCGCTCCGGCGGGTCGTCCGCCGCCTCGAAACCGGCCGCTGACTCGCATCGGTCCTCACCGCCCTTTCGAACTCCCGATCGCGATCTCCCGGAATCGAGCGAGGAGGGCCCTCTGCTCTTCGAACGCCCGCGGTTCGCGGGGATCCTGCGGGATCGTGCGTTTGCGAAGGAAGGAATCGCCGGCTTCCGGGTGGAACTGGACGCCGAAGACCGGAAGGCTCTCGTGCTCGAGGGCGTCGACCGCCACCGCCCCGCGCCGGGCCACCGCGCGAAAGCCCGGGGGGACCGACTTCGCCTCTTCCCCGTGGCTCGCGACGACACGGAGCGTCCCTCCTCCCGGGACGAGGCGGCAGTCGACGAACCGGCTCTCCTGGACCCCCCGCTCCTCATGGCCGTCCGGGTGGACAGTTCCCACCCGCGCTCCCGCGAGGGCGGCGATCAGTTGGTGCCCGAAGCAGATCCCGAGGAGAGGGACGGGCGCGCTCCCCTTCACGATCGGGGTAAGCCACCCCCGCAGGTCCCGGAGCCAGGGTCGGTCGTGCCCGACCGACGCCCGCGAACCCATGACCACGACCGCGGCCACGTCGTAGCCGTCCCTGGGGCGCGGCCCCGATCCGGGCTCGAGCGCCGGGCGAAGGACCTTCCGCGGACCGGGCCAATCCCCCGCGATTGCCGCGACCCCCTCGTCCTCGGCCCAGACGATGGACGGATCGATGATCAGCAGACACCGGAGCGTACCCACGAAATCCTCCGAATCCGCGGACGATACCCCTCCGCCCGGACACCGTCCATGACCGCTCGGGTTCCCCCTCCGCCCGCCCGGCATCCCGGTGCGGCGCGGAGGCGCGCCGTGCCGTAAGCTCCGGGCGACGGAGGAACGACGATGAGAAGGAACGGACTCGCAGCGCTCGCGCTCGCCCTCGTGCCGGCCCTCCCGGCGTCCGCGCAGACCCGGATCGAGCGGCACCTGACCCTCGAGCCCGGCGGCCGCGTCGAAGTCGATACGGACGCAGGGGCGGTGACCGTCCGGGGGGCGTCGCGAAACGGCGTCCGGGTCGTCGTGACCTCGAAGTCGGCCGACCTCGACACGTACTGGGAGTTCCGGTTCGAGGAAACTCCCGGACGGGTACGGGTCGTCGCGGACCGGAGAGGGGAGTCCCGGCTCTTCTCGCGGGTCCCTTCCCCCTCGTTCGATCTCGAGGTTCCGGAACGGACCTCGGTGGGCGTCGACACCGCCGGCGGCTCGGTCCGCGTGGCAGGGGTCGAGGGAACCGTCGAGGTCGACACCGCGGGCGGGAGCATCGAAGTGACCGGCGTTCGCGGGAACGCGACTCTCGACACGGCGGGGGGCGGGATCGACGTCCGCGACCTCGACGGGACTCTGGTCGCCGATACCTCCGGTGGCTCGATCCACATCGAGCGGGTCTCCGGAGACACGTCCGCCGACACGTCCGGAGGGTCGATCACCGTGAGGGATGCCGGGGGCCGAGTCGATGCCGACACTTCGGGCGGTTCGATCGAGGTCGTCTTCGCGCGGGGAAACTCGAAGGGCGGCTCTCTCGAGACGATGGGCGGGAGCATCCTCGTTCGAGTCGATCCGGCGGTGAGCCTCGACATCGACGCGTCCACCTTGGGCGGGGCCGTGTCGTCGAGCCTCCCGGTCCAGGTCCAGGGAACCGCGAAGCGCGGCAGCCTGCGCGGGAAGCTCGGCGGGGGCGGGGCAACCCTCAACGCCTCGTCGATGGGCGGGTCGGTCCGGATCGAGCCGATCGACTAGCTCACGGGCACGGGACCGAGGCGGGGGCGCGGGGCGCACCCGAGCTGTCCGAGCCGTAGGTCCCCTCGCCCGCGGCGTTCCGCGCCACCACGAGGAACCCTCGGTCCTCCGTCAGGTCCGGCAGCACGATGCTCGTCCCCGCACCCAAGTCGGCTTCGCATTCCGAGGACGCCGGCCCCCCCAGCACGGTCCGATACAGGCGGTACGAAGCCGCTGCGCCTCCGGTCGTCGGAGCCGACCAGTCGAGGGCGAACCCGAAGGGGTCCTTGCCGATCCGGAAGGGGGAGCCTCCGAGCCCTGAAGCCTCCCCCGGTTTCGCGAGCGCCGCCTCGCACGTGTACGAGGTCGTGTCGACGACCACGTCGTCCACATACCACCCCTCGTCGGTGACGGACGTGTCCGTCGCGAATCGCCAGCGGAAGCGGATCGCGCCACCTGCGAGCGACGAGAGATCGGCCTTCGCCTCGACCCAGCCTCCCGAATCGCCCGCCCAGGCGTTCCGCCCCGCGAGGTTCGTGCTCGCGGTCGAGCGGATGCTCCCGCTGTATCCCCCTGTCGTGAGGAGCGCGCCCGCGTCCGTCCAAGGGCCGCCGCCGGCGGAATACTCGAGCACCCCGCCGTCGTAATTCGCTTCGGTGTTGTATCGGTGGCGGAAACGGAGCTCCGAGCCCGCCGGCAGGCCGGCGATCTCCGGCATGACGAGGACGGCGTCGGCCCGCGTCCCGATGTCCTGCACGAACCAGGAATGGGTGGGACTCGCCGCGTCGGCGGAGGTCTGGTTCCAGGCGAGCGATCCTTCGAGGGTCTGGACCGTCCAGCCGTTCACGCCGCTTTCCATTGCGTCCTGGAAGGTCGTCGTGACGTTCGCCGTTCCGGTCGGGATCGGGAAGGTGGAGTTCCAGGCCCCAGGTTCTTCCGCGGCGGTGAAATCGAGCGACAACGGAACCGGATCGCCGCAGACCCAGTCGCTCGCGAGATCGAAGGTGAAGTGCGGCGCGAGCGAGCGACGGAATTCACCCTGCGGAATCGAGGGCCATCCCGCGGCCGCGACGGTCACCGTCACGAGCGGGTCGGGCGACGAGAGCGTTCCCGCCACCGACGAAGCGTCGAGGGTCCCCTTGTTGTCGGCGTCGATCTCGAGCACGATCGTCTCGCCGGGCTCCGCGATTCCGTTCCCGTTCCCGGCGCCGTCGTCGACCACGGACGCCCGGTAGGAGAGCCTCGGCTGCGGGATGCGGCAGAAGGCGGCATCGATTCCGTCGGCCGTGAGGGGGGCCGATCCCACCGGATCGAGCCAGTCGCGGAGGCGCGACGACGCGGTGCCTCCCCCGGTCCACGAGACGTCGAGCTTGCCGAACTCGTCGTAGGTGATGCTCGAACAGGACGCGGAGCCCCCGTGGAGCTGTCCGACGATGCGGCCGTCGACGTCGAAGAGGGGAGAGCCCGACGAGCCGGGCTCGGTCGTCCCCTGCTCCCAGTTGTCGACGCGCCAGTGGTCGTCTCCCCAGTTCTGCCCGGGGAGGAGCGTGTCGTCGTTGTAGGAGATCTTCTTCTCGTCGTTGTTCGGGTGGTGGATGCAGTACGACCCGTTCGACGCGACGGTGCTTCGGCTCCACCCGTTGTAGAAGGCCCCGAACTCCTCGGGGATCTCGTCGTCCATCTCGAGGAGGGTCACGTCGCTCGCCGAGTAGGTCGCGCGGAGGAAGGAGCCGGTCAGTTTCCGGTCGGTCGGCGCGGTTCCGGAACCGCACTCCGGACGCTCGAAGTTGAACTGGAAGATCGTCCCGGTCGCGGAGCTCTGCGACGAAAGGCAGTGCGCGGCGGTGAGGACGTAGTTCGTGCAATCGGCGGCGGTGTTCGTGATCAACGACCCCGAGCAGAACCCGCCCCCCGAGTTCAAAAGATTCACGACGCCTCGTTTCTCGTCCTGCCAGTCGGCGCCCAGGGGGCAGTTGACGTCGATGTTGCAAGCACCCGCGTTCGGGGCGACGTCGTCGCCGTCCGGCCCGCCTCCGACGCCGTCGAACTCGGAGCCGGGGATCGCCTTGTATCCGTGGAGGATCTCTCCGAGGTGGACGTTCGGCCGGCCACCCGGGGGAGCTTGCGGCCAGTCGATCTCGACGACGAACGAATCGCCGGGAACGGGGGGCACCCAGAGCTGGCCGTGCGCACGGACGTCGTCCTCCGTGAACGGGCCGAACACGGTCGACCGGTCCGGGGTGTACACCCAGACGCGCGCTCCGCGCTCCGGGCGGAATGTCCCGAACCCCGCGACGAGCCAGAGCGCTCCGGCGGAGCGCACACGCACCCGCCAAACCCCCGCGTCCCCCGCCGATTCCACCGTGCCGTGCGACGCGAGGTCGATCCCCGCCTTCCGCGGGACGCCTACCCGGAGGATCTTCTCCGGACGGGGCACCGCGTCTTCGGCCAAGAGGATGGCCACGTCGGGCGGCGCGAGTTCGTGGAGGCGCACCAAGGAAACGGGAGCGAGATCGCTCCGCTCGAAGGAGAGCGGGCGCGGCTCGGCGGCGGACAGTCCTGCGTACAGGACGAGGATGGATGCGGCGAATGCGTTCACGGGCGATCCCCCAGGGTCGACCGGCTCAATGTACCGCGAGATCCCGGTTTCCGCGCCCGGTGGGCTAGGATGGCCCCTTCGGAGGGTTCGGAATGCGAGGGATCCTGACGGGTTGGGTGGCGGCCGCGGTGGTCGCGGCGGTCGCGTGCGGCGGCGGGGCGTCCCGTGACGCGGGCCCCGGGCCGGAGGGGAAGGCGGACGTGACACCGGCGATGACGAAGTACGTCGAGGTGACGCTGACCACCGATCTCGGGGTGCTCACCGAGAACGAGCGGAAGATGCTCCCGATCCTCATCGACGCCTGTAAGGCGATGGACGACGCCTTCTGGATGCAGGCGTACGGCGACCGGCAGGCGCTCCTCGACGCGATCGAGGACCCCGCTCTGCGGCGTTTCGCGGAGATCAACTACGGCCCGTGGGACCGGCTGAAGGGGGACGCTCCGTTCCTCCCCGGAGTCGGACCCAAGCCGCCGGGCGCCAGGTTTTATCCGGAGGACATGACGAAGGAGGAGTTCGAGACGGCGGCGGCGCAAGACCCGGCGTTCCGGAGCGCCTACACCGTCGTGCGGCGCGAGGGGGGGCGCCTGAAGGCCGTCCCCTACCACGTCGCCTACGCCGAACCGTTCGAGCGCGCCGCGGCGAAGCTCGAGGAGGCGGCGGCCTTCGCGGACGACCCAGGACTTGCGCGCTACCTCCGGCTCCGCGCCGCAGCGCTCCGGACGGGGGAGTACCGGGAGAGCGACCTCGCCTGGATGGAGATGAAGAACAACGTCGTCGACGTGGTGATCGGGCCGATCGAGAATTACGAAGATCAGCGGCTCGGCATCCGCACGGCTGCCGAGGGGTACGTCCTCGTCAAGGACCGGGTCTGGTCGCAGAGGCTCGAGCGCTACGCCCAGCTCCTTCCGGCGCTCCAGCGAGGGCTTCCGGTGCCCGACGCGTACAAGGCGGAGATCCCGGGAACCGATTCGGACCTGAACGCCTACGACGCCGTCTACTACGCCGGCGACTGCAACGCGGGCTCGAAGACGATCGCGATCAACCTGCCGAACGACGAGCGGGTGCAGCTCGAAAAGGGGACGCGGCGCCTGCAACTCAAGAACGCCATGCGGGCCAAGTACGACACGATCCTCGTCCCGATCGCCGACCGGCTCATCGCGGAGGATCAACGGCCGCACGTCACGTTCGACGCCTTCTTTTCGAACGTGATGTTCCACGAGGTCGCCCACGGCCTCGGGATCAAGAACACCCTCGACGGGAAGGGAACGGTGCGGGAGGCGCTCCGGGAGACCTACGGGCCGCTCGAGGAGGGGAAGGCCGACGTCCTCGGCCTTCACATGATCGGGAAGCTCCACGAGATGGGAGAGCTCGCCGATGCCGACCTCGTGGACAACTACGTCACCTATCTCGCCGGGATCTTCCGGTCGATCCGGTTCGGCGCGGCGAGCGCCCACGGCCGCGCGAACCTCTTCCAGTTCCTGTTCTACCGGGACGCGGGCGCGTTCGTCCGGGACGAGGCGACCGGCCGCTACCGCGTCGACCCGGTCCGGATGAAGGCCGCGAACGACGCCCTGGCGGAGAAGATCCTCCGGTTCCAGGGGGACGGCGACTACGAGGGGGTCCGAGCGTTCGTTCCGGAGGGGAGCACCCTCGATCCGGTCCTTCAAGCCGATCTCGACGCGCTGAAGGCCGCCGACATCCCCACCGACGTGGTCTTTCGTCAAGGGTGGGAGGTGCTGCGGGGAGGGGAAGGGGCCGCCGCGAAGCGGTGAGGCCTCAGCCGGCAGACGCCCGGCGCAGGCGGTCGGCGAGGGCGTGGCCGAGCCCCTCCTCGGTCGGCGAGGGCTCCGCGAGGAGGACCGTCGCGCGGGAGTCGTCGAGCGCGCGGAGCGCGCCGAAGAACCGCCGCGCCGCTTCCTCGAGGTTTCCCGTGGGGCTGAGCGTCTCGACCCGGACGCTCCTCCCCGTCCAGCCTTCGAGGCGATCGACGGCGGAGCGGGCGTCCCCGGAGAAGAGGAGGAGACCGAGCGGACCCCGTGAGGCGTCGATCCGCTCCCGGACGCCGCCGGGCAGAGCGTCGAGAAGGGGGACCGGCCCGGGAAGCACCACGAGGGGCTTCGAGGGGGCGTAGTGGGTGTCGAGCGTTCCGGGGGCGCGCATCCGGTCCCCCGGGCGGTGCGCGGCGAGCGTCGGCGCCTTCCCCGCGACCTCGGCGATCCTCGCGGCCGGAACACCTCCAGGGCGGAGCAGGGTCAGTTCCCCGTCGTTCGCGATCTCGACGATCGTCGATTCGAGGCCGACCTCCGAGGGACCTCCGTCGAGAATGAGCGGGATCCTCCCGCGAAGCTCCGCGAGGACGTCGGCGGCGCTGGTCGGGCTGATCCGGCCGAAGCGGTTCGCGCTCGGCGCCGCGAGCGGAATCGCGGCGAGGGAGAGCAGCGCCTGCGTCAGCGGATGGCGTGGCATCCGGATCGCGACGGTGTCGAGGCCGCTCGTCACGAGCAAGGGAATGCGAGGGGTGCGGGGGAGGACCAGGGTCAGCGGCCCGGGCCAGAAGGCGCCCATCAACCGCGCGGCACGCTCCCGGGCCCGCGGGCCGAGCGTCTCGGGATCGAAGATGCCCTCTTCTGCCGCGCGCGCGAACCGTCGGGGGGCGTCCCACGCAGCCCATCCGTCGGGGGTCGCGACGTGCACGATCAGGGGATCGAAGGTCGGTCGGTCCTTCGCGGCAAAGATCGCGGCGACCGCCCGCTCGTCGACCGCCGATCCGGCGAGACCGTAGACGGTCTCCGTCGGGATCGCGACGAGGTCGCCGCGAAGGAGCGTCTCCGCGGCGAGGGCGAGCGAAACCTCGTTCGGGGGCAGAATCGTCGTGACCACGCGGTCCTCCGCGGCACGGAATAGCACGAAGGCCCGGCGCGGTCGATACTCATCCCCCATGCGGCGCCTCCCCCTTCCGTTTCGGAGACACGTGCTCGCTCTGCCGGAGACCGCCCGGCCGGTGGCGCGGAGCCACTTCGATCCGCGGGAGGGGTGGTTCCGGAAGATCGAACGGAACGTGAGCCGCTTCCTCAGCCGGCGCGTCTTCCCCCTCGTTCCCGGGATCGATCTCCCGTATGCGTGGGCGCTCGACCGATGGCTCGAATGCTCGGAGGCGGAGATCGTCGTGGAAGGACTCCGCCCGGGGCTCGAGGGCCTTTCCCTTCTCTTGATCACCGATCTCCACGCGGGGCCGTTCCTCTCCGCGGGGGCGCTCCGGCGCGCGCTCGCCCGGGCCTCGTCGACCGGTCCCGATCTCGTCGTGCTCGGCGGGGACTACGCGACCACCCATCTCGGGGAGCTCGAGCCGCACCTCGAGGCGATTGCGACACTCGAGGCGCCGCTCGGCGTCTTCGCGGTTCTCGGAAACCACGACCATTACACCGAGAGCGCCGCGCGGCTGCGGGAGCGGATCGAGTCGACCGGCGTTCGCGTGCTGCACAACGACGCCGTCCCGATCGAGCGCGACGGCGCGCGTCTTCTCCTCGCGGGGATCGACGACCTCCACTGGGGCGAGCCCGACCTCGAAGCGGCCCTTTCACGAGCGCGTGCGCTCGATCCTGAGGCTCCGATCGTCCTGGTTTCCCACAATCCGGACGTCTTCTTCGAAGCGGCCGCGCGCGGGGTCTCGCTCGTACTCTCAGGGCACACCCACGGCGGACAGGTCCGCGTTCCGGGGGTGCCGGTCCTCGTGCGGATGAGCCGATACCGGTTGGACGACGGGCGCTTTCGATTCGGGGGCGCGGAGTTGGTGGTGTCGCGTGGGATCGGAGTGTCGGGCTTACCGCTGCGCCTCGGGTGCCCGCCGGAGGTGGTGCGGCTCACGTTGAGGGGCAAATGAGGGACAGGAAATCGGGGACAGGTTACTCAATACGCCTTTCCGTATTGAGTAACCTGTCCCCGATTTCCTGTCCCCGAAACCCTGTCCCCGATTCCCGGAAGTCAATACAGCTCTCTCAGATCTTTCGCGCGGGGGGAACTCTGAATCTTGGCGAGCGCCATCGATTCGATCTGGCGAACCCGCTCTCGCGAAAGGTTCATGTGCTTACCGATCTCTTCGAGGGTAAGGGCGTCCTTCCGGTCGATGCCGAACCGGAGACGGAGGATCTCCTCCTCGCGCGGGGTGAGCGACGCGAGGAGTTCGTCGACCCGCTCCTTCCTCTGCCGCTCCGAGGTCTGCTCGAGGGGATCGATGGCGTTTTCGTCGGGAACGATCTTGGAGAGGTCGTACCCCTCACCCGAGGAGGAGACGTCCTCGAGAGGCTGCGGGTCTCCGACGACGCCGAGCACCTCGTCGACCACGCCGACGGGAACGCCGAGGACCGCCGCGATCTCCTGCGGGGTCGGCTTGCGTCCGAGCGTTTCCCCCATCTCGCGCGAGACCCTACGGACCTTCTTGATCTTCTCGTTGACGTGGACCGGAATGCGAATCACCTTCGCCTTGTCCGCGATCGCGCGCTCCACACCCTGTTTGATCCACCAGAAGGCGTAGGTCGAGAACTTGTTCCCTCGCTCGTGCTCGAACTTCTCGACGGCGCGCATCAGGCCGATGTTCCCTTCCTGGATGAGATCGACGAAGGAGAGGCCGTGATTGACGTATTTCTTCGCGATGTGCACGACGAGCCGGAGATTCGCGAGAATGAGCGCGTCCCGCGCCTCGTCGAGCGATCGCTTGTGCCTCGCCACCTCGCGCGCGACCTGCTTGATCTTCGGGGTTCGCTGTTCCGCGGCGAAGGTGGCGAGGCGGGAACAGAACTTTTCCACCGCATCGAGGGGCCATGCGGCGCCCTGGGCGGGACCGCCCTCGTCTCCGCCGAGGACGAACGGTCGCGCGGAGGCCGGGAGCTTTCCGGCGAGTGCCGCGATCGCGAGCCGCGCGTCCTTAAGTTGGGAGGCGAGCTTCACCTCCATCCTCTCGTCGATCAAGGGGGTGGACCCCATTTCCCGGAGGTACATCGGGAGCAACGAGGCGGGGAGGTCCACCGAACCCCGCTCGCCGCGCTCGTGTCGTTCGTCTCCGTCGACCGGCCGATCCGGCAGGATCGTGACGTCGTCGTCGTCGGCTCCGGAGAACTCGGCCGGGCTGAGTCGTACCATCCAAGAGGCCACGGCTTGCTCCTTTCTCTCTCGAATAGATGCAACGGGACGTTTCAAGGATACTGCGATCGCCACGAATGTCAATTACTTGTCCAATAAAAATCTGGACAAATAGTAAACGAGATGTAAAAACGTGAAAATTACGCTGGACTTTCTGTTCGCAGCGGTTTGCGTGTTGGCGTCGCTTGGCTGGCTTGCCGGTTCGGGGCTCGCGTTTCGGGCGTCCGGTCGAGTCCGAACCTTGCGATCGATCGAGTCTCCGGCGCTCCCCGCCTGGCCCCCCTTGACCGTCGTGATCGCCGCCCGCAACGAGGAGGAGTCGATCGCCCGCGCAATCTCGTCCCTTCGCGCGCAGGACTATCCGGGTCTCGAGATCGTCGCGGCCGACGACCGCTCGTCCGACGGAACGGGATCGATGCTCGACCGCATGGCGGCGGAGGACCCGCGGGTTCGCGTCGTGCACGTCGCCGCCCTCCCCGAGGGCTGGCTCGGGAAGGTTTACGCGCTCGAATGCGCGACCTCGATCGCGCGCGGAGAGTGGCTGCTGTTCACCGACGCCGACGTCGAGTTCCGGCCGGGAGCGCTGCGCCGCGCGGTCTCCCACGCGGTCGGCCTCGGTCTCGACCACCTGGTGGTCGCTCCCGACGTGCATGCCCCCTCGACCTTGCAGCAAGCGGCGAACGCCGCATTCGCCGCCGCGTTCCTCGCGGGGACGCGCGCGCTCGACGTATCGCGCCCCGGGTCGCGGGCCTACGTCGGCGTCGGCGGATTCAATCTCGTGCGGCGCGCGCTCTGGGAGAGGACGCCCGGCTTCCCGTTCCTGCGCATGGAGGTTCTCGACGACGTCGGTCTCGCGCGGTTGATGCGCGACGCCGGTGCGCGCAGGGATCTCCTCTTCGGGTTCGAAGACGTTCGCGTCCAATGGTACGGGTCGCTCCGCGCGATGGTCCGGGGCCTCGAGAAGAACTTCTTCGCGGCCGCACGATTCTCCCTGCCCCGCGCGATCGCGCTCGCCTCGGGGACGGCCGTCTTCGCCATCGCCCCCGTGATCGGTCTCTTCGCCGGGCCGTGGTGGGTGCGTGCCGCCGGTGCCGTCGCGATCGCGGCGCACGTCCTGGCCGCGACGGCCGTCGCCCGGCGTTTCGAGCGCCCCATCCCCTCCCTCCTTCTGGTGCCGGCCGGCGCGCTCGTGCTCGCCTATGCGCTCCTCCGCTCGGCCTGGGTCTGCACCCGGGACGGCGGGATCACGTGGCGGGGGACCCACTACCCCCTCCGAGCCCTCCGGGAGGGGCGTCGGGTCGATCTGTGAACGCAAACTCTGCGCGAGGGAGCGTTCCAGGTTCCTTTTCCCGCCAGGATCGCGCCGACGGCGGAAGAAAGGAGCGAAAGGCCATCGGGAACGCGATTTGCGAACTCCGCGAACATCCCCGAGGATGCAGCCGGCGCCTCGACGGCTCCGGAAAGGTCGGGGAAAGGGGATCGAACCGATGATCTGGTTGCAACGCCTGGGGTCCATGAAACTCGCGGTCTGGCTGCTCGTCGTCCTCTCGGTCGTCCTGGCGGCAGGGACGATCGTCGAGTCGTTCCGGGGGCGGGATGCGGCGCAGGTCGCGGTCTACGCAACCTGGTGGTTCTACGGCCTTCTCGCGGTCTTCACCGTCAATGTCCTCGCCTCCGCGGCGCTCCTCTGGCCGTGGGGACCGCGAAGGATCGGCTTCCTCCTCACCCACGGAGCCCTCGTGCTCATCGTCATCGGGGCCGCGATGACCTGGCTCCTGAATGTCGACGCGCACATCGCCATCTGGGAAGGGGAAGCGCAGGACACGATCGTTCTCGCTCCCGATCGCCCCGGCGACCCCGAAAAGACGATGCGGCTCCCCTTCAAGGTCCGACTCGAGTCGTTCGAGATCGACTACTACGAGGGGACGAGGCGGCCGGCGATGTTCCGGAGCAGGGTCGTCGTCGAGGACGCGGCCGCGGGCGAGTCGTTCCCCGCGATCATCCAGATGAACCACGGGCTTTCGTACGGCGGGTACAACTTCTACCAAAGCAGCTACCAGCAGACGCCCGAGCGGGACATGACGGTCCTCTCGGTCTCCCGGGATCCCGGAATGTGGGTCGCGTTCGTCGGGTACACGCTTCTCCTCGTCGGCATGCTCACCGTCCTCGGCACCCGGATCTCCCAGGCGCGGGCGCTCGCGTCCGCCCCGTCGCGCGGGGGGATCCGCATCGTCGGGAGGAGCGCCGCCCTCGCGGTCGTCGGACTCGCCGCGTCGCTCGCGGGGGGGAGCGCCGTCGCGGGGGTCGTCGACGGGCCCACCGCCGAACGCCTCCGGCGCGTTCCGGTGCAGCACGACGGGCGCGTGATGCCCCTCGACACCATGGCGCGGGAGGCGGTCCGGAGCGTCACCGGCAAGAGGACCTGGCAGGGGATCGACGAGACGGCGCTCGTCCTCGACTGGGCGTTCGACCAGCGGCGCTGGGAGAGCGAGCGGATCGTCAGGCTCGGCGGCAAGGGGCTCGCCGCGGCGATCGGATACCCTCCGGGAACGGAGTACGCGGCCTTCGGCGACCTCGCCCGGAACGCGACCCTCCGAACCCTCGTGACCCAGGCGCAGGAGGCGAGCGCGCGTGATGAGAAGCTCAGCCCGCTTCTCGAGGAGGTCCAGTCCCTCCAACACCGGCTCGAGTGGATGTACAGCGTCCTGACGGGATCGATCTTCCGGGTGGTTCCCGCGGCCGTACCCGGCGAGGCGTGGAGCACCCTCGAGCACCTGCACGACCCCGATCCGCTTCTCGCGATGCTCGACGCACGTCCCGCGGGTTGGCCCGCTCCCGCGGCGATCGAGCGGGAAATCCTCTACAACCGGATTCGGCCGACGCGGGTCGCCTGGATCGTCCTCGCCGTATCCCTCCTGATCTCCGCGGCCGCGTGGCGGACCGAGAAGGTCTGGCTCGACCGGCTCGCCCTCGTCGCCTTGCTCGCCGGGTTCGGGGTGATGACCTGGGGGCTCTGGATGCGCTGGCAGATCGCGGGCCGGGTGCCGGCGTCGAACATGTACGAGTCGCTCCTCTTCCTCGGGTGGGGGGTCGGCCTCTTCGCACTCGCCGCATTCGCCGTGCTCAAGAACCGCCTCGTCGTGTTCAACGCCGCGGCGATGGCGGCGTTGACGATGGTCCTCACCGACCTTCTCCCGATCGACGGCTTCATCCACCCGGTCGCCCCGGTCCTCTCGGGGACGGTATGGCTCGCGATCCACGTTCCGATCATCATGATCAGCTACGCCGTGCTCGCCCTGGGGGTGCTCTTCGCCCACATGCAGATCGGGATCGGGATCTTCGCCCCGAAGCGGCACGACCTCGTCGCCCGCATGGGCGATCTGCTGTACTGGTACACCCACGTCGGGGTGATCTTCCTGATCGCGGGGATCCTCACCGGCTCGGTCTGGGCGTCGTTCTCGTGGGGCCGCTACTGGGGATGGGACCCGAAGGAAGTCTGGTCGCTCGTCGCGTTCCTCGCCTACGTCGCGATCCTGCACGCCCGGTTCGCTCGGCTGATCGGGGAGTTCTGGGTGGCCGCGCTGAGCATCGTCGCCTTCTGGACCGTCCTCATGACCTATGTCGGCGTCAACTTCGTGCTCGCGGCGGGACTCCACTCGTACGGGTTCGGAAGCTCGGCCGTGGTGAACTGGTTCGCGGCGGTGGCCGTCCTCGAGGCGGCGTTCCTCGCCGCCGGGTGGTGGTCGTCGCGGAAACAGACGGACGCCGGCGTACTGCCGGTTCGTGCTTGAGACGGGCAGTCGGTGCCGGAGCGAGCGTCAGGAAGCCCGGTCGGCGCGGGGGTCGCGCGGGCGACCGGCGGGAACGGCGGCGGGCGTGCTGCGCCGCACCTCGTCGAGGAGCGCCCCGAGGGAGAAAGGCTTCTGAAGGAGCGCCGCCGCGCCGGCCTCGACGACCGCCTCGAACGTCAGCCCGGACTCGGAGGCCGTCATGACGAGCACCGCGGTCGCGGGACGGATCTCGGCCGTCCGACGGACGACGTCGAGACCGTTTCCGTCCGGGAGCGCGACGTCGCAGACGACGAGGTCGTAGTCGCGTGCCTCGAGGGACGCCAGCGCCGAGCCGCAGTCGGCCGCCTCGTCCACCGTCCACCCCTCGCGCTCGAGCACGAGACGGGCGTTCATGCGGACGAGCCGGTCGTCATCGACGACGAGGATGCGCCGACTCGGCGAGCGGGTCACGGCCGGCACTCCCGCAAATCGCGCACCAAGGCGGACCTCAGGCAGCCCGAACGGCGGGGCCGGCAGCTTTTCCATCCGTAAATCGCGGAAAGACATGGTCTTACGAGAATCGCATCCGACTCGACCCTGCGGCGCAGGGAAGACCCGAGCGCGCCGCATCTGCGAGAATCGACGCACCGGGGTGCGCGAGAATCAGCAGCGGACCGGGTCGGGCCGCGCGACCCCGGGCCGGGGGGGGAGGGAGGAGGAGTGACCGAGACGTCCCGCGAGAGCCCGACCCTCTCCTCCACCGGGCCGATCTCGGTCGAATCCGAAGCCCCGGACTGGGACCACCGGCTGCGCTGGGTGCGCCGCCTCTTCCCCGCCGGGGTCCGGATCCACCACTTCATCCTCCTGCCCGCCGTCGGAATGGGGGGCTTCATCTGGATCTCCCGGTGGGTCGACTACGTCGCGATTCCGTGGTTCATGCGCCGTGGGATCCCGGACGTCTATCTCGCCCTCCGGAGCGCCGTGATCGGCATCCTGATGGCGTCGCTCATCGGAGTCCTCGCCGTCCTCTACCGGACGGAGTACGAGCGGAAGCTCCGCGCCCGGAATCGCGCGCTCGAGGCGACGCGCGATTTTCTCTCGAGGATCATCGAGGGATCGGCGGAGGCGATCATCACCCGGGACGCCGACGAGCGCGTCGTCTCGTGGAACCAGGCGGCGGAGCGGATCTACGGCTGGACGGCGGAGGAGATGATCGGCAAGAAGCGGGACATCCTCCTGCCCGACGGGAACTCCCGCGCCGCGGTCGACGCTCGTCGCCGCGAGCTCGAAAGCGGGCGGACCGTGCGCGATTTCGAAGCGGAGCGCTTGCGGAAGGACGGGCATCGCATCACCGTGCGGATCACGACGGCGCCCCTCTTCGACGGAGAGGGCCGGTTCGCGGGAAGCGTCGGGATCGTGAGGGACGTGACCGACCTCAAGGAGATGGAGCGCCTTCTGCTCGAGCGGGAGCGCCTCGCCGCGGTCGGCGAACTCGCCGCCACCGTCGCCCACGAGGTGCGGAATCCCCTCGCCGGGATCCGCGGCGGGTGCGAGATCCTCCTCGAGGGGTATCCGGAGGGCGACTCGCGCCACGAAATCGGGAGGGAGATCCTCCGGCAGGTCGACCGCCTGAACGGGACCGTGCACGAGTTGCTCCTGTTCGCGAGGCCGAAAAGCCTCGACCCCGTTCCCACCGATCTCCACGCCCTGATCGAGCGGGTCGTGCGCTTGGCGCGGGAGGGCCGGGAGGGGTGTCGGGTGGACGTCGAATGGGACATCGATCCGGACCTCCCGCCCGTCGAGATCGACCCGCACCAGACCGAGCAGGTTTTCCTAAACCTCTACCTCAACGCATGCCAGATGCAGGGGGGCTCGGGCCGGGTCCGCTTTCGCACGCGGCACGACGGCCGGACGGTGACCGTCTCGGTGCGGGACTGGGGGCCCGGGATTCCGGGAAACCGCCTCGATCAGCTCTTCAAGCCGTTCTATACGACGCGGGCCCAGGGCACGGGGCTCGGCCTCGCGGTCGTGAAGAAGGTCGTCGAGGCCCACGGAGGGACGGTCGAGGCGTCGAACCACGAGTCCGGAGGCGCCGAGTTCGTCGTGCGCCTTCCGCTCGTCCAGGAGAAGGAATGAGCCACGGGGAGAAGATCCTCGTCATCGAAGACGAGCGCCTGATTCGCCTGACGCTCCGGGACCGGCTCGAGCGCGAGGGGTACCGTGTGCTCGAGGCGGAAAGCGGCGAGGCGGGGATCCGGACCGCGGAGGAGGAGGAGCCGGACCTTGTGCTCCTCGACTTCCGGCTTCCCGACACCGACGGTGTCGAGGTCCTTCGTGCCCTGAGGGAGCGCAATGCCGACACGGCGGTGATCCTCATGTCGGCCTTCTCGACGATCGAAAGCGCCGTCGAGGCGATCAAGCTCGGCGCGTACGACTACCTCAACAAGCCGGTCGATCACGGCCACCTCCTGAGCCGGATCGAAAAGGCGCTCGAGACCACGAAACTGCGGCGCGAGGTGCGGAGGCACCGGGACGCGCAGGAGGGGATCTACGGGATCACGAACATCGTCGGGCGCTCGAAGCCGATCCAGTCGGTGCTCGCCCTCGTGCGCAAGGTCGCGGGCTCGGCGGCGACGACGGTCCTGATCCAGGGAGGGTCCGGCACGGGAAAGGATTTGATCGCGAAGGCGATCCACTACGCCTCGAGTCGATCGGGCGGTCCGTTCATGAACATCACGTGCACCGCGCTCCCGGAAACCCTCCTCGAATCCGAGCTGTTCGGCCACGAGAAGGGCTCCTTCACCGACGCGAAGCAGCTCAAGAAGGGACTTCTCGAACTGGCCGACGGGGGGACCGTCTTCCTCGACGAGATCGGGGACATGGGGCTCGCCCTCCAGGCCAAGATGCTCCGCTTCCTCGAGGAAAAGTCGTTTCGCCGCGTGGGCGGCTCGCGCGACATCCGGGTCGACGTCCGGGTGCTCGCCGCGACGAACCGCGACCTCGAGCGGGCCGTGCGGGAGGGGAAGTTCCGCGAAGACCTCTATTACCGGCTCAAGGTGATCCCGATCGTCATCCCGGCCCTGGCCGAGCGCCGCGAGGACATTCCCGAACTCGTGAACCACTTCGTCGTCCAGTTCAACCGCGAGTTCCGGAAGAGCGTCCAGTCGGTCACCCCCGAGGCGATGCGCTACCTCTGCCTCTACGATTGGCCGGGAAACGTCCGCGAGCTCCGGAACGTCGTGGAACGCATGATGCTCCTGGGGGGCGCCGAGGTCCTCGATCTCGAGGATCTCCCCGACGAGATCGTCGAGGCGGTGGATGCGGAGCAGGGGGGGGGCGACCTCCCCGACTCCACGCAGGCCGGGGAACGCGAGGAAAGGCCCGGTGAGGACCTCGCCGGGATGTCGCTCCGCGAGGTCGAGCGCCGCATGGTCGAGCAGGCGCTCGAGCGGGCGGCCGGGAACCAGTCCCAGGCAGCGCGCCTCCTCCGGATCAGCCGGGACGCCCTCCGCTACAAGATGAAAAAGTTCGGCCTGCTCTGACCCGCTTCCGCCGCAGGATGCGGGAGGCGACCCGCGGCGCCGCAACTTCTGCGTGACGCCAAGCGGGAGCCGCGACGAGCAGCCGCCATCCGGCGAAGAATCGGCGGAACCCCGTCGTTTCGCTCCTCCGAACCCGGCACGGATTTGGCAAACCGGGTTCCCCACAGTTCGCGTCCGAGAGGAGGACGGCATGAGCCGAGCCGCCGAACGTCCGAAGCCCTTCCTCTTCCCCCAGTACTGTAAGGGCTGCGGGCGGTGCATCGAATCGTGTCCCAAGCACTGCATCACTCCGGGCGACTCGATCGAGCCCTCGACCGGCCTCATCCCGGTCCATCTCGACCTGACCGACTGCACCGGGTGCGGGCTGTGCGTCTCCGCCTGCCCCGAACCGTACGGTCTCGGGAACGAGCCCAAGGAGGACTGGCACGACTTCTTCAATCTCGCTCCCGACGGCTGGTCGGGGACGCTCGAGCCGGTCGCCCGGCCGGTGCCGGCGGAACGGATCGCCCTCCCTCCCATGGAGCCGCTCGTGCTCAAGGGCGCATACGCCGCCTCGATCGGGGCGCTCCTCGCGGGGTGCCGGCACTTCTTCGGTTACCCGATCACGCCGTCGACCGACGGCGCCGAGCTCATGGCAAAGCTCCTTCCGAAGCTCGACGGCGTCTTCCTCCAGGCGGTCAGCGAGGTCGCCGCAGTCAACATGATGTACGGGTGCGGGGGGGCCGGCCTTCCCGCGATGACCTTCACCTCCTCGCCGGGCTTCAGCCTGATGCTCGAGGGGATCTCGTACATGATCGGCGCCGAGATTCCGGGCGTCTTCGTCGACGTGATGCGAGGCGGACCCGGGCTCGGCAACATCGCTCCCGAGCAGTCGGACATCAAGCTCGCCTGCCGCGGCCTCGGCCACGGCAACACCCACGCGATCGTCCTCGCCCCCTCGACCCCGCAGGAGATGCTCGATGTCGCGATGGACGCCTTCGCGCTGTCCTTCAAGTACCGGAACCCGGTGGTGATCCTCGGGGACGGCTACCTCGGCCAGATGACCGGCAAGGTTTCGCTCCCCGACCACGCGGTGAAACCGGGCCTTCCGGCCTGGGCGGTGTACGGGGACGAGGAGCATCGGGCGAATCTCATCTGCTCGATCATCCTCGTCGAGGCCGACCTCGAGGAGCACAACCGGAAGCTCAACGCCAAGTACGACCGGATGCGGCGGAACGAACAGCGCTGCGAGCGCTACCTCTGCGACGACGCCGAGGTCGTGGTCGTCGCCTGCAACACCCCGGCGCGGATGGCGAAGGGGGCGGTGCAAGCCCTCCGCGGGAAGGGGATCAAGGCGGGCCTCTTCCGCCCGATCACCCTCTGGCCGTTCCCGATCGACGCGCTCGCGGAGGTCCTCCCCGAGGCGCGTGCGATCGTCTTCGTCGAGGCTTCGGCCGGCCAGCTCGAGGACGAACTCCGTCTCGCGGCGAGCCACAAGGGTCTCGAGATGCCCCCCGTCGTGGGCCGGGTCCAACGGTACGGAGGGATTCTCCCGCAGCTCGACGAGATCGTGACGGCCGTATCGGGTCTCGCGCAAGGAGTCCTGTCATGACGAGCGGCACCTTCTACAACCGCTTCGAGAGGCACGCCCACGGCGAGGGGCTGAAGGGCCAGTCGACCCATTACTGCCCGGGGTGCGGCCACGGGATCGTCCACAAGTTCCTCGCCGAGGCGATCGACGAGTTGGGGATCCAGAACCGCACGATCGCCGTCTCCCCGGTCGGATGCTCGGTCTTCCTCTACTACTACCTCGACGTCGGGAACACCCAGGCGGCCCACGGGCGCGCTCCGGCGGTGGCGATCGGGCACAAGGTCGCGAACCCGGATTCGATCGTGGTGTCCTACCAGGGCGACGGCGACCTCGCTTCGATCGGGCTCGCCGAGATCGTCAGCACGGCGCAGTCCGGGATTCCCATCTCGGTGATCTTCGTGAACAACGCGATCTACGGGATGACGGGCGGCCAGATGGCGCCGACCACGCTGATGGGTCAGAAGACCGCCACCTCCCCGGAGGGGCGGCTCCCGTGGATGGGGCAGCCGGCGAAGATGGCCGAGCTGATGGCCCAGCTCGACGGCCCGGTCTACGTCGAGCGCGTCGCGCTTTACGACGCGAAGCAACGGACCCGCGCGAAGAAGGCGATCAAGAAGAGCCTCGAGATTCAGGTCGAGAACCGCGGGTTCTCCTTCGTCGAGGTCCTCTCCGAGTGCCCGACCCATCTCGGCGTGACCCCGCTCGAGGCGGAGGCCTGGGTCCGCGAGGAGATGACGAAGGTCTTCCCCCTCGGCCTCAAGAAGGATGTCGCGAACGGTCCCATGCAGAAGTTCCCCCGACCGACCTTCGACTCCGCGAGTCTCCTCGACGTCATCGAGGCGAGCGGCGACAAGCCCCCCCGGTTCGGCGAGGGGTTCCCCGACTGGATCGCCCCGGACGACGTGGCGCTCAAGCTCGCGGGGGCCGGAGGGGACGGTGCACAGACGGCCGCGATGCTGATCACTCGCGCCGCCATCGCGGAAGGTTGGGACGCGACGCACATCCCCTCCTACGGCCCGGAATCGCGCGGGGGGACCTCCTACGCCGACGTCCACTTCGCCCGCGAAGAGGTTCTCTCCCCGGCCTCCCCGACACCGCACATCCTCGTCGCCTTCAACGCGCCGAGCCTCGCGAAGTTCGGCCCCGCCGTGCTCCCCGGGGGCACGGTGGTCTACGACTCGTCGGTCATCCTCGATCCTCCGAAACTCTCCCAGGGGGTACGGACGGTGGGGGTGCCCTTCACCCAGATCGCGTCCGATCTCGGCCGCGTCTTGGTGAAAAACGTGGTCGCCCTGGGGGCGCTCCAGGCGGCGACCCGGATGTTCCCGGAGGAGACGTTCCTGACCGCGATTCGAGGAGCGCTCAAGTCCCGCTGCGCCATGATCCCGCTCAACGAAGAGGCGTTCGCCTGGGGGCGTAAGGCGGTCTAGCCGGGCCCGCGGGGCCGGAGGTCGATTCGATGTCCTGGGGAAAGCGAAGTCTGTGCTCGGCCAGCCTGGTGGCGGCGCTCGCCGCGTTCCCGAGCGCGGCGGAGGACGCGGGCGCGGGAGAAGGAGCGGACGAGTGTCTTTCGTGCCACGGCGATCCGGCGTTCACGCTCGAGCTCGAGGACGGGAGTTCGGTGTCGCTCCACGTCGATCCCGCGGAGTTCGAGGGGTCGATCCACCAAGGGCTCGTCTCCTGCTCGGGGTGCCACCCCGGTACGGACGAGTTCCCGCACCCCGATTGGCCCCGGAACAACCGGTCGGACTTCCGGGCGGGGTTCCGGCAGGCGTGCAAGGACTGCCACCCGGACGAGTACGCGCGCAGTCTCGACGGCGTGCACGAGGCGCTCTTCGTGAAGGGGGAGGCCGCCGCGCCGGGATGCTCCGATTGTCACGGCGCCCACAAGGTCACGAGCCCGGCGAGCACGCGCATGTCGATCTCCGATACCTGCTCGGGGTGCCACTACGACGTCGCCGAGCTGTATCAGGGGAGCGTGCACGGCCAGGCGCTTTACGAGCGCGCGAGCGACGATGCGCCGGTCTGCACCGACTGCCATCGCTCGCACGACATCCCCGACCCCGAGGCGGTCTCCTGGCGCGTGCGCGAGCCCGAGATGTGCGGAGACTGCCACACCGACCCGGTGCGTATGGGCAAGTACGGGCTCTCGACCGACGTCCTCCGGACCTATCTCGCCGATTTCCACGGCACAACCGCGAAGCTCAGTGGGGCGAGGACGGGTGGACAGGTCGACCGCGACTCGCTCGCCGCCCTCTGCACCGACTGCCACGGCGTCCACGACATCCGGAAGGTCGACGACCCGGATTCGCCGGTGCTCAAGGCGAATCTCGCCGAGACCTGCCGCAAGTGCCACGAGGGAGCGTCCGACTCGTTCCCGTCCGCGTGGCTGTCGCACTACACCCCGTCGTGGGAGCGCGCGCCCATGGTCAAGGCGGTGGAGGTCTTCTACAAGCTCTTCATCCCGTTCATGATCGGTGGGCTGGTCCTCCAGGTCCTGCTCCACCTCTGGCGGGTCGTGGTGAACCGATGAGCAAGGTAGCGACCGTCGTCCGGTTCTCGGTGAAGCAGCGGATCGAGCACCTCTGCGTGATGATCCTCTTCACCCTCCTCGTTCTGACCGGCTTCCCGCAGAAGTGGCCGACCGCCGACTGGTCGGCGTGGGTCGCCGGGGCGTTCGGCGGCATCGAGCAGGCGCGGGTCATCCATCGATGGTGCGGCGTCCTCTTCGCGATGGTCACGGTGATCCACCTCGCGAGCGCCGTGTTCCTCGTCGTCAGCAAGAAGGCGCTCCCGACGCTGATCCCGCACCGGCAGGACTTCCGCGACGCGGTGAAGACGCTCCGGTACTACATGGGCCTCGAGGACTCCCACGCGAAGTTCGACCGTTTCGACTACCGCCAGAAGTTCGAGTACTGGGGGATGGTCATGGGCGGGGCGCTCATGGTCGTCACGGGCTTCATGCTCCTCTACCCGATCGTCGCGACGAGGTTTCTGCCGGGCGAGATCATCCCGGTCGCGAAGACGGCCCACAGCAACGAGGGCCTCCTCGCGTTCCTCGTCGTGATCACCTGGCACGTCTTCAACGCGCACTTCTCGCCCGAGGCGTTTCCGTTCGACAAGAGCATTTTCACCGGCCGCGTGACGGTCGAGAAGATGCTCCACGAGCACCCGCTCGAGTGGGAGCGGATGCAGGCGAGGCGCGGGGGCGCAAAGGAGAAAGACCGCGGGGCAGCCGGGCCGGGAAGGCGCGAGCCGGAGGTCGCCTCCGCGGAGCGGTAGATGCGCCTCATCCGAAGCCGGGTCATGTTCCTCGTGGGGCTCGGCGTCGTCGCGCCATTCGTCGGGCTCGTCATCCTCGGCGCACTGGCGATGAACGATCTCTCCCGGCGCCTCCTCGACGAACGGTCGGCGATGGCGGTGGGGCTGGCGGGGCAACTCGAGCACGATCTCGTCGATTCGCTGGCGGCTCTCGACGCGGCGGCGCGAGGGGTGGCCGACCCACGGTGTGTGGCGGCCGGCTCGGCGATTCCGATCCCGGGCTCCGTGCGGCGCGGGAGCCTCGTCCGGACCGTCTTCCGGGTCGCGGGCGCTCTCCCGGGGAGCGTCTGGGCGGGATTGGCCGAGCGCCCCGAGGCGGAGGTCGCGCGGCGGACGGGGAGGCCGCAGTTCGTTTGCGTGCAGGCCGACGCAGGCCGGGATCCGTCGGTCGTGGCCGTCCTCGCCGTGCGGGATGCGACCGGACGGCCGTGCGATCTCGTGGCGGGAATTCTCGACACCGCGGGTTCCGCGTGGTCGGCACGGGTCCGTTCCTGCATGAGCCAAGAGCATCCGGGGAAGAAGGCCTCGATCATCGACACGGACGGGCACGTCCTCGCGGGCGTGCGCGCTCCCGGGATTCTGGACCTCGCGCCGGTCGCGGCACGAGTGGTGTCCCGCGAGGCGGGGGTGGATCGCGTCGTTCGGCCCGACGGCGTCGTCGAGCGGATTGCAATCGCCCCCCTGCGAACGGCGCCGTGGTTCGTCGTCATCCGGGAACCCGAATCCGACCTGATGGGAGGATGGGGGCGGTGGGCGGGGAGGATCGCCGTCCTCGCCGCGACGGCGCTCGCCCTCGCGCTCCTCTTCGCGTGGGGGGTCGCGCGGAGCGTCACCCTCCCGATCGACCGCCTCCGGATCGCCGCAGGGCGGATCGCCGAGGGAAGGCTCGAGGAGCCCGTCCCCGATCTCGGGAGCGACGAGGTCGGGGAGCTCGGACGTGCCTTCGAGGCGATGCGCGTCGCCCTCGACGACTCGCTCCGAAAGATCCGGCGTCACGGCGAGGAAACCGAGAGGAAGGTCGAGGAGGCGACGCGCGAGCTGCGCAAGCTCTACAAGGAGCTCGAGGCGCGCGACCATTCGCGGCGGCAACTCCTGCAGAAAGTGATCCGGGCGCAGGAGGACGAGCGGCGGCGGATCGCCCGAGAGTTGCACGACGAGGCGTGCCAGACGCTCGTCGCGCTCCGGATCGCGCTCGACGGCGCCCTCGCGGCCCCGTTCCCGGCGGAGTCGGAGCCCGCGATCCGGAAGGCGCGGGACCTCGCGGCAAGGACGCTCGAGGAGGTCCACCGTCTGATGATCGACCTGCGCCCGAGTGCGCTCGACGATCTCGGTCTCGTCGCGGCGATCAAGAGCTACGCGTCCAAGACGCTCGAGCCGCTCGGGGTGGCGGTTCGCTACGAGCTCGAGCCCCTCCCCGGCGACCTTCCCGGGGGGATGCCGACGGCGCTCTTCCGCGCGACGCAGGAGGCGGTCAACAACGTCGCCCGGCATGCCATGGCCGATAACGTCCTCGTCCAGACGGGGTACGAGGACGGCCGGATCCGGATCGAGGTCGAGGACGACGGGCGTGGATTCGAGCCCGACGAGATCATGGATCCTTCGGACCAGGGGCGTGGGTTGGGTATCCTCGGCATGCGGGAGCGGATCGAGATCTTCGGCGGCACGGTGACCGTGGACTCGGCGCCCGGAAGGGGGACCCACGTGACCTTGAGCGTGCCGGTGACGGCGTCGGGGGCGGCATGACGGGCGGAAAGATCCGGGTCCTGATCGCCGACGATCACGCGATTCTGAGGGACGGCATCCGCGCGCTCCTTTCCCCGCACGCCGATCTCGAGGTCGTGGGGGAGGCCGAAGACGGCCTCCAGGCGATCGAGGCCTGCCGGAGGCTCGATCCCGACGTTCTCCTCCTCGACGTGTCGATGCCCGGACTCGGCGGCGTCGAGGCCGCGATCGAGATCCGGAAGGAGAACGAGCGGGTCAAGATCCTGGTCCTGAGCCAGTACGACGACCGAGAGTACGTCGCCCGTTTCCTGAAGATCGGCGTGTCGGGGTACATCTTGAAGAAAGCGGCCGGGGCCGACCTCGCGAACGCGATCCGCGCGGCGTGGAAGGGGGGGCTCGTCCTCGACCCGGAGGTCGCGCGGGACGCGTTCGGCGCCGCCTCGCGCGCGGCGGAAGAGGGGGAGGGGGTCGACCCGTACGAGTCGCTGACCGACCGCGAGAAGCAGGTGCTCAAGCTCGTCGCGGAGGGGAAGGCCAACAAGGAAATCGCGGACGACCTCGGGATCAGCGTCAAGACGGCGATGACCCATCGTCAGCACATGATGGAAAAGCTCGGGCTCCACGGGAAGACCGACGTCGTCAAGTACGCGGTCAAGCGGGGGATCGTGAAGATCTAGGGGGGCGTGAGGCGAGCCAGGGAGACCATGTCGAGGAACTCGGCAGGAATCGAGGGCCGGAACGAGCTGGCAGGGATCGTCTCTCCGGTCCGGGCTCGCCGATGAGCGCGTTGAAGGTGTCGTCGTCCGTCGCGTTCGAGGGCCGATGAGCTCTCCGTGAGGGATGAGAGAGAACCACGGCGGCACGAGAAAGCCCTTCGTTCCGAGAGTATCACGCCTCCACGGCGATTCCGCGCCCCCGAACGTGGAGCAAGATCCGCTCCGGGGTGGCTTGATGGTCCGATCGGACGACCTGCCACACGTGGAGAGCGACGATCGGGTCGGCTCGCCCGGCCTAGCCCCCCGGAAGTCAAGTCACGGGGGTTCTTGCGCACCGGCACGCATGCTCCTCGGTGTCGCGGGCCGCATGTCGACGAAGACACCGTGATCGCGGTCCGGGACGGGATGGTGCGGGTGTTGGGGAACCCGATCCAACGTGGCCGCGAGATTGTGGGTTGGGGCGTGCGGGTTTCCCGCGCTTTCCGCCTGCCGGTCGCCGGCGATCCGGGTCGCGATCGGCCGTGCCGAAGTTGCGTTGGGTCCTCCGGGGACCGGTCCCGCCCCGTCCCGAAAGCGCGGTCCCGGGCCGGTTGCCACGGGCCTGGCGCTGGAACTCTCACAGCCACCGCAACTTCGGCCTCGTGCGCAGCGCGAGTCCTCCCCTCCCTTCGCGCCACCTCGAGCGTTCCATCCCCCAACAACCTCGCGGCCACGTTGAACCCGATCCAACGTGGCCGCGAGATTGTGGGTTGGGGCGTGCGGGTTTCCCGCGCTTTCCGCCTGCCGGTCGCCGGCGATCCGGGTCGCGATCGGCCGTGCCGAAGTTGCGTTGGGTCCTCCGGGGACCGGTCCCGCCCCGTCCCGAAAGCGCGGTCCCGGGCCGGTTGCCACGGGCCTGGCGCTGGAACTCTCACAGCCACCGCAACTTCGGCCTCGTGCGCAGCGCGAGTCCTCCCCTCCCTTCGCGCCACCTCGAGCGTTCCATCCCCCAACAACCTCGCGGCCACGTTGAACTCGACCGTCGTCCGGATGGAGCGGCTCGAGTCTGGCTCGGGTCGAGCCCGGTTCTGGATCGTTCCGCCCGGGCTCCTCGAAGGGGCGCCGTCGTTCGCGGCCCTGCCCTCGACGGAGGCCGGGAGAGATGGCCCCGCCGCCTTTCGGCGCGGGGCCCTTCGAGGTCGATGGGGAGGAGCCGTCGACGCCCTAATTCTTCGCCTTGGCCTCGGCCTTCCGTCCGAAGAGCCGCGCGATCCCGCGGCCGAGGGTGCGGCCGGCGTGGTCGGCGAACATCGCGAGCCCGATGAACGGCAGGAACATGGCGAACACGGCGCCCATGACCGGGCCGAGCAGCAGCATCGCGAGGGCGGGGATCCGGAGGTACCGTCGGCTCGCGTCGCCCGGAAGGGTTCCGCCGCCCCGCTCGATCACCTGCACGTCCCATCCCTTCATGCCCCAGTAGAAGCCTTCCTTCACCTTGGTTCCGCCGATCTCGTATCGCATCGCATCCTCCCTTTCGTTCGGTTCGTCGTTGCATCGTTAAGGTACGACTCCCCGCGGGGACCCACCATGAGGAAAAGTGCGGTATTTCGCCGTTTTAGGTCCGTAGATCGAGGGGGTCCGAGGCCCGAGACGGGGAGGGAAAACGATCCGAGACCGCCTCGGTCGGATGCCGTGGACAGGCTGGGAGAACCGCCCGGGGGGAAGAACGGGCGTGCTAGGCTTCCCGCCCTTCGCGCCGGAAGGGGCCTCGCATGAGCCGAACCCACGTCCAAGCCGCGGATGAGAGCGTGGTCGAGTTCACGACGAAGGCGGTCGTCACGGGGATCGTGCTCGGCATCGTCTTCGGCGCCGCCAACGCCTATCTCGGCCTCCGCGTCGGGATGACGGTGACCGCATCGATCCCCGCCGCGGTGATGGCCGTCGCGGCGTTCAAGCTCTTCCGCCGTTCCGGAACGATCCTCGAGGCGAACCTCGCGCAAACGATCGGGTCCGCTTCCACCTCGCTCGCCTCCGGGACGATCTTCACGATCCCCGCGCTCTACATGTGGGGGATGATCCCGCCGTACGGGCAGGTCGTCGCCCTGTGTTTCCTCGGCGGCGTGCTCGGGATCGCGGCGATGATCCCGCTACGACGGATCCTGATCGTCGACGCGCACTGCGAGCTTCCGTATCCCGAAGGCACGGCGTGCGCGGAGGTCCTGCGCGCGACGACCGCCGGGGCGAAGGGAGGGGCGTGGATCTTCTGGGGGATGGGGCTCGGCGCCGTCGTGAAAATCGGGATCTCCGGCTTCCACCTGCTCCCGGGAGAGCTCTCCGCCGCGGTTCCGTTCCTTCCGAAGGCGGAGGCGGCGATCGAGGTGACGGCGGCGCTGGTCGCGGTCGGCTTCATCCTCGGCTACCGGCAGTCGGCGGTGATCGTCGCGGGGTCGATCGTCTCGGCCTTCGCCTTGACGCCGCTCATCGCGTCGATCGGAGATTCGCTCTCCGCGCCCCTCTTCCCGGAGACGACGCGGCGCATCGCGGAGATGGACGCGGGGGCGATCTGGTCGCGCTATGTCCGCTACATCGGTGCGGGGGCGGTGGCGACGGCGGGAATCCTCACCGTCCTCAAGGGGCTGCCGACGATGGCGGGAGCCTTCGCGGCCGTGGCCGGAGGGCTCGTGCGCGCGTCGGGGGCGTCGCGGGGGGCGGCGGCCGTCCCGCGGACCGAGCGCGACCTTCCCGGATCGTTCGTGGCGGGCGGCGTGTCCGTCGTCGTCCTCGCCGCGGCGCTCGTCCCCGGAGTCTTCGCGGGAGGGATGGGGCCCTCGCAGCGCGCCGTGTGTGCCGCGGGGGTCGGGATCTTCGGCGTCCTCTTCGTCGCGGTCGCCGCACGGATCGTGGGGATCGTGGGCGTCTCCTCGCAGCCGACCTCGGGGATCACGCTCGTGACCCTCCTCGGGGTGGCGTCGGTCTTCGCGGCGATGGGGTGGGACGACCCGGGCGCGCGCGCGGCGGTGCTGACCGTCGGGACGATCGTCGCCGTCGCCGCCTCGAAGGCCGGGGACATCTCGCAGGACCTCAAGACCGGTTGGCTCGTCGGGGCGACGCCTTCGAGGCAGCAGTTCGGGCAGCTGATCGGCGCGGCCTTCGCGTGCTGGGCGGTCGCGGCGACCGTGATGCTCCTCGGGAGTGCGTACGAGTTCGGCTCCAAAGAGCTGGGTGCGCCGCAGGCGACCCTCATGAAGACGATCATCGAGGGGGTGCTCGCGGGGAACCTCCCGTGGGGGCTCGTGCTGACCGGGGCCGGCGTGTCGATCTCGGCAATGCTCTGCGGGGTTTCCGGGCTCGCCTTCGCGATCGGCGTCTACCTTCCGCTGGCCTCCATGCTCCCGATCTACGTCGGAGGGTGCGTTCGCGCCCTCGTCGAGCGGCGGCGGGGGGCAAGGCCGGAAGGGGAGAGCGATCCCGGGATCCTCGCGGCGTCGGGCCTGGTTGCCGGGGAGGGGCTCGCGGGGGTCGCGGTCGCGGGGCTCGTGGCAGGCAGTTTCGTCGACGGCTCGGCAGAACCGCTCGTCACCGGATCGCTCGGAGGGATGATCGGTCTCGCCGTGATCGCCGCGATCTGCTTTTTCCTGTATCGGAGCGGAGAATGAAAAAAGGGAGAAAAGGGGACTGGCACCTTTTCGCGCGGAAAAGGTGCCAGTCCCCTTTTCCGTGCGAAAAGGTGCCAGTCCCCTTTCTCAACTGCCTTGCATGGCAGCCAGGACCTTCGAGATGCTCTGCTTGGCGTCGCCGAAGAGCATGAACGTGTTGTCGCGGTAGCAAAGCGGATTGTCGACCCCTGCGTAGCCGCTCGACATCGAGCGCTTGAGCATCACGACGCGCCCCGACTTCCACACCTCGAGGACCGGCATCCCGTAGATCGGACTCGAGGGATCGTCGAGCGCGCTCGGGTTCACGATGTCGTTCGCTCCGACGATCAGGGACACGTCGGTCTTCGGGAAGTCCGCCTGGATCTCGTCCATCTCCTTCACGATCTCGTACGAGACCCCCGCCTCCGCGAGAAGCACGTTCATGTGGCCGGGGAGGCGCCCCGCGACGGGGTGGATCGCGTACTCGACCGTGACCCCCTTCTCGCGCAGCAGATCGGTGACCTCGCGGACCACGTGCTGCGCCTGCGCGACCGCCATCCCGTATCCGGGGACGATGACCACGCGGCGGGCGGCGAGAAGGTGTTCGGCGAGCTCCTGAGGGTTCGTTTCCTGGACGGTCCCGCCGATCGCCTCTCCCGCCGCCTTCACGACCTCGCCCCCGAAACCGCCGAGAACGACGCTGACGATCGAGCGATTCATCGCCTTGCACATGATGTACGAGAGGATCGCCCCGGAAGATCCGACGAGGGCACCCGTGATGATCAGGAGGTCGTTCGAGAGCATGAACCCGGCGGCCGCCGCGGCCCATCCCGAGTAGCTGTTGAGCATCGAGACGACCACCGGCATGTCGCCGCCGCCGATGGCGGCGACGAGGTGCACGCCGAGGACGGCGGAGATCGCGGTGATCGCGAGGAGCCACCCGATGCCGTGGGCGTCGGGGGGTTGGATCGAGTGCAGCACGCCGAACACGACGCACGCGACGACCATCGCGAGATTGAGCAGGTGGCGCGCGGGGAGAACGAGCGGCTTCCCGCTCACCGATCCGCGGAGCTTCAGGAAGGCCACGACCGACCCCGTGAAGGTGATCGCGCCGACGAAGATGCCGACGACCACCTCGATCGAGTGGGCGAGGCCTCGTCCTTCCCCGCGCATCGTGGAGGCGATCCCGACGAGGACCGCGGCGAGCCCGACGAAGGAGTGGAGCATCGCGACGAGCTCCGGCATCGCGGTCATGGCGACCCGTGCCGCGAGAATCGCACCGATCACGCAGCCGACGGCGATCGCCCCCGCGAGGAGGCCGGCCGTCGAGGGGGCGAACTCGGCGGGCTCGGCCCGGGTCCCGAGGAGAAGCGCGAGGGTCGTGACCGCGACCGCGAGGATCATCCCGATCGTGCCGAGAAGGTTCCCACGACGCGCGGATTCCTGGGCGGAGAGGCCGCGGAGGCTCAGGATGAAGAGGACGCCGGCGAGGATGTAGGCGACGGTGGGAAGCGAGGTGGGCATCGTCATCACTTCCTGAACATCTTCAGCATGCGCTGAGTCACGAGGAATCCGCCGGCGCAGTTGATGGCCGCCACGAGCACCGCCACGAACCCGAGCCACGTCGCCGCGTCCAGATCGCGGTGGACGGTGAGCAACATGCCGCCGATCACGATGATCCCGCTGATCGCGTTGGTCACGCTCATGAGCGGGGTGTGGAGTGCGGGGGTGACGTTCCAGATCACGTGCCAGCCCACGATGATCGCAAGGAGGAAGACGGTGAGGTGCATGAGGAGATCGGGCGGCGCCCAGATCCCGAGGACCGCGAGGAACGCGGCGAGGGCGGTCATCCCCAGTCGCATCGGCCACGGGCTCGCCTTCGTGGGAGCGGGGGGGGCCTGCTCCGCCCGCATCGTCTCCGGAAGGGGAGCGGCTGCCCGTATCTCCGGCTTCGGCGGAGGCCACATGAGCTTCCCGTCATGCAGGACCAGCATCCCCCGCTGGACTTCGTCCTCGAGGTCGACCGTGACCTTCCCGTCCGAGGCCATGTCCTCGACGGCATGCAGGACGGTCGCCGCGTAGAGCTCGCTCGACTGGGCCGCCATGAGGCTCGTCAAGTCCGAGGTGCCGACGATCGTCACGCGGTACTTCTCGACGATCTTGTCCCGTTCGGTCAGGGCGCAGTTCCCCCCCTGTTCCGCGGCGAGGTCGACGATGACCGACCCGGGCTTCATCCCGACCACGGCTCCCGAGGTCAGGAGCACCGGGGCGGGCTTGCCGGGAATGAGGGCCGTGCAGATGACGATGTCCGAGTCCTTCGCGTGCAGAGCGAGCAACTCCTGCTCGGCCTTGAGGAAGGCCTCGCTCATCTCTTTCGCGTAGCCGCCCGCCCCCTCTCCCTTCTCGTCGAACTCGAGCTCGATGAAGATCCCGCCGAGGCTCTCGATCTGTTCGCGAACCGCGGCCCGGACGTCGAACGCCTTGACGACGGCCCCCAGGCTCTTCGCGGTGGCGACCGCGGCGAGACCGGCGACGCCGCCGCCGATGACGAGGACCTGGGCCGGCTTCACCCTGCCGGCCGCGGTCATCTGCCCGCCGAGAAACCGGCCGAACCGGTTCGCCGCCTCGATCACCGCCTTGTATCCCGCGATGTTCGCCATCGCCGAGAGGGCGTCGAGCTTCTGCGCGCGGGTGATCCGGGGGACGGCGTCCATCGCGAGCACCGTCGCGCGGCGCTTGGCGAGGCGATCGACGAGGTCCTGGTTCTGCCCCGGCCAGATGAACGAGAGGAGCTTCGCTCCCTCCCGGATCCCGTCGGCTTCGTGCCGGCCGGTGGCGGGGTCGTGCATCGGCGGCCGGACCTTCAGGACCATGTCGGACTCGGCCCAGATGGACTCCGCCTTCTCCACGATCCTGGCTCCCGACTCGACGTACGAGCCGTCGTAGAAGCCCGCCGCCTTTCCCGCCCCCGTCTCGACCAGGACTTCGAAGCCGAGTTTTCGCAGCTTGGCCACGGTCGCGGGGACGGCGGCGACGCGCCGCTCGCCGGGGTGGACCTCCTTGGGGACGCCGATCCGGAACGGTGGCGGGGCTTCGACCTTCCCCACGTTCCCGGCAGTTTGTTCGAGGGTGGATTCGGTCACGGATGGCGCCCTCCACGGGTGGGCCGCGCCGACCGGCGGCGCGCACGATGGGGGCGCATCCTACAAAAATCCCGGGACCGCCGCCCGCGGGCTACTCCGCGGGCCGGAAGTCGAGGGAGACCGAGTTGAGGCAGTAGCGGAGCCCCGTCGGCTCGGGTCCGTCATCGAAGACATGCCCGAGATGCCCTCCGCAGCGGGCGCAGTGGACCTCGGTCCGCGTCATGAAGAACGAGCGGTCTTCCTCCGTTCCGACGTGCGAGGGATCGATCGGCCGCCAGAAACTCGGCCACCCCGTCCCCGAGTCGTACTTCTCCTCCGAGCGGAAAAGCGCCAGTCCGCACCCGGCGCAGACGTACGTCCCCGATTCCTTGTGGCCCCAGTACCGGCCCGTGAAGGCCCGCTCGGTCCCCTTCTTCCGAAGGACCTGGAAGGCCTGGGGAGAGAGTTCCCGTTTCCACTCCTCTTCGGTCTTGACGACCTTCTCGCTCACGTCGACGTCCTCCCCGGGAGGCGGGGCCAGGGCCGTTGGGGTCCCACCGGGCGCGGCATCCGCGCGAGAGGCGGCGTCTCCAGCTCCTCCGCACGCAAGAAGTGCGGCGGCCCCGATTGCAACGACTCCCGTCCTCCAACCCATGGCACCTGTCCTCCCCTCGGAACCTCGGGGTTGCGTGCCTTTCGATGCTAACCGGCGAACCGGGTTTCCGCCGCCACCCCGGCCGGGCCGGGTGGCCTGTGTTATGCAAGAGAAGCCCCCCAGGTGACTGAGGCCGGGGGACGTGCGGTCCCCCACGGTTCGAAGGGAGGTTCGGGATGGCGTGGAGACGACGCGAGGCCGAGGTCCTCGTGGTGGGGGCGGGTCCCGTCGGGCTTTTCGGTGCTCTGGCCCTGGCCGAGCGCGGAGTGGTTCCCAAGATCATCGAGGAGCAGTGGAAGCCCGCCGCGCGGTCCTACGCGCTCGCGATCCACCCGGCGACCCTCGAGGTGCTCGAGCCGTACGGGATCGTCGAGGATCTTCTCGAGCGCGGGCACCGCGTCGACAGCGTCGCGTTCCACGACCGGGGTGGCCTCCGGACGGAGATGGTCCTCGGGCGCCTCGGCAGCCGGTTCCCCTTCGTGCTGGTCGTGCCCCAGCGAGAGCTCGAGACGATGCTTGCCGCGCGCCTCGCCGAACGGAAGATCCAGATCGAATGGAATCACCGTCTGGCGGGGATGCAGCAGGGGCCGAACGGAGTGACGACGACCCTCCAGCGGCTCGGCAAAGCGTCCACCGGCTACGGGATGGCCGGCACCGAATGGTCGGTCGAGAAGGAGTTCGACCTCGACGTCGCGTTCGTGCTCGGGGCCGACGGTCTGAAGTCCGCCGTGCGACGAGAGTTGGGAATCGCGCACGATCTCTGCGGCGATCCCGAGACCTACGCCGTGTTCGAGTTTCTGACCGGCGGACCTTGCGGGACCGCTCTTCGCGTCGTGATGGACGACGGACCGGTGGCGGCCTGTTGGCCGATGGGGGGAGGGCGCTGCCGCTGGAGCTTCCGCATCGAGGAGGGGGAGATCCCGCTCGATCCGCGGGTCAAGGCGAGGCTGCCGGTCCAGGTCGTGGACGAGGGGGCCGCCCTCGGCGTTCCCGCCCTCGAACGGTTCCTCTCGGAGCGGGCCCCCTGGTTCGAGACCGGCGTGCGGGAGCTGATCTGGGCCGCGGCGATCCGGTTCGAGCGCCGGCTCGTTTCCCGGTTCGGAGCGAACCGCGCGTGGCTCGCCGGAGACTCCGCGCACCTCGCCGCTCCCATCGCGATGCACAGCATGAACGTCGGTCTCCGGGAGGTCGAAGACCTCGCGTCTCGCATCGACGCGATCCAGAAGGGGAGCGGCGGGCCCGAGCTTCTCGCCGCCTACGACGCCGACCGGGGCGCCGAGTGGCGACAGCTCCAGGGGCTCACCCACGGCCCGCGCGCCGAGCCCGACGCCGCCGAGTGGGTGCGGCAGCGGGCCGACCGCTTCCTCTTCTGCACGCCCGCCTCGGGGGAAGGACTTCGCCGCCTCCTGGCCCAGGTGGGGCTCGAGCTGCCGGTGGTCTGACGGGGCGGCCCGACCGCGGCGAGGAGGGAGCGATGGAGACGCTACGGCGGAAGGTCGTGGCGATCACGGGCGCCGCGCGGGGGATCGGTTTCGCCCTCGCGCGGAGGTTCGCGGAGGAGGGAGCGGTCCTCGCCGTCGCCGACCTCGACACCGATGGGATCTCCCAGGCGGTCCGATCGCTCCGCGAGGGTGGGGCCGAGGCACGCGGGTACACCCTCGACGTGACCGATCCCGCCTCGGTCGCGCGGTTCCGCGAGCAGGCGGTGGCCGACGCGGGGGGAGTCGATGTCCTCGTCAACAACGCCGGGGTGGTGTTCGGCGGACCCTTCCGGGAGGTTCCGATCGATCGCCACCGTCTGACCTTCGAGGTCAACGTCATGGGGGTCGTCCACTGCACCCACGCGTTCCTCGACGATCTCGCGGGGAGTCCCGAGGGGCACGTCGTGAACATGTCGAGCGCCTCGGGGCTGATCCCCCTTCCGTGGGCGGCGACCTACGCCGCGAGCAAGTGGGCGGTGCTGGGATTCTCGGATTCGCTCCGCCGCGAGCTCGAGGCGAACGGAAAGGGGCACGTGCGCGTGACCGCGGTCTGTCCGAGCTACGTCTCGACCGGCCTCTTCGACGGGGCGAGGGCGCCTCTCTTTTCCCGGATCCTCACCCCCGAACGCGTGGCCGACGCGACGGTCCGCGCCGTGCTCCGGAACCGCGCGGCGGTCCTGATCCCCTGGCTCGTCCGCGCGACCCCCGTCCTCAAGGGGATCCTTCCCCGCCGGGCCTTCGAGACGGTCGCGGATCTCCTCGGCGCGACCGGATCGATGAAGGAGTGGCGCGGCCGGCCGTGACTTCAGCCGCGGAGCGCGGCGGCGAACAGACCCGGAAGGCGCACGATCGAGGGGGAGGCCTCGAACCGCAGGAGCCGTTCGCCCAGGGTGCGAAGGGAACGGTGATTCGCGAACCAAGGCGGCTTCGGCCAGGGCCGGAACGGCCCCTCGGCGACGCTCCGCTCCGGATGCTCGAACCGGAGCGCGTTGTGGGCGACCCCCGCTCCCGAGCGGATGTCCTCCGGAGGGTGTCCGGGGAAGGCCCCCCAGGTCGCCGAGCCGAGGCCGAAGATCACTCCCGGCCAGAGGTTGACTCCGATCGCCCCGTAGCGGAGTGCTTCGAGGGCGCGCTCGAACGTCTCCCCGAGCCTTCGCCGCGTCGCCGGGTCGATCAGCACCGCGCACGAGAGGGTTCCCCACACCGCGTCGTTCGCGACGGGGACCGCGCGCGCGAGAAACTCTTCGGCCTCGCGCGCGTCGATCTCCGAGACGGCGACGACGGAGCAAAACGCCTCCTCGGTGAGCGCGTACTCGCCCGGGGCCGCCGGGACGCCGGTCGCGACCGTCCACGGAAGGGTGCCTTCGCCCGCGTTCCCGATCCGCTCCGCGCCGGGGTAGCGTCGCAGGAACTCGGCGTGGCGCTCCCGCGCGCCGGGGTAGTACGCCGCCCGCGGAGGGATCGCGCGGAAGGCCTCGTGCAGCTCCGCGAGGAAGGCGTGCTTGCGGGGCCAGCGCGCTGCGAGCAGCACGACCTTCGCCGAGTTGCAGTTGAACGAGGCGTTGTGCGCCACCATGCTGGCCACGTTCCAGGCCTGGCGCTTCAGGTCGCCGCGCGACCAGGCCCCAGGGACGACGAGGACCGGCGTGACGGAACCGAGCTCGGCGGAGAACGGCTTCCTCACCTTCGGAGTCCCGGCCGCCTTCCTGCGCGCCCGTTCCTCCGGGTCGGTCCCCCACACGATCGCGTCGTAGGTCCGGTGGGAGCCCGTGAGATGGAGCGCTGCGACGGACGGGTGCTCGACGAAGAATGCCGCCGCCTCGGCGCCACCGTCGAAGATGGCGAGGAACCCCGGCTCCACGAGCGGGCGTAGCGCCTCTTCGAGGATCGGGGTGAGCCACGCGATCAGGGGGTTCATCTTGAGCGCGACGACCCGGTTCTTTCCGACGAGCTGGTAGGCGGCGTCGAAGATCGCGATCGATTGGATGTTCCCCGCCCCGAGGACGAGCGCGATCCCCGTCCCTTGCGGGTCGCTTTGGGACGCGGGAGATCCGGGCCGCATCCACACCTCGCCGCGCACGCCGCGGTAGAGCACTCGGTCCCAGAGGGAGAGCGGAAGGACGCGGGCCGCGACCCGGCCGCCCCCGGTGTTGCGCAGGCCGCGATGGGGGAGGGCGCCCCCACGTTCGAGCCCTTCGGCGAGGATGCGAAGGTAACGGACCGCCACGACGGGACCCGAGAGGAGCGGCTCGCCCGATAGGGGAGAGGACGGGTCGATCCCCGCCGCGCGACACGCCCCCTCGGTCCAGCGGGGAGCGCAGGCGACGATCCCGTCGATCGAGCGGCGGAGCAGACGAGCCTTCTCGTGGAGCGAAAGCGCCCACCAGCGCGGGGCTGCGTCCTCGAGACGTTCGATCACCCGGGAGAGCGCCGGCGGGGCCACCTCGCACCTCCGTGGAGGCGGGGCATGGTAGCGCGTCGGCGAAGAAAAAAAGGGGCCCGGCGGAGGCCGGGCCCCGAGGAGCCAGAGTGGGTGGGGGGCGAATTCAGCGACGGCGGAGGCCGGTGGCCCGCGCGGGGGAGACGTTGTCGACGCCGAGGGCGACGCCGAGGGTCCTGTCCGCGAGGGTGCCGACGGCGAAGACGCTGTAGGTCGTGCCGCCGTCGAGCGGCACGTTGGGGAGGGAGAGGGCGACGGTGTCGGTGCCGGCGACGGTGACCTCGAGATCGTAAGTCCCGGAGGGCACCGTCACGTAATCGCCGACCCCCTTGAAGGAGACGTTGGTGAAGAGGTACGGGCCGCCGTTCGCGACGCGGATGTCGACGGCCGGCGCGTCGGGAGAGGCGTGGACGAAGCGGACCCTGGACTTCACGGGGGCGACCGGCGTGTTGGTGTCGACGAGGACGAGGGGCTCGATCTGGTCGAGGAAGTTGACGGCGACGACCGTGTAGTCGGTGTTGTAGAAGAGGCTGAGGTCCGCGTCGATCACGGCGGGGCTCGTGGCGCCGGTGGGCACGACTTGGACGTTGTAGGTCCCGGCAGGGAGGGTCGCGTAGCCCGCGAACTCGGTGAAGGCCACGTCTTCGAAGGCGAGACCACCGTTCACCAGCACGTCCACGGCCGGAGCGTCGGGGGAGGCGTGGAGAACGCGGACACGGGCCTCGTTCCCGCGGGCGAATGCAGCGGCCGAAAGGGTGAGTGCCAACGCGGCGGCGACCAGGGACTTGGTCAACTTCATCATTGTCGATCTCCTCTCGAATTGAGTTTTGTCTGCTTACGTCCTAGACATAATCAGACTAAAGGAATTCCAAGCCTCCTGCCACCGAAAAATAGGATCCATAATGACTTTTTTAGGATCTGTTTTGTCCTACCGGCTCTACTGCCCCGCGACGGCGGTATAAGGGCCGCATCAAGGCCTGTACTCAAGGAGGGTCCCCATGCGCCGATCCCTGATCGCAGCGGTTCTGGTTGCCGCGTTCGTGCTCGGCTTCGCATCCCTCTTCGCGAGCGGAGAGGCCGAAGCGGCCCGCCCGTGCCCCGACATCGGGCCTCCGTGTCTCGACTACTACGACCCCGTGCGCTGTTTCAAACCGGGCGAGGGCTGGAAGACCTACTCGAACGAGTGCTACGCCCACAAGGACTGCGCGAAGCGGTGCGAGTCGATCGGGATCTGAACCGCTGAGGATCCTGCCGGTCTGCCCGGCGCCGCGCGGGAATCGCCGGGAGCGACGCGATGCCGATCTCGTCCCTCGCCGAGGGGGGCGCGAACGTGATCGGCGAGGCGGCGGTCGTGGGGATCCCCGTGCTCGCGTCCCGCATTCCGGGAAACGTCGGGTTGCTCGGACCGTCCTGACCCGGCTACTTTCCCCCACGTGACACCGAGGCGCTCGCGAGGGAGGGACTTCGTGCCCGGCTGCGGCGCGAGGTCCTCCGGCTCGCGCCCCGGTTCGATCCCCGGCGGGAGGTCCGCGCGTGGCGGCGCTTGCTCGGGGATCTCCTGAGGAGCGGGAACCGATGAGTGAGCTTCCCGAGGGAGTCGAGCCGGCGCCGGTTCCGGAGCCGAAGCCGAGCGCTCTCGGGATCGTGCTGCGCGATGGGCCGGCGGAAAGGACGGAGATTCTCTTCGGCCTCCGCGCTCCGCGGGCCCGGTTCATGCCGGACCACCTCGCGTTTCCCGGCGGGCGGCTCGACCCCGACGACGGAGGCGCGGACGACGTGGGGTTCCGCGCGTGCGCGAGCCGGGAGTTCTTCGAGGAGACCGGGCTCGCGATTCCCCGAGCGTCGTGGCTCGATGCGGGGGAGCGGACCACCCCTCCCTTCTTCCCGGTGCGCTTCCGAACGAAGTTCTGGGTCACCCTGCTTCCCCCGGGGCAAGCCCTTCCGGCGACGCTTCCCGCGCCGGACGAGATCGCGGCGCTCGCGTTCGAGCGTCCGGCGTCGGTCCTCGCGCGCTGGGAAGCGGGCGAGGTGCAGTTGCCCCCTCCGGTGGCGCCAATCCTGCGGCTCCTCTCCGGCCGCGAACGCTGGGCTGCCGGGGAGGCGGCGTCGGCGATCGGGGACCTGAACGCGGCGGAGGACCCGTGTCCGAGGATCGAGTTCGTTCCCGGGATCTGGGTCGTCCCCGTGAAGACGGCGACGATGCCCCCCGCGACCCACACGAACGTCTGGCTGATCGGCGGCGACCGATTCGCGGTCGTCGATCCCGGAAGCGACGAGCCGGCGGAGATCGAACGGACGCTCGCGATCGTGAGGCGGCGTGCCGAGACGGGCGCGCGGGCCGCGGCCGTCCTCCTGACCCATCACCACCGCGATCACGTGCGGGGCGCGGGCGCCGTCGCCGAGTCTCTCGGCGTGCCGGTCCGCGCGCACCGCGCCACGCTCGGGCGACTCCCGCGGATGGCGCATGATTTTCCCGTCCAGCCGATCGAGGATGGAGAGATCCTCGACCTGGGCGGGGAATCGTGGACCGCGATCCACACTCCCGGTCACGCGCCCGGCCATCTCGCCTTCCACGAACCCCGCCGGAACGCGCTCGTCGCCGGGGACCTCGTCAGCGGGCTCTCGACGATCCTCGTCGGCCTCGACGGCGGCGACATGGGGACATTCCTCGAAACGCTCCGGCGGATGGACCTGCTCGGGGTCCGCCACGTCCTCCCGTCGCATGGCCCTCCCCTTCCCGGAAAGGCCTTCGCGAGGGCGCTCGAGCACCGGATGGGCCGGCAGGAGCGCGTGCTCGCGGCGCTCGGCGACGGGACGACCCCACTCGCCGCATGCGCGGCGGAGGCGTACGCGGACACGCCGCAGGCCCCGCCCGTCCTCCGGGAGGCCCAAACGCGCGCGATCCTCGAGCACCTCGAGCGCACGGGCCGCGTCGCACGCGCCGACGCCGACGGCACGAAATGGCGCCGGGGCTGACCGTGAGCCTTCGCCCCGCTCCGGACTCATCGTGGGGAAGACACGGGGAGAACGGAGGTTCGCCATGCGACGGTTCGCTCTCTTCTCCCTTGCGCTTACCGCGCTCGTGCTCCCCGTCCGCTGCGTCGTGACCATGACCGAGCCGGTTCCGGTGCCGCAGCCGGCACCCCCGCCGCTTCCTCCCGAGGCGCGGTGGGTCGACGACCGGCTGTACTGGGACGGGGACATCGACGTCTGGATCGATGTCGATTGGTGGTGCTTCGTCCAGGAGATCCACGTCGTCGAGCCGCGGGTCTACCGCTACGCCGTCCCCGTCGGGCGGAACGTCGCCCTCGTGCGCACCGCGAAGGACCGCACGCGCTACGTGAAGGAGCGGGACCGCGTCGTGGGACGGGGGGGCGAGATCGAAGAGGTCCGCCGCGCGATCCGCAAAGACGTCCCGGTGTGGAGGATCACCGACGTGTCGTCCCCGTGCGACGCCCGCCGCCGGGCGGCCTCCGCGCCGCCGCCGCGCGTTCCCGAGGTCGAGGCACCCGCGCCGGTTCCGGTTCCGCCGGTAAAGCGAGAACCGATGGCCCGCCCGCGCGTGGCCGAACCCGATCTCGCCGCGGAGCGGGAGCGTCTCGCCCGCGACCATGCGGCGGAGCGCGAGAGGCTCGAACGCCAACAGGCCGAGGAGGCCCGCCGCGTTCGTGAAGAATAGGAACGCCAGGTCCGCGCCGAACGGGAGGTCGTCGAGGCCCGGGCACGCGCGGAGCGGGCGGGAGCCGAGCGCCTCGAGCGGGAGCGTGCGGCCGAGGCCCGGCGCGCCGCCGACGAATCGGAACGGCGCAGGGTCGAAGAGCGTGCCGCCGAGGAACGGCGTGCGCGCGACGCGGCACTCGCCCGGGAGCGTGAGGAGGCGGAGCGCGTCGAGCGGGAGCGCCGCGTCCGGGCCGAGGCCGAGCGGAAGGCGCTCGAGGAGCGCCGGTTCCAGCGTGAGAGGGCCGAAGAGGAGCGCCGGTTCCAGCGTGAGAGGGCCGAAGAGGAGCGCCGTGCCCTCGAAGAGCGCACCCGCCGGCAGGCGGAGCGGGCGGAGCGGGAGCGTCCCGCGAAAGAGGAGAAAACCGACGAGGAGCCCCCGCCGGAGCGGAGGTCAAGGACGCATGAGCACCAGAGGAGTGTGACGGGCCACGCCTTCGAAATCCTTGTCCGTCGACAACATCGAGAGTTCGTGGCGGATGCACAGTCTCGCGAGAAGCGCGACGATCGTGCCGACCCGGACACCGTTTCTTCTACGTTGATTCCGAAGCGCCGCCGCTTCGATGGGATCCTCGATTTCGGGAACGATCACGGGCAGCGGGGAGAACTCCGCGGCGATGCGACTCGCCTGGACGGGTCCCCGGACCCCCTGGAGCAGTTCCTGAAGAACGATTCCCGTCGTGACGACGGTATCTCCCCGCTCCAGGCAAGCCTCCAGGCGTCGGACCGAGGGTTCCTGCGGAGAGGAAGAGCGTCGAAAAGCCAGCGACCACACGCTCGTGTCCACGAAGACGTTCACGACCGCGAGCGCTCGACCTTGTAGTCGAAATCAGGATCCCAGCGGAGCTTCCCAAAAAGCTCGCGAAGCCTTTTCTGCTCGCGGCGGGCGATGAGATCCGTGAGGGCCCGAGTGACGGCCGCCTTCTCGGTCTTCTCGCTGCTGACCGCGAGGACCCTCTCGAGCAGCTTCGGGTCGATCGAGGGATCGGTCGCCACGTGTGAACCCCGCACAAGGACAAACACAGGAGAGCGGAGTGCGGCGGCGGGCCCTACCGCCTCCTCTCCGCTGACCGCGCGTGCGCTTCGAGCCCCTCATGACGCGCGAGGGCGACCGCGTCCTCGACCAGCGTCCTCGCGGATCCCGGATCGTCGATCTCCATCCACGTCCGCACGCGCAGGAAGTGGAGGACCGAGAGCCCGGCCGAGGAGCGGGCCGTCCCGCCGGTCGGGAGGGTGTGGTTCGGTCCCGCACCGTAGTCGCCGAGCACCTCCGCCGCGTGAGCGCCGACGAACAGCCCGCCGAAGTGTTTCATGCGCGGCGCGATCCCGGACGCGTTCCGGAGATCGAGCTCGAGATGCTCCGGTGCCAGACGGTCGCAGATCTCGACGCCGGTCTCGACGTCGGGAACGACGACCGCGAAACCGTTCGCGAGGGCGGCCGAGGCGGTCTCCGCGGTCGGTAAACCGGCGAGCTGTCGTTCGAGCGCGTCGTTCACGCTCTCCGCAAGCGTCGCGCTCGTCGTGACGAGAACGGGAAGCGCGTCGGGGTCGTGCTCCGCCTGCGCGAGGAGGTCGGCGGCGACGACCTCGGGGTCGGCGGCGTCGTCCGCGAAGACGACGAGCTCCGAAGGCCCCGCGAGCATGTCGATCGCGACGCGCCCGGCGACGAGTTGCTTCGCGGCGGTGACCCAGCGGTTTCCCGGCCCCACGACCGCGTCGAACGGAGGAATGTCCCCGAACCCGCTGGCAAGTGCCGCGATCGCGTGCGCTCCGCCCGCCGCGAGGAGGGCGTCGGCCCCCGCGACGGCGGCGGCGGCGAGGGTGATCGGGGTCGGCTTGGGCGAGGCGACCCAGACCGTCCCGACGCCGGCCGCGCGAGCCGTGACCGCGGTCATGAGGACGGAGGACGGGAGGGGGAAGCGTCCTCCCGGCGCGTAGCACCCCGCGCGCTCCACCGGGGCGACCGTGTGCCCCGCGCGGCCGCCGGGGATCGGGACGGTCAGGTCGGCGAGACATCGGCGCTGGGCCTCGGCGAAGCGCCGGATCCGCTCGGCCGTGCGCTCGAGGAGGGCCCTGTCGCCCGAGGGGATCGACGCGAGCGCGTCGGCGAGTTCCTCGCGCGTGCGGACGAGCGTCCCTCCTCGAGGAATGTCCCCGAACCGTTCCGCGTGTTCCCGGAGCGCCGCTTCCCCCCGGGCGCGCACGTCGTCGACGATCGTCGAGGCGGCGGCGAGTGTTTCGGGATCCACCGGGTCGCGGCGGATCGCCGGGACCCGCTCGGGGGAGAGGAGGCGGAGTCTCGTCGCGGCTCTCATCGATTCTCCTTGGCGTCGCCGGGACGACGGAAGACCTTGAGCGATCGTGCGGCGAGCTCGCGCTCCACCGCCTCGAGCGGCACTCCCGATCGCGAGAGCGCGCAGAAGGTGAAGTAGAGGAGGTCGGCCGCCTCGGCCGCGACGTGCGCGGGCTCCGTCGCCGCGACGAGTTCCCGCGCTTCCTCCACGATCTTCGCGTCGAGGAGTTCGGGCTCGTCGAAGAGGCGTTTCGTGTACGAGCCCGGGGGGGCGGAAGCGCGGCGCGCGTCGAGGAGGCGGGCGAGGGCGCCCAGGCCCGGGTCGTCCCCGAAGCAGGTGCGCGAACCGGCGTGACAGAACCCCGAACCCGCCTGGCGCACGGTGAAACGGAGCGCGTCGCGGTCGCAGTCGAGCGACACGCGGAGGAGTTCCTGCGTCGCGCCGGACGATTCCCCCTTCACCCAGAGCCCGCGCCCGCGCGAGCGGTAGACGCCGCGCCGCGTGCGGACCGCCTCGCGGAGGCTCTCGGGATCCGACCAAGCGAGACCCAGGGCCACCCCGCGCTCGTCGCAGACGAGCGTCGGCCAGAGACCGTCCGGTCGGTCGGAGGTCAGCGGGGCGGCGACGGCGTCGGCGAGATCGAGCCTCCCCGTGTAGAGCGCCATCCCGACCTGCGCGTCGGCGCCGAGCCGGTCGAGAGCGGCGACCTCCTCTACGGTCGTCACGCCCCCCGCGATCGTGACGCGAGCCCCCCGAGCGGCGCCGACGATCCCCTCGACACGCCCGAGATCGGTGCCGCCGAGCCTCCCCTCGCGCTCGACGAAGGTGACGAGGAAGCCCGAGACGAACTCCCTCAGATCCTCGATCCGCTCGACGATCCCGCGGCCGGTCTTCTTCGTCCACCCCTCGACCACGACGTCGTCGTTCTCGGCGTCGAGCGCGGCGACGACGCGGTCCTTCGGGAGCCTCGACAGGACCTCAGGGGTCGCCGCCGTTCCGAGCACGACCTTCACGGCCCCCGCGTCGAGCCAGCGGAGCGCGGCCTCGACGTTCCGGATCCCGCCCCCCACGCGGCACGGGGCCCGACCGAGGAGGTCGCGGATCGCGTCTTCGTTCGAGCCGGTCCCGAGGGCGGCGTCGAGGTCGACGACCGCGATCTCCCCGGCGACCGCGAAGCGCTCCGCGATCGGACGGGGATCCCCCGCGTCGAGGACGAGTTCCTTCCCGCCGCGGAGCTGCACGGCCCGGCCGCCCCTGAGGTCGATCGAGGGGACGATCACGGCCGCACCTCGATTCCCGAAGCGTGAAGGGCCCGCTTGACGTCTCCGACCGTGAAGACGCCGTCGTGGAAGATCGACGCCGCGAGGACCGCGTCCGCCCCCGCGCGGACCGCTTCGACGAGGTGCGAAGGGGAAGCGGCGCCCCCCGAAGCGATCACGGGGACCGGCACCGCACACGAAACGGCGGCGAGCAACTCGAGGTCGTACCCGTGTCCGGTGCCGTCCCGGTCCCAAGAGGTCAGGAGGATCTCCCCCGCGCCGCGTGAAGCCGCCTCGCGCGCCCACGCGATGGCGTCCTTCCCCGTGCGCTCGGAGCCGGAACGGACGACGACCTCCCACCCCGGGTCTTCCGCACGGCGCGCCGCGTCGAGGGCGAGGATCGCGCACTGGCTTCCGAAGCGGAGGGCGATCTCGCCGAGAAGCGAAGGACGCGCGACCGCGGCGGTGTTGACCGAGACCTTGTCGGCTCCCGCTTCGAGGAGGGCGCCAGCGTCGGCGACGGAGCGCACCCCTCCCCCGACGGTGAGGGGGATCGAGAGCGCCCGCCGGACCGCCGCGACGGTGGCGACCGCGTGCCCGCGCCCTTCGGGGGTGGCGGAGACGTCGAGCAGGACCAACTCGTCGGCTCCCTGGGCCTCGTAGGCCTCCGCGCGCTCGACCGGGTTCCCCGCGTCGCGCAGCCCCTGGAATCGCACCCCCTTGACCACGCGTCCTCCGTCGACGTCGAGGCAGGGAAGGACGCGCACCGTCAGCATGACGCCTCCAGCCACCGCGCGAGCAAGCGCGCGCCCCACGCTCCCGACAGTTCGGGGTGGAACTGGCAGGCGAGGACCGCGTCCCGCTCCGCCGCCGCGACGAACGGGCCTCCGTGATCGCTCGCGGCGAACGCCCACCGGTCTCGTTCCGGTCCCTTCGGAAGGTCCCAGCGGTACGAGTTCGCGAAGTAGGCGTGCCCCGGTTCGAGGAACCGCGAGCCCTCCGGGGGGACGACGGCGTTCCAGCCGAGCTGGGGAACGCGGACCGGTCCCTCGAAGCGGTGCGCGACGAAGGGGACGATTCCGAGCCCGGCGACGCCGGGGCTCTCGTCGCTCGCCCGGCCGAGGAGTTGGAGACCGAGGCAGATCCCGAGGGTCGCCCGCCCCTCGCGCACGCGTTCGACGAGCGCGGCGTCGAGCCCCGTCTCGCGGAGCGTTTCCATCGCCGCTTCGAAGGCACCGACGCCGGGAAGGATGACGCGCCCCGCGCGGCGCACCGCGTCGGGGTCGGCGGTGACGCGCGGCTCGGCCCCGGCGCGCCGGAGCGCGGCAAGGACGGAGGCGAGGTTCGCGGTTCCGGTGCGGACGACGGCGACCTCGGGCGCCACGCTCACAGCGCCCCCTTCGTGCTCGGGACATCGTCGAACGGCTCGAGCCGGACGGCGCGGCGGAGGGCGAGGGCGGCCGCCTTGAACGCCGCTTCCGCGCGGTGATGGTCGTTCTCGCCGCGAAGGACGTCGACGTGGAGCGCCATGCGGGCGGCGATCGCGAAGGAGCGCAGGACGTGGGAAACGTTCTCGCAGGCGAGGGTTCCGAGGGACTCGCGCGTGAGCGAGAGGTCGATCGCGGCGAAGGGCCGTCCCGAGAGATCGACGACCGCGCGGGCGAGCGCCTCGTCGAGAGGGGCGTGGGCGTCCCCGAAGCGGGCGATGCCGCGCCGTTCGCCGAGGGCGCGATCGAGAGCGTCGCCGAGCGCGAGGGCGCAGTCTTCCGCGGTGTGGTGGTCGTCGACCTGGAGGTCCCCGAGGCACGTGAGCGTCAGGTCGAAGCGCGCGTGCTTCGCGAGGGAGGAGAGGAGGTGGTCGAGGAATCCCACCCCCGTCGCGACCCGAGCCTCGCCCGTCCCGTCGAGATCGAGGGTGCAGGCGATTCTCGTTTCGGCGGTTTCCCTTTCGACCGCGGCCTTTCTCGTTCCGCTCATTTCGACTCCTCCTCCGGAAGGATCTCCCCGAACGCCCGGACGACTCGCTCGAACGAGGCGGCGTCGCCGGGAAGGGTCAACCGGAGCGCGTCTTCGAGCCCGGGCGTTTCCGGGAAGACGCGCACGGCGATCCCGCGTCGCGCCAGCTCGTCCCGAACCCGGCCCGCATCCTGGAACCGGGCCAGGACGAAATTGGCCTGGGAAGGCTGCACGACGGCGCCCCGGTTCGCCAGGAGACGCTCGAGGGCCGACCGCTCCTCCCGGACCCTGGAGACGAAGGCGCGCATCGCCCCTTCCCCCCGTTCGAGCCACGACCCGGCGAGCGCCAGGGCGATCGAGGAGACCGGATACGGCCCGCCGGCCGCCCGCATCCACCTGGCGACGCGGGGGTCGGCGATCGCGTAACCGACGCGCAACCCCGGTAGCCCCCACGCCTTCGAGAACGTCCGGAACACGATCGCCTGCGGCATCGCGAGCGCCTCGGCGGTCGGGTCGTCGTCGGCGAACTCCACGTAGGCGAGGTCGAGAAGGAGCGGCGTGTTCGGGTGCGCGGCGCCGAGGCGGCGGAGGTCGTCCCGGAGGGCGACGGCCCCGGTGGGATTGTTGGGGCTCACGACGGCGACCGCGCCCGCCCCTTCCCCGGCGCGAGCGAGAACGAGGTCGATCGGCCAGGCTTCGCCGCGCCAAGGAACCTCGACGATCTCCGCCCCGGCGAGGCGTGCGTAGCGGGGGATCATCTCGAACGTCGGGACCGGAAGGACGAGTCGCCTTCCCGGCGCGAGCAGGGCGCGGCAGGCCCGGTCGAGCGCCTCGTCGGCCCCCGCCGTCACGACCACCCGCGCCGGGTCGACGGAATGGCGTGCGGCGACCGCGGCCTCGAGGGGAGCGGGGTCGGGATAACGACTCCACACCCCGACGTCGAGATTCGCGAGAACCGTCGAGAGGCCGCCGGCGATCTCCCCCCCGCGCGTCCCGTCGAGACGCAGGTCGGTCGGGTAGGGCGGGGAGGGAACGCGGTAGGCGGTCACCGCGGCGACCGCGGAGGAAGGGCGCGGCTCGAACGGATTCGGGTTCATCGCGCCCTCCTCACGGCACGATCTGGGACGGGGAAAAGACGACGAGGTCGGTCGCCCCCTTCGCCTTGAGCTCGGGGATGACGCGGGGGAGGTCGGCGCGAGGGACCGCCGCTTTGACGGCGTAGCCGGCGCCGCCGTGGAGCGTCGACACGGTCGGCTCCCGCATGCACGGGAGGGCGGCGCAGACCGCTTCGAGCCGGTCGGCGGGGACATTGACCTCGAGCATGACCCGTTTTCTCGCCTCGAGAACGGCGGCGACCAGGAGCGCGAAACGCTCGATCCCCTCCCGGCGGGCGGGGTCGGCGATCGCCGCGGCGCTCGCGTAGAGGCGCGTCGAGGAGCGGAGGAGCGTGTCGACGATGGCGAGACCGTTCGCACGGAGGGTCGCTCCGGTGGCGGTGTTGTCGACGATGCAATCGGCGTCGTCGGGGGGGAAGACCTCCGTGGCGCCGTGGGAGCGGACGAACCGGGCGTCGAGTCCCTTGCGGGCGATCCACGCGCGGGTCAGCCGCTCGTACTCCGAGGCGACCACGATCGGTCGGCGCGGGAGGCGGCCCTCCTCGAGGATCTCCTCGGGGGCCGCCGCGATCAGCCGCACCGGGTCGAGGGCGGTGTCGAGGACCTCGACGCACCCTCCGTCGAGTTCCGCCACCCAGTCGGCCCCCGCGAAGCCGAGATCGCGCGAACCGAGGTGGAGCATCTCGACGATCGTCTGGGGTTTCAAGATCTTCGCCTCGATCCCCTCGAGGGAGATCGTCGGGCGGTAGCTCCGGGAACCCGCGGCGACCCGGATCCCCGCCTCGGCGAGCAGCTGGAACACTCCCTCCTGCATCCTTCCTTTCGGAAGCGCCATGCGGAGAGTGGGTTGGGTTCGTTTCGTCGTCATCCAGGGCCTCCTTGCCTGCGGTCTCCGACCGGCCGGCCCCGGATCGGCGTTCCTGCCCCAGAAACAGGAACGCCGGCCCGAAGGCCGGCGTCCGTGTCGAGAGGAGTTAGAAGCGGCTACACGGTCGCGCGGCCCAAGCAGGGGTGGTGACGATGAAGATGGACCGCGCCGCCGTGTTTCATGTTTGCAAAGGTACCGGGCCGGTACGGGAGCGTCAAGACGCTTGCGCTTGATCAAGGTCAAGTGGGACGGGGGAGCGTACACTGTAGGTTCTCGGAAGGGGGGCAAGAAGGATGAACATCGGCAGGTCGAGCTTCGTCGTCGCCGCGGGAATCGTGTTGTTTGTGGGCGGGTTCGTGCGGGCGGAGGGTTTGGTGCGGCAGCTGACCTCCGAGCCGACGACCGTCGCGGCGCCGGGCGCGCTCGACGACGCAGGGACCTTCGTCTACACCGGGTCGTCCGCCGATCTCCTCGGGACGAACCCTGGCCACGCCTTCCAAATCTGGCGGTTCGCCGCCGCGACCGGAGCGCCCGCCCAAGTCACGAACGATCCTCGGGGGGTCGCCGCTGTCGTGTCGGTGAGCGACGACGGGACGTGGCTCGCCTTCGCCTCGCCCGCGGATCCGCTCGGGACCAATCCCGACCGCAGCCTGGAACTCTTCGTCATGCGCTCGGACGGGACGGAGATCGCCCAGCTCACGAGCGACCCCGCTCCGAACGCGGGAAGTGTCGGCTCGGTGGTGCTTTCGGGGGACGGGAGCCGGGTCGTCTTCACCGCGAACACCGATCCCCTGGGGACGAACCCGTCGAACCGGACCGAACTTTTCGTGATCGACCGGACGGGGGCGAACCTCCGCCAGCTGACCCAGACGGTTTCGGGCGCGCCCGGGAGCGTCGGGATCGGCGATGACGGCACGCGCATCGTCTTCGCTCACTCGGGCGATCTGCTCGGGACCAACGCCGACCTCGGGGGGGAGATCTACGCGATCCTCGCGGACGGAACGGGCCTCCGCCAACTGACCGATACGCCGGAGCCGTACGACGCGAGCGCACCCTCCTTCGCGGGGAACGGATCGCGGATCGCGTTCCAGTCGAACGCCGACCCGTTCGGGACGAATCCCAACCACTGGACCGAGATCTTCGCGATCGACTGGGCGGGGACGGGACTGCGTCAGGTCACGCGCACGACGACCGTCCTCGGAATCACCGGCGACCCGACCTCGCAGGCCCCGTCGATCACCGACGATGGGCAGACGATCGTCTACTTCTCGAATCAGAGCGCGATCTTCCCTCCGGTGAATCTCGACGGGAATTTCGAGGTGTTCAAGATCCGGTTCGACGGGACGAACCGGGTGGCGCTGACGAGTTCGGCGCTCGATGCGGGGAGCGTCCTGCCGATCGTCGCGGGCGGGGGCGGGCGGATCGCCTACTACGACGTCGGGACGACGATCGAGTTCCGCGCGATGGACGGGAGCGGCGGGGGCAAGGTCACCCTCGCCCCGTTCGACCTGAAGTTCCTGGCGGAGCCGGACGTGAGCCCAGACGGCGCGCGCGCGGTCTTCACCCGCTCGACCGGTCTCTTCGGCGGGGCCCAGGTGTGGAAGGTGGAGACGGACGGCACGGGGTACTCGCAGGTCACCACCCTCGCCTCGGGGAGCGCGTCGGCCCCGACCGTCGCGGACGGGGGACAGACGATCGTCTTCGCGGCCGACAGCGACCCGACCGGGGGGAACTCCGATCTCTCGTCCGAGATCTTTTCGATCGCCGCGGACGGGAGCGGAGTCATGCAGCTCACGTCGGCGGCGAGCGGGTCGTCCGCGAATCCGGTCGCGGCGCAGGGGGGGACGAAGGTCGTCTTCGATTCCGACGCCGACCTGACGGGAGGGAACGCGGATGCCTCGAGGGAAATCTTCGTCGTCGACCGGAGCGGTCTCGCGGTCGTGCAGTTGACGAACGGCCCCGCGGGAACGACGAGCCGCAACCCGCGGATCGACGACGCCGGATCCTGGGTCGTCTTCGAGTCGAACGCCGATCTCGACGGCGGGAATCCCGACGGGTCGTACGAGATCTGGCGCGTTCGGACCGACGCGACGGGGCTGCAGAGAATCACCGGCGACCCGGTCGTCGGGGCGAGTTCTCCCGACATCGCGGCGGACGGCTCGCTGATCTCCTTTTCGACGAGCGCCGATCCCCTGGGGACGAATCCCGAGGGGAATGCGGAGGTCTTCGTGTTCGAACCCGCGATCTCGGCCCTGCGGCAACTGACCGAATTCGCGACGGGGTCCTCGGGGGGAGCGCGGATGAGCCGCGACGGGGCGTGGGTCGTCTTCTCGTCGAATGCGCCGGTCTTCGAGACCGATCCGGACGATCCGACCGATCTCTACCGGGTCCCGTCGGCGGGAGGGGCGGTCGAACGGATCGGCGGTCTCCGGGTCGGAGCGCTCGGAGGGGTGGGCACCCTCCTCGGCGGGGGCGGGGGGGCGGCGGCCGCGGATACGACGGGGGATCTATCCGTCTTTTCCGGGATCGACGACTTCACGCTCGGGAACCCGGACGGCCTCTCCGAAGTGTGGGCGATCGACCGGGAGGGGGTTCCGATGTTCGCGGTGGGGAAGGACTCGCCGACGATCCTCCGGTGGAGCGTCGAGTCGGGACCGGTCCGCTACGACGCGATCCGGGGGGACGTCGCGAACCTGCGGTTCCTGGGGAGCGAGGTCGATCTGGGGCCGGTCGTCTGCCTCGAAAACGACTCGCCCGACACCGACACGGTCGGATTCGGGGACTCGGAGGAGCCGCTTCCCGGTCAAGTCTTTTTCTTCCTCTACCGCGGCAGCCAAGGTCTTTCCGCGGGGCCGGGCTCTTACGGAACGTCGCGGGACGGCCGCGAGCGCGTGGCCGGAACGGACTGTCAGGGGACATTCCGCTTTTAGTTTCAAAGACTGAATGGAGAAATGGGGACTGGCACCTTTTCGAAATAATTGCTCCGTCCGGATGCGCGAGCATCGAGGAAAAGGTGCCAGTCCCCATTTCTCCATTCAGTCTTTGAAACTAAAAGCGGAATGTCCCCTCACGATCAAAAGCGGAATGTCCCCTCACGATCGTCCACACCACCTGTGTCCCTCGGATCTCCTCGGCGGGGACGCGAAGGATGTCCCGGCTCAGGACGACGACGTCCGCGAGCATCCCCGGCGCGAGCGTCCCTTTGATGTCTTCCTCGAAGGCGGCCCTCGCGGCGTCGACGGTGAGCGACCGGAGCGCTTCCCCGCGCGTCATCCGCTGCTCCGGGACGAACGCGCGCCCGTTCCCCATCTCGCGCGTCACCGAGGCGTGGAAGTTCGCGATCGGGTCGATGTCCTCGATCGGCGTGTCGGTGCCGTTGCTCACCAGGGCCCCCGCGTCGAGGAGCGCACGCCACGGGTAGGAACGTTCGCGGGCCCGCGGCTCGCCGAGGCGCGAGGGGACCCACGGTCCGTCCGACGTGCAGTGGATCCCCTGCATCGAGGCGACGACCCCCAGCGCCGCGAAGCGAGGGACGTCCGCGGGGTGGACGTGCTGCGCGTGCTCGACCCGGAAGCGCCTCCCGTTCCCTTCCGACAGGACACGCTCGTAGAGATCGAGCGTCTCCCGTACGGCGCGGTCGCCGATCGCGTGGATCGCCATCTGCAACCCGAGGCGGGCCGCGAGCCGCGCCTTCTCCTCGAGGACCGGAATCGGAGTGGTGTTGAGCCCCGTCGAGTCGGGTAGGTCGGCGTACGGTTCGAGGAGCCAGGCACCGTGCGCACCGAGCGCCCCATCCATCTCCCCCTTGATCCCGCCGACCGTCAGCCGAGCGTCCCCGAGTCTCTTCCAGCCGGCGTAGGAGGGGAGTCTCTCGCGGAGCCGTTCGTTCGGCTCCTCGACGAGCACCCACAGGCGCACGCCGAGCCGGCCCGACTCCGCAAGCCTCCGATAGCGGTCGATCTCCTCGAAGCTCGACCCGGCGTCCTGGAACGAGGTCACCCCCTTTCGCAGGCACTCCGCGGTCGCGAGCTCGATTTCCCGCAACGCGTCGGCCTCGCGGACCTCGGCCGGCCGCCGCGCACGGTCGGCCTCGTGGGCCGCGAGGGCGAGGGCGTAGGCCGTCTCGCGCAGGACCCCCGTCGGCCGACCGCTCGCGTCGCGCACGATCTCCCCCCCTTCCGGGTTCGCCGTCGTCGCGTCGATCCCCGCGAGGCGCATCGCGGCCGCGTTCACGATCCCCATGTGCGCCCCCGCGGCGTGCTTCAGGAGAACCGGATGGCCGGGGACGGCAGCCGACAGGGCGTCGTGGACGGGATACCCGTCGAGCGACGGCTCCGGCGGCCGGTCCCACTTCTCCTGATGCCACCCCCAGCCGAGGATCCAGGAGCCCGCGGGCCGCCGCGCCGCTTCCGCGGAGACGCGTTCGACGATCTCCTCCCACGTCCGCGCGCTCCGAAGGTCCAGGGTGTCGAGAGCGCGTCCCAACCCGGAAAAGTGCCCATGCCCCTCGATGAACCCGGGAAGGGCGAGCCTCCCTTCGAGATCGATCACCTCGGTTGCGGGTCCGACGAACGGTGCGATCTCTTCCTCCGATCCGACGACGACGATCCGGTCCCCGCGGCAGGCGAGCGCCGTCGCCTCGGGGCGTGACGGGTCGAGGGTGACGATGCGGCCGCCGCGCAGAACGAGGTCGGCGGGCTCGGGGGCGGGGGCGCACGAAACGAGAAAGAGGGCTGCGGCGACGAGGATTCGCATGCGCCGATTATCCCCGCCCCCGCCGTGCGCATGCAGCACCGGATGCACCAAGGGCGACGTTCCGTGGAACCTCGGATGTATCCGTCCGTCGAAGGAGGGGGGAAGGGGAAAGGAGGCGGCGATGTTCGACGACACGCGGACCGCGATCCTCCCTCCGTCCGGAGGCGATCGGTGGAGCTCTCTGATGCTCGCTCTCGGCTTCCACGGAGCGGCGGGGGTGACCCTCCTCCTCGCCACCGTGCTCGTGGTCCGGCCGGTCGAGATCCTCGTTCCGACCGAATCGATCGTGGTCACGATCCCGATCGATCTCCCCGCCTCCGGCGGATCCCCTCCCCCCTCCGACCCCGCCCCCTCGCGGCCGGGCCCGCCCTCGACCACGCCCACCTTCGTCGCCGATCCGCCCGTCGTGTCGGAGCCGCTCCCCGACATCGCGGCCGAGGATCGCGAGCCGTGGGAGGGGGCCGACCTCGGCATCGATCTCGGACCGGGGGTGGGAGCACCCGGGGTCGGCGCGGGGCCGGGAGGATTCGGAGGAACCGGGGACGGTCCCGGCCATGGTCCCGCGGATGGGCCGGGAGGCGGTTTGGGCGGCGACGGACCGGTCGAGCTTTCCGGGGAGATCGAACCCCCTCGGCTCGTCGTCCGCGTCGAGCCCTCCTACCCGCCGGTCGCCCGCGCCGCCGGCGTTCGAGGCCGCGTCGTCCTCCGCGCGGTGATCGGTCCCGACGGCTCCGTCGAGCGCGTCGAGACGGTCTCGGCATCGAGTCCGCTCCTCGTCGGGGCCGCGGAGGAGGCGGTTCTCGCGTGGCGGTACGAGCCCGCGCGCTGGCGTGGGCGGCCGGTGCGGGTCTGGTTCACCGTCCGCGTCGACTTCGTGCTCCGGTGACGGTCAGTTCCTCGCCCAGATCGCGAGGTTGAGGGCGGCGGCGAAGGTGACCCAGAGAAAGTAGGGGACGTAAAGCGCGGCCGCGAGTCGGGAACGCTTCGCGAAAGCGGCGAGCGTCGCCGCGATCGCGATCCAGAGGAGCACGATCTCGACGGCGGCGAGGCCGGGGCGGCGCAGCCCGAAGAAGAGCCACGACCAGAGGGCGTTGAGAGCGAGCTGGAGGAGATGGAGGGAGAGCGCTTCCCGCGCGTCCGAAAAGCGCCCCGCCCTCTTCCAAACGATCCAGGCGGCGACCGCCATCGCCCCATAAAGGAAGGTCCAGACCGGACCGAAAAGCCACGACGGGGGGGTCCACGCCGGCTTCGCGAGCGTCGGATACCAGTCGGCAACCCCCGCCGCGGTCGCGATGCTGCCCAGGCCCGCGGCCGTGAACGACGCCGCGAGCCAAAGGGCGAGCCCGAGCGCCGACCGCCCTCCGCTCACTTTTCGAGGTAGGCCCGCTCGATCGAGTCGAGGTTCGGAAAGTTCAACTGCAGGAATTCGTTCCCCTTCGCGGCGATTTCCGTTTGGAGATTCGTCAGCTTGTCCCCGTACCCTCCGTAGAGCGCCTCGACGACTTCCATCCCTTCGATCACCCTGCCGAATGCGGCGAACCCCTGGTCATCGAGCGGAGAGTTGTCCTTCAAGTTGATGAACAGCTGAACCGACCGGCTGTTCGGCGAGCCGGACTTCGCGTAGGTCAGCGTGCCCTTCTTGTTCCCCTCGACGACCGGATCGTCCTGGATGTTCGAGCGTAACCACTTCGTCGCGATCTTCGGATCGCCGTGGATCCCGAACTGGACGACGAAGTTCGGAACGACGCGGAAGAACTTCACCCCGTCGTAATAACCGTTCTTGACGAGCGTGTAGAATCGATCGACCCCGTTCGGCGACCACGCGCGATGCGCCTCCACGACGAAGTCCCCCTTCGTCGTCTCGAAGCGGACCTTGAAGACCTCGGGAGCCCGCTCCTTGAGCGCGGCGGGATCCTCGAGCACCGCTTTGGGCGGAGCCGGAGGAGCCTTCGACTCCTTCTTCGGCTCCAGGGACAGGATCTTCTCGTCCTTGACGTCCTGGGCGAGGACGACGCCGGAGGCGAGGACGAGGGCGCAAAGGGCCGCGGCGGTTCGCTTCATGGGTTCGTTCTCCCGTTCGAAGGGGACCCGGATTCGGGCCCGCAACGCTCCGAGGGTACCAAGATCCCGCCGCGCCCGCTCACGACACGAGGACGGCGACGCCGGCGACCGCGAGGGCCGTTCCGAAGGCGGCCCTCGGGGCGATCGGCCTCCGGTCGGCGATCGACTCGAAGACGAGACTGAAGACCGGCGAGGTCGCGAGGAGCACCGCGGCCACCCCCGCGGGAGCGAGGGCGACCCCCGCCATCATCAGGAAGAGCGCGAGGTAGGTCCCGAGGAAGGTCGCCGGCACGACCCGGGCGAGGGAGGCGGGGGCGCGGAGGAGCGGGACGATCCTCCCGAGGCGGCGAAGCGCGAGAGAGAGCGCGACGAGCCCGGCGGCGGCGACCGCCAGGCGGAAGAAACTCGCCGGGACGGGAGGGATCGAGTCCATCCCGCTCTTCGCGAGGACGACCCCGGCCCCCTGGCCGAGGGCGGCGAGAACGGAGAGGGCGATCCCCGGAATGTCCCAGCGGGAGCCCCCGGCTTCGCCTCGCTTCGGCGCGACGACGAGCGCCACCCCGACGAGGACCAGCACGGTGCCCGCGGCCTGGGTGCCGGTCGGCCGCTCCCCCCGCCAGAGGGCGGCGAGGAGTGCGGCGAAGACCGGAGCGAGCGTCTGGAGGAGCAGGGTCGGGTGGACGCCGATGCGCGAGACGGCGGCGAAGAGCGCGGTGTCCCCGAGAGTGAGGCCGACGAGCCCCGACAGGGCGAGAAACGCAAGCTCGGGACCGGGCGCTCGGAGAAGCGCCCCGGTCTGTCCGAGGGCGAGAACGGTCGCCCCCTGCAGCACGGCGGCCAGGAGGCATTTCGCGAGGTTGATCGTGCGCGGTCCGTGGTCCCGGATCGGCCCGCGGAACAGAAGCACCGTCGCCGCCCAGAGCGAGGCGGCGCCGAGGCAAGCGAACTCTCCCGCGAACGTCATGGCCGCGCAGTATGATCCGCCGGATGGAGGGTGCGCATGTTCCGGATCGAGAACCTCTCGAAGCGTTACGGGGAGATCCGTGCCGTCGCGGGGGTCTCCTTCGAGGTGGGGAAGGGGGAGTTGTACGGCCTCCTCGGCCCGAACGGCGCCGGGAAGACGACGACGATGTCGATGATGTCCGGCCTCCTCGCGCCGGATGAGGGGCGAATCGTCTTCGACGGGATCGACCTCGCCGCGGAGCCGATCCGCGTGAAGGCCGAGCTCGGGATCGTCCCGCAGGAAACCGCCCTCTACGAGACGCTCTCCGCGCGCGAGAATCTCCGCTTCTGGGGAGGGTTCTACGGCCTCGCGGGACGCGACCTCGACCGGGCGGTCGATCGCGTCCTCGAGTTGACCGGCCTCTCCCCCCGCGCCAAGGAGCCCGTGAAGAACTTCTCCGGCGGGATGAAGCGCCGGCTCAACCTCGGAATCGGGCTCGTGCACGGACCCCGGGCGGTCCTCATGGACGAGCCGACCGTCGGGATCGACCCCCAGGCCCGTCTGAACATTCTCGAAGTCGTCCGCGACGTCGCGGCCTCGGGAACGACGATCGTCTACACGACCCACTACCTCGAGGAGGCGGAGACCCTCTGCGACCGGATCGGGATCATGGATCACGGCCGGCTCCTCGCGGAGGGGACCCTCGATGAGCTGAAGCGGCGGTCGGGGACGCGTGAGGTCGTGACCGTCCGCGGCGGCTTCGACGAGGCCCAGGCCCAAGCGGCCCTCGCCGCGCTCCCCGGCGCGCAGCTCGTCTCCGCGGAGGCCGGGAAGGCGGTTTTCACCGTCGATGGCGCGGCGCGGGGCTCCCTCGAACTCGTTCAGAGGCTTCTCGGAGGAGTCCTTCCCGCGGAGGGGATCGAGATCGCGCCGCCGAGCCTGAACCGGCTCTTCCTCGATCTGACCGGACGGGAGCTCCGCGACTGATGCGCCTCGTTCTGCGCCTCGTCGCGAAGGACCTCAAGCGGCGCATCCGCTCGCCGCTCTCCGTCCTCGTGCCCCTCGCCTTCCCGGTTCTCTTCGCGGGGATGCTCGCGCTCGTCTTCGGAGGGGGCGGAGAAGCGGTCCCCAAGGTCCGGCTCCTCGTCGAGGACCGGGACGGCGGCCTGCTCGCGAACGCGCTCAAGTCGGTCTTCACGTCGCAGCAGGTGGGGCGCTTCTTCGAGGTGCGGAACGTGAAGGCGGGGGAAGGCCGCGGTCTCATCGAGGAAGGGGAGGCCTCCGCCCTCCTGGTCCTTCCAGAAGGGCTCACGCCGGACCTCATCGACGGAAAACCGGTGCGGCTCGAACTCGTACGGAATCCGGCCGAGGGGATTCTTCCCGAGATTGCCGAGCAAGTGACCCTGGTCCTCGTCGACGTCCTCGAAGGCGGGGCCCGCGTCCTCCGCGACCCTCTCGATCGCCTTCGCCCTGTCCTCGAGGGCACGGGTGCGGCTCCGACCGACGCGACGGTCGCCGCCCTTTCGGTCGAGTTCAAGCGCGCGATCGAGGGAGCGGGGACATTCGTCCTTCCCCCGGCGATCACCCTCGAGGGTGCGTTCGGCTCCGAGGCGGAGGACGAGGAGCCCGCGGAATCGGAGAGCCCCATCGCGGCGATCTTCCTCTTCATTCTTCCCGGGGTGGCGGTTTACGCGCTCTTCATGGTCGGCGACGGCGCCATGCGGGACGTCGTGACCGAGGCGCAAGAGGGAACCCTGAGGCGGCAGTTGGCCGGACCGGTCGGCGCGGGGACGATCCTGTTCGCGAAGGTCGCCTTCACGAGCCTTCTCGCCCTCCTCGCCCTCGTGATCCTCTCCGCCGTGGGAGCCTTCTTCGTGCCCCGACCGGTCGACCTCGCCGCCTTCGCCCTCGTCTCTCTCGCGGTCGTGCTCGCCGTCTCCGGAGCCGCCGCCGCGATCTACGGGTTCGCGCGGACCGAGAGGCTCGGGGCAACCGTCGCCTCGGTCCTGTACCTCGTCCTCGCCTTCGCGGGAGGGAGTTTCGTCCCCCTCGGAAGCCTGCCGGCCTCCCTTCGCGCCGTCGCCCCGGTCTCTCCGTTCTTCTGGGGGACGACCGCGTTCCAGAAGATCCTCTCGGACGGGGCCGGGGTCGAAGACGTCCTCGCAAACGTCGCGATCCTCGCCGGTCTCGGTGCGGTCCTCCTCGCGACGGGATCCTGGGCCCTCGGGCGTGCCGTCCGCAACGGGAGGCTCGCGTGAGACGGGTGCTCCTCCTTGCCCTCCACGACCTTCGCCTCACGACGAGGGACCGGGCGTCGTTCTTCTGGATGCTCGTCCTCCCGGTCGCCCTGATGTGGTTGTTCGGGCAGATGGGGGGAGGGGGCGGACCGTCGCGCGTCCGGTTGACCGTGGTCGACCGGGACGGCGGATGGCTCGCTCGCGCCTTCGTCGAGCAACTGGCATCGCCGAACGTCGAGGTCGTCGAACGCACCCCCGGCGAAGCGGCCGCCGAGGAACGGAAGGTCCGGACGCTCGTGATCCCCGAGGGGTTCACCGCGAAGGTCCTCAGGGGGGAGCCCCAAACGCTCCGCTTCGAGCTCGATCCAGGGACCGACGCCGATTTCGACCGCGCCGCCGACGGGAACGCGATCCGCGCGATCGCGAGGACGCTCGCCCTTCTCGTAGAGATGGACCGGTCGGCGGCGCTCGGAGGAATCGATCCGGGGAAGGTCTTCCGGGAGATGGCCGGCCGTGAGCGGCTCGTCGCTCTCGACGTCTCGACCGCGGGGGAGGGGAGACCGGTCCCCTCGGGCCGTGCGCAGAGCGTGCCGGGGATCCTCACGATGACCGTCCTCATGATGACGGTGATCTACGGAGGCGTCTTTCTGACCCTCGAGAAGCGGGACGGGACCTTGAAGCGGCAGGCCGCGGGGCCGATCGGCCGCAGCGGGCTTCTCGCGGCCAAGCTTCTCGGGCGCCTGTTCGTCGCCGGTCTCCAAACGGCCGTGCTGGTCGCCTGCGGGCGATTCGTGTTCGGGGTCGGGTTCGGGAGTTCGACCGCCGGTCTCCTCGTCCTGCTCTCCGCCTACGCGTTCTGCTCGGCGGCGCTCGCGACCCTGTGCGGGGCCCTCTTCCGGACCCCCGAACAGGCGTCGGGAATCGGTTGGCTCCTCGCGATCGTCATGTCGGCCCTCGGGGGCTGCTGGTGGCCGAGCGAGGTCGTGCCGCGATGGCTCTGGACGGCGGCGCACGTCTTCCCCACGGCGTGGGCGATGGACGCCTTCCACGCGCTCGTCAGCTTCGGCCGCGGGGTCGAGGCGGTCGCCCTACCCTCCGCAGCGCTCGTCCTCTTCGGCGTCGTCTTCGCCGGAATCGCCGCTCGCGCCCTTCGAACTTGAATCTTTCGAAGATCGCGAGCGGCAAGGCGACCGATTTCCCCCTTGCAAACGAGGAATGGGACTTCCCATCCCAGTGGGTGGGCGTATCCTCACCGCATCGTCGGGAAAGCGAGAAGGGATGCCCATCCAGTACGAGATCGACAAGGGCCGGAGGCTCCTGCGAGCCGTTTCGATCGGCAGGGTCGACGCGGAGGCCGTGCGCGACTACCTGCGCCGGATGGAGAGCGACCCCGACTACGATCCGGCCTTCGACGGGATCATCGACGTGCGCAGCGCCAGCGCCGACGTGTCCCCTGACGACATCCGGGACATCGCGGAACTCGTACGGCGCCGTCCTCGGGAAGCGACCGGCCGTCGCGCGGTGCTCGTCTCCTCCGACGAGCACTTCGGATTGATGCGGATGTTCGAGGCGTACGCCTCGGGCGGGCCGACCCGCTACCGCGTCTTCCGCGATCCCGACGAGGCGAAGGCGTGGCTCGAGTCAGGGAGCGACACGTAGGAAGAGATACGGTCCCTTCTCGGCTCCCCAGACCTGTTTTCCCTCCGCGTCGAACCCACGGTCCCAGCTCCGCAACGCGTCCGCGGTGACGCGGACCTCCGAGGTGGCGTAGGCCGCACCGCGAAGCTCGCTCGGACACGCGCGCCCCGTGGTCGAGCCGGCGAACGCGTCGGGGCCGTCGGGCCGGAGGACGACCGTGCATCCGTTCCGAGGAACGAGACGCTCGCGGGAGAGGGCCGCGAACCGAGAGGGATCGGCGCCGGCCCCGACGTACGCCGCGGGATCCGGGAGGAGGTAGACGCGGCTCTCGAGGGAACCGTCCTCTCCCCGGACGACGCGGTAGACCCTCTGGCGGTACGGCCGGTCGAGAGAGGCGCCGAGGGCCTGCTCGACGTAGAGCCACCTCCCGTCGGACCGGTCGGTCCAGATCGGCGTCACGGTGAGCCGGACGTCGAGGTATTCGGGGTCCGTCTCCGCTTGCGCGGCACTCGAGAATCGGCCCGACATCCACGTCGCCAGCCGGTCGAGGTCGGGATCGGAAGATCCCAGGAGAGCGAAGAGCAGCAAGCCGAGCCTCGTCATGCGATCCTCCTCAGAACGTCTTGCCGAAGACCAGACGGATCGAGTCGAACCCGTCGCCGAACCGGGTGCTCAGTCCGAGGTCCGGAACGCGGACTTTCCAGACGTGCGTTCGCGGGCGCGTCGAGAGAACGAGCCCCACCTCTCCCTGCAAGGAGTAAAGACGGGGCTGGAAATCCGAATCCCCGACGAAGCGGGCCCTCCGCCAGTAGAGGGTCGTCGCCGCGAATCCGCCGAGGACGAGTCGCGCGTCTCCCATGCGGGCGGGAAGGGGGCTCCACACCTCGAAGCCGGAGATCCACTCGCCGAACGTCTCTTCGAGCGCCTCGCCGTGCGGGTTCATCCCCGACCAGGCCAGCTCGCCCCGCACGACCCACTCGACGGCCTCCTTCGGGATTCTCGCCTCGGCCGTCGCGCCGATCGAGTAGACCCAAGCGGTGCTGTCGGTCGAGAAGTCCCGGACCGGCCCCCCCTGCGCGAAGGGGGAGAGCGTCCAGACCGCGCCCGCGGGCACGTCGAATCGAAGGCCCGGAGTGAACCCCAGGGAGTCGAAGCGGTCGGGGAGGCCGCTCTCGAGGATGTCCTGCGGCTCGAAGTCGAGGATCCCGACGGTGACGGGAAGCAGGAGGCTCGCGCGGTAGGTGCGCGTCTCCTTCGGGCGAATCACCGTCGCGGAGGCCGGGACGCGGAGAATCCAGAGCGTGCCTCCGGAGGTCGTGTAGATCCCCGACCCGAGGCGGGAGGCGAAGGCGAAGTTGATCAGGTCGGATGCCCGTTCCGCGTGCGCGGCGATCCCGGATGTCGCCGCCAGGAGGAGAAGGAGGATCGGGAGGGCGCGCGACATGGCGGCGATGGCGTACCGAGAACGGCCGCTCAGCTCTCCAGGAGTTCCCGGAGACGGGGAAGGAGCCGCCCCTTCGGCGAGAAGGTCTCCTCGAGCGCGCGCGAGAAGGGGACCGGCGTGTCGAGCGCGCCGAGCCGCTCGACCGGGGCGTCGAGATCGCGGAAGCACGCGCGGCCGATCGATGCGGCGATCTCTCCCCCGAACCCTCCGGTGAGGGGGGCCTCGTGGAGGACGAGCGCCTTGCTCGTCTTCCGCACCGATGCGTAGACCCTCTCCTCGTCCCAGGGGAGGAGCGAGCGCAGGTCGACGACCTCGACCGACCATCCCTCTGCCTCGAGTCGCGCCGCCGCCTCGAGCGCCCACGTCACCCCGACCGACCAGGTGACCACGGTCGCGTCGGGCCCCTCCCGCGCGACCCGGGCCTCTCCGAGAGGGAGCGTGTAGTGGCCTTCGGGGACCGGCCCCTTCGAAGAGCGATAGAGGAACTTGTGCTCGAGGTACACGACCGGGTTCCCGTCCTCGAAAGCGGCGAGGAGGAGCCCCTTGGCGTCGTGCGGAGTCGACGGCGCGACGACGCGGAGGCCCGGAACGTGGGTGAACCAGGCCTCGGGGTTCTGCGAGTGGAACGGACCGGCCCCCGTCCCGCCCCCGACCGGCATGCGGATCACGACGGGGACGCGGGCCCCCCAGCGCCAGTGAGTCTTGGCGACGTGGTTCACGATCTGGTTGAAGCCGCAGGTCGCGAAGTCGCCGAACTGCATCTCGACCATCGGGATGAACCCGTCGAGCGCCAACCCCATGGCACAGCCGACCGCTCCCGACTCGAGGATCGGGGTGTTCCGGACCCGCTCCTTGCCGAATTCCTCGACGAACCCCTCCGTCGCTTTGAAGACGCCGCCGTACTCGGCGATGTCCTGGCCGAGGAGGACGACCCGGCGGTCGCGCCGCATCGCGACCGCCATCGCGTCGCGGATCGCGTCGATGTAGCGCATCTCGGGAGCCGCGGTGCCGGGCAGAGGGGGCGTCGGCGTCAGCCGCGACGGGGCGAGGACGTCCGCGAGCTCCTGCTCCGGGGTCGTCTTCGGGTCGGGGGTCGCGTACGCCTCGTCGACGAGGAGGTCGACGATCCGCTTCCATTCCCTGCGCACCTCGGTGCGGATCTCCTCGGAGAGGATCCCTCGCTCGAGAAGCACGCTCTCGAAGCGGAGGATCGGGTCCTTCTTCGCCCACTCGTCGAAGAGCCGCTTGGGGACGTAAGCCGTCCCGGAGGCCTCCTCGTGGCCCCGCATCCGGAAGGTCTCGAACTCGAGGAGGGTCGGGCCCTCCCCGCGACGGGCGCGCTCCGCCGCGCGGGCGGTCGCCTCGCGGACCGCGAGGAGGTCGTTCCCGTCGACGACTTCCCCCGCGATGCCGTACCCCGGCGCGCGGTCGGCGAGGTGCGCGCAGGCGTACTGCTCCGAGACGGGAGTCGAGAGGCCGTACCGGTTGTTCTCCACGACGAAGAGGACCGGGAGTTTCCACACCGCCGCGAGGTTGAGCGCCTCGTGAAAGTCTCCCTCGCTCGTCGAGCCGTCCCCGGTGAAGGCGGCGGCGACGCGGTCCTCGCCGCGGAGCTTCGCGGCGAGGGCGAGGCCGTCCGCAACCGGGAGGTTGGCCCCGAGGTGGCTGATCATCCCCACGATGCGTCGTTCGAGATCGCCGAAGTGGAAGGAGCGGTCGCGACCCTTCGTGAACCCGCCGTCGCGGCCGAGGAGCTGCCGGAAGAGCCGGGTGAGGTCGAGTTCGCGACCGGTGAAGACCCCGAGGTTCCGGTGCATCGGGAGGATCCAGTCGTCGGGCCGGAGGGACGACGTGACCCCGACCGCGATCGCCTCCTGGCCGATCCCGGAGAACCACTTCGACAGCCTCCCCTGCCGGAGGAGGTTGAGCATCTTCTCCTCGATCACACGGGGGAGTACGAGGGCACGGTAGAGGGCGAGGGCCTCTTCGGCGGCGAGGGGCGGGGCGGACATCCGGCAAATCAGAGCAGGAAGCGGGTGCGGCGGCAAGGGCAACGTGACGCGAATCGTGGGGATGCAGGACCGTTCGTGGAAGCGGACGCGACCGTCCGCTGGCGGACGCGGGGAATCCCGCGGTGGTCCTTTTGTCCCGTCGTTCCGTGAAATCC
>CAYLHQ010000005.1:0-124761 GCA_964383585.1 uncultured Acidobacteriota bacterium
CTCCAACGCCATCCACGACGCCGTCTACACGTTCTGAATCCGACGCGAATTGGAATGGGGTCACCGAATCCGCGTCTCATCCCCCAACAAACTCGCGGTCACGTAGCGCGGTCGAGGCCCCGTAAAAACACTTGATATCGAGTCCTCGGCGACGCCTGGCATCATGCGGAAGATCGAACGACCCACGAGGCGAAGGAGGGATCATGAGCGCTCCCGAACGACCCGAAGTCGATGCGGCGCGCCTCCGGAGCGCGACCGAGGTCGCGGTCCGGCTCGGCCTGGTTGGACTGCTCCTCTACTGGTGCTTCTCGATCGTGCGTCCATTCGTGATGCCGGTCGCGATGGGCGTGGTGCTTGCGGTCGCCCTGTATCCGGTCCATGCCCGCGCGGAGGCTCTCCTCTCCGGGCGGCGGAAGCCGGCGGCGGTGCTCGTCGTGCTCGTCTCGATCGCTCTCCTTCTCGTTCCCACCGTACTGCTCTCCGACTCCGTCCTGCACGGCGCCCGGGGAATTTCAGACCGGGTCGAGTCGGGTTCGATCACGATTCCGCCCGCGCCCGACCGGGTGTCGGAGTGGCCGGTCGTCGGCAAGCCCCTCTCGGACCTGTGGAACCGGGCGCACGCGAATCTCGGCTCCGTCGTCGAGCAGATCCAGCCCCAGATCAAGGGCCTCGCGCGGAAATTCGCCTCGATCGCGAAGGAGGGGGCCTGGGCCGCTCTCGTGATCGTGCTCGCGCTCTTCATCGCCGGCTTCCTCTGGGTCCGGAGGGAGGACTCGATCGGCGCGGCCCGCGCGGTCGGACGGCGAATCGACGCCGAGAGAGGCGAGGCCATCGTCGCGCTCGCAGGGGCGACGATCCGGACGGTCGCCAAGGGGGTGATCGGCGTCGCCGCCATCCAGGCCGGCCTGGCCGCGATCGGCCTGGTCGCCGCCGGAGTTCCGGCGGCGGGTCTGTGGGCCCTTCTCGTCCTGATCCTCGCCGTGGCCCAGATTCCTCCGCTCCTCGTCCTCGGCCCGGCGATCGTCTACGTCGCGGCGACGAACGACGGAACGGCGACGACCGTCCTGTTCGCGGTCTGGAGCGTCCTCGTGTCCTTCTCCGATGCGGCGCTCAAGCCGCTCCTCATGGGGCGCGGGTCGGAGATCCCGGTCGCCGTGATCCTGCTCGGCGCCATCGGTGGGCTCATGCTGCACGGTCTGATCGGGTTGTTCGTCGGGGCGGTTGTCCTCTCGACCGGCCACCGTCTGGTCAAGGAGTGGGTGACGTCCTGATCCGGGGCGCGGGGGTCGAACGTATCGTTGGCCTCCGCACCGAGGAGCAGGCGCGACGCTTCGTGCAGGCGCTCCCGTACGCGCGCGCGCCCCGCAGCACCGCTACTCGTCGCTCGACACGAGCCCGGCGCGGATGGCGAAACGGACCAGGCCGGGGACGTCGTGGATCCCGAGCCGCTCCATCATCCGCGCGCGGTGGGTTTCGACCGTCTTCGCGCTGACCTCCAGGTCGAACGCGATTTCCTTGGTCGTCTTTCCCTCGGCGATCAGTTGGAGGATCTCCCGTTGCCGCTCCGTGAGCCCCGCGAGCGGGTCGGTGTCGTTCGCGGATCCCTCGCGCAGGAACCCCTGGACCACCTCTTGGGAGACCTTCGGCGTCAGGTAGGTCTCTCCCCGCATGACCGCCTGGAGCGCGAGGGGCAACTCGGAGACCGCGGCCCCCTTGAGCAGGTAGCCGGACGCACCCGCCCGAAGCGCCTGGCGCACGTAGCTCGCGTCGGCGTGCATCGACAGCATGACGACCCTGGTGCGCGGGGACTCCTTGGCCGCGCGTTTCGCGACCTCGAGGCCGTTGAGACTCGGCATCCCGATGTCGAGGAGGGCGACGTCGGGGCGCTCGGTTCCGATCAACTCGAGCGCCTCCCTCCCGTCCCCCGTCTCGGCCACGACCTCCACGCCGGGGATGGACTCCAGGAGCGACCGGAGGCCGGCCCGGACGAGGGTGTGATCGTCCGCGAGAAGCACTCGGGTTCCGCTCATCGCTTCGCCTCCGTCGGAATCCAGAGCCGAACGCGTGTTCCCGCGCCCGGCGCGGACTCGAGATCGAATCGGCCGCCCAGAATGCGCGCCCGCTCCTGCATCCCGAGGAGCCCGAGGTTCTTTCCGGTCACCGGGTCCTCGAGGGCGGCGCGAACGTCGAACCCCTTTCCGTCGTCCTCGACGCGAATCTCGAGGCCTCCGTCGCGCTCGGTCAACGTCACGCCGACCCGCTTCGCGTCCGCGTGCCGAATCGCGTTCGTGACCGCTTCCTGCGCGACGCGGAACGCGGTGATCGCGGTCTCGTCCGGTACGTCGCGGAGGGACTCGGGGCCGTCGACCTCGATCGCGATCCCCGTTCGTTCCGCCTGGGTTTCCATGTACCCCTTGAGCGCGGCGAGGAGCCCCATCTCGTCGAGGAGCGGCGGCCGGAGGTCGAGCGAGAGGTCGCGAATCTGCTGGACCATGCGGTCGACGAGGTCGATCGAGTCCTGGATCCATCGCGTCGCCTTCTCCCCGTTCCGGTCGTGCGCGAGGAGCTGGAGGTTGATCACGACGGCGGTCAGCGCGGGCCCGAGGTCGTCGTGAAGCTCCCGCGAAATGTGCTTGCGCTCCTCCTCCTTCGCGGCTTCGAGCCGCCGGGACAGCTGCCGTAACTGCTCGTGAAGCTGCATCAGCGCCCGATTTCGGCGCTCCACGGAGGCGAGACGGACGCGATGGGATACGAGCGCGACCGCCAGGACCGTCCCCGCGAGCAGCAGGCGGAACCACAAGGTCATCCAGAACGGCGGGATCACGTCGATCCGGAGCGGAACCTCGGTCTCGGTCCAGACCCCGCGACAGTCGCGGCCGCGGGCGACGAACGTGTACCGTCCCGGATCGAGATCGGTGAACGTGATCGTCGGCCGCGGACCGATCTCGGTCCACCCCTCCGTTCCGCCCTTCAGGCTGTAGGCGTGGACGTGAGAGTGCTCCGGGTCGAAGTCGATCACCGCGATCTGGACGGAGAACCACCTCCCGTACGGGATCTCGAGCCGGTCCGGAACGGCGGCCGGCATCCCGGCGCGAGGCTCCTCTCCTTCCCGCTGGACCGAGGCGATCACCGTCGGGGACGGGACCACCTTCGGAAGCGCCGTCCCCGCGGGAACCGTGACGACCCAGCGCAGCGAACCGAAGTGGAGGAATCGGCCGGTCCGCGCGGCCGAACCCGCTTCGAATTCGCCGGCCGGCAGCCCGTCCGACACCCGGTAGCTCGCGAAGGTTCCACGCTCCGGCACGAATCGCGAGAGGCCGCGCTTGGTGCTGACCCAGACGCTGCCGTCGTCGTCCTCCAGGATCGCCATCACGCTGTCGTCGATCAGACCGTCGGCCGCGGTCGTTCGGGAAAAGCGAAGGCGCTCGCCGGGACCGCTCCGGTTGCCCCAGTGGAGCCCCCCGCCGGACGTGGCGACCCACAGTCGCCCCCTCGAATCCTCCAAAATTGCCGTCACGTGGTGGTGGCGAACGGCCGAGGGATCCTCGGCGCTGACGGGGTAACGCGACACCCGCCCGGTCGAGGGGTCGAGCGCGTTGAGGCCTCCCGACCGTGTGCCCACCCAGATCGTCCCCCAGCGATCCTGGCGCAGCGCGGTCACGTAATCGTCGCTCAGGCTCTCCGAGTTCTGCGGGTCGTGGACGAACCGGCGCCGGACGCGCCCCATCGGGTCGATCTCCTGCACGCCCCCCTCGCCCGTCCCCACCCACACCCGCCCTTCCCGGTCTTGCAGGAGAGCCACGACGAAACCGGGCCCGAGGCTCGTCGGGTCGGCCGGATCGTGTTCGAATTCACGGGGTGGCCTCTCGATCGACCCGAATCGGAGCAGGCCCCGAGAAGTCCCGACCCAGGCGCCGCCGTCCCGCGTGGGCAGGATGCCGAAGATCGAACCGCTGCCGCCCTTTCGCAGGACCTGAACCGCTTCGGAGGACGCGTCCTTCCGAAGGAGCCACCCCCGGCGCGTCGCGATCCAGAGCGCCCCGGACCGGTCGCTCGCGAGCGCGGTGACGTCCGCATCGTCGAGGTCCGGAGGCTCGCGAACCTCGCCGGCCGCGGACGAGAGAAGGAGGGCCGACACCGAGACCCGGCTCAATCCCCCGCCCCAGGTGCCGACCCAGAGCGCTCCGGACCGGTCGGCGACGAGCCCCACCACGCGATCCGCCGGCAGGCTGCCGGGGCGGCTCGGATCGTGCCGGAAGGTCCGGATCCGCCCGGACCCGGGGTCGAACTCGTGGAGTCCGCCGCCGAACGTCCCGATCCAGAGCTTGCCGTCGGGAGCGCGCGCGAGCGTCGTGACGACCGAGGGGGCGAGTCGCTCTTCGGGCCCGCGGCCCCCTCGGCCGACCGGATCGAACGTACCGGCCTCCGGATCCATCCGGTCGAGACCGTCGTTCGTGCCGATCCACAGGACGCCGTCCGGCCCCTCGAGAAGCGCGAACACTCGGTCGTCTCCGATCGATCGGCCCCTCGCGGGGTCGTGGCGCCAAATCCGGAAGGTCCCGCTCGCCGGATCGAAGAGGTTCAAACCTCCGCCGACCGTGCCCACCCAGATACGGCCGCGGGAGTCGCCGAGGAGGGCGCTGACGTACGGGTGGCTCAGGCTTCCCGGCCGCTCGGGATCGGGCAGGAATCGTTCGAACGCGCCGGTTTCCGGGTCGAGGCGGTTCAGCCCCCGTTGCGTGCCGATCCACAGGCGGCCCTCACCGTCTTCCGCGATTGCGTAAACGCTGTCGTGGCTCAACGTGTCCGGATCCGCGGAGTCGTGCCGGAACCGCGTGAAGGTCCGGCGATCGCGGTCGAGACGGTTGAGCCCGCCGGTGTTCGTGCCGATCCAGATCGTCCCGTCCCGGCTCTCGTGGATCGTCCGAATCGTGTCGTCCGAGATCGACCTGGGGTCGGCCGGATCGTGCTCGAGCGTCGTGAACGAGTGCCCGTCGTAAAGGACGAGCCCGTCTCGCGTCCCGATCCACACGAAACCGTCCCGATCCTGGTGGATCGCCGTGACGACCTCCGACGGGGGACCGCCCGCCTTTCCGATCCGCTCGAAGTGGAGGTCCGAGGTCGCCGCGGTCGCGAAGGTAGACCCCACGGCGGCGGCGAGACAGGAAAGGAGCGGCGCGGCGACGGGACGCATCAAGGGCAACCCCGACGGAGTATACGGGGACCGCATCCGAAGGCCCCCCCGTACTTCTGCCTGGCGCCCGTCGGAGTCCCTGGTCTACGATCGGGAGCCCTCGCTCGCGATGCGGAGGTTCGGGTGATCCCTCTCGGCCGTGCCGCTCGATGTTTCGTCGGGTCGCTCCTCTGCGTCGCGCTCGGGAGTTCCGACCTGCCGGCGGAGGAGCCGCAAGTCTCGCCGCAGCTCTCCGTGAGCCAGCTCCTGAGGATGATCGAAGAGCAGGAAAAGCTCATCCGCGAGCAGGCCCTCCGGATCGCCGAACTGGAGAGCCGCATCGCCCAGGGGGGGCCGACGGACGGTGCCCTGGAGGCGCGGCTCGTGGAGATGGAAGCGGCGCTGACGGCCATGCAGGAGGAACTCGCGGTCATCCGAGGCGAGCTTCCCGCCGCCGAGCAACAGAAGGCGCTGGCCGATCGACTCGAGCGGGTCGAGAAGGCCGCGGGCAAAGCCCCCGAGCTTCCGGAAGGGGTGGTCTCCGCCGGGGATTTCCCCGGATCGATCCGCATCCCCGGTACCGACGCGGCGATGAAGTTCGGCGGCCGCATCCGCGCGGCCGCCGTGTTCACCTTGGGCCCTCTGGGGTCCGAGGACCGATTCCTGACCAACTCGATTCCGGTGGAGACCGACGACGAGGGCGCGGGCAAGGGTCGCCGAACCACCTTCTCCGCCAACACGAGCCGCTTCAACTTCGAGGTGCGCACGCCGACCGGGGCGGGCCACATTCGCGCGTTTCTCGAGGGGGACTTCTTCGGTTCGACCGGGACCGAGCAGCGGATCGCCTTCCGCCTCCGCCACGCGTTCGCCCAGTACCGCGGGATCTTGGTGGGCCAGACCTGGTCGACCTTCTCCGATCCGGCCGCCGACCACCAGGATCTCGACTTCGAGGGAATCAACGGCGAGAACGTGATCCGGCAGCCCCAATTCCGCTACACGTGGCCCTTCGCCGACCGAAGCAGTCTCGCCGTCGCCGCGGAGACGCCGGAGGTTTCTCTCACCGGAGGGAGCGGGGTCAACGTCGTGCCCGATCTGGTCGTACGTGCAATCTGGCCGACCCTCGAGACGGGCCATCTCCAGGCGGCGGCCGTGTTCCGGGAAATCCGCGGCGAGTGGAAACTCGACCCCAGTGTCGTCCGCTCGACCGGCGCGTGGGGGGGCAGCCTGTCGGGCGTCGTGCCGGTCCGGCGCCTCGGGCTCGAAGATCGGGTCATCTTCCAGGTGAACTTCGGCCGGGGAATCGCGCGCTACATCAACGACCTCAACTCGTTGGGAGGCCAAGACGCGGTTTTCGACGACGCCAACGGCGATCTCGAGGCCCTCACGGCGATCGGTTGGTACGTCGACCTGGAACACCAGTGGAAGTACTGGGAGAAGACCCGGAAAATGAAGCTGCGTTCGTCTCTGATCTGGAGCTTCGTGACCGTGGACAATCTCCCGTCCCAGCCGAACGACGCCTACCGCCGCACCAACCGCTGGTCGTTGAACCTGGTCTTTTCCCCCATCGAGAGGATCGACGTCGGGATCGAGTACATTTACGGGAGCCGGGAGAACAAGGACGGGAATCGGGGAGCCTCGGACCAGTTCCAGGCCGTGAGCGTCTTCCGCTTCTGAGGGGGGTGTGGTGTTTGGAAAGCACTCCCGCTTCCGGGGAAACGCTCTGCGCGGCGTGCTCGTGGTCTCGCTCGTCGTCTGCATTTCCCGGAGCGTCGAGGCCGCCGCCGCGAAACGCGTCCTGACGTTGCAGTCGTTCGGCCGGGGGTTCGAGCCGCACGGGACGTTCACCGGTCTGTTCCAGACCGAACTGGCGAAGTCCCTCCCGGAACCGCCGGAACTCTACGACGTCTCCCTGGCGTCCGCGCTCGACACCGTCGGGGAGAGCGAGAGCGCAGCCGTCGCCTACCTGGATGCCCTCGACGCGGAACGCGCGTTCGACCTCGTGATCGCGATCGGCGCCCCCGCCGCCCGTTTCGTGCAGCGGCACCGCGGGCGGCTGTTTCCGGGCACGCCGCTTCTGATCGCGGGGACCGACCGGGCGCACGTCGTCGGATCATCCCTCTCCGCCGAGGACGCCACCGTGCTCGTCGCGATCGACCCCGGCGCCATCCTCGAGAACATCCTGGCGGTCCTCCCCGACACGAACCGGATCGAGGTCGTGATCGGGACGTCGCCGATCGAGCGCTTTTGGCGAGAGGAGATCGAGATCGCGGCCACGGAGATCGCGGATCGCGCGGAGGTGGCCTTTCTGGACGGATTGCCCTTCGACCGCGTCGTCGAGCGCGCGGCTTCTCCCCCCCCTCGGGCCGCGTTCCTGTACGCCTTCCTCGTGAGCGATGCCGCCGGAGTCCCGCATCGAGACGACACGGCGCTCCAATCGCTGCACGCGGCCAGCCGCGCACCGATCTTCGGGGTGTTCGACCACCAGATCGGGAAGGGAATCGTCGGAGGCCCCCTGGTTCCGCTGCGGGTGGCAAGCCGCGAGACCGCCGAGGTCGCGGTTCGACTCCTCGACGGGGAGGCCCCGGCGAACCTGCGTCCTCCGCCGATCGGCCTCGATCCTCCCGTGTACGACGCCCGGGAGCTGGCGAGGTTCGGCGTCGACGAGCGGCGCCTTCCTCCGGGAAGCACGGTCGTCTTCGGGTCACCCGGGCTCTGGAAGGCCTACCGGTGGCAGATCGCCGCCGTTTCGGTGCTCGTCGTCGGCCAGGCCTTTCTGATCACCGCCCTGCTCGTCAATCGCGTGCGTAGACGGCGGGCGGAGACGGAGGTCCTCGATCTCTCGGGACGGCTCGTCGCCGCTCAGGAGGAGGAGTGGCGGCGTCTCGCGAGGGAGCTCCACGATGACGTGTCGCAGCGACTCGCGCGCCTCGCCATCGACGTCGCGCGGGTCGACAGGACGACCGGCGGCCGGGCCACGGCCGAGGCGCTCCGCGGGATCGAGGAGGGGCTCGCCTCCGTCAGCGAGGACATCCATGGCCTCTCGTACAGGCTCCATCCGTCGGTCCTCGAAGACCTCGGCCTCGCGGACGCGCTCGAGGTGGAGTGCGAGCGGTTCTCCGACCGGGCGTCGCTTCCGGCGGATCTCGCCGTCCGAAACCTTCCGGCGGAGATCTCCGAAGACGCCGCGCTCTGTCTCTTCCGGATCCTCCAGGAGGCCCTGCGCAACGTCGAGCGCCACGCTCGCGCCCGCCGCGTGGACGTCGAGCTCGAAGGAAGGGACGGCGGCCTCGCGATCACCGTCCGGGACGACGGAGTCGGTATCGACGGCGAGAGGGCGCGGGCACGGATGGGCATCGGGCTCGCCTCGATGCGCGAGCGGGTCCACGTCCTCGCCGGCACCTTCGAGGTCGACAGCGCGCCCGATCGTGGGACGACGATCCGCGCGTTCGTTCCCGTCGCCGGGACGCGGCCGTGAGCCGCCCCCGCGTTCTCCTCGCGGACGACCACATCCTGGTCGCGGAGGGACTCCGGAGCCTCTTGGGCCAGGAGTTCGACGTCGTCGGCGTCGTCGCGGACGGAGACGCTCTGATCTCCGCGGCCCGCGAGCTCGCGCCCGAGGTCATCGTGGCCGACATCTCGATGCCGCGTCTCAACGGCCTCGATGCGCTCTCGCGTCTGAAGGCCGCCGACCCGGACGTACGGGTCGTCTTCCTGACCATGCACACCGAGGTCGCGTACGCGCGCCGCGCCCTCGCGGCGGGGGCCGCCGGATACGTGGTGAAGCACTCCGCCGCCTCGGAGCTCGTCTCGGCCCTCCGGGCGGCCCTCGCGGGGAAGACGTACGTCTCGCCGTCGATGGCCGGTTCCGTGACGGGAGGACGTGCGATCCGCGCGCACGGCGGGACGGGGCTCTCGATCCCCCCGCGCCAGCGGGAGATCCTGGAGCTGATGGCGAGCGGTCTCTCCGCCAAGGAAATCGCCTCCGTGCTCTCGATCTCGACGCGGACGGTCGAGTTCCACAAGTCGGCGATGATGGAGACGTGGGGCCTCCACAACAGCGCGGAGATCGTCACGTTCGCGATCAAGCACGGGATCGTGAGCATTTGATCGGGATCCGCCGGCCGGGTTCCCCGTAGTTTTACCGGGTTTCGACCGAACCTCCATCTCGATATCTTGCGACCGTTGACTCCGACCGATGAGCGCCATGCAGCCCGATTGCGTCGTTCTCGCCGACCGGCACCACGGTCTGACGGAAGGCATGCGTGGGCTGCTCGAAACGGTGTTTCGCGTCGTCGTGATGGTGGCGGACGAAGCGTCCCTTCTCGAGAGCGCGCTCCGGCTCGAGCCGACCGTCGCGGTCGTGGATCTGTCCCTGGCCCGCGACCGCGGGCTCGGCTGGGTCACCCGCTTCCGCGAGCGCTGTCCCGGCACGAAGGTCGTCATCCTGAGCGTGCACGACGAGCCCGAGGTCGCGCGGGCGGTGATGCGCGCCGGCGCCGACGGCTTCGTGCTCAAACGCTCGGTCGCCACGGAGCTGCTTCCCGCGGTCGAGGCGGTCCTGGCCGGAGGCCGCTACCCGGAGATGAGGGATCGTCGAAGATGACGAGAACCCTCGGACCGTCGACCTCGGGACTCCCCGCCGCCCGACAAGGCGGGAGACCGTGTGCGCGCGCAGAAGACGATCGCGGGCACCTCGAACGCGTGAGGAGGCGACCCGTCCGCACCGAGGGCGCGCTGAAACGACCCCACCGTGCCGGAGCGCTCCGGCCGTGTTGGATTCCATGGAGGCAATCATGAGGAAGACCCTGCTCCCGGCCCTGCTGGCGTTCGTCGTGCTCCCGTTCTTCGTTTCCGCGGCGCCGGCCCAGGACGAGCCCGCACCGGCCCCTCCTCCAGCGGCCGCACCGACCCCAGCCCCCGCACCCGCTCCGGCCGCGCCGATGGTCGAGAAGGCGCAGGTGATCTGCGACGGAAAGGTGAAGACCGACGGCGTGCTCGAACTGGTCGTCACCCCGCAGGGGGGGACGCCCATGCAGATCCGCGTCACCCTGCAGAAGAAGATGGACAAGCGGGAGATCTGCCGGGACATCGCGAAGGAGCTTTCCGTCGCGCTCGGCGAGAAGTTCGACGTCGACGAGGACGGGGACAAAGTCAAGCTCGAGGCCGAGGAGAAGGACACCAGGTTCAGCCTCGTCCTCGGGGCGATGACCGCGACCGGAGCATCGGTCGAGATCAAGCTCAAGTAGAGGGGCCATCGCCGACCCGCCGTTCGAGGCCGTGCGGCGCGCGCAGGAAAGCGCGAGGCCCCCGCGTCCCCGTCGGCGTCGGCGGCCGAGCCCGGGGCCGAGGCGGCGGTACGGGAAAAGGGTCACGCGTCGTCCCCGCGATGCGGAACGATCCGCACCGGCGTGTCGTAGTAAACCGCCCCCTCTCCCGCGTCGGTCGCGCGTGCGGGGACGAGCGCGTTCGCGCACGCGCCCCTGGAGAGCCAACCACCCTTGGGAACGAGGAGGACGTCCCTTCGCTGCCGGTCGTCGAAGCGGAGCCGCACCGTCATGCGCGCGATCTCCGACTCGGCCTCGGCGAGTTCCCCATCCCGGAACCCTCGCGCGGCGTCGGGGTGGACCGTCGCGACCGGGGGTCCGCCGTCGCCCCGGGGAAGCCACTGCGAGGACTGCGCCTTCTCGGTCGAGAGCGCCATGAGGAGGAGAGGGCGCTCCCGGGTCGGCCGCGCGGGTTCGATCGGGACGTCGTGAACGAGATTCACGCGGCCGCTCGCGGTGGGGAACTTCCGGCCGGCGAACAGGATCTCGGGAGCCCCCGGACGGCGGACGCTTCCCTTCGCGCGCAGGGTGTCGAGCGTCGCGCTTGGGAGGAGACGCCGTTTCCAGTCCTCGACGGCTCCTCCGAACTCCCCCTCCAGGCCGAGCCGCCGCGCGAGTTCGCGGACGATCTCGTAGTCGGTCTTGACCCCCTCGGGGGGAGGGACGACCCGGCGCACCTCGCCGAGCCAGTGGTGGCCGTACGCCCCGACGAGGTCGTCGTCCTCGAGCATCGTCGTCGTCGGAAGAACGAGGTGCGCCGCCTGCGCGGTGTCGGTCCGGAAGGCGTCGACGACGACGGTCATCTCGCGCGTCTCGAGCGCCCGCCGCACCGTCAGGGAATCGGGGAGCATCGCGACCGGATTGCCCGCGGTGATCCAGACCATGCGGATCGCGGGGTCCGAGGCGTCGAGGATTCCCCGGCCGAGGAGCGGTTCGGAGATCGAGCGGGGTGCCGCGGCGAGCCCCTTCACGAACGAGGTGTCGAAGGCGCCGCGGCGCTTGAAGTAGAACGAGACCCCTCCCCCCGGCACCCCGAGGTTCCCCGAGATGGCCCCGAGGGCGTCGAGCATCCGTACCGTCGCCGCCCCCCGTGCCCTCCGCTGCATCCCCCATCCCACCAAGATTGCGGAGGGGCCGTCGCCGTAAAGGCCGGCAACCTCCTCGATCTCGTCGGGACGGACGTCGGCGACCTCCCCCCACTCCGCGAGAGTCCGGGAGAAGGCCTGCGCGCGGAAGGCGTCGAGATGGTCGCAGTAGGCGCCCGCCCCGGGATCGGCCCCGCCCGTTTCGAAAAGGCGACGCGCCACCCCGAAGGCGAGCGCGATGTCTCCCCCTGGACGGGGCTGGAGGCAGAGATCGGCGAGATCCGCCCCGCGGTGGCGGACCGGGTCGATCACGACGAGCCGCGCGCCGCGCGCCTTCGCCTCCTTGAGCACGGGGAGGAGGTGGACGCTGCTCACATGAGGGTTTTTCCCCCAGAGGAGGATCGTCCGCGCGTTCAAGAGGTCGAACAGGTCGTGGCTGTCCTCCTCGCCGAAGTCCTCCATCTGGGCCGCGTCCCCCGCCCCGGAGCAGATGTCCCCGCGCTTGACCGTCACCGGCCCGAACCGCTCGAAGAAGAAGTCGCTCACGTGCTTCATGAGACCGAGCGAGCCGCCGCTCCGGTAGTGGAAGATCGCGGCGGGCCCGCTCTCCGTCTTGATCCGGAGCATCTTCTCGGCGGCGAGGTCGAGGGCGTCGTCCCACGGGAGCGGGACGAGACGTGCCCCCCGGCGGACGAGGGGGGTCGTAAGCCGGTTGGGATCGTACTGCCGCTCGAGGAAGCGACTCGTCCGGTAGCAGAGGAAGCCCCGGGTGACGGGGTGGTCGGGGTCTCCCTGGATCTTGACGACGCGGCCGTTTTCGACCGTGGCGACGACGCCGCAGGCGTCGGGGCAGTCGCGGTTGCAGGCGGTCCGGATACGCATGGGATGCATCGTACCCTGGTATGCTGCCGGCCGTGAGCGCGCTCAACCTCGGTTCCGCGGCGGGCGCCGTCGCGCTCGCGCTCCTCGCCTGGGCCGTCGGCGGGTTCCGGCGGCCGTTTCCCGTCCGAACCGTGGTCGCGGCGACCGGCCTTCTGCTCGTGCTGGCCGCGCTCGTCTTCTGGTTCCCGCCGACCCGAACCCTCTTCGTCGCACTCAACGACGTCGTCCTCGCCGTACTCGACGCGGGGAACGCAGGGGCGAGGTTCCTCTTCGGACCGCTCGCGCTGAACGCCGGGCAGTCGACTTCCGCCGGAGAGCCGTCCGTCGGCTTCGTGTTCGCCGCCCAGGTCCTCCCCGCGGTGATCTACTTCGCCGCGCTGATGGCGCTCCTCTACCACCTGCGGGTCATGCAGCTCGTCGTGCGGCTCTTCGCCCTCCTGTTCCACCGCTTCGCGGGGCTCTCCGGGGCGGAGTCGCTCGCGGGGGCGGCGAACATCTTCGTCGGGGTCGAGTCGGCGGTGACGGTGCGCCCCTACCTCGAGAGGATGACGCGCTCGGAGCTCCTCACCGTGCTCACGTGCGGGATGGCGACCGTCGCGTCGACGACCCTCGCGATCTACGTCCTCTTCCTCCGCGAGACCTCCCCGATGATCGCCGGGCACCTCCTCTCGGCGTCGGTCCTGTCGATCCCCGCGGCGGCGATGTGTTCCAGGTTGATCTTGCCGGAGACCGGGACGAGCGCGACCGCGGCCGCCGTTCCCCCCCTCGAGACGGAGCGGAGCGCGAACGCCCTCGCGGCGCTCGCGGCGGGCGCGTGGGACGGGCTCAAGCTCGCGGCGGGGATCGCGACTCTCCTGATCGCGGTCCTCGGGCTCGTCGCGATCGTCGACCTCGCCTTGGGGAAAGCGTTCGGGGTCGACCTTGCGCGGATCCTCGGCTGGGCCTTCACGCCGCTCGCGTGGTTGCTCGGCCTTCCCGCGTCGGACCTCGAGGCGGCCGCGAGGGTCCTCGGCCAGCGGGCCGTTCTCACGGAAGTGGTCGCGTACCGAGAGCTCGCCGCCCTTTCCGCCGCGAACGCGATCGAGCCCCGGACGGCGCTCGTGCTGTCGTACGCGCTCTGCGGCTTCGCGCACGTGGCGTCGGTCGGGATCTTCGTCGGCGGCGTCGCTGCGCTCGCCCCCTCGCGGCGGGACGATCTCGCGGCCCTCGGGCCGCGCGCCTTCGTCGCCTCGACCCTCGCGACGCTCCTGACCGGGGCGCTCGCGGGAGCGTTCTACACTGGGCAGGCGGCGCTCGTGGGAGGTGTCGGATGACCGGGAGTCCTCGTCGCAAGGGGGTTCTGACGGGGCTCGGGAAGCCGAGCCTTCACGCTCACAGGAAGAAGAAATCGTCTCCCATGCGGACGATTCTCGCCTGGGTCGGTGGAGCCGTGGTCATCGTTTTTTTCGTCGTGATGATCGGCGCTGTCGGGATCCGGATGTTCAACCCCGAAGTCGGCGAGCGCTCGGACGAGGGGGACTACCGGATCCTCGAGATCCGGGACGACCCCCGTGCGGTCGCTCCGGAGACCCGTGCGGTCGCGGTTGCGGTGGTGACCATTCGAGGGCGCAGCGCGTTCGTCCCGATCACGGCCGAACGGAAGGGAACCGTGGCCGTCGGCGACACGATCCACGTGCACTACACCTCGTTTCCCAACCTCGGCATGATCCGCGTCGACGAATGGGAGAAGAAATAAGGGACCGAAAAAGGGGACTGGCACCTTTTCGTTTCCGAAAAGGTGCCAGTCCCCTTTTTCGGTCCCCTGTCAAACCGTCGTTCCGTCGGGGATGATCGCGTTCTTTGGGATCACGACGATCCCGTCGCGGATCGTCCAGCCGGGACCTTCCGCGTCGCGGCACCCCTCCTTGTTGCCGATCCGCACGTTCCGGCCGATGCGGGCGTTCTTGTCGACGATCGCGTGATCGATCAAACTCCCCTCCCCGATTCCGACGGGGGGTGCCCCGGGAGGCCCTGGCGGGTAAAACGGATCGGCGCCCATGATCAGGGACCGCCGCACGGTCACCCTCCGGAGCGTGCTTCGCACGCCGATCACCGACCGCTCGACCGTGCACCCTTCCAGGATCGCTCCTTCCGCGAGCACCGAGTCGTTGAATCGCGTTCCCGAAACGCGGCTTCCCGGCAAATAACGCGGGTGGGTGTAAAAGAGCCACTCGGGGTCGTAGAACGAAAAGGGAGGCTCGGGCCGGACGAGATCCATGTGCGCCTCGTAGAAGGCGCGGATCGTCCCGATGTCGCGCCAGTAGCCGTCGAAGACGAAGGCTTGGACCCGCCGAGCGGCAACCGACGCCGGAATCACGTGGTGGCCGAAGTCCCGGAAATCGTTACACAGGTCCTCCGCGAGCACCTTCTTGTCGAACAGATAGATCCCCATCGACGCGAGGTAGGGCCGGTCGGCCGCCGCTCCGAAGCGGGCGAGGAGTTCCGGCGACGCCTCCATCCCCGCCCGCTCGTCGGCCGTCTTGGGCTTTTCGCGGAACTCGACGATCCTCCCCTGCCCGTCGACCCGCACCGCGCCGAACTCGGCGATCTCCTCCGCCGAGCAGGGGAGCACGGCGATCGTGACGTCCGCTCCCGAGGCGACGTGCTCGTCGAGCATCGTCCGGTAGTCCATCCGGTACATGTGGTCGCCCGCGAGGACGAGGACGAGGTCGCCCCGCGACTCGTAGATGATCGAGAGGTTCTGCCGTACGGCGTCGGCGGTTCCCTGGTACCAGCCCTCGTTTCCGGGCGTCTGCTGCGCCGCCAGGATCTGCACGAACCCCCGCGAGAACAGGTCGAACTTGTAGGTCCGTACGATGTGGCGGTGGAGCGACACCGAGTTGAACTGCGTCAGCAGGAACATCCGCTCCATCCCGGAGTGGATGCAGTTGCTGATCGGGACGTCGATCAGGCGGTACTTCCCCGCGATCGGGACCGCCGGCTTCGAGCGTTCCCGTGTCAGGGGATCGAGCCGGGTGCCGCGGCCTCCGCCGAGGATGACCGTGATGACGTCGTCTTCCCGCCGCGTCGATTCGGTCATTCGAACCTCGCCGAGCCCGGGCGCCGAGCGCCGGCCCGCGCGCGCCGAAGTCCCGGAGGGCTCGCCGGACGCGTGCCGTCGACGAGATCTCGCGATCCGCTGACCTCGAGAGATGCGAACATGCCGATGAGATCTTCGTTCAAGGGCGCACCACGCGGACGGGCGCATCCGTCCTCGCGCAGCCCGGTACCGGGAGGCCCGCGAGGGCCCACGCGTCGACCGTCAACCCCCAAACCATCGCGATTCGCTCCTCAGGCGAGGGGACGGCACTCAGGTCGTCCCGCCCTTCCTCCTGGAGACGGGCGAGGCGAACGTGCCACGTGCTGCGTTCCGCCGCCCGGACGGCGCGCGGATCCTCCGTTCCACCTTTCATGACGCGCTCATTATAGGCGGCGCCTTTCCCCGCTTCCGTCGCTAGATTTGGAACGTCCCCGTCGTGAGCCGCTTCCAGCAGGCGCCGCAGTACTTCTCCCCCTTGAGGTCGAGGTCGGCGAGAGCGCCGACCGGCGCCATGACGCAGCGGGGGTCCCGGCAGTCGGGGAGGTCGTGGATCCGGCCGATCGCCTGCAGGATCCCCTTGACCACGCGGGCGCGCTGCTTCGCGGGATCGGCCTTCCGCCGGTAGAACGCTTCCCGCAGGCGCTTGATCGAGAGGACCGCCGACCGGCTCTTCGGGTCGATCTCCCCGAAGACGGCGTCGGTGTTCGGACGGTAGAGATCGGCGTCGGTCACGAAGACGACGGCGTCGTAGGTGGCCGCCGGCATCGGGGAGGCGGGCCCGGGCGCCCCGACGAGCCTCGCCACGGCGAGCCTGGGGAAACCGCCCCGCAATTCCGAGAGGAAAGGGGCCGATCGATGCTGACCCCGCGCGGGGTCCTCGGAGGACCGGGGAACCGGGGCGGCCGCGCGCAGCTCGACCGGCTTGGTCAGGACCTTGACGACGCGCGCGGCGCACTCCTCGATTTCGCGGGCGTCCAGTTTTCCGACGGGAACGATCGAAACGCGGAGCTCGCTCATACCCCCACTTTATATACTCCCCCCGTGCAAGGCGATCTTTCCCCCGCGCCCTCCACCGCGGTGCCCCACGTACCGGGGGACAAGGCGCGGGAGTTCTTGCGCGGCCTGGGGGACCCTCGTTCGCGGGACGACCTCCTCGGCCGCATCGACCTCGACGCCCTCGCGTCCCTCGGGGCTCGCTTCGCGGAGAATCCGAGCGCGCGGGAGGACGCGTGGGACTGGCTGGATGCGATCCGCCATCCCGCCCTCCTCCGCCGTATCGCCGTGGAGGGACGCTCCGGGGAGTGGGCCGATCTGGTGCTCCGGGTTCTCGACGCATCGGCCTACACGGTCGGCCCCCTCTTCCGCAGGCGCGCCGAATCGTACGGATCGAAAGTGCTCTTCGAGATCGCGGTTCCGGGCGGATCCCGCCCGCTGTCCTGGCGTCAAACCGCCGGTCGCGTCGAGGCGCTCGCGCGCGGCCTCCATGCGACCCTCGCGGATTCCGGCCCGGCGCCCCGGTTGGCGATCCTCTCCGACAACCGCATCGAAATGGCGCTCGTCGACCTCGCCTGCCTGACCACGGGAATCGTCGACGTGGTGATCCCGGGAAACGCGACCGAGCTCGACGTCGGCTACATGCTCGCCCACGCGCGCGCCCGGGCGGTCGTCGTCTCGGATCGGGAGCAGTTCTCGAAGGTCCTGCGCAACCGCGAGAATCTCCCCGCGCTCGAGCACGTCATCGTGATGGACCCCGCGCTCGCCAACGCTCGCGACGTCGTTTCGCTCGACGAGATCGCCTCGCGCGCCGCGCGCGTCGCGGGAGAGGACACCGTGCGAGCCTCCCTCGACGTCGGCATCTCCGACCTCGCGACCGTGATGTACACATCCGGAACGACGGGGAAGCCGAAGGGGATCTGTTTTTCTCACCGGAACCTCGTGTACAAACGTTTCGCGCGCGCGCTCGCGATCCCGGAAATCGGCGAGGACGACGTCTTCCTCTGCTACCTGCCGCTGTTCCACACCTTCGGCCGGTACCTCGAGATGCTCGGCTGCATCTTCTGGGGTGCCAAGTACTGCTTCCTCGAAAACCCTTCCATCGAGGCGCTCGTCCAGGGAATGCGGCGACACCGCCCCACCGTCTTCATCAGTGTCCCCAAGAAGTGGATCCAGCTGTACGAGACGATCGACATGCTCGCCCCCGCGGACGCCGCCTCGGACGCGGAGGTCGCCGACGCGGTGAAGCGCACGACCGGCGGCCGCCTCCGTTGGGGACTCTCCGCGGCGGGCCACCTCGACAGCGAGATCTTCCGCTTCTTCCAGCGGCACGGGATCGAGCTGATGAGCGGGTTCGGGATGACCGAGGCGACCGGGGGGATCACCATGACCCGGCGCGGCGAGTACCGGGACGACTCGCTCGGATACGCCCTCCCGGGGATCGAGACCAGGCTCGCCGAGGACGGCGAGTTGTGCATCCGCGGTCCCTACCTGATGACGGGCTACCTCGACCCACCCGAGGGGCTCCGCTCCTTCGACGAGGAGGGTTGGTTCCACACCGGCGACCTCATGCAGGCCGACGCCGACGGCCACTTGAGGCTCGTCGACCGCAAGAAAGAGATCTACAAGAACATCAAGGGAGAGACGATCGCCCCCCAGAGAATCGAGAATCTCTTCCGCGACTTCCAGTCGGTCGGCCGCGTCTTCTTGGTCGGCGACCATCGCCCGTACAACACCGCCCTGATCTGGCCGAATCCCGAGGCGAAGTTGCTCGACCTCGGCTCGATGACCCCGGAGGAGGTCAAGGGTCACTTCCGCTCGATCGTCGCGTCGGTGAACGCCTTCGTCGCCCCGTTCGAGCGCATCGTCGACTTCGCGATCCTGCCCCGGGACCTCGACCCCGACCGCGGCGAACTCACCCCGAAAGGGACCCCGCGCCGCCGCGTCGTCGAGGAGCATTTCGCCGAGACCATTCGCCTCCTGTACCGACGCGCGCACCTCAAGATCGGCGGCTGCGACGTCGTCTTCCCGAACTGGCTCTTCCAGGCCCTCGGCGTGACCTCGCAAGAGCTCCGCATCGGCTCCGACCGCATCCAGCTCCCCGAGGGGACCGCCCTCCGGGTGCGGCGCCTCCAGGCCGGCGTGACCCAGATCGGCTCGTTCGCGTACCGGCATCCGCCGGAGCCGATCCAACTCGGGGTCCTCCTGACGACCCCGTCCCTCTGGCTCGGGAACGACGAACTCGTCGACTTCGCGCCGCTCGACACCAAGTCCCGCGAGCGGGCCGGGCGCGCGGGGGCGACGATGCAACGCCACGCCCGGATCGCGCCGTACAAGACCGACCCTTCCGAGATCGGAGACCTCCTCGCGGCGATCGCGGCGGGGCGTCCCGACCTCCTGCGCCTCCACTTCGCCGCCCTCCTGCTCGAGTCGACAAGCGAGCACGGCGCGCTCGCCGCCGTCGACTTCCTCGACGCCGTCATGGACGGGGAGGACAGCGTGCTCGCCGCGGCGGCGCGGACGGTGCTGGCCCGCGCCGCCGCGGCCCCTTCGGTCGCGGTTCGCCGGAAGGCGTTCCTCGCGCTCGCTCCCGCCGAAAACGAATCGCGCTTCCCCGAGACCCTGCGCCGCTTCCTCGCCGCCCCGGGTGTGTTGCTCGACACCGAGACGCGCCGCGCCCTCGCGGAACGGACCCTGCCCGCGGCGAAGATCGAGGCGTTCCTCGGCGAGGCGGGCGACGCGGGCTCCGCCGCCGAGACGAGCCGCGGCGCCGACCGCCGCGCTTGGTCGATCCTGCGCTTTCTCGCGGAGTACGGCGCCGCGCATCCGACCGAGTACCGCCACCTCCGCGCGCACCTGGTCCGTCTGAAGCGATTCGGGGGGCGGCCGGAGTTCCGCGAGGAGGCGCGGAGCGCCCTCGACGACATGGAGCGGGGCTTCCGGGCCTGGCTCGGCCCGAGCGCCCTCCTCGCCGTCGATCCGGAGTCGGGAACCGAATACCGCTGGGAGGACGTCGTCGTCTTCGACGACGAGGTCCCGGAGGGCGATGCGCGGCGCCTCCTCTCCGGCATCCGTTCGACCGCCTTCCTCCGCGAGGGGATCTTCCTCTTCTCGCGCGGGGCGCTCCCGAGGCTCTCGGACATCCCTCCGGGAGGCATTTACGTCCGCCCGATCGGCGTGCGGCACGGGCGAAACGCGTACCGGGTCACCGTCCAGACCCGCTTCCAGGGGGCGTACGATCTCGCGGCGAGCGTTCTGACCGGGCTCACGCCGGAGGAGATCCGGGACGAGATCGACTACCTGATCCTGTGCGGAGCCCAAGGCGAGGGGAAGGCCCCGCTCGTCGAGGACTTCGGAGGGTACTGGCCGGAACAGGGGATCTGGAGCGAGGCGTACGTCGTCGGCGAGACGCTCGACCGTACCCTCCGGCGCTTCTCCCGCAAGGCGGAGGACGTCGACCGCCTGCGGGTCCTCTGGCCCTACCTCGCGTGGAGCGCGCTCGCGGCGCACGTCGACTTCTGGAATCGGACGGGCCGGCAGGCCGAGATCGACCCGCCGGTACCCGAAAACGTCGTCGTGCCGCCGCACGATTACCAGGCGGGGGCACGGATTCTCGCCGTGTCGAAGGTACGCCCGCACGAGGGGATCGCTTCGATGTTCCGCAGCTTCCGGGACTCCTTCGCGGCCCCGGTCGAGGAGGCCTATCCCGCGCTCCGGGGGCTCGTCCGCTGGAACATCGTCCTCTCCTCGTTCCTCGAGATCGTCGGAGAGGCGGAGGGCCTCCGCGCCCTTCGCGAACTCCTCCACCGCGAGGGGGAGCCGCTTCCCGAAGGCCTGCGCGAATCGCTCGTCGGCTTCGTGCGTCACGTCGAAGCCCGCGGATTCCTCCCTCTGCGCCTCTACTTCGCGATCGAACGGTACCGGCGTTGGGCGCGGTTGTCGGTCGAACCGACGCCTCAGGCCCGGGCCCGGACCCTGCAGGAGTTCTGGGAGACCTACCGGCTCGAACGGCTCATGACGGATCATCCCGAAACGCGGGCGCGCTTCTTCCGCGAGACGGTCTTCCGCGATTCTCCCGAAGCGCTCGGGACCGGTCTCGACGAGATCATCGTCAGGCTCCGGCGACGCGAGATCACGGGGGACGCCCTCCCCGACGCGGTCGCAGACCTCCGCGCCAGGCTCGAACTGCCGGCCGACGACGATTACTTCCTCGCACGGCTCTCGTACCCGCATCTGAGGCCGGAAGACGCGGCGGGGTTCGTCCAGGCGGGGGTGACGGGGCACCTCGCGAGCGAAGTCGTCGTCACGCTCGAGGACCAGGAAGGCGCCCCGTTCCACGTCCGGCACGCGCTCAACCCGAAAGAGGTCGGACGCCTCCACCGGCTCTTCCTCTCGGCGCGCCTCGACGTTCGATTCCGGCCGGAGCACCGGTACCTGGTCGCCCTCAACGAGCGCGGAAGTCTGATCGGCGGGATCTTCTATGAAATCGAAAACGAAGGGCGCTCGGCCCACCTCGAGAAGATCGTCGTCGCCGACCGCTTCCGCAGGAAAGGGGTGGCCGACGGACTGATGAAGGAGTTCTTCAGCCGGCTCCGTGCGGCCGGCGTGAAGACGGTCACCACGGGGTTCTTCCGCCCGCAGTACTTCTACGCGTACGGGTTCCGGATCGAGAAGCGGTACGCCGGCCTCGTGAAAAACCTCGACGAGACCGCGAATGGCTGATCGACGCTTGCCGTCCCCCTCCTTCCCGCGTACAACGTCTCCATCGATGTTGGGAGGAGGACCCATGCGATTTCGCGTCCTTGCAGGCGCTCTCGCGCTTTCGCTCATCGCCCCGCAGGCCGGAGCGTCCCTCTGCGACGGCATCTCCACGGCCTCGGATACCCCGCTGACCACCGTACGCGTCGTTTCCGGCCTGACCCGGCCGGTCCTCGCCGTCTCGCCGCCGGGCGACGTCGACCGGCTCTTTCTCGTCGAACAGGACGGCCGGATCCGTATCCGCAAGAACGGCCAGCTCCTGGCGCAGCCGTTCCTCGACCTCTCGGCGATCGTCCGGTCGCCGGCCGACCTCGGGGGCAACAACGAGGAGGGGCTCCTGGGCCTCGCCTTCCATCCCGAGTACGAGACGAACGGCTGGTTTTTCGTGTATTACACGAACGGCTCGAGCAACAACGAGGTCGCCCGATACACCGTCTCCGCCGACCCCGACGTCGCGGATGCGACGTCCCGCCAGCCGGTGATCCTCTTCAACCACCCAGGCCAGGGGAACCACAACGGCGGAATGATCGCCTTCGGCCCGAACGACGGGTACCTCTACATCGGGACGGGCGACGGCGGAGGCTCTTGCGACGGGGCGGAGAACGCGCAGAACGGCGGTTCGCCGCTCGGCAAGCTCCACCGCATCGACGTGGATTCCCTTCCGTACACGATCCCGGCGGACAACCCGTTCGTGTCGAACGCCTCGTTCCTCGACGAGATTTGGGCCTACGGCCTCCGGAACCCCTGGCGCTGGTCGTTCGACCGGTCGAACGGCGATCTCTACATCGGCGATGTCGGGCAGGGAACGTGGGAGGAAGTCGATTGGAGGCCGGGGACGAGCTCCGGGGGGGAGAACTACGGCTGGGACCATTACGAGGGGAACGCATGCCCCAATCCCTCCTGTGGGAACGAGGGGAGTTGCTCTCTCGCGTCCTACGTCGGCCCGGTCCTGGTCTTCGCGAACGGGTCCCCGAACCCCTGTTCGGTGACAGGAGGATACGTCTACCGGGGCTGCCGGATGCCCGCCCTCGCCGGGACCTACTTCTACGCCGACTATTGCCAGGCCTTCATCCGGTCGTTCCGCATCGTCCCCGGACCTCCCCCCTCCGTCACGGACGAGCGCGACCGAACGACGGAACTCGCGCCCGGGGGCGGCATCGCGATCGGCCTGATCACCTCGTTCGGCGAGGACGCACGCGGCGAACTCTACATCGTCGACCGCGACGGAGATATCTTCAAGATCGTGCCGGTCCTCCCGAACCTCGAAGTCTCGGGGGCGGGAGCGGCCCCGCTCCGGCTCGAACGGACGGGAGACTGGACCTGGGAAGACCTTGCGCGGACCTCCGACCATCCGATCGCGGCCTACAAAGTGTACCGCTCGTTCGGAAACGGAAGCGGCGTCTTCGACTGCATCCACTCGCGCCCGGACACCGCCTGGCCGGGGGGGGACCCCACGGTCCCGATCCCGGGGGAGCTTTTCGCGTACGTCGTGACGGCGGTCAACGCGGCCTTGGTCGAGTCCAGTGCAGGGGCGTCCTCGACCGGGACCCCGCGGAACCTCTCGACGGCCCCCTGTCCGTGAGCGAGCCCGGGATCAGGCCTTCGCCCCCGCGAACTTCCGCTTGATCCACGCGGTCGTCACGCTCTTCGGGCGCTCGAGCGGGAACCCGAGCGCGCGATCGAGCACGAGCGAGGCAAGGACGCCGATCGCCCGGGAAATCCCGAACAGAACCGTGTAGAAGTCGTACTCGGTCACCCCGTAGTGGACGAGGAGCACCCCCGAGTGGGCGTCGACGTTCGGCCACGGGTCCTTCGCCTTTCCCTGCTCGATCAGGATCGGCGGGACGACGTCGAAGAGCATCTTCACGATCTGGAAGTTCTCGTCTTCGGGGAGGTGCTTCTCGGCGAATTCGCGCTGGGCGGTGTAGCGCGGGTCGGTGACGCGGAGCACGCCGTGGCCGTATCCGGGGATCACCTGACCCGACTGGAGGGTCTCCCACACGAAGTCGCGAAGGATCTCCTTCGTGGGAACGCCCCCGCCGAGTTTCTCCTTCACCCCGACGATCCAGCGCATCACTTCCTGGTTCGCGAGGCCGTGGAGCGGCCCCGCGAGACCGTTCATCCCCGCGGAGAGGCAGTAATACGGATCGGAGAGCGCCGAGCCGATCAGATGCACGGCATGCGCGCTGACGTTCCCTCCCTCGTGGTCGGCGTGAATCGAAAGGTAGAGGCGGAGCATCTCGCGGAAGGGCTCCCCGGGGACCCCCATCCGGTGGGCGAGACTCGCCGACCAGTCGAGCTTCGGATCCGCAGGACCGAGGTGGAGCCCCCCCTTGAAGCTTCGCCGGTAGACGTACGCGGCGATCGACGGGAGACGCCCGATCAGGAGCATGACGTCGTCGAACATCGCGTCCCAGTGCTCGCTCTTCGGCATCCCCTCGCGGTACCGGTGGGCGAACAGCGACTCCGGTTGGAGGGCCAGGATCGCCGTCGAGAGTTGCGTCATCGGGTGGGTGCCGACCGGCATCGCGTCGAGGACCTCGCCGACGTGGCCCGGAAGCTCCTCGACGGCCCGCCAGGAGGCCCGGATGTCCTCGACCTCCTCGTCGGTCGGGATCTCGCCCGTCAGCAGGAGCCAGAAGACCCCCTCGGGAAGGGGCTCCGACCCTCCGGGCGCCTTCGGGAGTTTCCGCTGGAGTTCGGGAATCGTGTACCCGCGGTAACGGATCCCCTCCTCCGGATCGACCGCGGAGGTCTCGGTGACCATGCACTTGAGGCCCCGCATGCCGCCGTACGCCTGGGCGACCGTGCACTCGCCGAGGGACTTGGTCCCGTGCTCCTCGAGGACCTCGGCGATCTCGGCTCGGAACTGGGGGATCTTCTCGGCCAGGCGGCTCTTCAGCTTCGACATGACGCGGCTCCTGCGTGGGAAGATTCCCCGAGCGTAGCCGTGCATGCTAAGCCGACGGTCAGAAGGGTGTCAACGCGCGCGCTCCGTTTCGGTCCCTCGGACGAGGCCCGCGAGGAACGCTCCGGTCCGCGACTCCGCCACGCGCGCGATCTGCTCCGGCGGCCCGGCGGCGACGACCCGCCCCCCCTCGTCCCCTCCTTCGGGGCCCAGATCGATCACCCAGTCGGCGGTCCGGACGACGTCGAGGTTGTGCTCGATCACGATCACGGTGTTCCCCTGGTCGACGAGCCGCCCGAGGACGGAGAGGAGTTTGCGGATGTCGTCGAAGTGGAGCCCTGTCGTCGGCTCGTCGAGGAGGTAGACCGTGCGGCCGGTGGCGCGGCGGGAGAGTTCCTTCGAGAGCTTGATCCGTTGCGCCTCGCCCCCCGAGAGCGTCGTCGCCGGCTGACCGAGGCGGATATAGCCGAGGCCGACGTCCTGGAGCGTCTTCAGCTTGTCGCGAATCTGGGGGACGGCCTCGAAAAACTCGAGACCCTGGTGGACCGTCATGTCGAGGACGTCCGCGATGTTCCTCCCCTTGTAGAGGATCTCCTGGGTCTCCCGGTTGTAGCGGCGCCCGTGGCAGGTGTCGCACGTGACGTAGACGTCGGGGAGGAAGTGCATCTCGATCTTCAGGACGCCGTCTCCCTCGCACGCCTCGCAGCGCCCCCCCCGGACGTTGAACGAGAACCGGCCCGGCTTGTACCCCCGGGCGCGGCTTTCCGGAACCCGGGAGAAAAGCTCCCGGATCGGGGTGAAGAGCCCGACGTAGGTCGCCGGATTCGAGCGTGGCGTGCGCCCGATCGGCGACTGGTCGATGTCGATGACCTTGTCGACGTGCTCGATCCCGAGGATCCGGCGGTGTGCTCCCGGCAGCCCCTCGGCCTCGTGGAGGGCGCGCGCGAGGCCGCGGTGCAGGATCTCGTTCACGAGGGTGCTCTTCCCCGAACCCGAAACGCCGGTCACGCAGGTGAACGTCCCGAGGGGAAAGTCGACCGAGACGTTCTTGAGGTTGTGCTCGGTCGCCCCCTCGACCCGGAGCACCTTCCCGTTCCCCGGCCGGCGCCGGGCGGGGATCGCGATCCGCTCCCGCCCCGAGAGGTACGCGCCGGTCAGAGAGCGCGGATGCGCCTCGATCGCCTCCGGCGGGCCCTCCGCGACGACCTCCCCTCCCGACTCCCCCGCCCCCGGGCCGAGGTCGACCACCCAGTCGGCCGATCGGATCGTCTCCTCGTCGTGCTCGACGACGATCACGGTGTTCCCGAGGTCGCGCATCGCGAGCAGCGTATCGAGGAGCCGCCGGTTGTCCCGCTGGTGGAGGCCGATCGAAGGTTCATCGAGGATGTACAGGACCCCGGTGAGCCGGGAGCCGATCTGGGTCGCGAGGCGGATCCGCTGTCCTTCCCCTCCCGAGAGGGTCGCGGAACTGCGGTCGAGCGTCAGATAACCGAGTCCGACGTTCGCGAGGAAACCGAGCCGTTCCCGGACCTCCTTGAGGACCGGGGCCGCGATCGCCTCCTCGCGCGGCTCGAGCGCGAGGGATTCGTAGAAGCGGAGGGCCTTCCCGACGGACATCGCGACGTGCTCGGCGATGTTCCGGCCGCCGACCCGCACCGCGAGGCTCTCCTTGCGGAGCCGGGCTCCGGAGCAGTCGGAGCACGGGTGGGACGACATGAATTTCTCGAGTTCCTCCCTCCGTGCCTCGGAGTCGGTCTCCCGGTAGCGGCGCTCGAGAAGGGGCAGGATCCCTTCCCACCTTCGCTTCCAGGCGTACACGCTCGACTTCCCCTTCCAACGGAACTCGAACTCCCGTTCCCCCGCCCCCTCCCAGAGGATCTTCCGGAACCCGGCGGGGAGGGCGCGGTACGGCGTCGACGGAGGGATCTTGAACGCCCGGAAGAGGCTCGATTCGAGGACCTGGAACCAGTTCGCGTCCCCCCACCCGAGCGCCCCCTCCCGGACGCTCTTGTCGGCGTCGCGCAGGAGGAGGTCGCGATCGAAGGTCCGCTTGACGCCGAGACCGTCGCAGCCGGGGCACGCCCCGTAAGGAGAGTTGAACGAGAACATCCGCGGGGCGAGTTCCGGAACCGAGACGCCGCAGTCGGGACAGGCGAGATGGCGGGAGAAGATCCGATCCTCCTTCCCCTCGACCGTCACGGTCACGAGCCCGGAGGCCGCCTCGAGCGCCGTCTCGACCGAGTCGGCGAGCCGTCCCCGGAGATCGGCGTGGACGGTCAGCCGGTCGACGACGATCTCGATCGTGTGCTTGCGCTGCTTGTCGAGATCGATCTCTTCCGAGAGGTCCCGGACCTCGCCGTCGACGCGGACGCGGACGAACCCCTTCGCCGCCGCCTCCCGGAGCTCCTTCTTGTACGTCCCCTTCCGTCCCCGGACGATCGGAGCGAGCACCTGGACCCGGCTTCCCTCCGGGAGGGCGAGCACCGAGTCGACGATCTGCTGAACGCTCTGAGAGGCGATCGGCTTTCCGCACGACCAACAGTGAGGCCGGCCGGCGCGGGCGAAGAGGACCCGGAGGTAGTCGTAAATCTCGGTGACCGTCCCGACGGTCGAGCGCGGGTTCTTCGACGTCGTCTTCTGCTCGATCGAGATCGCGGGCGAGAGCCCGTCGATCGACTCGACGTCCGGTTTCTCCATCTGCTCGAGGAATTGCCGGGCGTAGGCGGAGAGCGACTCGACGTACCGCCGCTGCCCCTCCGCGAACAGCGTGTCGAACGCGAGCGACGACTTCCCGGACCCGGACACCCCGGTCAGGACCACGAGCTTGTTCCGGGGAAGGCGGAGGTCGATCCGCTTCAGGTTGTGCTCCGAAGCGCCGCGGATGACGATCTCGTCCATCGACATCGGAACCGCGGCGCCTCCTACTCGGCCCGCTTCCGCGCCGGGACCAGGATCGCGGCGGCTCCCCCCGCGACCAGGACGAGCCCGACCCAGACCGGGATTTCGACACGCTCCTTCTCCTTCACGGAGAATTCGAGCGGCCCCAGCTTCTTCTCGTGCGTCTCCCGCGTGTAGGAGAACCCGCGCATCGCGAGCGCCGCGGTCCCCAGGGCCAGCAGGACGATTCCGATCCACGTGCGCAGGCTCATCGCGACTTCTCCACCCGTCCTCGGATACGGGAAGGAATAGCACGGCGGACCGTCGGGCCCAAGCGGCGGTCCGTGGTACGCTCGCGCACCGGGTACCCTCGATGGACTCCACGACCGGAAGCGCGCGCGTTCTCGACGGCAAGGCGACCGCGGCGGCGATCCGCGCCGAGGTCCGCGAGGCGTGCGACCGCCTGCGGGCGCGAGGAGTCGTCCCCGGGCTCACGGTGATCCTCGTCGGGGACAACCCCGCCTCCGCGGTTTACGTCCGAAACAAGGAGCGGGCCTCGCGCGAAGCGGGAATCCGCGGCGAGGTGCTGCGCCTTCCGGCCTCGACGCCCGAGGAGGAAGTCCTGTCGGCCGTGCGACGCCTCAACGCCGACCCCGACGTTCACGGAATCCTCGTCCAGCTCCCGCTCCCCGACGCGATCGACGCGCAGGCGGTCCTCGAGGCGATCGATCCCGCGAAGGACGTCGACGGTTTCCATCCCGTGAACGCGGGCCGCCTCCTGATCGGTCTGCCCGGCCTCCTTCCGTGCACCCCCGCAGGGGTCATCGAACTCCTGAAGCGGCACTCGATCCCGCTCCGTGGCCGCCAAGCCTGCGTCTTGGGGCGGAGTAACATCGTCGGCAAGCCGATGGCGGTCCTTCTCCTCCGCGAGCACTGCACCGTCACCGTCTGCCATTCGCGGACCGAGGGGCTCGCCGAGATCGCCTCCCGCGCCGACCTCCTGGTCGCCGCGATCGGACGGCCGGAGTTCGTGACCGCAGCCTTCGTCCGTCCGGGCGCGGTCGTCGTCGACGTCGGGATCCACACGACCCTCGATCCGGAGACCGGCCGGAACCGGCTGACCGGAGACGTCCTCGCGGCCGACGTGGCGGCGAAGGCGTCGTGGCTCTCCCCGGTACCCGGAGGGGTCGGACCGATGACGATCGCCATGCTCCTCCGGAACACGCTCGAAGCGGCCGAGGCGTCACTCGATCGGGACCGGCCGCGGTGACGTCGCGCCCCATCCTGCGCGTCGGCCTGACCGGCGGCATCGCCAGCGGCAAGACGACGGTCGCGGGATTCCTCGCCGAGTGGGGCGCGCTCGTGCTCGACGCCGACCGGATCGCCCACGAGATGATCCGGAAGGGGGGGGAGGCCCACGCCGAGGTGGTCGCGCGGTTCGGTGGCGAGATCCTCGATTCCGAAGGGGACGTGGACCGGAAGCGGCTCGGCGCGATCGTCTTCGGCGACCCCGCCGCCCTCGCCGACCTCAACGCGATCGTCCACCCACGGATCCTGCCGGAGGTCGAACGGAGGATCGGGCTCTACCTGCTCCGGGGTCACGCGACGATCGCCGTCCTCGAAGCGGCCCTCCTGGTCGAAACCGGCCTCTACCGGAAACTGGACCGTCTCGTCGTCGTTCGCTGCAGCCGCGACGCCCAGATCGCGCGCCTCGCTGCCCGTCACGGGATGGCCCCCGGCGACGCGGTCCGGCGCATCGAGGCACAGGCTCCGCTCGAGGCGAAGCTCGAGGTCGCCGACTACGCGATCGACACCGACACGACGCTCCGGGAAACCCGCGAGCGGACCGCCCGCGTCTACGCGGGCCTCGTCGCCGATTTCGAGGCGAGGTTCCGAGGTCCGGGGGAGAACCCCTGAATCAGGCCGGGACCCGGACCCCCGCCCCCTCGTGGCTCTTGACCACCGTCGCGCGATTGTCGGCGTCGACGAGGACGATCCGCGGCGCGTGGGCCGGGACGTCCTCCTCCGCCAGCGTGCAGTAGGTCGCCAGGATCGCCTTGTGGCCGGGGGCGGTCAGCCGGGCGGCGGCGCCGTTGACCGCGCAGATGCCGCTTCCGCGCGGTCCCTCGATGAGGTAGGTCGCGAAGCGGCTCCCGTTGTCGACGTCGTAGACCTCGACGCGCTCGTAGGGAACCATCCCCGCCCGTTCCATGAGTTCCACGTCGACGGTGACGCTCCCCTCGTACTCGACGTCGCATTCCGTCACCGTGATCCGGTGGATCTTGGCGCGGAGCATTTCTCGGGTCATGTCGGCCTCTCCTTTCGGGCCGGGTCACCCTCCCTTCCGGGATGGGCGCCGGGCCCGCAGTACTGTAGTGGCAACCGGGAACGCGGACAACCGGGGCCCCGTCGACTCCGAGCCGAGACGGCCGGCGGCGCCTAGAGCCGCACGATCGCGTTGTCGATCAGCCGCGTGCGTCCCGCGAAGACCGCGATCGCGACGAGCACCTCCCCCTCGATCACCGAGATCGGCTGCAGCTTCCGGGTGTCGACGGCGGCCACGTAGTCGACGCGGAGGACCGGCTCGGCCTCGAGGACGGCGCGAACCGCGCTTTCGACCTTTTCGGCGTCGCGCTCCCCGGCCGCGATCCGCTCCTCGGCGACCGCGAGGGCCCGCGGGATCGCACGGGCCGCCCTCCGTTCCTCCGGCGACAGGTGGACGTTGCGGCTCGAAAGCGCCACCCCGTCCTCGTCCCTCACCGTCGGGAGGACCAGGATCTCGACGTCGAGCATGAGGTCGCGGGCCATGGTCTGCAGGAGGATCGCCTGCTGGGCGTCCTTCTGGCCGAAGGCGGCGACGTCGGGGCGGACGATCTCGAAGAGCTTGAGGACGACGGTCGCGACCCCCCGGAAGTGCCCGGGCCGCGAGGCCCCCTCGAGGCGGGTGGACAGCCCCTCGACCTCGACCCACGTGCATGCCCCGGTGGGGTACATCTCGGCGACCTCGGGTGCGAACATCACGTCGACCCCCTCCCGGATGCAGAGGTCGGCGTCGCGGGCGAGGTCCCGGGGGTACCGGTCGAGATCTTCGTTGGCGCCGAACTGCGTCGGGTTCACGAAGTTCGACACGACGAGGAGGTCGCTCGCCTGCCGCACCCGCCGGACGAGGGAGAGATGGCCCTCGTGGAGGTAGCCCATGGTAGGCACGAAGCCGACCGTCCGGCCCGCCGCCTTCGCCTGCCGGGCGATCTCCTTCATCGAGCGAATGCGTCGGACGACGTCCATCAGCCGTAGGTCTCCGACTCGGAGGGGAACGCCCCGTCTCGCACGTCGTCCGCCCAGCGTCGGACGGCCGCGGCCGCTTCCTCGTGGAAGTTCATGTACTTTCGAACGAACTTCGGGACTTCCCCGGGAAGCATCCCCAGGAGATCGTGGACGACGAGGACCTGGCCGTCGCACCGCGGCCCCGCCCCGATCCCGATCGTGGGAACGCGAACCGTCTCGGTCACCCGCGCCGCGAGATCGGCGGGGATCCCTTCGAGCACGAGGGAGAAGATCCCCGCCGCGTCGAGGGCCTCTGCCTCCTCGAGGAGGGCCCGGGCCTCCTCCTCGTGCCGCCCCTGGACCTTGTAGCCGCCGAGACGGAGGACCGACTGCGGGGTGAGCCCGAGATGGCCCATGACCGGGATTTCCGCGTCGAGGATCGCCCGGATCGCCGGAAGCCGCTTCGTTCCTCCCTCGAGCTTCACCGCGTCGGCGCCTCCTTCGCGGACGAGGCGGGCCGCGTTGCGCACGGCGTCCTCGACTCCGAGGTGGTAGGAGAGCCAGGGCATGTCGGCGACGAGAAGCGCGTGCGTCCGGCGGCGGGCCACCGCCCGCGTGTGGGACACCATGTCGTCCATCGTGACCGGGAGCGTGCTGTCGTGCCCCAGGACGACCATCCCGAGGGAGTCTCCCACGAGCAGCGCGTCGACCCCGGCCGCCTCGGCGAGCGCCGCCGAGGCCGCGTCGTACGCGGTGAGGACGACGAGCCGCGCGGCTCCCTTCCTCGATCGGAAAGAGGGAACGGTGATCACGAGCGGCCTCCTTGCCTGCCCGCCCCTGCGGGGTCGGGCGACGCGGGCCTCGTTTCTGCCGGCGGCCGCCCGCTAGGCCGACGAGCCCAACGGGCGATAGTACTGAACGCCCCGTTCCATCTTCCGGATCTGGGAGACCAGCTCGTCGAGGTCGTTTTCCTGGTGGACGAAGTCGATCTCGCTGGTGTTGATGACGAGGAGCGGCGTGGCGGTGTAGTTGAAGAAGAAGTAGTTGTAGGCCTTGTTGACCTCGTTGACGTAGGCCTCGGAGATCTCCGACTCGTAGTCCCTCTTCCGGCGCCGGATCCTCTCCATCAGGCGCGCCGTGTCGGCCTGGAGGAAGATCACGAGATCGGGTTTCGGCACCTGGGGCTCGAGGAGCGCATAGAGCTTGTCGTAGATCATCAGCTCGCTGTCGTCGAGGTTCAGGTACGCGAAGATCTTGTCCTTGGGGAAGATGTAGTCGCAGATCGTGACCTGCCGGAAGAGATCGCGCTGCTTCAGGTCGAGCAACTGCCGGTAGCGGGAGAGCAGGAAGAAGAGCTGGGTCTGGAACGCCGTCCCCGGCTTGTCGTGGTAGAAGTCGCGCAGGAACGGATTGTCGACCTGTTCGAGGACCCGGTTCGCCTCGAACTTCTTCACGAGGAGCTCCACGAAGGAAGTCTTCCCGACTCCGATCGGCCCTTCCACGGCGATGGACCGGAATTTCATAGGCGGCCGGAGTATACGGGCGCTCGCTCGCGCGGAGCAAGCGGCCCCGCGTTCCTCGCCCACGGACGATCGGGAAGAAGCGCGAGAGTCTCGACGACGGTTCGTCCCGTTTCCGGATCGCGGAGGCCGGGAGCGATCTCTGCGAGCGGCGCGAGCACGAACCTCCGCGACCACATGCGCGGGTGCGGAAGCGTCAGGCGCTCCGTCGCGACGATCCGGTCCCCGAGCACGAGGAGGTCGAGATCGAGGACCCGGGAACGGTTCCGCCCTCGCCTCCGTCTCCCGAGCGCCCGCTCGACCTCGTTCAGGCGAGCGAGCACCGCCTCGGGCTCGGTTCCATCCGGCACCTCGATCCGCGCCGCCATGTTCAGGAATCCGGGCGATCCGGGAACGTCGACCGGTTCGGTCTCCCACACGGAGGACAGGGCCGAGACCTCGATCCCGCCCCGCGTCATCCCGTCGATCCCGGCGCGCAGGGCGGCGAGACGGTCCCCGAGGTCGGATCCGAGCGCGACGAGGCCGGTCATCGGGCGGATTGTAACGCCCCGAACGCCGCCGGCCCTCCGGCTGTACGCGGACCACGCGGTTCGCTATGATGGCGCGATCTCCCCCGAGGTCCGGGAGATCGGAGGTCCCCGCCCGATGCCCAATAGCAGGAAGACGAAGGGTCGAGCCAAGGATGCCCCCGCGGGGGGCGAGTTCCGAGGCCAGAATACCGAGGCATTCGAGATCGCCCTCGGAGAGTACGAGAACGCCCTCGAGCTGATGCGCAAGGGCGCCTTCACGGAGGCCCGCGAGCGCTTTCTCGATCTCGCCGCCGAAAACCGCAACGAGCCGGTCCTCTCGGATCGGGCGCGCACCTGGGCCGGAGCCTGCGCCAGACGGATCGCCACCGAGGCCCCGACGCCGCGGACCGCCGAGGAGCGGTACCTCGAGGCGGTCGTCAGGCTGAACGACGGCCGCCCCAAGGAGGCGATGGCCTTTCTCGATGCCGCCGTCGCTGCCGAGCCCGGGGAGGCGAGCTACTGGTACGCGCGCGCGGCGGCCCACGCCGCCCTCCGGGACGCGGAAGCGGCCGCGGCCGACCTGCGCCGGGCGGTCTCGCTCGTCCCGCATCTCCGGTACCAGGCCGCCCAGGACGCGGCCTTCGAACCGGTGCGGGACGAGGCTTCGTTCATCGACGTGATCGAGCCCTCCGCCACCGGGGCGTGACCGTGGCCCCGCCGCCGGCCCCCGCCGTTCTGGTCCTGGCCGCGGGCCAGGGAAAACGTCTCCGGTCGAAGACGATCAAGCTCCTCCACCCCGTGGCGGGCGAACCGATGATCACCCACGTGGTGCGGGCCGCGAGGGCCCTCCGGCCGGGCCGGTTGCTCGCGGTCGTGGGGTTTCAGGGCGACGCGGTTCGGGCGGTACTCGAACACCTGGTCGACGGATTCGTCGATCAGACCGAGCAGCGTGGGACCGGCCACGCGGTGATGCAGGCGGCACCGAAGCTCGGCGCCATGGGAGGGCAAACGCTCCTGATCCTGAACGGAGACCTCCCGACCCTTCGCTTCCTCACGCTTCGCTCCCTCCTCTCCCTCCACCGGCGCTCCGGCGCGGCCCTGACCCTCACCACGACCGAGGTGGACGATCCGACGGGGTACGGACGGGTCGTCCGGGACGAAGCCGGCCATGTCTCGCGGATCGTCGAGGAACGGGACGCGACCGTCGCGGAGCGGAAGATCCGCGAGATCAACTGCGGCATCTACTGCGCGGAACCGGCGAAACTCTTCGCGGCCCTCCGGAAAGTCCGGCCCGACAATTCCCAGAAGGAGTACTACCTGACGGACGCCGTGCGGATCCTGCTCGCGCAGGGGGAGAAGGTCGCAGCCCTCCGGCACTCCGACGCGGCCGAGGTGCTCGGAGTGAACACGCGCTCGGAACTCGCGCTCGCGAGTCGAACGCTCTACCGACGGAAGGCGCAACAGCTGATGGAGCAGGGGGTCAGCCTGCTCGACCCCGAGCGGACCTGGATCGACCCCCTCGCCCGCGTCGGAAAGGACACCGTGATTTACCCCGACGTGATCCTCGAGGGGGAGTGCCGCATCGGCGAGGACTGCATGATCCGCCCCGGCTGCCGTCTCACGAACGTCGTGCTCGCGGACCGGGTCGAAATCCGCGACCACAGCGTTCTCCACGACGCCGTCGTCGGCGAGGGGGCCTCCGTCGGCCCCTTCGCCCATCTCCGGCCGGGGTCGGTGCTCGAGGCGGAGGCCCGCGTCGGGAACTTCGTCGAGATCAAGAAGTCGCGTCTCGGGAGGGGAGTGAAGGCCTCGCACCTCTCCTACCTCGGGGATGCCGAGATCGGCGACCACAGCAACATCGGCGCCGGAACGATCACCTGCAATTACGACGGCGAGCACAAGCACGTCACCACCCTGGGGAAGGGGGTTTTCGTCGGGAGCGATTCCCAGCTGGTGGCGCCGGTCACGGTGGGCGACGGGGCCTATATTGGGGCCGGGAGCACGGTCACCGAGGACGTCCCCTCCGGCGCCCTGGCGATCTCGAGGGCACGGCAGCTCAACTTGGAGGGCTGGGTCGAGCGCCGCGATCGGGGCGGGGGAAAGAAGCGCCGGACCGGCGGGAGGTAGCGCTCCATGTGCGGGATCGTCGGGTACATCGGCCCCAAGGACCCGGTTGAGGTGCTGATCGAGGGGTTGCGGCGGCTCGAGTACCGGGGCTACGACTCGGCGGGGGTCGCCGTCGTCAATGGGAACGGCGAGCTTACGATCCGCCGGGCGCCCGGCAAGCTCCGCGACCTCGAGAAGGTGTTGAGCGAGAGGCCGATCGAGGGACGGTACGGGGTCGGCCACACCCGGTGGGCCACCCACGGCCGGCCGACGGAGGAGAACGCCCACCCTCACCGCGACTGCTCGGGGCGGCTCGTGGTGATCCACAATGGGATCATCGAGAACTACCTGGAGCTGAAGCACGAGCTCCAGGCGCAGGGGCACCGCTTCGCGACCGAAACCGACACCGAGGTGGTCGCGCACGCCCTCGAGCAGGAGATGAAATCGCCGGGAGTCGGGCTCGAGGAGGCGTTCCGTGCCGTCCTCCCCCGCCTGCGCGGGATCTACGCCTTGGTCGCGATTTCCGTGGACGCGCCGGACACCCTCGTCGCGGCGCGTCTGGGTCCCCCGCTCGTCGTCGGCATCGCCGAGGGCGAGACCTTCATCGCGTCGGACCTTCCGGCGATCCTGCATCACACGAAGGACGTCGTCTTCATGGACGACCACGAGATCGTGATCGCGCGCCCCGGGGGGGTGTCCTTCGTCCACCTCGACGGGAGGCCCCTCGAGAAGGAGCCGCAGCGGATCCCGTGGGACCCGATCATGGCCGAGAAGGGCGGATACCGGCACTTCATGCTCAAGGAGATCCACGAGCAGCCGCGCGCCGTCCGCGACACCCTCCTCGGTCGCGTCTCGCTCGAATCGACGGAGATCCACCTCGAGGAGATGCACATCCCCGACGACGTCCTCCGACGTGTGACGCGGGCCCAAATCGTCGCCTGCGGCACCTCGTGGCACGCGGGACACGTCGGGAAGTTCCTCCTCGAACAACTCGCCGGACTCCCCGTCGAGGTCGACTACGCCTCGGAGTTCCGCTACCGGAAGCCGCTCGTCGACCGCGACTGCCTCCCGATCTACATCAGCCAATCGGGGGAAACGGCGGACACCCTGGCAGCCCTCCGCGAGGCCAGGGCGAAGGGGGCGACCACGCTCGCGATCTGCAACGTGAGGGGGTCGATGCTGACGCGGGAAGCGGCCGGAACGATCTACACGCACGCCGGCCCGGAGATCGGCGTCGCCTCCACCAAGGCGTTCACGAGCCAGATCACCGCGCTCGTCCTTCTCGCGATCAAGCTCGGCAGGGTGCGGGGCACGCTCGGCGAGGCGGAGGCGGCCGAGCTGATCCGGGACCTCTACCACGTGCCGGTCCAGATGGAGCGCTACCTCGCCGAAGAGCGCGAGATCGAGGAAATCGCGAAGACGTTCTACGAGAGTGCCGATTTCCTCTACCTCGGACGCGGCGTGAATTTCCCGATCGCTCTCGAGGGCGCTCTGAAGTTGAAGGAGATCTCGTACATCCACGCCGAGGGGTACCCTGCCGGCGAGATGAAGCACGGGCCGATCGCCTTGATCGATGAGCACATGCCGGTCGTCGCGCTCTGTCCACGGGACGGCGTCTACGAGAAGATGCTCGCGAACGTCGAGGAGGTGAAGGCGCGGGCCGGCATCGTGATCGCGGTCACCGACGGGGACGACCGAGACCTCGCGCAGAAGGCCGACGTCATTCTCCGGGTGCCGAGATCGCGCGAGCTCCTCTCCCCCCTGCTGATGGTGCTGCCGCTCCAGCTCCTCGCCTATCACATCGCGCTCCTGCGGGGATGCGACGTCGACCAGCCGAGAAACCTCGCCAAGAGCGTGACGGTTGAATAGGGGACATTCCGCTTTTTCCTGAAATAGCTTTAGGCGCACGGGGCGATTCCCCGGCGTCAGCACCGTCGTTCGGGTCAATCGGGGTTCAGTTCAGGGTGGACGCTCGTTGTCCTCGCGAACGTCTCGTCCGGTCCGGGGAGACTGCTGGAGTGTGGGACGCGTGGATCGGGAGGGTGACGTGACCTTGGGAAAGAGGGGACAGGTTACTCAATTGTCGCAACTGGAACAGTTGCGACAATTGAGTAACCTGTCCCCTCTTTTGTCCCCTCTTTCCAACTACGTTATCTGTCCCCTCTTTTCCAACTTCGCCCAAGTATCGCGAAGCGTCACGGCGCGGTTGAAGACAGGGCGCCCCGGCTTCGAGTCGCGGGAGTCGGCGCAGAAGTACCCCTGCCGTTCGAACTGCCAGGTCGCATTGGGGGCGGCCTCCGCCAGAGAAGGCTCGAGCTTGCACCCGGAGAGCACCTCGAGCGACGCGGGGTTCAGGAGATCACGCCAGTCCTTCCCCTCCGGAACGTCGTCGGGGTTCTCGACCGTGAACAGCCGGTCGTACAGGCGCACTTCGGCGTCGACAGCGTGGGCCGCCGACACCCAGTGCGACACTCCCTTGATCCGACGGCCGTCGGCCGGATTCCTCCCGAGAGTTTCCGGATCGTGGGTGCAGCGCACCTCGACGACCTCCCCCGCCCCGTCCTTCACGACCTCGACGCACTTCACGACGTAGGCGTTCCGGAGGCGGATCTCGTTCCCGGGAAAGAGACGGTGAAACCCCTTCGGCGGGAACTCCCGGAAGTCGTCGCGTTCGATCCAGAGCTCGCGGGAGAACGGGACTCGCCGGGTCCCCGCAGAAGGATCCTCGGGGTTGTTCTTCGACTCGACCCACTCGACCTTCCCCTCCGGGTAGTCGACGAGGACGAGTTTGAGGGGACGCAGCACCGCCATCGCACGCGGCGCACGCCGGTTGAGGTCGTCCCGGAGGGCGTTCTCGAGGAGGGTGACGTCGACCCGGCTGTCGCGCTTCGCCACCCCGACCCGGTCGCAGAACGCGCGGATGGACTCCGGCGTGTAGCCGCGGCGCCGGTACCCGGAAAGGGTCGGCATTCGGGGATCGTCCCAGCTCGTGACGTGCTTCTCGTGGACGAGGGTGAGGAGCTTCCGTTTGCTCAGGACGGTGTAGGTCAAGTTGAGGCGCGCGAATTCGATCTGCTGCGGCCGGTTCTCGGCATCGACCATGACGAGGAGCCAGTCGTAAAGCGGACGGTGGGCCTCGAACTCGAGCGTGCAGATCGAGTGGGTGATCCCCTCGATCCAGTCCGAGTAGCCGTGGGCCATGTCGTACATCGGGTAGATGCACCAATCGTCGCCGGTCCGGTGATGGTGAGCACGCCGGATCCGATAGAGAACCGGGTCGCGCAGGTTGATGTTGGGCGAGGCCATGTCGATCTTCGCTCGCAAGACCTTCGACCCGTCGGGGAATTCCCCCGCTCGCATGCGGCGGAAGAGGTCGAGGCTCTCCTCCGCCGGCCGCTCGCGGTGGGGGCTCTCCCTGCCGGGCTCGGTCAGCGTCCCGCGGTGCTCCCGGATCTCCTCGGCCGTCAGCTCGTCGACGTAGGCGTGGCCCTTCCGGATCAGGGTTTCGCCGAGTTCGTAAATCTTCTCGAAGTAGTCCGACGCGTAGTAGAGGTGCTCGCCCCAGTCGAAACCGAGCCAGCGTACGTCTTCGAGGATCGAGTCGACGTACTCCTGCTCCTCCTTGATCGGGTTCGTGTCGTCGAACCGGAGGTGGCAACGCCCTCCGAACTCGCGCGCGAGCCCGAAGTTCAGGCAGATCGATTTCGCGTGCCCGATGTGCAGGTACCCGTTCGGTTCCGGCGGGAACCGCGTGACCACTTGCCGAAGACGACCGGTCTCCAGATCCTCGATCACGCGTTCGCGAATGAAGTCGTTGGCCTCGGGACGCTCGGCTCGCTCCGCCATGGCGCAGATCCCCGTGGAAAACCGGGAATATAGCGCACCTTGCTACAATGCGTGGGTTCGCGAGCCTCCCTCGGAGACAACGTGCCCCCAAAGGAGCAAGCGGGCGGTCTTCTGGCCGCCCTCAATCCCGCCCAGCAGGAGGCGGTCGCCCACGGCGACGGCCCCGTCCTCGTCCTCGCGGGGGCCGGTTCCGGCAAGACCCGCGTCATCACCCACCGGATCGCCTGGCTCGTCTCGGAGAGGCGAGAAGACCCTGGGCGGATCGTCGCGGTCACGTTCACGAACAAGGCGGCGGCGGAGATGCGAGAGCGCGTCCGGGCTCTCCTCGGAGGCGAAGCCGAGGGGATGTGGGTCGGGACCTTCCACGCCCTCTGTCTTCGCATGCTCCGGCGGGACGGCGCGTGCGCCGGCCTCGCCCCCGGGTTCAACGTCTACGACACCGACGATCAGCTCGCGCTGATGAAACGGATTCTCAAGGAGATGGGGGCGGACGACGCGGCCGGAGGGGCGCGCGCCGTGCTGTCCCGGATCAGCCGCGCGAAGAACGCGATGGAATCCCCCTCGTCGCTCGAAACGCGCGCCTTCTCCCCCGACGCCAGGCTGGTCGCCCAGGCGTACGCCCGTTACGAGGAGGGGTTGAGGAAGGCGAACGCTGCCGATTTCGACGACCTGCTCCTCAAGGCCCTCGAACTCCTCGACCCGGAGCGGAACCCGGAGACTCGCGAGAGGTACGCCTCGCGCTGCCGCCACCTTCTCGTCGACGAGTACCAGGACACGAACCGCCCGCAGTACCTCCTCGTCCGCGCGCTCGCCTCGCGCCACGGGAACATTTTCGTCGTCGGCGACGAGGACCAGTCGATTTACAAGTTCCGCGGCGCGGAGATTCGGAACATCCTCGACTTCGAGCGGGACCATCCCGGCGCGCGCACGATCAAGCTGGAACAAAACTACCGCTCCACCGGGACGATCCTCGACGTCGCCGGCGCGGTGATCTCCCGCAACAAGGCCCGCAAGGGAAAGCGTCTCTGGACCGAAAACGCACGCGGCGAGCGCGTGGAGCTCTTCCGCGCCCCGGACGATCGGGCCGAGGCGACCTGGATCGCACGGCGGATCCGCGAATGGACGGGGAGCCGTCCTTACGAGGACGTGGCCGTTCTCTACCGGACCAACGCCCAGTCCCGGCAGCTCGAAGAGGCCTTCCGCCGCGACAGGATCCCGTACCAGGTGGTCGGTTCGGTCCAGTTCTACGAGCGGAAGGAGGTCAAGGACGTCCTCGCGTACCTGAAGCTCCTCGTGAACCCCTCGGACGACGTCGCCTTCCGGCGGGTCGTCAACACTCCCGCGCGCGGGGTCGGCGACGGTACGATCCGCTCCGTCGAGGACGTCGCGCGGACGCACGGCCTCCCGTTGCTCGCCGCCGCCCGTCGGGCGACCGGCGACGGCCTTCTCCCCTCGCGCTCGGCGCGGATGCTCCAGGGGTTCGTCGACCTCATCGAAGAACTCTCGTCGCTCGCCTCCGAAGAGCCCGCGGCCCTCGTGCTCGAGGCGGTGCTCGAGCGGACGAAGTTCGAAAGCCACCTCGAGAAGTCGCATCCCGGGGAAGCACAGGACCGGATCGAGAATGTCCGCGCACTCGTCTCGGCCGCCGTCGAGTACGAGAAGGAAGCCGAGGACCCCGGTCTCCAGGGGTTCCTCGACCGTTCGGCCCTCGTTTCCGACGCCGACGAGGTCGGCGCCCGGCCCGGGGTCACGCTCATGACGATCCACTGCGCGAAGGGGCTCGAGTTTCCCGCCGTCTTCCTCGCCGGGCTCGAGGAGAACCTCTTCCCGCACGCCCGCTCCGCCGCCTCTTCGGACGACCTGGAGGAGGAGCGGCGCCTCTGCTACGTCGCGATGACGCGCGCCCGGGAGCGTCTCTTCCTCTCGCACGCCTACTCGAGGCTCCAGCAGGGGGTGCCGATGTCGAACCAGCCGTCCCGATTCCTCGACGAGGTCCCCGCCGAATTCCTCGAGGAAGTCGGGGGGTTCCCCTCCGTCCAGGGAGGCCGGCCCTCGTTTCCGCGCGAGCCCTCGTTCGACGCCTGGGGATCGTCTGCGGCCCGGGCCACGGCGCGCCCGACCGTCGGCTCCGTCCCGCCCGGGTCGGCGTCCGGACCGAGTGGTCCCCCGCCCCCCGACGGCCTCGCCGTCGGCGCGACCGTCGAGCACCCGATGTTCGGCGCCGGGCGCATCCTCGACCGGGAGGGCGAAGGCAAGAGGCTCAAGCTGACCATCCACTTCGTGGGCTACGGAAAAAAGCGGATCCTTCCGGCCTACACCAGGCTGGAGGTGGTCGCGGGACAGGAAAGGAACTCGAGATGAAGGCCAACGACATCCGCAACGGGCAGATCCTGAGGATCGACGGGGAGCTCTTCCGGGTGCTCTCGTTCCAGCACCGCACGCCGGGGAACCTCCGCGCGTTCGTGCAGGCGAAGCTCCGGAACCTGAGGACCGGGACGCAAACCGACGTCCGGTTCAGCTCCACCGAAGAGCTCGACCGCGTCGCGCTCGAAACGCGTCAAATGCAGTACCTCTACCACGACGCCTCGGGCTATCACTTCATGGACAACGATTCGTACGAGCAGGTCGCCCTCGCGGACGATGTCGTCGGAGACGTCATGCCGTACGTCGTTCCGAACTCCTCCGTCGTCATGGACTGGTTCGAGGGGCTCCCGGTCGGGATCGAACTCCCGGCGTCGGTCGACCTGAAGGTCGTCGAGACCGCGCCGGGGATCAAGGGAGCCACCGCCTCCGCGCAGAAGAAGCCGGCGACCCTCGAGACTGGCCTCGTCGTCCAAGTCCCCTCGTTCATCGAGGAGGGGGAAACGATCCGTGTCAGCACCGAGAACGGGTCGTACCTCGGCCGCGCGAGCTGAGCGGCGGCGGCCGACGCCTCGGCCCGACCTGGCCCGGCCTCTGACGCACCTCGAGCGTGCCCTCTCGAAGGCCGGGGTCGCCTCCCGCACCGACGCCGCGCGATGGATCGAGGCGGGCAGGGTCCGCGTCAACGGCCGAGTGGAGCGAAACCCGCTGCGCTGGGTCGACCTCGAGCGCGATCGGCTCTCCCTCGACGGCCGCGCGTTGTCGGCACCCGCCTCGAGGACCTACCTGTTGCTCTACAAGCCGAAGGGGGTCGTGACGACCGCGCGGGACGAACGGGGCCGCAGAACGGTGCTCGACCTCCTGCCGCCGGGAACGCCGTACGTCTTCCCCGCCGGACGACTCGACCGGGAAACGACCGGTCTTCTGATTCTCACGAACGACTCCGCCTTCTCCGAACGGATCCAGAACCCGGATTTCAAGGTGCCGAAGACCTACCAGGTCAAAGCGTCGACCCATTTGACCGACGAGCAGCTGGAACGGCTCCGGACCGGCGTCGACCTCCGGGACGGGCCCACCCGCCCCGCCGACGTGACCCGGCTCCGGGAGGCGGGCGGGCGCACGGTCTTCGAGATCACGATCACCGAGGGTCGCAACCGGCAAGTCCGGAGGATGGTGGAGGCGGTCGGGAGCAAGGTCCTCGAGCTCGTCCGCGTGGCGATCGGGCCGGTCCGCATCGGGGACCTCCCCATCGGGAAGTGCAGGGCGCTCGAAGCCGACGAAATTCGGGGGCTCCGAACGGGCGCGCGATCGTAGAATCCGTCGGCGGGAGGGCATCATGGGACGGTCGCTTCTCTCGCTCGTTCTCGCGGGAACGGCCGCGTCCGCGGTCTTCGGGCAGACGGAATCCTTTCTCGAACCGCTCCCCGAACGTCCGAGGGTCGCCCTCGTCCTGAGCGGCGGCGGGGCCCGCGGCGCGGCCCACATCGGTGTGCTCAAGGTCCTCGAAGAGAACCGAATCGTTCCCGACCTGATCGTCGGGACGAGCATGGGGTCGATCGTGGGCGGACTCTACGCCTCCGGATACACTCCGGAGGAGATCGAGGAGATCCTCGCCACGATCGACTGGGACGAGGTGTTCTTCGACACGGTGAAACGCACCGACCGTCCCTTCCGCCGGAAGGAGGACGACACCCCTTATCTGATCCCGCTGAAGCTCCGTTTCGAGGGCTTCAAGCCCTACCTGCCGGGAGGGCTCTTAGGCGGCCAGAAGCTCGAGTTGATGCTGCGGGACCTCGTCGTTCACGCGACCGACGTGACTGACTTCGACCGGCTGCCGATCCCCTACCGGGCGGTGGCGATGGACCTCGGAACGAGCGAGGCCGTCGTCCTCGGGAAGGGGAACCTCGCGGACGCCATGCGGGCGAGCATGTCGATTCCCGCGGCGTTCGCTCCCGTCGTGATCGACGGCCGGCCGCTCGTCGACGGCGGGTCGGCGGCGAACCTCCCGGTCGGGATCGCCCAGAAGCTCGGGGCGAAGCGGATCATCGCCGTCAATATCTCGACGCCGCTCGACACCGAGGTTCGCGGGCTGTCCTTTCTCGGCGTGATGAACCAGTTGACCGCGTTCCTCACGGCGGGAAGCGTCGAACAGGACAAGGAGAAGCTGCGGGAGGGCGACGTCCTGATCGAGCCGGATTTGCGGGACATCACCTTCAAGAGTTTCGATCGCGCGCGGGAAGCGGTCGCGATTGGCGAGGCCGCAGCGAGGGAGAAGACCGATCTCCTCCGACCGTTCGGGACCGACGAGACGCGATGGCAGGCGTTCCAGTCCCGTCACCGGAGGAACGACACGACGGAGGTGCCGGTGGGAGAGTTCCGACTCGAGAACTCCTCCTGGCTCGACGATAGGATCGTGGAGCGGCGTCTCCATGTGGTCCCCGGGGAGCCGTTCGACGCCGACCGCTTCCGCGGGGACGTGATCCGCCTCACGGGCCTCGACACCTTCGGCCTGATGTCGTACGACGTCGACGTCGTCGACGGCGCGAGCCGCGTCGAGCTACGTGTTCCGGAGAAGCGGTACAGCCGCGGGAGCCTTCAGTTCGGCTTGAACTTCCGGAGCGACTTCGAGGGGGATGCCTCCTACGGGCTCCTCGTCCGGCACCGTGTGTACGCGGTGAACCGCAGGAACGGAGAGTGGGTCAACACCCTCCAGATCGGCGAGACCTCCCTCGCATCGACGGAGTTCTACCAGCCCCTCGACTGGGGGCTCCGCTGGTTCGCGTCCGCGGGCGCGGCCGTCGTGCGCACGAATCAGACGATCTGGCTCGACGGGGTTCCCTACGCGGAGGCACGCCTCGAGGGGTACGAAGGGAGCCTCGCCGCCGGACGAATCTTCGGAAACTGGGGACAACTGAGCGCCGAGGTGTTTCGTGGAAAAGCGCGCGGAGACGTGCGGATCGGCCAGCCCCTCGACGACGACGTCGAGGAGGACCTCGGGGGGTTCCGGGGGGCGTTCACCGTGGACACGCGGGACCGTGCCGTGTTCCCGGCTCGCGGCACGTTCGGGACGGCGTCGATCGAGCGAAGCCTCGAGGCGATGGGCGGTTCCGAGAACGCGACGGTCGCCCGGCTGGACTGGGCGCTGAATATCTCGGCCGGCCGGAGCATCTTCGCTCCGTTCGCCAGCGTCGCCGCGAACCTGTCGAACGAGTCGACCCTCCGGTCGGCGGCGACCATCGGTGGATTCGGCCGGCTCTCCGGATTGGGGGAGAACGAGTTGATCGACGACCACGGAGGAGTGTTCGGCCTTTTCTACTATTACGAGATCAAGGGGCTGAGCCTCGGTCCCATCGGGAATCGTCTCTACGCCGGAATGAGCCTCGAGGCCGGAAACGTCTACGCGCGTGACGAGTCGATCACGTGGGAGTCGCTCCGCTACGGCGGCGCGATCTTCGCGGGCGCCGAGACCCCGCTCGGCCCGGCCTACCTGGGATGGGGCTGGACCGAGCCCGACCGCGACCGGTTCTACCTCGTGATCGGGGATCGGTTCTAGGGGACATTCCTCGATAGTCGTCAAAAGCGATAGGTAGGGAAAAACGGGGACAGGTTACTCAATACGAGCGCCCGGGAGATTCGCCCGAGCGCTCGTATTGAGTAACCTGTCCCCGTTTTTCCCTACCTATCGCTTTTGACGACTATCGAGGAATGTCCCCATCAAACCTCGATGCTCTCTCCCGGCCGGACGACGACCACTCTCCCCCCCCGCGACTCGACCTTCTGCCGGAAAACCTCGGGGTCGGCCTTGATGAAGCCGAACGTGTCGTAGTGCATCGGGACGTGGACCTTCGCACCGAGAAGCTCGGTCGCCTTCACCGCGTCGTCAATTCCCATCGTGAAGTTGTCGCCGATCGGAAGGAGGGCGGCGTCGAGCGGTCCGTTCATCTCGGCGATCAGCTTCATGTCGTAGAAAAGCCCGGTATCTCCGGCGTGGTAGATGGTCTTTCCGCCCATCCTGAGGATCACCCCCGCCGGGTTCCCGAGCGGCTCTCCATCCGGTCCGGTCGACCCGTGGTGGGCGATGGTCAGCTTCACGCGGCCGAACGGAAAGTCCGCCCCCCCACCGATGTGGAGCGGGTGTCCTTCGATCCCGTGGGCGGCGAACCAGTTCACGATCTCGAAGTTCGCGATCACCTTCGCGTGCACCTTCCTTGCGATCTGCACCGCGTCGCCGATGTGATCTCCGTGGCCGTGGGTGACGATGATCGCGTTGAGTTTCTTGAATCCGTCCGGTTTGACGTCGGCGAGCGGGTTCCCGGTCAAGAACGGGTCGATCAGAACGGTGTGGGAGCCGTCGTTCACCTCCCAGCACGAATGCCCGTGAAACGTGAGCCTCAGCATCTCGGACCTCCTTCTAGACCGCCGCCGCCTCGCGGAACGCCGCTTCGGACGCGGCGAGCGTCTTCTCGACCTCCGCGCTTCCATGGGCCGTGGAGACGAACCAGCACTCGAATTGGGACGGCGGGAGATACACCCCGCGCTCGAGCATTCCGTGGAAGAACGCGGCGAATCGCTTCGTGTCGGCTCGGCCGGCGGAATCGGAATCAACGACCGGTCCCGGAGTGAAGAACAAGGTGAACATCGAGCCAACCCGGTTCAAGGTGATCTCGACCCCCGCCGCGCGGGCGCGCTGTTCCAGCCCAAGGGCGAGAATCGCCGAGGTCCGCTCGAGCCGTTCGTACTCGCCCTCCTCGTCGAGGAGGTCGAGGGTTTCGATGCCGGCGCGCATCGCGAGCGGGTTCCCCGAGAGCGTCCCCGCCTGGTAGACCGGCCCTTCCGGCGCGACCATCGACATGAGCGCGTCCTTCCCGCCGTACGCCCCGACGGGGAGCCCTCCCCCGATGACCTTCCCGAAGCAGGTGAGATCCCCTTCCACCCCGTAACGGGCTGTCGCTCCCCCGCGATCGACGCGAAAGCCGGTCATCACCTCGTCGAGGATGAGCACCACGCCGTGTCTGCGCGTGACCGCCCGAACCGCCTCGAGATACCCGGGCGCCGGGGGGACGAGCCCCATGTTGCCCGCGACCGGCTCGAGGATGACGCACGCGATCGACCCTCCGCGCTCGGCGAGCAGCCGCTCGAGCACGGGGGCGTCGTTGTACGGGACGACGTGCGTCAGCGCCGCGAGTCCTTCGGGCACCCCGGGACTGCCCGGGATCGCCAGGGTCATGACCCCGGAGCCGGCTTTCACGAGGAGCGAGTCGACATGGCCGTGGTAGCAGCCGTCGACCTTGACGACCCCGTCGCGTCCCGTCGCCCCGCGCGCCACGCGGATCGCCGACATGCACGCCTCGGTCCCGCTCGAAACGAAACGGACGCGGTCGCAGCCCGGGACGCGGTCGACGACACGGCGCGCGAGCTCGGTCTCGAGTTCGGAGGGAGCGCCGAACGAGCATCCCTTCGCGATCTGGTCGCGAAGGGCCGCCACCACCCGCGGATGGGAATGGCCCACGATCATCGGCCCCCACGAGCCGACGTAGTCGACGTACTCCTTCCCGTCGGCGTCCCGGAGCGTCGCGCCTTGCGCACTCTCGAAGAAGACGGGAGTTCCCCCGACCGAGCGGAAGGCGCGGACCGGACTGTTGACCCCGCCCGGGATGTACCGCTTCGCTTCGCCGAAACGAGTCTCCATGGTCTTCATGTCGCGCGGGTCTCCTTCGTCGCCTCCGGGCGGGAGAAACAGGTGTGGTCGTCGAAAAGCGAACGCTGCCCCGCGCCCGCGGCCTTTCCGGCGGAACCGGGCCGGTAGTACCCGAGGCGCCGCGCCTCATCCTGGATTCTCCGGTGGAAGCGCCGGAAGCGTTCCAAGTGGTCGAAGTGACGCAGGTGGGCGAGTTCGTGGCAGAGGGTGTCGACGAGGCTCGACTCCTTGAGCATGCGACCGGTCTTTGCGTGGCGTAGCCGGATGCGGATCGTCCCGTCCCGGTAGCAGATCCCGTAGTGCCCGTTCACCCCGTCGGCCTCCGCCTCGAGCGCCCTCCACGCCAGCCGGAACCGGGACGCGAGCTCGAACGCGATCGCGCGCAGACGTTCCATGGCGGCCCGATCCTCCTCGAGCGGCGACCTCGCCCGGAGCCGCTCGAGATCGAAAAGCGCGGACCCCGGGTCGCTCATCGGAGCAGGCGCGCCGCCTCCCGGGCGTGATAGGTCAGCACGAGATCGGCGCCGGCCCGGCGGATCGCGGTGAGCACCTCCATCACCGCGCGCTCCCGATCGATCCATCCGCGTTCGGCGGCGGCGGCGAGCATCGAGAACTCTCCGCTCACGTTGTAAGCCGCAACCGGCATCTCGAAGGCGTCTTTGACCCTCCGGATGACGTCAAGGTAGGCGAGCGCCGGCTTGACCATGACGATGTCGGCCCCCTCCTCGACGTCGAGCGCGACCTCACGGAGCGCCTCCTCGGCGTTCGCCGGGTCCATCTGGTACGCCCGCCGGTCCCCGAACTGCGGGGTGGAGCCCGCCGCTTCGCGGAAGGGCCCGTAGAAGGCCGAGGCGTACTTCGCCGCGTAGGCCAGGATCGGAACCTCCTCGAAGCCGGCGCCGTCGAGCGCGGACCGGATCGCCCCGACCCTTCCGTCCATCATGTCCGAGGGAGCGACGATGTCCGCCCCCGCCCGGGCATGGGAGACCGCGCACCGGGAGAGCGACTCGAGCGTCGGGTCGTTCAGGACCGCGCCGTCGCGGACGATGCCGCAGTGGCCGTGGCTCGTGTACTCGCACATGCAGACGTCGGTGATCACCACGACATCCGGGTAGGCCTTCTTGAGGGCCCGCACCGCCCGCTGGACCGGCGCTTCGTCGTTCCAGCCCTCCGAGCCGGCCTCGTCCTTCCGCTCCGGGATGCCGAACAGGATCACCGACCGGATCCCGTCCTCCCAGGCCCCTCCGACCTCCTCGAGCAACCGGTCGACCGACATCTGGAAGTTCCCCGGCATCGAGGGAATCTCCCGCCTCACCCCGTCTCCGAAGGTGACGAAGAGGGGGTAGATGAAGTCGCTCGGGGCGAGCGTCGTCTCGCGGATCATCTCGCGGAGGACGGAGGTCCTCCGCAGGCGGCGCGGTCGCGTTACCGGAAACACGGGGTTCCTCCTGACGGGCCGGCGGCCCGCCGGCGCGAGCGGTCAATCGTCCGGGTCGGAGAAGAAGAAGTACTCGGCGCACTGCCGGCTGCAGAACGAACGCCCGCTCCACAGGTACTGGTGGTCGTCGCAGTAATAGCGGAAGCAGATCGGACACTTCCGGAGCGTCGTTTCGTTCTCGGTCCGCTTGCAGTCGTGGCATTCCACGGGCGGGATTATAGCCGTTCGGGGAGGCGGCGCCCGGCGCCCTTGACGCTCTTCCGCGCGCTTGGCTAGAGTGACGGGTCCTTCCCGGGACCGGCGTAGCTCAGCGGTTAGAGCGAGGGTCTCATAATCCCTAGGTCGGTGGTTCGATTCCACCCGCCGGTACCAGTTTCCCCTTGCCGGACCGCCCCCCCTCACGGTACGGTCTCGGGTGTCCACGCAAACCACCCGCCGGGAACCGAGTGTCGGGCTCGGGGCCTGCGCGCGGGTCCAGGGGGAATCCATGACGCAGACCGGTTTTCTCGCGCGCCTCGCGGCGCCGTTCCTCGTCCTCGCCTTCGTGGCCGTCCCCGCGGCCGCCCTCGAGGAGGGCACCTACGTTCCCGGGCGATTGCTCGTCAAGTTCCAGCCCGGGGTGGACGATGCCCTCAGAAACGCGATCCACGGCCGCTTCGGCGGCGAGGTGACGTTGAACTTCCGTCTCGATCCCGACCTCCAACTCGTCGCGTTTCCGGAGAGTGTCGACGTCGCGTCCCTTCTCGAGCGCTACGCCGCCCTTCCCGAGGTGAAGTACGCGGAGCCCGATTTCCTCTACCACACCCAGGTCATCCCCAACGACCCCCGCTTCGGCTCGCTGTGGGGCATGCACAACACCGGGCAGAACGGCGGCCTCGTCGACTTCGACATCGACGCCCCCGAGGCGTGGGACATCAACACCGACGCCTCCCTGATCGTGATCGGGAGCATCGACACGGGGGTCGACATCGCCCATGAGGATCTCTCGGCGAACATTTGGCAAAACCCCGGCGAGATCCCCGGGAACGGGGTCGACGACGATTCGAACGGTTACATCGACGACATCGACGGATGGGATTTCCTGTCGAACGACCCCATCGCCCAGGACGACCACTCCCACGGCTCCCACACGATGGGGACCGCCGCGGCGGTCGGGAACAACGGCGTCGGGGTGGCGGGCGTCGCATGGTCGGCCCGGATCATGCGCCTCAAGATCTGTAACTCGTTCGGCTCCTGCAACCTGAGCGCGGCCGTTTCCGCGACCGACTACGCGACCGAAAACGGCGCCCGGATGACGAGCAATTCGTGGGGAGGCGGTTCGTACTCGCAGGCGATGAAGGACGCGATCGACCGCGCGGACGCGGCGGGGGTTCTCTACATCGCCGCGGCCGGAAACAACGGGAGCGACAACGACGCGAATCCGTTCTATCCGGCGAGCTACACGAGCCCGAACATCATCTCGGTGGCGAGCACGACCCGCTTCGGCGGCCGGTCGAGCTTCTCGAACTACGGCGCCACGACGGTCGACCTCGGGGCGCCCGGAAGCGAGATCCTCTCGACCACCCCGAACAACGGCTACTCGACGATGAGCGGGACCTCGATGGCCTGTCCGCACGTGACGGGCGCGGTCGCGAACCTCATGGGGTTCAACCCGAACCTTCCGCACCTCGACTACAAGGACATCCTCCTCCAGAGCGTCGAGCCGAACGACGCGCTCGCCGGCGTGACGGTGAGCGGCGGCATGCTCAACGTGAAAAAGGCGCTCGACCTGACGCCGCCCCTCGAGATCCCTCCCGACAACGTGCCGCCGGTGGCGGAAGCCGGCGGTCCGTACAAGGGCCGCACGTTCAGTCCCGTGACCTTCGACGGCTCGGGTTCTTACGATTCGAACGCCGGGGACTTCGTCTCCGCCTACGTCTGGAACTTCGGCGATGGAAGCACCGCCACGTCCTCCTCGCCGACGATCACCCACACCTACCAGACCCAGGGAGACTTCACGGTCAGTCTCACGGTGAAGGACAGGTACCGGGTCTCCTCGACGGCGGACACGGCGACCTGCCGCATCCGCGGTGGAGGCCGGAAGCCGAAGTGAGTCGTCGCCACGGTGTTCTCGGGGCCGCCGCCTTCGTGGCGGCGGCCCTCGTCGCCCCCCCGGCGCGGTCGATCGTCTGGACCGTCGACGACGACGGCGCGGCCGACTTCTCTTCGATCCAGAGCGCGATCAACACCGCCTCGAACGGCGACGAGATCGTCGTCCGTCCCGGGCGGTACCGCGAGACCCTGAACTTCCTCGGAAAGGCGATCACCGTTCGGAGCGAGGCCGGTCCCGACGTGACGACGGTCTTCCTCGAGCAGGAGACCCGCATCGTCCTCCTCGACGGCGACGCGACCCTCAGGGGCTTCACGATCACCGGCGGCTTCGCCCGCGTCGGCGCGGGGATCCGCGTCACGGCGGGGGCCGACGCCGTGATCGACGGGAACGTGATCGTCGCGAACACGGCCGACCGCGGCGGAACGGGGCTCGCCCTGGGGGGCGGAATCGCGGTCGAGAACCTCTCCCGCGCGGTGATCACGCGGAACGTGATCGAGGGGAACAGCGCGATCGGCGACGCGCAAGGACTTTACGCCTACGGCGCCGCGATCGACGTCGGGGACGACTGCACGGCCGTCATCACCGACAACGTGATCGTCGGCAACCACGCCAGCGATTCGGGCGGCGCCGTCTCGGTCGGCGCCGCCGGGACCATCGCCCCCGTCGAGATCGCTCACAACACGATCCTCGACAATTCCGCGGGACAGGCAGGACAGACCGCCTCCCTGGGCGGCGGGATGCTCGTCGACCGGGATGCGGTGGCGGTCGTGAGGAACAACCTGGTCGTGGGCAACTCCGCGGTGACCTCCGGGGGCGGAGTCTACTTCGGCTCCGGAACGCTTTCGGGAATCACGTACCAGACGAACGACTTCAACGCGAACGTGCCGAACGACTGCGCGGGCGCTACGGGAAACCGTTGCACGAACGGGCAGTTCTTCCTGGCGCCGCTCTTCCTCGACGCGGCGGCGGGGGACTTCCGCCCGCGCTCCGATTCCCCCATCCTCGATCTCGCTTCGACGGGCGGCTCCTCGACCACCGACTTCGATGGGAATCCGAGAAACGTGGACGGGGACTACGACGGCTCCGCCGCGCCGGACATCGGCGCCCACGAGAACCGCCGGGAGGTGACGCGCCTCCGGTTCGACTCGAAGACCGCCCTCGCCTGGGACGACAGCAAGAACCCCTCCGCCGTCTTCGATCTCTTCCGCGACGGACTCGCCGCGCTCGGTTCGCCGGCCCTCGGAACTTGTCTCGCCCCTTCCCTTTCCTCCCCCGCGGCTTCGGACACCGTCACGCCCGCGATCGGCGACGGATTCCTCTACCTCGTGCGCGCGCGGGCGGCGGCGGCGGGAAGCCTCGGGTACGGGTCGGACGGACGCGAGCGGCAGCCGGGCACGACCTGCCCCTGATTCAGAACGCCCCCGCCAAGGTCAGACCGACCGATCGGCCCGCCGCGACCGCGGCTGCCTCGTCGGCGCTCCCGGGGTACGTGTGGTCGAGCAGGTTGTCGGCGCGGAGCCGGAGCTCGAACCCGCGGGTCACCGGAACCCGCAGGGAGGCGCCGAAGATCCCGTACCCGGGGGTCGTCGTCTCGGTGGGACCCGGGTCGTCCTTTCGCAGCACCCCGTAGGCGCGAACCTCCCAGTCGAAGCGATCGTGGACCCGTCCCACGGCGAGCGTCGCGGTCGGCGGCGGGATGTCGGCCGCCGGCGATCGGTCCTCCTCGATGCGGCCTCGCACCCAGGAGGCCCCTGCGCGGATCGTCCATCGCGGAGCGGGGGCAAGGTCGGCCTCGAGTTCGAGCCCCCACATCCGCTGCTCCCCTCGATTCCGGAAGAAGAAGTCGTTTCCCTCGCGGTAGCGCTCCACGAGATCGAAGATCCGGTATCGGTAGGCGTAGAACGCGACGTGCCCGTTCGGGACCGTCGAGCGGAGGGAAAGGTCCCACTGGAGGCTCGTCTCCGGAAGGAGATCGGGATTGCCGGTGGCGAAACCCCGTCCGGTCACCCCGCGGAAGTACCGGTCCGAAAGGCTCGGATCCCGGAAACCGCGGGCGACTTGGAGCGTCGCGCTCCGCGCCGAACCGCGCCCGAGCGTCGCGGCCGCGAAACCGGTCGCCGTTCCCTGCGACGTCGACCGGTCGCCGAACCAGCCTCCCCGGTTCTCGGTGCGCACCCGGTCGTACCGGACCCCCCCGGACAGCTCCATCCACTCCGTCACCGGGTGCTCGACTTCCGTGAACGCCCCGAGCGCGAGCCGGCTCGCGTCCTCGATCGAGCTCTCGGCCTCGACGTCGACGGGGTTCCCGGCCGCGTCGACCGACGCCGTCGTCCCGATCGCCTCGAGGCCGAAGCGGCCCGCCGCGTCGACGCCGAAACGGAGGACCCCCTCCCCGATCCCGCGGGTCGCGGAAGCCCGGACCGACGCGTCGTTCGCGTCGACGTCGGCGTCCTGGATCTGACGGAGGACCGCGCCCGACGCCGGCCGGTCCCTGCGCGTGACGAGCCGGTACGTCCCCGCGAAGAGGCCGAGGTCGATCGAGTCGAAGCCTCCCGCCGGATCGAAGGCGAACGCCGCCCGGAAGCGGGTCGAGTCCTCGCGCGGGTAGGAGGTCAGGGTCGCGACGTCAGGCGAGGTCGGCTTCCCCACGTCGCGCGCGGTATCGATCTGGATCCCGAGGTCGAGCGTGCCGGCCTGGAACGGGAAGAGGCCGCGCAGCGCGGCGCCCCGGTCTTCCGCCGCGGTGTTCGGGACCGTCCCTCCCGGCGCGTCGTAATCGTCGAAGGAGCGCGCGCGGGCCTGGAGAAGGAAGGCCCCGGCGCCGACGGGGACGTTCACCGCCGCGCCCCCTCCGACGCAGGGCTGGCCCACCCCGGCGCCGATCTCGAACCGGCCGCCCCACTCTCCGGGGGTCGGCCGAGCGGTGCGGGCGTGGATCACCCCACCGATCGCGTCCGATCCGTAGGCCACGGAGCCGGGCCCCCTCACGACCTCGACCGACTCGAGGAGGAACGGGTCGAGGAAGGTGGCCGAAGGCCCCGCCCTGCGCTCCGCGGTGACTCGCCCGTCGTCGAGGAGGATCAGGGTGCGACCCCGCGCGAGCCCGCGCACCGTCGGCACCCCCGTCTGTCCCTCGTCGAGCTTCCCCACGCCCGGCACCGACGCGATCTGGTCGACCAGGCGCTCGGGCGCTTCGCGCTCCCGGTCGGCGCGGGTGTGGAGCGTCGCCGCGGCAGCGGGGGGAGCCTCCGTCGCCGGGGCGAGGCCGGCGCGCACCGTGATCTCGGCCGAGGGCTCCGGCTCGAGCCGGAGGGGGGCGCCCGCCTCCCAGTCGGCCTCGCCGAGGATCAGAACCCCGAGGAAGGTCCCCGCAGCGTCGAAGACCGCGAGTTCGAGCGGGGGTCTCAGCGACGGGTCGAGGCGAAAGGTCCCGCGGGCGTCGGTGCGGACCGAGCCCGGCTTCCCGACGACCGCGACGCGTGCCTCGGCGACCACGCGGCCCTGCGCATCGAGCAGCGTGAACGCCGGGGCCGGCTCGCCACGGACGGGAAGCGCCGCCGCCGTCCACGCGGCGAGGAGCGCCGCTGCCGCCCGCCGCGCCACCGGCCCGTCAGCGAACCGCGTCGAGGAGGGTGCGGATCCGCGGAAACGAAGCCTCGATCTCGGCGGGAGAGACCGCCCCCACCGAGAGGCGGAACCAGCCGGTCTCCCCGTCGAGTCCGAAGGCCTGGAAGGGGACGACCGCGAAGCCGGCCCGGTCGAGGAGGAGGCGGCGAATCGCCTCGTTGGACCGAACCGGTTCGCCGTCGACCGTCCTGCCGACGAGGTCGAATCGGAGCGTGAGGTAAATCGCCCCCCGGGGACGGATGGAGGCGACCGGGTACCCCGCCGCACGCAGGCACTCGAACCCTTCGTGGAGGGCGTCCATCCGCGCGCGTACCCGCTCGTTCATCTCCGCCCGGAACGCCGCGATCGCCCGCTCGTCCCGGAGGAACGCGGCGGTCGCGACCTGCTCCGCACGCGGGGCCCAGGCGCCGACGTGGCCGAGGAAATCGCGCATGCGGGCGGTGACCGCGGGGGCGGCGAGCGTCCAGCCGACGCGGAGGCCGGTCGAGGCGAACGTCTTCGAGATCCCGTCGACCGTGATGACCCAGGGCGCGCACGCGGGGACGAGAGCGGCCGGATGGGCATGACGGGCGCCGCCGAAGACCAGCGACCCGTACACCTGATCGTAGAGGAAGAACAGCGGACGCTCCCCGGTCCGCGCGCGCCGCGCGTTCTCGACCGCGACGGCCTCGGCGATCGCCCGGAGGTCGCCGGGATCGATCACCGAGCCCGAGGGATTGAGAGGACTGTTCAGGACCAGGAGACGCGCCGCGGCCAGATGCGGGCGGATCTCTTCGAGGGTGGGGAGGAAACCGTGCTCGGCTCTCGCAGGAAGCGGGACCCCTCGTGCAGAGGCGAGCCACGCGTAGTGGTTGTTGTTCCACGAGGGAACCGGGTAGACGACGGTCTCCCCGGGATCGAGGACGCAGCGGTACGCGGCGTAGAGGATCGGCCTCGCGCCACCGGCGATCAGGACCGATTCGACCGGATAGCGGACGCCCCATTCCCGGGACGAATGGGCCGCGACGGCCTCGCGTAGGGCCGGCATTCCGTCCGACGGAGGGTAGTTCGTCTCCCCCGCCTCGAGGGAGCGGACGAGTGCGTCGAGGAGAGGGCGCGGGACCGGGAACTGCTTGGGGTCGAAGTCGCCGACCGTCAGGTTGCAGACCTCACCCCCCGCGGCGACCCTCGCCCGGATCTCCGCGGCGATCTTCAGGATCTCGGAGCCGACCAGGCCTCGCGCCCGCTCGGAGAGGGCGGCATCGAGTCGCGCCGAGTCGCCGAATTCCAGGGAAGACGAATCGTGTTCCAGCACCCCCGGATTCTAGGGACGGGCGCAGGCGTTGGCAACGGAGCGCCCGTATACTCCGCGCATCGCGAGGGAGGTCTTCGATGAGGACACCGGCGGCGAAGGCGGCGATTCTGACGGCGGTCCTCGCGGCGGCCACGATCGGCGTGATCGCGCTCGGGATCCGCAGCGCGACCCGCGCCACCTGCGAGGCTTGCGTGACCTTCGGCGGCCGGACCGAATGCAGGATCGCCTCGGGGCGGACGCCGGAGGAGGCGGTCCGCACCGCGGTCGACAACGCGTGCGCCTTCCTCGCGGCGGGGATGACCGAATCGGTCGCGTGCACGACCCGCTCGCCGGTCCGATCCCGCTGCGACCTGCCCTGAGCGCTCCCGTCAGATCCCCGCGACCGTCGGCGCCGCAGCGATCCGTTCGGCCGAGGCGAGGGCGCGCTCGAGATCGTCCCAGAGATCCTCCGCATCCTCGAGCCCGACCGCCAGCCGGAGAAGTCCTTCCCCGATCCCGGTGCGCTCGCGCGCCGACGGTTCGACGACCCGGTGCGTGAGCCCCGCGGGGTGCTGGATCAGGGTGTCGGTCGAGCCGAGGCTGACCGCGGCGGTGATCAACTTCACTCCCCGCATCACGGCCGCCGCCGCGTCGTACCCCCCCTTCATCACGAAGGAGAGAATCGCTCCCGGTCCGCGCATCTGGCGGCCGAGGAGACCCTCGGGATCGCCCCCGGGGAGGCCGGGGTAGAGGACCCGCGCGACCGCCGCGTGCGAGGCGAGCCGCTCCGCGAGGATCTTCGCGTTCTCCTGCGCCCTCCGCACGCGCACCGGAAGGGTCGGGAGCGCCCGGTGGAGAAGAAACGCCGCGAGGGGGTGCAGCAGCGCTCCGGTCATCAGCCGGACCCGCCGCAGACCCTGCGCCCGCTCCTCCGAGCAGGCGACGATCCCTCCGATCACGTCGCCGTGACCGCTGAGGAACTTGGTCGCGCTGTGCAGCGCGTACGCCGCGCCGAACGCGAGCGGGTTCTGCAGAACCGGGGTCGCGAAGGTGGAGTCGACGAGGACGGGGACCGGTCCGGCCTGCCGGACGACCGCCTCGATATCGATCATCTCGAGGGTCGGGTTCCCCGGGGTTTCGAGAAAGACGAGCGCCGTGTCGGCGTCGATCGCCTCGCCGACCCGTTCGGCTTCGCCCCATCGAACCTCGAGTCCGAGCATTCCGCTCTCGAGGAGATGGTCGGTGGTGCCGTAAAGCGGCCGGATCGCGACGACGTTCCGGCCGCGAGTCCGCGCGTCGAGGAGGCAGGCGGTGACCGCCGCCATCCCCGATCCGTACGCGACCGCCGCCTCCGCCCCCTCCATGGCGGCGAGGGCATCCTCGTAGCGCGCGACGGTCGGGTTGTGGAGCCGCGCGTAGATCGGGTTGGCGGCGTGAGCCTTCCCCGCGACCCAGGCGTCGAAATCGGCGGTCGCCCACTCGAGGTCGGCGAGGGGGTAGGTCGAAGAGAGATCGAGGGGGGGAGCGTGCGCGGGAATCTTGTGGAGGTCCCCTCTCCCGGCGTGGACCGCAAGGGAGTCGGTACCGAGTCTCTTTTGATGAATCATCTTCGGAGCCTCCTCTCCCTTGTATTTTTCCTTCGTCTGAACAACAATTCCATCGAATTCAATTCGAAAGGAGGCGCTCGTGAGGCCTCTCGACCGAATCGACCGCGCTCTGTGCGAGGCTCTGGCGAACGATGCGCGGCTGACGAACAAGGAACTCGCCGCCCGGGTCGGCCTCGCCCCGTCGTCTTGCCTCGAACGGACCCGGCGCCTCGTCGCCGACGGCGTGCTCCGGGGCTTCCGCGCGGAGGTCGACCCCGCGGCCCTCGGCTTCGGGATCGAGGCGATGGTCGCGATCCGCCTGAAGCAGCACACACGCACCGACTTCGAGTCGTTCCGCGCCTATGCCCTGGCGATCCCCGAGGCGATCGCGGTCTACCACATGTCCGGGGCGAACGACTTCCTGATCCACGTGGCGGCGCGCGACGCGCACCATCTCCGCGACATGGCGATCGACTATTTCACGACGCGCCCCGAGGTCGGACATCTCGAGACGGCGCTCATCTTCGAGCATCGCCGCGGGCCTATGCCCGTTTGAGCTTCGCCTTCTCCTCGTCGACGAGGATGCGCCGGAGCACCTTGCCGACGAGCGACTTCGGCAGTTCCGCCCGGAACTCGACCGCGGTCGGAGCCTTGAACGCGGCGAGGTGGATCCTGCAAAAGTCGATGATTTCCCGCTCGGTCGCCGCGTGCCCTTCCTTCAGGACGACGTACGCCTTCACGGTCTCCCCGCGGTATTCGTCCGGAACGCCGGCGACGACCGCCTCGGCGACCGCAGGGTGCATGTAGAGGACGTTCTCCACCTCGCCGGGGAGAACCTTGAGGCCGCCGCAGATGATCATCTCCTTCGCACGGCCGACGATGTAGAAGTACCCGTCCTCGTCCATCTTCGCGAGGTCGCCCGTGTGGAGCCAGCCGTCGCGGATCATGTGCTCCGTCTCGACCGGGCGGTTCCAGTAGCCGGACATCACCTGCGGGCCGCGCACGCAGAGTTCCCCCTCCTGCCCCGGCGGCAGCGGCTCCCGCGTGTCGAGATCGACGACCCGGGAATCGGTGTCGGGTAGGGGGATTCCGATGCTCCCCTTGCGCCGCTCTCCCTCGAGCGGGTTGCAGTGGGACACCGGGGACAACTCGCTCATCCCGTATCCCTCGACCAAATGCCCCCCGGTCAGGCGCTCGAAGGTCTCGGCGACCTCGATCGGAAGGGGCGCCGATCCGCTGATGCAGTACTTCACGCTCGAGAGATCGAACTCCTTGACGTCGGGATGGTTGTTGATCGCGGCGTAAAGGGTCGGGACGCCCGGGAAGATCGTCGACCGCGTCTTCTGGAGGAGGGTCATCACGTCGTCGACCGGACGCGGGCGCGGAAGCAGGACGATCTCGCTCGCGGCGTGAACCGCGTAGAGCATGCAGGCCGTCATCCCGTAGACGTGGAAGAACGGGATCGCCCCCATGAAGACCTCGTTTCCCTCTCGGGCGCCGACGAACCACGCGGCGACCTGGAGGGTGTTTGCGACCAGGTTCCGATGCGTGAGCATGCACGCCTTGGGCGTGCCGGTCGTCCCCCCGGAGTACTGGAAGAGGGCGACGTCCGAGGGTTTCAGATCGGCCCCCGGCGGCATCGGCGGGTAGTGGAGGAGGAGACGCTCGAAAAAGAAGATGTCCGACTGCGGCTTCACCTTCACGTAGTCGCCGGCTCGCCGCTGCTCGAGGCGGATGAGCTGCCGGAAGGGAAAGCCGAACGAGCTGGCGATGTCGACGACGATCACGCGCTTGACCTTGGTCGCCGCATGGACCTCGCGCAGCTTCGGAAAGAATTGGTTCAGGAGGACCACCGTCTCGCAGCCGGAGTCCGAGAACTGCTCCTTCATCTCGCGGGAGACGTAAAGGGGGTTCGTGTTCACCGCGATCGCTCCGATGCGGAGGATCCCGTAGAACGCGACGACGAACTGGGGACAGTTCGGGAGCATCACCGCGACGCGGTCCCCCTTGCGCACCCCCATCTGGAAGAGGGCGGTCGCGAAGCGGCGCGTCCCCTCCTGAAGCGCGCGGTAGGTCATCGTCGCGGGTGGGAGCTTCGGATTCACGAAGAACCGGAGGGCGACCTTGTCGGGGAACTTCTGCGCCGCCTGGTCGAGGAGATCGGGGAGCGTCGAGTCGGGATAATCGACGGTGGAGGGGACTCCCGGCTGGTAGTGACGGATCCAGGGTCGGTCCATGGTGTCGTCCTCCGTGCCTGCACGGGAATCCTACATGGACCGGGCTCGAGGGGGGCCTCCGATGCACGGGAAGGCGGCCGTCGGCCTCGTTCTGCGCGGCTCGATCGGGTCTTCGACCCTCGCGCGCGGGACCTCGGGGGACCGGCCCCGGTTCCTCCCCCCGCCGCCGCTTGACGATCCCCGCGTCCGCCGGTACAAAGGGTCGGCTTTCCGCGGGGGTTCGCGTGATTCGTTCCCGGCTCACGAGGAGATCGGTCGCCTGGGGCGTCACCCTGGCGCTCGTCGCCTTCGTTCTCCTCGGGTCGACGCACCACCACGACTCCCCCGATCCCGGCAGCAACGCATGCCAGCTTTGCAAGCTCGCGACGGCGGGTGTCGCCCTCCCGGACGTCGAGACCTCCGCCGGCACTCCCGCACCCGAAACGAGCCTCCTCGCGAGCGACACGACCGCCCTCCGGGATGCGGGGCACCACCACATCGCGCCCGCCCGCGCTCCTCCCGCTCCCGCGAACGCCTGAGACGCACCCCGGTCCTTCGGTCCGAAAGGGCGTTCGGCCCCTTCGGCGATCGGCGTCCCTTCCCGCACGTTCCGTTCACGGAGAACGACCATGATGTTCCGCTTCATCCGTCCGCTCTTCCTCGCGGCCCTCGCCGCGTCGTGCTTCGATCTCTCGTTCGCGGCCTCCGGCTCGATCTCGGGGACCGTCGTCACCCGCGCGGGGGAACCGGCCGCCGGCACCCGCGTTTCGATCCCCGAGCTCAGGCGCCGCGTCACGACCGACGACCGGGGCACCTTCCGCTTCGACGGGCTCTCGGCGGGCCACTACGACATCGAGGCGATGAACCCCCGTTTCGGCAGCTCCGTCGTGGAAGTCGACGTCGGCGACGGGGCCTCCGTCGAGATCACGATCCGCCTCGACCTCGGGATCCACACCGAAAGCGTGGTCGTGACGGCGAGTCCCGATGCGAAGGCGATCGCCGAGATCGCCCAGCCGGTCACGGTGCTCGACTCGCGGACGATCCAGGCCTCCTCGCAGGCGACGCTCGGGGAGACCCTCTCCGGCGAGCCGGGAGTCGCCTCGACCTACTACTCCCCCGGCGCGAGCCGCCCGGTGATCCGGGGCTTCTCGGGCGACCGGATCCGCATCCTCGAAAACGGCGTCGGAACCGGCGACGCGTCGAGCATCAGCCCCGACCACGCCGTCGCCGTCGACGCGATGATGGCCGACCGGATCGAGATCGTGCGCGGCCCGGCGAGCCTCCTGTACGGAAACGCCGCCGTCGGGGGGGTCGTGAACGTCCTCGACGGGCGCATTCCCGACCATCGTCTGGGCTCCGCGCTGACCGGCGACGTCCAGTTCCGGGTCGCCTCGGCGGCCGAGGAGCGCGCGGCCGGAACCCGGCTCGGGGGCGATGCCGGGAGCCTCGCCTGGACGGTCCTCGCCCTCGACCGGCGCGCGGGCGACTTCGAGACCCCCGAAGGGACGGTCCCGAACAGCGATCTCGACGCGACGACCTTCTCGGGCGGCGCCTCTTGGATCGGCGAGAGGGGATTCGTCGGCCTCGCTTACACCGACTACACGACGAACTACGGGGCGGCGGTCGAGGAGGAGGTCCGCATCGACCTCGACCAGAAGCGCTGGGATCTCCGCGGTGAGGTCAACGCCCCGTTCGGGCCGTTCCGTTCGTTCAAAGGGCGGCTCGGCGTTGCCGACTACGAGCACCGCGAGCTCGAGGGGGAGGAGGTCGGCACCCTCTTCGCGAGCGAGTCGTGGGAGAGCCGTTTCGAGCTGGGCCACAAGCCGGTCGGCCCCTTCGCCGGCACGATCGGGCTCCAGCTGGCACAGCGGGACTTCTCGGCGATCGGCGAGGAGGCCTACGTCCGGCCGAACACGACCGACAATCGGTCGCTCTTCCTCTTCGAAGAAGTCGGCAAGGGACCGGTCCGAGGAGAGATCGGACTGCGGTGGGAACGTCAGGAGTCGGACATCGCCGATCCCGGCCTTCCCGACCGGGACTTCGACGGGATCTCCGGATCGGCGGGGCTCGTCTGGCTACCCGCGGACACCTGGTCGCTCGCGGCCTCGATCAGCCGCACCTCGAGGCTCCCCACCGCCGAGGAGCTCTACTCGAACGGCCCCCACGTCGCCACGAACGCCTTCGAAGTCGGCGACCCGAGTCTCGCGGAGGAAACGGGGGTGGGAGTCGACGTGGCGCTCCGCAAACGAGAGGGCCGCGTCAAGGGAGAGCTGTCCGTGTTTTGGAACGACATCGAGGACTACATCTACGACCGGGACACCGGGGACGTCGATCCGGACGAGGGGCTTCCGATCTTCCAGTTCACCCAGGACGACGCGCAATTCCAGGGGCTCGAGGCGGAGTTGCACGTCGAGCTTCTCCACACAGAGCCGCACCACCTCGGGTTCGAGGTCCGCGGGGATTACGTGCGCGCCGAGCTGACCGGCCGCAACGAAGACCTGCCCCGCATTCCTCCGCTCCGGTACGCGGTCGCCCTCCGATATCAGGGGAAGGCCCTGTGGAGCCACGTCGAGGTGCAGCGCGTCGAGGAGCAGGACCGGGTCGCTCCGAACGAGACGGCGACGCCGGGATACACCTGGCTGAACGCCGCGGTCGGGTACCGGATCGTGGCGAAGCGCCTGGTCCACGACTTCGTCCTGCTCGGGACGAACCTCACCGACGAGCTCTCGCGGAACCACCTCTCCCGGTTCAAGGACGTGGTGCCCTTGACCGGGATCGACGCCTCGCTCTCGTACCGGTTGACGTTCTGAATCAGTGATCGCCGAAGGTCTTCTCCCCCGCCTCGATCCGCACCGCGAGCCAGTTCCGCTTGGGCGGCAGGGGGCAGGTCGCGTAGGGGGAGAAGACGCACGGCGGGTTGTAGGCCTTGTTGAAGTCGAGAACGACCTTCCCCTCGCGGGGCATCGCGGCGTAGAGGAAACGTCCGGCGCCGTACGTCTCCTTCCCCGACGTTCCGTCGCGGAAGATGAACCACAGCATCGGCGGATCCCCTTCGGCGAGGACCGGCTCGAGGGAGACCTCCACTCCCTCGACCGAGAATCGCGCGAGGCCGGGCGCTTCCATCGTCTCGACCTGGCCGAGCACGTTCGGAATCTTCGTCTCCCTGGGTGACGGGTACGCCTCCCAGCGGGCCTCGATCCTCCACTTCGGGTCGGCCGGGAAGTAGTCCATCCCTCGGAACTCGGAAAGGGCCTTCGCCTTCGCGTCCCGGACCCGCACGCCGAACCGGTCTCCCCTCCGGATCACGTGGAACGAAAGGTCCCCGAGGGTGATCACGTCGGGATCGCCCTTCGCGTCGTCCGCCACCACCCGCTCGCCCGCCGGCTTCCCGTCGATGTGGAGCCCGGACCCGGGAGCGGGCCGGAGCCGCACCGTCTCTCCCTCGAGGACGAGCGAACCGACGTCGGCCGGGGCCTTGTCCGCCGGGAGACTCACCGCCGCGTCGGACGCGGAACCGACGCGGTTCTCCCCCGGCTGGAGCCACGAGAGCCCGACCAGGGTGAGCCATCCCGTCTCGGAGCGGAGCCTCTGGTCGCGCTTCTTCCGCCAGTCGTTCTGGTCGTCCATGAAGGGGTCTCCCGCGACGAGCGGCAGAGCGGCCGCGAGTCCGGCGGCGAGGAGGATCAGGGAGCGGATCGGGGTTCGCATGCCCCCTTTATACTCCGGGGCGCTTTGGAGCGCCTTCTTGCGGTCCTGTTCTGGTCGGTGATCCCCGCGGCCTTCGTCGGCCCGGGAACGGTCACGACGTGCATCACCGCGGGGGCCCGCCACGGCACCGCGCTTCTCTGGGCGCTCACCTTCTCGACCGTCGCCTGCATCGCCCTCCAGCAGGCTTCGGCCCGGGTGGCCGCGACGACCGGACTCGACATGGGAGAGGCCCTCCGCCGGAAGCACGCCCGCGCGGGGGGGATCGTCGCGGTCGGGGTCCTCGTGGCGGTGGTCGCGGGATGCGCCGCCTACGAGGCGGGGAACATCCTCGGCGCCGCGGCGGGGGCCGCGCTGCGCCTTCCCCTCCCCGCGCCGGCGCTCTCCGCTTCGATCGCGGCTGCGGCAGCCCTGCTCCTCTGGACCGCCCGCACCGCGACGGTGGCGCGGATCCTCGGCGGGATGGTCGCGGTCATGGCGGTCGCCTTCGCCGCGACCGCCGCGGAGGTCGCCCCGCCGCTCCGCGAGGTCGCGCGCGGGCTCGTGCGTCCTTCGTTGCCGGAAGGGTCGGCCCTCCTCGTTCTCGGACTCGTGGGGACGACCGTCGTCCCGTACAACCTCTTCCTCGGGGCCGGGCTTGCGCGGGGCCGCTCGCTCCGGGAAGCGCGGTTCGGCATCGCGGTCGCGGTCGTCCTCGGCGGCACGCTGTCCGCATCGATCGTCGTCGCCGGGACCGCCGTCGGCGACGCCGTCTCCTTCGAGGCGATCGCCGCGGCACTCGAGGAACGCTTCGGGGCGGCGGGGCCGTGGTGCTTCTCGCTGGGGCTTTTCGCGGCCGGATTCACGTCGGCGATCACCGCCCCTCTCGCGGCCGCGATCGCCGCGCGCGGCGTCTTCGCGGGCCGGGGGCGGGACTGGTCCGACCGCTCGCCCGCGTTCCGCGCCGTCTGGCTCGGCGTCCTCCTCTTCGGCGCGGCGTTCGGGATCGCGGGGGTGAAGCCGATTCCGGCGATCCTCCTCGCGCAGGCGCTCAACGGCGTGATGCTCCCCTTCGTCGCCGTCTCGCTCGTGCTCCTCGTGAACGATCGCCGGCTCCTCGGAACGCAGGCGGTGGCGGGGCCCGTCGCGAACGCGATCCTCGTTCCGGCGACGGCCGCGACGGTCGTCCTCGGCGTGCAGGGGGTGCTCCGCGCGGCAACGTCGACGGGGCTCCCCGACCCGGGCGAGACCGTCCTCCACGGGATCGCCGCGATCGTGACGGTCGCGCTCGTCTGGCCGGTCGGCCGCTCGATCGCGCGGGGGCGGCGAAACTAGCCGCGCTCACGCGAACTGCGGCGGCCGCCTCCGGTGGAAGCCGGTCGCTTCCTGGTAGAGCCGCGCGACGGCGAGCACCCGGTCGTCCTCGTGGAGTTTCCCCTGGAAGGTGATGCTCGTCGGCGTCCCGTCGCTCTCCCGGAACCCGTTCGGCACGCAGACCGCAGGGTGCCCGGTCAGGTTCGTGGCGAGCAGGTTGTCTCCCCCGTACGTGGGGACGACGAGGACGTCGACCCCGCGCATCGCCTCGTCCATCGCCCGGATCAGGAGGGTCCGGATGCGGTTGGCGCGGATGTACTCGACGGCGGGGATGAACTGACCTTGCCGGAAGACGTTCGGCCACGCTTGCTCGACCTGGCGGACCAGGAGGTCGTCCTTGCCGCTGCGCGTGAGTTCGTCGAAGGCGGCCGCGGCCTCCGCGGTCAGGATCGTCGAGAGCGCCGCCACCGGGAGATCCGTGGGAAGCGCCACCGGGACGAGGGAGAACCCGAGGGCGCGGAGGTCGTCGAGGACCTTCCGGTCGTTCCCCTGCCACTCGGCATACCCCTTCGGGTCCTCGTCCTCGTCGGCCCACTTCGTGTAGTCGAAGTCGAAGAGGTCCGGAACGAACCCCACCCGGAGCGTCCTCGCGTCGCCGGGTCGGGGCCACGCGAAGGGACGGGAGACCGCGGTCGGGTCTCGGCCGTCGGCGCCGTGGATCGCCGCGAAGACGAGCGCGAGATCGTCGACGGAGCGCGCGATCGGCCCGATCTTGTCCATCGTCCACGACAGGGCCATCGCGCCGTGACGGCTGACGCGGCCGAAGCTCGGGCGGAGTCCGCTCACGCCGCACCGCGTGCACGGAGAGACGATGCTCCCCCAGGTCTCCGTGCCGATCGCGAACGCGAACAGGCCGGCGGAGGTCCCCGATGCCGACCCGGCCGACGAGCCGCTCGAACCCTGATCGGTCCTCCACGGGTTCTTCGTCGTCCCGTCGAACCAGACGTCGCCCCAGGCGAGTTCCCCGACCGCGGTCTTCGCGACGAGCACCGCGCCGGCCTCCTCGAGTCTCTCGAAGACGGACGCCGCCTCCGGGCGCACCTGCTCCCGGTACGGCACCGACCCCCAGGTCGTCCTGTATCCGGGGACGGCGAGGAGATCCTTCGCCCCCCAGGGGATCCCGTGGAGCGGCCCGCGACGTCGTCCCGCCGCGATTTCGCGGTCGGCCGCCTCGGCCTGGCGGAGGGCGAGCGCGTCGGTTCGCGTGATCACCGCGCGCAGCACCGGGTCGTACCGCTCGATCCGGTCGAGGTAGAGGTGCGTGAGCTCCGATGCCGAGATCTCCCGCCGCTCGAGGAGCCCGGAGAGGGCGGCGACCCCCGCGAAGGCGAGATCGGCGTCCGACGCGGGAGTCTCCCCCCGATCGGCCGGCTTCCACCCCTCCGCGCCCGGCCCGCGGGACGGCGCCCGCTCCGAGGAGGGTCGCTCCGGGTCGAAGCGGAAGGCGGGTGGCATCGCGTTGTCGAGCGGGACCGCCCGGCACGCCTCGAAGGCGGCGCGGCTCTGCCCGACCCCCTTCGCCATGAGGGCGCGCTCTTCGTCGGTCAGCGTCACCCCCGCGATCCATTCGGCCTCGCGGATCATCGCGGGTGTGACCGCACCCCCCTTCTCGGCGAGGGCGGCGAGCGCCCGGGTGAAGACCGCCGATCCCGCGCCCGCGGCGGCCGCCGTCTTGAGAAACGACCGGCGCCGCACCGTCATTCGGGGATCCCGAAGCTGTTCTCCTCGAGCCATGCGTGCCGTCCCTCCACGACGTGCCGTCCGATTCGGAGCTTGAGCGCGTCGTCGTTCGACCAAAGGTCCCGGAAGAGCGCCCGCACGCGGCGCCGGGACTGCCTGCAGAACAGATCGGCGAGCGCGACCGCCTTCTCGGCGTCGGGACTCTCCTCCTCGCGCATCACGCGGACGCGGGAAGCGCAGGCCGCCATCGCGAACAGCTCGAGGCCGATGTCGACGATGCGGAAGAGGAACGCCTGCTTGTGCGGAAGCCTCGGGCCGTGCACGAGCATCCCGTGGAACGTCTGCCGCGCGAGCTTGCGCGATGCGCGCTCGACGAAACGGACGTGGCGTGCGACCGGCCCGAACCCCCCGTACCGCGGCCAGCGCCCCCAGCCGAGCCAGCGGGTCGGATACCACCAGGCGTAGAAGAGGGCGACCCTCGGAAGGGCGGCGAGCTTGGTTCCGACCGGCTTCTCCGGATCGACGAGCGCCCCCGCGACCTGGAGGTGGGTATCGACCGCCTCCCGTGCCATGAAGAGGTGCATGATCTCGCTCGAGCCCTCGAAGATCAGGTTGATCCGGGAATCCCTCATCATGCGCTCGACGGGGAGCGGCGCTTCCCCGCGCGCCGCGAGAGAACGCTCCGTCTCGTACCCGCGCCCTCCTCGGATCTGCATCGTGTCGTCGACGATCCGCCAGCCGCGAACCGTGTTCCACTCCTTCCCGGCCGCTGCCTCGAGGCGGATGTCGTATCCGCCCTTGTCGGCCATCCGGCTCGCGAGATCGGAGATCGCCTCCATCGCGAAGGCGTGGGCCGCCATGTCCGCCATCTTGTGGGCGATCGCCTCGTGGCGGCCGACCGGCTGTCCCCACTGCTCCCGCTCGCTCGCCCAGGTCCGACACACCTCGAGGCAGAGCTTCGCGATCCCCGTCGTCCCCGCGGGCAGGGCGAGCCTCCCCGTGTTGAGGGTGACGAGCGCGATCTTGAGCCCCTGCCCCTCGCTCCCGATGAGGTTCTCCCTCGGGATGCGCACGTTCGTGAAGGAGAGGACCCCGTTTTCGATCGCGCGGAGGCCCATGAAACGGCAACGGTGCTCGATCTCCACTCCCGGGGTGCTCGTGTCGACGACGAACGCGCTGATCTTCCGGCTGTCCGGATGGCGGGCCATCACGACGAGGAGTTCCGCGATCGTTCCGTTCGTGCACCAGAGTTTCTCGCCGTTGAGGACGTAGGCATCCCCTTCCGGGGTCCGCTCGGCGGTCGTGGCGAGGCGGGCCGGGTCGGACCCGACCCCCTCCTCGGTGAGAGCGAAGGCCGAGATCGCCCCCGCGGCACAGCGCGGCAGGAATCGCCGCTTCTGCTCCTCCGTCCCGAAGAGCTTGATCGGCTGCGGCACCCCGATCGACTGGTGCGCCGACACGAGAGCGGCGAGGTTCCCGTCGAAGGTGCCGATCAACTCCATGATCCGGCTGTACTCGACCTGCGAGAATCCGAGACCGCCGTACTCCCGCGGGATCTTCATCCCGAACGCTCCGAGCCGTTTGAGCCCCTCCACCGCCTCCTTCGGATACTCGCCCGCGGCGTCGACCTCGACCGGGTTCCAGTGCGCCGCGAGGAAGGACCGGAAGGAATCGTAGAACGCGCGGAACTCGGGGCGCTCGGGTTCCGAGGCCGGGAGCGGCCGGATGAGGCTCATCTTCAGGTTTCCGAGAAAGAGCTCCTTCAGGAACGAGGGCTCCTTCCACTCGGCCTGCCGCGCCGACTCGGCGACGCGCATCGACTCCTGCTCGCTGACGTGCTGCTGGGGTTTTCGCATCGCGCTCATGGGGACCTCGAATGCGGGAGTGTATACAACGGGACCCCGAGAATGTATGCTCGCGCCCTTCGCGCGACCTCCCCCGAATCACGGTCGCGAGGAGCATCCGGTGGCGAGACCCCGCAAGCAACCCATCCCGCGTCGACGCTCGGCCGGCCTCGGTCCCGCGGAAGCGCCGGTTTTCCGGTCGGTCGACACTCTCGACCGCGAGTGCCTCGATCACTTCTGGTCGGGGCGGTTCTCCCAGGCGCTCGGGGTGTGCTACGCCCTGCTCGAGCGCATCGACGAGTCCGCGGCGCCGGGCGATCCGGAAGGGGACCGCCTCCGCGGGGTGGTCGAACTTCGCCGCGGCGCCGCCCTCGCGCGCTCGGGGGCCCTCGAGGCGGCGAAGCGGGCCGCGGAGCGTGCCGTGAGCGTCGCCCCGGGCTCTCCCGACGTCTCGGCGGCGGGCCTTGCCCTTCTCGGCGAGATCCACCTCCTCCTCGGCCAGCCGACGCTCGCCGAGATCCTCCTCGATCGCGCGGGGGACCTCGCGAGGCGCGCGAAGGCGCCGGTGCCCGCGTGGGTCGGCTGCGCCCGCGGGCGGCAGAGATGGGCCTCCGGGAAGACGAACGCGGCGCGCGAGGAGTTCTTGCGGGCTCACGACGCGGCGAGGCGCGTCCGGGACCTTCCCGGTTCGATCCAGACCGCGGGGAACGTCGGAATGTGCCTGCTCGCGCAGGGGCGCGTCGCGGAGTCCCGTGTCTGGGTCCGGCGGGCCATCGAGCAAGCCCGCGCCGCGCGTCTCACCCCCCTCGAGGCGACCTGGCTCGCCGGCCTCGCCCGGATCGAACTCGCGGACGGGGCACACGAGGAGGCGGAGCGGCTCGCCGAGGCTTCGCTCGCCCTCTCTCGCCCGCTCGATCTGCCCCTCGCGGTCTTCCGGGCGGAGTGGGTCCGGCATTACGTGGGGACGCTCGCGTCTCCCGGGGTCGGCGAGTCGCCGTCGCGAGAGTCGTTGTCGCGGCTGTCCGGGGTGCTCGCGGAGTTCGACGGCGACCGCGAGGTGCGCGACCTCCGGGCGGTCCTCGACGGCGGCCCCTTTCCGCTCGCCTCGGTCGCCGCGTTCACGGAGGCCTGCGACCCCGTGCTCGCCCCCACGGGAGGACACCCGTGAACGATCTGTGGACCCGCTCGTGCCGCCCCCTCCGCGGCCCCTCGCACGCGCTGCCGGGCGAGGCCGCGCACGCGCTCCTCGGGCAACTCGACGGGTGGGAAATGAGCCCGGGCGAAGACGCGATCTCCAAGACCTTCCGGTTCGAAGACCACTACCGCACGATGGCGTTCGTGAACGCCGTCGCCTGGATCGCTCACCGCGAGGACCATCACCCCGATCTCGAGGTCGGCTACAACCGCTGCACGGTCCGGTACTCGACGCACGACGTGGGCGGCCTGAGCGAGAACGACTTCATCTGCGCGGCGAAGGTCGAGCGCCTGCTCCGCTGAGGGCGTCGGCCGCTTCCCGGGTTGCCCCGGCGGGGAGTTCCGCGTAAGGTTCCGCGATCGTCGCGGGAGGAATCCATGCTGGCTGGCCTGCTCTTCGTGCTCCTCGTGTTCGGTCCCCTGCTCCTCGCGATCGCCTTCGCGTTCCGCGAGATGGGGCGGCACCCCCGGGGCCTCGCGGTGCTCTTCTTCACCGAGATGTGGGAACGCTTCGGCTACTACCTCATGATCGGGATCTTCACCCTTTACATGGTCGACACCCTGAACGAAGGCCTCGGCTTCGACAAGGCGACCGCCGCGCAGATCTACGGCACCTTCATCGCGCTCGTCTACCTCACCCCGTTCGCCGGGGGCCTGATCGCCGACCAGTTCCTCGGCTATCGGAAAAGCGTCGTCCTCGGTGGCATCCTCATGGGGATCGGTTACATCGGGATCGGGTTCTTCCCCGGCATGGCCGGCTTCTACACCGCACTCGCGCTCGTGGCGCTCGGAAACGGCTTCTTCAAGCCCTCGATGAGCACCCTCGTCGGAAGGCTTTATCCCGAGGGGAGCCCCCTCAAGGACTCGGGCTACTCGATCTTCTACATGGGGATCAACATCGGCGCGTTCCTCTGCAACTTCGTGGCCGCGATCCTCAGGAATCAATTCGGTTGGTCCTACGCCTTCGCCGCGGCGGGGGTCGGGATGTTCCTGGGGGTGGGCCTCTTCCTCTCGGGGCAGAAGTGGCTCCGGGGCGCTTCCGATCGCGGCGACGGATCGGCGGCGCAGCAGGGGGCCCTCCTCAACCTGACGGTCCAGGTCCTCCTCCCGGCGGCGATCGCCGGTTACCTCGGCTACAGATTCCTCGGCCCCTACCTCGGCGGCGCCCAGACGGCCGCGTTCGTCGCCGCGACGATCCCCGTCGTCCTCTACTACCTCGTGCTGTGGGCGATGGCCCCCCGCGAGGAGAAGGGGCCGATCGGCGCGATCCTCGCGATGGCGGGGGTCGTGGTGATCTTCTGGATGGTCTTCCACCAGAACGGCTCGTCGCTCACCTACTGGGCCGAGGAGAACACGCGGCGCGAGGCCGGCGCCCTCGCGCCGACCCTACGCGCCCTCTACATGGACCAGGACGCGACGATCGGGGAGACGATCGCCGACCCCGACGCCGCGGGGTCGTACTGGCGGAACGTTCCTCTTCCCGACCGGCCGGCCCCGGGGGAGAAGGCGACCCTCTTCTCCACCGAGATCTTCCAGTCGGTCAACCCCTGGTTCGTCGTGGTGCTCACCCCCCTGGTCGTCGGGCTCCTCGGCCGCCTCCGAACGCGCGGCAGGGAACCCTCGACCCCGGGGAAGATCGCATGGGGGATGATGATCACCGCCGCGAGCACCCTCTTCATGATCGCCGCCGTCCTGACCACGACCGGAGGCACGTTCAAGGCGTCGGCGACCTGGCTCATCGCCTCCTACGGGGTGATCACGGTGGGCGAGCTCTTCCTCAGCCCGATGGGCCTCGCACTCGTCTCGAAGCTCTCCCCGGCGCGCGTGACGGCCCTCATGATGGGGGGCTGGTTCCTCGCGACCGCGATCGGGAACAAGCTCGCCGGGGTCCTCGCGGGCTTCTGGGAGAAGATCCCTCTCCTCTGGATCTTCGGCATCAACTGTCTCGCGGCCCTCGCGGCGGCCGCCGCGATCGGCGTGATGACCCCGTGGATCAAGCGGATCATGGCGGAACACGCGGGCCGTGCGACCGCGGGATCGGCGGCGCAGAAGGAATCTCCGTGAGCCTCGGCCTCTCCCTCGTCCTCCTGTTCGCGGCGGCGCCCACGGCCGCCCCGGCTCCACTCGCGGACACGCCGATCCAGGACGAGCAGGCGCTCCGGCGGGCGATGGCGCGGTTCGAGGAGGTGGGGGGACCGCTCGACCCTCTGGCATACGCCCCGCCCGACGTCCCCGATTCCGACAATGCCGCGACCGCGCTTCTCGAGGCGGCCCGGCTCGTTCCACGGACGCCGCAGGAGCGCACTTCCCTCCAGACCCTTTCGAAGAAGCCGGTGTCGGCATGGTCGTCCGGCGAGATCGGGAACGCCGGGCGGCTCGTCGAAGCCCATGCGGCGGCGCTCGCTCTCCTCGATCGCGCGGCTTCCCGCGGCCGGTCGCGGTTTCCGATCGACTACGCGCAAGGGACCTTCGCGAACCCGCCGCCCCTCATGCGCCTTCTCGACGCGGCGAAACTCGCCGCGGTGGACGCGCGGCTCGCGCTCGCCGCGAGCGACCCCGCGCGCGCCTGCCTCGGGGTGGAGCGCGTCGGTGCCGTCGCCCGCGCCCTCGAACGGGAGTCGATGCTGATCGCCTTCCTCGTGGGGCTCGCCGCGGAGCGGATCCAGCTCGACCTCGCGGCCGAGATCGCCGCGGCGCCCGGTCCCGACGAAGCGCTCCTCCACCGTGTCGAAGCGGCCCTCCTCGAAGACGACGTCGCGGGGCGCGCCCGCCGCGCGGTGGCCCTCGATTTCGCCGCCCTCGCGTCGCGGATCGGCGGGGAGCCGGGGTTCCTCGGGCTCCTCGCCGACCTCCTCGACCACGGGTCCGACCTTCTCTCGGCCGCCGGGGGCGACTGGGCGACGGCCGCGGCCGAGGTGGAGCGCGCCGCCGACTCGGCGCGCCGCTGCCGCAAGGTCGACGCGACCGACGAGGCGACGCGCCGGGGGATCACCTCGGTCCACGAGGTCCTCGGGACGTGGACGGGCCCCTTCTCGCGCGCCGCCGCGATCGAGGCGAGCCGCGCGGTCGTCCGCTTCGCGCTCGAGGTGCGCCGCCGCGGACTCCGGGACGGCGCCTACCCCGTCGACGTGACCGACGATCCCGCGACCGCGACTCCCCTGTCCCTGACCGGACGGCCGCTCCGTGTCGAGCGGCTCGAGGACGGTCTGGCGGTCGTCGAAGCGGACGGGTCGGAGGAGGCCTGGCGGGCGTGGCACGGCGACGAGACACCCGCCCCGCCCTTCCGCGTGGCGCTCCCGGCGATCCAACCACCGGCTTCCCACGGGCGAGGCGCCTCCGCATCGTGAGGGCCCGCTGCCCGTCGGGGCAGGTGCCCGCGTCCCCGATGCGCGCGCGTCAGAGTCCCCCCAACCTCGTGACGATCTTCCACTCGGCCGGAGCGACCGGCTGGACCGAGAGTCTCGAGCCCTTCCGGAGCAGGACCATGTCTTCGAGGCCGGCGGTGCGGCGCATCGCTTCGAGAGAGACCGGGCGGGGGAGTTTGCGATCGACGGCGAGATCGACCGCGAACCATCGCGGGGCGTCGGGAGAGGACTGCGGATCGTACCCGGGGTGCTTCGGGTCGAACTGCGTCGGATCCGGGTGCGCTCCCTTCACCACCGTGGCGAGCCCGACGACCGCTCGATCGGCCCGCGAATGGTAGAAGAGAACGCCGTCGCCGACACGGACGTGGTCCCGGAGGGAGTTCCGGGCCTCGTAGTTTCGGACCCCGTCCCAGCAGGTCTTCCGTCCCGGGCTCCGTTCGAGGTCGTCCCACGAAAAGGTCTCCGGGTCACTCTTCACGAGCCAGTAGCGGCGGGCCACGGACTCCCCCTTCACCGGAAACGACCGAACTCGTATGCTATCAGCGACCGCGCGGATCCCGCTCACGTCCGCGCCGGGAGGAACGGTGGCCGGAAAGGCGGTCGATCGCGCGTCGGTGTCGTTGCGGTACAGGGCCGTCCTCTCGAGCACCACCGAATCGATCAACCGCGCGGTGACCGAGGTGCTCGCCCTTGCGGCGAAGACCCGTTGCCTGAACGGCGGCCGGGCGGAGATGGAGATCGCGCTCCGGGAGGCCCTCGCGAACGCCGTCTTTCACGGCAACCGGGGCGATCCGGAGCGTCGCGTGCTCGTCCGCGTCTACGGCGATCCCGGATGCGGCGTCTTGATGGCCGTGCGCGACGAAGGCCCCGGCTTCGAGCCGACCGCCGTCCCCGATCCGCGAAGCGAGGACCGGCTCCATCTGACGCACGGACGCGGGATCTTCCTCATGCAGGCCCTGATGGACCGCGTCGAGTACCGCCGCGGCGGTACGGAGGTGGTCCTGTTCAAGCAGCCGCCCCCCCGCGCCCCCCGGACCGCGAAACGCCGGCCGCAGAAGTAGGATCCGGGGGCTTCTCACCCACCAGGAGGCCGTACCGGAACGCGCCCGTGCGGTAGGCGACGACCAGGCGGAGAATCGCGCGGGCGAACGCGCGCTCGGGAAATCCGGGGTCCAGAAGGTGTCGGAGGATCCCCGGACGCCGCAGCAGGAGGCGCCCGAAGCGCCGTGCGACGAGGGTCCAGGTGCGGCGTGCGCGTGGGCTCCAGTCCTCGATCTGCCGGATTTCGAACCCCGCGCGTTCCATCATCTCGCGGTATTCGCGCTCCGAGCCGAGACTCGGGATGCGTCCCTCCCGGCAGATCGGCTCGAGGAGAAACCGCACTTCCCAATTCCGCGGGGCGTCCGCCGCCATCCACGGACACAGAACGAGCCGCCCCCCGGGCCGCAGCGTTCGCGCGGCCTCCCGGAAGAACCGGTTCTTGTCCCGCATGTGGGCGAGACTCTCGACGGCGACGATCGCGTCGAACGATCCGTCTTCGAAACCGTTGTCGAGCCAGTCGCGAAGGAGGATGACGGGGCCCCGCGGCCCAGACCGCGCCGAGGCATGGGCGTGCTGGCGAGCGGAAACCGTGAGTCCCGTCACGACCGCGCCGCAGCGTTCGACGAGCCAGCGGGAGGTCGCCCCGTAGCCGCAGCCGATGTCGCACACCGCGTCGCCCGGAGAGATGCGCGCCGCCGCCGCCACGCGCTCGACGACCGCGAGAACCGCCTCCTCCACGCTCTCGAGACCGGTCATCCAGATCCCGTGGTGGAGGTGCTCCCCCCAGATCTCCCGGTACAGACCGTCGAGATCGTCGTAGTGGCGCGCGACGTCCCCGGGGCTCGGCTCGGTCTTCGGCACGATCATCGAATCGGCGCGAGCCTACACCGGACCCGGCGCGATTTCGCTACCATGCCCCCGCCATGACCTCCCGCACCGTCCGCGCCGCCCTGTGGGTTGCGGCGGCCGCCGCCGTCCTCGTCGTCCTGAGGCTCACCCTCTTCCGGGAGAAGCCGATCCCGGTCGTCGCCGTCGCCGTCGCGAGCGGGCGGGTGGAGGACACGGTGACGAACAGCAGGTCGGGAACGGTGGAGTCCCGGAGGCGGGCCTCCCTCTCCCCCGAGACCGGGGGACGCGTGGCCGCCCTTCCCGTGCGCGAGGGAGACCGGGTGAAGGCCGGAGATCCGATCCTCCGCCTCGCCGACGAGGACGCGCGATCGCAGCTCGCGTACCAGGAACGCTCGCTCGAGGCGGCCCGCGCCGGCGCCGCCGAGGCGTGCGCCGCGGCGGCCCAGGCCGAGCGCGACCTCGCGCGGAACCGTGCGCTCGCCCTCGAGCGCATCGTCTCCGCCGCGGTCCTCGACCAGTTCGAAAGCCGCAAGGAGACCGCGGACGCCGCCTGCGAAGCGGCGAAGGCACGGGTCCGCCAGGCGGAATCGGCGGTGGCGCTCGCGCGGGTGGCGCTCGACAAGACGGTTCTCCGCGCCCCCTTCGAAGGGGTCGTCGCCGAGCTCGACTGCGAAGTCGGCGAGTGGATCATGCCCTCCCCCGCCGGGGTTCCGATGCCCTCGGTCGTCGAGCTGATCGACGCCGATTCGATCTACGTCCGCGCCCCGCTCGACGAGGTCGACGTCGCGCGCGTCCACGCGGGCCTCCCGGTGCGGGTCACGATGGACGCCTACCCCGACCGGAGCTTCCCGGGGCGGGTCGTCCGGGTCGCGCCGTACGTTCTCGATGTCCAGGAGCAGAACCGGACGTTCGAAGTGGAGGTGGAGCTCGACGACTCCGCATTCGCCCGCACGCTCGTGCCCGGCGCCTCGGCCGACGTCGAGGTGGTCCTCGACGCGCGGGAGGGGGTCCTCCGCGTTCCTTCGTACGGCCTGATCGAGGGAAAGCGGGTGCTGGTCGCGCGGAACGGCGAGGCGCGCTCGGTCGACGTCGAGGTCGGGCTCCGGAACTGGGAGTGGGCGGAGATCCGGTCGGGACTGTCCGAGGGCGACCTCGTGATCACGACGCTCGACCGGGCCGACGTCACGGACGGCGCCCGCGTCCGGGTCGCCGATCTCTCCGCGTCATGATCGCGCTCGACCGCGTCAGCCGGACCTACGACCTCGGGACGAAACCGGTCCACGCCCTCCGGGAGGTGACGCTCTCCTTCGAGCGGGGGGATTACGTCTCGATCATGGGGGCCTCGGGCTCGGGGAAGTCGACTCTGCTCCACATCCTCGGCTGCCTCGACCGGCCGACGGGGGGGACCTACCGCCTTGACGGGCGCGAGGTCGGCGGGCTCGACGAGAGGGAGCTCGCCCTCGTCCGGCGTCACAAGATCGGGTTCGTCTTCCAATCGTTCCACCTCGTTCCGCGCCTGACCGCCGCGGGAAACGTCGACCTCCCCATGGCGTTCGCCGGCGTCCCCCGCGCGGAGCGGGCGGAGCGCGCGGAGCGTGCCCTCCGCGCGGTCGGACTCGCCGACCGCACCGATCACCGCCCCGACCAGCTCTCCGGCGGGGAGCGGCAGCGCGTGGCGATCGCCCGCGCGGTCGTGATGGAGCCGAAGGTCCTGCTCGCCGACGAACCCACGGGGAACCTCGACAGCCGCTCGGGCGCCGAGGTGATCGGGCTCCTCGAGGGGATGAACCGGGAGGGGCTCACTCTCGTCGTCGTCACCCACGACCCCGCGATCGGAGAGCGTGCGCGGCGCCACGTCCGTCTCGCGGACGGGCGTCTCGTGGAGCCCGTGTGACGGCCCGCGACGGGGTCGCCTTCGCGACCGGTGCCCTGAGAGGGCACCGGCTCCGCTCGGGACTCTCGCTGACGGGGGTCGCGATCGGGGTCGCGTCGGTGATCCTCCTCACGAGCCTCGGCGAGGGAGCGCGCCTCTACGTGACGGGAGAGTTCGCGGCGCTCGGAAGCGACCTCCTGATCGTGATCCCGGGGAAGACCGAGACGACCGGCGGGCCGCCGATCCTCGGGGGCGCCCAGAACGACCTCACGCTCGAAGACGCGGAGGCCCTCCGCCGCCGGCTCCCGCAGGTGCGGCGCGTCGCGCCGATCCTGATCGGGACCGCCGACGTTCGCTACGGATCGTTCGCGCGGGAGACGGTGATCGCCGGAGCGACCCCCGATTTCCGCGGCGTGCGCGAGGTCCGTATCCGCGCCGGCGCCTACCTTCCGGAGGGGGAAGAGACGAGGGCCCAGCGCGTGATCGTTCTCGGCTCGAAGCTCGCGGACGAACTGTTCGGGACGGAGAATCCGCTCGGAGCCTGGGTGCGGGTCGGGGATCAGCGATTCCGGGTGATCGGCGTGATGGCTCCGCGGGGGGTCTCCCTCGGGGAGAACCTCGACGAGGTCGCCCACATCCCGGTCGCCTCCGCGATGAAGCTCTTCAATCGGACGAGCCTCTTCCGCGTGCTCGTTCAGGCGAACGCCTTCGAGGAGGTCGAATCGGCGAAGCGCGGCGTCCTCGAGGTCTTGACCGAGCGGCACGACGGGGTCGAAGACGTGACGGTGCTGACCCAGGACGCGGTCCTCGGGGCGTTTTCCCGGATCCTGACGATCCTGACCGCGGCACTCGCCGGGATCGCCGCGATCTCCCTCGCCGTCGCCGGGATCGGGATCATGAACGTCATGCTCGTTTCGGTCTCGGAGCGGGTCCGCGAGATCGGTCTTTTGAAGGCGCTCGGGGCCACGCCCTCCCAGGTGCTCGGGGTCTTCCTCGTCGAGGCGACCGTGCTCGCGGTCGCCGGGGGGATCGCCGGGGTGATCCTCGGCCTGACGGCAGGGGCCGTCGTGCGCGGCGTCTGGCCCGCGTTTCCCGTCGAGCCTCCGGGGTGGGCGATCGCCGGCGCCCTCGCGGTCTCCGCGGCCGTCGGAATCGGTTTCGGCGCTCTCCCCGCGAGACGGGCGGCCTCCCTGGAGCCGGTCGAGGCGCTCTCCAGACACTGACGGCGGCGACGCGGAACGTCGCTTTCCTCGGCTCGGGCGGTCCGGCGGTGTCCGTCGCGCGAGGGGTCGACGACGACGATTCCGTGATCGAGGTGACCCTCCGTGTCGGCCGCCGGGAACATCCCTCCCGGACGCGCCCTTTTTCGACGCGCATCGGCCCGGGCGTCTGCAAATCGGGCGGTGGAACGAGCGTTGCACCGGACGGTCTCGGATACGAAGGCAGGACCTCGGGGACGAGCCATGAACGAACACGAATCGAAAAACCCTCGTCGCAGCGAGGCGGGGTTCACCCTGATCGAGCTGCTGATCACCGTCGCCGTCATCGGCATCCTCGTCGGGATCGGGGCGTCGGCTGCCTTCCACGCCTTCGACACCGCGCGGGCGAGCCGGACGACCGCGAACGTGCGGCAGATCGCGAGCGCGATCCTCCAGTACGAAACCAACACGAGCATCCTTCCCGGATCGGCGGGGGTCCAGACCGTCGCGAGCATCATGCCGGCGCTGGGGTCGTCCGCGGGGCGCCTCGACCCGGAGGACGCATGGGGGAACTCGCTCTACTACGAGCCCCTGAACTCGGGCGGGAGCCAGACCTTCCGCGTGTACTGTTACGGGAAGGACGGCGTCTCGGACGGGACGATCACCGGCAACTGGATCGACTTCACCTCGGACATCGTCATCGAGGGTGGTTTGTTCCTCCAAGGGAAGTGGTGAACCATGTCGGAAGCCGCGCTCTCCCGCTATTGGAGCATCCTCGGCCTTCCCCCGGATGCGTCGATCGAGCAGATCGACACGCAGTACTACGTCCTGATCGAGAAGCTGCCCGAGAATCCGACGGAAGAGGAGGAGCGCCAGTTCGAAGAGATCCGCAGGGCCTACGCCGTCCTCCGGCGCGCGTGCGCGACGAGGGAAACGAAGGTGCTCGGGAGGATCTCCGCCGCCCTGGCCGCGCGTGCGGGACTCGTCATCGGCGCGGGGCTGCTCGTCGGCGGGATCTTCGTTCTGGCGGTGAACTACAAGTCGCTCGCGGTCCGCTTCACGGAAGTACCCGCCGGCACCGAGCTTCGCGTCAAGGACTCGAACAAGCTCTGGGGCACCGTGCTCGAGTTCCAGCGGAACCACACCTTCGCGGCGGGGAACCCCGGCCCCGCCTACAAGGTCCGGATGGCGGAGACCGGGGAAGAGGTCTGGGTCGGCGAACGGATCGTCGAGCTCGGCATGAGCCGCTGAGTTCCTGGTAGAGTCGGGGGCGGAGGCCGGCCCCTTGGCTCCCTCGGATTTCGCCCGTTACGCCTGGCAGTCGGTCCGGTCCCACCGGCTCCGGTCCTCCCTCACGATGCTCGGGATCGTGATCGGGATCGCGTCGGTCATCCTGCTCACTTCGATCGGGGAAGGAACGCGGCGTTTCATCCTCGCCGAGTTCACGCAGTTCGGAACGAACCTCCTCACGGTGAGCCCGGGCAAGGTCGAGACGACCGGAGTGCCCGGTTCGATCCTGAGCACCGTCCGCAAGCTGACCGTCGAGGACGCCGAGGCGGTCGCGCGGGTCCCCGGCGTCGAGAGGGTCGTTCCTCTCGCCCTCGGGATGGCGCGCGTCGAGAAGGGGGAGCGTGGGCGGAGCGTGTTCGTCTACGGCGTCAACGAAAACGTCCCCGAGGTTTGGAAGTTCCGCGTGCGGCAGGGGCGGTTCCTGCCCCCCGCCGACCCGCGGCGCGGCCCCCCCGTGACCGTGCTCGGACAGAAGCTCGCGCGGGAGATCTTCGGCGACGCGAACGCGCTCGGACGGTACGTGCGCGTCGCGGGGCAGCGCTTCCAGGTGATCGGGATCCTCGAGCCGAAGGGGCGCTTCCTCGCGTTCGATCTCGACGACACCGCGTACGTCCCCGTCGGCCGCGCCCTGAAGCTCTTCAACCGGGACGAGCTGGTGGAGATCGACGTGATGTTCCGCCCCGGAACCGACGTCGACGGACTCGTCGCCGCGGTGAAGGAGGTCTTGATCGACCGGCACGACGGGAAGGAGGACTTCACGATCGTCACGCAGAACGAGATGCTCGACGTGCTCGGGCGCGTGATGGACATCGTGGGGGTCGCGGTGGGGGGGATCGGAGCGATCTCCCTCGTCGTCGGCGCGATCGGGATTCTCACGATGATGTGGATCGCGGTGCGCGAGCGCACGGCGGAGATCGGGCTCGCGAAGGCGGTCGGCGCGACGCCGGGACAGATCCAGGCCTTGTTCCTGCTCGAGGCCGCGGTCCTCTCGGTCGCCGGCGGCGCCGTCGGGGTCGCGGCGGGGCTCGGGATCGCGCGGGCGCTCACCCTGTGGCTTCCGGGCCTTCCGGTCGCGACCCCTCCCGAGTACGTCGCGGCGGCGCTCGGAGTGAGCCTTGCCGTCGGTCTCCTGAGCGGGGTTCTCCCGGCGCGGCGGGCGGCGGGCCTCGACCCGATCGAGGCGCTTCGGGAGGAGTGACGAGTCACGCTCGTGGTCCTCGAGAAAGATCCAGGGAGACGGACCTCGTCCTCACGACGGATCGGCCGACGCCGAGGGTTCCGGCTCGTTCCGGACGGAAACGTCGACCGCTCCGGGCGTCCAACGTGGCCGCGAGGTTGTTGGGAGATGGAACTCTCGAGGTGGCGCGAACGGTGGGGAAAACTCGCGCCGCACTCGAGGCCGAAGTTGCGTTGGGTGTGAGAGTTCCAGCGCCACGCCCGTGGCAACCGACCCGGGATCGCGCTTTCCGGACGGGGCGGGACCGGTGCCCGGAGGACCCAACGCAACTTCGGCGCGGCCGGTCACGACCCGGATCGCCGGCGAGCGGCAGGCGGAAAGCGCGGGAAACGCGCACGCCCCAACCCACAATCTCGCGGCCACATGGCCGGGCGTCCAACGTGGCCGCGAGGTTGTTGGGAGATGGAACTCTCGAGGTGGCGCGAACGGTGGGGAAAACTCGCGCCGCACTCGAGGCCGAAGTTGCGTTGGGTGTGAGAGTTCCAGCGCCACGCCCGTGGCAACCGACCCGGGATCGCGCTTTCCGGACGGGGCGGGACCGGTGCCCGGAGGACCCAACGCAACTTCGGCGCGGCCGGTCACGACCCGGATCGCCGGCGAGCGGCAGGCGGAAAGCGCGGGAAACGCGCACGCCCCAACCCACAATCTCGCGGCCACATGGAACCGCTTCACGCCCGGAGTGTGTAACAGCCCGGTTACACCGCTCCTCTAAGCTCGGCGCTTTTCCCGGGGAACCCGTTTGCCCGCTTCGAGAGTTCCGGTCGTCCTCGCCCTCGCCGCGGCCGCGCTCCTCTGCGTCGTCCTCGGATGGCGGCCGCTCTACAGCCCCGACATCGGGTTCTACCTCTCCTACGGCCGGTCGATCGTGGAGACCGGGTCGGTTCCCTTCGTCGACGCGTTGACCTTCACGCGGGCCGGGACCCCCCTCGACCTCGCGCCGTGGCTCTTCTCTCTCCTCTCCTTCTGGCTTTTCGTTTCCGGTGGCGCGAACGCGTTGCTCGTCGCGACGATCGTCCTCCACCTCGCCGTCTTCGCGATTCTGGTATTCCTCGCCTCCCGCCGGATCGGAGCGCTCCCCGTCTTCGCCGGGGTGCTCGCCGCCCTCTTCGCCCTCGGCTCCCTCCACGAGTACCGGCCGCATCTCTTCTCGTGGCTCGCCCTCGCCGTCGTGCTCGTCTGCCTCGACGCCCACGATCGGGGAAACCGGGGCGCGGCGTGGGCGATCCCCGCGATCCTCGCGGTCTGGGTGAACCTCCACTCCCTCTTCGTCCTCGGCCTCGTGGCGGTGGCGCTCCACCTCGTCGCGGACGCCGTCGAGCGTAGGCGGATCGACCGCCGCCTCGCCGCCGTCGCGATCGTCTCGCTCGCGGCCTCGTTCCTGACGCCCTACGCGGGGGCGGTCGCCACCTTCCCGTTCCGGCAGTTCGCGATCCTCAGCGGCGGGCTCGTGAAGTCGGAGATCTCCGGGACGGCGGAGTTTCTCAGTCCCTTTCGCACGGCGTTCTACTCGGCGTCGGGCCGGTTCACGCTCTGGCAGCCGGTCCTCTTCGTCCACCTCCACCTCGCGCTCGTCGCCGTCGCCGCCCTCCTCGGCGGGAAGCGCTTCCGGTTGCGCGATTGGCTCTTCCTTCTCGCATTCGGGTGGGCGTTCGCGAAGGGGATGAAGAACCACGGCTATTTCTTCGTCGCCTCCTTCCCCGCGGTCGTCGCGGGGCTCGAGGAGGCCGCCCGGAGACTGCGGGGGCGGTGGGTGCCGATCGCCGTCTCGACCGCGACCCTCCTCCTCGCCCTCGTCGTCTCGGTCCAGGTCGCGAACGGTTACTGGTACGGCCTCCAGCGGGCCCCGCACCGGTTCGGCGGGGGCGTGAACGCGATCGTCCTCCCGGTCGAGGCCTCGGCGTTCCTTCGCGACCGGGTCCCGGGGCCGGTCCCCCTCCTCAACCAGTGGGACGGGGGGGGCTGGATCGGCTTCGCGACGCGCTGGCCAGTCTTCATCGACGGCCGGAACGAGGTGATGGGAGAGGCGTTCTACCGCGAGTACCTCGCGATGAAGACCCCCGACGGGCTCGCGCGCGGGATCGAGCGCTTCGGGATCCGCGCGGCCGTCGTCCCGGCGGTCGACCTCCCCGAGTGGCTCGTCTGGTTCCGGAGCGCCCCCGACTGGCGCTGGGTGCACCGGGACGCCAGCCACGCCGTCTTCGTTCATCGCTCGCTTCCCGTGAACGCGCCGGATGTCGTCCCTTCGGGGATCCCGGAGTTCACGGCCGCGCGCGCCGACGCGATCCTGGCTTCGGCGCGCGAGCGGACGAACCCCTCGCTCCTCTCCTCCTTGACCCGCCGCCACCACGAGCCGTCGGTCGAGCTGCGGGAGAGCCTCACCTGGCTGCGGGTCGGGAGGCCCGACGCCGCGCTCGCTGCCGGTCTCGCGGGGCTCGAGCGAGCGACCTTTCCCGCCCCCGAGTTGCTCGCGACGACCGGGCACGCGCTTTGGGACCTCGGGGAGCGTGACCGCGCGGCCCTCTGCTTCGAGTCGGCCCTCCGCTCGATCGACGACCCGCTCGCGCGGGAACGGCTCGCGTCGAGGAGCGGGCGCCGGTGAGGGGGACTCTTCTTCTCCCTCTCCTCCTCCTCGCGGGGTGCGCCTCCGCCGACCGGCCGGCCGTGCGCGTCGCGGGGACGGAGATCGGCCTCGAGGACGTCGTGCGGGAGACCCAGGCCCAAATCGCGACGCGGGGAGAAGATCTCGACCGGATCGCCCCCGACCGGGCGTACGCCTACGCGAGCCAGGTCGCCGTTCGACTCGCCGACCGGATCGTCCTCGAATCGCGCGCGAGCGCGGGCGCGCGAGTCGCGGCGGCCGCCCGAGCCGACGACGCCGTCGCGCAGGGGGTGCGGATCCCGGGCCTTCCCGCCGGCTCGGTGCGGGAGGCGATCTACATGGACTCGCTCGTCGGCACCCTCGTGCCCGCCGGAGACGACGTCGAGCGAATCCTCGCCGTCTGGCGCGCGGAGGCGGGGCTTTCGGTCTTCATTCCCTACGATCGCGTGGCGACGTCGCAGGGGCCCCTTCCGGTCCCGGGCGAGATCGCGGCGATGGCGGCGCTCGGCGTTCTCGTCGCCGCGGCCGGGGGACTCCTCCTCCGCCGGGCGGGTGCGGGGCGATGGGCGTTCGCGGCCCTTGGCCTCGGAACGCTCCTCCGCGTCGTCTTCTGGGCGGGCACCCCGTGGGACTGGCTCGCCCACGACGCGGCGGGGCATCTGGAGTACGTGCAGTTGCTCGCGGAACGGTGGCGTCTCCCGGGGATCGCAGAGGGGTGGCAGACCTACCAGCCCCCTCTCTACCACGCGATCGCCGCGGCGCTCGGCCTCGTGACCCCGCGCGCCCTCCAGAATCTCGGGCTCGTCGTCTCGATCGCGACTCTCGCCGTCGGCCTCGGGATCGTCCGTCTCGCCGTCCCGGACCGGCTGCGCGCGGGCCTCCCCGTCGCTTTCCTCTTCTTCGCGGCCCATCCCTCGCTCGTCCTCGCCGCGCCGCGCGTCAACAACGACGGCCTGTCGACCCTCCTCGGTTTCGCGGCGGTCCTCTTCGCGCTCCGCGGCCGGCGGGGGGGGCGGACGCTCGACTGGGCGCTCGCGGCGGCGGCGGCCGGGCTCGCCCTTCTCACGAAGAACGTCGGCTTTCTGCTTCTTCCGATCCTCGGAATCCTCGTGCTGCTCGAGCCTACCCGCGACTGGAGGTCGAAGGTCCGGATCGGGGTCGTCTCGATCGCGATCGTCTCCCTCCTCTCCGGCTGGCTCGTCGTGCGCCGGTTCGGCGGGGAAGCCCAGCGCGACCTCGTGGCGAACGTCGGAGCGCTCAGCCCCTCCCTCGCGGTCGAGGTCACGCCCGCGACGCTCCTCGCCTTCCACCCCGCCCGGATGATCCGCGAGCCGTACGTGAACCCCTTCGTGGCGGGCCCGGCGCGCGACCGTCTCGGCGAGTACGTCCTGCGCTCTTCGCTCTTCGGGGAGTTCACGTTTGCCCGGGTCCCGATCGGGCTCGCACGCGCCCTCCTGGGGCTCGCGACGGCGATCGCGCTTCTCGCGTCCCTCGGGGCGGCGCGGGAGATCCGGAGACACCGCGTCGACGCGACGGCGATGGCGGTGGTCGCGCTGGTCGTCGTCCTCGGGGCGGTCGCCTACCTTCCCGCGGCCCCTTACGCGACCTCGATGGACTTCCGCTACCTGACGCTCCTCCTGCTCCCCGGGGCCGCCTTCCTCGCGGCGGCACCGTCGCCGCGGGTCGTCGCCGCGATCGTCTCCGCCTTCGTCGCGCTCGCGACGACCGCCCTCGCGATCCTCTCGTTCTAGGTCGCCGCCGCGGCCTCGTGCTCCGGACAGTCGACGCGGAGGTCGCCCTCGGTGAGCGGCACGTCGAGGAGCCGGCAGTGATGGCGGGCCCTCCTCCCCGGGTGGGCGTCCCGGTCGAAGTGGCGGCAGGTGACGCACATGCGCGCCACGGTCACGATCCCCGCGCGGAGCATCTCCTCGATCCAGGCCGTGAGGAAACGGATGGGCTCGCCGCGCACCTCCTCCGGGACGCGCCCCATCGCCTCGCGCGCGGGATCGGCCCATCCGGCGAGCCTCCCGGCCGTCTTGCGGCCGGCGGGGGTCGTGTCGAGCGTGCGGACCCGGCCATCCTCGGGGGATGCGCTCCTCCCGAGGAGTCCCTTCGACGCGAGCGCATTCAGGGCGTCCGTCACGGTGGGGGCCGTGACGCCGAGGCTCCGCGCGATCTCCCCCGGCCGCCGGTTCGTTTCGCCCTGGCCCGCGAGGAAGAGGAGGACCCGGGCCTGGAGCGGGGTGAGCCCCTCCTCCTGCGCGGCGCGCCGGAGGAGTCCTTCCATCGCCTGCCCGACCCGCTCCGCGGCCGCGACGACCTTGCTGTCGGGGTCGCCGTGCTGGAACGGGAGGTCGAAGACGTGCGGGACGGGAGGCCTCCGCCTCCCGTGCGTCACGGGCGCCAGGCGGTGAAGACGTAGTCGGTCTTTTTCTGCGCCGCGTGGCAGGAAAAGCACTGACCGGCCATGTCGGTGACCGCCCGCTCCCGGCCGTCTCCCTTGAATCCCTCGAAGCCCCAACCGCCCGTTCCGGCGTAGCGCGCGGCGTCCTTGTGCATGACGCCGACGATCTTCCGCGCGCCCTCGGTGATCGCTCCGCCGGACGCGTCGGCGGCGAGAAGATCGAAGACGAGGACCGAGCCGTCGGGGAACGCCCCTCCCTTCTTCAGGGCGCCGGCGGCTTTGTCGTTCGCGTAAACGTGGTGGATCCCGCCGAAGGCGTCGTAGAGCGGGTGCCCCTCCTGGATGACCATCGACTTCGCGTGGACCCAGGTCCGGTACCCTTCGGGGTACGGGACGGCGCCGTCCCCCGAGAGGAGGACGCCGGCGGGAAGGACGAGAACGGCGGCGGCGAGAAGCAGATTCGATCGACGCATCACGGAACCCTCCAATAGTTAGGATTCCGAAATAATACGCGGACCGGAGGAATCCGTCAAGGGGCCGGACGACCGATCCGGTCGAACAGCCCGGTCTTGTGGAGCGCCCGATCGAACGTGACGGTGGATTCGGCGCCGGCGGAGCGCGCGGCGAGACCGATCAGGAGATCGGAGAGGTCCGCCGTCTCGGTCCGTCCCAGCCGGACCATACCCTGTACGACATCCCGATCCTCGAACTCGAGGACGGGCATCTGGGCCAGGGATTCGACCGCATCGACCACGTCGCTCCGCCCGAGCTCGTACACCGCGGACAGGACCCATAGGAGCTCGAGGACGACCAGGTGGACGACGAGGAAGCGCTCCCCGCGCCGCTCGGCCTCCTCGAGGAGTTCCAGGGCGCGTTGCGCCTGAGCGCGATCGTCGCGTACGAGGATCCGAACGAGGACGTTCGTGTCGAGCGCCCTCACAGCTTCCCCTTTCGAAACGCTTCCCGGAGCTTCGCGCGCGCCTCCTTCGAGGAATAGGGCCGTGTCGCTTTTTCGGCGAGCATCCCGAAGACGTCCCGGACCTTCCGCGCGAGCGGGACGAGGCGAACCGATCCGTCGGGTTCGAACCGGAAATCGATCCGGTCCCCCGACCGGAGGTTGAGCTTCTCCCGCACTTCCACCGGGATCGTCACCTGCCCTTTGGACGTGAGCGTGGCGACCGCCATGGCGTCTCCTTACATATCCAAAATTCCTTACGTTAGAGTAAGACACGAGAGCCGCGAAGGCAAGCGGGCGCCGCCCCCGCTACACTCCCCGGCGTCCTGCAGGAGGGCCCATGACGAAGAAACTCCAGACCTACGAAGCTGACTCGATCACCGCAACCTCCGCCCCCGGGGCGTCGGTCACGATCCGGCCCTCGAAGGACGGCCCGCTCCTGGTGTCCGGCAACGTGCGGGTCGAATCCGAAGACGGCTCCCTCCTGCAGGAAGGGGACAAGCTCGCCCTCTGCCGGTGCGGCGGGACCTCGAACCCCCCGTTCTGCGACGGGGCCCACCGGAAGATCGGGTACCGCTCGAAACGCTGACCCCCGCGTGGTGTAATGCGGGGGCGTGAGCCCGCGACTCCCCATCGCCCTACTCGTCCTCGCCACGGCCGCGCTCGTGTGGTCGGGGATCGGTCCGTACGACCGCGCGACCTGGTGGATGGAGGTCGCCCCCGTCCTCCTCGGGGCGCCGATCCTGATCGCGACGTGGCGCCGATTCCCCCTGACTCCCCTCCTCTTGGTCCTCCTCTTCCTCCACGCCCTGATCCTGATCGTCGGGGGGCATTACACCTACGCGCGGGTCCCCTTGGGCTTCTGGATGCAGGAGGCGTTCGAGTTCTCCCGCAACCACTACGACCGTCTGGGCCACTTCGCGCAGGGGTTCGTCCCGGCGATCCTCGCGCGGGAGATCCTCCTTCGAACGTCCCCCCTGCGGCGGGGGAAGTGGCTTTTCGTCCTCGTCGTTTGCATCTGTCTGGCATTCAGCGCCTTCTACGAAATGATCGAGTGGTGGGCGGCGGTTCTCGGCGGGGAAGGGGCGACCGAGTTCCTCGGAACACAGGGGGATCCGTGGGACACGCAGTGGGACATGTTCCTCGCGCTTCTGGGCGCGATCGCGGCGCAGCTCTCGCTCGCGCGGCTGCACGATCGGCAGTTGCGGCGCTTCTCCTGACCGGGGTCGCGTCCGACGATCGCCGCTTCGTGCGGCGCGAGGGCGGGAACTCCCCTGGTTCCGCCACCCCTTCACGCACACGGGGCCCACGAACGAGATCCGCGACGCGTTGACGGCCTTTCTGGGGGAGCGAGGCTACCGGATCGCCCCCCACACGGTCGAGAACGCGGAACGGCGCATCCTCGACGCCTATCGACGACCCGTTGCGCCGACCGGAGCCGGTCGTTTACGGTATCGCCCGTCACGAGCACACCCTGTAGGAATTCGCGACTATCGAGGAATGTCCCCATGTCCCTCCTCTCCCGAATCGATCTGGAGCGTCTCTCCCCTCTCCGCCTCTGGGAGGCGCTCGACCCGGAGACGCGGCTCGCCGCGGCGCGGGCGCTCTACAGGCGCGACTGGGGGGAGCCGGGAACGAAGCGCGAGGCCGATCTCACGATCGCGGCCGCGATGCGCTTCCGCGACTCCGCGGTGCGCCAGCTTCCCGTCGACCGCCGCGCGCAACACCTCGCGAAGGTCCGGATCCAGACCGAATCGCTCGCCTCGTCGCTCCTGATGGCCCTCCACCTCGGGGACCGGAAGGCGATGCTCGAAGCCTTCCTCGACGCCCTCGGGGTACCCAACAAGGACGGCCTGATCGACGAGGGCTACGAGCTCGAGCCCCTCTCCGACGAGCGGGCCGAGACCGCCGCCTCGACCCTCTTCGAGCGCTTCCCCGCGGGGGAGGTCGAGGCCTACCTCGCGAGCCTGGTCGCGATGGACCCCGACACCTGGGGAACGCTTACGCCGGTGCTTGCGGCGCGGAAAGGCGCCTGAGGTCCGCGATGCCGATCTACGAGTTCTACTGCCAGGACTGCCACACCGTCTTCCAGTTTCTCTCGCGCGCGGTCGGGACCGAGAAGCGACCCGACTGCCCCCGTTGCGGCCGCAAGGGGCTCGAGCGTCGCCCGTCATCCTTCGCCGTCTCGAAGGGGCGGAGCGAGCCCGAGATCGCCCCCCCCGCGGGGCCCGACGAGGACCGGCTCGAAAAGGCGATGATGGCCCTCGCCGAGGACCCGCAGGCGCTCGAAGCGATGGACGGCGACGATCCCCGCGCCGCCGCGCGCTTCATGAAGCGGCTTTACGACACCGCCGGGCTTCCGATGACCTCCGCCCTCGAGGAGGCGATCCGGCGGATGGAGGCGGGCGAGGACCCCGAGGAGGTCGAGGCCGACCTCGGATCCGCCCTCGACGACGATCCGCTCCTCGGCGAGGGCGCCACGGAGGGCCCCGTGAAGGGGCCGCGCCGTCGCTTCCTGCCGCCGCGACGGGACCCGGAATTGTACGAGTTGTGAACGCCCACCAGTTCCTCGTCTTCCTCGGCGTCCTCCTGCTCCTCGCGTTCCTCGCCGAGGAGGTCAGCCGCCGCTGGCGCTTCCCCTCCGTGCTGGTGCTCCTGGGAATCGGCCTCCTCGTCGGGCCGGTCCTCGATTGGTTTCGCGCGGAGTCGTTCCTCGAGGCGGCTCCCCACTTCGGCGCGATGGCCTTCCTCCTGATCGTCTTCGAGGGCGGCCTCGACCTCGAGTTGAAGTCGGTGCTCCTCGGCCTCGCTCCGGGGACGAAGCTCGCATTCGCGTTCTTCACGCTTTCCCTCCTCGCGGGAGCCGGCGTCGCGCTCGCGTTCGGCGCCGCGCTTCCCGTGGCGATCGCGGCGGGGATCGTCGTCGCCCCGATCTCCGGCGCCATCGTCCCCCGATCGCCCGGTCGGCGGGGTTTCGGGAGGAGCTTCGCACTCTGATCGTCCTCGAAGCCGCGCTCGCCGACGTGCTGGGGATTCTCGCGCTCGTGCTGTTCCAGAAGATCCACTCGGGAGGAGGGGTGGGGGCGGTGCTCGCGCTGGGCTCGCTCCTCGCGGCGGTGTTCAGCGTCCTCCCCGCCGTCCTCCTCGGCCTCGTTTGGCCTCGCGTCCTCCGGGCGTTCCGCGAGAAATCGTACCTGGGGGTCCTCACCTTCGGCCTCGCCCTCGTCCTGTGGGGTGTGACCGAACTCGTGGGAGCCTCCGGCGCGCTTCCCGTCCTCGCCTTCGGTCTCGTCCTCGCGAACGAGCGGGAGTTCCTGCAGAGGATCCGGGTCGACCCCACCCCCCCTCGCTCCCGTCGCCGACGCCGCGGTCGAGAAGCTGCACGACTTCATCGGGCAGCTGACCTTTCTCGTCCGGGCGTTCTTCTTCGTCTTTCTCGGGGTCGTCTTCCAGTTCCGGATGATGGACCGGAAGGTGCTCGGAATGGCCGCCGCGATCCTCCTCGCGTTCTTCCTGATCCGTTACGCGTCGATCCGTCTCCTCGAGTGGCGGACGACGGTTCGCCTCGAGCCGGACGAGCGGAGGGCTCTCGGGTTCCTGCAGCCTCGAGGTCTCGTGAGCGCGGTCCTCGCGATCGAGGCGTCGCAGCTGGGCCTTCCCGGCGGAGGTCAGTACCTCGCGCTCGCGTTCCTCCTGATCCTGGCCACCAACCTGGCGATGCCGTTGGGCCTGTCGCGCTTGAAGCGCCGGGACCAAGCCGCAGCCTGATTCAGCCCACCCGAACCCGGCCGGACCGGACGGCCGGCGCGTGCTCCATCGAAGGCAAGAGGCTCGCGGCGATCGCGAAAGGACCGACCCGCCCCACGAACATCGCGACGCACAGGACGAGCTTCCCTGCCGTTCCCAGTTCCGAGGTCGCTCCCATCGAGAGCCCGACGGTGCCGAGCGCGGACGCCGCTTCGAAGGCGAGTCGCCCGTCGAAGGCACCCTGGGCGAGGGCGAGTGCCGCCGCGACGGCGGCGTACTGACCGAGGAAAAGGGCCGCGAGGATCGCGGCACGCCGCGTGAGCGCGGGATCCGCACGGAGGCTCCGGAAGGGGGCCGCCACGAGCACCGCCGCCGTGGTCGCCTTCATTCCCCCCGCCGTCCCCCCGGGCGCCCCCCCGACGAGCATCCAGACGATGCACAGGAAGACCGCCGGGAGGCCGAGCGCCGCGAGGTCGATCGAGTTGAACCCGGCCGTGCGGAGCGAGACCGACTGGAACGCGGCGTGCGCCCAGGCCTCTCCCGCCGGGAGGGCGCGGAGGATCCCCTCCCTCTCCGTCCAGAAGAAAAGGACCGTCCCGGAGACGAGGAGGAACGCGGTCGCGGCGAGGGTCCACCGCGTGTGCTCGGTCAGCGGCGGAACCGGTCGCTTCAGGACGCGCGCGAGGAAGCGCTTCACGAACTCGTCGACGACGCCGAAGCCGATCCCTCCCGCGACGATCAGGGCGCCGATCGCGGCGAGCGCCGTCCCCGTTCCGGCCGTTCCAGTGAGAGACGCGTTCCCCGGAAACAGGGCGAACCCGGCATTGCAGAAGGCGGAGACCGCGTGGAAGACCGCCCACCCGGCCCGCTCGAGCGTGTCGGGGAGGAGCGCGCCCCAGGCGGCGAAGAGCCACACCGCCCCGACCCCCTCGAACAGGACGGTCGCGAGGACGATCCGGCGGAGGACCAGCCCGACCTCGTGCACGGAGTCGACCTGCATCGCCCGGGCGATCGCGTCGGCTTCCCGTCGCTCGATCCCCTCCCCACCGAAAAGGGCGAACGATCCGGTGATCGTCAGCATGCCGAGGCCCCCCGCCTGGATGAGGAGGAGGAGCACGACGAGGCCGAGGCCGGAGAAGTGGGTCCCGGTGTCCCACACGACGAGACCGGTGACGCACACCGCCGACGTCGCGGTGAAGAGTGCGTCCACGATCGGCGAGGCCGTTCCCGACGCGGCCGACCCCGGGATCGCGAGGAGCGCCGTCCCGGCCGCGATGAGGAGGGCGAAGGAGACGACCAGGATCTGCACCGGGCGCAGACGCAGGCGGACGAGGAGTCGGGTGACCACCGTCGAGCGCAAGACGACGATCGCCACCATGTAGACCTGGATCGAGGCGACGAGGATCGGCCGAAGCGGGTCCGGCGCGCCGTGACGCTCGAGCCAACGGAATTCCCCCGTGCTCCGGAGCCCGGCGTAGGCCGCGAGCTGGAGCACGAGGACGAAGAAGAGGGCGAAGTCGAGGCGGTGCGAGCGGAGGTAGGCCCTGGGATCGGGGACGACCGTCAGCTTTGCCGCCTGCGACGCCGCGAACAGGAGAACGAAGGCGGCGTCGGCGAGGGCGATCCAGCGATCGTACTCCGCGCCCCAGCCGAGACCGTAGCGGACGACGAGGGTTCCGAGCGTGGCGAGCGCGGAGGTCGCCATCCCACGGTCGAGGAGGCGGAGCGATCGCTCGCCGGAACCTCCGGTCACCGCTCCTCCGCCGCGTCGCGGGCCGAAACCACCTCTACCCCGAGTCCCTTTCCTCGCGCGAGGATCGAACGGAAGAATCGGTCTCGTCCCTCCCCGGGGTCGACCGACGGCGGAAGGGGCCAGGTGACCGAAAAGTCGAGGACCCCCTCGCACACCCCCGCAAGCGAAACGCGCCCGTCGTCCCGCCGGAGCCCGGCTTCCGCGGCGGCGTGCCGGAAGAGCCCCTCGGGGGCGCAGTCGTCCCGCAGCGGCCGCAGGAGCACGCGCAACCTCAACGCACTCTCCGCTTCGACGATACGGAGATCCTCCAGGACGATCCGGCGGTTCGGAACGAGCACGCTCCGGTCGTCGTGGAGCCTCAGGCGGAGGTGGAGGAACCCCTTGTGCTCGACGACCCCTCGGGTCTCCCCGAGACGGATCGCCTGCCCCGTCCGGAACGGGCGGCCGTAGAGGATCACGAGACCCGCGAGGAAGTTCTCCACGAGAAAGCGCGCGCCGAGCGCCATCGCGACGCCCACGAGCGCGAAGGCGACGAGGAGCGCCGTCCCCGCTTCCCCCGGCACGAGGAGGGAGGCGGCGAAGACGAAGAGTCCCAGGATCACGACGCGGGCCGTGATCTCCCCGGGACCGGCGGTGTCGGGGGTGAGGATCGGGTCGAGCCGGAACTTCCTCGCGCGGACCTGTTCGAACAGGTGTCCGACCGCACGCAGCACGACCCTCGCCACCACGATCAGCAGGAGAAGGGCGAGGAGGCGGGGAATCAGACCGACGAAGGCCGACCCCAAGGCGACCCCGAGATCGCGGAGGAGACCGAGCATCCGCCGCGCCCAGCGTGCGGTTCCGGGGAAGCGATCGAAGAACGCGATCAGGAAGACCCATCCGAGGAAGAGGTAGGCCCCCCAGCCGACGAGACCGACGAGGCGCGAGAGGAGTCCCCGGTCCCCCTCCTCCGCGGTCAGGAGCACCGGACCGATCCGTAGGCCCTTCGCCCGCCCCAGTCCCTCGACCCAACGGGCGACCCGCTGGACGAGGAGACGCGTCAGAACGATCAGGACGAGGAAGAGCAAGGGATACAGCACGCCGAGGATCGCCGCCTCGAGGAGCTTTCGCGAATAGAGGCGGGTCTTCTCGGCCGTCCACGCTTCCCGGAGGGAGGCGTGCCAACGCTCGGCGATCGCGCGCGTTTCGCCCCCCTCGGCCTCGGCGTCGGTCGCGGCGACGCTCACCACGTTGCGGCCGCAGAGGCTGATCCGGAAGATGCCGGGCTCGGGCTCCGAGATCTCGAAGGACTCGCGATCGCAGGCGGGATCGCGGAGCGACTCGGCGAGGACGCGCCCGGCGGCCGCCGCCCGCTCCGCCGCGGTGCGGCCCGCGAGCGGAGCACGCAGGACGAGAACGTCGACGTCCCCGATCCGCACCGGCGCTTCGTCGGCGCTCGCCCCGGCGACCGAGAGGAACGCGACGGCGAGGAGGCTCGAACCGAGGCGTCGCATCGGCCCGAACGATACGGGGCCGACTCGCGGGGGGTCAAGCCGATCGGTAGCGACGCAGAAGGCTCTCCATCCGGCCGGCGCTGTCCCCGAGGCCCCCGGGCCGGTTCCGCTCGAGCCAGATCCGCCGGTAATCGGCGACGACCTCCTCCCATTCGTCGCCGAGGGCCCCCCGGATCGGCCCGGAGAGCGATTCGGGCGGCCCACCCCCGGCATCGAGCCGCGCGATCCCCATCCGGCAGGCGTGGCCGAGCATGCGCGCGGCGAGCCGCACCTCAGCGGCGACGAGCCCCGCGTCGTCCCGGTCCATGCACTCCCGGTCGAGGCTCGCCGCGATCCGCGCGATCCGCGCGTCGGTTCGCTCGAGCGCCTCGCGCGTGATCCCGGCGAGGCTCCCCTCGCCCAACCGACGGTCAGGGAAGAGCAAGAGAAGCGCGAGAGCGGAGGCGTTCTTCGGAAGCGCGCCCGCGTCGAGATAGGCGTTTCCCAGCCCGAGGAGGGCGCGGCCCATCACTCCGCTTCCGTCGGCGAAGACGTGCCGGTCGAACGCGTCCGCGAGGGGGAGATCGCGATTCGCCTCGCCGCACCAGGCCATCGCCGCGCCGAACGCGAGGCCCGGGAGGGAGACGGGGTAGGGCTGCCAGTGGCCGTGATCGCCCCAGTCGGTCACGAGCATGCCGCGCGCCCCGTGCGCGCGCCCGGCCGCGGCCGCGGACCTCACGTTGCGGAGCATGGTCTCGGTGCGCCCCGCGATCGAGAGCCACGAGGACGTCCCCGGACAGACGTAGAACCCGAGGCCGGCCTCGGCGAACCGGCGACACTCGTCGTCGAACGGATGGTCCGCCTCGTACCCCCAGTCGAGGGCGATCAGGTCCTGCGGCAGTTCGCCGATGCATTCGGGGTGCGTAAGGACGATATCCCCCCAGAACTGCATCGCGCGACCGCGAGAGACGACCTCGCGCCGGATCGCGAGGAGGAAATCGAGGTAGACGCGGGCGGCGCCCTGCCGCTCCACCGCCTCGCGGCTCCGTCCCTTTCCGAGGTCGAGAGTCTCGTCGCAGCCGACATTGAAGAGGCCGCTCGTGAAGCGGGGAAGCAACTGGTCGTAGAGATCGCGGAGGAGATCGAGGGAGCGCGGATCGACCGGGCACAGACTCATGAACCCCGGGCGCTCCCCCGCCCGGAGTCGCTCCTCCGGAAAGGGAACCTCCGCGAGCGGGGCGTAACGCGGGTGGACGAGCCAGCGCTCCATGTGCCCGAACGAGTTCTGGTTCGGGACGAGATCGATCCCCCGCTCGCGGCACCAGCCGTCGAGCGTCTCGAACTGCTCCCCCGTCATCGGCGAGGCGCGCTCCCAGACCTCGCGATGCCCCTCGTAGGCGAACGTGTGCTCGACGTAAAGCTGGAGTTCGTTCACCTTCCACTCGGCGAGAAGGTCGACGAGAGAGCGGAGCGTCCCCATCGTGGGAACCTTGTCGCGGCTGATGTCGAGGAGGACCCCGCGCCTCGCGAAGTCGGGCCGATCCTCGATCTCGACGCAGGGGATCGACCCCTCGTCCCGGTGTTGCCGGACGAGTTGCGCGAGGGTCCGGCGCGCATGGAGAGCCCCGGCGTCGGCGCCGGCGACGACGACGACGCGGTTCGGCTCGACGCGCAACAGGTACCCTTCGGAAACGGGGACGCCGCCCCGGTCCCGCCGTTCCTCGATCTCCGGCTCTCCGGACGGGGGCAACCGGTACGCGCCCGCCAGCGAGCGGCGCGACCTGGGAGCGGGGAGGAGGATCGACACGCGGGCGGTATCATACCCCCCGATGCGGGCGGCGGTGACCGGTGCGTCGGGGCATCTCGGCGCGGCGCTGGTGCGGCGGCTCCTCGACGAGGGGGTGAGGGTTCGCGCCCTCGTGCGCGACGACATGCGTGCACTCGCCGGTCTCGACGTCGAGATCGTGCGTGGGGACCTGTCGGACGCCGAAGGGCTCTCCCGCGCGTTCCAGGGCACCGAGGTCGTCTTCCACTTCGCCGGCGGGATCTCGATCTCCGGCGATCCCGACGGGAGCGTGATGCGGACGAACGTGCTCGGCACGCGGAACGTCGTCGGGGCCGCCGTCGCGGCGCGCGTGTCGAGGATCGTCCACGTCTCCTCGATCCACGCCCTCGCCGATCCCGGACCGGGAGGGACAGTCGACGAGTCGGCGCCCCCCGCCGAGAGCGAGGGAACCCCCGCCTACGACCGGAGCAAGGCGGCCGGCGAACGGGAGATTCTCGCGGGGATCTCCCGGGGCCTCCCGGGGGTGATCCTCAACCCCGCCGCGTCGATCGGGCCTTACGACTTCAAGCCTTCGCGGATGGGGCGCGTCCTGCTCGACCTGGCCCGCGGCCGGACTCCCGCCCTCGTCGAGGGAGGGTTCGCCTGGGTCGACACGCGGGACGTGGCCTCTGCGGCGATTGCCGCGGCCCGCTGCGGTGTCCCCGGGGAGCGCTACGTCCTCGCGGGCCCCTGGCGCCCCGTCCGGGACGTCGCGTCGATCGTCGCCTCCCGGACGGGCCGTCACCCCCCGCGTGTGGTCCTTCCGCTCCGCCTCGCCGCGCTCGCCGTGCCGGTCGCGGGCGTCGCCGCGAGGGCGCTCGGCCGCGAGCCGCTCTTCACCCACGAGTCGCTGCGCGCGCTCGACGGGCACAGGACCGTCTCCAGCGCGAAGGCGGCCGCCGCGCTCGCCTTCTCCCCTCGACCCCTCGAGGAGACGATCGCCGACACGCTCGACTGGTTCCGCGAGCGGAGGATGCTCTGAGCGGACGCCTCGCCATCCTGTTCCCTTGGGCGGTCGCCTCCTGGATCGGCCTCGCGGCGGCGACCTTCGCGGTCCTTCTTCGGATCCCCGCCCCGTACGGCCGGCACGCCCGAGCCGGTTTCGGGCCTCGCATCCCGGCCTGGGCCGGATGGGTGGGAATGGAGGCTCCCTCCCCCGTCCTGGTCGCGCTCTTCTGGGCGGGGAGCCCCTCGCGCGGCGAACCGGTCCCGATCGTGTTTCTCGCGCTCTGGCTCGTCCACTACGTCTACCGGACGCTCGTCTTCCCCTTCCTCGGCCGCCGGAAGCAGGCGCCGATGCCCCTCTCCATCGCAACGAGCGCGTTCGCGTTCAACCTCGTCAACGGGACGATCCAGGGGTTGGGGGTCTTCCATCTCGGCCCGTCCCGCGACCCCTCGTGGTTCCTCGATCCCCGCTTTCTCGGGGGGCTCCTCCTGTTCGTCGCCGGCTTCGCGATCCACGCCCGGGCCGACGCCGTCCTCCGCGGCCTGCGCGCTCCCGGAGAGACCGCCTACCGGGTCCCCCGCGGTTTCCTGTTCGAGCGCGTCTCCTGCCCGAACTACCTCGGGGAGATCGTCGAGTGGAGCGGATGGGCCCTCCTGACCTGGTCTCTTTCGGGGCTCTCGTTCGCGTTCTGGTCCGTCGCCAACCTCGCCCCGCGGGCGCTCGCCCACCACCGCTGGTACCGGGAGCGATTCCCCGACTATCCAAGGGAGCGCCGGGCCCTCCTGCCGCTCCTCCTCTGAGGGCGCTTGCCCGGATCCCGTTCCTGCGCTACCCTTCGGGCACGTTCTGGTCGCCATTCCCTCGTAAAGAAACGAAAGAATGACGCACCGAAGCGAAAGACGCGCGGAGGTGCGCGTGGCCGGCCCGTCGGATCGGGTCGGTGGCCGGAACGGGATTTCGGCGCCCGGCAGGGGCGCAGCAGGAGTTCGAGAATGGGTACGAGACTGTACGTCGGCAACCTCCCCTTCAGCGCGGACGAGGAGCAGGTCCGCGAGCTCTTCTCCCAGAAGGGCCGCACCGTTCAGGAGGTCCGGCTCGTGACCGACCGGGACACCGGTCGCCCTCGCGGGTTCGGCTTCGTGGAGATGGGGAGCAGCGAGGAGGCCGACGGCGCCATCCGCGACCTGAACGGCTTCGACTTCGGCGGTCGTTCCCTCACCGTGAACGAGGCGCGCGAGCGCACGTCCGGCGGCGGCGGCGGCGGCGGCCGGGGCGGGTTCGGCGGAGGCGGCGGGTACGGCGGCGGCCGCGGAGGCAATCGCCGGTACTGATCCCTCGGAATCGACGTCCGAAGATCGGTCGGAAGGGCGCCCCGCACGGGGCGCCCTTCTTCGTTTCTTGACGGGTTCTCCCTCGCCCCCCCTAATGCCTTCGATGTGGACCCCCGGCGACCGCGTCCGCCATCGCTTCAACGAGGATCTCGGCCCGGGCCGCGTCGTCTCGGTCGAGGGCCGGCAGATCGTGGTCGAGTTCCCGCGGGCGGGGACGACGATGCGCCTCGCGCTCGGGAGCGACGCCCTCGTGCGGATCGCGCTCCGGGCCGGCTCGCGCGCCCGCCTCGACCGGACCGGCGAGCAGGTCACGGTCGCGGGGGAGGCCGGCGAGGGGCGCGTCCGCCTCGCCGACGGGCGGGAGCTCGCGGCGGACGAGCTCTGGCCGCTCGACATCGCCGAGTCCCCCGTCGAGCGTCTCGCGGAGGGGAGGGTCGATCCGCTCGAGCACTTCGCCCTCCGTCTCGAGGCGCTCGAACTCGCGCGCGTGCGGGAAGCCGACGGGCTCGGCTCGTTCCTCGGCGGCCGCATCCGTCTCTTTCCCCATCAGCTCTGGGTCGCGGAGCGCGCGACGCGCTCCGACCCGGTGCGATGGCTCCTCGCCGACGAGGTCGGTCTCGGGAAGACGGTCGAAGCCTGCCTGATCCTGAACCACCTCGTCCGCGCGCGGCGCGTCGAGCGAGTTCTCGTCGTTGCGCCGAAGACGCTGACGGTCCAGTGGCTCGGCGAACTCTGGCGGAAGTACCACCAGGTCTTCGTGCTCCTCGACGAGGCGCGCCTCGCTGACGTCGCGAGGGACCACGGCCCCGAGTTCAACCCGTTCGACGTGTACCGGCGGGCGGTCGTCGCGATCGAGGATCTCGTCCTGGGCCCGCGCCTCGTCGACCAGGCGGCGGCGGCCGGGATCGACCTCCTCGTCGTCGACGAAGCGCACCATCTCGAGCGCCCGCCGGGCCACCCCGGGAACCCGGCGTACCGCGCGATCGCCCCGATCTGCGCCCTCGGCCGTCATGTCCTCCTCCTGACCGCGACCCCGCTCGAGGACGATGCCGACGGCTTCTTCCGTCTTCTCCAGCTCCTCCGTCCGGAGGAGTTCCCCGAAGACGCGGGGTTCGAGTCCCGCCTCGCGTCCGGACAGCCGCTTCCACCGTGCACCTCGTCGACGCGGCGGGCCGACATCGGCGGGCTCCCCCCGCGCGCCGGAGAGCCGATCGAAGTGGACGATGCGCCGGGATGGCGCGCGCTCCGCGACCTCGAGCGGGCGGTACTCGACCTCCCCGCGCCGAACGCCGCGGTCGCGCGGGAGAAGGCGTTGCGCGTCGCCGCCGCCCTCGAGTCGGGGGCGGCCCTCGAACCGCTCCTCAAGGGCCGGGACGTTGCGCTACGCGACCTCGCACGGCAAGCGGCTCGTTCCGACCCGCGGGCGGCGTGGCTCGCGAGGGAGGCCCCCGCGTGGAAGCGTCGAGGCGAGAAGACCCTCGTCTTCGTCCATCGTCGCGAGACCCTCGAGATGCTCCGGACGGCGCTGTCGCAGCGTGCGCAACTCGCGACCGCCGTGTTCCACGAGGACCTCTCCCCCGCCGACCGCGATCTGCAAGTGGCGCATTTCCGGCGAGGGGACGGCCCGTCCGTCCTGATCTCGACCGAGTGCGGGGGCGAGGGACGGAACTTCGAGTTTTGCCGGCGGCTCGTCCTCTTCGACCTCCCGTGGAACCCGACCGCGGTCGAGCAGCGGATCGGACGCCTCGACCGGATCGGGCGGACGCGACCGGTCGAGATCGTCCGCTTCCGTCCGCCGGGAGGGCTCGCACGCGAGGTGGCCGACCTGTACGAGAGGCTCGGCATCTTCCGGGAGCCGCTCGGCGGGGTCGAGCGGGAGCTCGCCCCGGTCGAGGAAGCCATCGCGGAGGCCGCGGCTCGAGGGGCGGACACCCTTCCGGACGGCCTTCTCGAGACGATCGTGCGGGGGGCGCGGGAGGCGCTCGAACGGGAGAGGAACGCCGCCTACCGCGAGTTGCACCGCGACCCCTACCGTCCCGAACTCGCCGGATCGATCCTCGCCCGCATCCCGGCGGACCTCGACGAGTGGACCCGCGAGGTCGTCCTCGGGGCGTGCGAGATGCTCGGCTTCCACGTCGAGCCCCACCGCGACGGAGCCTTCTGGTCGGTCGAGTTCGGCAACCGCGCGCGGGTCGATTCGCTTCCCGGCGTCCCTGGAGGGGCGACGTTCGTCGGAACCTTCGATCGGGAAACGGCGGTCGCCGACGAGGCGCTCGACTACTTCGCCTCCGGCCACCCCTTCGTGGAGGGGCTCCTCGCGGAACTCGAGGACGGGCCTTGGGGGCGCACCGCTCTCCTCCGGTTCGAGGCGAAGGGGCCCGCCGGTTTCGGCGTCGCGGCCGTTTACAAGGAGGGACCGGAGTTCGAGGTCGTCGTCGTCGACACCTCCGGGAACCGGAGACCGGAGTGGGCGGCGATGCTCACGCGCCGGCCGCTCCGGACGCGGCGCGTGAAACCCGACGCCTGGGTCTCGCGCCCCGAATGGGCCGACACGATCCGCGCGGTCGCCTCGCGCCTCGACCCGAGGCGCCGGCCGGTCGCCGTTGCCGCCGTCCTGGTCAGTTGAGGAACCGAAGGCCGATCTCGACCGTCCGCGGCGGGCCGACGAGGCCGACGGGCCGGCCGAAGTTCTGCGAGGTGACCCGGCCCTCGACCGGGCCGCCGTTGAAGCGGTCGAAGACGTTGAACACCTGGAAGAAGGCCTCCGCCGTCGTGCGGCGGCTCGTCGAGGCGAACCGCCGCGAGAGGCGCACGTCGACTTGGGCGAAGGTCGGGGACTCCAGATCGGTCACCGGATCGAGCCCCACCGAGGCCCGCAGGTCGTTCACCGCATCGAGGGGGGTGTCGCTTCCGGAGTTCCGGCCGACCCCGGCGGGACGATCGGTCGTGATTCCGTTCAGGTCGTCGTCGCGGCCGGTCGTGACGTTCCAGGGTGCGGCGCTCATGAGTTGCACGACCCCCGACACGCGCATCCCCCACGGGAGACCGGTCTCCCCCGCGATCACCAGCCGGTGGCGGCGGTCGTGGTCGGACCGGCCCCGTTCCGACGCGAAGGAGAACGACTCCCCGGGAAGGGGGTTCGGCGGGAGGTAGATCCCCCCCTTGAGCGGGTCGGGGCCGAGATCCTCCGAGCGCGACAGGGTGTAGGAGATGCTGTGCCAGCCGCCCCCCTGCCCCTGCCACCGCCAGCCGAGGTCGAGCCCCCAGTACCAGGTCCGTCCTTCCGTCACGACCGCGGCGATCGAGCCGGTCGATTCGTCGAAATGGCGCGGGATCCCCGGAACCGAGTACAGGTCGTACCCGACGATCGGGTTGAGGTCCCTCATGAGCGGGGTGTGGTACCCGCGCGAGCGGAGCAGGTTCACGCTCCACGCGCCCCCTTTCCCCGCCGCGCCCTCCACGCCGAGATTCGCCTGGACGGCGTACGGGGTGTCGAGCTCCGTCCCGGTCGAGAATCGCAGCACGAGCGGCTGGAGGATCGCGCCGACCTCCTCGATCGCATCCCGGATCGTGTCGACCCCGACTTCCTCGATGTAGTCCTCCGTCCACTCCACGGTGAACCCCTGGACCGGGACGACGTTGATCCGGGTCTCGGACGTCACCGCCGCGACCGCCGGGAAGGCGAGGACGAGCTTGTCGTAGAACATCCCGGCCCCGCCGCGTACGACGAGCCGCCCGTCGGCCTTGGGGTTCCAGGCGAAGCCGAACCGCGGGGCGACGTTGTCGGTATCCCTTCCCGCCCCGCCGTTCGGAATCGTCGACTCGACGCGCGCCGACGTGGGGAGGGTGAAGGTCCCGACGTCGTAGCGGAGACCGTAGTCGAGGAGGAGCCGCGGGGTGGCCTGCCAGCTGTCCTGCGCGAAGAGGGAGACCCGCGTGTCGCGGAGGGTCGCGACCGGACGCCCGTCGATCAGCTGGTAACTCTGCGGGTACGTGTCGAGACGACAGGGCTCGTCGACGATCCCGTCGCCGTCGTCGTCGACCCCTTCCGTCCCGGGGCACGGGATCGGTTGGAAGAGGCAGTAGCCTGCGCCCTTTTCCCGGCACTCGCCGTCGGAAAGGCAGGAAAACGACGGGTTCGCGGAACAGGTCCCGGGGTTCCGGATCGCGTCCGAAACGTTGAGGTCGCCGGAGTCGCCCGCGTCGAACGGCTCGTCGCTGCGGTAGATGAAGTTCCCCTGGGGGTTGAAGGCCGCCTCGACGTCGGTCGACGAGTAGGTCACGTCCCCCCCGAACTTGAACGTGTGGGCGCCGCGCTGCCGGGTGAGATTCTCGACGAGCTGGAAGCGGGTCTCGTTCCTCTGCTGCGCGTTCAGATTGTTCCCGCCGAAGATCCCCGACGGGCGCTCGACGCCGGGGCGCGAGGAGTTCGCCGACTGGTCGAACTCGGAGCGGCCTGCGAGGAACCGGAGCTCGTGGACGAGCGTCCCGGACAGCGGCGCGAGGAACGAGGAGGCGAGCTGGAAGTCCCGCTCCGCGAACGCGAAACCCGACTCGGGCGTCGTGACCCCGCCGACGTTCAGATCCTCCGACTTCCGGTCGTCCCCCGACAGACGGAACATCAGGGACCTGCCGCCGTCGAGCTCGAAGTCGGTCCGGAAGAAGAGACTGTCCGAGCGGTTCGGAGCTACCGTGAACCCACCCGCGACGCCGCTCCGGTCGACGCCGGTGAACGGGGTCGGATCGTCGGCCGTCTGGTGCTCGTAGGCGAGGAACCAGAACGATCGGTCCCGGACGATCGGGCCTCCGAGCTTGAACCCCGTCTGCGATCGCGAAACGGCGGCTTCGGCCCCTTCCGGGTTCGGGAGGGCGCCGACGAACGACCCGGCGGAGTTCCACGACGAGGAGGTGCCCTGGGCGAAGGCCTCGTACCGGGTTTCGTTCGTCCCCCGTTCCGTGAGGATGTTGAGGATTCCGCCGCTCGCCCGGCCGAACTCCGCCGCGTACTGGTTCTTGAGGACGACGAACTCCGCGACCACGAGCTGGGAGAAGTAGGAATTCAGCGACGTCCCGCTCGCCTGGTCGTTGTTGTCGAGGCCGTCGACGAGGAACGAATTCGAGCGTCCCGACTGGCCGTTGATCACGAAGACGCTCCCGCGCTCCCCGTAGAAGTTCCCCGGGGGAGTGGGCCGGACGGCGGAGTCGAGGAGCGACAGGTCGGCGACGTTCCGCCCCGCGAGCGGGATCGATCCGGTCTGCAGCGAGGTGATGCGGAGTTCTCCCTGAACGCGCGCCGCGTCGACGAGCGGCGCGGCCCCAGAAACCGTCACCTCCTCGACGAGACCGGAGCCGATCCGTAGATCGACGCGTGCGGTCTGTTGGAGCCTGAGAGTGACCGTCGCCGATTCGCTGAGGACCCCCTCGGGGGAGCGCGCGACGAGCGTCCAGTCCCCCGGCGGGATCGACGAGAAGGCGTAGCGCCCCTCTCCGTCCGTAACGGCGGTCCGCACCGCCCCGGTTTCGCCCGACCTCGCCTGGACAAGGGCACCGGCGACCGCGGCGCCTCCCGTGTCTCGGACGATTCCCTGAATCGACGCCGACGCGGACTGCGCCCGCACCGGGGACGCCGCCAGAAGGAGGCAGCCCAGGACGGACCCGGTCACGATCCGGGACGCGGCGCGGATCAACCGTTCTCCCGGTTCAGCGGTCGAAGTGTCCCCACGGCCCGTTCCCTCCGGTTCCGCGGGCCACGACCAGGAAGTAGGAGGAAGCCGGGGTTCCGCTCCAGCAGGTCTCCACCCCGGCCGTCTGCCCCACGGTCGTGAAGCCGGCTACGCTTTCCGGCGTCGCGGCGCCGAGCACATCGTAGCCCACGAGGCAGGGGTCGCTCACCGGTTGCCAGCAAAGCTCGATCACCCCGTTCGACTCGCTCACCCGGAGGTCCTGCACTTCCGCGGTCGGGACGCACACCCCGCCGCTCGTCGTCGCCTGGACCTCGACCGGGTAGAGGAAGTTCGGATCCCCCGACACTTGCGTGGGATACAGGATGCTCTCGTACGTCGTCACGATCCCGCTCGAAGGGTCGGCGAAATCGGAGCGGGACGTCACCGTGACGTAGTAGGTCGTGCCCGGGGTAAGCCCCGAGATCGTCGCGGAGGGCCCGGAGAAGGAAACCTGCCCGGGGTGGGTCTGCGAGTTGAACGCGTAGGCGGACGCACCTCCCGAGTCGGTATCCCAGTGGACCACGTAATCTTTGATCCGGCGAACGTCGTTCCCGGGGTCCCAAGAGACGGAGATCGTCGTGTCCGTCTGTCCGGTCGTCTGGATCGAAACCGGAGGGAAGAGCCCGAACTTGAAGTCGGTCTCCGAGACTTCCGACCACGAGGTCAGGTCGGCGGCATTCTGGATCGACTGGACCCGGGCGACGCTGCCGAGGTAGGGCGCCTGCCAGAGGTAGACGACGGTCCGGACCTCATCGACCTTGAGGAAGCAAGCCGAGTCGGTGTAGACGCAGAAGTCGGCCACGGTCCGGACGAGGAGCGAGTTCAAGGTGTGTCCGGAGGGAAGGAGGATCACGCCGCCCTTGAGGACTTCCCCGGTCTGCTTGCCGGTGTGCGTCCCGCACGCCTTGCTCCACGCACGGTCGAAGAGGTTCGGAGCGCCGCAGGTCTGATTGAAGAGGTTCTGCTCGCATGGGAACGGCCCCCCTTCCCAGGTGTCCCCGGCGTCCATGTACCACCCCCCCGCGTCCTGGTTCGCGAAGCGCCATTCCGGAACGGCGCTGCGAGGGGTCGAGTCGTAGGTCGGGTCGTAGCAGAACCGGCTCTCCCCGCTCCCGAACGAACCGGTCCGACCCTCCTTCTGCGCCCCCGCGCGGAGCCAGATCGTCACGTCGCCCGCGCGGTCCTCTCGCTCCGCGGAGGTGTTGTACTTGACCACGTTGTCGCCGAACCGGACGTCGCGACGCTCGAGGTAAGCGCCCGGGCGGGTGTACCCGCAGCGGGTGCTGTTGCAGGTCTCCTGGGCGTTGATGGGGGAGACCGTCGCGGCGACCTCGCGGACGCGCCGCGTGAGGTTCTGCGTCGTCCCGTTCCCGAGCGGAACGTCGACCGTGAGCGACGTGTTGCTCGCGATCGCGGTCACGAGGGCGAAGGTCGTCGGGGCGGACGAGAGCGAGATCCGGTCGCCGACCTCGAGCTCCTGCGTGAAGAGGGTGCCGCTGCCGGTGATCGACGTCGTGTTGTTCGCGGTCGTCGTCCCGGTCAGCTGCTTCCCGCTCAGGATCGTGTTCTGGGAGAAGTTCCACGTGTTCGCCGCGATCAGGGCGCCCACGTTCGGGTAGGCTTCGGGGGTCAGCTCCGAGATCTGCGTTTTCAATCCGCGGTCCCAGCCGTAGAAGACGTTCTCGTAGACGCCGTTCTGGAGCTCGTCGACGTACATCTTCATGTCGGCCGCACCGGTGAGCGTCTGCTCGACGACCCATGCGTCGTCGACCGAAAGCCGGGTCTTGCCGTCGGGCGACGCGGGACCGGACACCTCGGCGACGACACCCGCGCGCGGATCGACCCATCGGTGGATGAGCCTCGCGGGCGAGAATCCCCGCGATCCGGTTCCCCTGAGGAGCAGGAGGACGCGTTCGAGCACGACCTCGCGGGGCCCCGAAGGCAGGTGAAGCCACCCGATGCCGGCCGTCTGCGCCTCCGCCCGGTACTCCGCTCCTCCCGAGCGGAAGGAGAGGGTACGCCGCGCCCCCATGCGGAGGGAGGCCGGGTCGCGATCGGGAAGGAGCCATCCGCGCGCACCGTCCCCGTCGAAGATTCGGAGGGTGCCGCTCCGTTCCTCCGCGAGCCCGTCGGGACGGTCGAGGATGCGCACGTGGGCCGGTGTACCGACGGCGAGGTGCTCGAGGTCCCAGCGGCTCCGGCCCTCGGGGGCGCGCAGGTCGCCGAGATGCGACGACGTGGGATCGACGTACCAGATCCGCGATTCACGCAGGACCTCCGGGCCGGCCCAGGACGCGGAAGCGCAAAGACAGACGAAAACGAGCGTGCGTGTTCGGCGCATACACCCCTCCTCGACGCATCGCCCGGGTTGTACGCGCCCCGGGGCGATTTGGCAAGGGAGGGGCCGCGTCCCGCACGCTTGACGCCGCGGAACGCCGGCGCTCTACTGCGCCCGATGGACCGCCGATTCCTCCTCGACCGCGCGATCCGCTTCGCCGAGGCCGGGCACCGCGGGCAGGTGCGCAAGGGGACCGACATTCCCTATTTCACGCACCCCGTCGCGGTGGCGATGATGGTGCTCGAGCACGGGCACGGGGTCGAAGCCGCGATCGTCGCCCTCCTCCACGACCTCATCGAGGACACCCCGGTCGACCGCGACGACATCGAGGAGCGCTTCGGGCCGCTCGTCGCGCAGGCGGTGGTCGACCTGAGCGAGCCCGACAAGGCCCTCCCCTGGGAGGAGCGGAAGACGGTCTACGTCGAGCGCCTCGGCACGACCGCCTCCCCGCTCGCCCTGCCCGCCTGCGCCGCCGACAAGGTCCACAACCTCCGGAGCATCCTTTGGGACCTCGACCTCGCACGGCGGGAGGGGCGCGATCCCCGGGACGTCTGGGGCCGCTTCAAGCGCGCCCCGAAGAAGATCGCCGCGTACCACCGTGCCGTCGCCCTCGCGCTCACGCGGCGCGGGTTCGACGGTCCGCTCCGTGACGAACTCGAGCGGGCGATCGAGACCTTCGCGAAGAACGTAGGCGCCGACCCGGACGATTCCCGGTTCGTCCCCTGAGGCCGTGGCCGAACGGCTCGAGCTCTCCTTTCGTCTTGCCGCGAGCGCGTCGATTCCCGCGCGCACCTCGGTCGTCGTCGCGGTGTCGGGGGGCTCCGACTCGGTCGCCCTCGTCCATCTCCTCCGGCGCTCCGCGCGCACGCACGGGTGGCGCCTCACCGTCGCCCATCTCGACCACGGGATGCGGCGAGGCTCGAAAGCCGACCGGCGATTCGTCGAGGCGCTTGCGCGGGATCTCGGGCTTTCCTGCCTCGCCGACCGGCGCGAGGTTCCCTCGCTCCGTCGGCGGGGGGAAAGCCCGGAAGAAGCGGCGCGGCGCGTGCGGCGCGAGTTCCTGCTCGAGTGCGCCGAGAACGTGGGGGCGTCGAGGATCGCCCTCGGCCACACCCTGGACGACCAGGCCGAGACGGTCCTCCTCCGCCTCGTTCGGGGGGCCGGCCCCGCCGCGCTCGCCGGGATGACCCCCACGGGGCCGGGGCCGTTCGTCCGTCCCCTTCTCGGGCTCGAGCGGGAGGCGCTCCGCGGTTGGCTCCTCCGGCTCGGGATCCCGTTCCGCGAGGACCCGACGAACCGGAAGATCGAAGTGGACCGCAACCGGCTGCGCCACCGCGTCCTTCCGAGGCTTCGCGAGATCAACCCGCAGGCCGTGAGGCACATCGCGGAGGCCGCGGCCCGCCTCCGCGCCGACGCAACCTGGCTCGACGGGGAGGCCGCGGCGCACCTCCCGGAACGGTCCCCCGGGGGCGAACTGCGGCTCGACGCGAAGACCCTCGCCTCTCTTCCTCCTCCGCTCGCCTCCCGCGTCGCCCGCGGAGCGCTGGCCCGAGCCGGGTGCGACCCGAGGCGCGTCAACGCGCGGCACGTCGAGGCCCTCCTCGCCCTCGCGCGAGGGGAAGGCCGGGCACGGCTCGACCTGCCGACCGGGATGGAGGCCGTGCGACGTCGCAATCTCCTGGAGCTGCGGGGTCGGCATGAGGGGAGGACTTGACCAGGAGTTCTTCCCTTCGAGAGTGAAGATGAGCAAGGTGACGAGCAAGCTCCAGCTCACGCTTCCCAGGCCCGTTGCGGAGCGCAAGGTGGCGCGAGTCCTCCCCACCGTTCGCGGCACCTTGTGGGAGCCGTCGGGAGACGCGATTCGCGTGACCAAGCTCGCCCGCACCCCAAAACCCGGCCTCGACGTCCACGAGCGCCTTCGCCGATTCGACCAGGCGACCCGCAGGCAGGAAACGCGGAATGCCGCCCATCGCCGGGAGAGACGGGGAACCCGCGCGGCCGAGGGACGGGGCTGGAGCCGGGAGGACCTGTACGGCCGTGGCCGCCCTCGCCGGGACGAACGTCCTCGTTTACCGATACGACCCGCGATTCCCCGTGAAGCAGCGGATCGCGACATCGCTCCTGCGCGAAGGGCTTCGCGACGGGTCGCTCCGTATCCCCGCATCGAGCCCTCCTCGAGTTCGTCGCGGCGACGACCCGTCCCCTGCGCGACGCCCGCCCTCTCCTTTCCGAAGCGGAGGCGGGGCGCGAGGTCGGGGAACGGCTCTGGCAGTTCGAGGTTCTCGATCCGTCTGCCGGCGTGGCCCGCCGGGCGATCCGCGGGGCCGCGGCCCACGACCTCACATGGTTCGACGCGCATCTCTGGGCGTACGCCGAGCACCGCGGGATCTCCACGATCGACTCCGAGCACTTCCGGCACGACCGTCTCTACGGGTCGGTCCGCGTCGTGAACCCCTTCGAGTGATCCGACCCGCATTGCCGCTCTCTGCTAGAGTTCGCACCGTGCGCCTCTCCTCCGAGATCCTCATTCCCGAGGACCGCATCCAGGAACGCGTGCGCTCGATCGCCGAGGCGGTCGCCGTCGACACCCCGGAAGGGACCGACCTGTCGGTCCTCGCCCTCCTCGACGGGGCCTTCTTCTTTTGCGCCGACCTCGTGCGCCGTCTCCCGATGCCGGTGCGCCTCGCGATGGCCCCGGTAGTCTCGGTCGACCGCGGAGGCGATCCGGGGCGGATCGTCCTCCCCCTCGACTTCCCGGTGGAGGGGGCCGACCTCCTCATCGTCGAGGACATCCTCGACACGGGACGCACCCTCTCCCGGCTCCGCGCCTGCCTGGAGCGACGCCGGCCTCGCCGGATCCGGATCGCCGTCCTCCTCGACAAGCCGGCCCGGCGTGCCGTCGACGTGAAGGCGGAGTACGTGGGATTCCGCGTTCCCGACCGCTGGATCGTCGGATACGGCTTGGATCTCGACGGTCTTTACCGTAATCTCCCCTACATCAGTTACGTCGAATAGGCGATGGCGGCCCCCCCGGGAACGCCTATATATTGAAGGCGCTTCCGGTTTCCGGGCGCGGAGGACGTGTTTCGTGAGTTCCCACGTGAGGACCATACTCGTCTGGTTCGTGGTCGTCGCCGTCGTGGTGATCGGCTACCAGATCCTGAGTTCGGCCGGCGCCGCCCGGCAAGACCTCGACCTCTCGGAGTTTTACGACCTCGTCGAGAAAGGGGAGATCGCGACCGCCACGATCACCCCCGACGCCGCCGGCTTCGAGGTCGCCGGGACCTTCCGGAACCCGCGGACCACTCCCACCGGGCAGTCGATCAAGAACTTCCGCTCCTACGTCATCAAGGACGAGAAGCTCGTCGAGCGTCTCCGCGACAAGGGGGCCGTCGTCGACTCGAAGAAGCCGGCCGACAACTCGTTCCTCTCGCTCCTCGTCATGTGGCTCCCGATGCTCGTCTTCCTCGGCCTTTGGATCTTCTTCATGAGGCAGATGCAGTCCGGGGGGAACAAGGCGCTCTCGTTCGGGAAATCCCGCGCGAAACTCACCTCCGCGCAGGGGAAGAAGGTGACGTTCAAGGACGTCGCCGGGGTCGAAGAGGCGAAGGAGGAGCTTCAAGAGATCATCGAGTTCCTCCGCGAGCCGCAGAAGTTCCAGAAGCTCGGCGGGAAGATCCCCAAGGGGGTGCTCCTCATGGGTCCTCCGGGAACGGGGAAGACCCTCCTCGCCCGCGCGATCGCCGGAGAGGCGAACGTCCCGTTCTTCTCGATCTCCGGCTCCGATTTCGTCGAGATGTTCGTCGGCGTCGGCGCCTCGCGCGTCCGCGACCTCTTCGAGCAGGGGAAGAAGAACGCCCCTTGCATCATCTTCATCGACGAGATCGACGCCGTCGGCCGCCACCGCGGCGCGGGGCTCGGCGGAGGCCACGACGAGCGGGAACAGACCCTCAACCAGTTGCTCGTCGAGATGGACGGCTTCGAGACGAACGAAGGCGTGATCCTGATCGCCGCGACCAACCGTCCCGACGTCCTCGATCCCGCGCTTCTGAGGCCGGGCCGGTTCGACAGGCAGGTCGTCGTCGGGAGGCCCGACGTCCGCGGACGCGAGGAGATCCTCCGCGTTCACAGCCGCAAGATCCCTCTCGCCCCCGAGATCGACCTCGCGATCGTGGCGCGCTCCACTCCCGGCTTCAGCGGAGCGGACCTCGCGAACCTCGTGAACGAGGCTGCCCTTTACGCCGCCCGCAAGAACCGGAAGGTCGTGACGCAGGACGACTTCGAAGTCGCGAAGGACAAGGTCCTCATGGGAACCGAGCGGAGGTCGCTCATCATCAGCGACGAGGAGAAGAAGACGACCGCCTACCACGAGGCGGGGCACGCCCTCGTCGCCTACTTCGTCCCCGAGGCCGACCCCCTCCACAAGGTGACGATCATCCCGCGCGGCCGGGCTCTCGGCGTGACGATGCAGCTCCCGACCGACGACAAGCACACCTACTCGCGCGAGTACCTCGAGTCGATGATCGCCGTCCTCATGGGCGGCCGCGTCAGCGAGGAGCTGACCTTCGCCAAGATGACGACCGGCGCCGGCAACGACATCGAACGGGTGACCGACCTCGCGCGCCGCATGGTGTGCGAGTGGGGCATGTCGTCGAAGATGGGCCCGCTCACCTTCGGGAAGAAGGAAGAGGCGATCTTCCTGGGGCGCGAGATCGCCCAGCACCGGGACTACAGCGAGGCGACCGCGGTCGAAATCGACCAGGAGGTCCGGTCGATCGTCTTTCACGGGTACGAAACCGCGAAGCGCATTCTCGAGGAGCACGCGGAAGCCCTGAAACGAATCGCCGAGGCGCTCCTCGATCGCGAGGTCTTGGACGCCGAGGAGGTCGCCGCCCTCGTCAAGGGGGAGTCGCTCCCGACGCGGCGCGAGCCATCCCTTCCGCCCGCCTCCGCGGAGCCCACGGGGGAACCGGCCGGGAAGGCGATCGGAGGCCCCGCGGTCCTGCCGGAGCCGGGCAAGTCTCCCGCCTGATCGTCCCTTCGTCGGAGTGAGGCTCCGTGGACCACAACCCGCGCGTCATCGAGCTGAGCAGGCTCCCCCTCGCGATCCGCGCCATGTCCGACATGGGGGAGGCGGAGGCGAGCGCCGCGGAGCGTCTCGCCTCCCGCCAGCGGCGGGCGCTGCGCCTTTCCGCGGTCGACCCCGAGGCGGCCGCCCTCTTGCGCCAGGAAGCGCAGGCCCTGGGCGTCGTCGTCCTCGACGGCCTCCCGGGCACGCAGGGGATCGCCCCCCGGATCGTCGTCGCCGACGACGAGACGCTCAAGCGCCTCGGGGCCGTCCTGGAATCGCGCGGAGAGAAGTCGCTCGGGCTCGCGATCCGGAACGTCCTCGCCGCCTACCACAAGCAGGAGTTCGCGATCCCCTTCGCGGACGGCGAGCGGCTCGAACTCGGCGCGACCACGCGGGTGATGGGGATCCTCAACGTGACCCCCGACTCGTTCTCGGACGGGGGAGCGCGATCCGCCCCCGATCGCGCGATCGAGGCGGCGGCACGCATGGCCGAGGACGGGGCGGATCTCATCGACGTCGGCGGAGAGAGCACGAGGCCCGGCGCGGAGGAGGTCCCCGAGGACGAGGAATGCCGCCGTGTCCTCCCGGCGGTCGAGGCGATCAAGCGTGAGTTGGGGGTGCGCGTGTCGGTCGACACGCGGAAGGCTCGCGTGGCGAAGCGCGCGATCGAAGCGGGGGCCGACATGGTCAACGACGTGTCGGCGCTCGCCGATCCGGGGATGCTGCGCGTCCTCCGGGACGCCCGGGTTCCCGTCGTCGTGATGCACATGCGGGGGACGCCGCAGACGATGCAGCAGGACACCCGCTACGTCGACCTCCTTTCCTCGGTGGTCGGGTTCCTCCGGAAAACGGTGGAGAAGGCGGTCGCCGCCGGGATCGCGGACGAGAAGATCCTGGTCGATCCGGGCCTCGGCTTCGGGAAGTCGGCCGACGGGAACCTGACGATCCTGCGAGACCTGGCGACCCTACGCAGCATCGGGCGCCCGATCCTCGTCGGGGCGTCGCGGAAGTCGTTCATCGGAGCGGCGCTCGACCTTCCCGTGACGGAGCGCCTGGAGGGAAGCCTCGCCGCCGCCGCGCTCGCCGCGTGGAACGGGGCGCACATCGTCCGGGCGCACGACGTCCGGGAGACGCGCCGCGTCGTCCGGATGATCGACGCGATCCGCGCCGGCTGACCGGTCGGGCATCATGCTGGAGCGCCTCGCCGACGCCGTCCACCTCCACCAGATCGACGGACAGGCCGTTCTCGACATCGCCGTCCTCGCGGTGATCATCTACCAGATCCTCCTCCTCATCCGGGGGACCCGCGCGGTCCACATGATCGCGGGGGTGGTCGCCCTCGGCGTTCTCCACTTCCTCACCCGCCCCGGGCTCTTCCACCTGCCGGCCGTTCACTCGATCCTCGGCGGACTGCTGCTCTACATCCCGTTCGCGGTGATCGTTCTCTTCCAGAACCAGATCCGTCAGGCCCTCGCCCGGTTCGGGAGGAACCCTCTCGCGATCTTCCGCCCGCGCCGACCGCGCGAAACGGTCGTCGAGGAGGTCGCACTCGCGGCTGCTTCCCTCGCGAGCAAGCGGCTCGGGGCGCTGATCGTCCTCGAACGCGAACTCGGCCTGCGCGCCTTCTACGAGACCGGGATCCCGCTCGACGCGGAGGTCTCCTACGATCTCCTCATGAACATCTTCCATCGCGGGGCGCCGCTCCACGACGGGGCGGTGATCATCGCCGAGGGGCGCGTGAAGGCCGCCTCGTGCTGGCTCCCTCTCACCACCGACCCCGGCCTTTCGAGGGCCTTCGGAACGAGGCACCGTGCGGCGATCGGGATCACCGAGGAGTCGGATGCGATCGCCGTCGTCGTCTCCGAGGAGCGGGGGGTCGTCTCCCTCGCGCAGGGCGGGCGCATCACGGAGGGACTCGACGCCCCCGCCGTGGCCGAGAGGCTCCGCCGTTTTCTGGCTCCGCGGACCGACGGAGGGGGCGATGCTTGACCTGATCTTCCGCCGCTGGCCGCTCAAGCTCCTCGCCCTCGCGATCGCATTCGCGGTGTGGGTCGCCGTCACCGGCGACACCCGGATCGTGTCCACCTACCGCGTTCCCCTGGACGTCGCACTCCCTCCGGACCTGATGCTCACGGGGTCGCCGCCCTCCACGGTGAACGTCCTCCTCCGCGGGCCCGAGACGGTGCTCCGGCGCATCGACTCGTTCTCCCTCGAGGTGAACGTCGACCTGAGGGACGCCGACCCCGGCGAGCGGAGCGTCACCCTCTCCGCCGATTCGCTCGTCGGGCTTCCTGCGGGAGCCGAAGTGGCGCGGGTCGAGCCGGACCGCCTCACCCTGACCGTCGCGCGGCGCATGCGGAAGACCGTTCCGGTCGTTCCCTCGTTCGTCGGGACCCCTTCCCCGGGGTACGCGTTTTATTGGGGAGAGGCGCGTCCCGACGTCCTCGAGGTCGAAGGACCGGAAGACGTCGTCTCCAGGCTCGAGCGCGTCCGGACCGACCCGGTCCACCTCGAGGGTCGGACGGAACCGTTCCTCTCGCGGGTCGGAGCCGTCCCCGACAGCCCCACCGTGCGAGTGCTCGACGCCCGTGCCGTCGAGGTCCGTGCGGTGGTCGACGTCTCGCCGATCGAGCGGCGCCTGTCCGAGGTGCCCGTCGTCCTCGCGGGGGGAAAGGGAGATCTCGACGTCGCGCCGACCACCGTCGAGGTCGTCCTCGCCGGCCCGGCGAAGGTCCTCGAGCGCATCCCGGGGGACCGAGTGCGGGCCGTCGCCGACCTCACCGGCCTCCCCGCACTCGAGGGGCCGGCGGAGCTCCCCGTGCGCGTCGACTTCGTCGGCGTCTCCGTCGACGACCTGGCCCGGATCACCGTCCGCTCGCTTCGTCCCGGGAAGGTGCGCGTCGCCGCTCCTCCCGGTGGAGGTTCTCGATGAAACGCCTCTTCGGCACCGACGGGATTCGCGGCATCGCGGGCCGCCCTCCCCTCGACCCCCCGACCGTCCGCCGCTTCGGAGCGGCGCTCGCCGGCGTTCTCGGGCGCGACGGAGCCTCCGCCCCGAAGATCGTCCTCGGCCGCGACACGCGCGAGTCCGGCCCCTGGCTCCGCGACGCCGTCGCTTCGGGGATCGCCGCCCGGGGAGGCTCCGCGGTCGACGCGGGGGTGCTCACGACCCCGGGCCTCGCCTTCGCCGTCGGCGCGGGGCGCTTCGACGCCGGGGTGATGATCTCCGCGAGCCACAACCCGTACGAGGACAACGGGCTCAAGGTCTTCACCCGGGACGGGACGAAGCTCCCCGACGCCGCCGAGGCGGCGGTCGAGGAGGCGATGCTCGCTCCCGACGCGATCGATCCGGGCGAACGGCCGGGATCGGCCCCCGAGGACGGCGTCCTCGTTCTCCGCTACATCGAGTTCCTCGAACGCGCGGTCGCGACCGGCGGGCACCTCCGCGGCGTCCGTCTCGTGATGGATTGCGCCAACGGAGCCGCCCACCGGATCGCCCCCGCCGTCTTCCGCCACCACGGGGCGAACGTCGCGGTCCTCGGAGACCGGCCGGACGGGCGGAACATCAATCTCGACTGCGGTTCGACGCACGTCGATCCCCTCCGCCGCGCGGTGGTCGAAGGCGGATTCGAGTACGGGATCGCCTTCGACGGCGACGCCGACCGCGCGCTCCTCGTGGACCGTCGCGGACGCCTCGTCGACGGCGACCACATCCTCTATCTCGCGGCGAGGAAGCTCAGGCGGGACGGCGGCTTGAGAGGCGACGCGGTCGTCGGCACGGTCATGAGCAACCTCTGGCTCGAACACCGGCTGACGCTGGAGGGGATGCGGCTCCTCCGCGCCCCGGTGGGGGACAAGTACGTCCTCGAACGGATGATCGCCGACGACGTCGTGATCGGCGGGGAGCAGTCGGGCCACGTGATCTTCCGCGAGCGCAGCACCGCGGGGGACGGCATTCTCACCGCTCTCTTCACGCTCGAGGCGATCCTCGAGGAGCCGGAGCCCTTGGACGCGATCCTCGACGGGATCGTCCCCTGCCCCCAGATCCTCCTGAACGTCCGGGTGAGCGAAAAGCCGGACCTGCGCGCCCACCCGGCGGTCGGGCCGGTCGTGGCCGAGGCGGAGCGCGCCCTCGCAGGGTCGGGCCGCGTCGTGCTCCGCTACTCCGGCACCGAGCCGCTCGCGCGGGTCATGGTCGAAGCGATCGACGGGGAGGCCGTCCGGTTCTGGGCGGAGCGCATCGCCGACGAGATCCGCCGCTCGGTGGGTTAGAAAAGGGGACTGGCACCTTTTTCGTCCCGCCTGCCCCTATATTAGGGGGCGCATGCGCTTCCTCGGGGCAGATGTGGGGGGGGGCCAGGCCGGGGCCCTCGGCGGAGAGGGAACCTTGGTCCGCCTCGACGCCGCCGGGCGGGTCGACACGACCCGGCTGCCACGCTCGCTCTCCGATCTCGCCCGTGACGTCGTCGACTTGACCGGCGACGAGCCGTTCACCCTCGCGATCAACATCCACGTCGTCCCTTCCGAGCCCCCCGGAAAGTCCCGTCGATTCGAATCGATCCTTAGGCGGCGCCTCGGCTTTCGGCCCCCGGTTGCCGGCCCGGTGAACGGCCCGGCGGTCCTCGCGGCCCTCGCCGCCCTCGATCGCCCCTGCGTCCCCTGGCCCGACCGGGACCGGCGCCGCTCGGGTCTCGCGGAGGTCCATGCGGGGCTCGCCCTCAAGGCGCTGCTCTGGGAGGGCTCCCCGATCGCCGCGCTCGCGAGTCACCCCGATCGTGAAGCCGCCTTCCGGGCCTACGCCCCCCTCCCTTACCGTGCCGCCGACGCGCCGTCCCGTTCGGGCTGGGCCGATCGAGCCGCGGCGCTCGACCTGACGCTCCGCGGACTCGGTCCGCAGGACGACTTCGATCTCGCGCCGGCACGGGAGGCACTCGCGAGCGCATCCTCGGATGCCGACGTGGAGCGTGCCGGGTCCCTCCTCGACGCCTCCATCCTCGCGGGGACCGCGAAACGCTACCTCGACGACCCCGAGGGATGCCTTTTCTTGGGCGAACGCGAACGCGGCTACACGATCCTCCCCGCCGACGGCTTCCTCCGCCGCCTGACGCGCGCCGAGTCCGGCCGGCCGGCGCGCAACGCGCTCTTCCCCAAACGCACCCTCCGGGAGCGCCTCTCGGGAGCCGCGACACTCCGTCCGTTGGAGCTCGTCGCGATCCCCGGCCGAGCGTCTCGGATCGAGGCCGTCTTCGAGACGGCGCCATCCTACGAGTTCGACAACGTGGACGAGATGGTCTGGTGGAAGCACTGCCGTCACCTCGACGGCCCCGAGCTTCCCGAGGAGGGGCTCGAGGAACTCGTCGTCCGCCTCGCCCCGGGGGCGGAGGGCTCCGGCGGGGGCGACTCCCCGGGCGGCCTGCGTCTCGTGCGGAGCCGCCACCGGGTGCTCTCGTTCCGTTTCGATCCCCCGTCGGTCTGGCGCGCCCGCGTCGCCACCCGCGACGGCCGCACGTACGCCTTCCGCGTCCTCCGCGCCGTCTACGCGGAGGCGGCCTCGTCCTGAATCCGGAAACGGTACCTGTCCCCTCATTCGTACCGCAGCGCGTCGATGGGGTCGAGGCGCGCCGCACGAACCGCGGGATAGAGACCCGATGCGAGGCCGACGGCGAGGGAGACGCCGGTCGCGAGCACGACCGACGTCACGGTGACGACGGTCGGCCACCCCGCGTAGGCGGCGACGACCCGGGCGATCGCGACGCCGACCAGCGTTCCGGACAGACCCCCCAGCACGCTGATCGTGAAGGCTTCGATCAGGAACTGGTTCCGGATGTCGGCACGCCGCGCGCCGGTCGCCCGGCGGATGCCGATCTCGCGCGTACGCTCGAGGACGGTCGCGAGCATGATGTTCATGATCCCGATCCCCCCGACGAGGAGCGAGATCCCGGCGATGCACCCCATCACGATGTTGAACAGGCGCTGCGTCCTCCGGCTCTGCTCGAGGAGCGCTTCCGGCACGACGAGTTCGTAGTCCTCCGCCCCCCCGTGGAGCCGCGACAGCAGCTCGCGGATCGCCGCCGCCGCCTGCGGCGAAGACGATCCCGGGGCGAGGCGCACGATGATCTCGTCGAGGGGGGCCTCGACCGGCGACCGGTCGAACTTCCGCGTCGCCGTCGTGACCGGGAGGTAGATCTGGCGCGCGGTCGACTCGACCGGAACCCCCTGGAACGTCCCTCCGGCGCCCGAGGATTCGAGGACACCGACGACCTCGAGCCAGACGTCGTTGATCTTGAGCCACCGGCCGAGTGCGTTCGCGTAGCCGAAGAGGTCGCGCCGCACGTCGGAGCCGATCACCGCCACCTGCGCGTGATCCCGCTCGTCGCGAACGTCGAGGAAGCGTCCCGCCGACACGGCGAGCCCCGAGAGCTCGGCATGACGCCACGAGACCCCGAAGACCTTCGCCTCGGTATCGGCGCCGGCGGCGAGGATCGTGTACGGCTCGACCTCGACGCGCGGCGCGACGAGCTCCACCCCGGGGACGCCTTCCTCGATCGCCTGGGCGTCGCGCCAGGACACCCCCTGCGACTTCTTCCGGACCTCCTGCAATTCCTCCTCGCGCAGCTCCTTCGCGCGGACGAGGACGTTCCGGAGCCCCATCCGTTCGATCATCGCCATCGACTGCCGCTCCGCCCCTGCGCCGATCGAGAGCATCGCGATCACCGCCCCGACGCCGAAGATGATCCCGAGCATCGTGAGGACCGACCGGAGCTTGTGCGCGGCGAGATTCTCGACCGCCGAGCGGACCGACTCTTCCAGGGTCACCGCGCCCCCATCGGACCGGGGCCGGGGGCCCCGGCCTCCGGCACCGTAGGCCCGTCCGGCCGCGTCGGATCGCGGAGGGCCACGACGTCTCCCGCCTCGAGTCCCGTCTCGACGACGACCCGGCCCGGGGCGGCCGGCCCGAGCGCGACCTCGACCGGATCGAACGCGTTCCCGTTCCGGCGGTAGACGACCCGCTTCCCCTCCCGCTCGAAAACCGCCCCGCGCGGAACGGTGAGGGCCTCCGGCCGCTCGTCGAGCCGGAGCTCGGCGCGAAGCCGCTGACCCGGCTTCATGATCTCGGGGTCGGTCGCGGAGAGGGTCAGAGCCACCTCGAAGTACTGGACCGGGACCCAGCCGTAGCGCCGCTTCGCGAGGGTCGCGACCTTCTCGATCCGGGCCTCGACGGGGCGGTCGGGATGCGCCTCGAGCGTCACGGTCGCCGGGGCTCCCACCTCGAGGCCCCCGGCATCGGCTTCGAGGACGTACACCTTCGCGCGCATCGCCTCGAGGCGCGGGATCTCCCCGATCGGTTCGTTCGGCCAGACCGAGTCTCCGACTTTCTTCGTGTTGCCGCGCCAGTCGCGCTCGTAGACGAGGATCCCGTCGTGCGGGGCGTGCACCTCGAGGCCTTCGAGGGCGTGCGCCGCCTGGTCGATCGCGATCTGCGCCTTTCGCTTCTCGATGCGGAGGAGGTCGAGTTCGGCGCCGGTCACCCGCTCGCGGATCTCGCGCGTCGAGAGGGCGTGATCGAGCCGGCGCCCGGCGAGGTCCCGGTCGATCTCCGACTTGATGATCTCGTGGCGCGAGAAGATCTCCGCGTCCTTGCTCTGGAACTCGGAGGCGATCTCGAGCTCCATCCGGGCCATCGTCGCGTCGCGTCCGAGGTTCTCGATCACCCCCTCGGCCTGGGCGCGCGTTCCCACGATCCGGCTCTCCGCCGTCTCGCGGTCCGAACGGCCGTCCTCGAGCCTCTTTTCCATCTCGGTGGAGTCGAAGCGGACGACGACGTCCCCTTTCCGGACGAACGTCCCGTCGGGAACCATCCAGGCGATCCTCCGCGCGGCGTCGCTCTCCGACGGGCCGCTCACCGGCGTCGCCTCCACCGGCTCGAGGTTCCCCTCCGCGACGATCCGCCGCACGAACGGTCCCCGCTCGACCGTCGCGGTGGGCACCTCCGGGGCCCCGGCCGGGTCGGCGAATCCGGCGACGATCGCGACCGCCCCCGCGACTGCCGCGAGACCCCCGAGAACGCCGAGCCCCCGACTCAAACGCCGCCTCCCCGTTTCCGCTCCGCGAGATCGATCCGCGCCACGCGGTCCCCCTCGCGGACGCCTTCGAGGACCTCGACCCGGGAGTCGGTCCTGTGCCCGAGGCGGACGGAGCGCCGTTCCCATCCGAACGCGGTCCGCCGGTAGGCGACGGGGCCGTCCTCCTCGAGAAACACCGCGTCGGCGGGTACGACGACGGCCCCCTCGACCCGTTCGACCTCGATCCCGCCGCGGAAGCGCATCCCGGGACGCATCCTCTGCGGGTCGGTGGCATCGAGATCGATGTCGAGCCGGACCACCTTGATCGGATCGCGCCAGGATCGCTCCTGGACGGTGCTCCAGATCGACGCGACCGTGCCGGTGAAGACGACGTCGGGGTGCGCGTCGAGCCGCAGTCGTACCCGCTGCCCGACCGCCACGCGGCCGGCGTCGGCCTCCGCGACCTCGCCGCGGGCCATCATCGCACGCAGGTCGGGAATCTCGAGGATGCGCTCCCCACGCCAAACCGAGTCTCCCACCTTCTTTTTCTCGTCCCGCCAGTTGCTGACCTGGACCACCGTCCCGTCCCGCGGGGCGACGACCTTCATCCGGTCGATCGACTCCTGGATCTCGCGGACGCGGCGTTCCGCAGCGGCCAGCTGCCGCTCGAGGGCGGCGAGGCGGGTCGCGTCGGCGCGCCGTGCGGCGGCCATTCGCTCCTCCAGGGAGGCCATCTCCTCCCTCGCCTCTTCGAGTTCGAGGCGGGCTTTGGCGAGGTCGTTCGAGGCGAGGAGGGCCTCCGGGACGTCGACCTGGAGCTCCGCTTTCCGCGCGCGCGCCCGGGCCTCCTCGAGGCGGAGGGAGTCTTGCCACCGCCTGAGTTCGGCGTCGGCCCGCTCCTTCTCGATCCGTTTCCGCGCCGCGTCGGCCTCCGCGCGCTTTTCCTCGAGGCGTCGCTCGAGTTCGCTCGCGTCGAAGGCCATGACGGGCTGCCCCGCGCGTACCTGCGCCCCCTCCGGCGCGAGGAAGGCGATCTTGAAGTCCCAGACGTCATGGAGCGGCGGAGGACCGAGGAAGCTCGATTCGACCGCCTTCAGTTCCCCCGTCACCTCGACCTCGAGGACGAGCGCGTCCCGCTTCACCTCCGTCCACCCTGCGTCGACGTCGTCCCGGCCCCGCGCGGCCCAGACGACCGCGAGGAGCAGGACGAGACCGCCTCCGACCCAGAGGAGGCGCCGCGATCGAAGCATCGGCACCGGGTCGCTCACGGGTCCCTCCGGAGGAGGTCCCCCTCCGAGAGCCCCGAGTCCACGACGCAATCGAGCGCGTTGCAGGGGCCGAGCGCGACCGCGGTCCCGCCGCCACCCGCGAGCCTCGCGCGCGGCGGGTCGGAGGCGAGATCGAGTCCCGCCCGCGGGGCGAGGAGGGCCCCCTCGAGGCGCCCGGTTTCGACCTCGACGCGAACCGACATCCCCGGCCGCATCCGCTCGGGGTCGGCCGCTTCGAGAGTGATCCGCACCGGGAAGGAGCGGCGGACCGAGCGTCGCTTCGCCTCCTGCGCGACCGCCCCGACCTCACGGACCATCCCGGGGAATTCGCGGTCCGGGAAGGCATCGAGGACGCTGACCGCCGGCATCCCGGGGGAGATCCGGCCGTCGTCGACGTCGCTCAGGTCGGCCTGGACCTCCATCCTCCGGAGATCGGGGATGCGGAGGACCGGCAGCCCCGACCAGACGGTGTCGCCGACCTGGAGCTTCCTCCCCTCCCAGGGATGCTCCTCGACGACCGCGATCCCGTCGCGCGGCGCGACGAGGGTCATGGCGGAGATCGCCTCCTCGGCAACGCGGATCTCTCGGGACGTCTTCTCGAGCGCGATCCGCTTCTGCGCGATCTCCTCGCGGCCGCTCCGCCGCTGCGCCTCGAGGTCCTCGACCGACTTCTCGTGCTCGATCTCCGCCCGGCGGAGGGCGAGCTGCCGCTCCTGCCAGTCGCGGAGCGGCAGGATCTCCTTGGGGACCCCCGCCTCGAACCGGGCCTTTTCGAGCGCGATCCTCCGTTGCTCGACCGCGAGCTCTCGCTCCGCTTCGAGGGCGGCGATCTCCGCCTCCCTCTGCTCGAGATCGCTTCGGGCCTGGTCCCGTGCGAGCCGCTTGTCCTCGAGGTCCCCAACGAAGGAGGAGCTGTCGAACTCGACGAGTCGCTCCCCCTCCCGCACGACCGCCCCGTCGTCGACCATCCAGCGGATCGAGGTCTGGGACGTCGGGACCCGCGGGACCGACAGGAGCGCCGCCTCGACCGCCTCGAGTGTCCCCGTGAGGACGAAGCGCTCGACGAAGGGGGCGCGCCGTACGCGGAGGTCGTCGGCGGCGCCGACGGCGCCCCCCGCCCGGCTCCCGGAACAGGCGACGAGGAGCGCTCCGGACAGGAGCCCGAAGGCGGCGCGCGCCGCATCGGCCCGGGTTCGTTCCGTCAACGTGCCCTCGATTTCCGTCGAAGCGCGGTGGAAACGAGTATCCCGAACGCGCCCGACGGCGTCAAATCCCCGCCGCTCGCTCCCCGCTCCCGTCCGCTCGCCCGATTCACGGCGAACCGGCGACCGCTCCCGTCGTATCGAGGGGCATGCGCCGAGGCCGTCGCGCGCGGGGAGGGATCATGGCAAAGGGGATCCGTTTTCTGATCGTCCTGGTCGTCGTGGCCGTGGGCGCCGTCGGGGCGTACGCCTGGCTCTCGGGCCGGAGGGACGAGTCGGGGGGTCTCGAGTTCGTGGAGATCGGCACCGGCTCGATCACCGAGAAGGCGATCGCCGTCGGGAAGATCGAGCCACGGAGCAAGTTCCAGGTGAAGTCCAAAATCTCGGGGATCGTGAGGCACGCCGCCGTCGAGGTCGGCGACCGGGTCCGCGAGGGGCAGATCCTCTTCGAGATCGCTCCCGACCCGACCCCGGCCGAGCTGGTCGAGGCCCAAAGGCGGCTCGAGATCTCCCAGGCCGCGTACGACCGGGCCGCGGCCGACCACCGGAGGGCCCAGGACCTCCACGCCGCCGGCATCCTCTCCCGCGGCGATCTCGACGACAAGAACGAGGCGTACGAGCGAGCCCGCATCGGCCTCGAGCGCGACCGCGACAACCTCGAACTCGTCAAGAAAGGGAGCGTCGCCGCCTCGAACCTCGACTCGGTGGTCCGTGCCCCCGCCGCCGGGACGATCCTGGAGAGGAAGGTCAACGCCGGCGATCCGGTCGTTCCCCTGACCTCGTACCAGGCGGGAACGGAGCTCGCGACGATCGCCGACATGGGGGACCTGATCTTCAAGGGGACGGTCGACGAGATCGACGTGGGGAAGCTCGCGGTCGGCCTCGTCGCGCGCCTCGAGGTCGGCGCCCTCCCCGACGCGATCGTGACCGGCGTCCTCACCCGCATCGCCCCGCAGGCGATCGAGAAGGACAACGCGAAGCTCTTCGAGGTCGAAATCGAGCTCGACCCCGGCCAGGAGGAGGTCCTTCGGGCCGGCTACTCGGCGAACGCCGACCTCGTCATCCGTGAGAAGTCGGACATCGTCCTGGTCCCGGAGCGCCTCGTCACCTTCGAGGACGGGGGGAAGAAGGCGTTCGTCGAGGTCCCCGGGGACGGGCCGAAGGGGGAGCCGAAGAAGGTCGAGATCACGACGGGCCTTTCCGACGGGCTGAACGTCGAGGTCGTGTCGGGGATCGAGGCGGGAACGCGGGTCGTCGAGCGGCCGCCCCGCGAGATCCAGGGCTGATCCGGAGGGGACCGTGGGCGCGACTTCCGGCATCCGGCAACTTCTCCGGGACCTCCGGACCCAGAAGCTCCGCACGTTCCTCACGGCCTTCGGGATCGTGTGGGGGACGGCAGCCGTCAGCCTCCTCCTCGCGTTCGGTGAGGGCTTCCACCGGCAACTCCTCGAGAACCAGGCGGGGCTCGGCGACGCGATCGTGATCGCATGGCCCTCGCTCACCTCGATCCCCTTCGAGGGGCTCGGGAAGGGAAGGCGGATCCGCCTCGACGAGGCCGACATGGAGGTGATCCGGGCGCGGGCGGCGCATCTCCACGCGATCTCGGGCGAGTACTCGCGGACCCTCAACCTCAACTACGGGTCGAAGACCCTCGCCGTCGACGTGTCCGGGGTCTCCCCCGAGTTCGGGGAGATGCGGAACTTGATTCCGCAGGCAGGGGGACGGTTCCTGAACGCCCTCGACGAGAGGCTCCAGCGCCGTTCCCTCTTCATCGGCGACGCTCTCGCGGCGGACATCTTCGGCGCGGGCGTCGACCCCGTCGGGAAGGTCGTCCAGCTCGGAGGTTCCCCGTTCCAGGTCGTCGGCGTCCTCCAGAAGAAGACGCAGGACTCGTCCTACAGCGGCCAGGACAACGAGAAGGCCTTCACGGCCGGCTCGACCTTCCGGACGATGACCGGCGCCAAGTACGTCGACAACTTCATCTTCCGGGCCAGGACGAACACGGAGACGGCGGCGCTCACGGACGAGGTGATCGCGATTCTCGCGGGGAAACACCGCTTCGACCCGAAGGACAAGGAGGCGCTCGGGATCTGGGACACGACGGAGGGGGCGAAGTTCCTCGACACCTTCATGCTCGCGTTCCGGATGTTCCTCGGGGTGATCGGATCCCTCACCCTCGTCGTCGGGGGAATCGGCGTTTCGAACATCATGAACGTCGTCGTCGAGGAGCGGACGCGCGAGATCGGAATCAAGATGGCGCTCGGCGCGAGGTCGTCGTCGATCCTCGGCCAGTTCCTCGTCGAGACCTCGCTCCTGACCGGTGTCGGCGGGCTTCTCGGGCTCGGGATCACCTTCGGCATCTGCGCCCTCTTCCCCCTCCTCGGCTTCACCGAGTACGTCGGCGAGCCGCGGATCTCCCCGCTCGTCGCCGGAGCGACGGCGGGGCTTCTCGGCGCGACCGGCCTCCTCGCCGGCTGGTTCCCGGCGCGCGAGGCGGCGAACCTCGACCCCGTGGTGGCGATGAAACTGTGAGATCGATCGGCCTCGTCCTCCGCCTGTTCCTCCGGTCCTCACGGATCCGGCGAAAACGCGCAATCCTCACGATCGCGGCGATCGCGTGGGGGACGCTCGCACTTCTGATGCTCCTCTCCTTCGGTGAGGGGATGCACTCGTCGATCGCGCGAGCGAACGTGGGGATGGGTCGGGACCTCGTGGTGCTCTGGCCCGGGGAGTCGAGCCTCCCCTACAGGGGGATGCCGATCGGGCGGCCGATCCGGCCGCGCGTCGACGACGTCGATGCGCTCCGGGCGCGGGCGACCGAGGCGGAGACGATCCTCGGAGAGTTGCGATCGTGGCGGGCGAGCCTCACCCACGGCCGGAAGACGGTCAACGCCCGCATCACGGGAACGTACCCCGAATACGGGGAGATGCGGAACCACATCGCCCGGCGCGGCGGCCGCTTCTTCCACGACCTCGACATGAAGGAGAAGCGCCGCGTGATGTTTCTCGGGGAGGAGCTCGCGCGGGACCTGTTCGGCGAAGAACCGGCGGAAGGGAAGACCGTCCTCGTCGACGGAACCCCCTTCACCGTGATCGGCGTGTCGATCCACAAGATGCAGATGGGGACCTACGCGGGGCCCGACGCCCAGCAGGCGGTGATCCCGATCTCGACGTTCCTGGCGCAGTGGGGCTCCGATCGCATCAACACGATCGTCTTCCGGGCGAAGGAACCGGCGCGGACACAGGACGCGCTCGACGAGGTCAAGACGATCCTGGGTGCCCGCATCGGATTCGACCCGAAGGACCCGCGCGCCCTGATGGCGTGGAACACCGTCGAGTCGTCCGAAATCATGCGGAACATCCTCCTCGGGATCCGGCTCTTCCTCGGGATCATCGGCGGCCTGACGCTCATGATCGGCGGGGTCGGCGTCGCGAACATCATGTACGCGACGGTCAAGGAGCGGACGCGGGAGATCGGCGTCCGCATGGCGCTCGGCGCGCGTTCGACATGGGTGACCGGACCGCTCCTCCTCGAGGGGGTGGCGTACACCCTGGTCGGCGGGCTCCTCGGGCTCCTCGGCGCCGTGGTCCTCGTCGCTCTCCTCGGGGTCCTTCCGACCGAGGGGAACGAGGCGCTCGAGCTTCTCGGGAAACCGACCCTTTCCTTACGCGTCGGCGCCGCCGCCGCGGCCCTGCTCGGCTTCATCGGCCTCGCGGCCGCGTACTTCCCGGCCCGGCGCGCCGCCGCCGTCGATCCGGCCGAAACGCTCCGCTACGAGTGACGAGGACTGCCATGAGAGACCATCCGACGATCGTCCCCGACGAGCCCGAGGTCATCCGCATGGAGCGGATCACGAAGGTCTACGCGACCGGGAAGGTGCGCGTCGAGGCACTCCGCGGCATCGACCTCTCGATCGGGACGGGGGAGTTCGTCGTGGTCGTCGGCCCCTCGGGATCGGGGAAGTCGACGCTCATGAACCTGATCGGCTGCCTCGACACGCCGACCGGCGGGACCTACACGCTGCGCGGAGAAAACGTCGCCGGGCTCGGGAAGAACGACCTCGCCGCCGTGAGAAACCGCAGAGTCGGGTTCGTGTTCCAGAACTTCAACCTGCTCCCGCAGATCACGGCGTACGAGAACCTCGAGATGCCGCTCCTCTTCGGGCAGCTGCCGAAATCGAAGCGCAGGGCGCGCGTGGTGGAACTCCTGGAGCGCGTCGGCCTCGCCGACCGGATGGACCACAAGCCGACGGAACTGTCGGGGGGGCAGATGCAGCGCGTCGCGGTCGCGCGGGCCCTCGCGATGGACCCCGACATCGTCCTCGCCGACGAGCCGACGGGGAACCTCGACTCCTCGTCGGGAGGCGACATCATGAGCCTCTTCGAGGAACTGTGGGGCCAGGGTCGCACCCTCGTCGTGATCACCCACGACGCCGCCCTCGCGCGACGGGCTGGCCGGGTGGTCGAAATCCGCGACGGCCGGATCGTGCGGGACACGCAGAACGAGGCCGCGGCGTAGGCGTTCACGCTCGGCTGTGGGCGTCTGGACCGCCCCGCGGATCGGCGTCTTGCTTGGTTGCCGTGCGGCGCGGTTTCCTGCGCATGGGCCGCCGGATTCGTGTAACCTCTCTTCGAATACTGGCTCGGAAACACGGCGACTGCCTTGATTTGCGGAGGTTTTCGGGAGATTCTGACTGTTCTCATTATCCATCTATACGGACCTCTGTTTGCCGTTATACACAAACACCGGTCCGTATAACTCTAGTTGGGCCGACGGGCGCTTGACACCGAGGCGATATATGCACATAATACATATATG
>CAYLHQ010000006.1:0-116317 GCA_964383585.1 uncultured Acidobacteriota bacterium
CCTCGAGCGCGGCGCGAGTCCTCCCCACCGTTCGCGCCACCTCGAGGGTTCCATCTCCCAACAACCTCGCGGCCACGTTGAACTCCGTCCAACGTGGCCGCGAGAATGTGGGTTGGGGCGTGCGGGTTTCCCGCCCTTTTCGCCTGCCGGTCGGCGACGATCCGGGTATCCGGGTCGCGATTGGCCAGGCCGAAGTTGCGTTGGGTCCTCCAGGGACCGTTCCCGCCCCGTCCCGGAAGCGCGGTCCCGGGTCGGTCGCCACGGGCGTGAAGCTGGAACTCTCACACCCACCGCAACTTCGGCCTCGAGCGCGGCGCGAGTCCTCCCCACCGTTCGCGCCACCTCGAGGGTTCCATCTCCCAACAACCTCGCGGCCACGTTGGACCGCGCCCGGGTGCGCGTCGAGGTCGTCCCCCGGCGTCCCCCGGACGCTCAACCCCCGAGGTTGGCTCGGTACTCTTGCGCCCACTCGGGGGCGTCGGGATGCCCCCCCGCGGCGAGGGCCTTCGCCCCGACGAGCGCTTCGCTCCAGGCCGCGCGCGCCTCGTTCTTCCGGTTGTTGCGATCGAGCGCCTCCGCCCACGCCGCCACGTTCGGGGGAAAGGAGGGGTCGATCGTGCGGGCCCGCTCCGCTTGACGGAGCCCTTCCTCCGGATCTCCCGGTCCCGCGGGCCACCCGGGGGCGCGCAGGAGGAGAAGGGCTAGCACGCGATGGGGCCCGCCGCGGTCGATCGCGCCGTCGCTCTCGATCGCGCGGCGAAGGGCCGCCGCCATCGCCTCGAGCCCTCGGGACGCCGTCGACGGCCGCTCGCGCGCCTGGAGCCCGAGCGCGATCGCGAGCCAGTAGTCGCAGCGCGCGTCGCCGGGGGCTCGTGCGCCGCAGGCCTGCGCCGTCTGTACGCTCCGTGTCGCGAGGGCCTCGCGGATCTCCGGGGACGGCTCGTGCTCGACCCTCCAGGCGAGGACGCGCACCGCCGCGCAGATCCCCTCGATCCGCGTGGGATCGAAAGCGGCGGCTTCGAGGTAGCGCGCTTCGGCCTCGCGGACCGCGAGCGCGTCGGGGCGCCGGTTCCAGAGCGCATCCCCCTCGCCGAGAAGGCCGTCGACCTGCGACGGGCCGTCCTCGATCAGCGGGTTCCCGCTCAGGAGCTGGACGTCGACCGGCTCGCGGAGGGCCGGCGCGCACCCGGCGAGCACGAGGACGGAAACGAGGAGCGATCCCCTCAACGCGAAGCCGCCTTCCGCGCGGTGTCGAGCGCGGCGTCGTCGGGCTCGACGAACCCGGAAAGCCTCAGCGACGCGAGGGGCTCCGCGCCGACTCCCCGGAGGGCGCGCACGAGCGCCTCGATCCGCGCGGGGGGCGTTTTCGATCCCACCCGCACGACGACCGAGACCGGAAGCGGTTTCGAGCGATGCACGACCGCAAGGTCCTTCGCGAACGAAAGACCGGAAAGCGCGGCCCCCTGCGCGCCGTCGAGGAGGACGGCGACGTTTCCTCCTTGCGCCGCCCGGCGCAATGCGGACAGAACGAGTCCCGAAGGGGCGATCTTCGAGTCGGCCGGAAGGGGGCCGAACCCCGCGAGTGCGACCTCCCGCACGAAACCGGGAGAGTAACCGGCGATCGAGAGGATCTCCCAACCCGCGAGGTCGGACGGGGCGCCGACCTCGTCCTTCTTCGCGACGAGCGTCCACGACTCCGTCGCCCCCGTCTCGACGGGGACCGCCGCGAGGACCGGAGCGAGATCGAGCGCTTCCGCGTGCTTCACGAAGAATGGAAGAGGGACGACCGCGAGCGCCGCGCCGGCGCGGATTGCGGCGAGACCTCCCTCTTCGGTCTCGTGGTAGACGGCACGGACCGGCCCCGCGTCGGTCGAGAGGGCGGAGGCGAAGGCATCCATCGTCGCCTGCGCCTCGGTGGTGCTCCCCGGATAGCCGGGGGCACAGAAGACGATCGACGCGGGAGGCGGAGCGGCGAGGCCCGCGGTCGCGACGACGGAGACGAAGAGCGGAGCGTACGGTTTCATCCCCCTGAGCGTAGCCGAAGTTGGGCTACCCTTCCTCCCCCGCATGGGCGTTCCGTCCTCCCCGCTCGCCGCCTTCTTCCGCGCCGTGATCCGGAACCGGGTCGCGGTGACGGCCCTCTACCTTCCGCTGGCCGCGGCGGGGGTCGCGGGGGCGCTCCGCATCCCGAGCGAGGGGGCGATCGACCGCCTCCTCGTGACCGACGATCCCGACGTCGCCGCGACCCGGGCGTTCCGCGAGATTTTTCCGGAAGGGCAGCGGGCGGTGCTCCTGATCGAGGCGGACGATCCGTTCGCGCCGGCGCTCCTCGCGGCCGTTCACCGTCTCGAAACGGCGCTCGCGGCGATCGAAGGGGTCTCCGCCGTCTCGGCTCCGTCGCTGTTCCGCCGCGCGGTGCCGGGGTTCGCGTCGTGGGAGACGAGTGCTGCCCGGTTTCGGGCCTTCGCGACCGGGACCGACCTCCTCCGCCGCCAGGGTCTCGTCGGGGAACGCCACCTGGGACTGCCCCTCGCGATCGCCCCGCGCGATCCCGCGGGGCGCGATCGGACGCTTGCGCGGATCGAGGAAGCCCTCGGAGCCTTCCTCGAAGAGGCGCCGGCCGGCGTCGCGGCCCGTAAAATCGGAGCGAGCTGGATCGACTCCTACCTCGAAAAGGAGACCGCGCGGGCGAGCGGCCGCTATTTCCCGCTCTTCGGCCTCTTCGTCGTCGTGCTCACCCTCCGCCTCTACAGGTCGTTCCGCGCACTTTTCGCGTTTCTCTCGACCCTCGCGGTCTGCGTCGCGCTGGGGGTCGGGTTCGGTGCGCTCGCGGGTTTCTCGTTCACGATCGTCTCCTCGCTCGTGCCCCTGACGATCCTCGTGACCGCAACCGCGACCCTCGTCTATCTCCACTCCCGCTACGTCGAGCAGCCCGACGACCTTCCCGACGAGGAGCACCAGGTCGCCGCCCTGCGCCACAAGTTCCTCCCCTGCACGGCGTCGATCTTCGCGGCCGCAGTCGGGTTCGCGGCGCTTGCGGTGTCCGAGATCCGGCCGATCTACGAGATGGGCCTGTGGACCGCCGCGGGCCTCGCGATCACGTGGGTCGTCGTCCTGACCCTGTTTCCCGCCCTGCAGCGTATGTTCCGTACCCCGACGCGTCTCGAGCGGCGGGTCGCGGGCCGCCGCTTCCCGCACATCGTCGACTTCCTCGTGCCCTGGACCTTCCGCTGGCGCTGGCCGCTCCTCGCCGCCGCCTCGGCCCTCACGATCGCCGGTGGCGCGGCCCTGTTCGGGGTGCCGGGCGTCTTCGACCCGATGCCGCTCGAAACCGCGGCCCTCGACTACGTCCCTTCCTCCCTCGACCTCGCGCGCGACGCGCGCGCCTTCGAGGAGGCGGTCGGCGGGCTCACCGCGGTCGACCTCTGGGTCCGCACGGAGGACGGGAGCGTCCTCGACCCCGCGTTTCTACGGGGTCTTCACCTCCTCGGACTCGAGATCGAGGCGGACGGCCGCGTCGGGTCGGCGGTCGGCCCGACCGCGATTCTCCGCTTTGCGCGGTACGCGGCCGGACGCGGGGACGACCTGCCGGACGAACCCGGGGCGTGGGAGAGGCGAGCCATGGAGCTCGAGCGCCTCCTCCTGACGGAACCCGCGGCGCGCGGCTTTGTCGATCTCGCCTCGCTTTCCGGAGCGCGGGTGGTCGTGACCTGCCGCGGGGAGGCCTTCGGAGGGATCGACGCGCTGCGCGCCTGGCTCGTCGAGCGGTGGAACCTCGCCGCGTCGAGGGAGCCGGCCCTCCGCGGGGCGACGATGACGGTGGTCGGAGACGCCGTCGTCGCCTCGAAGATCGCGACCTACCTGGTCCCGACGCTCGTGGAGAGTTTCGCGGTCACCGCCGCGGTGATCTTCGTCGCGTTCCTCGTCGTCTTCCGGAGCGGGGTGGCGAGGATCCTCGCGATGATCCCGTCGGTCTTCGCGATTCTCGTGATGTTTCTGGGGATGCGCCTCGTCGGAATCCCGCTCAACGTGGCCACGATCCTGATCGCCTCGACCGTCCTCGGGGCCAGCGAGAACGACCAGATCCACTTCTTCTACCACTTCCAGGAACGTCGGCGCGAGGGAGGCTCCGTCGGCGAGGCGCTCCGGCACGCGATGCTCGTCTCGGGACGCGCGATCCTCTTCGCCACGATGATCAACGCCGGGGGGTTCCTGGCCCTCGCCGTATCGGACCTCCCGCCGATGCGTCAGTTCGGCGTCGTCGCCTCGTCGGCGTTCCTCCTCGCCGCCCTCGCCGCCTTCACGGCGCTGCCCGCCACGCTCTGGATCCTCTTGGGGACGGGGGAACGGACATGAACGCGCAATCCGGTCTGCGTCCCCTTTCTTCCGCGCGTTCCGTGGCCGCTTCCTACGGCCCGATCGCGGCCCTCGCTCCCGGGTCCTTCTCCGGGCCCGGAGTCGACCCCGCGAGAACGGCGCCGGCCCCTTGACTCCAGCTTCCTCATGCTCGTGCGGCTCGTGAGTCCCAGGGAGGGGGGAGGGGGCGGAGCCGCCTGACCCCGCCCCTCCGCGCGTTCACTTCTTCTTCACGAGCTCGAGATCGAGGGTGACCTTCACCTCGTCTCCGACGACGACCCCTCCGGCGTCGAGCGTCTTGTTCCAGAGAATCCCGAAGTCCTTCCGGTTGAGAGTCGTGGTCGCGGTCGCGCCGACCTTTGTGTTCCCCCACGGGTCTTCGACGGCGGGGGTCGGTCCCTCCACGTCGAGGGTGACCTCCTTGGTCACGCCGCGCATCGTCAGGTCCCCGACGAGTTTGAACTTCCCGTCGCCTGCACCTTCAACGCCGCGACGTTCTTTCCGTCGAACTCCACCGAACCGTCGATCTTCCCGAAGCTTCCCCGCACGTTCGACACCATCATGTGACGGACGCTGAAGTAGGCCCCCGAGTGGCTCGCGTCGAAGACCCAGGTGTCGGCGGCCGCCGGCTGCGCGATCGCCGCCGCCGCGGCCGCGCTGAGTGCGATCGTTCGAATTCTCTGCATCGCTGCTCCCTCCATGACGAATTGTTCAGGACTCAACCATTGTGGAGAGCTCGAGGCATTTCCGCAACTCCTTCGGGAACCCCCGGCCGCACCGCCTCGAAAAGGACCCTCGCGTTTCGCCCCGACAGCGACGACCGGTCGATCGTCTCGAAGCCGGCGGCGGCAAGGGCGTTCCTCAGATCGTCGGCTCGGCGGTAATGGAGACCGTGGCGGGAGCGGCCGGGGAGGAACTGGGCAAGCGCGTCCGCGGCGAGGGTCGCGAGGAAGCGGAAGCGCGGGGCGGCCCGATCGACCTCGCGGAGGTAGAGGCGCGACCCCGCCGGCATGGCCTTGCCGAGCCGTCTCAGGAGGGCGTCTTGCGAGGAGGCGGGGAGGAAGCGAAGGGTGTCCACGAGGACCGCAACGTCGGTGACCGGAGGGTCGAAGTCCCGGAGGTCGGCCCTTCGGAGCGCTCGGCCGGCTCCGCTTCCGAGGACGAGCCGGGCGACCCGGATGTAACGCTCCGACCGGTCGACTCCGAGGTAGTCGAAGGGGCCGACCGGAACCCCCGACTCCTCGCACAGCGCGGCGAGCACTCCGCGGCCGCAGCCGAGGTCGAGGATCCGCGCGGCGCGTGCGAACGGCTCCTCCGCGAGGAGGAACGGGTAGATCGGGTCCTTGAGGAGGGAGGAGCGGCTCGCCTCGGCGTCGCGTACCGAGGCGTCGAGGTAGCGGAGAGAAACCCGGTCGGCGACCTCGATCCAGGATTCCGACCGGCGGCCGATCCGCACCGCGGGGTAGACGACCCCCCACGCGACGACAGCCGCGGCGAGCCCGACGAGGAGGCTCCCGAAGACGAAGACCCAGAGAAGCCCGGCGAGCCCCAAGTCCTTCACGTCCGCGATCCGCAGGGGAAGCCAGGAACCCTCGAGCAGGCGATGCCCCACCTGCACCTCCGCGAAGACGATCGGCGCGACGGTGATCGGGTTCGCCACGTTGGCGGCGGCGTACACGACGAGCCGGTTCAGCCGCAGGAGGGAGGCGACGAGGACGGCAAGCGCGAGATGGACCCCCCAAAACGGCGTGAATCCGATGAAGACCCCGAGCGCGACCGCGAGGGAGAGCTTCCGGGGGGAGGTGTGCTCCGTCCGAAGGGTGAGGTACAGGCGCCGGAGCCAGCCGGCGCGGGCCCCCCCTCGGGAGGGGGGGCCCCCCTCTTCGCTCGATCCGCCCATCGCGCGCGCCTTTCCGAAAGTGCGAAGCGTACACCACCACCGGAGCGCGGGCTCGCTCCCGTGTGGCACAATGACAGCTTCCCGCGACCGACCGAGGTGCGCCGTGACCGAGCCGCCCGTCCCCGAAGCGCCGACCGCGTCGGAGACTCCGCCCGCCGCCGAGCCCGCGCCCGCGCCCAAGGAGAAAGAGGAAGCTCCCGCCGCGCCGCGCGAGAAGCCCCCGCGCAGCCGGCCGCGCGACGCCGCCGTCATGCGCGCCTACCGTACCGGACTTCCCCTCGACGGGATGGTCGAAAAGGTGATCAAGGGCGGGTACGAGGTGAAGATCGGGAAGAGCCGCGGGTTCTGTCCGCATTCGCAGATCGACCTGCACCGGGTCGACACGCCGGAGGAGATGGTCGGAAAGACCTTCCCGTTCCGCGTGATCCAGGTGCGCCGCGGCGGAGACGACGTCGTCCTTTCGAGGCGCGTCCTTCTCGAGGAGCAGCGCGTCGAGGAGGCGAAGGCGGTTCGGGCGACCCTTCTCGAGGGAGCGGTTCTCGACGGGCACGTCGCGCGCATCGCCGACTTCGGCGCCTTCGTCGATCTCGGAGCGGGGGTCACCGGCCTCGTCCACCTCACCGAGATGGCGCACAACCGGGTGGTCTCTCCCTCCGAGGTCGTCTCGGTCGGCGACCGGGTCTCCGTGAAGATCCTCAAGATCGACGAGGCGAGCGGGAAGATCTCGCTGAGCATCCGCCAGGCGACCTCCGACCCCTGGGTCGAGGCCGCCGATCGCCTGAAGCCGGGGGAGGTCCTCGAGGGGAGCGTGCTGCGTCTCGCCGACTTCGGGGCGTTCGTCGAGTTGTCCGACGGGGTCGAAGCCCTGGTCCCCGCGCGCGAGTGTCCGCCGCTTCCCGGCGGTTGGCGGGAGGCGCTCGCCCCCGGCACGAAGCGGGCGTTCGTCGTCCTGTCGACCGAGCCGAGCCGCCGCCGCGCGACCGTCCTCCCCTGGCTGGGGGAAGGGGTCGGCGCCGCCGCCGAGGCGGTCGTCCCCGGGGCGAAGCTGGTCGGGAAGATCCAAAAAATCGAAGGGTTCGGTCTCTTTGTCTGGCTCGGCCCCGGTCGCGTCGGACTCGTCCCCCGGGCGTGGACCGGCCTTGCGCCCGGGACCCGTCTCGATGCGCGGTTCCGTCCCGGTGACGACCTCTCCGTCGAAGTGCACGACGTGTCGGAGGACGGGCACCGGATCCGGCTCGGCATCGAGGGGGTGCCTCGCGGCGAGGACCACGAGGGGGACTCGCGCCCGCGCCGGCCCCCGAAGGAGACGCCGCGCACCGAGACGCCCGCCCCCGAGGCACCGCCGGAGACGTTCGGAACGAGCCTGGGCGACGCGCTCCGGGCCGCCCTCCGAAAGAAGTGAGCCGCCTCAGCCCCTCGTGGCGAGGGCGAGGCGGCCCAGGCTCTCCGGACTCCCGAAGGCGACGAGGGAATCTCCGGCGCGGAGCGGCACCGTGGGGTCGGGGTTCGGCTCGACCGCGTCTCCGCGCCGCACGGCGAGTACCGTCACCCCGCACGTCCTCCTGAGGTCGGCCTCGGCGAGCGTGGTTCCCTCGAGCGCCGAGCCTTCTTCCACCGCGAAGGTCCGCATCTCGGTTTCCGGGACAGGGAGACGCATCCCTCCCGGCTCCGCGAGGGTCGCGGTTTCGCGAAACACTCCGTAGGCGTCGGCCCGAAGCTCCGCCCGCAGCGCGACGATCCGGTCTTCGTCGACGAGGAATCGCCGGAGGACGCGCGAGAAGATCTCGACCGACGTCTCGAACTCCTCCGGCACGACCTCGTCGGCGCCGACATCGAGAAGCTCCTGCGTCTCGGCGGCGTACCGCGTCCGCACGATCAGGTGGATCCCCGGAGCGACCGCACGCAAGGCCGCCACGATCGCCCGGGTTCCCACCGGGTCGGAGACGGCGACGACCGCGACCTGCGCGCGGGACGCCCCCGCCTCGGCCAGGACGAGGGGCTGCGAGGCGTCCCCGTAGACGACGCGGCAACCGAGCTTCCTCGCGTCGGCGACTGAATCGGGGTTCATGTCGATCACCGCGAAGCCGACCCCCGCCCGTCCCGCGGCGAGGGCGAGGTTCCGGCCGTTGAGGCCGAAGCCGATCACGAGAAGAGGGCAGGAGGTCGCCCCGTCCTCGTCGGGTCGCGGCCGTCTCCGCGGGGCCCGCGACGCCGCGTCGGCCAGGGCGTCGGCGAGCCGCGGCGCCGCCGCCATCACGAGCGGGGTGAGGGCCATCGTCGCGATCGCGACGGTCAGGAACACCTGCGCCCCGGTGTCGGCGAGGACGCCGAGGGTTGCCGCCTCGCGGCCGACGACGAGGGAAAACTCGCCGATGTTGCCGAGCGTCAGCCCGGTGAGCACCGCCGAACGGATCGGCAGACCGATCGCGATCCCCGCGATTCCGGCGAGCAGCGACTTCGCGAGGATCACGAGGAAGGCGCCCCCGGCGACCAGGAACGGGTGTTCCGCCGCGACCCGGAGGTCGAGCGACATCCCGACCGAGACGAAAAAGATGGAGAGGAAGACATCGCGGAAGGGGAGAAGGCTGGCCAGTGCCTGGTGGCCGTAGTCGGACTCCGAGAGGATGAGTCCGGCGAGGAAGGCCCCGATCGCGAGCGAAAGACCGAGCGACGACCCGGCCCACGCGACGGCGAGGCCGAGGGCGATCACGCTCAGGAGGAAGACTTCCCGGTCGCGCGTCCGGGCGACCCGGAGGAGGATCCGAGGAATTGCGTAGCGGGCGAGGAGGACGATCCCCGCCACCGCGACCCCTCCCGTGAGTAGGGGCCGGACCCACGCCGACGCCGCGGAGCCTCCCGCCTCCACGAGAATGGGGAGGAGGATCATGATCGGCACGACGGAGAGATCCTGGAAGATCGCGATCCCGAGCGCGGTCCGCCCGTGGGGGCTGTCCATCTCCGCGTGTTGCTGGAGGATGCGAAGGGGGATCGCCGTGCTCGAGAGGGCGACGAGCGCTCCCCAAAGGGCGGCCTCCGCGGCGGGGCGGCCGAGCAGGAGGGCGACCGCCGCCCCCGCCGCGAGCGTCCCGAACATCTGCAAGGGGCCCGCGACGAGGACCGACCGCCGGGCCTCGAGGAGTTTGGCGAGCGAGAACTCGATCCCGATCGTGAAGAGGAGCAGGACGACGCCGATCTCGGACAAGACGTCGACGTCTTCCCCGCTCCGCACCCGTCCGAGCCCGAACGGACCGAGCGCGATCCCGGCGACGACGTAGCCGACGAGAACGGGGAGGCGCAGCCGGTGGAAGACGAGCGCGATCACGACCCCCGCCACGAGGATCGCGAGGATGTCCGTGAGAACCGCGGGTGCCTGCACGGCCGGACTTTACCGCACTTCCCTTGACACCCTCCTCCACCGGGCACTACCGTGATGTTCTGACCGCGACCCCACGCGGTCCGTACTCGACACTCCCGCGGCGGAAGCCCCCTCCGGCCCGGGAGACGACGGGAGCGCGCACCTCGTGAGCGAGCGCGAACCGGAGGCGCTCCGCGCAGGCACCCCTCGGATGCCGATCGGCCTGCCCCGCTGGAGCCGCCGCCTCGGAACGCGCCTCATGCTCCTCGTCGCGGTCTCGACGATCGGCGCCTTCGCGATTCTCGGCGCGATCGGTGCGCGGGTGTTGGAGGGCCACCTCGTCGATCAGGCGGTCGAAGGCGCCGCGCTCTTTTCGGGCGCCATCGTCCAGAGCACCCACGACCAGATGCTGCGGGGGCGCAAGGACGAGGCCTACGCGGTCATGGACGAGGTCGGCCGGGTCGAGGACGTCCACTCGGTACGTCTCTTCAACAAGGAGGGGCTCGTCACCTTCTCGACCGATCGAACGGAAGTCGGGACGCTCGTCTCGATGGGCTCCCAGTCGTGCGCGCAGTGCCACGCGGGTGACCGTCCGGCGGCGAGGCTCGACCTGCCGGAGCGGGCCCGGATCGACCGCCTCGAGTCGGAGCGGGTCCTCGGACTGATCACGCCGGTCTACAACGAGGCGTCCTGCGGCGGCGCGGGTTGCCACGCGTCCGTCGACACCCAGCGGGTGCTGGGGGTGGTGGACGTCCAGGTCTCCCTCGCGAAGGTCGACGCCGACCTCGCCGCTCTCCGCAGGACCCTGCTTGCGCTGGGGATCGCGGTCACGCTCGCGCTCACGTGGGCGGTGGCGTACTTCGAGCGGCGTCTCCTCGTGAACCCTGTCCGCGCCCTCGTCGCGGCGACGCGCGACATCGCACGGGGGCGCCTCGACCAGCCGATCACCCCCCATCGCGACGACGAGCTCGGGCTCCTCGCCGAGTCGTTCGAGTCGATGCGAACCTCCCTCCTCGACGCGCGCAAGGAGATCATCGGGCTCATGTCGGGCCTCGAAAAGCAGGTGGAGGACCGCACCCAGGCGCTCAAGAACGCGCAGGCGCAGCTGATCCAGGGGGAGAAGCTCGCTTCGCTCGGGAAGCTCTCCGCCTCGATCGCGCACGAGATCAACAACCCGCTCGCGGGGATCCTCACCTTCAGCAAGCTCCTGATCCGCGACCTCGAGGACGCGGGGATGGACGAGGCCTCGCGGAAGGAGTGTATCTCCCGTCTCCGGCTCGTGCAGCGCGAGACCGAGCGCTGCAGCGCGATCGTGAGGAACCTGCTCGATTTCGCGCGGCAGCGCCCGCCGACCTTGCGCGACGTCGACCTCTACGCCGCCCTCGAGGAGTCGCTCGCCCTCGTCGACCACCAGATCGCCCTCCAGGGGGTCACGATCGAGAAGTCGCTCGAAGGGCGTCCGCTCGTCGAGGCCGACTTCGGCCAGTTGCGGCAGGCGTTCGTGAACGTGCTGCTCAACGCCTGCGAGGCGATGAAGCCCGGAGGGGTTCTCAAGGTGTCCGCCACCATGTCGAGGGACGACTCGACGGTCGAGGTCGCGATCGCCGACAACGGCGTCGGGATCGACGAGGCCGATCTCGCGAAGATCTTCGATCCGTTCTTCACGACCAAGGAGCGCGGGACCGGCCTCGGGCTCTCGGTGGTCTACGGGATCGTCCGCGGAGTTGGCGGAGATCTGCGGGTGACGAGCCACAAGGGGGAAGGGACGACGGTCCGGATGCGTTTCCCGGTTCTGCCGACCGAGGCCCCCGGCGCCGGGGTCCCGTCCGGAGGGACGGCCCGCGCCGTGTCCCCGGACGAGAGGGCGCTGTGACCGATGAGGGGGATCCTGGTGTGCTGGATCGGAGCCGGCCCCGCGGATCCGGAGATCCTGGCGGAAGTGCAGGACCACGTGGAGAGGGTCTTCGGACCGCCGGTCGAGGTCCACGTCGAGCACGAACGCCCCACCTCGGCCCTCGACCGGCGGCGCGGCCAGTGGGAGTCGGGGGCGATCCTGAGGTGGCTCGCGGACCGGCACCCGGACGGGGAGAGCAAGCTCCTCGGCCTGACCGACGTCGACCTCTTCCTGCCGATCCTGACCTTCGTCTTCGGCGAAGCGCAGCTCGACGGTCGGGCGGCCGTCGTTTCCCTCCACCGTCTCGGGGCCACGACGGTCACCCGCAGGGGCGACCGGCTCCTCCTCGCGCGGCTTCGCAAGGAGGCGGTGCACGAGCTGGGCCATGCCTGGGGGCTCGTCCACTGCGGGAATCCGGGGTGCGCCATGGCGCGATCGCCCGGGGTCGCGGAGATCGACGCGAAGGGGGAGGGGTTGTGCGAGGACTGCCGGTTGCTGTACGAGGAAGCCAGGCGGCGGGAGAGGTGAACCGATGAGTCGAAGGAACCTGCGGATCCTCGTGGTCGACGACGAGGAGATCGTCCGGGAGTCGCTCTCCGGCTGGCTCAAGAAAGACGGCTTCACGGTGGCGACCGCTCCCGACGGCCCGACCGCGCTCGCGATGCTCCGGGACGGCGAGCCTTGGGCCGTCATGCTCGTCGATCTCAAAATGCTCCCGATGGACGGCCTCACCGTCCTCGAGGAGGCCAAGAAGATTCAGCCCCAGGTCGCCGTCGTGATCATGACGGCCTACGCGACGGTCGACACCGCCGTCCGGGCGATCAAGCTCGGGGCGTACGACTACCTCATGAAGCCCTTCGATCCGGAGGAGATGAGCTTCATGGTGGAGAAGATCGTCTCGCAGCAATCGCTTCGCCGGGAAAACCTGATCCTCCGGAAGGTCCTGAAGCGCGAGTACACCTTCCGCGACATGGTCAGCAAGAGCCCGTCGATGCACTCGGTCTTCGAGCTCGCGCGGGCCGCCGCAAAGAGCGCGTCGACCGTGCTGATCCTGGGGGAGAGCGGGACGGGGAAGGACCTCCTCGCGCGGGCGATCCACGCGGAGAGCGATCGGGCCTCGGGGCCGTTCGTCGCCGTTTCCTGCGCCGCACTCACTGAGACCCTCCTGGAATCGGAGCTGTTCGGCCACGAGCGGGGGGCCTTCACGGGGGCGAACACGCGCCACACGGGGAAGTTCGAGGCCGCCGACGGCGGCACCCTCTTCCTCGACGAGATCGGGGACATCAGCGCCAAGCTCCAGCTCGACCTCCTCCGCGTCCTCGAGGAGCGCCGGGTGACCCGGGTCGGCGGCACCGGCTCGATTCCGGTCGACGTCCGCGTCGTCGCGGCGACGAACCGTGACCTCGCCCGCATGGTCGAGGAGGGGACCTTCCGGAAGGACCTCTACTACCGGTTGAACGTCATCCCCCTGACGATCCCCCCGCTCCGGGACCGCAAAGAGGACATCCCCCTCCTGGTCGACCACCTGCTCGAGCGACTCGCGGTCGAGACCGGGAAGCGGATCGAGGAGGTCTCGGACGAGGCGATGGCGCGCCTGCTCGCCCACGACTGGCCGGGAAACGTGAGAGAGCTGCGGAACATCCTCGAGCGCGGAATGGTCCTGGCCCACGGTGCCGTCCTGCGTCCGGAGCACCTCGGGGACCTCGGGAGCGGCGGCCAATCGGCGGCGGGGAATCCGCTCTCCCTCGAGGAGATGGAGCGGAGGCACGTCGCGGCCGTCCTCCGCCAGGCGGGGGGAAACGTGAGCCAGGCGGCGCGCGTGCTGGGGATCGACCGCGCGACGCTCTACGCGAAGATCCGGAAGTACGACCTCAAGCGCGAGGACGAGCAGGAGCCCGCCGACCACCGTTGAATTTCGCGACGGAGCGTGGAGTTCTCCTACACTCCGGGTAAGTGGCATGTCCTCGGTGGTTTGGAGGCATTCCCCAAACCCCTCCGACACCCTCCACGCCGGATTCCACAACACCAGAGCCCGGCCGCCCGCGTCGCCTCGGCGCCCGTCGAGGCTTCAAAAGCTCCCGCGTTCCCCCGTTTCCGCACGACGTCGCCTCGGCACCCCGAGTTGGCCGCGGTCTTGCGCTAGGAGCGGTTGCCATGGACGCCTCGAACATCTGCCCGTTCCTCAAGGAAGTCGTGATGCTCTATTGCGACGCTTGCCCCGTGAAGAAGCTCCTCCCGAGGAACCAGGTCGTGTCCATCGGCCCGTGCGCCACTTCGGATCACGAGCGATGCCCGCTCTTCGGGGAGATGGTGCGCGCGGCGTCGGAAGCGGCCCTGCGGGGCGAGGCCGCGACCGAGAGACGGGAGGCGAGGAGGTAATGGCCATGATCGCGTTCGCGATGGCATGGGTCGGAATCGGAGTCATCGCTTTCTCCTGGTTCGTTGCGCGTCAGGTCGACGCCCACGAGCGGCGGGATGCGTGAGGGGACCGTGAAGATCGGACGGCGCTTCTTTTTCAAGGCGGCGGCGGCGATCGGAGCCGGAGGGCTCGCGAAGTCGGCCGCCGCGAGCACCCAGCGCGACCGCGCCGAAGCCTTCGCGAACTCGAAGGCGGTTCTCGTCGACATCACCAAGTGCATCGGGTGCCGGTCTTGCGAAGCCGCCTGCGCCGAGGCGAACGGGCTCCCCGAGCCCGAGGATCTCGGCGACGAGAAGGTCTTCGATCGCGAGCGGACCACCGGGCCCGATCGGTTCACCGTCGTCCGCAAGGGGCCCGAGAAGGGCAGGGACGGTGAAGACCGTTTCGCGAAGTCGCAATGCCTCCACTGCCTCGTCCCGGCGTGCGCCTCGGCGTGCCCGGTGCGCGCGCTCGACAAGCAGCCCGACGGACCCGTCACCTACGACCCGTCGGTCTGCATCGGATGTCGCTACTGCATGATCGCCTGCCCCTTCGGCGTTCCGAAGTACGAGTACGGGAAGGCGATCCCCTACGTCCGCAAGTGCACCTTCTGCGCCGAGCGCCAGAGGGAAGGGAAGCCTCCCGCGTGCGTCGAGGCGTGCCCCATGGGCGCCCTGACCTTCGGGACCCGCGGCGAACTGCTCGCCGAGGCCCGGGAGCGGATCCGCCTCGAGCCCGACCGCTACGCGCACGAGATCTACGGCGAGCACGAGGCCGGCGGGACCTCGTGGCTCTACCTCTCGGACCGGCCGTTCCGCGAGGCCGGCCTCCGCGAGGGAGTCTCCGACCGGCCCTCCTACGAAATGACGAGCGGCGCTCTGGGCGCCGTCCCCCTGATCATCACCCTCTGGCCGCCTCTCCTGATGGGGATGTACGCGGCCTCGAAGGCGCGCGACGCCCGAGGATCGACCGAGGAGAGGGAGGAGCGCCATGTCTGACGCCGCCATCGGGAACATGGGTGCGACCCGCCCGACGCTCGCCGACCGGCTCTTCCTCGGCATGACCTTCAAGGACTACGTGAAGAGCCTCGCGACCCCCTTCGACACGATCGCCGCCGCGATCCTCCTCGCCGGCGTGCCCGTGATCGCCTGGCGGTTCGCCTTCGGCCTCGGTGCCGTGACGAACCTCTCGCAGGAGGTCCCGTGGGGCCTCTGGATCGGTTTCGACATGCTGTGCGGGGTCGCGCTCGCCGCGGGCGGCTTCACCCTCGCCGCCGCCGTCTACATGTTCGGTCTCGAGACCTACCGGCCGGTCGTGCGGGCGGCGATCCTCACCGGGTTCCTCGGCTACCTCCTCGCGGTGGTCGGCCTCCTGTTCGACCTCGGCCAGCCTTGGCGCATTCCGTATCCGATCTTCGTGCAGTGGGGCCCGACCTCGGTGATGTTCGAGGTGGGCTGGTGCGTGTTCCTCTACACGACGGTCCTCGCGCTCGAGTTCATCCCCGCCTTCTTCGAGTGGATGGGGTGGACGGTCCTCCAGAAGTGGGTCCACAAGATCGAGATCGCGGTGATCGTCCTCGGCATCGTCCTCTCGACGCTCCACCAGTCGTCCCTCGGGTCCCTTTTCCTCATGGCCCCGCACCTGATCCACCCGCTGTGGTACTCGCCCCTCATCCCGGTGTTCTTCTTCATCTCGGCGATCTCGGCCGGGCTGACGATGGTGATCTTCGAGAGCGGGCTTTCGCACCGCCTCTTCCGGGACCGCGTGGACCACGGCACGCACGTCGACGTGGATCGGATCGCGATCGGCCTCGGCCGCGCCGGCGCCGTCGTCCTCTTCGCCCTCTTCTTCCTGAGGCTCCAGGGGCTCGCCGACGGCGGCCACTGGCGCCTGCTCGCGACCGGGTGGGGAGCCTGGTTCCTCGTCGAGATCGTCGGCTTCATCCTCCTCCCCAGCCTAGTCCTCGCCTGGGGGGCGCGGCACGAGAACGCCCGTCTCGTGAGGGCCGGAGCGCTCTGGGCGGTGCTCGGCGTCGTGCTCAACCGCCTCAACGTCTCCGTGATCGCGTTCGCGTGGGAGGCTCCGAACCGGTACGTGCCGTCGTGGCAGGAACTCTTCGTTTCGCTCGTGATCGTCACCGCCGGTGTGGTGGCGTTTCGTTGGATCGTCAATCGGATGCCGGTGCTCGGCGCCAAGCCGGCGCCCGCCGCCGGACGTTGAGGGAATCATGGAATCGGGCATGCTCTCCGAGATTCAGCACGCGAAGACGATGGAGTACGCCATCGCCGCGGCGTTTCTCCTCCTGTTCGTCCCGTTCTGGCGCTTCGTCGCCCCGCCGCCCGCGAAACGCCGCGTGGCGGCGCGCGCCGCGGCGCCGCTCGGCGAGTGGTTCCACGTCCCCGACGGCATCCGGCTCCACCCCGGCCATGCCTGGGCCCTTCCCTCGGAAGGGAACGAGGTCCTGGTCGGGATCGACGACTTCGCCCGGGCCTTCGTCGGCGCCGTCCATCGGGTCGAGGCGCCCCCCCCGGGCGCGGTGGTTCGCCAGGGGGAGCCGGCCTGGACCCTCTTCGGAGACGGCGGGCCGCTGACGCTCACCTCCCCGGTGACCGGAGTCGTGACCGCGAAGCGGAACGGGGACGAGCTCGAGGACGTTTCGAAGGACCCCTACGGGAAGGGGTGGGTGCTCAAGGTCCGCGCGATCGACCTCGCCCGCGACACGAGGCACCTCCTTTCCGGTTCGGCCGCCCGAGCCTGGATGGAAGACGCCGGGCGGCGCCTCCGCGAGACGCTCGCTCCGGGACTGGGCCCGGCGCTGGCCGACGGCGGGGTCGCGCTTCACGGATATGCCGCCGAGCTTCCGGCGGACCTCCGCCGGTCCGTGGCGCGTGAGTTCTTTTTCGACGACGGGGGACGGAGGTAAGTCATGGAAACCCTCGGGACGTTCGCCACGAACACCGCGATCCTTCTCGGAGGCCTTCTCGTCCGCTTCCTGATCTTCGCGGGCCTCCTCGCGCTGATCTCGGTCCCGATCCTCCTGGCCGTCTACGGCTGGAACGGGCTCCGCGAGCTCGTGCTGAGGCGGCGCGGCGAGGCCGACGCCGGCGGGATCCGATGGCGGCCCGGGTTCGCGTACGCACCCTCCCACGCGTGGATCGGGGCGAAGCGCGGAGGCGCCCTCACGGTCGGTCTCGACGACCTCGCGCAGCAGCTCCTCGCGGGGGAGACGTCGATCGTTCTCCCGCCCCCGGGAACCAGGCTCGCCAAGGGGGAGACGATGGCCGCGATCCGCTGCGGCGCGCACTGCGCGTCGATTCCGGCCCCGTTCGCCGGGACCGTGGTGCGCTCGAACTCCCTGCTCGCCGAAGATCCCGGGCTCCTGCACCGCGAGCCGTACCACCACGGGTGGCTCCTCCGGGTGCGCCCCGACAACGGGGCCCTCGAGGGGACGCTTCGCGGGCACGATGCGCGCGAGTGGCTCCGCGAGGAGAACGAACGCTACCGCCACTTCCTCGAGGAGCAACTGGGCATGGCCGCCGCGGACGGCGGAGAGCTGACCGGAACCCCCGCCGAGTTGCTCTCCGACGGCGCCTGGCGTGAAGCGGTCGGCCGGTTTCTGGGGGCCAGGTAGGGCCCTCACGACCGGCGGCCGGCCGTGGAGGCGAGCCGGCCGCCGGTCCCGGACCGATTCCGCCCGAAAACGGGTATCGTAGGCCGATGCGACGCGCCGGCCGACTCCTCGCGATCCTCCCCCTTCTCTCGTTCTCCCTCGCCGAAGCCGCCGATTCCCCTTACAAGGAGCGGCGCTGGGCCGTGATGGGGACCTACGCGGAGGCGAAGGTCCGCGCCTCACGGGCGAAGCGCGCCGAGAAGGCGCTCGAGGCGGTGCGCCTCGCCTTCGACGAGGCCGACCGAGCGCTGAGCAACTGGTCGCAGGAGAGCGCCCTTTCGAAGCTCAACACCGCCGCGAACCGCGGGGCCGTGAACGTGACCGACCCGATCTTGAGGGACTGCCTCGACGCCGCTTTCGAGGCGGCGGAGGCGAGCGATGGCGCCTTCGACCCCACGGTCGGACCGCTCGTCCGCCTCTGGGGGTTCCGCCCGAAGGCTCCCCGGATCCCGGGAGACGACGAGGTCGCCGCCGCGCTCGCCGTCACCGGCTGGGGTAAGGTCGGACGGGAGAAAGGGACGCCGTCGATCCGCTTTCCCGTCGAAGGGATGGAACTCGATCTCGGCGGAATCGGGAAAGGGTGCGCCCTCGACCTCGCGCGGGAGCGGCTCGTCGCCCTCAAGGCCGAGGCGGGACTGATCGATCTCGGCGGGAATCTCCTGGTGTTCGGGAAGCCCCCGGCCGGGGGACCGTGGAAGATCGGGATCCGCGATCCCGAGCGGAAGGGGGCGCTCGCCGCCCATCTGAACCTCGAGGGGGGGATCGTCGCGACGTCGGGGCAGTACGAGAACGCCGCGGTCGTCGACGGGACGAAGATCGCGCACATCTTCGACGCCCGCACCGGAAGGCCGGCCGACTCGGATGTCGTCTCGGCGACCGCGATCGCGGAGAGCGGGGCGAGGGCCGATGCCGCCAGCACGGCTCTGCTCGTCGCGGGGTCGAAGCAGGCGGAGGACCTCCTGACCCGCCTCGGCGGGGTCGAGGCGGTTCTCGTCGTGCGTCGCGGGGGAAAGACGGAGGTGCTGGCCTCGCGCTCGCTTTCGGGGAGGCTCCTCCTGACGGACGACCTCGCCGACCGTGCGGGAGGGGAGATTCGGTTCGTCCTTCCGCCGTCGGAGTCGGTGTACGAACGGGCGGAAAGGGCGCTCCGGGAACTGTCCCGCTGAGTTGCTACACTGCGGCCCTATCCCAGGAGGCCGCCATGCCCGCACACCCCGCGAAGGAAGTCCTCGAAGCGCTCGGAATCGCACCGGTCTCCGCCGGCGCCTGTACGGGCGCGTGGCTCGACACGAAGGGGCCCGAGCTTTCCTCGGTGAACCCCGCAACCGGAGAGGTCCTGGGGAGGGTCCGTCAGGCGACCGCGGAGGACTACGAGTCGGTCGCGCGCCGCGCGGCGGAGGTCTTCCGAACCTGGCGGATGATGCCTGCGCCGAAGCGGGGGGAGATCGTCCGGCAGCTCGGCGAGGAACTGCGGCGCGCGAAGGAGCCTCTCGGGAGGTTGGTCTCGCTGGAAGCGGGGAAGATCCTGTCGGAGGGGCTCGGGGAAGTCCAGGAGATGATCGACATCTGCGACTTCGCCGTGGGGCTTTCGAGGCAACTTTACGGACGGACCATGCACTCGGAGCGTCCCGGTCACCGGATGTACGAGCAGTGGCACCCCCTGGGGCCGGTCGGGATCGTCAGCGCCTTCAACTTCCCCGTCGCGGTCTGGGCGTGGAACGCCGCGATCGCGGCCGTCTGCGGCGACACGATGATCTGGAAGCCGTCGTCGAAGACACCGCTCACCGCGGTCGCGGTGCAAAACCTCTGCAACGCCGTGATGGAGCGCAACGGCCTCGCGGGGGTCTTCAATCTCGTGATCGGCCGCGGGTCGGACGTCGGAGAGCGGCTGATCGCGGACCGTCGCGTGCCCCTGATCTCGGCGACCGGCTCGTGCCGGATGGGGCGGAGGATCGGCGAGGTCGTCTCGCAGCGGCTGGGGCGCTCGCTCCTCGAGCTCGGAGGGAACAACGCGATCGTCGTGATGGACGACGCGAACCTCGATCTCGCGCTCCGCGCGATTCTCTTCGGTGCCGTGGGGACGGCGGGGCAGCGCTGCACGTCGACTCGCCGGGTTCTCTTGCAGAGGGGGATCGCGTCTTCGTTGACGGAGCGGCTCGTCAAGGCGTACGGCCAGGTCCGGATCGGGGATCCCCTGGACCCGCGGACGCTGATGGGTCCGCTGATCGACGCCGGCGCGGTCGAGGAGATGCGGAAGGCGCTCGAGGCGGTGAAGACGGAGGGGGGGGAGGTTCTCTGCGGGGGGGAGGCGCTCGAAGGCCCGGGCCACTTCGTCGAGCCGACGATCGTGAAGGTGACCCGGGCGATGAGGACCCCCCACGACGAGACCTTCGCACCGATCCTCTACGTCTACGAGGTCGAGGGGCTCGACGAGGCGATCGAGATCCAGAACGAGGTGCCGCAGGGGCTTTCGTCCGCGATCTTCACGACGAACGTGATCTCGGCGGAGACGTTCCTCTCGCACCGGGGGAGCGACTGCGGGATCGCGAACGTGAACATCGGGACGTCGGGGGCGGAGATCGGCGGCGCCTTCGGAGGGGAGAAGGACACCGGCGGCGGGAGAGAGGCCGGGTCCGATTCGTGGAAGGCGTACATGCGAAGGCAGACCTGCACCATCAACTGGACGACGGAACTGCCTCTCGCGCAGGGGGTGAAGTTCGAGCTGTAGGGGGCGCGGGGGACGAGGCAAGATCCGGATTTCGCCGCGAACAGCGTAAGGTGACCCCGTTCCGTGCTCGTCGCCGTCAAACTCCTCCACACCCTCGTCTGGGCGTTCATGGTCGCCTGCATCACCGGGATCTACTTCTTCGCGGCTGCGGGCCGGTTCGGGTGGGCGCTCGCGGCGGCCGGGATCGTCCTCGGGGAGGTCGTGGTGCTCGTCGTGAACCGGATGCGATGCCCGCTCACCCGCGTCGCCGCGCGCTTCACCGAGGACCGGCGCGCGAACTTCGACATCTACCTGCCGGAATGGCTCGCGAGGTACAACAAGGAAATCTTCGGGACGCTCTACGTCCTCGGGCTTGCGTACGCTGCGGTGCGGTGGTTCCTGTTCCGGTGAGTCGAGTCCCTCTTCGCCCGGCGAGGCGCGGCGAGGGCGAGGCAGACGTGGTGCGTTCAGAAGGTGCCGGAAGGGACTCAAAGGAGGAAACGAAATGACCGGACGCCGACGGATCGGGATCGGGCTCAGTCTCCTGTTCGCGGGGTGCGCCGCCCGGCAGGTTCCCACGAACGACCTGCCGGAACGCGAGGTGCTCGGTCATTACACGGCCGACGCGGGCGGAAGCTGGTTCCGGCCGTGCGGCGCCGCCGAGGCGGACCCCGCGTGGTGGGTCACGTTCACCGGGGTTTCCGTGGAGCAGGCGGAGCGCGAGCGGGCCGCGGGACGGTTCTCCCCGGGGAAACGGACCTTCGTCCGGCTGCGCACCGCGGTCGCGACCGACGGACGCGTGGGGCCGCAGGGCCCCGGCGTTCCGGCCCTCCTGGTCCGGGACATCCTCGAGGTCGCGGAGGCGTCGGCAGGGGACTGCGACGCGAAGACGGACGGAAACCCCTGAGCGGCCGTTTCCCCGATCCGCCCTGCCGGGTCCGGGCGACGGAGCGGGCGAAGTCGGTCGCGGGACTGGCCGGTGCGGTGCGCCGTGTTTACGCTGTCGTGAGTCGACCCTTCCCGGATGAGGGGGCGGGTCGGATCGGAAAGGACGCCATGCGCCTCGGAACCCGCCTCGTTCTCGCCGCGGCCGCGCTCGCCTCGCTCGCCGCCTTCGCGGTCCTCGCGCAGGCGCCGCGCGGGAAGCCGACGCCCGCGGAGCGAACCGCCGTCGGAGCCGCCCTCTACGAGAAGGGGCTCTGCAACGTCTGCCACGGGGACGACCGGAAGGGGAACGAGAACGCACCCCCCCTTCTCGGGCTCCGTGCGAACTGGGACGAAGAGCGCCTCGCGGCGTACTTGAAGGATCCCGCCAAGACCCGCTCCACGGACCCGCGCGTCGCCGCCCTCGCGGAACGCTACGCGACGATGGAGATGCCCCCGTGGGAGGCCCCCGAGTCCGAACGGCGCGCCCTCGCGGCGTGGCTCCTGGAATAAGGGACTGGCACCTTTTTCAGAATAGGCGCGTGTCTCCATTCAGCATCCGCTCGGCCCACGCGCGTCCCGCCTCGCGCCTGACGTGGCTCGCGTCGACCCAGTCGCCGTCTTCGATCGGGGGTTGCTCCGCTCGGGGAATGAAGACGACGTGCTCGTAGCGGAGGTCGAGGGCCCGTAGCTCGCGCGCCACGCGCTCGTTCATCTTCCGCATCGCCTCGTCGGAGACGCCGGGGGCGAGGCGTCCCTCGACGATCACCACCCGGCTTCCCCAGCGGCCGCAGGCCTCGAGGAACTCCCGCAGGAAGGGGAGGTTGAAGTCGATCTGTTCCGCGGACATCCCCCCCCGCAGGTTCGCGATTTCGCGCGCGAGGGCCTCCGGGGAGGCCCGCTCGACCGGTCCTTCGTCCGGGGCGGCCCGCGCCTCGACCCGGGCCCCGCCCTGGATCTTCCGCCGGAGTCCTCGGAAGACGAAGCCGAACCGGTATTCGGGGAAGACCTCTCCCACCGCCATCTCCGCGAGGGCCCGCCTGTAGCGTTCTCCGCCGGGGAGAGCGAGGATCGTGCGTGCGAGCCGCACGAGGCGGAGACCCTGCGGAGGCGCGAGGACGGCGCGCTCCGCGTCGTGCACGCGCGCGAGATCGAATTCCGAGAGGTAGAGGAGGACGACCTCGGGACGGTACTCCGCGATCCGGTCCTGGTAGAGCACGAAATCGAGGGGGAAGAGGCCGGCGAGGCCGAAGACCCGGAGGTCCTCCCGCTCTCTCGCGATCCGGTCGTACAAGGCGTCGGTCTGGCTCGACCCGACCGCGAGGAAACGGACGCCTCGGGGGGGCCGCAGGTCGGCGCGGAGTTCCTCGCGGATCACCGACATTTGCCGCCAGCCGACGTAACGCGCACGGAGATTCGCCTCGTAGACGCTCCACGCCCAGGGATTTCCGAAGAGGAGGACGCGGAGCGCGAGGAACAGGACGATCCCTCGAACGATCGCGCGCCAAGGGGGGGCGAGGCGTCCCGACGCCCAGGCGAGGGCGGAGAGGCCCACGGTCCAGGCCGCGAGTGCGGCGAGCACCCCGGGCCTGACGTCGGCGATTCCCCACTCCATCCGACCGCCGCGCCCCATTCAGAATTGGAAGTAGAGGAACTCCCTCCCGCCGAACGCCCCCCACACCAGGAGCGATTCGACGAGAAGGACGGCCACCGCAACGCGCGCCGATTCGGGGAGGCGGACGAACACCGGAACCTCCTCCCGGAGTCGTTCGAGGAACTGCACGAGGACCACCGGTGTGGCGAAGAAGGCGACGTCGGAGAGGGAACGCGCCGCCTCCGGCGAGATCTCCCAGGGACCGGTCGCGAGCGTCCCCAGGAGGTCGGCGGCCTGGTCGAGCGACGTCGCCCGGAAGAGGAGCCATCCGAGGCAGGTCAGGTGGAACATCCCGACGATCTGGAGCAGGCGAAGCGCGGTTCTCGGCTCGCGGCGCTCGCCGCGCACGCCGCTCCAGCCCCGGTGGATCGCGAGGAGGACGCCGTGGTAGGCCCCCCAGGCGACGAAGTTCCAGGCCGCGCCGTGCCAGAGGCCGCCCAGGAGCATCGTCACCGAGAGGTTTCGGGCCGTCCGGAGGCGGGAGCCCCGGTTCCCCCCGAGCGGCACGTAAAGGTAGTCGCGGAGGAAGGTCGAGAGGCTGATGTGCCAGTGCTTCCAGAACTCGCGCGGGTTCGTCACCAGGTACGGCTGGCGGAAGTTGGTCATCAGCTCGAAGCCCATCATCCGGGCGATGCCGATCGCGATCGCGGAGTACCCGGCGAAGTCGCCGAAGATCTGGAACGCGAAGGCGTAGAGGCCGACCAGGACCATGCCGGCGTTCTCGGGCGGGTCCTCCGAGAAGACCCCGTCGGCGATCGGCGCCAAGTTGTCCGCGACGAAGCACTTGAGGAAGTATCCCCACAGCGCGAGCCAGAGACCCTCGATCACCCACTCCCGCGAGATCCGCCTCGGCGCCAAGACCTGGGGGAGGAGCCGCCGCGCCCTCTCGATCGGTCCCGCGACGAGTTGCGGGAAGAACGAGACGTAAAGGGCGAAGTCGAGGAACCCGCGATGGGCGGGCATCTCCCGGCGATAGACGTCGAGCGTGTAGCTCATCGTCTGGAACGTGTAGAAGGAGATCCCGACCGGGAGGACGACGTTCAGGACCGGGAGCGAAACCTCCACGCCGAGCGCGGCGAGGAGGGCCCGGAAGTTCTCGATGAAGAACCCCCCGTACTTGAAGAACCCGAGAATCCCGAGGTTCCCCGCGATGCTCGCGCCCACCCAGTAACGGCGGCCGCGCGGATCCGATGCCCCCTCGATCCGGAGGGCGCACACGTAGTCGAGTACCGTGCTCGCGAGGATCAGGGAGAGGAACCGCCAGTCCCAGCTTCCGTAAAAGACGTAGCTCGCGGCGAGGAGCATCCGGTTCTGAGCGCGATGCGGAAGCAACGCGTAGACCGCGTGAACGATCGCGAAGAAGGCGAGGAAGGCGAGCGAGTTGAAGACCACGGCCTTGGTTCAGGGACAGCCGTCCGGGTTCCGCGCGAGCCCCGCGGAGTCGTTTCCCCACGTGCCGATCCCGCACGCGTTCCTCGGCCTCACCAGGTACCAGAAGCCGTCGTCGACCGGAGGGGTCTCGGGATCCGTCGCCTCCGCCGCCGGGATCGCCGCGCCGAGGCAGGTTCCGCCGGAGTACGCCGCGGTCGCCCGCAGCTCCGCGAGGCTCCCGCGCGTCAGGTCATAGGCGGTCCCCGATCCGGCCTCGCGATCGAGCCGGATCCACCGCACGGTGACGCGATCGGCGTCCCACGCCACGCCCCCCGCCTCTTGCGGGGCGTCGTACGCCCCGCCGTCCGCCGGGGCGCAGTCGCACGCGTCGGCGATGCCGTCCGCGTCGCCGTCGGGACCGTAGTGGATCGCCGCGTAGGCGTCGACCCGCCCCCATCCGAACATGTTGTTCGGCCTCTGGAATCTCGAGGTCCCCCCGCACGACTGGTTCCAGGGGAGCCCGACCGGGAAGGCGGACGCACGCGCGACGAGACAGCGCGAGATTCGGAGGAGGCCCTTCACCTGCGGTTTCGCCGACCAGAGGAGAGCGAACGCCCCCGCGGCGTGCGGGCTCGCCATGCTCGTCCCGCTGAACGAGGCGTAGCCGCCGCCGCGCACCGAAGAGCGCACCCCCTGGCCGGGAGCGGAGACGTCCGGGCGCACCCGCCCGCTCCCGTCGACGGTGACGCTACCGCGGGAGGAGAAGTACGAGAGCGTGTCCGACGCGTCGGTGGCGCCGACGACGAACGCCTCCTCGTAGATCGCGGGCGGGTCGCTCACCGTGGAGCACGACGGCCCGGAGTTCCCCGCCGCCGCGACGGCGAGGATCCCGGCGGCGCGAAGCGCCCGGAACGAGTCGAGCAGGACGGCGGGGTCGCACCCCTCGCTCGGGGGGCATCCCCACGAGTTGTTCACGACGTCGGGCGCCTTCGACGGGTCGCCGTCGATCTCCGGGTCTCCGCCGAGGGGGAAGGGGGCGAGGAACCACTGATTGCATTCGAGGTAGGTCGAGGGGCGCCCGACCCCGTGGTCCATGTTCCGGCAGGCGATCCAGCGCGCCCCCGGAGCGACCCCGATCCGGTTTCCCGCCCCGTCGTCCCCGACCATCGTCCCGACCGTGTGGGTCCCGTGATCGTGGTCGTCGATCGGCGCGAGGGTCGGCTCGACCGTATCGTGCCAGTGGTAGGCGTGCCCCGCGGAGGCGCCGTCCCAGCCGCGATAGCGGTCGCGAAGGGCGGGGTGGGTCCACTCGACCCCGGTGTCGGCGGAGGCGAGGACGATCCCTTCCCCCGTCGCCCCGTCGAGACTCCAGACCTGGTCGGCGCGCACCGCGAGGACGCCCCATTCGATGCCGTCGGTACCCTCGCTCGCGGACTCGAAGGCGTCGATCCCCCGGACCGCCGGATCGCCGACGATCCGCACGACCTCCGGGCGGGCCGCGAGGGCCCTCGCGAGGTCGAGGTCTCCGAAGACCTGGAGGCCGTTCACGATCCAGAGCGGCCTCGCCGGGACCCCGCGCGACGCGAGCCAGGCACGCGCGCTCGCCTGGGTCGCGCGCGAGCGGGTGCTCAATGTCTCGTAGACCGCGCGTCCGGCGGGAAGAGGGGAGAGCCGGGCTCCCTCGAGGACCTTCCCGAGCGAGGCCGAGTGGTCGAAGAGGACGAGGAACGAATCGGCGCCGCCGCGCTCGAGCCGGTCGAGGAGCCATGGGGCGAGCTTCGCCTCGGGCGCGGGGGTCATCGGGCGGGAGGCTCCGAGGAGGAACGGAAGCGCGAGCAGCAGCGACGGGAGACGGCGGATCATGGTCGAAGGGGTCCTCCGGCGGGACCGTGTACGCTCGCGCGCGTTGGAAGTCAACCCGGTTCGCGCGATACGATCCTCCCTCGACCGCTCCTCGCGAGGTGGCCATCCCGACCTGCCTGTTCGCCTCCGATCTCCACGGAAGCCCGAGGCGCTGGAAAGCGCTCTTCCGCGCGGTCCGCGACTCCGCCCCGGCCGCCGTCTTCCTCGGGGGGGATCTCCTGCCGAACGGGGTCGGTTACGGGGCCGCCCCCGAACTCGAGGACTGGGTGGAGGCGGTCCTCTTCAACGGCTTCGGAGAGGTGCGCCGGGCGCTCGGGGCACGCGCTCCTCGGGTCTTCCTGATCCTCGGAAACGACGACGGGCGGGCCGAGGAGCAGGCTTTTCTGCGAGGGGAATCCGAGGGGCACTGGACGTGGTCGCACGGCCGCCGCGTCGCCTGGGAGGGGTTTTCGGTCTACGGCTACGCCTACACGCCGCCGTCTCCCTTCCGCCTCAAGGACTGGGAGAAGTACGACGTCTCGCGCTTCGTCGATCCGGGCTGCATCTCCCCGGAGGAGGGGTGGCGGTCGGTTCCCGTCTCCGAGGAGGAGGCCCGCTGGGGGACGATCCGGAACGACCTGGAGCGCCTCGCGGGGAGCGACGACCTCGCGCGGGCGATCTTCTTGTTCCACGCCCCTCCGTACCGGACGCACCTCGATCGCGCCGCGCTCGACGGGATGAGCGTCGATCACGCTCCGCTCGACGTCCACGTCGGGAGCATCGCGGTCCGGCGTTTCCTCGAAGCCCGCCAGCCGCTCCTGTCCCTCCACGGTCACGTGCACGAGTCGGCGCGGATCACGGGGGCGTGGCGGGACCGGATCGGCCGGACGCATTGCCTGGGCGCCGCGCACGACGGACCGGAACTCGCCCTCGTCCGGTTCGATCCCGAAGATCCCGAGGGGGCGACGCGCGAGCTGCTCTGAGTTCAGCCCGCCGTCCCGATCGGAAGCGGCCTCGCCGCGTCGGTGACCGCTCCGATCTTCGAGGCGTAGGAGCGCTGCTCCCGGACGTCCTCGTCGGTGACGAAGTGGACGTCGAGGAGCCCGTCGGTCGGGTAACCGGTCCTCAGGTAGTTCATCTCCGCGAGGCACAGCGACCAGCCCTCGAGCCAGCGCTCGAGCGCCTTGCGTTGCTCCTCGGTTCCGTCGACGTGGACGATCAGGTCGATGTCGCTTCCCGGTCCCGCCGTCGCGTTCTTCGTGCTCCCGAAGACGTAGACCGCCTTGACCCCGAACCGTTTCGGATCGAGGCAACGCGCGATCCGCTCGGCGAAGCGGAGGCGCCAGCGCCAGTGGTCGTCGGGCTGTTGGCGGGTGCCGACCGCGCTGCGAGGAGAGGTGGGAAGTTCTGGGGCCCCCGGAGGGGCGAGGAGCCCGACCGCCTCTTGGAGGTCGGCGTTCATCAGGATGCGCAGGACGAGCCCGTTCGTGGCGCGGGGGACGTCGATGACCTTGACGACCTCCGACATCCTCGCGAAGTCCGGCAGGATCTCGGGGAGGATGTTCGGCGAACGGGTGAGGAAGGCCTCGTTGAACCGGACTCCGTCGTCGTCGGGGTAGAGGGGAAGGTAGCGGATCGACGCCTCCACGAGGTCCTGGAAAAAGTGGGTCCCGAAGGAGAGGTCCGGGACGTAGTTCCCCTTCTTTCGGGCGATCTCGATCAGGACCGACGTGTTGTTGATGTCGGCGTAGGTGACGCCGACGCCGAGCTTCACGTCGCCGCGGCTTCCCCAGCGGCCGGGGCCCATGAGCACGAACTGCCGCTTGGGGAGGACCTTGTTGAGCCGTCCGACGACGCGGCCCACCTCGCGGAGCTCGTCGAGGGTGGCGAGGTTCCCGTAGGCGACCGAGTCGACGTAGACGATGTGGGTGAGGTCCGGCACCCGCCCGTTCGAGATGTAGCGGTTTCCCGTGAAGACGATCCGGTCCTCGGGGATGTCCCGCGGAATCGGGACGGCGGTCGAGTCGTCCCCGAACGACTGCGGCCGGCACTGCAGGAGGTAGAGGTCGCGGCCGTCGTGGGCGAACTCGACGTCCACCGGGGTCGCCATCGCCTCACGAAGGAGCCGGAGCAGGGCGCGCATCCGGATGACGAACTCGGTGCCGTGGACGAGACCGTCGAAGGTGAAGACGCAGTCCTCGGAATGGAAGTCGATGTTCCGCCCGACCGGCTTCCGGATCCGGTCCCGCTCGCAGATCGAGACGAGCTGCTCGAGGATCGGATACTCGTTCCCCGCCTCCCGCAACAGGTCCCGGATCGGCACCGTCTCGAAGGCGTTCGACTCGAGGTCGATCGCGTCGATCTTGGCGGGGGAATACCGGACCACCTCGTCGATCGTGACGTTGGCCCGGAGGCCGGGCTGGCCCGGAGCGATCAGGACCGGGTAGTCGTCGCCGACGCGGTCCACCGCGCGGGTGCCGAGCCCGGGGACGAAACGGAGAAGGCCGTCCTCCCGCTTGATCCGCGGGGACCACCGGAACTCGTTGTTGCTGAAGGCGACCCCGGAGAAAGCGGGCAGGAACCAACGGCCGACCCGCGTCCCGACCACCTCCTGCATCATGATCCCCATCTCTTCGTGGTGGTCGAGCAGGCCCCTTTCGGCGCGGTACTCGATCGGGTCGGGGCCGAAGACCGACGCGTACACCTCGGCGATCGCGTCGGTCAGCGCCGCGAGCCGCTCCGATTTCGTTCCGCGGTTCGCGAGGAAGAGGCTCTTGTACTTCCCCGAGAACGCCGAGCCGGTCCGGTCTTCGAGGAGGCTCGACGAGCGGACGATGAGCGGTCGCTCGCCGAGATCGTCGAGGGCGGCCGCGAGCCCCTGAAGGATCTCCGGCGGGAACGACGAGTTCTTGAAGACCTGGACGATGTGGGGGTACTCCTGCCGGATCTGGTCGGTCTCGAGGTACTTCCAGTTGTAGACGTCCTCGAGGTCGTTGTGGTGGATGAACTCGAGGAGGACGTCGGACGGGAGATACCACGTCTTCGGCATCTTGACCGCGCTGAGCAACTCCGCGTACTCGGAAGAGCGCTGGATGATCTTCGACGCGAGGACGAGTCCCGCGCTTTTTCCCCCGAGTTTCCCGCGGCTTCCCGCCGGGAGGATCGTCCGCTTCAGGACCTCGTGGAAGTCCTCGAGGTCGAGGAATTTCCTCGCCGTCGCGATGTAGTCGATGCGGTCGGTGAACAGGCGGCGTACGAGGGATACGCGAAGGCCGACCTGCGTCGCGAGGGAGAGGTCGGCGGAGTCGACGCCGGTGTGTGCGTACCGCTCGAGCGCGGCCGCGATCGCGGCGAGGGGGGTGTCCTGGGTCTCGAGCGCCTCGGAGAGGAACGAGATGTTGTCTTCCTTGATCCACTTCTGGATGCAGGAGACGATCGCATTCTCGCTCATGTGCTCCGCCGCGATCCGGAAGGTCGTCTCCGTGAGGCTGTCGACCGTGGCGAGCTCGCGCTTCGCGGCCGGGCGATTGTCGAACCCCGCGCGGGCGTCGCTCTCGCGCCCGCTCGTGACCGCCTGGAGGAGATCCCGCGCCTCCCGGACGCCGTTGTAGTTGAGGTGGTTGATCATCCGGCGTGCGATCCGCACGAGGAGACCCTTGTCGGTCATCCTCAGGAAATCGAGGATGATCCACCACTCCGGGCGCCGCTCGGTCGCCGCCCGGCCGGCATCGCGCTGGCGATGCTCGAACGTTTCCCGCAACTCGCGGTGCTGGATCACCTGGCCCGTCCGCTCCGCGATCGTGTCGAGCAACCGCCGCTCCTCCTTGAGGAACGGCCCTTCGTCGGCGCGGGGACGCTCCTCCAGGTAGACGACGTCGATCCGGCCGACCTCCCGGCCGTTCACCGGGATCGGCGACGACAGCCGCCACGGCGTCTCGCGGAAGTCGGTCGCGTGCCACGACCGGGTGCCGTAGGTGATCCGTCCCCGACACACGGCGGTGTGCTGCCAGCCGGCCGGAATCGCCTCCAGGATCCCCTGGAAGATCTCCTCGAGCGGTTTGTCCCGCTGCGCCAGAAGCTCGTCGATCCGGTAGAGGCAGTTCAGCTCCTTCGCCCGCTCTTGGAGGGCGGCGAGGATCCGGTCGAAGGGGCGGCCGCTCGAATCGGTCATGGGCGTGCTCCGGAAGTGGGGGAGAGGAGGATCGCCCCCCGTCCCGTGCGCCCGTCGACCCGGACCGCGAGCGGAGCCGGCGTCTCCACGCGGCGGACGAACGTGCCGCTGGCGACGGCCGGGAGGGCCTCGAGCCGGTCCCAGGCGACCGGGCGGTCGACGTCCTGGCGCACGGTGAAGTAGGGGATCCGGAAGCTCGTGATGTTGTGGAAGAAGTGGGAGCCCTGACTGGGGTCGACGCGCATGTTCGGAAGCCCCGACTCGACGATCACCCGCGCCCCCGAGATTTGCGACCAGACGACGGGGATCCCGAGCCAGGGGTCGGTCGAGCCCCACCGGCCGAACCCGATCAGGACGTACGGCCGCCCCGCCTCGACGAGCGCCCGGTTGAGCGGCTCGAGTTCCGCCGCGATCGCCGGGGTGCACGCGGGATCGAACGCGCCGGGCTTCACGTAGACGATGTCTCGGAGCGCGTCGAGCGTCCCGTTCCCCATGGTCCGACGCGACGCCACGAGGGTGTCGGGACCGTCGAGGGCCTCGTCGGTCACCTCGACCGTTTCGTGCGAAACCGCCATTGGACGGACCTGGAGGAACCCGAAACGCGCGGGCTCTCCGGGGCGTTCGGGAAACGTGACCGCGAACTCGATCTCGACCCGCGCTCCGAGGGCCTCCTCGGAAAGGGCGAGGAGCCGCTTCAAGACGGCGTTGAATCCGAATTCGTTCAGCGAGAGGAGAGGGGCGAAGTCGAGGAGCCTCGGGCCGGAAACCGGAATGCCGGGGACCAGCCGGTCGGAGGCGGCGTCGTAGGTGGACGCGGTCCACCGGAGGGTCCCGTCCGACTCCGCGTCGGCGAGGGAGGCGCGGACCAGGTATTCGGTCTCCGCGAGGGGGTCGTAGGCGGGCACTCCCATGTGAACCGCCCAGAACTCGGTCTGCGTCTGCGCGAGCGCCTCCCGCGTCGAGGCAAACGGCGGCCGGGCCCTCGGCCAGGCCGGGGAGTAGGGCCACGAGGTGCCGCCGTCCACGATCGTCCTGCCGATGCCGAGGGCGAGGTGGACGATCCCCTGCTCGGGGCGGGCGTGGCCGGTCGGGTAGAAGTTGAACGAGCGCGCCACGCCCGAGAGATCCGGGTAGAAGCGGTCGCGGTGGCGCCGCCCCACGACCTCCTGGACGATCACCGCCATCTTCTCCTCGTGCGGCGAGCGTCCGGTGGCGCGGATGTAGGCGGTTGCCTCCACGAAGAAGGTGGAGGCCCAGACGAACTTCACCGCCTCCGCGAGCTTGCGCCAGCGGAGGTCGGCCTCGTACTGGTTGTTCGGAATCATCTTGGTGGCGTACACGCCGGCGAACGGCTCGTTCAGGGAGTCTTCGAGGAGGCTCGAGGAGCGAATCGCGAGAGGCGCATGCACCCGCTCGATGAGCGCTCTCAGGTCGCCGACGAGGTCGACCGGGAGATCGGCCTTGAGGAACGCCCGGGCGATCGCCTCGTCCGAGTCAGCGACGCGGGCCGCCCTGCGGAGGTCGTTCCGCTCGAGGAAGGCGTCGAAATGGGAGGTCGCGATCACGGCGAACCGGGGAACGGCGACCTCGAGCGAGGAGGGCGCGTCCCCGATTCCGGAGAGGAACCCGTCGATGAAGACCAGTCCCGACGCCTTCCCCCCGAGCGCCCCGTCGCCGATCCTGGCGAACCGGTGCGCCCCGTCGAGGAAGCGGCGGTCGAACCGGGGAATCTCCCCGCCCGTGCTGTCCCTGGCCGTCATGGAGCCTCGAAAAGGGCCAGGGCCATTCTAGCCGGTCACACCCAGCCGCGGTCCTTGCAGGCCCGCGCGACCCGTCCGATCGCGATCACGTAGGCCGCATCCCGCATGAAGAGCTTCTGCTTCTTCGCGACCTCGAGAACCGCGTCGAAAGCCGAGGTCATCTTGACGTCGAGCTTCCCGAGAACCTCGTCCTTCTCCCAGAAATAGTTCATGTTGCTCTGGACCTGCTCGAAGTAGGAGCAGGTGACCCCCCCGGCGTTCGCGAGGAAGTCCGGGATCACGAACACCCCGCGCCTTTCGAGGACCCGGTCGGCCTCGGGCGTCGTGGGCCCGTTCGCCCCTTCCGCCACGATCTTCACGGACGGGGCGATCTTCGCGACGTTTTCCCCGGTGACCTGGTTCTCGATCGCGCAGGGCATCAGGATGTCGACCGGCTGCTCGATCCACGCGTCGCCGGGCAGGACCTCGTAGCCGATCTTTCGCGCCTGGTCCTTGTCGATCCCGCCGAAGCGGTCGGTGATCCGGAGAAGCTCCCCGAGGTCGATGCCCGACGCCCTGCGGTACGAGTACGAAGTCTGGTCGGTCTGATCCCAGCACGAGACGCAGGTCACCTTGCCGCCCATCTTCAAATAAAGCTCGATCGCGTACTGGGCGACGTTTCCGAACCCCTGGACCGACGCCGTCGTGTTCTCGGGCTTCAGGCCGAGGTCGCGAAGCGCCTCGCGGAGCGTGAAGATCAAGCCGTACCCCGTCGCCTCGGTCCGGCCGAGGGAGCCTCCCATGCCGACCGGCTTGCCGGTGATGACTCCGGGGAGCTTCTCTCCGCGAATCGCTTCGAACTCGTCGAGCATCCAGAGCATGTGCTGCGCGTTCGTCATGATGTCGGGGGCCGGGACGTCGGAAGCGGGGCCGATGTTCTTCCAGACCTGCCGGATCCACCCTCGGCAAATCCCCTCCTGCTCGCGGGGGCTCAGGTGGTGCGGGTCACAAATGACCCCTCCCTTCCCCCCTCCGAGCGGGATGTCGACGACGGCGCACTTCCACGTCATCCACATGGCGAGGGCGCGGACGGTGTCGATCGACTCGTGGGGGTGGAACCGGATGCCCCCCTTACACGGTCCGCGGGCGTCGTTGTGCTGGACGCGGAACCCGCGGAAGATCTTGACATCCCCGTCGTCCATCCGGACGGGGATGCTGAACTGGTACTCGCGCAGGGGCTGCCGGAGCAACTCCCGGGTGCCGGGGTCGAGGCCGATGCGCTCGGCCACCCCGTCGAACTGCTGCTGCGCCATCTGGTACGGGCTGAAGGTCTGGACGGCCACTGGAGTCTCCTTCCGCGCGTTCTGAGCGCCGGTCGTTGCGTGTCGGGGACCGGTCGGACCCGGGCGGATTGTATCGCTCCGGTGGAAACGTTCCAGGAGCCGGGGGAGCGGAATGACAAATGTCAATCGAAACGTGGGTCCCTCCTTGGCGGCCCGGCGGGACGTGCGCGATGATGGCGGTCCATCCGGGCCGGTGAGCCCGAAGCATCTCGGACAGGAGGAGTCGATGCACGAGACCGTGGCGAATCTGATGGCGCAGGTCAAGGCGAAGAACCCGGCGGAGCCGGAGTTCCATCAGGCGGTGCAGGAGGTCGCGGAGTCGCTCGCGCTCGTCCTCGACCGGCATCCCGAATACCGTTCCGCGAAGATCCTCGAGCGGATCATCGAGCCCGAGCGAGTGATCCTCTTCCGCGTCCCGTGGGTCGACGACCAGGGAGACGTCCAGATCCACCGCGGCTTCCGGATCGAGATGAACAGCGCCCTCGGGCCCTACAAGGGGGGCCTCCGCTTCCACCCCTCCGTGAACCTCGGGATTCTCAAGTTCCTCGCCTTCGAGCAGGTCTTCAAGAACTCGCTGACCACGCTCCCGATGGGGGGTGGCAAGGGCGGGTCCGACTTCGACCCGAAGGGGAAGAGCGACAACGAGGTCATGCGCTTCTGCCAGGCCTTCATGGCGGAGCTCTTCCGCCACATCGGCCCGGACACCGACGTCCCCGCGGGCGACATCGGAGTCGGCGGCCGGGAGATCGGGTTCCTGTTCGGGATGTACAAGAAACTCCGGAACGAGTTCACCGGCGTCCTGACGGGGAAGGGGCTCAACTGGGGAGGCTCCCTGATCCGGCCGGAGGCGACCGGGTACGGCGCCGTCTACTTCGCGGCCGAGATGCTGAAGACGCGGAACGAGACGCTCCAGGGGAAGACCTGTCTCGTCTCCGGAAGCGGAAACGTCGCCCAGTACACCTGCGAGAAGCTCCTCGAGCTCGGCGCCAAGCCGGTGACGCTCTCCGATTCCGGGGGCTACATCTACGACGAGGCCGGGATCGACGCCGAGAAGCTCAGGTTCGTCATGGAGCTCAAGAACCTGAGGCGCGGCCGCATCAAGGAGTACGCGGACAAGTTCAAGGGGGCGGTCTACACTGCGGCCGATCCGAAGCTCGACCACAACCCGATGTGGGACCACAAGGCGGACTGCGCCTTCCCGAGCGCCACCCAGAACGAGATCAACGGGAAGGATGCCGCGAACCTCCTCCGGAACGGCGTCTACGTCGTGAGCGAGGGGGCGAACATGCCGACGACGATCGAAGGCGTGAACCTCTTTCTCGAGAAGAGGATCCTCTACGGTCCGGGCAAGGCGGCGAACGCGGGGGGCGTCGCGACCTCGGGCCTCGAGATGTCGCAGAACAGCCAGCGGATGTCGTGGTCGAGGGAGGAGGTCGACCAGCGGCTCCGCTCGATCATGGTGAACATCCACAAGAACTGCTTCGAGACGGCCGCGAAGTACGGCACCCCCGGGAACTACGTGAACGGGGCGAACATCGCGGGCTTCCTCAAGGTCGCGAACGCGATGATGGACCAGGGCGTCGTCTAGGCGCCCGGCCGAGGAACCGGAGGGGAGCGGAGGGCGGTCCCGCCCTCCGCTCCGTGTTTTCGGGCACAATACGGGCCGTGAGGACCGACCCGCCGATCTCCCTCCAGGGCTATCAGCGGCTCATGCCGTTCCACGTCCAGGAGATCCTCCTGGTCTCGAGCCTCTACGACGCGTTCATCCTGCAGGAGGACGGCCGGCTCGACGAGCTGATCCTCGGCGAGTTCCTCGACCTGAACCTGAGGAGCATGCCGAAGCTGACTCACGTCGCGACGGGGGAGGAGGCGCTCCGTCTGGCGCGCGATCGCGGTCGGTTCAACCTCATCCTGACGACCCTGAGCCTCGCTGACATGAACGCGAGGCAGCTCGCGGAGCGGGTGCGCGAGGCGGGGCTCGACACGCCGGTCTTGGTGCTCGCGTACGACAACCGGGAGGCGAGCGATTTCCTCGCGCGAAACCCCGACGCGCCGATCGACCGCGTCTTCCTGTGGCAGGGAAACGCCCGGATCCTCCTCGCGATCGTCAAGTACGTGGAGGACAAGCGGAACGTCGCGAACGACACGCTCGCGGCCGGGGTGCGGGTGATCCTCGTCGTCGAGGACAACATCCGCTACTACTCGTCCTTCCTCCCGATGATCTACACCGAGTTGATCGAGCAGTCCCAGCGCCTGCTCGGGGAGGGGCTCAACCTCTCCCACAAGCTCGTGCGGATCCGCACCCGGCCCAAGATCCTCCTGTGCAGCACGTACGAGGAGGCCTGCGAACGGTTCGAGACCTACCGCGAGTGGGTGCTCGGAGTGATCTCGGACATCGAGTTTCCGAAGGACGGCGTGCTCAGCCGAAGCGCAGGGTTCGAGTTGGCCCGCCGGATCCGGCGGGAGGTGCCGGACCTCCCGCTCGTCCTCCACTCGAGCCAGGCCCAGTACGAGGCCGCCGCGCGCGCGGAGGGGGCGTCGTTCCTCCTGAAGGGATCGCCGACGCTCCTGTCCGACCTGCGCCGGTTCATGATCGAGCAGTTCGCGTTCGGCGACTTCGTCTTCCGCCTCCCCGACGGGACGGAGGTCGGGCGGGCCTCCGACCTGAAGGAACTCGAGGAGCGCCTGCGCACCGTGCCGGCGGAGAGCGTGGCGTTCCACGGCGAGCGGAACCACTTCTCCAATTGGTTCATGGCGCGGACCGAGTTCGCCCTCGCCCGGAAACTGAGGCCGAGGAAGGTGACGGACTACACGGGGCCCGAGGCGATCCGCGACGATCTGATCGCGTCGATCGCCGAGTACCGGCGAGAGCAGGCCGACGTCCTCGTCGGCGATTTCGACGCGGAAGGGTTCGACCCCGACACCGACACGTTCACCCGCATTGGACGGGGTTCACTCGGAGGGAAGGCGCGGGGCCTCGCGTTCGTCCGCCACCTTCTCCACCTCCACCGCTCCGAGGAGCCCGAGACGGACGTCCACGTGGCGGTCCCTCCGGCGGTCGTTCTCGCGACCGACGTCTTCGACCGGTTTCTCGGGGACGCCGGGCTCCTCGACTTCGCCGTCCAGTGCGGCGACGACGAGGAGATCCTCCGCGCGTTCCTCCTCGCCCCCTTTCCGGAGGATGCGCTCGCCGACCTCGAGGCCTTCCTCGAGGCCGTCCGGTACCCGCTCGCCGTTCGATCGTCGAGCCTCCTCGAGGACTCCCAGTACCAGCCGTTCACCGGCGTCTACGACACCTACATGCTCCCGAACGCTCACGTGGAAACGGGGGTCCGCCTCCGGCAGCTCGAGGTGGCGATCAAGAAAATCTACGCGTCGACCTTCTCCCACCGTACGAAGTCGTACCTCAAGGCGACCCCCTACCGTCTCGAGGAGGAGAAGATGGCGGTGATCGTCCAGCGCCTGGTCGGGCGCACCCACGGAAACCGGTTCTATCCCGACTTCGCCGGCGTGGCGCGATCGCACAACTTCTACCCCACGCCGCCGATGACCTCGGCCGACGGGGTCGTCGCGGTCGGCCTCGGCCTCGGACGGACGGTCGTCGAGGGGGGGAAGTGCGTCTCCTTCAGCCCGCGCTACCCGCGGCACATCGTGCAGTTCTCGTCGGTCAAGGACATTCTCGCCAACTCCCAGCGCGAATTCTGGGCGGTCGAGATCGATCCCGAGGACGCCCGGGTCGATCCCGGGGTGCTCCTGTCCGAGACGTCGTTCGGTCTCGACGTCGCCGAAGAGGACGGTACCCTTGCGGCGGTCGGCTCGACCTATTCCCACGAGAACAACGCCGTCTACGACGGGCTCTCGCGCAAGGGAGTCCGTCTCGTCTCCTTCGCTCCCGTCCTCAAACACGGCGCCTTTCCGCTCGCGGAGACGCTCGATCGCCTTCTCGAAATCGGCGCGAGGGGGATGGGGCGGGCGGTCGAGATCGAGTTCGCGGTTCGCCTGGGGACGGCGGCGGACCGCCGCGCCGAGCTGGGGTTCCTCCAGATCCGGCCGCTCGTTCTCTCCCGCGAGACCGAGGAACTCGAGATCGAGGAGGTCGAGCCGTCCGCGCTCCTCTGCCGCAGTTCTCGCGTGCTCGGGCACGGCCAGGTCGATTCGATCCGGGACATCGTGGTCGTCGACTTTTACCGGTTCGACCGGGCCCGGAGCCGGGAGGCGGCCTCGGAGGTCGGGCGTCTCAACGCGGTGCTCCGGGAGGAGGGGCGCCCCTTCGTCCTCATCGGGGTCGGACGCTGGGGCTCGACCGACCCCTGGCTCGGGATCCCGGTCGGATGGGACCAGATCTCGGGGGCGCGGGTGATCGTGGAGGCCGGCTTCCGGGACCTGAGGATCACTCCCTCGCAGGGGAGCCACTTCTTCCAGAACCTCACCGCGTTCGAGGTCGGGTACTTCACGGTCAACCCGGAGGCCGGGGAGGGGTTCGTCGACTGGGACTGGCTCGCGAGCCGTCCGGCCCTCCACGAGAAGGCGTCGGTGCGGCACCTGCGTCTCGAGGATCCGATCGTCGCTCGCATGAACGGGAAGACGAACCAGGGGGCGATCTACAAGCCGCGCTCGTTCCCGTCGTAGTCGCGCAGCGGGCCCGCGACGATGTTGAAGTCGGGGGGCTCCACCTGAAGCGTGACGTGGCGGATCCCGAACCGCGCGCGCACCCGCTCGGTCGCCTCGGCGAGCACGCGCGCGAGCGGCACGGAATGGTCGGCGACGAGGTGGGCCGTCAGGAGGGGGGTTGAGCCGAGCGACCAGGCGTGGAGGTCGTGGACGTCGGCGACGCCCCTGACCTCGAGGAGGGCGCGCCGAATCTCGCCGACGTCGAGATCCGCCGGGGCTCCCTCGAGAAGGACGTGGACCGTCTCCCGCAAGAGACGGAACGCCCCCCAGAGGAGGATCGCGGAAATCGCCAGGGAGGCGATCGGGTCGGCCCGGAGCCAGCCGAACCCGGCGACGAGCCCCGCGGCGAGGAGCGCTCCGACCGAGCCCAAGAGGTCGCCGACCACGTGCAGGAAGGCGGCGCGGAGGTTGAGGTTCCCGGCACGCTTTCGGAGGATCCACGCGGCGAGGAGGTTCACCGCGAGCCCTCCCGCGGCGATGGCGGCCATCAGCCCCGCGTCCACGGGCCTCGGCGCGCGGATGCGCTCCCACGATTCGACGATCAGGACGAAACAAACCCCGGTGAGGAAAAGGGCGTTCCCGAGCGCCGCGAGGATCTCGACGCGCTGGTATCCGTACGTCCTCCCCGCATCGGGGGGGCGCTTCGCGAAGCGGCTCGCCGCAAGCGCGAGGGCGAGCGCGAGGTTGTCGGTCATCATGTGACCGGCGTCGGCGAGGAGCGCGAGCGATCCCGAGAGGATCCCTCCGACGACCTCGGCGAGCGTGTAGCCGACCGTCAGCGCGAGGACCCAGGCAAGCCGGGGGGCGGGCTCCTCCCCGGGGCGGGCATGCACGTGAGGATGCCGGTGTGTTGCTCCCAAGTGCGGTCTCCGGACGGAGAGCTTATCTCAGGAAGAGCGTTTCGTCCGCGTCGCGCCGATAATGCCGGCCATGGACTCCCGCGCCCCCGACATCGAAGCGAGGAGGATCGACACGGGGATCGCCGTACCCGAGCCCGAGCGCGATCCCGAGGTGGTCGCGTCCTACCTCGAGGACGCGTCGGGGTACCCCGTCGCCCCGGCCGCGGGGCTGCTCCGCCCGGCGTCGGTCGAGGAGGCCGCCGCTTTCCTCCGGGCGACGACGGGGCGCGGGGTCTCCGTCCTCCCCCAAGCGGCGCGGACGTCGCTGACCGGAGGGGCGGTCCCCCGCGGCGAGGTGATCCTCTCCTGCGAGCGGTGGGACACGATCGGTCCGGTGCTCGAGTACGGCGGATCGGCGGTGGTGCGCGTCGGGGCGGGGGTCCGTCTCGATCGCCTCGAGCGCGAGCTCGCGGAGCTCGGCTTCTTCTTCCCTCCGGTCCCGACGTACCACCTCGCGATGCTCGGCGGGATCGTCGCCACGAACGCGGGGGGCGCCGCGACGTTCAAGTACGGCGTGACGCGGGACTGGGTTCGAGGCCTCCGCGTGCTTCTCGCCGACGGGGACCTTCTCGAGATCGAACGGGGCCAGGCGCTCGCGCGGCCCGGGGAGTCGTTCCTCGTCGTCCGCTCGGACGGCCGGCGCGTCGAGATTCCCGCGACCTCCCATCGGCTTCCGGCGCTCCCGAAGATCTCGGCGGGCTACCACGCTTCCGATCCTCTGGACCTGGTCGATCTCTTCGTCGGGAGCGAGGGGACCCTGGGGATCGTGGTCGATGCCGATCTCGAACTCGCCCGGTCGCCGGCGGCCGTCGTGACCGGCCTCGCGTTCGTCGAGACGGAACCGGAGGCGCTCGCGCTGGCCGACGACCTGCGCCGCGCGGGGCGGAAGGCGCGGAGCCACGCGGGGTCGCGCGAGCCCGACGTTCGCGCGCTCGAGTACGTCGACGGGAACGGGCTCGACCTCCTCCGGCGTCATGGCGACGCGGCGAGGCTCCGGGTGACCGTGCCCGACGAGGCGCGCGCGGCGGTGCTCCTCGAGGTCGAGATTGCGGATTGGGAAGGGGCGGAAGCGGCGGAGGCGGCGATCGTCGCCGCACTCGACGGCGGGGGCGGAGATCACGATGGGCCCCTCTTCCGCCTCGTTCGGATCCTCGCCTGCCACCTCTCCGCCGATGCGCTCGAGCTCGCCCTTCCCGGAGACGCGAGGCGTGCGGAGCTCCTCGCCGCGTTCCGCGAGGCGGTCCCGAGACGGGTCAACGAGATCCTGGCCGAGCGCCGGCGGCGTGACGCCGGGGTACGAAAGGTCGGGGGCGATCTGATCGTGCCGGTCGATCAGGCCGGGGCGGCTCTCGCGGCATGGCGCTCGGCGCTCGACGGCGCCGGGCTCGAGCACGCGACGTGGGGGCACATCTCCGACGGGAACCTCCACCCGAACGCGCTCGCACGCAGCGCGCGGGAGGTCGAGGCGGCGGAGGCCGTGCTCCTCGGGATCGCCGATGACGCGATCGCCCGGGGCGGGGCCCCGTTGTCGGAGCACGGGGTCGGACGGAGCGGCCTCAAGCAGGAGATGCTCCGCCGGTTCGTGGGAGAGCCGGCGGTTGCGCGGATGCGCGAGATCAAGCGCGCCCTCGATCCGGAATGGCGCCTCGCCCCGGGAGTTCTGCTTGGGGACATTCCTCGATAGTCGTTAATTCCTTCCGGGCGTTTCGAATCGGCAACCTCTCCTCCGCGGGGCTGAGAGGAAAACCTTCCCCCCGGCACGATCTTTGGGTGTGCGGTCCCGACACTCGACCGGAGGCCGGCATGCCCAGGACCGCTCGAACGGACGTTGCTGGACTTTGCTACCACGTTTGCTCGCGGGGGAACGCCCGGCCGACTGTTTTCCACGGGACGGACGACTACCGGAGGTTCCTCGCGATCTTGAGGAACGCGGCGGCCCGGACGCCGATCGACCTGCTCGCCTACTGCCTCATGCCGAACCACATCCATCTCGTCGTTCGAACGGGGCAGAATGGGGACCTCGGCCGGTTCATGCACCGCTTGCTCACGGCGCACGTCCGCAACCACGCGATCCGCCACGCAACCGTCGGCCGGATCTGGCAGGGTCGATTCAAGGCCTTCCCGATCCAGGCCGATTCACACCTTCTCACGGTCATGCGGTACGTCGAACGGAATGCCGTTGCGGCCGGGCTCGTCGGGAGCGCCGGAGCGTGGCCTTGGTCCTCCATCCAAGCACGTCTCACCGAAGGGGAAACGGGAACGGTGGACGCCCCGCTCGTCAAGTCACCGATCGATCTGCCCCAACCATGGCTCGCGTTCGTGGACACGGCGCTCACGACGAGGGAGCGGGAACGTCTTCGCGAGTGTGGGGTTCGCGGACGACCGTTCGGGAGTCCGGCATGGACGCAGGGCGCCGCCGAGAGACTCGGGCTCACCGAGTCGCTCGCGGCGAAGAGTCCGAGGCCGCGACGCCTGAGCGCGCGATGGGCCGACCGGTAAGACTCGGATAAAGGAATTGTCGACTATCGAGGAATGTCCCCGATTCCTCTCTCCGCCGCGATTTCGCGAATGGTGCGACCGGTCGCCGCCGCTTCCTTGGCGATCGCCGCGGCCTCGTCATAGCCGACGAGCGGGACGAGAACCGTCGCGAGCGCGAGGCTCCGCTCGACCATCTCGGGGCCGCGCTCGGTCGCTGCGATCCCGCGGACGCACCGTTCGGCGAAATTCCCGGTCGCCGCGCCGAGGATCTCGACCGAGTCCACGATCTCGTACGCCGCGAGTGGGAGCATGGTGTTCAGCTCGAAATTGCCTCCGCAGGCGCAATGCACGATTGCGGCGTCGGCCCCCAGGGCGCGGGCGCAGGCCTGTAGGAGCGATTCGGCGACGACGGGGTTGACCTTCCCCGGCATGATCGAGGAGCCCGGCTGGATCTCGGGAAGCGTGATCTCGCCGAGCCCGCATCGGGGACCGGAAGCCATCCACCGGATGTCGTCCGCGATCTTGCGGAGGCTCACGGCCACGGACCGCACGGCGCCCGACGCCGCGACGACCGCGTCGAGAGTCGCCTGTGCCTGGAAGTGGTTCGTCGTCTCGCGGACCGGGACGGAAAGACGCTCGGACAGACGCGCGCAGACGCGTCGGGCGAACTCGGGGTGCGTGGCGATTCCCGTCCCGACCGCGGTCCCGCCGATCGCGACTTCGGACAGCTCCTCCCGGGCCCCCGCGAGGCGGCGGAGCCCCCGCTCCGTTTGCCCCGCGTATCCGAGGAAGACCTCGCCGAGTCGGATCGGGACGGCGTCCTGGAGATGCGTGCGGCCCACCTTCCGCACCTCCCGGGTCTCGCGCGACTTCGCCTCGAGTTCCCGCCCGAGCGAACGCAAGGCGGGTTCGAGCGCCTCCCCGATCGCCGCGAGTGCCGCGAGGTGGAGCGCGGTCGGGATCACGTCGTTCGAGGACTGGCCGAGGTTGACGTGGTCGTTCGGATGGACGCGGTCGCGCGACCCTCGCGGAAAGCCGAGAATCTCCGCGGCGCGATTGGCGACGACCTCGTTGGCGTTCATGTTCGTCGAGGTTCCCGATCCTGTCTGGAACACGTCGACGGGAAACTGCGCGTCCCACCGGCCGTCCGCGACCTCCGCCGCGGCGCGTGCGATCGCGCGCGCGAGCGCGGGATCGAGAAGTCCCAGTTCGGCGTTGACCTCGGCCGCCGCCTCCTTGATCCGCCCGAGCGCCGCCAGAAATCGCCGCGGCATCGGCCGGCCGCTGACCGGGAAGTTCCGGATCGCCCGCGCGGTCGAGGCGCCGTAGAGGGCCTCCACCGGCACCTCGATCTCCCCCATCGTGTCCCGCTCGGTGCGGCTCGTTCCTTCGCCCATGGTAGAGTCCTCCTGAGTCCGCCTTCGGGAGACTAACACCAGAGGAGACGCGCGATGCCGGCTGCAGGAGACCGTCTTCCCGCCTTCAAAGCCTACGACATCCGGGGACGCATCCCCGACGAACTCGACCGCGAACTCGTGTACCGCATCGCCCGCGGCTTCGCGGCGTTCGTGCGACCGCGGAGAGTCGCCGTGGGCCGGGACATCCGGCTCTCGAGCCCCGAGTTCGCCGGGGCGGTCGCCGACGGTCTGACCGAATCCGGTGTCGACGTCGTCGACATCGGCTGTTGCGGCACCGAGGAGGTCTACTTCGCGACGTTTCACCTCGGCCTCGACGGCGGCATCATGGTCACGGCGAGTCACAACCCCGCCGACTACAACGGCCTCAAACTGGTGCGCGAGGCGGCGAAGCCGATCAGCGCCGACACGGGTCTTCACGAGATCGAGCGGATCGTCCGGTCGGGATCGCTCCCGCGCCCGGAACGCAAGGGAGCCGTCGAACGGCGCGACCTCTCGGCGGAGTACGTCGCGCACCTCCTGACCTACGTCGACCTTCCGTCGCTCCGCCCGCTGACGATCGTCTCGAACCCCGGGAACGGAGGGGCGGGGAGGGTGATCGATCGGCTCGAGCGCCACCTCCCGTTCCGGATCGTGCGCGTCCACCACGAGCCGGACGGCACCTTCCCGAACGGGATTCCGAACCCGCTGCTCCCCGAGCGGCGGAGGGACACCGCGGAGGCCGTGGTCCGGGAGAAGGCCGATCTCGGGATCGCCTGGGACGGAGATTTCGACCGGTGCTTCCTCTTCGACGAGAAGGGAGGGTTCGTCGAGGGGTACTACATCGTGGGGCTCCTCGCCGAACAGACACTCAAGAAGCACCCGGGCGGGAATATCGTCCACGATCCCCGCATGACGTGGAACACGCTCGAAATCGTCCGGGAGGCGGGGGGGACACCGGTCCAGAGCAAGTCGGGGCACGCGTTCATGAAGGAAGTGATGCGCCGCGAGGACGCCGTCTACGGCGGCGAGATGTCGGCGCACCACTTCTTCCGCGAGTTCTCGTACTGCGACAGCGGGATGATCCCGTGGCTGCTCGTCGCCGAGCGGATCTGCCAGAGCGGACGCTCCCTCTCGGAGTTGGTCGGGGAACGGATGCGGCGCTTTCCAGCGAGCGGGGAGATCAACCGGCGGGTGGACGACGCGCTGGCGGCGATCGCCCGGGTCAAGGTGCACTACGCCGCGACCGCTCGCGCCGTCGACGAGACCGACGGGATCGCTCTCGAGTTCGAGAACTGGCGATTCAACCTGCGTGCCTCCAACACCGAACCGCTCCTCCGTCTGAACGTCGAGTCCCGCGGGGACGAGGCGTTGATGCGCGCCAAGACCGAGGAGGTCTTGGCCTTCGTGGGCGGGGCGGCCTGAGGCTCAGCCCCGGAGCAGGTCCTCGATCCGTTGGTGGAATCGGGACCGCGGGACCACGAGGTCGAACCCCGCGTCCTTCGCGGCCTCGAGCCGCGCGGCGTCGACGTGCGACCCGAAGGCGACGAGGAACGGCCGATCCGGCCTTTCCTTCCAGCGACCGGCCCAGGCGAGCGGGTCGAGACCGCGCACCTCGAGGTCGACGAGGAGTCGCGCGACGCCCCCCGCGAGAAACGACTCCTCCATCGCGGGTTCGGCCTCCACCCGGGCGACCGCGATCCCGGCCCGGAAGGCGGCGTCGCGTACGCGCGCCCAGAACATCAGGTCACTCGAAACGAAAAGGACGATTCCGCTCACGCAACCTCTTCTCGCCGTTCCCGGCTTGACATCGTCCCGGCCCCTAGCAAGACTGCTGCCTGCACATGGACGGAGCCAGGTGATTCACCTCAAGGACAAGACGTCGCTCTTCGTCGGGTACAAGATCGACGGCTCGCTCAGGCGCCGTCTTGCCGACCTGACGGGGGCCGACCGCAGGTACGTCTCGAGGGAAGATTCCACTTTCCTGCGGGTCTGCCGGCTCGGGGAGGACGAATACGTCGGCAAGGTGATCGACGAGCCGATTCCGACCGACCGGGTCGACGACATCCGCCGGAACGTCCTCAGCATTCTCCAGCGAATCAGCCCCGAGACGCGTTTCCCCGCTCACCTGACGATCTTCGCGTGCGAGGAGGCGGGAGAATCGGAGGCTGGTAGCGCTACGGGGATTCGAACCCCGGTTTGATGGCTGAGAACCACCCGTCCTGACCCCTAGACGATAGCGCCGCTCGGATTCTAACGACTGCCCCCGCGCTGTCAACCCTCGGCAGCCCCCACCGGGTTGCGCCGGCGATCTCCGACCCTATATTCCGTCCCGGTTGCATATGCGTAAGGCCCGATCCGAGTAGGGGCGGAGGCCTGTGGGATCTCATCGCGACGGCAGGCGGGCTCGGACGGAGCGCCGCGATCTCCTGAGGCTCCGCTGGGGGCTGGTGCTTCTCGTCGGAGCCCTCACGATCGCGATCCCCGGTCCGTCGGTCGCGTCGGCGCTCCCGTTCGCCTTCCTCGTCCTCACCGGCATCCTGCTCCATCCCCTCCTCGAGGCGGCGGACGGTGCGGTCCGACCGGACGTCGCTCTTCTGGTGCTCGACTCGGTGTTCCTCCCGATCGTCGCTCTCGGCCTCGCCGAGATCTCCCCCGGCGCGGGTCTCCCCTTCCTGGCGGGGCTTGCGGCGTGCGCGGTGTACCTCCTGGTCCTCCTCGGAAGGGTCTGGGGGGGGGCGTCGGCGGAGACGGAGACCCGCCGCGAGCGCGGAGACCTCCGCGCCCTTCTCGAAATCGCGGAGTCGGTGACGAGCACCCTCGATGCCCGGAGCGTCCTTCTGCGCATCGTCACCCGGATCGGAGACCTCGCGAGAGCGCAACGCTGCTCCATCCTCGCCGTCGACGGTCGCTTGAGCCGGTGCTGGATCGTGGCCGCGAGCGACAACCCCGAAGCGTCCATGCGGACCGTCGACCTCGAAAAGTACCCGGAGATCCGTCGCGCGCTCCTGACGCGGGAGCCGGTGGTCGTCGAGGACGTCGCCTCCGACCCGCTCGTGGAACCGGTCCGGGAGATCCTGCTCGAGCAGGGCTACCGGTCGATGCTCGTTCTCCCGCTCGTGTTCGGAAGAGAAGTCCTCGGAACCCTCTTCGTCCGCGCGAGCCGCGATACCCCGTTCACCGAAGCCGAGATCCGCTTCTGCCGGGTGGCCGCGGCGACCTGCGCGAACGCCCTCAAGAACGCGCTCCTTTACGAGGACGTGCAGCGAGAGGCCTCGCGCCACCGGGAGACCGGGGAGAAGTTGAGACGGGTTCTCGACGGCACCCCCGACCTGATCGTCGCGACCGACCCCGAGGGGCGGATCACCGAGTTCAACCACGGGGCGGAGACCTTGACCGGGCTGACGGCGGCGGAGGTCGCGGGACGGCCGTTCGCCGAGGTGCTCGGCGTCGATCCGAGGGACGGGGGGGAATCCGCCCTCACCCGCCGCGAGTTGGTGCTCACGCGGTCCGACGGAGCCCCCGTGGAGGTGAGCCTCGTCGGGGCGCCGCTCGAGGCGGCCGAGGGAGGCGCGGCCGGCCGCGTTTGGATCGGACGGGACGTCACCGAGGTTCGCCGTTTCGAGAAGACGCTCGCGCAGGCGGAGAGGCTCTCGAGTCTCGGCGAGGTCGTCGCCGGCGTCGCCCACGAGTTGAACAACCCGCTGTCGAGCGTCCTCGGGTACGCGCAGCTCCTTCTGCCGAAATCCCGGGCGGCCGGGGAGCCGGTCGCGCGGGACCTCGAGCGCATCGTCGATTCGGCGAAGCGGTGCCAGAGGATCGTCCGGAATCTCCTGTCGTTCGCCCGGCAGCATCCGCCGGAACGCAAGCTCCAGGACCTGAACGCCTGTGTCCGGAAGGTCGTCGACCTCAAGGCGTACCACCTCCGGGCGTCGAAGATCGAGATCCGTCTCGAACTCGAGGATCCCCTGCCCGAAGCGATGTTCGACCTCCACCAGATCGAGCAAGTCGTCCTCAACCTCGTGAACAACGCGGAGCAGGCCCTTGGGGGCCGAGGCGGCGGGACGATCGTGTTGCGGACGCGGGCCCTCGAAGGTCGCGTCTGTATCGAGGTTCAGGACGACGGCCCCGGCGTTCCCCGGGAGATCCGCCACCGGATCTTCGACCCGTTTTTCACCACCAAGGAACCGGGGCAGGGGACCGGGCTCGGCCTCTCCGTGTCGTACGGGATCGTTCAGGAGCACGGCGGACGGATCGAACTCAGACCCGGGAAACCCGGGGAAGGGGCCTGCTTCGCCGTCTACCTGCCGGCGGCCACGCCGGCCCCGAAGCCGGAAGCGGAACGGGAGTTGCCGGAAACGCCCGACCTCCCGGCACGCTTCTCGGGGACGCGCGTCCTCGTCGCCGAGGACGAACCCCTCGTGCTCGACCTCCTCTCCCGGATTCTCGAGGACGACGGGGCCAAGGTCGTCGCCGCCCGCGACGGGGAGGAGGCGTGGACCCGCCTCGCCGAGGCCGACTTCGACCTCGTGGTCGCCGACTTGCGGATGCCGGGGCTCGACGGCCGCGCCCTCTACGAGCGGGTCGTGGCGGAGCGGCCGGACATGGTGCGCCGGTTCGTCTTCGCGACCGGCGACCTTGTCCGCCCCGAGAGCGTGCGCTTCCTCGAGGGGGTCGCGAACCCGGTGCTCGCCAAGCCGATCGACGTCGACGCCGTCCGCCGCACGCTGGAGAAGGTGCTCACCGGGACGAGGCGCTGAAAAGGAGTGGCCGATCCGTGGCATGATCGCGCCGTGAGTGCCGACGGCGACGGGAGTGCGGGGTCCGGGCGCTTCGAGGATTACCCGCTCACCCGAAACGAATACATCACCGCGATGGTGCACTTCTACCGCGCCGAGGTCGCGCGGTCGCAGTCGTGGCGACAGCGGCTCGACACGACGACGAACTGGGCCGTGCTCACCGCCGCGGGGATGCTCTCGTTCGCGTTTTCCTCCCCTCAGGCCCCGCACTTCGTGATGCTCCTGTCGAATCTCCTGATCCTCGCCTATCTCGCGATCGAGGCGCGACGCTTCCGCTATTTCGCCGTCTACCGCGCGAGGGTGCGGATGCTCGAGGAGAACTTCTTCATTCCGATCATCACCCGCCACCTCGAGTCCTCGATGCCGGCCTGGCGGGAGGCGCTCGCGAAGGACCTCGACCTGCCGAAGCACAAGACGACCTTCCTCCAGGCGGTGGGCTTCCGCTTGCGCCGGAACTACGCCTGGGTCTTCCTGATGATCCTGGGCGGATGGGTCGTGAAGCTGATGATCCACCCCGAGCTCGCGCTCTCGTGGCGCGAGATCTGGCGCCGGGTCGCCGTAGGCCACCTCCCCTCCGCGTTCGTCGCGGGCGCGGGGATCGTTTTTTACGGGGCCCTCGCGGTGGTGGCGACCTACGGCCGCCATCTGAGCCGCGGCGAGCCGGAGGACGAGATCTCGGGGCTCGAGGGAAACCTGGGGGAGTGGAAGCGGTGAGGAGAGCGTGTCGGGACGCGCCGGAACGAGCCGGCGCGTCCCGCCCCGATCTACTCCTCCGCTCGGGCAGGGGTCGGCTCGCCGATCGCGGGGGCCGGCCGAAAGTCGTCCGGGCGCAGGGGCGTTTTCGTCGACGCGGGGACCGGAAGCTCCGCAAGCGCCTTTCTCGTAGGGGTGAGGCGCTCCGGCGCCACGAGGCTCGTCGAAACTCTCGGGGCCCCTTCGGGTTCGGCCGAGGGAGCGGCGCGGCGCGAGGGAATCGCCTTCCCGCCCGGTGAGGCGGGCGCCTTCTTCTTCGGAGCCGTCTTCTTCGGGGAAACCTTCTTGGCCGGGGCCTTCGTCTTCGCGACCTTCTTCTTCGCGACCGGCTTCTTCCCGGGAGCGGCCTTCCGGGCGGGGCCCTTCTTCTTCGGGGAGAGCTTCTTCTTGGAGACCTTCTTCTTCGCGACTTTCTTCTTCGCCTTGGCCATGCACTTCCCTCCTGATCAGCGCAGCGCGCGCGAACCGTAGCGTCGGAGCAACGCCGGAACCAGGTAGTCGGAGACCGCCTCCCGGAGGCCGTGCCGCGGCGCGTGCCCCCAGTCCCGCCTCGCGAGGCGGTCGTCGACGTCGGCCGGCCACGAGTCCACGATCGCCTGACGCCCGGCGACCGGCTCGAAGACGATCGAGGCGTCGGGGAAGTGCCGAAGGACCTCGTCCCGGAACTCCCCCGCCGAGGGGGCGAAGGCGCCCACGTTGTAGACGCGGGTCGTGAGCGTCTCCGCCGCCGCGTCGGCCAGGCGGAGGAAGGCGTCGATCGCGTCGGGCATCGTCATGAACGGAATTCGGCTCTCGGCGGAGACGAAGCACGCGTACGGTTTCCCCTGTGCGGCGGCGTGGATCATCTCGGGGGCGAAGTCGCTCGTTCCCCCCGAGGGCAGTGTCTCGGCGCTGATGAGGCCGGGGAACCGGATCGCGCGGAAGTCGAGGCCGGGGATCGCCTCGCGCGCGGCGCGCCGCGTCCAGTAGGTGCCGAGAAGCTCGCCGAAGACCTTGTGGCAGCCGTACGCCCCCGCCGGGGCGATCCACTCCCCCTCGCGTACCGCCCCCGCCGCGCGCTTGTGCTCCGCGTCGGGGAGGCCGTAGACCGCGATGCTGCTCGGGAAGAGGAACCGCACGGAAGATCCGCGTGTCGCCGCGGTCTCGCGCGCGAGGGCGAAGAGGATGGCGGTTCCGTCCACGTTCACACGATGCGCGAGATCGGGATTCGCCTCGGCCGAGGTCGAAAGCACCGCCGCGAGATGGAACACGACCTCCGGGCGTTGGCGTTCGAAGAGGGCGGTCATCGCGTCCGTGTCGACGACGCTCCCTCGATGGACCTCGACGCAGGATCGCGCGGTCTCCGGCGGAAGCGCCGCGAGATCGACGGCGACCACGTCGTGGCCGCGATCCACGAGGGCCGGGATCAGGGCCTGTCCCATCTCGCCGGCGGCGCCGGTCACCAGGGCGGTTCTTCGCGTCATGAGGTCTCCCTTCGAGGTTTCCGCTCGTCCCTCAGGATACCAGGACCGCCGTTCCCTCGATCCCGTCCCGCTTGAGGGCGAGGAGGGCTTCCTGGGCCCGCTCGAGAGGGTACGGGACGGTCTTCGGGCGGATCGGGATCGCGGCGGCCTCCCGCAGGAGCGCCTCCCCGTCCGCCCGCGTATTCGCTTCGACGCTCGTGAGATGTTTCTCGTGGAAAAGGTGGGGCTCGTACGCCATCGCCGGGAGGTCGGTCATCGTCACGCCGGCGAGCGCGACCGTCCCCGACGGTCGAACCGCGCGAAGGGCGGCGGGGACGACCTCGCCGGCTGGGGCGAAAACGATCGCGGAGTCGCACGCGACCGGGGGGCGGTCGAAGGTCTCGCCGACCCAGGTGGCCCCCATCTCCCGGGCCATCCGCCGGTGCTTCTCGCCGCGGGTCGCGACGAAGACCTCGATCCCGCGGTTCCGGGCGAGCTGGATCACGATGTGGGCGGAGGAGCCGAACCCGAACAGGGCGAGGCGGCCCCCCGGGGGGCAGTCGGTCCGTGCCAGGGCCCGGTAGCCGATGATCCCGGCGCACAGGAGGGGCGTTGCGTCGGCGTCGGGAAACACGTCGGGGATCGCGTAGGCGTACGCCTCCGGGACGACCGCCCACTCCGCGTACCCGCCGTCCTCGTGATGGCCGGTATAGCGCGAGCCCGCGCAGAGGTTCTCGTCCCCGCGCCGGCAGGCCTCGCACGTCCCGCAGGTGTGCCGGAGCCACGCGATCCCGATCCGGTCGCCGATCGTGAACCGCGAGGTTCCCGCCCCCAGGGCATCGACGATCCCCACCGCCTGGTGGCCGGGGATCAGGGGGAAGCGCACGGGGGGAAGATCCCCCTCCACGACGTGCAGGTCGGTGCGGCAGACCCCGCATGCCCGTACCCGCACGCGTACTTCGCCGGGTCCCGGCTCGGGACGACGGCGCTCGACCAGACGAAGCGGGCCCGTTTCGATCGGGGACCTGCGCTCGACCTCGATCGCGCGCATAGGACCTCAGGAACGAGCGGCGGGTGGCTGGGGAGCAGGGATTCGAACCCCGATTCTGCGGTCCAGAGCCGCATGTCCTGCCATTGGACGACTCCCCAGCAGGGACGAGCGACCGACTATACCAAACCGCTCCCCAGGCGTACCAGGAGCCGGTCGATCCGCGCGAGGCTGCGCTCGCGGCCGAGGACCTCGAGGACCTCGAAGAGTCCGGGGCTCGCCCCGCGCCCGGTCACCGCGAGGCGAACGGGGTGGATCAGCTTCCCTGCGGCGAGGCCGAGGTCTCGGGCGGTCGCGCGGAAGGCCTCCTCGAGGGGGGCGGCGGTCCAGGTGGAGACGGTGTCGAGGCGGGCACGAAGTGCACCGAGGGCGCCGAGCACCCCTTCCCCCGACAGGTGCTTCTTCGCGGCGGCCTCCTCGTACGGGATGTCGTCGGACGGATCGAGGAGCGGACGGGCCGCCTCGGGGAGCTCCGCGAGGGTGCGGATGCGCGGTTGGAGCAACGGGAGAACGCGCTCGGCCCCCTCGCGCCAGAGGCCGGCCTCCTCGAGCCACGGTCGCGCGAGGGCCACGAACGCCTCCCGTGACTGCTCGACGAGGTATTGCCCGTTCAGCCAATCGAGCTTCTTGAGATCGAAGATCGCCCCCGACTTCCCGCACCCCGAGAGATCGAACGCGAGGGCGAGCTCGTCCCGGCCCATCTTTTCCCGGCCGTCTCCGGGGTTCCAGCCGAGGAGGGCGAGGAAGTTGAACGCGGCCTCGGGGAGATAGCCGCGGTCGCGGTACTCGAGGACCGAGACCGCGCCGTGGCGCTTCGACAGGCGCTTCCTGTCCTCCCCCAGAATGAGGGGGAGGTGGGCGAAGACCGGCAGGGTCCGGCCGAGACCGCGGTAGATCGCGATCTGCTTCGGCGTGTTCGAGAGGTGGTCGTCGCCGCGGATCACGTGGGTGATCCGCATCGCGAGGTCGTCCGAGACGACCGAGAGGTTGTAGGTGGGCGTCCCGTCGGTCCGCACGATCACGAGATCCTCGAGGAGGTCCCCCTCGAAGCCGGTGTCGCCGTGGACGGCGTCGTCCCACGCGATCCTCCCCTCCGGCACTCGAAGGCGGATCGCGAACGGCTCTCCCGCGGCGGCGCGCCGTTCGGAGTCGGAGGGCGCGATTCCCCGGCAGGTGCGCGGGTAGATCCAAGACCCGCCGCCCGTCTCCGCGGCCTCGCGGGCAGCGCGGAGCACGTCGGCGGGGCAGAAGCAACGGTAGGCGTGCCCCGAAGCGAGAAGGGCCCGGGCGTCCGAGAGGTGCCGCTCGCGATACGCCGACTGGAAGAACGGCCCCTCGTCGGGGGTCATCCCGAGCCAGGCCATCCCGTCGAGGATCGCCCGGACCATCGGCTCGGACGATCGCGCCTCGTCCGTGTCTTCGATCCGGAGGACGAAGGTCCCGCCGTGCCGCCGGGCGTAGAGCCAGTTGAAGATCGCCGTCCTCGCCCCTCCCACGTGGAGATAGCCGGTGGGGGAGGGGGCGAAGCGGACGCGCGGCGGGATCATCGGGGGGCCTCGGGAACGGGCTCTGGCGGAGAGGGAGGGATTCGAACCCTCGGATGGGGTTTAAAGCCCATCAACGGTTTAGCAAACCGTCCCGTTCGGCCACTCCGGCACCTCTCCGTCGAGACGAAAGCCGGATTCTAGCACCGGGGTGGCGGAGGGGGCGGGATTCGAACCCGCGAACCCTTTCGGGTCTCCTGTTTTCAAGACAGGTGCCTTCAACCGCTCGGCCACCCCTCCTCGATGCGGAATCGTAGCAAGCGATCCGCGCTCGGCCTCCGGGCCGACAGCCGGCAAAACGTGCTCGGTCGCGGTCTCGTGGAGCCTTCCCATTCGAGTTCCGGCTCGTCCCGCGACCCGCACGCGACGAACGCCGTGGGGAGGAAGACGGTGAGGAGCGCCTTCCGGAGCCGCATGGTGACCTCCGCCGGGGACGATCCTACGCCTCCCCCCGCCCGAAGGTTCGCCTCGCCTCGGAACCCGCTTCCGGGGAAGTCTCGATCGGCCTGCCCCGCCCGTTCCGCCGGGAACGTCGCGGTCTCCGGCGTCAAGGACGTCGTCGTCGACGCGGGCGATGCCGAAGGAGCCTACGCGCAGACGGTGGGGCGGATGCGTCGCGCGGGTGACGGCCGATGTCCACGCGCGGCGGGAGCGGCGCCGACGCGGCCGGGTCACTCCCGGATCATCGTCAAACACATCTTGAAGCGCTTCGTCGCCGTTACGGCGTGGGACGTTCCACCCGGCATGAGAAGGACGTCGCCCGCGGCGAGGCGATGCGGGGTTCCCCCGAGCGCGATTTCGGCCTCCCCGTCGAGCAGGAACACGAGCGCGTCGTGCGGAACGGTGTGCTCCGAGAGTTCTTGTCCCGCGTCGAACGCGAAGACGGTCACCGTCCCCTTCCCCTTCTTGAGGAGGGTCCGGCTGACGACGGTCCCCTGCTGGTAGTCGACGAGCCCGGCGAGCGGGGTGGGTGCGCTATCCACCGATCCTCTCCTTTCCTCCCATGTACGGCTTCAGGACTTCGGGGATCACGACCGACCCGTCCTCCTGCTGGAAGTTCTCGAGAACCGCGACGAGGGTTCGGCCCACCGCGAGCCCCGATCCGTTCAGCGTGTGGACGTGCTCGGTCTTTCCCCCCTGCGGTTTCGCGCGGATCTGCGCGCGCCGCGCCTGGAACGCCTCGAAGTTCGAGCACGAGGAGATCTCCCGGTACGCGTTCTGACCCGGCAGCCAGACCTCCAGGTCGTACGTCTTCGCCGCCGAGAATCCCAGGTCGCCCCCGCAGAGGGTCACGACGCGATACGGGAGGCGGAGGCGTTTCAGGATCTCCTCGGCGTGCCCGGTCAAAATCTCGAGCTGGTCGTAGGAGTCCTCGGGGCGCGTGAACTTGACGAGTTCGACCTTGTCGAACTGGTGCTGCCGGATCAGGCCGCGCACGTCCTTCCCGTACGAGCCGGCCTCGCTCCGGAAGCACGGCGTGTAGGCGCAGTAGGAGAGCGGGAGCCGCTCCGCCTCTAGGATCTCCTTCGCGTGGAGGTTCGTGACGGGAACCTCCGCGGTCGGGATCAGGTAGTATCCCCCGGGCTCGACCTTGAAGAGGTCCTCCTCGAATTTCGGGAGCTGCCCCGTCCCGAAGAGGGAATCGGCGTTGACCAGGAAGGGCGGAAGGACTTCGACGTAGCCGTGTTCGCGGGTGTGCAGATCGAGCATGAACTGGATGAGGGCGCGCTCGAGGAGAGCCCCGTCCCCGACCAGGATCGAAAAGCGCGCCCCCGCGATCCGGGCCGCCCTCTCGAAGTCGAGGATCCCGAGCGCCGGGCCGAGGTCCCAGTGGGCCTTCGGCTCGAAAGGGAACGACCGCGGCTCGCCCCACGAGCGGACGACCGGGTTGTCCTCGGCCCCCGACCCTTCGGGGACCGATGCGTGGGGGAGGTTCGGGAGTTGCCGGAGCTGCTCCTGCAATCGCCCCTCCGCGAGGGCGACCTCCTTTTCGAGCTCCGCGATTCGCTCCCCGAGGCGGCGCGTCTCTTCCTTGAGGGCGGTCGGGTCGGCCCCCCGCTGGACGAGGGTCCCGATCTTCCGCGACGACTCGTTCCGGGTCTTCTTGAGCCCCTCGACCTCGACGAGAAGCGACCGTCTCCGCGCGTCGAGCTCGAGGATCCTCTCCAGGGGGATGCCGGCTCCGCGCTTGCGGAGGCCGTCGCGGACGACGTCGGGGCGGTCGCGGAGGAGCGCGGGGTCGAGCATGGTGTCGCCTCCCTCGAAAGGCGCGGGAAGCGCCGATTGTAGCAGCGCGGCGCGGTGCTATGATCGCGCCCTCGCCCATGGACAAGCTCCGGATCACAGGCGGCAGGTCACTTCGAGGACGGGTACGGATCGGAGGCGCCAAGAACGCCTCGCTTCCCGCGCTCGCCGCGTGCCTCCTCACCGGCGAAGAGGTCACGCTCACGAATGTGCCGGCGGTCCGCGACGTCCGCACGATGCTCCGCGTGCTCGAACACCTCGGCGCGGAGGTGGGGGACGACCGGAGCGGGGGAGTCCGGGTCCGGGCGGGGCGTCTTGCCTCCCATGAAGCCCCCTACGACCTCGTGAAGACGATGCGGGCCTCGGTTCTCGTGCTCGGGCCTCTCGCGGCCCGCCACGGCCGCGCCCGGGTCTCGCTTCCCGGCGGGTGCGCGATCGGCGAGCGTCCCATCAACCTCCACCTCGCAGGCCTCGCGGAGATGGGGGCCGAGATCACGCTCGAGCACGGGTACGTCGAGGTTCGCGCCGAGCGCCTGCGCGGAACCGTGATCTCTTTCCCGTTCAAGACGGTCACCGGGACCGAGAACCTCATGATGGCGGCGACCCTCGCGAAAGGGACGACCCGCCTCGAGAACTGCGCGCGCGAGCCGGAAGTGGTCGACCTCGCCGATCTCCTCCGCGCCATGGGCGCGGGGATCCGCGGGGCCGGCACCGACGAGATCGTGATCGAGGGGCGAGAGTCCCTCTCCGGGACGTCCCACGCGGTCATCCCCGACCGAATCGAGGCGGGGACCTACGTCGCTCTCGGAGCGCTCGTGGGGGACGGGCTCGTCGTCGAGGGGGCGCGCCCCGACCACCTCGAAGCGGTCCTCGCGCATCTGCGCGGGATGGGGGCGTCGATCGAGGCGGTGGAGGGCTCTCTCGTCGTCTCGCGGCGGCCGCTCGAGGGGCTCGACTTCCGGACCGGTCCGTACCCGGGGTTCCCCACCGACATGCAGGCCCAAATCGTGGCGGTGGCGACCCAGGCGGACGGGACGAGCGTCGTCTCCGAGACGATCTTCGAACACCGCTTCATGCACGTCGGAGAGCTGCACCGGATGGGGGCCGACATCCGGATCGAAGGGCGGACCGCCGTCGTCGTCGGGCCGGCGCGCTTGACCGGGGCGCAGGTGATGGCGACGGACCTCCGGGCCTCCGCCTGTCTCGTCCTCGCGGGGCTCGCCGCGGAGGGGGTCACGGTCGTGGACCGCGTCTATCACCTCGATCGTGGCTACGAGCCGATGGAAGCGAAGCTCCGCGCCCTCGGCGCGGAGGTGGAGAGGATCCGATGAGCGACTGCCTCTTCTGCCGCATCGTCTCGGGGGAGATCCAGGCGAAGATCGTCCACCGGGACGACGAGATCGTGGCGTTCCGCGACATCGCGCCGCAGGCGCCGGTCCACGTCCTGATCGTCCCCGTCCGGCACCTCGCCTCGGTCCACGAGGCGCAGGAGGCCGACGCGGCGCTCCTCGGCCGGCTCCTCCTCGCCGCGGCACGGATCGCGGAACGCGAGGGGATCGGCGGCGGATATCGACTCGTCACGAATCGCGGCGCCGACGCCGGCCAGAGCGTCCTCCACCTGCACGTGCATCTCCTCGGCGGCCGGCCCTTGGGCTGGCCCCCCGGGTAGCCGCGTGGCCGACCGTCGTTTCGCCGGGGTTCTCCTCCACCCCACCTCGCTCCCCGGCCGGTTCGGCATCGGCGACCTCGGCCCCGAGGCCGACCGTTTCCTCGAGTGGGCCGAGGCCGCCCGCTTCGGGGTCTGGCAGGTGCTCCCCCTCGGGCCCACGGCCGACGGCGACTCGCCGTACGGTTCCCCTTCGGCCTTCGCGGGGAACCCCGACCTGATCTCCCCCGAGCGGCTCGTCGAGGAGGGGTTGCTCCGCGAGGGGGATGTCCTCGCGTTCGAAGGGGGGATCGGCCCGCGACTCGACCACGCCGTGGTTCACCGGAAACGAGAACTCCTGAGGAGAACCTGGGAGAACGGTCTCCATCGAGGGCCCGAGTGGGCCAGACGAGAGTTCGAGAACTTCCGCGCCGCGCCCGAGCAAGCCGACTGGCTGGAGGACTGGGCTCTGTACGCCGCGCTGAAGGAGAGACACGCTGGGCTCGCGTGGCTCGCCTGGGATCGGCCGCTCCGTCTTCGCGAGCCCGAAGCGCTGGACCGCGCCCGCAAGGAACTCGCCGGGCCGATCGAGATGCACGCCTGGCTCCAGTTCCTCTTCTTCCGGCAGTGGGGACGGGTACGGGAGGAGGCCTCCCGCCGCGGCATCCGGATCTTCGGCGACGTCCCGATCTACGTCGCCCTCGATAGCGCGGACGTCTGGGCCCACCGGCACCTCTTCCATCTCGACGACGAGGGCCGCCCGACCGTGGTCGCCGGCGTTCCCCCCGACTACTTCAGCGCGACGGGGCAGCTGTGGGGGAATCCGCTCTACCGGTGGGACCGCCTCGAGGAAGACGGCTTCCGTTGGTGGATCGCGCGCCTTCGCGGGAATGCGAGGCTCGCGGACGCGGTGCGCCTCGATCATTTCCGCGGCTTCGCCGCCTACTGGGAGGTCGGTGCGGGGGAGCCGAACGCGATCGGCGGCCGCTGGGTGCCTGCCCCGGGGGAGGCCCTCTTCGAGCGGCTACGCGCGGAACTGCCCGGCTACCCGATCGTCGCCGAGGACCTCGGCATGATCACCCCGGACGTCCACGCCCTCCGGAGGAAGTTCGGTTTCCCCGGGATGCGGGTGCTCCAGTTCGGTTTCGACGGGAGCGACAACGACCACGTGCCCCACCGGCACGTCCCCGATGCTTTCGTCTACACGGGCACGCACGACAACGACACCACCCGCGGCTGGTTCGAAGCACTCGACGAGGGCTCGCGAGCGCGCGTTCTCGACTACCTCGGGACCTCCCCCGAGGGGGTGGTGTGGGGGATGATCCGGCAGGCGTACACCTCGGTCGCCCGCGCGGCGGTGATCCCCGTGCAGGACCTCCTCGGGCTCGGGAGCGAGGGGCGAATGAACACTCCCGGGATCGCGCGCGGGAACTGGGCCTGGCGTCTGGTCCCAGGGCAGCTCGCGCCGACGCTCGGCTTCCGGCTCGCGCGCCTCGCGGAAATCTCGGCTCGGGAAAAGGGGACTGGCACCTTTTCCTGAGTCGTGCGGGCCCTGACCCGCGGGATCGCTCAAGAAAAGGTGCCAGTCCCCTTTTTCGTCTCTTTCAGTTTCCGCACCGCCTCGTCGGGCGAGACCTCCCTCCCGCGGTACCGCTGTCGGAGTTCGTGGAGGTGTCCCATCGTGAAGAGGTAGAGGTCCGTCTCGGTCGACCCCGGGAAGGCCTGGAGGACGCCGCTTTCCCGGATGATCTCGACCATCGGGCGGTAGACGGTGTCCCGCCATGAGGCGACCGCCTCGTCCCAACCGACCTCGCGTCCGAGATCGATCCCGCGGTAGTAGCGATGGACAGAGACGTGCTCGAGCAAGCGCTCGTAGCCGTTCGGCGCGGTCGTCCGGAACTCGTCCGGGTGGCCGGGCTCGAGCCCGGTCGCCGAGAGGAAATCGGCGAGCCCGCTCTTGAGCGCGATCTCCTCGATCGACTCGTCCGCGCCGACGGGAACGGACGTCTCCCACTCCTTCACGCGGGCCTCGATGGTCGGCACGTCGTTCGCGCGGGCCACCGACACGCGATGGTGGCCGTCGACCACGAAATAGGCGTCGTCGACCTTGTACAGCTCGACCGGACGGTACCCCTCGTTTCCTGCCGCGAGATCGTCGACGTCCTCCCATCGCTCCCGTAACGACTCGTCCCGCGGCAGGAACTCCCGGTTGAATTCGGTCTCCCGGTCGACGGTCCCGACGATCGCGTCGAGGGGAACCTCCCGGATCCCGCGGTCGACGAGGTGCTTGAGGCGCAGGCGCTCCCGAACCTCCTCGAACGGGAGGAGGTCAACCGGTCTTCCGAGCAGGGCGCCGACCAGGTCAGAGAAGAGAGCCGACCGGCGCGCCGAGTCGAAGCGCGACATGGAACGATGATAGCGTTCGGGGGCAGGGAATGGAGGGCAACGCGGTGACGCACCGGAAACTCCTCGTCACGTTCCTGATCCTCGGGGCGCTCGCCTGCGGCGGAGAACGCAACGCGGCGGTCACGAGCCCGCCGCCCGCGGCCGCGACGGCGCCCGAAGCACCGCCGTGGAATCTCGAGGCGGTGCGCGGAGATGTCTACTACGAGGTGTTCGTGCGCTCGTTCGCCGACTCGGACGGCGACGGGGTGGGGGACCTCCGGGGGCTCGCGGGGAAGCTCGACTACCTGCGGAACGGCCTCGGCGTCGACGGGCTCTGGCTGATGCCGGTGTTCGAGTCCCCCTCGTACCACGGCTACGACGTCGTCGACTACGACCGCGTCGACGGAGAGTACGGAACGGACGAGGACCTCGTTCGGCTCTGCGAGGAGGCCGAGCGCCGGGGCATGAACGTGATCGTCGACCTCGTCCTCAACCACACGGGAGTGGGCCATCCCTGGTTCAAGGACCCCGGGAAGAGCGACTGGTACGTCTGGCGCTTCAACGACCCCGGGTGGACGCAGCCCTGGGGATCGGGCCGAACGTGGCATCCCGACCGCGGCAAGTTCTACTACGGCCTCTTCTGGAGCGGGATGCCCGACCTCAACTGGGAGAACCCGGAGGTCCGCGACGAGATGGCGCGGGTCGCGGTGCGATGGCTCGACCGCGGGCTCGACGGGTTTCGCCTCGACGCCACGCGGCACCTCGTCGAGGCCGGGCCGGGGGAGGACGGCGGGCAGGCCGACGCCCCGGCGACCTTCCGTGTGCTCGACGAATTCGCCTCGCGCGTCCGCGCGCACAAACCGGACGCCCTCCTCGTCGGGGAGAACTGGACGAACGCCCGAGGAATCGCCCGCTACCTCGACGTCCTTCCGATGAGCTTCAACTTTCCGCTCGCGGGGGCGATCGTCGAGTCGGCGCGGACGGGCGAGGGGACGGCGGTCGTCTCGGCCCTCCAGGACATGGACAGCCTCTACCCCGAAGGGGCGCTCGACGCGCCCTTCCTCACGAACCACGACATGAAACGGGTCGCGACCGTGCTCGGCGGGGACGAGCGGAAGATGCGCCTCGCGGCGTCGATGCTCCTCACCCTTCCCGGGACGCCCTTCCTCTACTACGGAGAGGAGATCGGGCTCCGAAACGGCCCCGGCTCGAGCGACGAGGAGAAGCGGACCCCGATGCCGTGGGACCGCGACGCCCCCGGGCGCGGCTTCACGACGGGGAAGCCGTGGTACGGCTTCGCTCCCGGGGACGTCGACGTCTCCTCCCAGCTCGGGAAGGAGGGCTCGCTCCTCTCCCACTACGCGACGCTGATCCGACTCCGGAAGGAGCACCCGGCCCTCTCGATCGGGAGGGTCGAGGGGTACGGCGAGGCGGACGGGTTCCTCTGGTGGGACCGCGCCGCCGGGGGGGAGCGCCTCCGCGTCGTCCACGACCTGCGCGGCGGGGATCGTTCGTGTCCCGAGACGGTCTGCGCGGGAACGGAAGTCGCGAGGATCGGCGGAAGCGCGATCTTGCGGGGCGAATAGGGCCTACTCGGATTTCGTCTTCGCGGGGACGACGGCGGGGACGACGGCGAGGGTCCCCGCGACGATGTCGTAGCCGGACAGGAGCGATTCTTGCGAGGCCCCCGGCGGGGCGACGTAATCGACGACGCGGGACTGGAAGTCCCCCTCTCCCTCGCGGCCCCCGCCGAACTTCCCCGTCGACGGGCTGATGCTGCGCTCCATCACCATGAGGTTGTCGCCGCGCCAGCCGATCGTCTCGCCCGACGGGATGTCGAAGCGCGTGTCGATGTCGGCCCCCGTGACCACGACCACGTATCCCCACTCCGGCCGCGCCGGTCCGCCGAGGAAGGCTTCGGGCACGAAGAAGCGGACCTTGGAGCCGGCGACGGCGACCGTGTCGGGAAAGAAGGTCCGGGTCTCGACTTCGTGGCCGATCTCACGGCGGAGGGCGTCGAGCCGGTCCTCACCGACCCGCTCGCCCTCCGCTTTCTTTTCCCGCTTGAAGTCGCGGAGGAGCATTCTCTTGAGGGCCTCCTTCGCGGCCTCGGGTCGCGGATTCAGCACGATCGCGCGCTCCCACGCGTCCGCCTCGGCGATCCTCAGGTTTCTTCCGGGGAGGGAATTCGTGCTACCGGACCCCGTCTCTCGGTCGATGTCGACGTAGACGTCGACGTTGAACGTGTAGAACCCCAGTCGTGCGACCTCCTCGACGTTCGCCCCGCCGACGTCCAAGACCCGGCCTTCCGGTTTCCGGATGGGCTTGGCGAAAACGATCTCGAACTCGGTCCCCCCCTTCCCCTGCCGGGCGGCGAACTCGACGAGGTCGAGGTCGCCCGGGCGCAGGTCGTCCCGGAACGGATACTCGAGCCCGCCGTCCCCGTGATCGTCCCCCTTGGGGTCGGGCACCGTGAAGATCTTCTTCGCGGCGCCCGCGGGGAGGATCGCGAGGGCGACGACGAGGGAGAGGATGGTCCACGTTCGCATGGCGGGTCTCTCCGAGAAAGAAACGCCCGGCGGCCCGAGGGCCGCCGGGCGTCGAGTCTATCTGCCGAACGTCAGAACTGCACCTTCATGAAGGCCTTGAGCTGGTTCTGGTTGAACTCGCGCTTCTCGAGGCTATTCCACCCGCCGAAGCGGCCGGAGAAGCCGAGCGAGCCGACCGGAACGTTGTGCGCGAGCGCGGTCGCCTCGTCGGCGGCCACCGGGGTGAACCCGCCGCCGAACTCGGGCTCGAACGTGCCCCAGGCGTAGCGGTACTGGAGGCCGAACTCCGCCCCGGCGAGGATGTATCGGAAGGCGAGCCCCAGGATGTTCTTCTGGTGCTGGCCCGAGGCCATCTCGTGGAGCTGGAACGCCTGGAGCGCCGTGTTTCCGTCCATCAGGTCGGCGTCGTACAGCTCGTACATGAGCGTCCCGTAGAGGTCGTTCGTGAGCTGGTACCCCGCGCCGATCTGGTAGAGCCAGTACGTGAGGTCGCGGTCGTCGTCCGAAAGGCTGTCGAACGGCTTCCACTGCGTCCCGCTCGGGTTTCCGAAGATGTCGGCGGTCGAGTAACCCACGTCGTTGCAGGGGTCGGTGTCGCCCTGGTCGTCGGTGACGTAGTAGAGGTTCGGCTGGCCGGCGCACGGGCCCGAGGCCTGGTAAGGGAGGAAGCGCGCGTCGGTCATCCGGTCGTCCTGCTCGTCGATGTACTTGACCTTGCCGAAAAGGTCGATCCCCTTTCCGGCATCGATCGTGTACTTGAACTTCGCGAGCGCGATCAGGGTCTCGCGATCCTGGAAGGGCTGATAGGCGGAGCGGAAGTTGTGACCGACGCCGGTCAAGAGTTCGTGGACGGGGTACTTGGAGTCGGTCACGGGACGGGTCGGATCGTCGAACGCCTGCCAGTTCGTGTTGTAGTCGATGAAGGAGATCTCGCCGGCCAATTCGAGCGCGCCGGTCTGCCAGGTCGGGACGACGGTGATCCCCTTCCACCCGATCACGGTCTCGGCCATCGTCTCGTCGAAGTCGGTGAACTCGTTGTCGACGTTGATCGTCGCGACCTGGACGGCGTTTCCCATCCATCCGCCGTAGCCGATCCGGGTCGGGTTGCCCGAGAAGACGCCGAACGCGGCGTTCGACGGGCCGGGGAAGGCCCACGCGCCGTCGTGCCCCTCGGTGAGCAGCACGTCCGACTCGCGGCGGGCGGCCATCATCGAGACGTAGTCGGCGCCGATGTCGAAGACCTCGAAGTTGAGGGTCACTCCGGAACCCCCGATGTCGACGACGTTCGCGTCCACTTTCCAGGAGGAATCGTCCCCCTCGCCCGCGGGTACAGGCGAGAAACCGGCGAGGCCGAAGAAGCTCCCGGGCGCCTGCTCGTTCGGTCCGCCGGGCTGGTCCGGGTTCGCCCCGGGATTCGAAGAGTAGTCGGACCAGTAGTAGGCGCCGGTCAGGTCGAGCGTCGCGTTCGGCCGCCACGCGAACTTCATCCCCCAAACGTGGTTGTCGAATCGGGTCGTGACGTCGGTTCCGTTGTCGGGGTTGTTGTCGCAGAGCGGGTTGTCGATGCTCCCGCACTGGTTCTGCACCTCCTGGTCGTAGACGTACTGGAAGATCGCGCCCAGGTCGAACGTGTCGGTCACCTTCCAGTTGACCTGGGCCCCGTACGCCGCGTCGTCGGCGGTGTAGAGGCCGGTGTTGAAGTTGGGCCCCGCCCACAGCCGAGGCAGCGAGATCCGCGTGACGTCGTAGGAAAACTTGCGGCCGGCCGCGGAGCCCTGGAAGAGCAGCCCCGAGGCGTTGTCGCGGTCGATGTACCGGATTCGGCCGATCACGAAGGGGTCGAACATCCCGAAGTCGTTCGCGCCGATGCTGATCCGATCGACCCACGTGTAGCCTGGGGTCAGGGTGACGTTCACCCCTCGGAGCTTGACGTACTGGTTCGAGCGCGGGTCGAACTCCCCGCAGTCGCCGCCGATGCAATCGTAGTCGAGCGATCCGCCGAACCCGCCGAAGTTCGTCCACTGATTCTGGTTGAACCGGCTGTGGAGGCGCGCCGTCACCTGGACCGCGCGGGAGAGCTTGGCGTCGATGAGGAGCTCCACTTCGGAGCCCTGCCCGTTGTCGCCGTATCCCTCGCCGGGGACGGTGGTGAAGTTGTAGACCGAGCCGTCGGTCCTCTGGTTCCCCCAGAGCCACTTCGTGTAGGTGGTTCCCCCGAACGTCACCTTGGGTTCGTCGGCGAAGGCGGCGCCGCCGGCGAAGACCGCCCCCGCGAGGATCGCGGCGACCCAAATGCGCTTGGCCATTCGATCAACCCCCCTCGTTCCGCTCACTTGCGGACCATGGAAAGGGTGGCCATGGACTTGGCCGACCCGTCGTCGTTGCACTCGTACTTGAGCATGGCGTACTGCGCCTGCGCCTCGGAGGCGTCTCCGGTGCCCTTGCCGGCGAGGATGTCCATCACGTGCGGATCACAGTCGGCGTCGTTCCCGCCGCCGAAGCGGTGCTGGCCCTCGTACTCGTTGACCTTGCGGGTCAGCAGGTCGGCCTTGTCGGGAAAGCCCTCGTTCGACTGAACGACGACCTGGTATCCCCACTTCGAGGGGTCGCCGCCGCCGAGCTCCGCGAGATCGACCGTGGCGGTGATCGCGCGGCCGGCGCCGCGCACGCGGTTCGGGACGACGATCGCCGACGCCATCTTCGACGCCTTCTGGTCGACCTCGGTCTTCACCCGCGTCGCGCCCTGCGGGGACAGGATGACCACTTTGTCCCAGGCGCCGTCGGGGGAGAACTTCACGTTCAGCCCCGGCAATCCGTCGGTCATACCGCTTCCGGCCTTCCCGTCGGTGTCGATGAAGACGAACACCATTTGGACCGCGAATCCGACCTTCATCCCCCAGGGGTCCTCGAGGTTGCTGTTCAGCGAGACCTTGAGGTCGACCTTGTCCCCCTTCGCCTTCACCTCGAGCCCGGTGAGGTCGAACGAGCCGGGTTTGTAGACGCCGTCCGTGGGGTAGACGTAGGTCCCGGGTCCCTTGTCGTCCCCCGTCGGGTCCTTGAACGAAACCTCTTGGGCGAGGACCCCCGTGGCCGCGAGGGCCGCGAAGGCCAGGATCCAAACCTTCTTTCCGAAACGCATTCCACCCTCCTTTGGAAGGAATCAGCCCTTCACCGCACCGGCGGTCAGGCCGGACACCAGGTACTTCTGGAGAACCAGGAACAACGCGACGACCGGAATCGAGACGATGATCGAGCCTGCCGCGAAGTACCCCCACTGCTGCGAGAACCCTCCCACGAAGAAGCGCAGGCCCACGGGGGCGGTGTACATCGTCTCCTTGTCCATGAAGGTCGCGGCCAGGATGAACTCGTTCCACCCCGTCATGAACGAGAAGAGTGCGGTGACGGCCACGGCGGGCTTCGCGAGCGGAAGCACGATCTTGAAGAAGATCATCGCGGGGGAGGCCCCGTCCATGATCGCCGCCTCCTCGAGCTCGCGCGGGATCGTGTCGAAATACCCCTTGAGCATCCAGACGCAGAACGGGATCGAGGTGGTGGCGTAGACGAGCACGAGTCCGATCTGGGTCGATCCGAGCCCGAGCCACTGCACGAGGATGATGTAGAGGGGGATCAGCATCAGCGTCCCGGGAAACATCTGCGAGACGAGGAACGACATGAGTCCCGCACGCCGTCCGGGGAACTGAAAACGCGAGAAGGCGTAGGCCGCCGTGCAGGCGAGGAAGACCCCGAGGACGGTCGTCGCCGCGGCCACGACGGCGCTGTTCAGGATCCACCGTCCGAACGGCTGATCCGTCATGACGGAGACGAAATTCGAAAAGGAGATCTCGGAGGGCCACGGGACGATCGCACGGAGCCGGTCCAGAAACGTCGGGTCCGACGGGAGGTCCGCGATCGCGAGGCTCTGTTTCCCGGAGAGGGCGATCGTGACGACCCAGAGGATCGGGTAGATCGTCACGAGGACGGTCACGACGAGCACCAGGTGGAGCGGGAGGTGCGCGGGTTCGTCGGTCAGGCTGCGCTTCATGCGGCCTCCGTGGCGCCGGTGACCTTGTTCTGGAACCAACCGTAGACGAGGAGGATCCCGAAGATCACGGTGGAGTAGGCGGCGGCATAGCCGTACTGGTATTTCTCGAAGGCGATCTTGTACGAGTCGGTGATGAGGATCTCCGTCGAACCCGCCGGCTCCCCCTGGGTCACGAGGTAGATGATGTTGAACATGTTGAAGGTCCACACGACGGAGAGGATGATCGCGGGGACGAGCGCGGGCTTCAGGGACGGGAGCGTGATCGCGCGGAACTGCTGCCATCGCGACGCGCCGTCGACCCGCGCCGCCTCGTAAAGGTCCGCGGGGATCGACTGCAGCGCCCCGAGCGAGATCACCATCATGAACGGGAAGGAGAGCCAGCCGTTCGTCGCGAGCGCCGTCAAAAACGAAGTGAAGGGCTTCTCGAACCAAGAGATCGCCTCGAGGCCGAACATTTGCAGCAGCTGGTTCACGACCCCGAACTGCTGGTGGAACATCCCTTTCCAGATGAGGGCGGTGATGTAGTTCGGCATCGCCCACGGGAGGATCAGGAGCACCCGGTAGATCGGACGCAGCGCGAGTCCCTTCGTGTTGAGGATGAGGGCGAGCGCGAGCCCCACCGTGACGCCGATCGTGACGTTCGAGACCGTCCACACGATCGTGAAGCCGAGCGTCCAATAAAAGTTCCGGTAGTGGAAGACCCACCCCGAGTCGGTCCGGTCGGCGATGTCGAAATCGCCCAGGATCTCGGCGTAGTTCCGGAGCCCCACCCAGATCTCCGCGATCGACTGGTTCGTGTTGTAGAGGTTCGAGTCGGTGAAGGAGAGGACGATCCCGTACAGGAACGGAAAGAAGACGAGGACGACCATCCCGAGCATCGCCGGGAGGACGTAGGTGTAGGCCTCGCGGTGGCGCCTGAGCGTCGCCCACGTGCGATGCGCTCCTCCGAGTCCGGCGTACAGGGAGAGGGCGAGGGCGAGGAAGGCGACGAACGCGGCGATCCGCCGGAGCGGGGAGAGGAGGTTCTCGAGCCCCGCCCGGAACGGCCCCTCCACCGTTTTGCCCTCCGCCGAGATCCGGCCGAGCGGTCGGCGGAGCGCGTCGGCGTCCCATGTCTCCGCGGCGCGGAGCGCTCCCGCGGGGATCCCGGCGGCGACGGCCCCCGCTCGTGCGGCCTCCGCGGCCGAAGCGATCCGGAGGGCGACGGCTTCCGCCACCGCACGTTCGTCCCGCTCGATCCGGGAGGCGCTCGACGCGACCGACAGCCAGGCCGCCGCCGCGAATGCGAGCACCGTCGCCGCGGCGAGCACCCATCGGCGGTCGTCCGCGGGAATCCAGAGGACGAGGACGACGGCGGGGGGGAGCAGGAAGGGGAGGAGCGGGCCGAGCCCGCCGAGGCCGGGCTCGTCGGGGAGGGGGCCGGTCTCGACGTCGACGAAGCCGAAGATCTCCCCCTCGATCTCGACCGGCGCGGCGAGGCCGAGGCGGCGTCCGGGGAGTTCCCGAACCTCGATCTCGTCCTTGCGCGCCGATCCCTCCTCGCGGTTCGTTTGGACGCTCGCGCGGAGGCGCTGCCCGCGGTCGAACAGCTCTTTCTCCTCGGGCTCGAGGCGCCTCGGCGAGGCCCGTTCGCCGGTGTCGCCTTCAGCGGTCGAGACCTCGAGCGAGATCCCGTCGAACGCGACGACGCGCAGCGCCTCGAGCCCGCCGGTTTTCTCGGCGAAGACGGACACCGCGGCGCGGAGGTCGTCCCCCTCGCCGCCCGTCGCCTCCGCGAGGTTCACGAGGGCCGACAGCGGTACGGTCGCGAGGCGCACGGACGCGGCGCGCGAGGACTCTCCGCGCAGGGAGGCGACGGCGAACCCCACGGCTGCGGCGGCGAGCGCCGAGGCGGCGAGCGTTCCGGCCAGGAACCGCCGGCGCGTCGGGGGGGTGGGGGGCGTCCGGGCGCTCAAGTTCCTACTTCTTCCCCTTGCGGAGGTTCTGCACGTCCTTGAGGACCGCCGCCTGCGCCTGGTCCATCGCCTGCTGCGGCGTCGCCGACTTCTTGATGAGGGTGTTCATCGCGGTCGTGGCGGGGGACCACACCATCGTCATCTCGGGGAGGTTCGGCATCGGCACCGCCACCTCGACCTGCTTGCGGAACGCCCCGAGAACCGGATCCGCCGCCACCTTCGGGTCGTCGTACACACCCCGGTTCGCCGGCGTTTGCCGCCCTTCGAGCGCGAGGATCCTCCCGGCTTCGAGGTCGGTCAGGAACCGTACGAACTCGAAGGCGGCCTCCTTCTTGGCCGACGGGGCGGCGACGTAGACCCCTTCGACGGTCATCCACGGGCGCATCGGCTTGCCGCCCGCCTCGTCGAGCGTCGGGAGGGGGGCGAGTCCGTAGTCGATCCCCTTCGCGATCTCGCCCAGGAACCACGGTCCCGAGAAGACCATCGCGGCCTTCCCTTCGTTGAACAGAGAGGTGATCAGCGCCGTCGAGGGCTCCGCCGGGAGGATCCCGTCCTGGTTCGCCCAGCGGAGGAGCAGGTCGAGCGCCTTGATGTTCTCCGGCCGGTTGAGCGTCGGGTTCCGCTGGGCGTCGAAGACGCCGCCGCCGAACCCGTTCATGAGGGCCGCGTGGTAGTAGAAGTCGCCGTAGGAGTACGCGAGTCCGAATCGCCCCGCCGCCGCCTCGGTGAGTCTCTTGGCGGTCGCGACGAGCTCGCCCGAGGTCTTGGGGGGGATCGACACGAGCTTCTTGTTGTAGACGAGGGTGATGACCTTGAAGTTCAGCGGGAGGCCGTAGGTGGTCCCCTGGTACGTCATCGCCTCTATCGTCGTCGGAAGGAATCGGTCCTTGTCCCCCTTGTTCAGGTAGAAGTCGATCGGCTCGACCGTGTTTCCCGCCTCGATCCAGCCTCCGAGCCGGTCCTGGGCGTAGATGAAAACGTCCGGGCCCTTCCCCCGGGGGACGGCGGCCGTGATCTTGTCGGCGAAGGCGTCGTAGGGCACCGCGAGCGTCGAGACCTTCACTCCCTTCGAGGCGTTCGCCTGGTTGTAAATCCCGACGACCTTCTCGAAGGCCGCCTTCTCCTCCCCGCGGTACGCGTGCCAGACCACGAGTTCCTTCGGGGACTGGGCGAACGACGGCACGACCGCGAGAGCGGTGGCCGCGAAGCCGAAGGCCAGCGTTCGGAGCATCCGGCCGTTCCGAGTCCGATTCATCGAAACCTCCTCACTCACCGAGACGGAGCTCGGTTTCCGCGTCGAACAGGTGGAGCTGGTCGAGTTCGAGCCGAACCTCGATCCGATCGCCGATCTTCGGCATCCGGTGCGGGTCGAGCTTGAATACGAGGATGTCGTCGCCGATCCGGCCGTGCACGATCACTTCGTGGCCGAGCGGTTCGAGAATCTCGACCTCCACCGGGAGCTTCCACGACGCCCCTCGGGGCTCCGCCTCCGGGCCGAGGATGTTCTCGGGCCGGAGTCCCCACGCCACCCTCCCCCCCGCGCGCGAGGCGGCGGCACCCCGGTGCTTTTCCGGGAGGGGGACCCAGAACTTGGACGCCTCGATCCGATCCGGGCCCAGGACCGCGCGGCCGACGTTCATGGGCGGGGTCCCGATGAAGTTGGCGACGAAGAGATTCGCCGGACGGTCGTACAGCTCGAGAGGGGTGCCGACCTGTTGCAGGCGGCCGTCCTTCATGACCGCGATCCGGTGGCCCATCGTCATCGCTTCGACCTGGTCGTGGGTGACGTAGACCGTCGTCGTCCTGAGGCGCGACTGGAGCTTCGAGATCTCGGCCCGCATCTGGACGCGGAGTTTCGCGTCGAGGTTCGACAGAGGCTCGTCGAAGAGGAAGACCGAAGGCTTGCGGACGATCGCCCGTCCCACAGCGACCCGCTGCCGCTGACCTCCCGAGAGCTGCTTCGGCTTCCGGTCCAGGAGGTGCGCGATGCCGAGGATCTCGGCCGCTTCGTCGACGAGCTTGCGGATCGTCGCCTCCGGCATCTTCCGGAGCCGGAGCCCGAAGTCCATGTTCTCGCGGATCGTCATGTGCGGGTAGAGCGCGTAGCTCTGGAAGACCATCGCGATGTCGCGCTCCTTCGGGGGGAGGTCGTTGACGACTCGACTCCCGATCGACACGCTCCCGGCTGTGACCTCCTCGAGCCCGGCGATCATCCGGAGCGCGGTCGTCTTCCCGCACCCCGACGGCCCCACGAGGACCATGAACTCCTCGTCGCGGATCTCGAGGCTGAGATCGGGGATGACGACGTTCTTGCCGAACCGCTTCTCGACGTGCTCGAACCGGACCTCGGCCACGGTGTCGTCCCTCCGTTGGATCCGATCAGCGAGATGCTACTCCAAGGATCGCGGCCGCGCGCCCGCCGACCTCGAACTCGAGCACACCGTTCCGCCGGGGAACGTCGCGATCGTTCCAAAGGTCACGCCACGCAGGGGGACTTCCCTCGCCGACGGGGATGGAGGCCGTCCGGGGCGCGTCGCCGCGATTGACCGCCACGTACACCGTGTCGGATCCGGTCAGGACGCGTCCGAACACGAGAAGATCCCCTTCGCTCGAGACCGACCGATGGCTTCCCCGGGAGAGCGCCGGGTACGCCCGCCGGATCGCGATCAGTTTGCGGTAGGCCTCCCGAAGGCTCTCGTCCCGCGGGTCGCCCGCCCCTGGCTCGATCTTCCGGTCTCCCCAAGGCATGTCGCTGCGGTTGTCGGGCCAGTCTCCCCCGAGTCGGCCGACCTCCTCCCCGTAGTAAATCGTCGGCAGGCCCGCCGTCGTGAACTGGAGGACGGCGGCGAGCAGGAAACGCTCCGTGTCCCCCTCGAGCAGGTGGAGCGCTCCGGGAACATCGTGGGAGGAGAGGAAGTGGGCGAGCAGATGCCCGGGGCGGACTTTCTCCCTGGAATTCAGGTAGCGGTCGTAAGCGACGGTGCGGCCACGCCCCTCGAGCCAACCGAGCGTGCTTCCCTGGAAGGAGAAGTCGAAGCCCGCGTCCATCTCGTCCCCGGCGAACCACGGGTCGAGCGACACGGCGTCGCCCCCCCAGACTTCGCCGACGAGGAAGAACCCGGGCGAGATCTCGGAGCGTGTCCGCCGTCTGTGCTCCCGCCAGAAGGGATGGTCGACGTGCTTGACCGTGTCGAGACGGAAGCCGTCGAGGCCGACCCTCCGGGCGAGGGAAAGGTGGGCATCCATCAGGTAGGCGGCGACGTCCTCCCGCTCGGTCTTGAAGTCCGGCAGGCCCGCGACGCAAGAGGTGAGGTCGTCGGCGCCGCAGGTGCCGAGCGCCTCGGTGCGGAACCACCCGCGGGTGTTCGGGTCCTTCAGGTACCGGGAGTCGTATCCCGCGTGGTTGTAGACGACGTCGAGGAGGACCCGGACCCCGCGCCGGTGGCACGCGTCGACGAGGGCTCCGAGCTGTTCTTCCGTTCCGAAGCGCGGATCGAGCGACCGGAAGTCGTCGGCCCAGTAGCCGTGGTACGCCCAGTCGGGGAAGCCGGCCCCGGTGACGAACCCCGGAATGTTCCGCACGACCGGAGTGATCCAGAGCGCCGTCACCCCCAGGTCGGCGATCTCGTCGATCCGGGCGGTCAGGCCGGCGAGGTCCCCGCCGTGGAAGGTCCCCTTCCCGGCGCGGTCCACGTCGGAGTTGTTGGTCGGATCGCCGTCCGCGAACCGGTCGAGCACGACGAAGTAGAGGACCGAATCGGGCCAGGCGGCGAATTCCCTCGGCTCGACGACGACGCTCGCGCTGGGCGAGGTCGCGGGAACCTTCGGGCGAGTGCACGCTCCGCAGAGGACGAACGACGCGAGGAGCGCGAGCACCGTCGACCGGCGGCGATCGTCGCTCCTGGACATGCGAGGGATGCTACCAGAACCTCCGAAAACGGCTCGCGGTCTTGAGGGGCCGTCGTGGGCGGGGCTAGAATCCCGCGTTCGGAGGTCACCATGGAAAAAGTCTTCCTCGTGAGCGCCGTCCGGACTCCCATCGGAAAATTCCTCGGTACCCTCGCCCCCGTCTCCGCCCCGAAGCTCGGGGCGGTCGTGGTGCGCGAAGCGGTCGCACGCGCGGGCGTGAAGCCCGATCAGGTCGACGAGGTCTACATGGGGAACGTCGTCGGGGCGGGGCTCGGACAAAACCCCGCCCGCCAGGCCGCGATCTTCGGAGGGATCCCCGACACCGTCCCCGCGATGACGGTGAACATGGTCTGCGGCAGCGGTCTTCGCGCCGTGGCGCTCGCCGCTCAGGCGATCCGCTGCGGGGACTCCCAGGTGATCGTCGCTGGGGGCATGGAATCGATGTCGAACGCCCCCTACCTCATGCTCGAGGCCCGGAACGGCTTCCGGATGGGGCACCAGAAGGTCCTCGACTCGATGATCCACGACGGCCTCTGGGACGTCTACAACGACTTCCACATGGGGAACACCGGGGAGGTCGTGGCCGAACGCTGGAAGGTGAGCCGGGAGGAACAGGACGAGTGGGCGTTCGAGAGCCACCGGCGCGCGATCGCGGCGATCGACGCCGGGAAGTTCAAGCGGGAGATCGTGCCGGTCGAGATCCCCCGCAAGAAGGGGGACCCCGTCGTCTTCGACACCGACGAGGGGCCGCGGCGCGAGACCTCGATGGAGGCCCTCCGCGCCCTGAAGCCGGTCTTCAAGAAGGACGGGACCGTCACCGCCGGAAACGCCCCGGGGGTGAACGACGGCGCCTCCGCCGTTGTCGTCGTCTCGGAGTCGGCCGCGAAGCGCCTGGGCCTCCGGCCCCGCGCCGAGATCGTCGCGGCGACCGCGAGCGGCCTCGCCCCCGAGCTCGTCATGATGGCCCCGGAGGTCGCGATCCGGAAGCTGTGGGACCGCACCGGCTGGAAAAACGACGACGTCGACTTTTACGAGATCAACGAGGCCTTCTCGGTGCAGCAGGTCGCTCTCGGCCGGGTGCTCGGGATCCCGAGGGAGAGGCACAACGTGCGCGGCGGGGCGGTCGCCCTCGGACACCCGATCGGCGCGTCGGGAGCCCGCGTCCTGACCACGCTCCTCCACCTCCTCGAGGACGAGGGGAGGGAGAAGGGGATCGCCGCGCTCTGCTTGGGCGGCGGGAACGCGGTCGCGATGGCCGTCCGGAGGGTCTGACGATGGACGTCAAGACGCTCGGCGTGATCGGCGCGGGACAGATGGGAAGCGGAATCGCCCACGTCGCCGCGCAGGCGGGAATCGAGGTCGTCCTCCGCGACCTCGACGACACCCTCGTCGCCAAGGGGATCCAGGCGGTGTCGAAGAACCTGGAGAGGGGGGTGGACAAGGGGAAGATGACGGCGGAGCAGAAGGACGCGATCCTCGGCCGGATCCGCGGAACGACGAACATGGACGACCTCGCCGTCTGCGACTTCGTCGTCGAGGCGGCGGTCGAGAGGCTCGACGTCAAGCTCGAACTCTTCCGCGCGCTCGATGCGATCGCGAAGCCGGGGGTGATCCTGGGGACGAACACGTCGTCCCTCCCGATCACCCGTGTGGCCGCCGCCACGAAGCGGCCGGAGGCGGTCATCGGGATGCACTTCATGAACCCGGTTCCCGTGATGAAGCTGGTCGAGATCATCCGTGGCCTCGCCACCTCCGAAGAGACGGCGCGTGCGACCGTCGCTCTCTCGGAGAGGCTCGGGAAGACCCCGATCGAATGCCGCGATTTCCCGGGGTTCGTCTCGAACCGGATCCTGATGCCGATGATCAACGAGGCGGTCTTCTGCCTCCACGAGGGGGTGGCCGACGCGGCCTCGATCGACGGGATCCTGAAGCTCGGCATGAACCACCCGATGGGGCCGCTCGCCCTCGCCGACCTCATCGGTCTCGACACCTGTCTTTACATCCTGGAGGTCCTCCACGACGGACTCGGCGAAGACAAGTACCGTCCCTGCCCGCTGCTCCGGAAGCACGTCGAGGCCGGCTGGCTCGGCCGCAAAACCGGCCGCGGCTTCTACGACTACTCGAAAGGGGCGTGAGCGAGCGCGTCGAGGTCGCCCTCGCCGTGGCGGTGCGATCGGGGAAGGTCCTGGTGGCGCGTCGCGGCGAGGGGTCGCACCTGGAGGGGCTCTGGGAATTCCCCGGCGGGAAGATCGAGCCGGGCGAGCCTCCCGACCTCGCGGCTGCGCGCGAGCTCCGCGAGGAAACCGCGCTCGAGGGGGGAGCGTTCGAACCGCTGGCCGTCTTCGTCCACTCCTACCCCGATCGAGGGGTCACGATCCACGCGTTCCTCGTCCGCGAGCCCGAGGGGGAGGTGCGCACCGACGGGGACCGCCCCTGGGGTTGGGTTCTCCCGGACGACCTCGCGGCGCTTCCGATGCCCGAGGCGAACCGGGCGATCGTCCGCGCCCTCGCGTGGCGCATGGGGGGGCCTGCCTCCCGTGAGTGATCCGGTGACCGTCTACGGCGTCGGCCGGGGCGACGAAGGGAAGCGCCTCGATGTCTTCCTCCACGAGCGGATCCCGGCCCTTTCCCGAGGCCGGATCCAGCGCGCGATCCGCGACCGGGTCACCCTCTCGTGGGGGGTGCGGGCGAGGCCCGCGACCCCGGTGCGGCCCGGAGGCTCGGTCGTGATCGGATGGTCCCCTGTTCCGGAGGTCCTCCGCCGGGATCCGATCCCCGTCCTCGCCCGCGGGCCGGGATGGATCGCCGTCGACAAGCCTCCGGGGATCCCGGTCCATCCGGTGAACCGGGTTCGCGAGAACTCCCTCATCCGGATGCTCCGGAGGCAGGAAGGGGAGGACGCCCTGCGCCTCTGTCACCGCCTCGACCGGGAGACGAGCGGCGTCCTCCTCGTCGCGTCCGATTCGAAGAGCGCCCGCGTCCTGTCCGGCGCCTTCGCGCGCGGCGACGTCCTCAAGGAGTACCTCGCGCTCGTCCGCGGCCGCGTCGAACGCGAGAGCGGATCGGTCGAGCTTCCGATCGCGCGGGCGCGCGGGTCGAAGGTCTGGGTGCGGCGCGAGGCGGCGGCCGAGGGAGAGGCGGCGTCGACGTCGTGGACCGTCGAGCGCCGCCTCGACGGCCGCACCCTCCTGCGCGTCTTCCCGAAGACCGGCCGCCGGCACCAGATCCGCGTCCACCTCGCCGCGATCGGCCACCCGATCGAGGGAGACCTCCTGTACGGAAGGCCGGACGCCGACTACCTCGCCCTCGTCGCGCGCGGCGAGGATGCGCGGCGGGAGAGGCCGGGGCCGGCCCGCCAGATGCTCCACTGCGCGCGGATCGCGTTCCCGACCCCCTGCGGCGCCCGCGAGACGGTCGAAGCGCCCCTCCCGCCCGATTTCGGACGATGGACCGTCGCGCGGGGGTGACGGCGGCGACGGCGGCCGCCGTCGCCCTTCTCCTCGCCGTGGGGTACGGCGGATCGCTCGGGCACCCCCTCCTCCACGACGACCGGACCCTGGTCGGGAGCGACTGGGTCCTCCGCGACGCGGGGCCGGTCGAGGCCTTCACGACCGACTACTGGCACGGGACGCGGCACGAGGGATCGAATCTCTACCGGCCGCTCACCGTCCTCTCGATCGCCTGGAACGCGCGGTGGGTCGGCGACCGGATCGGCTTTCGAGCGGTGAACCTGCTCCTCCACGCGTTGTCGTGCGGAGCCCTCTTCGCGGTCGTCGCGAGGATCGCACACGCGCACCCCCCGGCCGCCGCCGCGGCGATCCTCTTCGCCGTCCACCCTCTCGCGAGCGAGTCGGTCCTCTGGGTCGTCGGGCGTGCGGAGATCCTCGCAGCGATCTTCGGCATGATCTCGCTCCGGCTGCTGCTCGACGCGGAGGAGACCTCGCGCGGGGCGTGGCGCCTGCCCGCATCGCTCGCCGCGTTCGCCCTCGCCCTCTTCTCGAAGGAGAGCGCCGCCTGCTGGATCCTGGTCCTGCCCGCCGGGTGGGCGGTCCTGACCGCGAGGAAGGGGGGCCTGCGCCGCGGGCTCTCGATCGCGGGGGCGTACGCGCTCGTCTTCGCGCTCTTCCTCGTCGCGCGGGAGGCCGCGGTCGCAGGAGGGGGCGAGCCCCCCCACTTCGTCGACAATCCGCTCGTCCGGGTCGACGCCGCGACGCGCATCGCGAACGCCGTCCTGCTCCTCGGCCGCTATCTGGGAAAGATGCTCTGGCCCGCGACGCTCACCCTCGAGTACGGCTTCGACGCGATCCCCGTGCGACCGCTCCTCCCCTGGGTCGCACCGGCCGCGCTCGCGGCGATCGGCGGGTGGGTGGGCCTCGTCGCCGCGGCCGTGAGGCGTCGAGCCGCCGGGATCGGGTTCTTCCTGATCTGGATCCCGGCGTCGTTCGCGGTGACCGGAAACGTGGCCTTCCCGATCGGGACGATCTTCGCCGAGCGGCTCGCCTACCTCGCCCTCGCCGGGGGGTGCGCCCTCGTGGGGATCGCCCTCGCCGCCCTCCCGCGCCGCGCCGTCGCGACCGTCTTCCTCGTCGCCGTCGCGGCCGGGGGGGCCGCGCGGACGAGGGCGCGTGCCGAGGAGACGCGGGACCTCCGCACGCTCACCGAAGCGACCGCCGCCGCCTCCCCGCGATCGGTCAAGGCGCTCTTCAACGCCGGACGGACGCGCCTCCGTGCGGGTGCGGCGCGCGACGCGGTGGAGCCGCTCGAGCGGGCAGTCGCACTCTGGCCGGGGTATGCGCGGGGGTGGCTCACGCTGTCGGAGGCCTACGCCGCCGACTCCCGGGCCGAGGATGCCGCGCGGGCCGAGGCCCGGGCTCGGGAAGAGGCGGCCCGCTCGGACGTGCGATAATCGCCGCGCCCCCGATGCACCCCTTCGTCGCCCACCTCCGCCGGCATCCGACGCTCGGAGCGCGGATCGCCCATCACCGCCGCTTTCCCGGGAGGCGGTCGCGGTTCGCGGCTCCGGCCGCTCCGTTTCCGGAGGAGATCGGGAGGGCGCTCGGCGCGAAGGGGATCGAGAGGCTCTGGTCGCACCAGGCGGAGGCCGTCGACCTCGCGCGCGCAGGCCGGAACGTCGTCGCGGTCACCCCGACCGCCTCGGGGAAGACCCTCGTCTTCGCCCTTCCGGTCCTCGAGCGGCTTCTCGAAGAACCGGGCGCACGCGCGCTCTTCCTCTATCCCACCAAGGCGCTCGCCCAGGACCAGGTGCACGGGCTGCGCGAACTCGCCTCCGCGACGGGGAGGATGAGGCCGCCCCGATTCGACCTCTACGACGGGGATACCCCGGACGCCCTCCGGAGGAAGATCCGCAAGGATCCCCCGGAAGTCCTCGTGACGAACCCGGACATGCTCCACCTCGGGATCCTCGCCCATCACGACGAGTGGGACGCCTTCCTGCGCGGCCTCCGCTTCGTGGTCCTCGACGAGCTGCACGTCTATCGCGGGGTGTTCGGCTCCCACGTGCACCACATCCTGCGCCGGTTGCGACGCCTCGCCGCCGCCCGCGGGGCGCACCCGAGGTTCGTCGCCTCCTCCGCAACCGTCGGGAACGCGGGGGAGTTCGCGGAGACCCTCGTGGGCGAGCCGTTCGCGGTCGTCGAGCGATCGGGCGCTCCCATGGCGGCGCGGGAGATCGTGGTCCTGCAACCGGGGCCGGTTTCGCCCTACACCCTCGCGGTCCGCGTCCTCGGGGAGGCGGCCGCGGCCGGCCTGCGGTCGATCGCCTTCACCAAGGCGCGACGCGTCGCGGAACTCGTGCACCAGTGGCTCGCTCGCGAGCACCCGGAATTGCGCCGGAAGATCGCTCCCTACCGAGCCGGCTACCTCCCGGAGGAGCGGCGCGAGATCGAGAGGCGTCTCTTCCGGGGCGACCTCCTCGCCGTCGTCTCGACGAGCGCCCTCGAGCTCGGGGTCGACGTCGGTGGGCTCGACGTCTGCGTCCTCGTCGGGTACCCCGGATCGCGGACCTCGACCTGGCAGCGGATCGGCCGGGTCGGCCGGGTCGGACGCGACGCGGTCGTCGTCTGGATCGCGCTCCCCGACGCCCTCGACCAGTACCTCGTCGCCCATCCCGACCTGTTCTTCGACGGGGCCTTCGAGCGGGCGGTGCTCGATCCGTGGAACCCCGTGGTCGCCTCGGCCCACCTCGTCTGCGCGGCGGCGGAGCGCCCGCTCGAGGGCGAAGAGATCGACTCCGCGGGACCCGAGGCGCGCGCGATCGTCGATTCCCTCGCGCGCGACGGGCGACTCGCGAGCGACGCGGAGGGCCGGAGGTGGCACGCCTTCGCGCGGCGCCCGCAGCGGGAGGTGAGCCCGCGCTTTGCGGGGTCTCCGTTTTCGATCCACGCGCGCGGCTCCGCGCGTCCGCTCGGCACGATCGACGCCATGCGCGTCCACCACGAGTGCCACCCGGGAGCGATTTATCTCCACGCCGGGGAGATGTTCCGGGTGCGGTCGCTCGACGCCGACGCGCGGAAGGTCGAAGTGGAGCCGGCGCGAGTCGACTACTACACCGTCGTGCTCGGCGAGAAGGAGACGGAGATCCTCGAAACCCGGGCCCGCCGTCCGCTCGAGGGGCCCCGGTCGATCGAGGCCGGGTTCGGTCGGCTCCGGGTCACGGTGCGGATCCGCGGATACCAGAAGAAGCGGATCTTCGACGGAGAGCCGATCGCGACCCATCCCCTCGAGGTCCCGCCCCTCGTCTTCGAGACGACCGGCCTCTGGATCGAGCTGCCGGAATCGCTCCCTCCCGCCTTCGCGGGCGAAGGCCTCCACTTCATGGGGGGCATCCACGCCGTCGAGCACGCGATGATCGGCCTCTTCCCCCTCCTCGCGATCGCCGACCGCGGCGACGTCGGCGGGATCTCCTACACCCGCCACCCGCAGACCGGAGGCCCCGCGATCTTCCTCTACGACGGCATGCCGGGAGGAGCCGGTCTCGCGGAGCGGGCGTTCCGCGACCTCGAGGAACTGCTGGAGCGGACCGGGGAGCACGTCCTCGCGTGTCCGTGCGAGGAGGGGTGTCCGCTGTGCATCCAGTCTCCGCGGTGCGGAAACGGGAACAAGCCGCTCGACAAGACGGCGGCCCGTCGCGTGCTCCGGATCGTCCGGGGGAGGGAGCCGATCCCGGAGACGGCCACGACGCCCGCGCCGCCGGCGGATCCACCCGCACCCGCGGGGAGGAGACACGGGATCACCCGCGAGGGGAACCTCCCGTCCCTCCCCGTCGCGTCTCGGGACGAGTCGGGGTCGATCCTGGTTCTCGATCTCGAGACCCAGAGGAGCGCCGACGAAGTCGGAGGTTGGGGGAACGCGGGGAAGATGGGATTGGCGCTCGCGGTCGTGTGGGATTCGGCTCGCGACGAGTACCGCACTTACTTCGAGGCCGACGTCGACCGGTTGCTTCTGGACCTCGCGCTGGCCGACCGTGTGGTCGGGTTCAACATCGAGCGGTTCGACCTCGTGGTCCTCGGTGCGTACACCGAGCGGGACCTCTCCCGGATCCGTACGCTCGACCTCCTCTCGGAGATCCACGCGAGGCTCGGGTTCCGCCTCTCGCTCGCCCATCTCGCGGAGGTCAACTTCGGGGAGTCGAAGTCGGCCGACGGGTTGCAGAGCCTGAGATGGTGGAAGGAAGGCCGGCTCGACCGGATCGAGGAGTACTGTCGAAAGGACGTGGAAATGACGAGACGACTGTGGGAGCTCGGGCGGGATCGAGGCTACCTCCTCTATCGCGGGCGCAAGGGGGACGTGCTGCGTCTTCCGGTGGAGTGGGGCTCGTGAGGCGCGCCTGGCCGATCGTCTTCCTGGTCTCCGCGCTCGCCTCGGGATGCGGGCCGCGGACGACGCTCGAACCGGCTCCGGCGCCTCCGGACTGGGCGGAGAGCCTCGACCGGCACCGGCGCGAGCGCGACCTCGTCTTCGCGCGCGATCCGGATTCCCCGATTCCGCCCTCGCTCCGGGGGTCGTTCCGCGGCCTCGAGTACTGGCCGGCCGATCCGTCGTGGCGGTTCGTGGGAACGATCGAACGGTATCCCGCCCCGCCGCGGTTCACGATCGTGACGACCTCGGGAGTCGAGCGACCGTGCGAGAAGGTCGGCTGGATCTCCTTCCCGACGCCGGCGGGGACCGGGATCCTCCAGGTCTACCGCCTCCTCGACCAGCCGCAGGCGAGCGAGGACGAGGGCCTGTTCCTTCCGTTCCAGGACGCGACGACCGGCCGTGATTCGTATCCCGCCGGACGGTACGTCGATCTCACCGGTCCTCCGGGCGGGCCCTACCTGCTCGACTTCAACCGGGCCTACAACCCTCTCTGCGCCTACGGGTCGCCCGAGCGCTACCGCTGTCCGGTGACGCCCGCGGAGAACCGTCTACCGTTTCCGGTTCCGGCGGGGGAGAGGGGATGGCACCGTCCGTCAGGCGCGCACGGTGAGTGACGCCTGCGAGCGGCCGATCTTCTTGGTCGGCTTCATGGGGAGCGGAAAGACAGCGGTCGGGGCCCGACTCGCCGCGCGGCTGGGATGGTCGTTCGCCGACACCGATCGATGGGTGGAGGAGCGAACCGGTCTCGCGGTCGAGCGCATCTTCGCCGAGTGGGGAGAGGGGCGCTTCCGGGAGAGGGAGGCGGAGGCTCTTGCGGCGCTCCGAACCCGGCGCCGTGCCGTGATCGCGACGGGCGGCGGCGTTTTCACCTGCCGGGCACACCGTGCGGCGATCCGCGCGAGCGGCGTTTCGGTCTGGCTCGACGTTTCCCTCGATCGGGTGCGTCGCCGGATCGGAGACGCGGCCGGCCGCCCGCTCTGGCGCTCGGACGATTCGCTCGCCCAGCGCGCCTTCTTCGAGAGGCGACGCGCGACATACGCGCTCGCCGACCACCGGGTCGATGCGGAGTCCGAGGACGTCGACGAGGTCGTCACGCGGGTGCTCGCGGCCGTTTTTCGTTGATTTCGCCGCGACTCCGGTGATACAACGGCCGCCTTCGAACCGCTAGGAGGTAGCGATGACCCGAACCGAGTTGATCCAGACGTTGGCCGATTCCGCCGGCATGGAGCGCAAGCACGCGAAGCTCTTCCTCGAGACGCTCACGGGCGTCGTCGAGAAGCAGATCAAGAGGGGCGGCGAGGTCCCGCTCAAGGGGCTCGGCAAGTTCAAGGTCGTGAAGCGCAAGGCCCGCATGGGGCGCAACCCCGCGACCGGCGAGGCGATCAAGATCCCCGCGAAGACGGTGGTGCGCTTCACCGTCGCGAAGGCCGTCAAGGACCTCGTCAAGAAGAAGTAGGCTCGAGGGAGGCTCCCGCATCGTCACTCCCGGGACGACGATTCCGAAAGCCGCGGCGGGCGGGGGAGCGTCCGCCGCGGTCGCCGCGACGGCCGCGTCGGTGGTGTGCGCCGCTCTGCTCGCCATCGAGCCGGTTCGTGCGTCCTCGTGGGCGGACGTCCGGATCACTCCGACGACGATCCCGGTCCTCGCCGGCCCCGGCGGGGACGAGGCGCAGATCACGATCGAGATCGACAACTCGGTTCCGGTTCCCCTCCGGGTCGACGAGGTGCGGCTCGTCTTCTCCCGGAAAGAGGCGACGCTCGCGCGCCGTCGATTCTCGGACGGGTTCTTCGAGGAGACCCGATTCTCCAGGGAGCGGAGGCTCGACCGGGGCGGGAAGATCACCTGGCAGGCGGTCTGCCTCACCGACGTCCCGCCGGGAGCGGACCGCGTCCGGCTCGAACTGGTGCTCAGCGCGCGACGGCGCTACGAGGAAGGCCGGACGGTCGCGACCGCGAGCGCCGACCTCGTTCCCGCCCCGGAACCGCTGTCGGTCGCGCTTCCGTTCCGGGGCCATTGGCGCGTCACCCAGGGAAACGGTTGCGGCACGAACCACCGGATCGGAGGACGGGGGAGTGAGTTCGCTTGGGATTTCGCCGCGGTCGACCGGAGCGGCAACGTCATGCCCGACCGCGGGAAGCGGAACGAGGACAGCCCCTCCTTCGGCCGTCCGGTCCTGGCCCCAACGGCCGGGAGGGTCGTCCGCGTCGTGGACGAGTACGAGGACAACGAAGGCTTCGATGACTACCCGCGTCGCAGCCTCCTCGACGATCTGAGGAGGCCGGACTGGGTCTACGGGAACTATGTCGTCCTCGAGGCTTCGCCGTCGCGCTTCCTGCTCCTCGCCCATCTCGAAACGGGATCGGTCGTCGTCGCGAAAGGGGATGTCGTCGCGCAAGGAGACCCGATCGCGAGAGCGGGGAACAGCGGGAACAGCAGGTCGCCGCACCTTCACGTGCACGCGATGGACCGGGCCGATCCCTCCGATCCGGAGGTCCGCGGCGTTCCGATTCTCTTCACACGATTCGTCGAAATCCGGGGGGCGGGCGAAGGGGAGGAACGCGAGATCGTCGTGCGGAAGGTCGTGGAGGGAACCCCCGTGGAGACCGCGGTCGTCGCCCCGGACGTCGAGGGCTCAAGCAGGTAGGGCGTCGGCCCCGATGTCGTGCCGGTGCTGCTCCCCGTCCCAGCCGATGCGGGCGACCGCGTCGTACGCCCGGAGACGCGCCGCAGCGAGGTCGTCGCCGAGCGCGGTGACGCCGAGCACGCGCCCTCCCGCGGTGAGGAGGCGGCCTCCCCCATCGGTCTCGGTCCCCGCGTGGAAGACGTGGACCCCTTCCATGCGTTCGGCCTCGTCCACTCCCGAAACCGGCTTCCCCTTCTCGTACGGGCCGGGGTAGCCGCCGGAGGCCATCACGACGCAGACGGCGGCCCCCGGTCGCCACCGCGGAGGGTCCGGCGGAAGGCCGCCCGCGGCGCAACCGGCGAGGAGGGGGAGCCATTCCCCCTCGAGGCGTGGGATCAGGACCTGCGTCTCGGGGTCGCCGAAACGGACGTTGTACTCGAGGACCTTCGGGCCCTCGGACGTCAACATGAGGCCCACGAAGAGGACCCCGCGGAAGGGCGCCCTCTCGGCGGCGATCCCGTCGAGTGTCGGGCGCACCACCGACCGGCGGATCTCGAGCGCGAGCGCGTCGTCGAGGAATGGGGACGGGGAGAAAGCGCCCATCCCTCCTGTGTTCGGCCCGCGATCCCCGTCGAGAGCGCGCTTATGGTCCTGGCAGGTCGCGAGATCGATCGCCCGTGCCCCATCGGAGAGGACGAAGTACGAGGCCTCGCGGCCGGTCAGCCGCTCCTCGACGACGACGGTGCGACCCGCGTCCCCGAACGCCCGGCCGGAGAGCATTCCGGTCGCTGCATCGACCGCGGTCGCGGGATCGTCGGCGAGTACGACTCCTTTTCCCGCGGCGAGGCCGTCCGCCTTGACGACGAGCGGGTAGTCCGCTTCTCCCGAGAGAAGCCAGCGGGAGGCTTCCCCCGCGTCCTGGAAAACCCGGAAACGGGCGGTGGGGATGCCGTGCCGCTCCATGAATCGCTTCGCGAAGGCCTTGCTTCCCTCGAGACGGGCGGCGGCTGCAGAAGGACCGAAGACCGGCACTCCGAGCGCACCCAGACGGTCGGCGAGTCCCTCGACGAGGGGAACCTCGGGTCCCACCACCACGAGGTCGTACCGTTCGGCGCGCACGTGATTCGTGAGGCCGGGAACGTCGTCGGGGGCGATCGGGACGCGCTCCGCCCGCCGGCCGATCCCCGCGTTCCCCGGCGCGCATCGGAGGCGCACCCCGGACGACCTCGACAGAGCCCAGGCGAGGGCATCCTCGCGGCCGCCACTTCCGACAAGCAGGATCTTCATCGGCCGGCTCTCACCGGAGGTGCGCTGGGTTCGATCAATGACAGGCGCAGGAAGCGCCGCAGCCGCCCCCCTTGGGCTTGGACTCGGAGCTCGCTCCCGACGCTTTCGGCGTTCCGTTTCCGGATTCCGGCTTTCCGCCCGATTCGGCGGAGGAGTCGGGGCCTCCCCCCGACTTCGTGTACCCGCTCGCGTACCAGCCGCCTCCCTTCAGGAGGAACGCCGTCCGGGACACGAGCTTCTCCACGGCACCCTCGCAAACCTCGCAGGACTCCACGGGAGGGTCGCTGAATCTCTGGATCTTCTCGAAGACCCCTCCGCACGCCGTACATCGGTACTCGTAGATCGGCATCGCCTCGATCTCCTCCGACGGAGACGGCGGGGACAGTAAGACCGCCCCCGGGCGCTGTCAAGACGCACCCTTCTCCAGGTACAGGCGGATGCCACGCGCGAGGGCGCTCGCGATCCGCTCGCGGTCGCTCGCGGTCGAGAGCGTCCTTGCGTCTTTCGGATTCGTGAGGTTCACGACCTCGGCGAGCACCTTCGCGGGGATCTGGTTCCCCCGGAGGACGGCGGGCAACCAGTCCCGTCTCCCGCGGATCACGCGGTGCCGCACCGGGAGGTAGGGCTGGACCGCCAGTCCCTCGTCCCGGAACGAACCGACGAGGCGATCCGCGAGGACCCGGGAGACCGCCTCCGAGCGGATCCGCTCCTTCTTGTCGAAGGAAGCGAAGGGCTTCTCGCGAACCTCTCGGTAGCGACGGTAGGTCTTCGAGTTCGAGCCGTACGTTTCGGTGCGGTAGGCGGCACCCGGGACGTAAACCATCAGCCCCCGGAGGTCGGGATGGCGGGCGTCGGCGTGGATCGACACGAAGACGACGCGCTCGGGCGGGGTCCCGTTCGCCACGGCCTTGCGGTAGAGCGAATTCGCCAGGTACCAGCGCAGGTTGACGCCGAGCGCCGACTCCCCGTCCTCCCCGGGCACGAACGGCGGGTCGGTCTGGATCGCTTCGCGGCCCCCGCGCACGAGCGCGTCTCCGGTCGAGGGTCTGGTGCCCGCCTTCGGGTCGAGCAGCGTGAGCGCCACCGTCGCCGCCGTATCCCGCTCCAGGATTCGCTTCACGCGGACCGCGATGTCGTACACCGAGTCGTGCTCCCACAGTCCGTTGTGCATCGTTCCGGGGTCTTTCCCTCCGTGGCCGGGATCGAGCACGACGAGCGCCCCGTCGAGGGCCGTGGGCCGGGGCGCCGCCGCGGCGCGCAGCGCCGCCTCCAGTGCCGCGCGCTCCGCCTCGGTTTCGACGCGCCGAGGGTGACCTCGGGGGAGGAAGTCCGCTTCGAGCAGTTCGAGGGGGATCTTCACGAGCCAGCCGACCGGAATGTCGGTCAGATCGAGGACGCCGCTCCTCCGGGCGATCTCGACGGCGACCGCTTCGACGTCCTCCCTCGCGGTCCGGCCGGTGAAGCGGAGCACGACGGCCGAGTACAGGGCCTCTCCGGGCCGCAGGCGGTAGCCGGCATAGGCACCGGCGTCGTCGGTCCCGTACTCGAGCGTGCCGTCCGCGGAGCGCTCACGGGGGCGGAAGGCCGGGTGCAGCAGCGCCCCCGGAATCCGGACGGGAGTCCCCGGGCCGAGCTCCGGCGAGGGGAGGGCGTTGGAGCGCTGCAACTCCGGAAAGACCTCGCGGTCGGTCGCGAACCACTCCGCGACTTGCGGGAGTCCTTCGTCGTAGGTGGGAAGCAGTCCCGAGCGCGCGAAGTGGACCCAGTCTTCCCCGTCCGCGCGGTCCTCGGGGAAGAGGGCGAGGAGCGCGAATCGGCGCAAATCGTCCGAAACCAGGGGAAGCGGAACCGGCAGGAACCCGTCCACCCCCGGGGTTGCGCCGCGGAGCGCCGCTTCGAGGCGGGCGGCACGCTCTCCCGAGGAGAGTCGCCCCGCGAACGACCGGAGCGACTCTTCGGGCCACGCGCGCGCCTCCACGACCAGCTCGCGGCCGCGAACCACCTTGATCCGGAGGTCGGCGCGGAGCACGAGCGTCTCTCCGTCGGGAGCGGTCTGCGCATCGGCGGCGGGGACGCCGATCGTGCTCGCGGCGCCGAAGAGGAGCGCCCCAACACCCAGTCGCACGTCAGAACTCCGCGACCAGACGGAACCGGTATCCCGAAGGCGGATCGCCGGTGGCCACGACCACTCTCGATTCGACCCCGCGGGTCACGAAGAGCGTCTGGGTCCTCCGGAAGGGAGGTGGGGCATCCTCCCCCGGTAGGCGCGCTTCAAGGTCGAGGGAGACCTGGACGACGTCGTCGAGGATCCGGAGTGGCGAGACGCCGACTCGGATCCGTTCCTCCTCGATCCCCGCGCCGCGCCGGAACGAATAGGAGACCGGCTCGCCGACGAACGTGTTGAGGTCGTTCGTTTCAAGGAGCGTGATCGCGTCTCCCTGTACCCGCTCGACGAAGAGCCGGAAGGCGACCTGCGCGCCGACCCGCGGGGGAGGAGGGACCGCGGGACGAGCGAGACGCTCCACACGGACGCCGAGGAGGATCCGGCGCCCCTGCGCACGGTGGACCTCCCAGATCGTCGAACTCGACCCGCCGACCGCGAGACGGCGCGCCGTTCGGGATAGCGCCTCGTCTCCCCGAACGACGGTCACCTCCGCCTCGACGGTGGTCGCGGAAGAGTCGAAGTCCCCCGCGAGGCGAAGTGCGAGCCGGGCCCCCGCCGGCCAGGGGAGGTCGATCGAGGCGGTCGCGGGCTGCCCTGGAAGGGACTCGACTTCCAGGAAGCCGATCGTTCCGGGAAGATCCGGTCCGGTCAAGACCACCTCGGCGCGCAGCGAGGCCGCCGGCTCCATGCGGATCGCAGGGGCCGCGAACGAACGGGAGAGCCACGATGTCGCCACGAGCGCCGCGAGCGTGACGAGAGTTCCGGCGGGACGGGGCGAGGCCATCGCACGGCATGTTAGGCCACCGGGCCCGGTTGACAACCCGTTTCCGGCGCCCCTACACTCCACCCGCGCGGCTCTGACGGGCCTGGGGGGGCGCGGACCGGAGGGGCTGGTTCGGATGCAGTGGCTCCATCGCCTTGGGACCCTGGCGCTCGCGATGGCACTCGCCCTCTTCGCGGGAGCTTCCGCCTTTGCCTCGGCGGGGTGGTCCTCGGCGACGATGATCACCGGGATCGCCCGGGACACCGCCGGTAGCGTCCTCGCGGACGTCGACATTTTCCTCGTTCCCGACCCGCCTGGCTCCGCCCCCGCTGCGAGCGTCCGCACCGACGGGGAGGGTCGCTTCTCCGTGACGGGACTCCGCGAGGGTGCCTATCGTCTTGCCGCCCTCAAGGATGGTTACCTCGCGAACTGGACCCGCGTCCACACCGCCGTCCGATCGACCCTCGACGTGATCCTCCGTCCCCTCCCGCAGCCCGGGGAAGCCGGGGCGGAGAAGGTCCTGGAAAGCCGTTCGTGGGTGCTTCGGGTGCCGCGGCGCAGCGTGCTCCGCGACATCGGCCAAGAGGTCCTCGCTGCGGACGCGTCGCCCCATGGGGGAGCACGTTCCCGCGTGATTCCCGATGCACTCCAGGCCGAACTCATGCACCGGGTCGCGGTCGCGGGATTCGGGGAGGCGGGCGGCGGACTCCCGCTCGAGGGCGCGGAAACGCGGATGCAGATCGCGTCCCTCGTCGGCGATTGGGCGAACATCCGCCTCGAGGGAATGCGTGAGACCTATGCGTCGAACGACGGCGCGGGCAGCGATCGGATCGGGGCCCGGCAGCAGCGGGGCGCGTTGGCGATGGATGTCACGGTCGAGTCGGGGAGCCACTCGAGCGTCGACGTGACGGCGTTCTACCAGCACGCGAACGTGGAGTCTGTCTCGACGGCCGAACTCCCTTCGCGGAACGCGCAGCGCTCGTGGGGGTACGACGCGACGTGGGCGACGCAGCTCGACGCCGCGAGCCGGCTCGCGGTCCAGCTCGACTACGTGGACCAGACGATCGCCTTCGATCGGCCTTCGGAGGGGACAGGGAACTCCAACCGATCGATCGGCGCCGAGACGGCATACGAAGTGCTCGCCGGCGACGCCCACCTCGTTCGCGTCGGCCTGCGCGCCCAGCGCGTCGATCTCGCCCTTCCGCTCGTCCGCGCCGGCGACCACACGAACGTCTACCTCGGCATCTCGGGGGCGGCCGGCTGGAGTGCGGCAATCGACCTCGAGGACGCCTGGTCGATCGCCGGGCCCACCACGGTGATCTACGGCATGGCGGTCCGGCAGACGCTCGACGAGACGAACGCGACGCTCGTGGTGCCGCGCGCCGGTGCCGCGTGGACGGGGAGCCGCCTCCAGGTGCGCGGGGTCGTTTCCTACCATGCGCGACCCGGCGCGAACGCGCCGCAGGGCCCGCACGGCGGTCCCGGGGGGACGAGGCTCGAGGATCCGCTCGGCCTCGAGTTCCGCGTCGACGCGCCGTTCGGTTCTGGGTGGACGGTAGCGGCCGATTACTTCGATCTCCCGATCCGCGAAACGGAAATGGGTCTGCGCGAGGGTGGCGGTTCGGACGAGTACTTCTTGACGAACGGAAACGTCTCGGACCGGCGCGCACGCGTCACGCTCGAGCGCCCGGGGATCTTCGGTTCGTTCTCGATCCGGTTCACGGAAGGACGCGCGGAAGGCCTCGTCGCCGATCGGATGGCGTGGGGGAGTCCGTTCCACTTCCTGACGGAGCGCGAGCTCCGGTATCGCGCCGGCGCGGCGGCGATCGCGTTCCCGCGCTCCGGCACGGGCCTCGCGATCGAATACGTCGAGATCGCGGAGCGAACGGCCGGGGTCGCCGACGCCCCGTATGTCGTTCGAGACTACCTCGACGCCGAATTCCGTCAGGATCTGGTTCGGCTGGCGTTTCTGGACGCCCGCTGCCGCCTCGTCGTTTCCGCCCGGCTCGCGCCGCACGCGCGGGGGGAGGACGAGCGAACGGAGCAGGCCCTCGTCGCACTCCAGGAGCGGCTGAGTGCAGGGGTCGCCGTCACGTTCTGAGACCGTCCACCCGAACGATGTCGCGATCCAAACTTTCGGACCGAGAACCCCCGGGATTCAAGGGCTTGGAAAGCCGGGCTCGTCTCGTGGCTCCGGACGCCGGAAAAAAGCTCGCAGAACCGGCGAGAATGCCCGCCGCTGCGGAATCGGTGGACGTCGAAATGGCGCAACGCTTGCAGGGCACCCGGCGAGAGAACCGGGTTGGGGGGACTGTGCGGTGACCCGACGGGCGAGTCGGCAGAGGGCGTGGTTCGTGGGAGGGGTGGGGCTCCTCCTTTTCGCCTTCGGCCTCGTCGCGTTCGGACGCCGCGTCGCAGACCGCGTTCCGACTTTCGGCGTCGAGTGGGCGGACGACGGCGCGCAGGTGGCCGTGCGGGCGGTCGAGCCGGGAGGTCCGGGGGCGAGAGCGGGGCTCGAGCCCGGCGACGTGCTCGTCCGGATCGGAGGCCGTACGGTGCGTTCCGCGCTCGAGGCTTCGGCCCTGCCGTGGAGCCTGCCGCGCCACGGATCGGTCGTGGTCGAGGCGATTCGAGGAGCGAAGTCCTTCGAGGCCGAGGTCGAGATCGAGCGCCGCGCGGAGGTACCGCCCCTTTACGGGTTCCTCGCGATCGTCGCGGCGGGTTTCCTCGTCTCCGGCGGCTATGTTCTCCTCCGGCTCGGGACGGTGCGCGGTGCGACGCCGTACGGGATGCTCGCGGCATCCCTCTTCCTCGTGCTGATCGCGAGCCCCACCGGACGCGCGGACCGTCTCGACTGGACCCTTCACGTCGTCGACCTCGCCGCGGGGGCGCTCGCGCCCGCATTCCTGTTCCACCTCGCTCTCACCCTCTCGCGCCGCACCGTACGTCACGCGAAGGCCGTGCTCGCGACCGCGTACGTCCCGGTCGCCGGGATCGCGGCCGGGGCGATCTGGCTCGAGGCGATGGGGGGAGCGCACCGGTTCCAAGACCCCGCGCGCGCCGTCGGCTGGATCGATCGTGGTCTCCTCGCCTTTCTCGCCGTCGCCGTCGTCGGCGGATCGGCTCTGCTCGCGAGGAGTTACCTCGAGTCCCCTTCGGGTCTCCATCGAAGCCAACTCCGCTGGATGCTCTGGGGGCTCGGTCTCGGTCTCGGGCCGTTCGCGGTGGCCTACGCGCTGCCGTGGGCCATGGGGATCGCCCCCCCGGCGTGGGCGAGCCTCTCGCTCCTCCCCGTTCTTCTCGTTCCGGCGGCCTTCACCGCCGCGATGGCACGCTACCGGCTTCACGACCTCGACCTCGTCCTGAGGCGAGGCCTCGCCGGGGCGGCCCTCGCCGGCGTCGTCGTGGTCACCTACGCTGCGTCGCTCTCGGCGTTCCGCTGGCTCACCGTTCCCGGTGCGATCCCGGACATCGCGCTTTCGTTTCTCGCCGCCGTCGTCACCGCGGTCGCGTATCCGAGGCTCCGCGAATCGACCCGTGCCGTCGTCGACCGCGCTTTCTACCGCGCGCGCTACAGCGACCGCGCCACGCTCCTCGAGTGGGCCCGCGAGCTGCAGGAGGAAACCGACCTTCCCGCGCTTCTCGGCCGGCTCGAGGACAGGGTTCGCGACACGATGGAGGTCGGGTGGGTCCGGGCGATGGTCCGCGACGGGGGGAGCCGTTTCGTCGAAGTCTCGGAGGCCGGAGAGGACGCGCCGCTCGAGCTCGATGCCGCGACATTCGAGGCACTCGATCGGGACGGGGCGATCCCGGTTCCGAGCGACGGGATCTCCGCCGTTCCGGACGCGCGCCACGCGTTCGCGCTCCGCGTGCGCGGACGGGTGACCGGGCTTCTTCTCCTCCCCGAGCGCGGGGATCTCGTCCCTCCGCTTTCGTCGGAGGACCGGCGGCTCCTGGCGACGCTTGCCGAGAGAATCGCGCCGGCGATCGAGGCCGCGCGGGTCGTGCGCGAGGTCCGCCGGCACGCGCAGGAGGTCGAACTCCTCCGCGCCCGTCAAGAGCGGATCCTGGAGAGCAGCGGGGTCGGGCTCCTCCTTGCGGACGCGGGGGGGAGGATCCTGGCCTGGAACCGGCGCCTCGAGGAGATCTACGGGCTGCCGAGGCACGAGGCGATCGGCCGGCGTCTCGCCGACGTGTTCCCGCTCCAGACCGTCCGCCTCCTCGACCGCGCCCGAGAGACGACCGCCCAGGGAGAGGAGTCCCGCGTTTACGCCCACGGCCTCGTGAACGCAGCGGGACGACGGATCTTGGTCGACCTCTCCGTCTCGGGAGGCGAACGGAGCGGGGAGGCCGGGGGGACCGCCGTCGTCACCTTCGACGACGTGACGGAGCGCAACCGGCTCGAAGAGCAGGTGACCCGTCAGGAACGGCTGGCCTCCCTCGGGTTGCTCGCGGCCGGGGTCGCGCACGAGGTCAACACGCCGCTGACGGGGATCTCGTCCTATACGCAGATGCTCCTCGACGACATCCCTCCGGGCGACCCGAAGAGATCTCTCCTCGAGAAGATCGAGGCGCAGACCCGCCGGGCGTCCGGGATCGCGAACTCCCTGCTGAACCTCGCGCGCCCCGAACGGAACGCCTTCGAGCCGTTCGACTTGGGCGACGCCGTCGCCGAGGTCCTCCGGTTGTTCGAGCCGCAGGTTCGGGGGAGGGGCATCCGGGTCCTCTCCCAGCTGGACGAGGGGGGCCCGGAAGTGGTGGGGAGTCGCTCCAAGATCCAGCAGGTCGTGCTCAACCTCCTCCTCAACGCCCGGGACGCCCTGGAGGAAGGGGGAACGATCCGGATCCGTTGCGGTGCCGCCGATGATCGCGCGACCGTGGAGGTGGAGGACGACGGCCGGGGGATCGCGGAGGAAGATCTTCCCCGCGTCTTTGATCCGTTCTTCACGACGAAGGTACGGGGAAAGGGGACCGGACTCGGGCTTTCGGTCAGCTACGGCATCGTGCGCGAGCACGACGGCGAGATGCACGTCGACAGCGTTCCGGGCCGGTTCACGCGATTCCGCGTCGATCTGCCGCTTCCCCGGAGCGCGGCCGCGAGCGCGTAATCTAGAATCGTCCCGATGTCGACCGAAGAAGACCGGGAGCACGAGCCGGGGAAGATCCTCGTCGTCGACGACGAGTCCGTCGTCTTGGACGTGCTCCGCACCGTGCTCGCGCGCGACGGACACGATGTCCACTCCGCGAGCGACGCCGCCCAGGGGCGACGGCTGCTCGAGGAGGAGGCGGGCTGGGACGTCGTCCTCCTCGACGTGATGCTTCCGGACGCGGACGGTCTCGCCGTGCTTCGCTGGATCCGGGAAACCTCGCCCGACCTCGCCGTGGTCCTGATCACGGCCTACGGCACGGTCGAAAACGCGGTCGCCGCGATGAAGTCCGGGGCGTTCCATTACCTGACCAAGCCGTTCCAGAACGACGACGTCCGAAACCTGGTGCGGCAGGCGGTCCTGACCACCCGCCTCAGGGCCGAGAACAAGGACCTGAAGCGGGCCCTCGAGCAGAGGACCCGCTTCGAACGCATCGTCGGTCGCTCCCGCGCGATGCAGGAGATTTACCGATTCATCGAGCAGGTGGCCCCGAGCCGGGCGACCGTCCTCATCCAGGGGGAGAGCGGGACCGGCAAGGAACTCGTCGCGCATGCGATCCACCGGCGGAGCCCGCGTCACGCGAAGGCGTTCGTCGTGGTCAACAGCCACAGCGTGCCGACCGAACTCCTCGAGGACAACCTGTTCGGCCACGTCCGGGGGGCGTTCACGGGGGCCACGCACGCGAAGCCCGGCCTGCTCGAGGTGGCGGAGGGAGGGACGGTCCTCCTCGACGAGATCAGCACGATCTCCCCGGAGGTGCAGGTCAAGCTCCTCCGCGTGATCCAGGAGAAGGAGTTCGTGCCGCTCGGCTCCGTCGAAAGCCGGTCGGCCGACGTCCGCATCCTCGCCGCCACCAACGAGGATCTCAAGGTCCTCGTCGAGAAGGGACGGTTCCGGGAGGATTTGTACTACCGCTTGAACGTCATCAACGTGACGCTCCCGCCGCTCCGAAAACGCCCGGAGGACATCCCCGTTCTCGTGGAGCACTTCCTCGCGAGGTTCTCCGAGGAGAACGAGAAGGCCGTGACCGCGGTCGAGCCCGAGGTCATGGAACGTTTCCTCTCCCACACGTGGCCCGGGAACGTCCGGGAGCTCGAGAACGTCGTCGAGCGGGGCGTCGTGCTCGCCCGGGGGGGGAAGATCGGGCTCGACCTCCTTCCGAAAGAGCTCCTGACTGCCACGACGATTCCGCAGGTCGCCGAGATCCCGGAAGGTCTCGGACTTCATGAGGCGGTGGTCCGTTACGAACGCCTGTTGATCGAGGCCGCCCTGAGGAGGGCGGACGGGGTGCAGAAACAGGCCGCCGAGATTCTGAAGATGAAGCCGACGACCCTCAACGAGAAGATCAAGCGGCTCGGGATCGACGTCCCCTGAGGGGACGGGCCGCTGCACCGTCACCGCAGGCGAGGGGCCGAAGGCTCCCGCCGGGCGGCCGTTCGGAATAGATACCATGAGGCGGTCCGGTCCGGGGCGGAAGGGGTTCTTCGGTTGACGGAGCCCCGGGACGGATGGTACATAACCCGGTCGCTTCCGGATCGGGTCGTGGGCGGGGTCCGGAGGCCACCGTTCCGCGCCGGGAGCGTCGGAGAAGGGGGCTTCATGAAGTCGCACCGTATGTTCGCCTTGGCGATCCTGGCTTCCGCGCTGGCGGTCCTGCCGTCGTTCGCGCAGTCGACCGGCGGTCTCCGAGTCCGGGTCGTCGACGAGGACAAAATGGGGTTCCCGGGGGTCGTCGTGACCCTCAGCAACGCCAACGGGTTCGTCGGGACGACGAACGTGGTGACCGACGGCCAGGGGATCGCCCTCTTCCCGGTGCTCCGGCCCGACGGCACCTACGTCGTCTCGGCCTTCGTCCCCGGCTACGCGCGGGTGACCCTTCCGAACATCCGGGTGAAGGCGAGCGAGACGACCGAGGTCCCGATCGCCCTCACGCCGGAAGAGCTCCTCACGGAGACGGTCGAGGTGACGGTCGACCGCCAGGTCGTGGAACTCGAGGACACGACTTCCACGACCCGGTATTCGGAGGAGTTCATCCGCGACCTTCCGGTGCAGGGCCGCTTCTATCAGAACGTCCTGACGCTCGCACCCGGCGTCCAGGACGACGACGGAGACGGAAATCCCAACGTCCACGGCGCACGCGAGCGGGACTTCAAGGCGTCGGTCGGGGGGGTGAGCAACCAGGACCCGCTCACCGGGGGTTGGCTCAACGTCGTGAACTTCGACTCGATCGAGGAAGTCGAGGTCATCACAGCGGGCGCCGGAGCCGAGTACGGCCGCGCCCAGGGCGGGTTCGCGAACATCATTCAAAAGCAGGGGAGCAACGACTTCGAGGGTACCTTCAATTTCCTGTACCGGTCGAGCAAGCTCGACGGCAACGGCGCGTCGAACATCCCGGCCTCGCGTCTCGGCGAGTTCGAGTCGGTCCGGCCGGCGATCTCGCTTTCGGGTCCGATCGTGAGGGACAAGCTCTGGTACCGTCTGAACCACGAGTACGTGAAGGAGGACGAGCCCGTCAATACGGGAACCACAGTCGTCTCGCAACCCCTCCGCCAGACGATCAACGCCGACCAAATCACGTGGCAGGTCTCCGACCGGAACAAACTGGCGATGCAATTCCAATACGATCCCCTGGAAGTCGAGAACCTGGGCGTCAGCTCCTTCACTCCGGTCGAATCGTCGTTCCGGCTGAAGCAGGGAGGGCCGACCTACAGTCTGACCTGGTCGGCACCCTACTCGCCGAAGATCTTCGTCGAGAGCCTCGCGTCGTACCAGGACTATGAGCTCGAGTACGGCCCGACCGTCGCCTCGGCCACGAACGCGTGCCGGTTCCCGAGCGAGTTCAGCGGGCTCAACAGCGCGAGCTGCTTCGACATCGACAGCGGCCAGCAGTCGGGCTCGTTCCCCGTGGCGTGGGACGACGCACGCCAGCGCCTCACCGTGAAGAGCGACGCGACGTTCTTCATCGGGAACTTCCTCCGCATGCAGCACGAGGTGAAAACCGGCCTCATCGTCGAGAACGAACGTTACTTCCGGAGGATCAACCAGGCGCCGTCGGCCTCGCTCGGACGGTTCACGGAGCCCGAAGGCAACACGGGGGAATTCAACACCGTGGTCCTCGTCGGGGCGACGGTTCCGATCGAGCCGGTCTCGGAAGCGCGGGCGACCGGAACGACCTGGAGCGTCTACGCCACCGACACGTTCAAGCCCCGCAGCAACGTGTCGGTGACGGTCGGGGTCCGCGTCGATCGCGAAGAGATCAACGCGCCGGGATTCGAGCCGTTCGATCCCGGAGTCGAGTACGATGCTTGGGAGTCGACGCTCATTCCCGGAGTGGATCCCCTTCCCGAGGACCGGTACGACGCGTTCACCGCCTACGAGAACCTCCAGGGGCTCGAGCAGTCGCTGAACGAGCAGATCGCCGGCACCCCCGAGGGTGGCATCACCCTCACCGGCGCTCTCCAGACCGCCCAGAACTGGACGAACGTGCGGCGTCGCTCCGACGTCCGCCTCCGCAACACGAACGTCGGCCCCCGCATCTCCGCGTCGTGGGATCCTTGGAACAACGGGAAGCAGAAGTTCGCGGCGACCGCCGGCCGCTTCTACGACAAGGTCTTCCTCCAGGTTCCCCTCGTGGAAAGCCAGGCCCCGCTCGTCAACGCGCAGTTCCTGATGGACGAGACGGAGAACGGCCTCGTGAGCCGGGGGAAGTCGGTCTACCCGGTCCTCAGCTTCTCGTTCGTCGACCGGAACCTGAGCACCCCGTACAAGGACGAGTTCACGTTCAGCTTCGAGCGCGAGATCTTCACCGAGACGTCCCTCAAGATCTCCCTCATCAAGAGCAAGTTCCGGGATCAGCTCCAGGACATCGACATGAACCGGATTCCGGACGATTTCGGGCGTTGTATCAGGCCCTCGACGCAGAATCCCGGGTTGGTCGTCGCCGCGAGTCCGGGGACGGGAACGATCGTGGATCCGTACACCGGCGAGGTCTACGAGGACATCGATCCGGGAGATGGCGACGGGCGGCTCGACGACTGCGCGGGTGATTTCATCCCGGTCGAGGAGCCCAACCCCTTCGACCCGGAGAAGCCGAACCTCGTCCTCCTGGTCGGGCCCGACGGCATCGTCGACCTCTACGGTCGTAACCCCGCGTGGGGCAGCGTCTTCCTCATCGGAAACTTCAACCGCGCCGAGTACGAGGCGATCGTCCTCGAGATGGTGCGGAGGCAGTACAAGGACTGGCAGATGGAGGCCTCCTACACGTGGTCGCAGGCGAAGGGGGACGCCGAGGACTGGAACCTCTTCCTCGGGAACGACCGGACGACCCTCGAGGACGAGAAGGGCTTCCTCTCGTACGACCGGACCCACCAGCTCAAGCTGAACGCCACCCGGATCTTCCGCGGCGGGATCCGACTCGGAACCTCCGTGACCTGGCAGTCCGGACTCCCCTGGTCGATCCTCCGGCAGGACTTCTCGGCCGTCACGTACGCCCCCGCGGTTTCCGAGGAAGGCGGGCTCCCCTCGGCGCTGAACCGCTTCCGGTACCTCACGGGGCAGCGGAACGATCAGCGCAACAACGACTACTGGAACGTCGACCTGAAGGCGACGAAGGAGTTCGCCCTTCCGAAGGGCATTCAGATGCAGCTCTCCGCGCTCGTGGAGAACCTGTTCAACGACGGGACCTACATCATCTACAACGAGGCGCAAAACGTTCAGTCGGGCCGGCAGATCAACGGCGTCAACGAGGCGACGAACCGCTTCGGGCGCCGGTACGAGCTGAGCATGCGGCTCGCGTTCTAGCGGTCCGGTCCGGCGGCGGAGGGAAGCCGGTGGGCTTCGTTGCGGCCCTCTTCGCCGTCTTTCTCGGGGCGGTCCCCGCGTCCGGAGAGGCGGGGGAGCCCCCTGCCGACCGAGCCTGGCGGGACGGCCCGGCGCGCTTTCTCCTTTCGGACTCCGAGTACGAGCGCTACGGCCGCCTGGAAACCGACGAGAGCCGGGCTGCGTTCGTCCAACGTTTTTGGCACCGCCTCGACCCCGACCCCGCCACCCTCGAGAACGAGTTTCGCGAGCGGTTTTCCACGCGGTGCATCGAGGCCGAGACGAGGTTTTCCGAACGCGGCCGCTCGGGATGGCGGACCGACCGCGGTCGCGTCTACCTCGCCCTCGGCGAGCCGGACACGATCGAGCGACTCCCGGGTGACCCGGAGAGCATCGGCAGGGAACTCTGGACGTACACGACGCGAGCCTCCGGCGATCCGCTCCGGATCGTGTTCTACCGGGGGACCGACGGGATCTTCCGGCTCGATCCGGCCGGCGGGAATCGGCCGGATCCCTTCGACCCCTCCGTCCGGCGTGCCCTCGTCGAACGGATTCGGGACACGAACCCCGGACTCGGCCGCATCCGGACCGCGGGGATCGTCAACGGATACCTCGTCGGGGTGTTCGGGGAAGACGGAACGGGCCGGTCGGACGTCCGGTGGAGCGAGCGGAGAGGTCTCGCTCGCCCGGATCCCGCGGGCGAGGCAGCGACCCAGGAGGCTTCGGCGACGGGGCGTCTCCTGGAAGAGGTCTACTACTTCCAAGCCGCGGACGGTTCGGTCGTCGCCCTTCTCACCCTCGAGGTCGCCACGAGTCCCCGCCTCCCGTCGGAGACCGACCGTCCCCCGTACAGCGCCGTCGCGTACGTCTCCGCCCCGGCCGACGTCGCGATCGGCGGGGCGCAACGGGCGGTCGTGCTCTCCGCGTTTCCCGGATCCGAAGCCTCGGGAAGGGAGATCTTCGTCGGCCGCGTCTACCTCGAGCCGGGCACCTCGCAGCGGATCCGCTACGCGGTCACCGACGCGACGCGCAGCACGCTCCTCCTCCGGACCGCGACGCTCCACGCGCCCGAGTTCGGGACCGGGAGGCTGTCGACGAGCTCGCTCGTCCCCGCAGAGCGCTTCGGCCCCGCTCCGGCCGATGGGAGCCTCTTCGCCGTCGGGTCGGAGGAGGTCGTGCCGCGTCCTTCGGCGACCTTCGGTCGCGGGGAACCGCTCCGGTTCTACCTCCAAGTCTACGACGCCTCCGTGCACGCCCGGACCTACCGTTACGACGTGAACCTGTCGTTCGAGTTCTTCCGTCGCAATGGGCGTCGTTTCAAGAAGCACGGGAAGACGCTCCACGTCCGGGGAGCCTACGGCGCCTCTCTCGGTCTTGCCCTCCCGATCGGGGACTGGCCGGTCGGGGAGTACCGCGTCGACGTGATCGTCGAGGACATGCTCAGCCGGATCCGCAGCGGCACCGACGCGACCTTCTTCGTTACCGATTGACTCCCAGGAGACACCCCGTGCGCGTCTTCGACACCCTCACCCGACGGCTCCGCGACCTCGAGACCCTCGAGAGGGGGGTGGTGCGGATGTATACCTGCGGCCCCACGGTGTACGACTTCGCCCACATCGGGAACTTCCGCACGTACGTGTGGGAGGACCTCCTGCGGCGTACCCTGAAAGCGGCGGGGTACCGGGTCGTCCAGGTGATGAACATCACCGACGTCGAGGACAAGATCATCCGGCGGATGACGGAGGAGGGGGTCGGCTTCGAGGAGGCGACCGAGCCGTACATCCGCGCGTTCTTCGAGGACCTCGACGCGCTACGGATCGAGCGGGCCGAGCACTACCCGAGGGCGACCGGTCACATTCCGGAGATGATCGCCCTCGCGCGGGCGCTCGAGGAGCGCGGACACACCTACACCAGCCAGGGATCGCTTTATTTCCGGATCGGGTCGTTTCCCGGGTACGGGCGACTGTCGCACCTCGAACGGCGGGAACTCAGGGTCGGGGCCCGGATCGACAGCGACGAGTACGAGAAGGACGACGCGCGGGACTTCGTCCTCTGGAAGGGGCACCGTCCGGGCGAGCCGGCGTGGGACAGCCCATGGGGACGGGGCCGCCCGGGGTGGCACCTCGAATGCTCCGCGATGAGCATGAAGTACCTCGGCGAGCGGTTCGACCTCCACACCGGGGGCGTGGACAACATCTTCCCCCACCATGAGAACGAGATCGCCCAGAGCGAGTGCGCCACGGGGCATCCGTTCGTGACGTATTGGATGCACGCCGCCCACCTCATGGTGGACGGCGAGAAGATGTCGAAGTCGAAGGGGAACTTCTACACGCTCCGGGACCTTCTGGCGAAAGGGTACGATCCCCGCGCGATCCGCTGGCTCCTCCTCACGACCCACTACCGGAGCCCTCTCAACTTCACGCTTGCGGGACTCGAGCAGGCCGCGGCGGAGCTCGAGCGCCTCGACGGGCTCGCGGGGCGGCTCCGGAGCGCGCCGTCCGCCCCCGGCCGCAACCCGGACCTCGAGGAGCGCATCCGGACGGAGGCGGGAGAGTTCCGCGCCAGGCTCGAGGACGACCTCGACGTCAGCGGCGCGGTTGGGGCGGTCTTCCGGCTCGTCCGCGAGTGCCACGCCACGATGGATCGGGGGGAGCTTCCCGGCGGAACGCGCGACCTCGCCTCCGCGGCCTTCGGGGAGTTCGACCGGGTGCTCGCGGTTCTCGAGCGGAAGGACGACGCACTCGATGCGGACATCGAGGCGCTGATCGCGGAGCGCACCGAGGCGAGGAAGCGGCGCGATTTCGCGGCATCCGACCGGATCCGGGACGTTCTCGCCGCCCGGGGGATCGTCCTCGAGGACACTCCCCAGGGGGTCCGCTGGAAGCGCCGCGCGGTTCCTCGGGCGGACGGGTAAACCCGGCGACCCTTCCCGGGGTCCATGACAGCGAGGACCGTGGAGACGGGAGAAGACGCGAAGAGTGCGGAGGCGACCCTCCTCGCGCGATGGCGCGGGGGGGACCCTCTCGCCTTCGAGGAACTCCTCCGGATCCACCGCAACGGCGTCCACGCCCTGGCGCGGAGGCTGCTCGGAAGGGACGATCGTGCGGAGGACGCGACCCAGGAAACGCTGCTTCGAGCCTGGAAGGCGGCGCCGCGCTTTCGCGGGGACGCGTCGTTTCGAACCTGGATCCTCCGGATCGCGCTCAACGTCTCCCGCACGGCGGCCGCTCGGATCCCCCGGGAGGTCGGGTGGGAAGCCGTTTCCGAGCCGTCTTCGGGGGGAGGCGGGGCGGATGCGGGCATCGCCCTCGCGGAAGCGCGCAGGCGGGTCCGCGAGGCGGTTTCTGGACTTCCCCCTCGCCAGCGGGAGGCGATCGTGCTGAAAGTCTATTCGGACCTGACCTACGAACAGGTCGCCTCGATTCTGGGGGTGACCGTCGGTGCCGCGAAGGCGCACGTGCACCAGGCGACCGCGAACTTGCGGCGGCGGCTCGAGGAGGGACGCCGATGATACCGACCGGCTGCGACGATTTCCGGGATCTCCTCGCCCGCGCCCTGGAGGAAGGGGATGCCGCCGACCCGGAGACGCTCGCCGCACTGCGCGGGCACGTCGAACGGTGCGACGCCTGCCGCCCGTCGGCCGACCTCGTGCTTCTCGCATCGCTTCCCGCGGAGGGTCGCGATCCAGTTCCGGCGCCCGCGCCCGAGGTCTGGAAGCGGATCGAAGCCGGCGTCGCCCGGCGGCGGCGGCGGGACGACCGGGTGCGCCGGGCCGTGTGGAGCCTGGCCGCCGCTGCGGCGGCCGTCGGCATCTGGGCCGGAAGCCTCTCGCTGCGCCCCGAGGCGCCCCGGGGAAACGGGTACGACGTCGTGCCGACCGATCCGGGGGAGTTCGCCCTCCCCTTCGCCCCCGGAGGGGGGGACGAGGGGGTTCCGTCCGGGCGTTGGTCTCCCTTCCCGGACACGGAAGGGCTCGACGCAGCGGAGCGCGCGCGGATGATCGAGTGGCTCCGGGAGGAAGAGGTTCGGCTTCGAAAGGAGGGTTCCGCATGAACCGGCCCGCAGTGTGGCTGTTCGGTTTTGTCCTCGGGGCGGCCGGCGCCGCCTCCTTCCCCGCTTACGCCCAGCCCGTCGAGGAGGAGCCGGGGGAGGAGCGTTCCGGCGAACTGCGCCGCGAGATGCGACGCTACTTCTCGGCGCGGCTCCGCGCGGAACTCGCCCTGACCGACGAGCAGATGAAGTTGCTCGAGCCGGAGTTCGACGCCCTCGAATCCTCCCGCGTTCGCCATCAGCGGGAGCGTCGCGAGATCGGGGGCGAGCTCCGGGACGCCCTCCGCGGCGGGGCGGGGGATGCCGAAATCGAGCGGCTGCTCGTCCGGTTCGACGATCTCGCCCTCGCGCATGAGAAGGAGCAGCGGGAGCGGCTCCGGAGGATCGACGCGTCGCTTTCGGTCCGGCAGCGGGCCGAGCTCCGCTTCTTTCTCACGCGGTTCCGCCAGGACATGGAGCGGCGGGTGCGGGAGTTCCGGGACCAGGGCCGCGCGCCGAGGCGTTCGGCCCGACCGTGACGGCCGCCGACCTGGGCCGGCTCGGCGAGGACGCCGCGGAACGATTCCTCCGGGCGAAGGGGATGGGCTGTCTCGCACGGCGGTTCCGGATCCGCCGCGGCGAGGTCGATTTGGTGATGGAAAACGGCAACCTCCTGGTGTTCGTGGAGGTCAAGACGCGCCTCGGGGATGGGTTCGGCCGCCCCGCGGAGTCGGTCGGCCCCGACAAGCGGAAGCGGCTCGCGCGCGCCGCGGAGGCGTTCCTCGCCGGGCGGGAGGAGTTCGATCGGCCGTGCCGCTTCGACGTCGTCGAGGTCGAGTGGGACCGCTTCGGGGGATGGCGGATCTCCCACATCGAGGACGCGTTCCGGCTGTGGCCGACCGGCTGACCGGTCCCGTTGACGGTCCGTCCGCCATCGGGTAAGGTGCAGCGCTTGCCGGCGCGGGCCTTCGAGCCCGCCGACGCGGGAATAGCTCAGTTGGTAGAGCACGACCTTGCCAAGGTCGGGGTCGCGGGTTCGAGTCCCGTTTCCCGCTCCACGCCGGTCCGAGCGCGGAGCCGCCGATGAAGCGATCCCGACTCCTCGTCACTCCGTACCTTCTCGCCTCCCTCGCCGCGAGCGCGGGGTTCGCCCAAACGACGATGCCCCTGCCGGAGCGTCCCACTTTCGGCATGGCGCTCGCCCCCGGCGACGCGGTTCCTCCGATCGCCCTTTCCGATCTCTACGGACGCCCCGCGTCGTACCCCTACGAGGGGGCGAAGGTGACCCTCGTGAACTTCTGGGCGACCTGGTGCGAGCCCTGCCGCCGGGAGATGCCGATCCTCCAAGATCTCGCCGACCGCCGCGCGCAGGACGGGCTGCGGGTCGTGGGGATCCTCTTCGACGACGCCGGTCCCGTCGAGGCGCTCGAGTTCGCGGAGGCGCTCGCCGTCCGCTATCCGCTCCTCCGCGGCACCCTCGAGTTCGATCGGGCGTGGGGCGGGGTCCACGTTCTTCCCGCGACCTTTCTCGTCGATTCGCGGGGCCGCCTCCTCCGGAAGTATGTCGGGGCGGACGAGAAGCAGGTCGAGGTGCTTCGATCCGACGTGGCGGCCATCCTCGAGGGGAGGGCCCTCTCGCCCCCCTACGTTCCGGAGGCTCCCGAAACCTCGGCGATCCCCTGAGCCGGGTCGGGGCGGTGCCGCTCCGCGTGATACGACGATCGGACGAGCGGGCCCGACTCGACGTGCGCGAACCCCATCGCCATTCCCGCGTCGCGGAGCGACGCGAAGGTCTCCGGGGAGACGAACCGGTCGACGGGAAGGTGCGCCTTCGTAGGCTGCAGATACTGCCCGAGCGTCACGACGTCGACCCCCGCCGTCCGGAGGTCGCCGAGAACGGCGAGGACCTCGTCGTCGCGCTCGCCCAGGCCGAGCATGAGGCTCGACTTCACGCGCATCGCCCGGAGGCTCGCCTCCCGGCGTTCGGCGGCCTCGCGGAGGAGGGCGACCGAGCCCTCGTAGCTGCTTCCCTTCCGAGCGGTGCGGTACAGGCGGGGAACCGTCTCCACGTTGTGCGCGAAGACCTCCGGTTTCCCGCCGAGGACGACGTCGAGCGCTCCCGTCTTGTTCTTGAAGTCGGGGGTGAGCACCTCGACGGCGCAGCCCGGATTCCGCTCCCGGACCGCCTCGATCACCTCCCGGAAGTGGAGGGCGCCGCCGTCGGGGAGATCGTCGCGGTCGACGCTCGTGATCACCGCGTGGCGGAGACCGAGGCGCGCCACCGCCTCCGCGACGCGCCTCGGCTCCCCGCGATCGGTCCCGGGCGCGGGCTTGCCGCTCGCGACGTTGCAAAAGCCGCAGGCGCGGGTGCAGGTGTCTCCGAGGATCATGAAGGTGGCGGTGCCGTGGTTCCAGCACTCCCAGATGTTCGGGCAGCGGGCCTCCTCGCAGACGGTGTTGAGGCGGAGCTCCCCGACCATCGAACGCATCTCGACGAAGGGGCGATCGGTCCTGAGGCGGACCTTGAGCCACGGGGGCCTCACGGTGCGCGTTGCGGTCATGCCGGGGAGGATAGCGGCCGGATTCCCGATCCCGCCAGAGGGAGACCGAGGACGGCGGCGGCATGGACGGCGGCCCGCTCGGCGACCGCGCGCACCGCGTGGACCCGGCCGGTCTCTTCCTGGATCGAGGTGACCTGCCTCCCCTCGATCCCGCAGGCGACGATCGCGTCGAAGCCCGACAGCGGCCCCAGGACGTTCAGGGAGAATCCGTGGGAGGCGATCCAACCGGTCGAGATCCGCACCCCGATCGCCCCGATCTTCCGCCCGCCGGCCCAGGCCCCCGTGAGCCCGTCCTCCCGGCCCGCGCATACGCCGAAGTCGGCGGCGGTGCGGAGGAGGACCTCCTCGAGCTCGCGAAGGTAACGGCGGGCGTCCCGCCGCTCCCCTTCGAGGGCGATCACCGGGTAGCCGACGAGCTGCCCCGGCCCGTGGTAGGTCACGTCCCCGCCGCGGCCGGTTTCGACGAGCTCGATCCCGCGCGCGTCGAGTTCGACGCGGGAGAGAAGGACGTGTCCGGGCGCGGTCGACCGGCCGAGGGTGATCACCGGCGTGTGCTCGAGAAGGAGAAGCGTGTCCGGCTCCGCCTTCCGCCGGACGGCGCCCACGAGGCGCTCCTGAAGCGCGAGCGCCTCGCGGTAGGGGACCCGGCCGAGCCAGACCGCGTCCAAGGCCGTCAGAGAAGGGCCTCGTCGAACTCCTCCAGGAAGCGCTTGACGAGGGCCAGGAACTGGTCGCCGACCGCACCGTCGACGACCCGGTGGTCGTACGACATCGAGAGGTACATCATCGAGCGGATCGCGATGGCGTCGTCGACGACGACCGGGCGCTTCTCGATCCCCCCGGTCCCGAGGATCGCGACCTGCGGCTGGTTGATGATCGGCAGGCCGAAGAGGTTCCCGAAGGGCCCCGGGTTCGTGATCGTGAAGGTCCCCCCCTGGACTTCATCCGGGTTGAGCTTTTTCGTGCGGGCTCGGTCGGCGAGGTCCTGCACCTTCTTGCAGAGGCCCGCCATCGAGAGGTCGTCGGCGTTCCGAATCACGGGGACGATCAACCCCCAATCCAGGGCCACCGCCACCCCGATGTTGAGGTCTTTCCGGTAGACGATCTCCTCCCCCTCGACGGAGGAGTTCACGATCGGCCAGGCGCGGAGCGCGGGACAGACCGCCTTCACGAAAAACGGGGTGAAGGTGAGCTTCGCGCCGTGGCGCTCCTCGTAGACCGCCTTGTACTTCTCACGGAGCTTCACGATGCGGGTCATGTCGACCTCGAAGATCGAGGCGACGTGGGCGGAAATCCGCCGCGACTCCACCATGTGCTCCGCGATCTTCTTCCGCATCGTGGTCATCGCCACGCGCTCGACCCGCGCGCCTCCGGCGAAGGTCGGGCCCCCTGCGGGCGCAGGTGCCGCGACGGGCGCGGGTTCGGGCCGGGCCGCCGGCCCGGCCCCCCTCTCGAGGAACGACAGGATGTCCTTCTTCGTGACCCGCCCCCCCGCTCCGGTGCCGCGGACGACGGCGGGATCGATCCCGTGCTCGGACGCGATCTTCCGGACGACGGGGGAGATGAAGGCGCCGCCTTCGGCGGGCTGGGCCGGGGGGGCGGGCTTCGCGGCCGAGGGAGGCGGCGGTTCCTTCGTTTCGGGAACCGACGAAGCCGGCGCCTGCTCGACTGCGGCCCCCCCTTCCGTGTCGAGGACGGCGACGATCTGGTTGACCGGCACGGTCTCGCCTTCCTTGTTCCGGATCTCGACGAGGGTCCCCGCCGCCGGCGAGGGGATCTCGGCGTCCACCTTGTCCGTCGAGATCTCGAAGATCGGCTCGTCCCGCTCGACCGTGTCCCCGACCTTTTTGATCCAGCGCGTGATCGTCCCTTCGGCGATCGACTCGCCCATCTGCGGCATCACCACGTCGACCTTCATCGTCTTCGCTCCCGCTTCAGATGTGGATCGGCCGGCCGTGCACCGCCAGCGCCGCCTCGCCCATCGCCTCCGAGAGGGTCGGATGGGCGTGGACGGCGTGGAAGAGCGACTCGGCCGTCGCTTCCAGGTTCAGGGCCGCGGTCGCCTCCGAGATCAACTCGGTCGCCTTGGGCCCGATGATGTGGACTCCGAGCACCTCGTCGTACTTCTTCTCGGAGACGATCTTCACGAAACCGCCCGTGTCGTCGAGGATCCGCGCCTTGCCGATCGCGGAGAACGGAAAGGTCCCCACCGCCACGTCGTACCCCCGCTCCTTCGCCTTCTCCTCCGAGAGGCCGATCGACGCGACCTCGGGGGTGCAGTAGGTGCAGGAGGGGATCTTGTCGTAATCGATCGGGCGGGGATTCCTCCCCGCGGCGTGCTCCACGGCGACGATCCCCTCGTGGGAGGCGACGTGGGCGAGCGCCTGCGTTTTCAGGATGTCGCCGATCGCGTAGACGCCCGGTTCCCCTGTGCGCATCGCCGCGTCGACCTCGACGTACCCTCGATCGAGTCGGATCTTCGTCCCTTCGAGACCGAGGTCGTCGGTGAGCGGCCTCCGGCCGATCGCGACCAGGAGGACCTCCGCCTCGAGCTCGAGGGGCTTCCCGTCCTTCGTCGCCGTCACGTTCACGCCCGACTCGGTCGTGACGACCTTGTCGACCTTCGTCCCGGTGTGCGCCGGGATCCCGCGCTTGCGGAAGGCCTTTTCGAGTTCCGCCCCGAGGGCCGCGTCCTCGAGCGGGATCAACCTGGGGAGAAGCTCCACCACGGTGACCTTCGTCCCGAAGGAGGCGTAGATCGAAGCGAACTCGACTCCGACGGCGCCGGCGCCGAGCACGATCATCGACTTGGGGATTTCCTTGCGGGTCAGCGCATGGTCGGAGTTCCAGACGCGCGTTCCGTCGAACGCGACACCGGGAAGACCGCGGATCGCCGATCCGGTCGCGAGGATCACGTGCTTCGTCGACAGGACCGTCTTCGAGCCCTCGTTCGTCGTGACTTCGACCTTGCCGGGCCCCGCGAGACGGCCGCGACCCGCCACGAGCGTGACGCCGTTCTTCTTGAACAGGTACTCGACCCCGCGCGCGCTCGATTGGACGACCTTGTCCTTGTACTTGTGGACCGCCTCGACGTCGAGTTCCCCCGGGGCGACCTTCACCCCGAACTTCGCGGCGTGCCGGGTTTCCTCGAGAACCTCCGCGGCGTGCAGGAGAGCCTTCGTCGGGATGCAGCCCCAGTGGGTGCAGATTCCCCCCGGCTTCGGCGCCATCTCGACCACGGCGGTCGCGAGGTCGAGCTGGGAGGCCCGCACGGCGGCGACGTACCCCCCCGGTCCGCTTCCGATCACGACGAGATCGAACGAGTTCGTGGATGCGGCCACGCGATGCCTCCGCACGCGACGCAAGTTGTGGAAGTAGAAAAAGTTAGGCCCGGAACTTTAGCGGAGGCCCCCCGGGGGCGTCAAGGCGGCGGGGCCTGCTAAGATTCCGCCTCGGAGGCAGGCCATGGCCAAGGACGACTCGCTCCTCATCCTTCACCAAAGACCCGAGATGCCCGAGGACGTCAAGGAAACGGCCTACACGACCCGGATCGAGGACTTCGTGAACTGGGGTCGCAAGAACTCCCTCTGGCCGATGCCGATGGGGCTCGCCTGCTGCGCCATCGAGCTGATGGCGACCGTCGGTCCGCGGTACGACCTCGCTCGCTTCGGTGCGGAGGCGCTCCGGTTCTCCCCGAGGCAGGCCGACCTCATGGTCGTCTCCGGGACCGTGACGAAGAAGATGGGGGTCGCCGTCAAGAAAATCTACGACCAGATGCCCGACCCGAAATGGGTCATCGCGATGGGCGCCTGCGCCTCGTCGGGAGGGATGTACCGCTCCTACGCGGTCGTGCAGGGGGTCGACGAGCTTCTACCCGTCGACGTCTACATCAGCGGTTGTCCTCCTCGCCCCGAGGCTCTGATCGAAGCGGTCCTCGAGATCCAGCGGAAGATCGCCGCCGGCCAGCCGAGCGCCGCGGACCTCGCGCAGAAGGCGCGCGAAGGGGCGGTCGCCTGACCGACGGCCGGTCGGCGCTCGCGGAGCGGATCGCGGGGGAGATCCGCGCGCGGGGTCCGATCCCGTTTTCCCGTTTCATGGAGCTCGCCCTCCACGACCCGGAGGGCGGCTATTACGCCGCGGGGCCGGAACGGCTCGGTTCCGGCGGCGACTACTTCACGGCCAGCGACGTCGGCACCCTCTTCGGGGAATGCGTCGCCCGGCAGATCGAGGAGATGGACCGGCTCCTCGGGGCACCCGACCCGTTCCGCTACGTCGAGTTCGGGGCCGGTCGCGGTCTGCTCGCCGCCGACGTCCGCGACGCGCTCGTCCGGTCGGGCTCGGGCCTCGCGGAGCGGCTCTCGATGGTGCTCGTCGATTCGAGTCCGGGGATGCGCTCCGCGTGCCGCGAGCGGCTTCCGGAAGCGGTGGTTCGCGCCGATCGGCCTCCTTCGTCCTCCGAAGAAGGGTGCGCCCTCGCGGTCGAGTGGTTCGACGCCCTTCCCGTCCACCGCGTGCGGCGGAGGGGAGGCGCCCTCGTCGAGGTCTTCGTCGACGTCGATTCCGACGGACGCCTCGTCGAGGCGGAAGCGCCCGCGGGAGAAGAGGCTCGGGCCTGGGCCGACCGTCACGGTGCCGCGCGCGAGGAGGGGAGCGAGGCCGAGGCGGTCCCGGCTCTCGAGCGCGCCTTCGACGCCCTCGCCGGGTCGATCGCGCGCGGGTTCGTGCTCGTCGTCGACTACGGGCATTCGTCCCGGGATCTCTACGGGCCGCGCCACCGGCGCGGGACGGTCCTCGCCTACCGCCGCCATCGCGCCCACGAAGGTCTTCTCGATCGCCCCGGCGAGCAGGACCTGACCGCGCACGTCAATTTCACCGCCCTCGAGATCCGCGCCCGCGAGACGGGGCTCGTCCCGCTCGGTCTTACGACGCAGGACCGTTTCCTCCTCGCGAACGGGATCCTCGACGCGTTCGAGGGGGCCGGCGATCCGGGCTGGGGAGACCCGGCCCGCGTCAAGCGCCGCCTTCAAGCGAAGCAGCTGATCCACCCGCACGCGATGGGGCGGGCCTTCCGCGTCTTCGTCGCCGCGAAGGGGTTCGAGAGCGCCCCTCCGCTCCGCGGCCTCGCCGATCCCTTCGCGGCCGAGGGCGGGAGGTGAGGGGGCTCGTCGTCTTCGTCGTCGCGAGTGTCCTGTCGTGCGGGGGAGGGCCGGCGCTCGACGGGCCGCCCGACGTGCACCTCTTCGAGAACCACTGCCACGCCCTGACGGTGTGGCGGCTGGCCGGCGTGAGGGACCGTGTCGTCGTCCATATCGACGGGCACTCCGACCTCGACTGGCTTCCGGACGCGGCGATCGAGCGTTTCGCCTCGACGCCCGCCGAGGGGTTCGGCGACCTGGAGGCGCACCCTTACGCCCTCGACGGGGAGACCTACCGGAGCATCGGGATCTGGAACTTCCTGTACCCCGCGCACCGCCTCGGCGTCGTCCGGGAGGTCGTCTGGGTGGTGCCCGACGGGACGCTCGGTGACGAGGGGGCGCGGGGGGCGCTCGTCCGGCAGATGATCGCGGAGAAGATGCACGGCGTCTCGCTCGAGGAGGCGACCGGCTTCCGATGGAACGGCCGCGCGCTCGCCGGGACGGCTGCCGGTGTCCCGCTCCGGATCGTCGAGCTCGCGGGGCTCGAGGCCCCCGGCGAGCCGGTCCTCCTCGACGTCGACCTCGACTTTCTGACGACCCTCTCGGCCTCGACCCAGGAAGTCCTCGCCGTTCCGCGGATCGCTCCCGCGGATCTCGCCGCGAAGCTCCGGAGCGCGGGCCTTCGAACCGATCTCGTCACGGTCTCGTACTCGACGTTCGGCGGGTTCCTCCCCCCCGCCTCACGCTGGGTGGGCCCCTCCTTCGTGCGGGCGTTCCGGGAGGGCACCCCCGACCCGCTCGACGGAGCGCGGATCCGCGCACAGCGCGCGGCTTCGGAGGGCCGCTTCGACGAGGCGCTTCCTCTTCTCGAGGAGATCCTACGGGAGGCCGAGGACGACGCGCCGGCACACTACCTGCTCGCCCGCGTCCTCGACGGGGCGGGCCGGACCGAGCAGGGGAGCGTGGCACGCGCGCGAGCCGCCGCGCTCGATCCGGTGTTCGCCGACGCCGATCTCCACGAGGGAGACGCGCGTTGGCTGTCGGGAGACCGGGGAGAGGCCGAGAAGTTCTTCCGGTCCTACCTCGCCCGCCAGGGGGACGGTCCGTGGGTTCCCTACGCCCGGCGCCGGATCGCCTCCTGCCTTGCGCGAACCGGGCGGGACGCGGAGGCGATCGAGGAACTCGAGCGGGTCGTGAAGAACGCGCCGGACCACGCCGACAGCCGGCTCGAGCTCGCGGTCCTCCTGCGGGACCGGGGGGATCCGGCCGGCGCCCTCCTGCACCTCGACCGAGCGCGCGCGATCCTGCCCGAGCGCGGCACCTACGCGATGGCTCGGGGGACCACGCTCGCCCTCCTCGGCCGTCGCGACGAGGCGCTCGCCGATCTGCGCGCCGCGGTCGGCGCGCGCCCCTCGTGGGAGCGGGCGCGCGCGAATCTCGCCGGCGCGCTCGCGATGACCGGCCGTCGCGACGAGGCGGCCGAGCACGCCCGGGCGGCGCTCGCTCTCGGCGGGCGGGATCCTCTGACGCGCGCCGTGGCCCAGAGGCTCGGCCTCGCTATACTCCCCCGGTGAACCGGAGCCGCACCCCTTCCCCCGAGGAGATCGAGACCCGATTCCGCGAAGAGGGCTTCGTGTGCACCTCCGAGGCGGCGGTCGCGCTCGCGCTCGCGGAGGCGCTCGGAAAGCCCCTCCTCCTCGAGGGGCCTCCGGGGGTGGGGAAGACCGAGATCGCGAAGCTCTGGGCCTCCTTTCACGGAGCGGTCCTCGTGCGGCTCCAGTGCTACGAAGGGCTCGACGAGGCGAAGGCGCTGTACGAGTGGTCCTACGGGAAGCAGATGCTCTACGCGCAGCTTCTCCGCGACAAGACGGGGGAGTTGCTCGCCCGGGCCGCCGACCTCGCGGGGGCGATGGCGATCCTGCGCGACGAGGCCGATCTCTTCTTCTCGCGCGACTTCCTCCTTCCGCGGCCCCTCCTGACCGCGATCGTCGCGGAAGAGGAGACCGTCCTCCTGATCGACGAGGTCGACCGGGCCGACGAGGAGTTCGAGGCGTTCCTGCTCGAGTTCCTCTCCGACTGGCAGGTGTCGATCCCCGAGCTCGGCACGCTCCGCGCGAAGAGGCGTCCCCGGGTCGTGCTCACGAGCAACGACACCCGCGACCTCTCGGATGCGTTGCGCCGCCGGTGCCTCTACCACTATCTCGACTATCCGAACGTCGACGACGAGCGGAGGATCCTGGCCCACCGGGTTCCCGCGCTCGAGCAGGCGCTCGCCGACCGGGTCGTCCGGTTCGCCCAATCGCTCCGGAAGGCCGATCTGCGCAAGGCCCCGGGAATCGCGGAGGTCGTCGACTGGGCGCTCGCCCTCGTGACCGTTGGGGCGGAGAGCCTCTCCGTCCCGGTCCTCCGCCAGACGCTCGGCGCCCTCCTCAAGAACCGCGAGGACTTCGAGCGGGTCGTCTCGGACCCTTCGCGTTTCCGGGGCTGATTCCGTTGCTTCCCGCTCTCGCCCGTTTCGTGCTCGCGCTCCGTGAGGAAGGGATCGCGGTGTCGCAGGCGGAAACACTCGACGCCGCCAGGGCCCTCGAAGCGGTCGGGGTCGAGGACCGCTCGCGCGTGTGCGCGGCCCTCCGTGCGACCCTCGCGAAGACGAGGGGGGACCGCGCGCGTTTCGATCGCGTCTTCGAGCGGCACTTCGCCCCTCCCTCGCGCGCCCCGCGCGAGAAACGGGGGAAACGTGCGGGGCCGGAGCCGGGGAGCGGGGGTTCGCGCCGCAGCGGGACGGAAGGCGCGCCGCGCGGGGGCCGGCGGGAGCCGGAGGACCGCAAAGGAAGGGAGAGGCGGGAAGGGCGCCTCCGGAAGGTCCTCCTCGCCGAGCGGGGCCGGTCGGAGCGCGGCCCCACCCCCCATCACGGGGCGAACCCGCTCCGGAAGGACCTCCGGGCGGCGATGAGCGTCGAGGAGGAGCGCGACCTCGCCGCACACGTTCCGAGGATCCTCGAGACGCTCAGGCGCGCGCGCGGTCGCCGCTTCCGCCGCGCCGCGTCGGGCCGTCTCTGGCCGCGCCGGATCTTCCGGGAGAACGTCGCGCACGGGGGGGTGCCGTTCGTTCTTCCCCGCCGCCGCCTCCGCGACCGTCCCGACCGCATCGTCCTTCTCGTCGATGTTTCCTGGTCGGTCGCGCGAGCGGCAGGGCTCTTCCTCTGGATGGCGGGATCGGTCCTCGCGTCGAACCGGCGGACGAAGGTCGTCGTCTTCGTCGACCGCCCCGTCGACGCGACGGCGGCGCTGCGGGGCTGGCTTCGGCGACGCGGAGAAGCGCCCGAGTCCCCCGCTCCGACCGATCGCCGCCGCCCGGGGGCGGGGATCGTCCGCTTCGGCCGTTCCTTCGCCGGATGGCTCGACGGCCTGCGCGGCCTCGACCTCGCGGCCCCCTCCGACTACGGACGCGCCCTCCACGCCCTTCTCGGCTCGCACCTGCGCCCGTCGGGTCGCGACACGACCCTCGTCGTCCTGGGGGACGCCCGCTCGAACCGGTTCGAGCCGCTTCCCTGGACGCTCGAGGAGATCGGCCGCCGCTGCCGCTCGGTCGTCTGGCTCGTTCCGGAACGCCGAGGACGGTGGGGGACCGGGGACTCGGCGATCGAGGCCTACCTGCCCTACGTCGACGTCGCGGTCGAAGCGGCCGACCTCGAGGGGCTAGCGCGCGGGGTCGCCGAACTCGTCCGGAGGTCGTGACGTGGCGCACCTCCGGGGTTCGGTCGTCGCCTGGTGGGAGGCGCACACCCTCGCCTTCGGCGTCGTCGCCGGGGAGGAGAAGGGACGCGTCGTCGCGATCGACGAGACGGGCCGCGAGGTGCGCGTCCCGAAATCGCGCCTGTTCTACGAGATCGAGCTCCCCGGCGAACTCCCCGATCCGACTCCCGAGGGGAGGAGGCGGGCGGGGCGGCGTGCCGCGGCGGCGCGGTCGCGGACCGAAGCCCGGGCAACCGAGGTCGACGTTCCGACCCTGTGGGATCTGAGCCGCGATCGCCCCGCCGCCCTGACCGATGCCGAGCTTTCCGAACTCGCGCTCGGCGAAACGAGCTCTCCCGCCCGCGCGGCCGTTGCGCATGCGCTCGGGAGGGAGGCGATCCGCTTCCAGAGACGGGGAGAGGGATGGGAGCCCCGCTCCGCGGAGGTCGTCGAGGCGATCGTCCGGCAGCGCGAGCGGGAATCGCGGCGCGCGGCCGATCACCGCGCCGTGCTCGACGCGCTCGCCGCCGCGGGGCGGGGCGAGCCGTTCGTTTCCTCGGAGAGCGAGCAGGAACGGAAGATCGTCTCCGCGCTCGAGGCCGTCTGCCTTCGCGAGGACGACGTCGCCCCGTCGATCCGGCGCGCGGCGGCCGAGGCACTCACGGCGTTCGGCCGGCCGTGGGACAGCGAGGCGGAGGGGGCGTTCCGCGTCCTCCGCGCGATCGGCCGATTCGCGAGCGACGACGAGAACCTCGCGATCCTGCGGCACGGCCTCCGCGTCGAGTTCCCCGCGGAGGTCGGGGCCGCGGCGAAGGGGCGCGCGAGGGTGGGGTTTCGCGCCGAAGGACGCGAGGATGCGACCGGTCTCGAAGTCGTGACCGTGGACGGCCCGCACACGCGGGAGATCGACGACGGCCTCTCGGTCGAGCCTCTCGGACGAGACGGCTGGCGGGTGGGCGTCCACATCGCCGACCCCTCGGAGTTCGTGGCCCCGGGCGATCCGATCGACGCGGAGGCCCGCCTCCGTGCGACCTCCCACTACTTCCCCGATCGTCGCGTGCCGATGCTTCCCCCCTCGATCTCCGAGGAGGTCGCAAGCCTCGTCCCTGGAGAGGAACGCCCTTCCCTGAGCCTCTTCGCCGACGTCGATGGAGACGGCGAGGTGTCGGCCTTCCGCTTCGCCCCGACCCGGATCCGTGTCCGCGAGCGCCTCGACTACGATCGGGCCGATCGCGAGATCGAGGAGAGAGGGGGCCGCTGGAGCGCCGTCCTGGCGGCTCTCGCCGAGGCTGCCGCCGCCAGGGAGCGCTGCCGGGAGCGGGCGGGGGCGGTGATCCTGCGCGCGCCCGAGTCGGAGATCCGTCTCGACGGAGCGGGGCGTCCGATCCTCGAACGGCGCGATCCCGGCACCCCCGCCCACCGTCTCGTCGCGGAGGCGATGATCCTCGCGGGAGCGCTTGCCGCGCGGTTCGCGATCGACGCGGCGATCCCCCTGATCTTTCGGAGACAGCCGGCCCCCTTCCGCGTCCCCGATCCTCCGCCCGCCGGCGAGGATCCTCTCGTCGCCGCACGCCGGATCCGGCGCTCGATGCGTCGCGGGGAGGTCGGTCTCGAGCCGGGCCCCCACCACGGGCTCGGCCTTTCCGCCTACGCGCAAGCGACCTCGCCGCTTCGCCGGTACCAGGACCTCGCGAACCACCGGCAGATCCTCTCGGTACTCCGGGGAGAGGCGCCCCTCGACGCTGCCCGACTCCTCGAGATCGCGGCCGAGTGCGAGCGGGGGGAAGCGATTGGACGCCTCGCCGAGCGCGAACAGGACCGATACTGGTTCTTGCGCTGGCTCGGCGAACGCGCCCCTTGCGATGTCGAGGCGATCGTCGTCGAGACCGAGCCGCGCCCCGCAGTCGTTCTCGTCGAGACGCTCCTCGAACAGCCCGCGCCGTTCCTCGCGGGTACGGCGGTCGGGGAGCGGCTCCGGCTCCGCGTCGAGGGGGTGAACCCGAGGGCCGACCGACTCGTGCTCCGACCGCTCTGACTCCGGCCGTGTGCTAGGATTTCCGGCCAAAGACGGGGGACACCGTGAGACCCCACGAATCGATGGCCGCCTTCCTCCTCTTCCTCTCCTTGCTTCTCGCCTCGGTCGGGATCTTCTCGTGGCTGATGTGGGAGCGCATCGCCTTGCTCCGCGCGGCGCAACCGTCGGAGCGGTTCGACCGGTGGGGAGAGCGCTGGCGCGGGGTCGCGACCTACTTCGTCGGCCAGAAGCGGATCCTTTCGAAGGGGTACCGGCTCGCCGGACTCATGCACGCCCTGATCTTCTGGGGGTTTCTCGCCGTCGCGATCAACACGATCCACTTCGTTGGGGGGGGGTTCTCCCACGGGTGGCATCTCCCGCTCCTCGGTGCCGATGCGCCTCTCGGTGCCGCGTACCGGGCCTTCCGGGACCTCTTCGAGGTCGCCGTGCTCGCGATGGTCGTGGTGGCCGTCTGGCGGCGCCTCGTCGTGCGCCCGAAGAGGCTGACCGAGTCGTGGGACGCGATCCTGATCCTGAGCCTGATCGGAATCCTGATGCTCACCGATCTCCTCCTCGCCGGCGTCGAGGCGGTGCGCGGGGCTTCCCCGTCTCCCGCCGGGGCGGCGCTCGCCCCTGCGCTCGCGGGTCTCGCCCCGTCGGGGCTTGCCGCCGTCGAGGGGGCGTCCTGGTGGGTCCACCTCGTCTCGCTGCTGTTCTTCCTGTGTTTCCTCCCGATCTCGAAGCACTTTCACGTCGTCACCTCGCTTCCGTCGGTCCTCTTCCGCCGCCTCGACACGGGCTCGCTCCCGCACCTCGACATCGAGAAGGCGGCCGAGGCGGAGCGGTTCGGGATCACGGGCTTTCACGACCTCCGCTGGAAGGACGTCCTCGACGTGTATTCCTGTACCGAGTGCGGCCGGTGCCAGGAAGCGTGCCCGGCCTGGGCGACCGGAAAGCCCCTGAACCCGAAGAAGATCAACGAGGACATGCGGGAGGTCCTCTTCCCCGCGCTACCGTTCCTGATCGGCCGAAAGCCGCTCCCGGAGGGGGGGGCGCTGCCCGTGCTCCCCGGGAAGACGATCCACGAGGACGTCCTCTGGTCGTGCACGACCTGCCGGGCGTGCGAGCAGGCGTGCCCCCTCTTCATCGAGTTCGTCGACCGGATCGTGGGGATGCGTCGGAAGCTCGTCCTCGAGGACAGCGCCTTTCCCGAGGAACTCGCGACGTCGTTCAAGAACCTCGAGAAGTCGGGGAACCCCTGGGGGCAGAACGCGGCCGACCGGGCCGGCTGGGCGGAGGGGCTCGATATCCCGATTCGTGCGGAGAGCGGGGGGGGCGAGGAGGTCCTCTTCTGGGTCGGCTGCGCGGGGGCGTTCGACCCGAGGGGGCGCAAGGTGGCCCGGGCGACGGCGGAGATCCTGAAGGCGGCCGGGGTGCGGTTTTCGATCCTGGGGCCGGAGGAGGCCTGCACGGGGGACCCGGCGCGTCGCGCGGGAAACGAGTACCTCTACCAGACCCTCGCGCAACAGAACGTCGAGACCCTGAACGGGTACGGGGTCAAGACGATCGTGACGCAGTGCCCGCACTGCTTCAACACGATCAAAAACGAGTACCCGCAGCTCGGCGGCCGCTACGAGGTCCTGCATCACACGGAGATGATCGAGCGGTTCCTCGCGGAGGGGCGGATCCGGCTGAAGGGGGACGGGTCGTTGAAGGTGACCTTCCACGACTCGTGCTACCTCGGGCGCCACAACGACGTCTACGACGCCCCGCGGAACGCGCTCGCGGCGGTCCCGGGTCTCGAGATCCTCGAGATGCCGAGGAGCCGCGAGCAGGGATTCTGCTGCGGCGCGGGCGGGGCGCGGATGTGGATGGAAGAGAGAATCGGGACGAAGGTGAGCCACGAGCGGGTGGGGGAGGCGGTGGCGACCGGTGCCCCGGTCGTCGCCTCGGCCTGTCCGTTCTGCATGACGATGCTCGCCGACGGCCTGAACGAGACCGGCTGCCAGGAAGGACGGGAGGTGCTCGACATCGCGCAGATCGTCGCCGGGCGCCTCGACCGGGCCGGGAAGGCCGATTCCGATTGATGGGCGGGCGCTGGATCCGCGCGGCGGGGGCCACCGAGATCCCGCCGGGTGCCGGAAAGCACGTCACGGTTGCGGGACGCGCGATCGCCCTGTTTCATGACGGGGAGGGGTTCCTCGCGATCGACGACACCTGCCCCCACCAGGGCGCGTCTCTGGGCGAGGGTACCCTGTTTCGCGGTATCGTGACGTGCCCGTGGCACGGTTGGGCCTTCGACGCGCGGAGCGGATCGTGCGTTCACGTGCCCGGGCTCGCGGTCGTGACCTACCGGACGCGGCGGCGGGGGGACGAGGTGGAGATCGAGATCCCGGAGGCATCCGGGGAGGGAGAGTTCGATGCGGGTCAAGCGCGCGCGTAAGCCGTCCTTGTGGGACCGGCTCTACCTTCCGAGCATCTTCTCGGGGATGGGGGTCACCTTCCGGCACATCTTCCGGAAGAAGGACACGATGCAGTACCCCGAGACGAAGCGGGTGTTCGGCGACCGCTATCGCGGGGTGCCGGCGCTCGTGAAGGACGAAGAAGGCCGCGAGAAGTGTGTGGCCTGTTACATGTGCCAATGGGTCTGTCCGCCGCTCGCGATCTCGATCGAGGCGGCGGAGTATCCGAAAGACCACCAGCTCCACCAGATCGAAAAGTACCCGGCGAAGTTCGACATCAACATGCTCCGCTGCATCTACTGCGGGTTGTGCGAGGAGGCTTGCCCCGAAGAGGCGATCTTCATGTCGAAGACCTACGTCGTCGTCGGGCACTCGCGCGAGCTCATGATTTTCGACAAGCAGAAACTCTACGAGATCGGCGGCACCCGCCTCGACCCGATCAAGAAATGGTCGCCGGAGACGAAGGGCCCGCGGGAGCGCACGCACGTCGACGGGGATGCGATTGCCTAAGGGACATTCCGCTTTTTATTTCAAATTCATCAGGGAAACGGGGAAACCGGGAACGGGAAACCGGGAACGGGAAATTGGGGAGGGGAAATCGGGGACAGGTTACTCAATA
>CAYLHQ010000007.1:0-77374 GCA_964383585.1 uncultured Acidobacteriota bacterium
CTCTCTGGAGCGACACCGCCCTCTGGAGCGATACCGCTCTCTGGAGCGACACCGCTCTCTGGAGCGACACCGCCCTCTGGAGCGATACCGCCCTCTGGGGCGACTGAGTCCCCCTGCGACCCCGACCGTTCGAGCGCCGGCCTTCCGGGGCCGGCGCTCTTCTCTTTTCAGGGGCCACGCAGGAGATCGATGACCCTCCGCCTCGCGTGCGGCGGATCGAGGGCGCGCGCGAAGAGCGCGCGCAGATCGCGACCGTCGAGTCTTCCGGTGCGGACGCGGGCGTAAAGCTCGGAACCGAGACGGTGACCGAGATCGCGGGCGAGGGCGCGCCTCACCGCGCGGGACCCGCGAAGAGGATCGAGGAGTACGCGCGGGGGACGGGACCGTCCGGATGCCTCGAACGCCCGGTGTCCCTCCATCCACGCGAGCCGGAACTCGACGTTCGGAGCGTCGGAAGATTGCTCCGTCTCCGGCATGGTTTCGGGGACGGAGACCGGATCGACCCACCTCGCACCGAGGAAGGCGAGCGCCTCGTTGTACGCGTGCCCATAGGCGCGCTCCGCCGGATCGCCGGCCGCGTCGTTCTCGGCCCGGCGGAAGAGCCGCCCCCCGAGAGCGGCGCGGAGGAAGCGCGCCGCCTCCCCCGCGGCCGCCCCGGGAAGGAAGCGCTCGAGGAAAAACGCGTTCGAGCGCGGCTCGTAAAGCGCGCCCCGCTCCCGGAACCTCGCCGCGGCTTCTTCGACCTCCTCGGGCGAGCGCCCGTGCTCGCGGAGGATCGTACGGAGCATGTCCGCCGCGTCCGGCCCGCTGTAAACCTCGGGATAGCCGTCGCGGAGCGATTCCGACCATCCTCCGTCATACCGGATCCTCCGTCGTTCCGGGCGAACGTGGAGCCAGCGCGCCAGCAGGTCGATCAAATGGTGAACCGCCGGGGTCAGGTCGGAGTCGAACTCGCCGAACCCCTCGCCCCTCCACCGGTCGAGCACTTGACGATACCGCTCGTAGCGTTCGAGGGGTGCCGTGTGGAAGACGGCGAGGCAGCCGTCGCCGAGATCGGCGAAACGAGGGGGGGCCGAGCCCGTCTTGAGGGATTCCCAGTACGCGCCCTCGGGGTCCTGGAGCACCGTGACGAACGGACCGACGATCCCGGCCCGCGCACCGAGCGTCCCGACCCGGCGCGGAAGGCGGAGAGGCGTCACGTGCGACTCGCCGAAAAAGACGAGGAGCCGGGCGGCGCGCCCCTCGGTCAGGATCCGCACGATGCGTCTCGCGGCATGTTCGTCCCGCGCCCGGAGTTGCGCCGCCCCACCCCGCGGCGAGCGATCGAGGGCGAAGACCGGCACGCCGAGCGCACGCGATTGGTCGAGCAACGCGCGGTAGCCGGCCCAGGGGAACCCCCACTCCTCCGCATAGCGGATCCGGCGCAGGAACGACGCGTCGTCGAGTTGCCCCGCCTGTCTCGAGTCGAGCGCACCTTGCTGGAGCGTGTGGACGAACTCCACCCCGAGACCGAGACCGGAGCGGCGCGCCGCGAGGGCGCGGAGGAGCCGTGAGGCGAATTCCTGGCACGCCGGGTCGGCGTGGAAATCGCCGAGGTAAACGACCGACGCGCGGTCGCAGGCGCGCACGAGGTCGTCCTCGGAGATCGGCCTCACCGGCCGGCGGGAACAACGGACGAGGTCGCGAAAGTAGGGATGTCCGAGAGACCCGTCCTCGCGCTGGAGCGATCGCTTCAGGGCCGCGACCGCGGCGCGCTGCCGCCCGACGTGCACGGCTCCGGCCCCCGACCGGCGCGAGTCGGCGTTCACGGATGGCGGTGCCGAACCCGACGGGGAATCCTAGGACTTCGCGCCGCCGGAGCCGCCGCCGGATTCCTTCGTCCCGCCGTTCGCGTCATCGCCCTTGATTGCGGCGCGAAAGCTGCGAATCCCCTCGCCGATTCCCCGACCGATCTCGGGGATCCGTCGCGCTCCGAAGAGGAGGACGACGACCAGGGCGATGATGAGGATTTCGGGCCAAGAGAGCGATCCCATAGGTCGGGCTCCCGCGGCGCATGACGCCGCCTAATCGATCAGGATTTCCCGCACGTTCCCCGTGCGCCGGGTCCGTCGCTCCGCGTCCATCTGCTCGAGGAGCGGGATGGCGTTCTTCCGGGTGACGCCCGTCAATTCCTTGAACGCCGCCACGTCGATCGTCCTCGATCGCCGCGCGTACGCGGCGAGCTTGCGGCGGAGGTCGTCGAGGGCGTCCGCATGGAACAGGCGGCCATCGACGATCCGGACCAGCCGTCCACGGTCCACCAGCACCTCCAAGACGCGTCGCGCTCCGCCCCCTCCGGCCTCCCGGAGCGTCGCGTCCGCATCGGGCGGCTCGAGCCCCGCCGCTCGAAAGGTCCTCTCGAGCCGCTCGGCGATCGACTGATCGTCGGCAGACAGTACCACCCTGTGGCCGGCGAGCGCTACACGTTCCCCCTCGAGGCGCACGGCGCCGCGAGCGGCGAGCCGGTCGAGCGCCCCCCGGAAAACCTCGGGGGGCCATCCGCGGGCCACGCGCGCGCGAAGATCCTCCCGGCGCATCCCGGCGACGAGGGGCTCGGCGCCGTGGAACCTCTCGAGCGCGAGGAGAGTGGCCTCCTCGACGCGGCTCCACGCCCCGGCGGAGAAGACCCTGCCTGCCGCCCGGACGATCCCTCCCTCGGCGGCGAGACGCGCGAGGCTCTCCTCGACCTCCGCAGCCGAGAGCCCCAAGGCCACGGCGATCTCCGTTCCGGACACCCCGTCGCTCCCCGCGCGGTCGACCCGAGAGCGCACCGGGTCGCTCGAGGAGAGTTTCGCAAACCCCTCGCGGCGTGCGCGGGCCCCCGCTCCGCCCTTCGGTGGGTGGGCGTCGACGACCGTGCCTCCTCCGAGGGTGTCGAGCGGCCTCGGCCGGCGCAGGACGAAACGGTCTCCCGGGAGCAAAACCGTGTCTTCGTCGAGAAGAAGTTCCGCCTCGAACGACGCGGACGCGCCGGCTCGAAACACGCGCACCTTCGCCCATCGCTCGCAGGTGCCGTGGTGGAACCGGACCGTCCCCCCCTTCTTCCGCAGCGCCTCCGGCGCCCCTGGAAGGAAGCGCAGTTCGGCCCAGACCCTCCGCGTCGGGCGCAAACTCCCCGGTTCCGTGAGGGTCGATCCCCGCGGGGCGAGCGCGACGTCGATCCCTTGCAGGTTGACGGCGACGCGGCTCCCGGCCCCGGCGACCGTCGTCTTCCGATGGTGCACCTCGAGCCCGCGGACCCGCGCGCGCGCGCCTCCGGGAAGGATCTCCACCTCCTGCCCTTCCCGGAGGGTCCCGGCGTAGAGGGTGCCGGTGACGACCGTCCCGAAGCCGCGGAGGACGAACGACCGATCGACCGGGAGCCTCGCGGCACCCGACTTCGGTCTCTCCGCAACTCGCCCGAACAGACCCGCGAGCGCCTCGCGCAGTGCGGGCAAGCCCGCCCCGGTCCGCGCCGACACGGCGAGGATCGGAGCCGACGAGAGGAACGTCCCCTCGAGGAGGTCGCGGATTTCGAGTCGGACGACCTCCAGGAGGGCCGGGTCCACGAGGTCCGATTTCGTCGTCGCCACGATCCCGTGCGAGATTCCGAGAAGCGAGCAGATCGCGAGGTGCTCGCGGGTTTGAGGCTTCGGGCCCTCGTCCGCAGCGATGACGAGGAGGACCGCGTCGACCCCCGCCGCTCCGGCGACCATGTGCCGGACGAAGCGCTCGTGGCCGGGAACGTCGACGAAGGAGAGGATCCGCTCCCCGCCGAGATCGAGATCGGCGAATCCCAGGTCGATCGTGATGCCGCGCCGCTTCTCCTCGGCGAGACGGTCCGGGTGGGTCCCGGTCAGCGCTTCGACGAGGGCGCTCTTTCCGTGGTCGATGTGGCCGGCGGTTCCGACGACGAGCGGTCGCACGTCAGGAAGCCCGCCGTCGAGCCAGGCTCGTGCGCACCGCGGCGAGAAGAGCCGGGAGATCGAACGGTTTGTGGACGAGAACCGCCCCGATCGCCTTGGCGACGCGCTCGGGTTCGGGACTGACGGAATCGCCGGTGGTCAGCACGATCCCGCGTGCCAGATCCGGCCGAACACCGAGCAGCAGGCGATGGAGCCGCTCGGCGCCGAGCCCGGCCATGTGGAGGTCGCACACGATCAGGTCGAACGGCTCCTCGCGAAGGAGGGTCCGGACCGCGGCGGCGTCGTTCGCGGCGCAGACCTCCGCCCCCTCGCGCTCGAGCGCCTCGCGCACGAGGAGACAGATGCCCGGCTCGTCGTCCACGACGAGGACGCGGCACCCGCGGAGGCTCACGTCGGGAGTTGTCCGGGGTCTCGGATCGGCGGCCGAGGCAGCCCGAACCCCCGTCGGCAGGGTGACGACGAACGTCGCCCCGCAGCCCGGGGCGCTGTCGACCTCGACCGAACCGCCGTGCGAGCGGACGGTTCCGTACACCGGGGACAAACCGAGCCCCGTGCCCTCCCCCGGCGGTTTCGTCGTGAAGAAGGGGTCGAAGATCCGGTCGCGGAGATCGTCGGGGATTCCGGGGCCGTCGTCCCGGACCTCCACCACGACCGCCGCATCCCCCTTTCTCGCGGTGCGAACCGACACGACCCCCGAGCCCCCCGTCGACCGAATCGCCTGGTGGGCGTTCGTGACGAGGTTGACGAGGACCTGCTGGATCTCGTGCGGGTCGGCATGAATCGCCGGGAGCGACCGATCGAGATCGGTCTCGACGCGGATACCGTCGACACGGAGCGGATACGCGAGAAGACCCAGCGTGGCCTCGACGATCTCGTTCAGGACGACCGATTTACGCTCCGGCTCCTGACGGCGGGCGAACCGCAAGAGGTTCCCGACGATGCGGCGACACCGGTCCGCCTCTTCGTGAATGAGGCGGAGCCGTTTCTCGAGGCTGGGATGATCGGGAGACGCGCGCGCGATCTCCGCGAATCCGATGACGGTCGCGAGCGGGTTGTTCAACTCGTGCGCGACCCCCGAGAGCATCCGCCCGAGGCTCGACAGTCGTTCCGACTGGGCGACCCGGGATTGGAGGCGCCTCGCCTCGGTGACGTCCTCGGCGACGAGCACGGCGCCGACCGGGTTCTCCGCCGCATCGCGCACGGGGCTCAGCGTGACCGAAAAGACCCGACCCCCCGGGAACCGGACGTCCGAATCGGTTGCCGGGGGCCCCCCGCGGAGCACCGAGGTCACTGCCGCCGAGACGTCGAAATTGCCGAGCGCACGGAAGGGCTCGAGCGGGAGGGGGGCGAGCGTCGGGCCGAGGGCTTCGGCGGCCCGGTTGCAACGGACCACGCGCGCTTCGGGGTCGAGGAGCCAGACCGCCTGGGGCATCCCGTCGACGATCGCTCGGAACCGGACGTCGTCCTCCCGCGCGGAGGCCTCCATCCGGTCCAGATGAAGCGCGAGGAGGCCGGCGACCCCCTGGACGATGCGCCGGGCTCTTCGGTCGGGCTCTGCCGTGAGGACGGCGGCGAGGACGACGCGTGCCGCGTCCTGGAGTCCGATCGGGACAAGCAACGTGTCCCGCTCGATTCCGCCGACCCGCGGCGGCAGCCCCGGATCGAACCCGGGCGCCAAAACGACGGAGATTCGTGGGTCTTTCTCGGCCGTTCCCTCGGGAACACCGTGGGCGCGCGCGGCGATCGAGCGAATCGCGTCCCCCATGCCCGGCCGGAACACGATCCACCGGGAGGGCTCGCGTGCGAACGGGCGTTCGACGAGCCCGCATGCGTCGAGACCGACGCGCGCGTGCAAGGTCTGGGAGACGGCAGCGAGAAGCTCCGACGCGTCCCGCGCCGCCGCGAGTTCCTGGCCGAGCGCTTGGAGGGCCTCGACGTCCCTCCCATGCTCGGCCGCCCGCAGATTGGCACGGCGCACCTCGTCCCGGGCGGCCTCCCAGACGGCGAGCGCCTCGGCTCCCGCCCGGGCCGCCGCCCGAAGCCGCCCCTCGTCCCCCGGCCCGCCGAACGCGCACACCCGAAACCGGTCGAAGGTCGCGGTCGCCCCGTCTGCGGTCCGGCTCGTCTCGTCACCGTCCACGATCCGGAGATCGCAGCCGGCCGCCGAGGCGACCGCAGAGAGGACCTCCTCCGGCGAGCTCGCGCGGACGACGCGTCGCCAGGCGACGCTGGGCTCGACCTCGGAGGGTCCCGGGGGAGCGTCCGGCGGAGGGGTTCCGGCCAAGGGGGACTCCCACCGCCGCGAACACGTCTCGACGCCGCAGCGGTCCGACTCGGAGTTTACGGGATCGCCACCCGGTCGATCCACCGCGCGTCAGCGCTCGTCCCGGCGTGGATCGTCCGCCTCCACCGCTTGAACCGGGAACGGCCGCTTCGACGGGGACTTCACCGTGCGCCGGCGCGCGAACACCTTCCGCAGACGCGCCTTGGCCTGGCACTCGATCTGCCGAACGCGCTCGCGGCTGATCCCCATCTTCTCGCCGATTTCCTTCAGGGTGAGGGGCTGGCCGCCGCTGAGGCCGAACCGGTAGCCGATGACCGTTCGCTCCTGGCACGTGAGATGCGACAGGGCCTCCCCCACGAGGGAGTTGGATTCGCGGTGGATCAGGTCCTGTTCGGGACTGGTGCAGGCGGTGTCGACGAGGTAGTCGGAGATCGGCTTGTCCTTCTCTCGGCCGACCCTGTCGTCCAGGCTCACCTCGCGGACGCTCAGTTGGAGGGTCTGGTCGATCTTGTTGACGCTCTTCGAGAGCCGCTCGGAAATCTCGGTCCGCTCCGGAGCGCGACCGAGATCGCGGCGCAGCGAGGTCTCGGCCTCGCGGATCTCGCGCACCTTTTTCATCTGGTAGTTCGGGACCCGGACCAGGCTCGAGTGCTCGGAGAGCGCCTTCAGGATCGACTTCCGGATCCACCAGATCGCATAGGTGATGAACTTCGTACCCTTCGAAGCGTCGTACCGGCGCGCGGCCTCGATCAGCCCGATGTTCCCTTCGTTGAGCAGGTCTTCGAAGGGGAGGCCCAGATTACGGTACTCGCTCGCGACCTTGACGACGAAGCTCAGGTTCGACTCGATCAACTCGTGGAGAGCCTCCTGGCGCCCGGACTTGACCCTCCGCGCGAGGCGCATCTCCTCTTCCTTGGTCAAGAGCGGGTACTCGCGAATCTCCGCGAAGTACCTGGAGAGAACCGAGCCGCGATCGTTGGAGGCGGATTCCGACGCCATCAGGGTTCCCCGGGTTCGAACGCGCCGTAGGACGCGCCGGAAAGTCTCGAAAAACCGTCTTGACAGCCCCGGTGTCTGGCCGTAGCTTTGAAGCCCGCAAGTCGCGCAATCGCTGGGGCTTGCGTGTCGACGGGAGCGCCTGCGAGGGGGCCGCGCCTCCCATCGGGACTCAGCGGGACGGTATCCAAACGCCTCCTCCTCGGCCCGGGGCCACGCGCCGGTCACGGGTCGTGTTCGACCGCGCGGCCTCTTTCAGAATCCCCCGATGCGGGTGAGTTTATGTGGCGCACGAAGGGGTGTCAAGGGCGGAATCGGTAAGAAACCCGCGCCGGGAAAGGGTTTTCGGCCTATTCCATTCTGGCAAGGAGCGGCGGCATGGTCCCTCGGCAGGGACGACGCAGGCAGACACTCTTCGTGGGGGAGAAGATCCGTTCCCTGCGGAAGGAGCGCCTCCTCACGCAGTCCGAGCTGGCCCAGCGGATCGGCGTCCAGCAGTCCGATCTCTGCCGTATGGAAAACGGGGAGTACAAAGTCTCCCTCGAAACCCTCTTCAAGATCCTCGGCGTTTTCGGAATGGAGATCGGGGACTTCTTCCGGGATCCGAACCGCACGCCGACCCCGCAGGAGCAAGATCAGGAACTGCTCCGTTTGTTCCGCCGCCTCGACGACGCGACCCGGGTCGAGGTCCTCGAGTTCCTACGCTTCCGCTCGTCCCGTTCCGGGACGGAGTGACCACCTTGCAGCGCCCACGAGATCTCGCCTCCGACGACGCCGCCACCCGAGTGCGCCGCGAAGTCGCGCGCTTGAGCCTCGAGGGAGGGGAATGCATGCGGCGCGGCGAGTTCGCGGAGGCTCGCGCCCGTTACGCGTCGGCGCTGGAGGAGGCGCGCGCCCACGGACTTCGCGGCGACATCGACCGGGCCGAACTCAACCTCGCGATGGCGCGCCTCGAGTGCGGCGAGATCAAGGCGGCCGAGGAAGGCCTCCGAGAAATCCACCTGCGGGCCTCGGATCCCCGCGTCGCCTTCACCGCGGCCTATCACCTCGCGTCGAGCTTGAGACGCCAGGGGCGCTACGAGCGGGCGTCCCGCTACGCGGCCCGTGCGCTCGAGCGCGCCGAAACCCTCGGCGATCCGGATGCGTTGGCCCCGATCCACAACCTCCTCGGCAATCTCCTCCTCGCTCGATCGTATCCGGCCGACGCGATGCGCGAGTACGACGTCGCCCTCAGACTCCGGGAATCGCAGGAGGGGGACACACGTTGGTCGCGAGCGCTCCTGCTGGACAACCTCGGTTACTGTCTCGTCCTGCAGGGACGGACGGAGGAGGGGCTCGAGAACATCCGGGCCGCCCTCGCCCTCGCCGAGGAGATCGGCGACCGCCGCTGCGTCGCCGAGTGCCACCAGGATCTCTGCTACGCGCTGCTCCTCACCGGGGATCTCGCGGAAGCGGAGACACACGGCCGCGCTGCCCTCGAAGAGGCGGTACGGCACCGGTACGCCGACGTCGAGGAGAACTGCCACTACATGCTGGGCGAGATCGGTTCCCGCACGGGCGATCTCGAAAGCCGCAACTCCCATTTCGACGCCCTGCAACGAAACCACCCGGAGCTTCCGTTCCTCCGGGATTTCCTCTGCTCGGTCGACGTGACCGGCATGATCACGTTGAAGCGATGAGCGCCCTCTCGAACGGCCGCGCCTTCCTCGGAGCCGCTGCGCTCGTCGCCTCGACCCTGTCCGGCGCCGCCCGCGCGGGAGACCTCCAGTTGATCGCCGCCGACGGCACCGTGCACCGGATCCTCGTCTCCTCGTGGACCGCGCCGGTCGGCGTGGCGGGCACGACGATCCGTCACCAGATCCAGGGCGCCAGCGGCGCCAAGCAGACGATCACGGTGCCGGGCACCGAAGACGTCGCCGTCGAGCGCTCCCCCGCCCTGGGGATCGACCGCGTCGACGGGTCCCTCGTCCTCGTCTGGGTCCGCGAGGAGGCCGGTTCGACCCACCTCCGGATCGCGCGCTGGGCGAGGGGGGCGTGGACCGCCTCCACGGTTCTCGACGGACCGCGTCCGGGGTCCGGCGCCCCCAGTCTTTGGGTCGGAGCTGGTTGGATCCACGTCGCGTGGAGCGAGGGCGCGGGACAGGCTCCGACGTTCTGGCGAGCGGTCTACGCGAAAGACTCGTTCGCGAAGGCGTTCGGTCCCGAATGGATGACGACCGACGTTCCGCTGGTCCCCGGCGCGGCGACCGAAGCGCCCGGCGCCACGATGCCGGAGGGGTTGGATGCGTATTTCACGTACACCTCCCCGGGCCCGGCGACGACCGATCCGGGTCGGATGTACGTCTGGGGGATTCGCGACGAGCCGGTCCCCATCGGGTATGCCGAGGGGACGGAGATCGCGACCTCGGGCACGGATACGCGGGACAGCGGCGTGCGTGCCTTCGGCTCGTCGTTGACCCTCTGGTACCACACCGGGGACCGGTTCTTCTATCGGACGCGCACCTCGGGCATTTGGGGAACCGCTCGGATGGTCGTGCTCGACGCGCAGACGACGCCGGAGGCGGCACGCCTCCAGGTCGACGAGATGCTCCGCCGGCGCTGACCGGTCAGTGGATCCAGCGGTCGTCGTCGCGAGGCGACGTCACCTTGAACCTTCGGCGGCGGACCCGCCAGCGGAATTCGCGGAAGAGGTCGCCGAGCCTCCACGCCCGCTTGAGCGCGATCCATCCGACCGCCATCCCGCCGAGGTGAGCGATGTGGGAGATCCCTCCGTCGGGACGGCTCAGGTTCGAAAAGAACGCAATCGCGAAGAGAACGACGGCGAGCGTCCGGGCCCGCATCGGGAAGATCATCATGAAGAGGATGACCCTCTCGGCGAAGATCATCCCGTACGCGAGGATGAGCCCGTACACCGCCCCCGAAGCGCCGACGGTCGCAACCGGCGGGCCGCCGCGGACGAGCCCCTGCACGAGCGCGAAGATCCCCGCGCCGACCCCGCACAGAACGAAGTACCCCGCGTAGCGGCGCGATCCCCAGTGCCGCTCGAGCTCCCCGCCGATCATCCACATCATCAGGAGATTGAACAGGAGGTGGAAGAGATCGTAGCTCGAGTGGAGGAACATGTAGGTGAACGGCTGCCAGATGAACCCGTGCAGCACCCGCTCCGGAACGAGCCCGAGCGCCCAAGACAGGTCGATCCCGAAGGCGAGGCGGAGGAGAAGCTGCACTCCCCACACGGCGCCACACGCGATCATGAGCACGCGGTTCGCCGGCGTGACCTGCGGGACCCCTCCGAACCCTCCCGCCCCATAGGGCCGGAAGGGGGGCGTACGGTAGTACCCCATGCGCTCTCCCCGTTCCCTCGCTCAGAAGGGGACGCTCGGCGCGCGCCCCCTCACGGCCACCGCGATCAGGAACACCGCGGCGAGTAGGATGACCGAAATGCCGACGAGAAACACCCCGATCGCCCAGACCCAGCGGAGCGCTCCGTGCCGGCTCCTCGAGCCCTCCTCGATCAAGACGTCGTAGAGCCTCCGGCCGGCGAGCATGAGCGCGATCGCAATGCCCGCCGCCACCCCGAACAGAGCCGGCACGGGAACGTCGCGTCCTGCGAAGATGACCATCGGCGACAGGAGCGCAGCGGCGGCGATCCACCAGACGGCCTCCGTCCACGGCGAAGCGGTTCCGGCGCGTCCTATCGCAGCACCTCGGCACGACCCGCCCTGCGGTCGACATGGATCCAGAACGGAGGGAGGTCGATCCGGCCGATCTCGTTCCCCCGGTGCCCGAACTCGCGGCACGGATCGTCGACGCGATGCGGCGTTCCACAGGCGAGGATGGTGGTCTCCCCGTTCAGGCGAAGGGCGAGCCGGTACGCCCACGTTCCCCGGTCGTTTCGGATCTGAAACCTCATCGCGTTGTTCCCGTCCTTGAGTTTCGGGGTGAGATCGATCCATTCTCCTCCGCGCCGACCCTCCCGGAGAACCGCTTCGTCCTCCAGGAAGACGTCGAGGGAATCATCGCTTTCGATGTTGCGCATCTCCACCCGGAGAATCGGGGCGACGGGACCGAAACGGATCTCGGCGACCTCCTCTCGGGCGAGGCGGCTTTGCGAGCCTCCCGACTCGACGACGACCGCCTCCGCGTCGACCGAGACGACGCGCCCTTCGATCGAGGAGCCGTCGTGACGGACGACCACGTCCGCTCGCGCGGCGGCCGCGGCGGCGGCGACCGAAACGAGCGCGAGAGCCACATGCGCGGCGGACAGGAGCGGAGGTCGATTCATGAGCGAGCCGTTCGAGGATAGCCTCCCGCCTTCGGGGCCGTCAATCGAGTTGAACCGCTCTCCCCTGCTCGGATCGCTCTGCCGTGTCGTCGCCGCGGCGCCGCCGCCCGATCGCCTCGCCGCCGCCCTCGACCGGATCGTGCGCTTTACGGGGACCGACCGGGCCTTCGTCGCGGAGCGGGAAGGGGCCGGGGGGCGCTCGGCGCCCCGAGTGGTGGCGCGCTTCGTCCGCCCGATGCGGGATTCGCGGGAGCCCAGCCGCACGATTCTGGCGCGCGCCGTCGCTGCGGCGCGGGTCTTCGTGAGCGCCTCGCCGGCAGACGACCCCCGGATCGGCGACGCGCCCTCCGTACGCGCGCTCCGTCTCGGCTTCGTCGCCGCCTTCCCGATTCCGAGGCGCCGAGGCTCGACCGCCGCGCTCGTCCTCGAATCCGACCGGGCTCTCTCCCGCGAGCGCGCCGCCCGCGTCGAGACCGGCGCCGGCGCGGTCGGACCGCTCCTTTCGATCCTCCTCGACGGCCCGCGCCTCCCCCTGCGCGACGACGGCGCACGCTCGCGCCTGGTCGGGCGTTCCCCCGCCTTCCTCGAAGCGATCGACGACGCGCGGAGAGCGGCCGGAACGGGGGTTCCCGTCCTCCTCCTCGGAGAGACGGGAAGCGGAAAAGAAGAGTTCGCGCGCCTCGTGCACCGCGACGGACCGCGCCGCGACGGGCCCTTCGTTCCTGTCAACTGCGCCGCGCTCCCGGAGACCCTTCTCGAGTCGGAGCTGTTCGGCGCGGTCCGCGGGGCGTTCACGGGAGCGCGCGACGACCGCCCGGGGCTCCTGGCCGCCGCCGACGGCGGCACTCTGTTCCTCGACGAGATCGGAGAAATGTCGGCGGGCCTCCAGGCCAAAGTCCTCCGCGTCTTGCAGGACGGCCGGGTCCGGCCCGTCGGGGCGCGGTGCGAACGCGAAGTCGACGTCCGCGTGGTCGCCGCGACGCACCGGGACCTCCTCGAACGCATCCGCGCGGGAGGCTTCCGCGCCGATCTCTACTGGCGCCTCGCCGTTTCGGTCGTCCGGATCCCGCCGCTTCGCGATCGGCCGGGCGACCTCGACCTCTTGGCGCGCGCGTTGATCGAGAGGCTCTCGAGCCGATGGGGACTTCCCGACGGCCGGCTCGACGAGGCAGCGGTCCGGATCCTCGCCGCCCACCCGTGGCCGGGAAACGTGCGGGAGCTCGAGTCGGTTCTGGCCCGGGCCCTTCTCCGCGCGGACGGCGGCACGATCCGACCGGAGCACCTGCGGTTCGACCCCGGCCCGCACCCGACCCGGCCGGAGGGGCCGGACTCGCTCGAGGCGAGGATGATCCGGGACGCGCTGCGCCAGTCGCGGGGGGTGCTCTCGGCGGCCGCGGCGCGGATCGGGTGGAGCCGGCAGAAGCTCTATCGGAGGATGGGCGTGCTCGGCATTTCGAGACCGTCGGCCTCGCCCGGCGAGGAGCCGTGAGGCACGACGTCCTCGGCGAGTTCCACGTTCCAATAGGCGACGTCGAGGAACGTCCGCCACTCCTCGTAGTGCTCGCCGAGCCAACCCGCGCGGAGGACCGGATGCCCGGCGGGTCGCTTCGGGGGGCGGATCAACGCCATGCCGGCCTCGCGCGGCGTGCGGTTCCCCTTCCGGCTGTTGCAGTCGATGCAGGCGCAGACCACGTTGTCCCAGGTCGACGTCCCGCCCCGGGAAAGCGGGACGACGTGGTCGAGATTCAGATGTCTCTGCGTCTGGACGCGTCCGCAATACTGGCAGCGGTTGCGGTCGCGGAAGAAGATGTTCCTGCGCGTGAACCGCACCTCCCGGCGCGGCACGCGATCGTAGTGGAGCAACTGGATCGTGCGCGGGATCCGGATCGCCCTTCGCGGCGTCACGATCCTCTCTCGGTCGGCGCCGGGGGGGAGGTCGCACCAGTTCTCGAAATCGTAAGTCTGGAAGTCCCGCGCGACCGCGCGGGCGCGTCCCGCGTAGAACAACCGGAACGCCCGGCGGACGGTCGTCACCTGGACCGCCTGCCACAAGTTGTTGAGGACGAGGACTCCCCCATCCGCCACGGTCGCAACCTCCCCTTCAGGCGTCCCGGCGTGTGGCCCGGACCCGCTCGTTCCGGAACCGTTCCACCGCGAGAGCGATGAGTCGATCGAGGAGCGCAGGGTAGGAAACCCCCGTCGCCTCCCAGAGCTTAGGATACATGCTGATCGGGGTGAACCCCGGGAGAGTATTCGCCTCGTTGAACAGCACCCGTCCGCTCGAACGCTCGAGGAAGAAGTCGACGCGGGCCATCCCCGCGAGGTCGAGCGCGCGGAAGACCCGGACGGCGAGCCCGCGCACCTCCTCCGCGGCCGCCGCATCGATCGCCGCGGGGATCGAGAGCTTCGACGCCCCGTCGAGGTACTTCGCCGCGTAGTCGTAAAACTCCGCCGACGGTTCGATCTCGCCGACGACGGAGGCCTCCGGACGCTCGTTCCCGAGGACGGCGCACTCGAGTTCCCGCACGTCGAGTCCGGACTCGACGACGACGCGCCGGTCGAAGCGGAACGCCTCGCGCAGCGCCCCGGGAACCGCCCCGGCCTCGCGGACCTTCGTGATCCCCACCGAGGAACCGCCCCCCGCGGGCTTGACGAAGAAGGGAAGGCCGAGATCCTCCGCGAGCCGCGTTCCCGCCCCTTGCGGATCCTCGACAAACGCATCCTCGGTGAGGAGGCGCCAACGCCCCACGGGAATCCCCGCCGCCTCGGCGAGCGTCTTCGCGACCGCCTTGTCCATCGCCGCCGCCGAGCCCAGGACCCCGGCACCGACGCAGGGGAGACCGGCCCAGTCGAGCAGTCCCTGCAACCGCCCGTCTTCGCCCCCCCAACCGTGGACGACGGAAAACACGACGTCGACGTCGAGCGGACGCATCCTCCCGTCGGCGCCGGCTTCGAGGAGTCCGTCTCCCCCCGGACCCGGGACGACTCGCTCGGGCGAAGGACCCGGCTCCGCGTCGACGCGAGCCGCGTCGGAGGCGAGGATTTCCGCGGAGCGCGCGGGGGAGAGCCAGCTCCCTTCCCCCGTCACGGCGACCGGGACGATCTCGTAGCGGGAGCGGTCGAGGGCCGCCGCCACCCCCCGTGCCGAGACGAGCGAGACCTCGTGCTCGACCGAGCGGCCGCCGAAAACGAGGGCGACCCTCATCCGGTCGTTCACCTCCGGACCTCCGACGGAGCGGCTCGGATCGCCGCCTCGACCCCCTCCTCGAGCCCCCCCCAGCGACCGATCTCCGCGCCATCCGGTCCGAGGAGAATGTGGGCCGGAAGCGCATCGACGCCAAGCCTCGCCGCGAACGCGCCGTCCCGGTCCCACAGGAGGGCGCCCGGCAACGCGTGCGCCTCCGCGAAGGCGCGAAGGCGCGGAGCGTCCTGTCGCGTCCGCACCGCGACGAGGACGATCCGGTGGCCTCGCGGCTCGAAGCGGTCGCGGAGTTCCGTGAGGGCCGGAAATTCCGCGACGCAGGCGTCGCACCAGGTCGCGAAGAAGACGAGCTGCGTGGTTCCCCCGGGGAGGAGCTTCGTTTCCGCGTCGGTCCGGGGGTCGACCAGGCTCGCGGGGAGCACCGCCGCGGCGAGGAGGAGCCCCCCGAGAGGGCTCAAGCGCCGCCCCCGCGCAGGAGAGCCATCCGGACCGCCTCCCACAGGAACCAGGCGCCGACGACGAGCATCGCGACGCCGAACCCCTTCTTGAGCCGGTCCATCCAAGCCCCGGCGCGCGGCAGGCTCCCGAGCATCCCGGAGAAGATGCCGACGAGGAGGAGGAGGGTCCCGAGCCCCAGCGCGAAAAGGAACAGGAGCGCCCCCCCCCAGACGACGCGGCCGGTGCTTGCGACGTAGGTGAGGAGGAGTCCCAAAACCGGGGCCGTGCACGGCGCCGCGACGAACCCCGCGGCGATCCCCATGAGCGCGGCGCCGGGGTATCCGCCGCGCCTCACCCCCTCGCGCTGCACCCCGCTGAAGAACGCGGGGACGCGGATCGCGTAGAGGTCGAGCATGCCGAGACCGAAGAGCACGATCAGCAGACCGACCGCGCCGTACACGATCGGGGTCCGCGTGAAGTTTCCGAAGATCTTCCCGAACATCGCTGCGGCGACGCCGAGGAGCGCGTAGACGATCGCCATCCCGAGCACGTACACGAGCGAGAGCGTCACGGCGCGCCTCCGGCTCCCCGCCGACGCACCGCCGATGTAGGTGACGGTCACGGGGATCATCGGGTAGACGCAGGGGGTGAACGAGGTGAGGACCCCGGCCGCGAAGACGACGAAGACCGCCGCCGCCGATCCCGCCTCGAGCTGTCCCTGGAGCGTCTGGCTCAGCGCGAAGCCCCACTCGTTGATCCGCTCGAGCACCTCAGAGCACCTTGCGCAGGCGGTCGGCGATCCCCTGCTTCGAGAGGACCCCGACGACCTGGTCCTTGACCTGGCCGTCTCGGAAGAAGAGGAGGGTGGGAACCGAGAGTACGCCGTAGCGCGCCGCCGTTCCCCGCGCGTGGTCGACGTCGACCTTGACCACCTTCACCCGGTCGCCGTACTCCGCGGCGACCTCGTGCACGATCGGCTCGAGCGTCTTGCACGGGCCGCACCAGGCGGCCGAGAAGTCCACGAGCACCGGCTTCTCCGCCCTCAACACCTCGGCGTCGAACGTTTCGTCCCGCACCGCAAGTACCCCGCTCATCGTCACCTCACGTCTCTCGGCCGGGGTGCCCGGCCGCCGTGTCAGTGTACCAGCGCCCGGAAAAGGGCCCGCACCGTGCTACGATCGGAGCCTTCCGATGACCTCCGCCCGCCCTTCTTCCCGACTTCTGGACCTCCTGCGCGGCGACGAGCCGATCCTCGTCCTGACCGGAGCGGGGGTTTCCGCGGAGAGCGGCCTCGCCACCTTCCGGGGGCCCGGCGGGATCTGGGAGGGGCACGAGCCGGGCACCCTCGCGACCCCCGAGGCATTCGCCCGCGACCCGGAGACCGTCTGGCGCTTCTACGCCTGGCGTCGCGCCCAGGCACTCCGGGCCCGCCCGAACGCGGCGCACGAGGCGATCGCCGCGCTCGACGGTCGTCGCGGCGAGTTTCTCCTCGCGACCCAGAACGTCGACGGCCTCCACGCCCGCGCCGGGAGCCGCCGCCTGGTCGAACTCCACGGGACGCTCTGGCGACTCCGCTGTTCGGCCGAAGGGACCGAGCGAGACGACGTTCGGGAGGACCTCGGTCCCCTCCCCCCGCGCTGCGCCTGCGGAGCCCTCCTTCGCCCCGCGGTCGTCTGGTTCGGGGAGACCCTCCCGGCAGAGGCGTTCCGCTCCGCGGTCCGGGCGGCGGAGCGGGCCCGCCTCGTGCTCGTCGTCGGAACCTCCGGGCTCGTCCATCCCGCCGCGTCGATCCCGATCCACGCCTCGCGGTCGGGGGCCTGGGTCGTCGAGATCAACCCGGAGTCGACGCCGCTTTCGGAGATCGCCGACGAGAGGCTCGCCGGTCCGGCGGCACTCGTCCTTCCCTCGATCGTGGAGGCGGCCTTCGGGACCGGCGAGGTGCACCGTTGAGGCGGGCCCGGATCCTCTGGATCGACGCCTCTGCCGGCGCCGCCGGGGACATGATCCTCGGAGCGCTCGTCGACCTCGGCGTGCCGCTTCGCGTCGTCCGGGACGCGGCCGCGAGCCTCCGCCTCGAAGGATGGACCCTTTCCTCCCGCCGCGTCACGCGGGCGACCCTCGCGGCGCGGCAACTTCGCGTGCGGGTCGAAGGAGCCGGGAGGGACGACGCGCACGTCCACCACGGCGATCCCCCACACGGCCACGGCCGCACGCGGCGCGCGATCTTCGCGATCCTGAGCCGATCCGGTCTCGCGAAGCCGGTCCGGACGCGCGCCGCGCGCGTCTTCGATCGACTCTTCAACGCCGAGGCGAAGGTCCACGGGACCACCCTCGACCACGTCCACCTCCACGAGGCGGGAGCGGTCGACGCCTTGGTCGACGTCGTCGGGGTCGCCGCCGCCGTCGAGCACCTCGCCCCCGCCCGGATCGTCGTCTCCCCGGTCAGTCCGGGGTCGGGGACGGTCCGCGCGGCGCACGGGGTGCTCCCGGTCCCGGTCCCCGCGGTCGTGGAGATGCTCCGCGGCGTTCCGCTCACGGGCGACACGCTTCGCGGCGAGCGCCTGACGCCGACGGGGGCCGCCCTTCTCGTGACCCTCGCCGACTCTTGGGGTCCGATCCCGGCGATGCGGCCTCACGCCTCGGGGATCGGGGCGGGAAGCCTCGACGATCCCGACCGGCCGAACGTCGTCCGGGCGGTTGTCGGAGAAGAGGCGGGGGACGGCGCGGTCCCGCGGATCGCGGTTCTCTCCACGACCATCGACGACGTGACGCCGCAGGCGCTGGCGTTCGCGGTCGAGCGACTGCTCGAAGCGGGGGCGCTCGATGCGACGGTCACCCCGCTCGTCATGAAGAAAGGAAGGCCGGGGCATCGCGTCGAGGCGCTCGCGCGGCCCGAGGATCTCGACGCGGTCGCCCGAGTCCTCCTCCGGGAAACGGGCTCGCTCGGTCTGCGCTACCGGATCGAGTCGAGGATCGAACTCGAGCGGACGCACGAGACGGTCCGCACCCGCTTCGGGTCGATCCGTGTGAAGATCGGGAGGCGGGACGGAGTCGAGATCCGGTCCTGGCCGGAGTATGAGGACTGCGCCCGCGCGGCGCGGCGGCACGGCGTGCCGCTCGAGACGGCGCAGCGGGAGGCCCTCCGGGCCCGAAGACGACGGGGAGGGGCATGAGCGCGAAACCGACCTACTACGTGACGACGCCGATCTACTACGTGAACGACGAGCCGCACATCGGCCACACCTACACGACCGTCGTCGCCGATGCGGTCGCGCGCTACCGGCGCCTCACGGGATGGGACGTCCGGTTCCTCACCGGGACCGACGAGCACGGGCAGAAGATCGAGCGGGCGGCGGCGAAGCTCGGGATTTCCCCGATCGCGCTCGCCGACCGGGTCGTCGCGCGCTACCACGCCCTCTGGAAGACCCTGGCGATCTCCCACGACGACTTCGTGCGGACGACCGAGGCGAGGCACCGCGCGGGGGTCGACCTCCTGATCCGGCGGATGCGGGACGCGGGGGACATCTACCTCGGCGCCTACGAGGGGATGTACTGCGCGGGGTGCGAGGCGTTCTACCCCGAAAGCCAGGTCGTCGACGGCCGCTGCCCCGATCAGGGGCACCCGGTCGAACGGGTCGCCGAGTCGTCCTACTTTTTCCGCCTCTCGAAGTACCAGGAGCCGCTCCTCGACCTCTACCGCTCGCGTCCCGACTTCGTCCGTCCCGCCTCGCGGCGGAACGAGGTCGCGGCCTTCGTCGAGGCGGGCCTCAAGGACCTGTCGGTCAGCCGCACGACCCTCCGGTGGGGGATCCCCTGGCCGGGCGACCCCGCGCACGTGGTCTACGTCTGGGTCGACGCGCTGACGAACTACGTGTCGGCCTTGGGCTTCGGCGGGGAGGACCCTTCGGGGACGATGCGCTACTGGCCGGCCCAGGTCCACCTCGTCGGGAAGGACATCCTCCGTTTCCACGCCGTCTACTGGCCGGCCTTCCTGATGTCGGCCGGCCTTCCCCTGCCCGAGTGCGTCTTCGCGCACGGATGGTGGCTGCGCGACGAGGCGAAGATGTCGAAGTCGCTCGGGAACGTCGTCCGCCCGGAGCCCCTTCTGGGGACGTTCGGGGCCGACGGCCTCCGCTACTTCCTCCTGCGGGAGATGACCTTCGGTCTCGACGGGTCGTACTCCGACGAGCAGCTCCTCGACCGCTACAACGGCGACCTCGCGAACGACCTCGGAAACCTGACGAGCCGCGTGCTCGCCCTTCTCGAGTCGGGGTGCGGAGGGGCCTTGCCCCCGCCGAGCGACCGCCCCGAGGCGCGCGAGATGGAGCCCGTCGCCGCGGAGGCCCATCGCGCCTGGCGCGCCGCCTTCGACGCCTTCGACTTCAGCGGCGCCCTCGCGGCGGTGTGGAAGCTCGGCGCCGAGGCGAACCGCTTCCTCGTCCGCCACGCCCCCTGGGCCTTGGCGAAAGAGCCGGCGGAATCGGAGCGCCACGCCGCCGTCCTGCGCGGCGCCGCCGAGGCGCTCTACCAGATCGCCTGCATGGCCTCTCCCGCGATGCCGGCCGCTTGCGCCGAGATCGCGGCGCGACTGGGGACCTCCCTCCCCGAAGACCTCTCCGATTTCCGATGGGGACTCCTCCCCGCCTCCGCCCCCGTGCGCCGCGGCGACGCCCTCTTCGCCCGCGTCGACAAGACCCTCTACTTCCAGGAGACCGCAGCCGTGGACGAAAAGACGCCCGAGACTCCCAAAACCGAAGACGGACTCCTCACCATCGACGACTTCATGAAGGTCGACCTGCGCGTCGCGAAGGTCGTCGAGGCCGAGCGCGTTCCGGGAGCCGACAAGCTCCTCAAGCTCCGCGTCGACCTCGGGACCGAAACGCGGCAGATCGTCGCGGGGATCGCGAAGGCGTACGAGCCGGAGGCCCTCGTCGGGAAGACGATCGTCGTCGTCGCGAACTTGAAGCCCGCGAAGCTCCGCGGGGTCGAAAGCCAGGGGATGCTCCTCGCCGCCGATCTCGGCGGGAGGCCGATCGTCGCGACCTTCGAGGAGGGAGTGGCGCCGGGGACGCGCGTCCGCTGAAGGTCAGGCCCCGGCTGGCTCCGCGTCCTCGATGAACCGGATCGACCGCTTCCGGATGAAGAGCCCGGGGGCGTCCTTCCGGTCGATCTTGATCATGTCGCGGTCGTAGTACTCGATCACGCCCTTCACGATCTCGCCGCCGTCGAGGTGAGCGACGACGGGAGTCTGCTTCTCCCGGTGGTCGGCGAGCCAGTCGGCCTCGGCGCCGGTCGTGTCGGGAGGAGGCATCCGCCTCCGGGGGCCGTGCCCTCCACCGTGCGGGCCGCCATGCGGCCCCCTGTGTTCGTCGTTCAAGCGCTCCCTCCGCACTGCGCCGCGGTGATCGCCGCGACGCGGACGATGTCGTCGACCGAGCACCCCCGCGAGAGGTCGTTCGCGGGCTTTGCGAGACCCTGCAGGATCGGCCCGAGCGCCATCGCCCCCGCGAGGCGCTCCGTCAGTTTATAGGCGATGTTCCCGGCGTCGAGGTCGGGGAAGATCAGGACGTTCGCGCGGCCCGCGACCGGGCTTCCCGGGGCCTTCGTCGCCGCGACCGCGGGAACGAGGGCGGCGTCCCCCTGCAGTTCGCCGTCGACCGGGAAGTCCACCCCCCTCGCGCGCAGGATCTGGCAGGCCCCTACGACCTTGTCGACCGTCTCGTGGGAGGCGCTCCCCTTCGTCGAAAACGAAAGGAGCGCCGCGCGCGGCTCGGCGCCGAGGAGCATGCGGTAGCTCCTTGCGGTCGTGACCGCGATCTCGGCGAGCTGCTCGGCATCGGGGAGGGGGACGAGACCGCAGTCGGCGTAGGCGAGCACCCGCTCCCCCGCCTCGGTCGGCCTCGCGAGGACCATGAGGAAGAAAGACGACACGGTCCTGATCCCGGGGGCGGGGCGCACGATGCGCAGCGCCGCACGGATCGTGTCGGAGGTCGAGTGAACCGCCCCGGCGACCGAACCGTCGGCGCGTCCGGCCCGGACCATCGCCGCCGCGTAGTGGAGCGGCTCGTCGAGCCACGAGAGCGCCTCCGCCCCCTCGTGCTTCGTCCCCCGCGTCGCGTCCGCGACCGCTTCCCGGCAGGCGGCGAGGAGATCGCGGTCGCGGGGATCGAGGAGGGGGATGCCCTCGAGGCCGACCCCCTCGCTTCGCGCCGCCTCCCGGATCGCCCCCGGATCGCCGAGGAGGAGCGGAAGGCAGGGGCCCTCGCGCGCCAGGCGCTCCGCCGCGCGAAGGGTGCGCGGCTCGGTCGACTCGGGGAAGACGATCCGTCGCGGGACGGCCCGCGCGCGGTCGAAGATCGGTTGGAGAGGATCCACGGGCGGATCCTATCGTCGCGGCGCCGCCTCCCGCCAGACGAGCGCCGGGAGGACCGTCCCCGCGGGGAGGGCGTGGGATCCCTCGGGGACATCGACGAAGGCGTTGGCACGTGCGAGCGAGAGGACGTCCCCCGACCCTCGCGTCGCGGCGGGCTCCGCCTCGAGCCCCGCGTCCCCCGCGCAGACCCGCGCGAGCGCGAACGTCCTCCGCCCCGGCTTCCGCTTGAGCGGGGCCGTGAGCGTCGCGGGGATCCACACGCGCCGCGGTTCGGGGAACCCGGAAAGCCGCCTCAGGAGCGGGACGACCAGGATCTCGAAGATCGTGAAGGTCGAAACCGGGTTTCCCGGCAGGCCGATCGCGAAGCGAGACCCGAGCTTCGCGGCGAGGACCGGCTTCCCCGGGCGGATCGCGACGCCGTGAAACAGGATCTCGGCTCCCGCGCGCTCGATCGCGCCGCGCACCAGATCGTACGCCCCGACCGAAACCCCTCCCGTCACGAGGAGAACGTCGTGGCGAAGCCCGCGCGCGATCGCCTCGCCGAGCCCCGCGCGCGTGTCGCGCGCGATCCCGAAATCCTCCGCCGGGAAGGCGTACGCTCCGAGCGCCGCCATCAACCCCCGCGCGTTGCTGTTCCGGACCTGGTGCGGCTCGGGGACGGCCGATGCGTCGACCACCTCGTCTCCCGTCGCGAGAACCCCGACGCTCGGCCTTCGGTGGACCGCGACCTCCTCGCGCCCGACCGACGCGAGCGCCGCCGCCTCCGCGGGGCCGAGCACCACCCCCCGCTCGAGGACGACCGCTCCCTCGCGCATCTCCTCCCCGCGAAGGCGGACGTGTTGCCCGGCGGTGACCCGCTCGCGAACGAGGACCGTCCCTTTCGCCCGGTCTTCCTCGGTCAACTCGACCATCACGACCGAGTCGGCCCCCTCGGGGAGGACCGCTCCGGTGAAGACGCGGGCCGCCTCCCCCGCCCGGACACGGATGCCGGTCCCGGGGTGCCCGGCGGGAACTTCGCCGACGACACGGAGGGTCGCCCCCCCCTCCCCCGTGTCGGCGGCCCGGACGGCGAACCCGTCCATTGCGGAGCGCGGCCCGGGAGGGAAGTCGCGATCGGCCAAGACCTCCTCCGCGAGGACCTGCCCGAGGGCGGCCATCGCGCACCGCGACTCGACGCCTGACGGCTCGGCCGCGGCGAGGAGGCGGTCGAGGGCGTCGTCGAAAGGGAGGAGGGAAGTCATCGTCGCGCCGCCAGGATACGCGGAATCCCCCGAACGTCGGGGCGGATCTCGATCGCGCGGAAGCCCGCCGCCTCGACCGCGGCGTAGGCGAAGGGCGCGTTTCTGTGGCCCAACTCGAGGACGAGCGCCCCTCCGGGGACGAGGAGGCGGAAGGCTGCCGGCGCGAGGGCCGCGTACGCCTCGTCCCCCGTGGGCCCGGGGACGAGCGCCGCCTTCGGCTCGTGGTCGCGCACCTCGGGGGCGAGCGTGCGCCACTCTTCCTCCGAGACGTACGGAGGGTTCGAGATGACGAGGTCGATCCGGCCGATCCACTCCGCGGGCGGGGAGGCGAGATCCCCGCGAACGAACTCGACCCGGGACGCGCCGAGCCGCTCCCCGTTCTCCCTCGCGACCTCGAGGGCGCCTTCCGAGGAATCGAGGGCGAGGACCCGGGCGAGCGGACGCTCGAGAGCGATCGAGATCGCGATGCAGCCGCTCCCGGTGCCGAAGTCGACCACGCTCGATTCCCGGTCGAGCGGCACGAAGGCAAGCGCGGTTGCCACGACCTCTTCGGTCTCGGGGCGCGGGACGAGGACGCGCGGGTCGACGCGGAAGACGCGCCCGCGGAACTCCTGCCCCCCGGTCAGGTACTGCTCGGGAACGCGTCGGCAGCGCCCCTCGACGAACCGCTCGAAGCGCGGGCGCGCGCCTGCGGGGAGGGGGTCGGAAGAGGCGGCGAGGACCCTCCCCCGGTCGGTGCCGAGGGCCCAGGCCATCGCGCGGGCCGCCTCGCGTCTCGCCTCGGGGACGCCGGCTGCCGCGAGGCGCGCGGCCGCCTCCGCGAGGGCGGCCCCGACCGAGCCGGTCAGGCCCTGACCTCTTCTTTGAGGCGCTCGGCCTGGTCGCGCGCGGCGAGGGCCTCGACGAGCGGCTCGATCGCCCCGTTCATTACCGAGGAGAGGCCGTGGAGGGTGAGGCCGATCCGGTGATCGGTCACGCGGTCCTGGGGGAAATTGTACGTGCGGATCTTCTCGGAGCGATCCCCCGAACCGATCATCCCGCGCCGCTCCTGCGCGATCTTCTCGTGCTGCTCGCGCATCTTCATGTCGAAGAGGCGCGAGCGGAGCACCTGGAGGGCCCTCGCCTTGTTCTTGTGCCACGACTTCTCGTCCTGGCACTGCACGACGAGGTTCGTCGGGAGGTGGGTGATCCGCACCGCCGAGTAGGTCGTGTTCACGCTCTGCCCTCCCGGCCCCGAGGAGCAGAAGGTGTCGATGCGGAGGTCCTTCTCGTCGATGTGGACCTCGACGTCGTCGGCCTCGGGGAGGACCGCGACGGTGACCGCCGAGGTGTGGATCCGCCCCTGCGCTTCGGTCTGGGGAACGCGCTGGACGCGGTGGACGCCGCTTTCCCACTTGAGGCGGCTGTAGACGCGCTCTCCCTCGATGAGGGCGATCACTTCCTTGATCCCCCCGACAGCGCTTTCCGAGACGTCGGTCGTGTCGACCTTCCATCCCTGTCCTTCGGCGAAGCGGGTGTACATCCGGAAGAGCTCGGCGGCGAAGAGGGTCGCCTCGTCCCCCCCCGTGCCCGCGCGGATCTCGAGGACGACGTTTTTCGCGTCGTTCGGATCGGTCGGCAGGAGCAGGACCTTGAGGTCCTCGCGGAGCCGCTCGACCGTCTCCTCGAGAGCGCGGACCTCGTCGGCCGCCATCCCCCGCATCTCGGGGTCGTCGGCGCCGGAGAGGAGCTCGCGCGCCCCCGCGAGGTCGGCCTCGACCTTGCGGAGTTTCCGCCAGGCGTCGACGACGGGGGAGAGCTCGGCGTAGGCCTTCGTCGTCTCGCGGTACCTCGACTGGTCCGAGACGAGGGAGGGGTCGGCGAGGGCCTCCGAGAGCTCCTCGAACCGCCGCTCGATGCCCTGAAGCCGGCTTTCGACGTGGGGGTCGAGGGGGCCGGGCAAGCGTCAGCTCTTGTTGGCTTCGGCCTTCGTATAGCGCTTCTGGAAACGCTCGACGCGGCCGGCGGAGTCGACCAGCTTCTGCTTCCCGGTGAAAAAGGGGTGGCAGGCCGAGCAGATCTCGACGCGAAGGTCCTTCTTCGTCGACCGGGTCGGGAAGGTGTTCCCGCAGGCGCAGACCACCATGACCTCGTGGTACTCGGGGTGGATGTCAGCCTTCATCGCTCGAACCTCGTTCGGGGAATGACCCGAAAAACCCCCGAAGTGTAGCACATGGGACACTCCGCATTTTGTTTGAATTCTTCAATGGCGCAAGAGGCGGCGTGACGCGAATCATGGGGACGGGAGGATGGGAGGACGCCGCCGAAGTTGCGGTCGGATCTGGGAATTCCCAACGTGGCCGCGAGATTGTGGGCTGCAGACGCCCACCGATGCCAAGAGCCCTACGCGCCGAAGTTGCGGTGGGTGTGGGAGTTCCAGCGCCAAACCCGTGTCGACCGGCCCGGGAGCGCGCTTTCGGGAAGGGGCGGGACCGGTACCAGGAGGACCCAACGCAGCCTCGGCCCGGCCGATCACGGCCCAGATCGCCGGCGGGTGGCAGGCGGAAAGCGCGAGGAACGCGCACGCCCCAACCCACAACCTCGCGGCTACCTTGGAAGAATTCAAACAAAATGCGGAATGTCCCCAGGCCCTCTACCCGGCCATCGAATCCAGGAATTCCGCGTTGCTCGCCGTCTTGACCATCCGCTCCCGGAGCAGTTCCATCGCCTCCACGGGCGACATCTGCTGGAGGACCTTGCGGAGTACCCAGGTCCGCTCGAGTTCCTTCTTCGAGAGGAGCAATTCCTCCTTCCGTGTCCCCGAGCGGAGCAGGTCGACCGCGGGGAAAACCCGGCGGTCGGAGAGCTTCCGGTCGAGGTTGATCTCCATGTTCCCTGTCCCCTTGAACTCCTCGAAGATCACGTCGTCCATCCGCGAGCCGGTGTCGATGAGGGCCGTCGCGAGGATCGTGAGCGATCCCCCCTCCTCGACCTTCCGCGCCGTCCCGAAGAACCGCTTCGGTTTCTGGAGGGCGTTCGCGTCGAGGCCTCCCGAAAGCACCCGCCCCGAGGTCGGTTGCACGGCGTTGTACGCCCGCGAGAGGCGCGTGATCGAGTCGAGCAGGAGGACCACGTCCCGCCCGGCCTCCACGAGCCGCTTCGCCCGCTCCATCACCATCTCGGCGACCTGCACGTGGCGCGTCGCCGGCTCGTCGAAGGTCGACGCGATCACCTCGGCCTTGACGGAGCGTTGGAAGTCGGTCACCTCCTCCGGCCGCTCGTCGATCAGCAACACGATCAAGTGCACGTCGGGGTGGTTCGCCGTCAGGGCGTTCGCGATGTGCTGGAGCATCATCGTCTTCCCGGTTCGCGGCGGGGAAACGATCAGTCCCCGCTGCCCGCGCCCGAGCGGGACCATGAGGTCGATCACCCGCCCGGTGACGTCGGGACCCGGCATCTCGACGGAAAGGCGCCCTTCCGGGTAGAGCGGGGTCAGCTTGTCGAACGGCTTCCGGTTGCGGATCGCGTCGGGCGGGAGGCCGTTGACCGTGTCGAGGCGTGCCAGGGCGAAGTAGCGCTCCCCGTGCCGGGGCCCCCGAACCGTCCCGACGACGTGGTCCCCGGTTTGGAGGCCGAACCGGCGGATCTGGTTCGGCGAGACGTAGACGTCGTCGGGCCCCGGCAGGTAACTCTGGTCGACCGAGCGGAGGAAACCGTAGCCGTCGGGCAGCCTCTCGAGAACCCCATCGGTGACGAGCGAGCCGTTCCGCCCGGTGTGCGCCTCGAGGATCCGATAGAGGAGCTCCGGCCTCCTCAGTCCCCGCGCTCCTTCGAGGTCGAGCCCCGCCGCGACCTGCAGCAGGTCGGTCGTGTCCATTCTCCTCAGTTCGCGGATGTCCATGCGTTCCCCTGCGAGCGAACCGTCTCGAGCGCTTCGTCGATCGCCCTCCAGATTTCCCGGATCCCGGTCCCCGTCTCGGCGGAGGCCAAGACGACGTCGGGTCCGAAGACCGTCCTGAGCGCCCGCGCGGCCTCCGCGCGCCCGTTCCCCGAGAGCTTGTCGGCCTTGGTCGCGACGACGAGGTGCGGGATCTTCCGGTCGAGGAGCCAGTCGCGCATCAGACGGTCGAAGTCGGTCGGTTCGCGGCGCGCGTCGACGAGCACGACCGCGACGGCGATCCGCTCCCCGTGGCGGCCGAGAAACCCCTCGATCATCGGCCTCCACGTCCTCCGGACCGCCTCCGGCACCTTCGCGTATCCGTACCCCGGCAGATCCACGAACCAGAACCGGTCGTTGACCCGGTAGAAGTTCACCGACTGCGTCCGTCCCGGCGTGGAGGACGTCCTCGCGAGCCCCTTCGTCCCGAGGAGCCGGTTGATCATGGAGGACTTTCCCACGTTCGACCGCCCCAGGAAGACCACCTCCGGCCCCGCTTCCCGCGGCTCGTCGGCGGAAGAGAAGGCCGAAGCCTCGAAACGCGCCGATGCGATCCTCACCGTCAGTGCGCCAGCGGCCCTTCCGCGGCCTCCGTCCCCGAAGGACGCGCCGCAGGATCGACCCGCTCCGCGGAGGGGAGCTCGCCCGCGAGCGCGATCCGCAAGACCTCGTCCATGTGCTCGACGAGATGGAACTCGAGCTGCCTACCGATGTCGTCGGGCACGTCGGCCAGGTCCTTCTCGTTCTCCTTCGGGAGGATCACGGTCGTGGTCCCGTACCGGTACGCCGCGAGCACCTTCTCCTTCACCCCGCCGATCGGGAGGACCTTCCCGCGCAGCGTGATCTCCCCCGTCATCGCGACGTCTCCGCGCACGGGCACCCCCGACAGGAGCGAGGTCAGCGCGGTCGCGAGGGTGATTCCCGCCGACGGGCCGTCCTTGGGAATCGCCCCCTCCGGGACGTGCACGTGGATGTCGTACTTGCGGTGGAAGTGAGGGTCGATCCCGAGATCCTCGGCTCGGGAGCGGATGTAGGAAAGCGCCGCTTGCGCCGATTCCTGCATGACCTCCCCCAGCTGGCCGGTCAGGGTGAGGCGCCCGCGGCCGCGCATGAGGGTCGCTTCGGTCGTCAGGATCTCGCCCCCCACCTCGGTCCAGGCGAGCCCCGTCGCGACGCCGACCTCCGGCCTACGCTCCCCTTCCCGCGGCGGGTGATAATGGGGAACGCCGAGGAGTTCGAGGACGCGAGCCGGGCCGATCCGGATCTCGCCGGCCGCCTTCCCGCTCACCACCTGGCGGGCGACCTTCCGGCAGATCGAGGCCAGCTCCCTCTCGAGGCTCCGCACCCCCGCCTCGCGGGTGTACCGCTCGATCACCTCGCGGATGGCGTCGTCCTCGAACGAGACCTTCGTCTTCCCGAGGCCGTGCGCCTTCACCTGCTTCGGGACGAGGTGCTTCTGTCCGATCGCCATCTTCTCGGCGAGCGTGTACCCCGCGATCCGGATCACCTCCATCCGGTCGCGGAGCGCGGGCGGGATCGTGTGCATGACATTCGCCGTCGCGATGAACATGACGTCCGAGAGGTCGAACTCGGTGTCGAGGTAGTGGTCGAGGAAGGAGTGGTTCTGTTCCGGGTCGAGGACTTCGAGGAGCGCGGCCGACGGGTCTCCCCGGAAGTCGGCCGCCATCTTGTCGACCTCGTCGAGGAGGAACACCGGATTCCGCCTCCCCGCCTTCCGCATCATCTGGATGATCTGCCCCGGGAAGGCGCCGATGTAGGTCCGCCGGTGCCCGCGGATCTCCGCCTCGTCGCGCACCCCGCCGAGGCTCAGCCGGACGAAGGTCCTCCCCGTCGCCCGCGCGATCGAACGAGCGAGCGAGGTCTTTCCCACACCGGGGGGGCCGACGAAGCAGAGGATCGACCCCTTCATCTTCTTGACGAGGCGGCGCACCGCCAGGAATTCGAGGATGCGATCCTTGATCTTCTCGAGGCCCTCGTGGTCTTCGTTCAGGATCGCCTCCGCCCGCACGAGGTCGATCCGCTCGGGCGAGCGCTTCGCCCAGGGGACGGCGAGCAGCCACTCGAGGTAGTTGCGGGAAACGGTCGCCTCGGCCGACACGGGCGGCATCACCTCGAGCCGCTTCAGCTCCTGGAGGGCCTTCTCCTTCGCCTCGGCCGGCATCTTCGCCGCCTCGATCTTCTGGCGGAACTCGTCGATCTCGTTGACCCGCTCGTCCTTCCGGCCCAACTCCTGCTGGATCGCCTTGATCTTCTCGTTGAGGTAGTACTCCTTCTGGGCCTTCTCCATCTGCTTCTTGACGCGGCTGTTGATCTTCTTGTCGACCCGCAGCTTCTCGATTTCCCGCTCGAGCAGGCGCGACACCTCGAGCAGCCGGTCGACGGGAGAGATCGTCTCGAGAAGCGATTGCTTCTCCTCGAGGCCTCCGGGGATGTGGGCGGCGATCGTGTCGGCGAGCTTCCCCGGCTCGACGATCTTGACCGTCGAGAGCATCGTCTCGTACGGGAGGCCGGGCGAATACTTGATGTAGCGCTCGAAGAGCCCCGCCGCGCGCCCCATCGCATCCTGGATTTCGGGGGTGACCTCGGCCGCGCGGTCGATCGCCTTCAGCACCGCCTGGAAGTACCCCTCCGCGTGCTCCTCGATCTCGAGCACGCGCGCGCGGCTGCGCCCCTCGACGAGCAGCTTGACGTGGCCGTTCGGGAGCTTGAGGTGCTGCACGATGGCCGCGATGCAGCCGATCGAGTTCAGCTCGTTCGGCCCCGGAGCGTCGAGCTTCGCGTTCCGCTGCGCGGTCAGGAAGAGGCGGCGGTCCCCCGCGAGGGCCTTTTCCACGGCGAGAAGGGACGCCCGCCGCCCGACGACGAACGGGACCATCGTCTGCGGGAAGACCACGATGTCCCGCAGGGGAACGACGGGCAAGGCAGTCACGTCTTCGGCCGGACGCCTGGGGCGCTCGTCCATCCGGGACTCCTCCGATTTCGGGAACGCGAGGTTCGACGTGGGCCGGCTACCCGGCCTTCTCCATGACCACGAGGGGGTTCGCCTTGTTCAGGACGACGTCCCGGGTGACGACGACCTCCCTGACGCCGCTCTGCGAGGGCAGGGCGAACATCATGTCGAGCATCATCTCCTCGAGGATCATCCGGAGCCCGCGCGCGCCGATCTTCCGCTCGATGGCCATCGCGGCCACCGATTCGAGCGCGTCGTCGGTGAAGCGGAGGGTCACCCCCTCGAACTCGAAGATCTTCTGGTACTGCTTGGTCAGCGCGTTCCGCGGCTCCGTGAGGATCCGCACGAGCGCCTTCTGGTCGAGTTCCTCGAGCGTCGCCGTGACCGGCAGCCGCCCGACGAACTCGGGGATCATTCCGTACTTGATCAGGTCCTGCGGCTGGACCTGGCCGAGAACGTGGAGGGCGTCCTTTTCGCGGCGCCCCCGCACCTCGGCCTTGAACCCGAGCGTCTTGCGGCCGATCCGCTGCTCGATGATCCCCTCGAGCCCCACGAACGCCCCTCCGCAGAGGAAGAGGATGTTCGTCGTGTCGACGGGGACGAACTCCTGGTGCGGGTGCTTGCGCCCCCCCTGCGGCGGCACGTTGGCGACCGTCCCCTCGAGGATCTTGAGGAGCGCCTGCTGCACCCCCTCGCCGGAGACGTCGCGCGTGATCGAGGGGTTCTCCCCCTTGCGCGCGATCTTGTCGATCTCGTCGATGTAGATGATCCCGCGCTGGCATTTCTCGACGTCGTTCCCCGCCGCCTGGAGCAGCTTGAGGATGATGTTCTCGACGTCCTCGCCGACGTAGCCTGCCTCGGTCAGCGTCGTCGCGTCGACGATCGCGAACGGCACCGAAAGGAGCCGCGCGAGGGTCTGCGCGAGGAGGGTCTTCCCCGACCCCGTCGGCCCGATCAGGAGGATGTTCGACTTCTGGATCTCGACGTCGTGGCGGCGGCGGGCGATCTCGTTCCGCTTGTAGTGGTTGTAGACGGCGACCGCGAGACGTTTTTTCGCGTGCTCCTGGTCGATCACGTACTGGTCGAGGAAGTCCTTGATCTCGACGGGCTTCGGAAGGCGCATCTTGCCTGCCTGGTCGTCTGTCTCCTTCTCCTCGGCGATGATGTCGAGGCAGATGTCGACGCACTCGTCGCAGATGTAGACGGTCGGGCCGGCGATCAGCTTGCGGACGTCCCTTTGGCTCTTGTTGCAGAACGAGCACTTCAGGCCGTCGCCTTCCGGCTTCTTGCGCGACATCCCTTCAGGACCTCTCGCGGATCACTTGGTCGACCAGGCCGTACTCGAGCGCCTGATCGGCGGTCATGATGTAGTCCCGGTCCGTGTCCCGGGCGATTCGATCGTACTCCTGTCCCGTGTGCCGGACCAGGATCCCGTTCAGCATCTCCCGCATCCTCAAAATCTCCTTGGCGTGGATCTCGATGTCCGTCGCCTGCCCGGAGACGCCCCCCAGGGGCTGGTGGATGAGAATACGCGAATTCGGGAGCGCGAACCGCTTTCCTTTCGTGCCGGCCGCGAGGAGGACCGCCCCCATGGAGGCGCACTGCCCCACGCAGAAGGTCGAAACTTGCGGTTTGATGAACTGCATCGTGTCGTAAATCGCGAGGCCTGCAGTGATCGACCCCCCGGGGGAATTGATGTAGATCGAGATGTCCTTGTCGGGGTCTTCGGCTTCGAGGAAGAGGAGCTGGGCGATGACGACGTTCGCCAGGTTATCGTCGATCGGCTGCCCGAGGAAGATGATGTGGTCTTTGAGGAGCCGCGAATAGATGTCGTACGAGCGCTCGCCGCGGCTGGTCTGCTCGACCACGAACGGGATGAGGGGCATGCGTCACTCCGGCTTTTGAATATTAGCAACCGAGGTGATGAAGTCAAGAGACTTCTCTCTAAGTAATTGCTCCATAAGGGCTTGTAGACCACCCCCCTTTTGGAGCCTCCCGCGGAGCGCCTCTTCGCTCTCCCCGATCCGCGCCGCCTCCGCACGGATCCGGAGATCGACCTCGGCGCGATCGACCGCGAGCCCTTCCGCCTTCGCGACGGCGTCGAGGACGAGCCGCGCGTGGACGGTCTTCCGGGCCGGCTCCTCCTGCCGGTCGCGGAGGGCCTTCCAGTCCATGTCGGCCTTCCTCGGGTCGATCCCGTGGAAGACCATCGACCGGACCATGTCCTCGAGTCGCGACCGGATCTCGTGCTCGACGAGGATCTCCGGGAGCGGGATCGGGTTCTCGAGAAGGACCTTGTCGAGGACCGATTGCCGGAGCGCCCGGCGTGCTTCGGCCTCCTTCCGTGCGAGGAGGTCTTCCCGGATTCTCGCCTCGAGCGCCGCGAGGTTCTCGAAATCCCCCACGTCCCGCGCGAACTCGTCGTCGAGGGCCGGGACCTCCCGGCGCTTCACCTCGTGGACCGTCAAGCGATAGCGGACCGTCTTCCCTCGCAGCGACTCGCCGGGGAAATCGGACGGGTAGGCGACGTGGAACTCGCGGGTCTCGGCCGCCTTCGCCCCCTCGATCGCCTCCGTGAAAGCCGGAAGATGGTCGGGGTGCCCTACCTCGATCGGGGCCCGCTCCCGGAGCCGGGGTTCTCCTCCCTCGACCGTCTCCTCGAGATCGGCGACGAGGAGATCGCCGTGCGCCGCCCTCCGTCCCTCCTCCGCCAGGTACCGGACGTGGGCCTCGCGCAGCGACTCGAGGGCCTGCTCGACGTCGGCCTCGCCGACGGCGACCTTCGTCCCGCGCACCTCGACCCCGCGATAGCGGTCGACCCGAAACATCGGGAGGACCTCGACCGTCGTCCGGAACGAGAAGCCGGTCTCCGTGCGACTCAGGTCTTCGATGGTCGGATCGCCGAGCGGCTCGAGCCCCTTCTCGGCGACCGCGTCCCGGAACATCCGGACGACGAGCCGCTCCCTCACGTCCTCTTCGATCTCCTTCGCGAACCTGCGGCGCACGAGGTCGATCGGCGCCTTTCCGGCGCGGAAGCCGGGGATGCGCACCTGCGCGGCGAACCGCCGAACGACCGCCTCGGTCTCGCGGGCGACCTCGTCGCCCTCGGCCTCGACCGCGAGCCGCTTCCTGACGGGGCTCAAGTCTTCGAGCTCGACCTTCATGGACGTCCTTCGTTCCGGAGGGTTGGCGCCGGGGAAGTGGTGAGCCGCCCAGGAATCGAACCTGGAACCCGCAGATTAAGAGTCTGCTGCTCTGCCAATTGAGCTAGCGGCCCACGCGTGACGATTCGCAACGACAGAGCGCTCGAGTGTACCACACGCCCTTCTGGCCCGGGAAACGCTGGCGCGCTCGGAGGGAGTCGAACCCCCGACCGTCGGATCCGAAGTCCGATGCTCTGTCCACTGAGCTACGAGCGCTCCCTCACGCGCCGTCCCGATCCGGTTCGGGAAGTTGGGGTGAGTGAGGGGATTCGAACCCCCGACGGCCAGATCCACAGTCTGGAGCTCTACCACCTGAGCTACACTCACCACGCTCCGCCCGACGAACCTCCCTCCTGGCGCGCCTGGAGGGAATCGAACCCCCGACCCACGGCTTAGAAGGCCGTTGCTCTATCCGCTGAGCTACAGGCGCCCGAGCGAACCCGGGGACTGTAACCCGCCTCGAGCGGCGGCCGCAACGACGCGGGACGGTTGGTGCGCCCGGCAGGATTTGAACCTGCGACACCTAGCTCCGGAGGCTAGTGCTCTATCCGGGCTGAGCTACGGGCGCCCCCTTCCTGCATTTCCGGACGAGACGATCGTGGAGTATAGCATCGCGCGGTCGGGGCGGCAGGATTCGAACCTGCGACCGCCTGCTCCCAAAGCAGGTGCGCTACCGGGCTGCGCTACGCCCCGCATCTCCGGCCGTACGGGAATCTAGCATGCTACCTTTCGGCCGGAGGTCGTCATGCGCATCGGGCTGTTCGGCTTTCCCCTGACGGGGAAGTCCACCCTCTTCCACCTCCTCACCGGCGCCCCCCCCGCCCACCCCGGTGCCCGGGAAGCGTTTCAGGTCGGGATCGCGCGCGTTCCCGACCCCCGCGTCGACCGGCTCTCCGAGATCCACAGACCGAAGAAGACCACGCACGCGACCGTCGAGTACGTCGACCTCGCCGGGGTCGCGAAGGGGGAGGCGGCCGACGCTCTCCCCCTCGAACAGCTCCGGACGGTCGACGCCCTCGCCCACGTCGTGCGTGCCTTCCGCGACGCATCGGTCCCGCACGTCGAGGGGGAGATCGACCCGGCGCGCGACGCCGCGACGATGGAGACCGAACTGATTCTCGCCGACCACACGATCGCCGATCGCCGCCGGGAGAAGCTCGAGGCTCTCGTCCGCAAAACGAACAAGGACGAGGAAAAGAAGGAGCTCGAAACGCTCGAGCGGTGCGTCGCCGCCCTCGAGCGCGAGGTCCCCCTGCGGAACCTCGACCTCTCGGACGACGAGGCGAGGCGCCTCAAGGGATACACCTTCCTCTCCCTGAAGCCGCTCCTGCTCGTCGTGAACGCCGACGAGGCCGACGCCGGGAAGCTCGACCAGGGCGCGGCCGCCTTCGGCCTCGCCCCCTTCCTCGAAAAGCCCCACACGGAGGTCGTCGCCCTCTCGGCGAAGATCGAATCGGAGATCGCCCAGCTCGACCCGGCCGACGCGGCGTCCTTCCGCGCGGAGCTCGGCATCCGGGAGCCCGCGCTCGACCGGATGATCCGGGCGTCGTACCGGCTCCTCGGCCGGATCTCGTTTTTCACCGCCGGCGAGGACGAGTGCCGCGCCTGGACCATCCGCCGCGGAACGAAGGCGCGCGCCGCCGCCGGGACGATCCACAGCGACATCGAGAAGGGGTTCATCCGGGCCGAGCTCGTCTCCTACGACGAACTCGTCGCCGCGGGATCGTGGAATCACGCGAAGGAGAAGGGGAAGCTGCGTCTCGAGGGGAAGGACTACGAAGTGCAGGACGGGGACGTCATCCACTTCCGCTTCAACGTCTAGCGAGCTCCTCCCCGAGCCGCTTCAGGACCTCGGCATCCTGGTCGGGAAAGACGGTCCGGAAATCGAGGAGGAGGCGCCCCTCCCGTACCCGCGCCACGATCGGGGGAACCCCTTCGCGGAGCCGCCGCTCGATCCGAGCGAGATCCCGGTCGGCGCCTCCGACCGCGAGGAGCCGCGTCGGGATCTCCCCGACCGGGGACGATCCCCCTCCGGTCCGCGAAACGCCGTCCACGATCGCGAGCCGCGATGGCTCGACCCCCCGTGCCACGAGCGACGCGCGCACCGACTCCGCCCGCCCGCCGATCTCCGCGGCGGCAAGGGCGATCATCCGGAGGGTCGGCACCTCCTCGAACGCCCGGCCCCGCACGTACGCGACGAGGGTTTCGCGGAGGGCCGCGGTCAGGAGACGGTCGAGGCGCACGACGCGGGCAAGGGGATCCCGGCGGAGCCTCGCGACGAGGTCCTCCCGTCCCACGAGGACCCCCGCTTGCGGGCCCCCGAGGAGCTTGTCCCCGCTGAAGGTGACGAGGTCGGCCCCGTCCCCGAGGATCTTCGAGACGGGAATCTCGTCGCCCACCCCCGCGGGGGCAAGGTCGACGAGGTCGCCGCTCCCCCAGTCGACGAGGAGAGGTACGCCCCCCCTCTTGGCGACGGCGGAGAGCTCCGCGACGGAGACCTCCTCGGTGAACCCGACGATCTTGAAGTTGCTCGTGTGGACCTTGAGGAGGAGGGCGGTGCGCGGCCCGATCGCGCCCTCGTAATCGGAGGCACGCGTCCGGTTCGTCGTCCCGACCTCGACGAGACGCGCCCCCGAGGCCGCGAGAATGTCGGGGACGCGGAACGACCCGCCGATCTCGACCAACTCCCCCCGCGAGACGACGACCTCCTTCCCGCGGGCGAGAACCCGGAGGGCGAGGAAGACCGCGGCCGCATTGTTGTTGACGGCGAAGCCGCCGCTCCCGGGAAAGAGGCGGGCGAGCAGCGGGGCGAGGTGCGTGCCGCGGCTCCCCCGCCCCCCCGTCTCGAGGTCGAATTCGAGGTCCATGTACCGCGAGGAGACCTCGGCAACGCGACGCGCGGCATGCTCGGAGAGGACCGACCGGCCGAGATTCGTGTGGACGACCACCCCGGTCGCGTTGATCACCGTCCGAGGGGAGGGGGCGAGGAGGCGATCGATCTGCCGAGCAACGCGCCGGGCGATCTCCTCCGCGCTCCCCCGATGGGCGAGGTCGGCCTCGACGAGGCGGCCCGCGAGAAGGTCCTGCCGGAGCCGTTCGACCTCCTCGCGGACGAGCGAACCGACGAGCGCCCCCCCCGCCACTCTCGCGAGGGCGCCGATCGGTCCGGAGTCGAGCAGCCGGCCGATCGCCGGCAGTCCGCGCAGGGAATCCCTCGATTCCGCCATCGATTGCCTCGTCCCGCGAGCGGTCCCTATATTCCAGCCTCGCCGGCGGCCCCCCGCCGGTCGGTCGGGATTCTAGGGGAGTCGGAGCCGTCGTGCAGGAAGCCGTCGCGAACGAGATCGAGGCCGATCTGGCGCGCCTGCAGGTGTCGATCCGCCAGCTCAAGATCCAATACGACATGTTCTTCGCCGGTTCGATCCCCAAGCAGCCGATGGAGCTCCGTGGGGAGGTCGAGAGGCTGATCAAGCGGTACGGGAACGTGTCGATCCGGAAGTACGCGCACCGCTTCCACCTGAACGCCCTGGTCGCCCGGTACAACGCCCTTTCGGAACTCTGGGGCAAGACCCTCCGGAACCTCGAGGAGGGAGAGCGCCGGGTCCCCGCCCTCGCCGACCGCCCCCCCGAGGAGCGGGTTCTCGCCTCGGCCCTCGTCGCCGACCCCGCACGTGACCACGAAGCGCTCCGGCTGCTCCACGCGAAGTTCGTGGAGGCCCGGAAGAAATCGGGGGAGGATGCCGCCGATCTCCCCTTCGATCGGTTCCTCCGGGGAATCGTCGCCAAGACCGGAAAGCTGCGCGACGAGTCCGGTTGTGACAAGATCGAGTTGCGACTCGTGGTTCGGGACCGAAAGGTCCAGTTGAAGGCGCGCTCCGGACGATAACCGGCGCGTCGGGGAGACCGAGCGATGATCACGCCGCGCCTCGGAGCGGGCGGCCTCGCGGCCGCGTTTGTGCTCCTCGCCTTCGCGGAGGGGTCCGCGGAGGGAACGGAAGGGAAGAAGGGGTTCTGGAACCGCCTGCGGGGTGGAGAGCCGAAGCAGGTGGAGGCCGCGTCCGCACCCGCGCCGCAACCGGCGCCCGTCGAATCGCCTCCCCCCGCCGCGCCGCAACCGGCGCCCGTCGAATCGCCTCCCCCGGCCACGCCCCAACCGGCGCCCGTCGAATCGCCTCCCCCGGCCGCGCCGGCCCCGAGTTACGACGTCAAGAAACTCCAAGGCTCGATGGACAAGATCCGGCGGAGCATCCTCGGCGCCGAGGCGCCGGTGAAGGCGTACCTCGATCTCATCGAGAGGGGGCAGGCGACGTCGACCCAGTTGAACGACTTCGCCGCGTTCCTCATGAGGCGCGGGGTGCCGAACCTCGCGGTCGAATTCCAGCGTGCCGCGACCGAGGTCTCCCCCGACGTCCCCGCTCTTTGGGTCAACCTCGGAACGATCGAGCAGGCCCGCGGAAAGGGCGGGAACGCAAAGAGCGCCTACCGGAAGGCCCTCGACCTCGACCCGACGAACGGCATGGCCTACTACGGACTCGGCGTGGTCGCCGACGAGTCGCGCGAGTACGAGGAAGCGATCGAGTACTACCGGCGCGCGCTGCTGATCGACCCGTCGCTTGCCGATCCGAAGGTCAACCCGCAGGTGGTCAACAACCAGCGGCTCCTCGTCGTGAAGCTCCTCCTGTCCCAGGACCGCGCGGGAGCGATGAGCCTCCCGCTCCTGACCCCCGGCCGCTAGGTCGAACCGCTTGCGCGACGCGATCCCGGCGGGAAGGCTCGCGGCGGCCTTCGCGCTCGCTCTCGCGTGGGGCGGCGCTCCCGAAGCGCGCGCGTTCACCCCGGAGACGCGGGTGCGGATCGTCGACGAAGCGATTCGCCTCATGCCGAAATCGCTCCGTCTCGCCCTCGAACGCCACCGGGAGGCGGTTCTGCGCGGGGCGCTCGAGCCGCTCCGGGAAGAGGACGCATCGTCCCACCGCCCCCCGTGGGAGGGAGGGGCCCTGCCGGATTCCGTCGCGTCGGAGGCCCGCGCCCTCGTCGCGGCGGTCGCCGAACCGGCCCCCTTCGACGAGGTCTGCCGGCGTTTCGGCCGGCTCGCCCACTTCGTCACCGACGCCGGTTTCCCGCCGCAGGCGGCGGGGAAGGAGGGCGAGTCCCGCTACGCGCACTTCAGCCGCTACACGGCGGAGAAGCTCCCCAAGTTCCCGCTCGTCTTCCACGGCCACGACGACCCCGCCCTCGCCCGCGGCGAATTCTCCGCCTTCACCCTCGCCGCGCTCGAGCAGGCCCGCGCCGAGGACCGGAACCTCGCCCGCGTCTACGCGGCGGCGGGAGACCCGCCGAGCCCCGCCTTCTTCGACGACCGGTCGATCCCGTTCGCCGTCGCCTCCCTCGCCTACTCGCGCACCGTGACCCACGTCGTCCGGGCCTGGCTCGCGGCATGGGAGCGCGCCGGCGGGGACATGGGACGCATCCCCTACTTCAACCCGCCCGACCCGAAGGTCGGCAACCCGGAGGACTGATGGACATCCCCGTGCGGCGCGCCCTCGTGAGCACCTACGACAAGACCGGCGTCGTCGACCTTTGCCGGACCCTCGCCTCCCGAGGGATCGAGATCGTCTCGACCGGAGGGACCTCGCGCCTCCTCGCCGAGGCGGGCATCGGGACGGTCTCGGTTTCGTCGATCACCGGCTTTCCCGAGATGCTCGACGGGCGGGTCAAGACGCTCCATCCCCGCATTCACGGCGGGATCCTCGCGGTGCGCTCGAACCCGGAGCACGCCGCCCACCTCGAGGCGCACGGAATCCCCCCGATCGATCTCGTCGTCGTCAACCTCTACCCGTTCGAGGAGGCGGCCTCCTCCGGCCGGGCGTTCGACGACGTCGTCGAAATGATCGACGTCGGCGGCCCCGCCATGGTCCGCGCCGCCGCGAAGAACCACGCGCACGTCGCGGTCGTCGTCGACCCCGCCGACTACGCGACGGTCCTCTCGGAAATCGAGACCTCGGGAGGGGTCTCGGACGCGACCCGCAGGCGGCTCGCGGCAAAGGCCTTCGCGCGCACCGCCGCGTACGACGGGGCGATCGCGCGCTGGCTCGAGCCCGAGGACGCAGACGGCTTCCCCGACCGGCTGCACCTCGCGTTCGACAAGCGGATGGACCTCGTCTACGGGGAAAACCCCCACCAGAAGGCGGCCTTCTACGTCGATCCGGGGCCTCCCGCGCCGGGGCTCGCCTCCGCCCGGCAGCTCCACGGGAAGCCCCTCTCCTTCAACAACATCCTCGACCTCGACGCCGCCCTCGCCCTCGCGCACGACCTTTCGCGCCTCCGCCGCGGCGTCGCGTCGGTGATCGTCAAGCACGGGAACCCTTGCGGCGCCGCCTGCGCCGGCAACGCGGGGGACGCGTTCCGCGCCGCCCTCGCGTGCGATCCGCAGAGCGCCTACGGCGGCGTGATCGCCTTCGACCGGACGGTCGACGAACCGGCCGCCCTCGCCATCGCCGAGGCCTTCTACGAGGCCGTGGTGGCCCCCGGGTTCGATCCCGCCGCCCTCGAGACGCTCGCGAAGAAGAAGAACCTCCGCCTCCTCGCGACCGGTCCGATCGGGACCGGTCCGCGGCCCGGCCGCGACCTTCGCAGGGTCTCCGGCGGCATCCTCTGCCAGGACTGGGACGGCGCCGAAGACGCGGTCCGCGAGGGCCGCGTCGTGACCCGGCGCGCGCCGACCGAGACGGAGTGGCTCGGGCTCGAGTTCGCGTGGGAGGTCTGCCGTCACGTCAAGTCGAACGCGATCGTCTGCGCGGGCCCCGACCGGACCCTCGGGATCGGGGCGGGCCAGATGAGCCGCGTCGACTCGGCGCGCATCGCGGTCCAGAAGGCGGCGAGACCGCTTACCGGCGCGGTGATGGCTTCGGACGCCTTCTTCCCCTTTCGGGACGGGCTCGACGTCGGGGCCGACGCGGGGATCACCGCGGTCGTCCATCCGGGCGGATCGATCCGCGACGAGGAGGTGATCCGCGCCGCCGACGAGCGGGGGCTCGCGATGGTCCTCACCGGCCGGCGCCACTTCCGGCACTGAAGGGGGGAGGGAGAAGCCCTCAGTCGTCGAGACGGCGGAACCGGATCGAGTCGGTGGCGGCGTAGTAGGCCCGGTCCTTCGGGAGGGTCTCGTATCGGCGGGCGAACGACTTCCACTTCTGCGTCTCCGGCTCCTCGCGGATCGCGAGGACCTCGTCGAAGTGTTGGATCGCCTGCTGGACCTCCCCCGCGCGCAGCGCGACGACACCGAGGTTGAACCAGCCGTTCGCCTTCCACCGGTCGACCATCGCGCGGTCGAAGGTGTCGGGGAGCCTGTAAATCACGCGAAGCGCGGAGGCGTACTCGCCGTCCTCGAACGCGGAGCGGATGCCCGCGATCTGCTCGTGTTGCGCCTTGACCGCCTTGTAGGACTCGGTCGCCAGGGCCATTCCCCGCTGAGCCTCCGCGTTCGCGGGGTCGGCGCGGAGGGCGTCGTTGTACGCGAGGACGGCGGCGTCGAAGTCGCGGGCCTCCATCGCCTCCCGGCCCCGCGCGAGCGAGGCGGAAAGCGGCGGCACGGACGGCTCGGTCGGGCGTCGGGCGGGTGTCTGCGCCTTCGTGGCGGCCGCCGCGGCTCGGGGAACGGGCGCGGGAGCGCTCGCTCCGCCGGACCCGTTTCCTTCCCCCCTGAGGAAGAGGAAGACGCTTCCCGCAACCACGAGGAGGGCGAGCGCGGCGAGACCCAGGAGGGGCCCCCGTCGGCTCCACGTAGGGGCCGGGGGTGCCGGCGAGAACGACGCTCGCGCCGCTCGCGGGCGCATCGGAGCCGCCTCCGGGGCCGGAGCCGCCTTGTCGGGCATCGCCGCGCGGATCGGGATCTCCGGAAAGGCGCTTTCCGCCGGGACCGGATCGGAGCTCGAAAGGAAGCTTGCGAGGAGGTCGTTTGGCTCCGGCTCGGCCGCCGGCGACGCTGCCGGTTCCGATGGGGTGCCGATCCGCTTCAGGTAGTGGACCGCTTCCGCGTGGTCGGGGATGCGGTCGAGGACCTTCACGAACCAGCCGCGGGCCTCGTCGAGCATCCCTCCTTCGAACGCCTGCACCCCTTCGGTCATCCAGCGGTCGACCTCTCCGGTCCACCGCGCCGAGGCGTCGCGTAACTCTCCCTCGAGGGCCACCGCCTCGGCGTTGTCCTCGTCGAGGATGTGCACGCGGGCCAGAACCGCGAGCGCTCCTTCGGCGTCGCCCGAGGCGGCCTTCCCCTTCGCCTCGTCAAGCAGGGCGCGGACGCGCCGGTTCAGTTCGGCGACCGCCGGGTCGACCCCGGGAACGTGCGTGACCACGGGGGCGAGGCCGATCTCCTCCGCGGAAGGGGGCTCGGCGCCCGGCCCACCCGCACCGTCCAAGGGGATCGCGTCGACTCCGTCGAGATCGCCGAAGTCGATGCCCTCCGCCTGGCGCGCCGGATCGGGAAGGTCGCCGACCGGCGGCTCGACTGCGTCGAACTCGAAAACCTTGAGTCCGGCGTCGATCTCCGCGTCGAGCGAATCGACCTGGGGGGCGGCGACCGCGACCGGGCTCGCCTCGACCTCCGCTCCCTCCGAGAGGAGGGACGACATCCGGACCCCCTCGAGCGCCTGCTCGTTCGCGGGGTCGAGGGCGAGCACCCGCCGCCAGGCCTCGATCGCCTCGCGGAAGCGGCCCTGGAGGTAGTGCTCGGAGGCTTCCTGGTGGAGAGATTCGATCCGTTCGACGCTCATGGTTCCGTCCGGGTTTCGGGCCGGCGCGGAATATAGGTTCCGTCCTGCAGGCGGGCAAAGGAGGGGAACGCCGCCGTTTCAGGCCTCAAGAGGATGGGGCGCGCGAGATCTCGACGAAGCGGTCCCGGCAGCCGGCGGAGCAGAAGAAGTGCTCCTCGTCCCCCGAGCGGAGCGAAAGCGCCTTCGCGCGGGGAACGAAGGTCCCGCACACCCGGTCGCGGACCAGGTCTCCCTCGAAGCGGGGCGCGGAGGGTGCGTGGGGATGGGGAGCGGCGGGCTTTCCCGCCACCATCCGCGCGATCCTCGTGGCCAGGACCCAGATCCCGACGATCGCGAGCAGGACGATCAGCTTGCGGATCAAGAGGGGGCGTTCCCTCGGCGGGCCCGCTCCGCATCGAGGGCGTTTCGAATCCCCTCGAGGTCGAAATCCGGGCGCGCCGCCCCGAGGCGGGCAAGGGCCTCGGCCGCCTCGTCGTACCGACCGAGACGGAAGCCCAAGACCACCGCCTGGTTGTGGAGCGACTGCCAGTGGCCGGGGGCGACCTCCTGGGCCCGGGAAAAGAGGCGGAGCGCTTGCTCGAACTCGCCGACCTCCTGGTGGCAAACCCCCTTGTCGGTCAGGAGATCGGGGTCCTGGGGGGAGAGTTCGATCGCCCGCGCGTAAAACGCGATCGCCTCGCGCCACATCCCGACATCGTGATGGAGGTGGGCGAGTCGGGTCGCCGCCTCGAGGTCCTTCGGGTTCTCTTGGAAGCGCCGCTTGAGAGCGTCGATTTCCGCGACCATCGGGGCGCCGCCCGCCGCCTGGGGCGGGGAGGAGGGAGGAGCCTGCGTCATCGCCGTCGGGCCGGCGGGACGCGGCGGGGCGGACTGCGCCGCCGCCTCCGCCGTCCCCGGCAGCGCCCAAAAGGTGTGGTACGCGGCGAAGCCGAGGAGGAAGCCGAAGGCGAGCCCCCCCACGAGAAACGCGACCTGGTCTTTTTTCACGACTCGCTCTCCCCGGGCACGCTACCGAAGCGGTCTTCCGGCCGCTCCGCTACGCGCGACCTCGCGAACCGGAGGACTGTATCTCGCAGGGAGAAGCGTCGCAATCTGAGGGTTTCTCGGAAGGATCGGAGCGATCGAGCCGAGACGACCGAACCGGGCGAGCGACGACCGGACCGGCGGAACGCCTTCCAGTCACCGGCCCGTCACCGCGGAGAACGGAAGGTCTGAGGACCGCTAGGAGCGTCCGCCTCATCCCCTCCCCTCCCCGGTCTTCGACGCGAAAGCGGCGGCGACATTGAAGCCCCGAACGTACCGCGCGAGGACCGCTCGCGAGATCCCGGCGACGTCGGCGATCGCCGTCTCGTTCCCGTTCGTCCGTTCCAGGAGTTCGGAGATCGCCGTCGCCCGGATCGCATGGAGCGAGAGCCGCTCGGACCGGATCTTCCCCCGGACCTCCGCGTCCGTCATTCCGACCGACGACCAAGTCCGGCGATTCAATCCGGCGTCGTCGATCAGCCGGTTTAGACGCTGGCCGACGATCTTCCGGCGAACGGGTTCCGCGAACGGAACGCCGTCGGCATCGACGAACAGAAACCCGCCGCCTCGCTCTCGCGCTCCGTCGACCAGACGGCGGAGGATCGTCTCGACGTCGTCGGCCGGATCGAACGCCGCGAACGGAACGATCGAGACCTTCCCGGTCTTTCGCCGATCGACCCGGACCGTACGTTTCTCGAAGTCGACGTCCTCGACCCGAAGCCCGCAGGATTCTTGAAACCGACCGACCGTCGCCTTCAAGACGACGAGAAAGTCCCGCTCCGACGGCGTCGCCGCGGCGAGGAGCCGCCGCCATTGTTCGGGCCGAAACCGCGCCTCCTTCGGCGGAGGCTCGGGCGGGAGTTTCACGGCGGCGAACGGGTCGCGGTCGAGGTCGCCCCGGTCAACCGCCCATTTCAGGATGGTCCGCGCGAGGACGATCCGCTTCCGGATCGTCGACCGTTGCCCCGGTCCGGGAGGGAGGCTCTTCTCCATCTCGGCGAGCCAGGCTTCGCCGTGCGCTCGCGTCAATTCATGGAGTCGGTACGATCCGAGTCGCTCGGCGACGCGCCCGACTTCGGCTCGGAAGTTTGCGCCCCGAGGGAACGCACCCTCTCGACCCCGATACTCGACGAGGAACCGGTTCGTTACGTAGTCGGCGAACGTCTCGGTCCGTCGAGCCTCCGCCTCCCGTTCCTCCGCCTCGATCGTTCGGATCTCGGCGAGGACCCGACCCTCGTACCAGTCGCCGCGACGGATCTCCGCCCGTCGGTCTGCAAGGAACCGCTCGGCCTTCCCGATCGTCTTCCCCAGAACGTCGCTCCGCTCCGCGTCGACCTCGACGATCCGTCCGTCGTCGTCGCGCAGGAGTTCGCGGGTCGCTGCCGTCGAGACGATCGCGTCGAGCGTCCGACCCTCCCGCTCTGCGATCCGCTCGATCGCTTGTCGGACCCGTGCGGGGAGGATCGGGAGCCCGTCCCGTCCCTTCGGAATCCCCGCGTACGGTCGGAACCGGATCGCGACCTTGATCCGTCCGCTCTTCGGGTCCTGCGAGAGATCGACCCCCTCGACCGGGAAGCCGCCCTCGACGACGGGGTCCCCGTTCTGATCCCGTCGCGCCTGAAAGTACCGACCTCGGGCCGGTAGGTCGATCGTTCGGACGGGCGAGAGTCCTCTCCGGTCCTCCCTTTCCCTCGGTCTACCTCTGAGTCTGAGCGTTACCTCTGCTTGCATACGCTCGGTCTCCTATCGGATCGCGACGTCGCGACGCGCGACGCCGGTCTCGATCTACTTCGGGTCCTTCGGTTTCGGCGGCGGCGCGAACGCGCCTCGATTCGCCGCGAGCGCCAGAACCGCGCGACACCAATCGGCCGGGGCGAGTCCCGCCGCCTTCGATGCGCGGAAGATCCGCTTCCGGAGTTCCTTCGAGAGCCGGAAATTGAATTGCTCCGGCTTCCGGGTTCCTGTCTCTCGCGTCATCGTCCGTCCCTCCGATAGCGGACGCTAACATAGGCTCGCCCGGAAGGGAAGCGGAAAGATCGAAGCGGCGCGGAGGGAAAGGAGCCCCCGCGCCGCCCGACCGACGGCGGGACGTTCGTCGACCCCCGCAGAGGAAGGGGCCGGACCGGGTCCCGCCGTCTCCCGCCGGTCCTCCGAGAATCCAGAAGACGCCGAGACGACGCGGGGTCGGAAGTTCCCCGCGTCGCCCGGCTAGGCGAGGAGAGGTCGGCGTCGCGAAGAGCCGAACAACGCGACGACGACCCCGCCCCGGCCATCCCGAAACGTCCTCGAACCCGGAGCCCCGGTGACGCCGCGGTGACGGGCCGGACCGTCCGCGCCGCCTCTGCTCGAATCTCCCGGATCTCCGCTCTTTCCATCCGTCGCCCCTTCCGCTATCCGAGCGGACGCTCTACTCGTCGTTCTCGACCGGGGTCCGCGAGTCCCGCTCCCGCATCGCGAGGCGGTAGGTTTCGGGCTCGGTCTCGCGGAGGGAGAGGAGCGCCGCCCGGTAGTCCCGCGCCTTCCCTTCGGCGACGAGAGCCCGAGCCTTCCGGTCGAGCGCGGCGACCGCCCCCCCGCCCCTCGACTCGAAGCCGGGCGGGAGTTCGCCCCGCGACGCCGCGACGAGGTCGGGCGCTCGGTCCCGAACGCGCCGAAACGCTTCGACGTAGGGGAGCCCTCCCCTCTGCTCCTCCTCGACGAGAGCGCCGATCTTCTGCCGGGCGTCCTCGCCGTGTACGTCTCCGCCGATCTCTCGAAGGATCGCGCGGACCTCGCGTCGATTCTCTTCGTTCGCTTCAGACCAGACCGTCGGACTCTCGGCCCGGATGCGTTCCCGAATCGCTTCGTAACGGAGTCCAGTCGACCCGAGCCTCGCGATCTCTGCGGCGAGGCGATCCCGTGCGCTTGTCATTCCTCGTCCTCCCGATTCGGTCTCTTCTTTCGGTACTTCGTCTCCGCCTCCTCGACGGTAACGCCCGGAATAGTTCGAAACCGAACGCTCGTCCGGATCTTCCCGCACGTTCGGCAGGGTCCCGACGGTAACGGAACGGGACCGACCGGGTCGGCCCGCTCGAACTCGAAGTCGAGCCCGTGCCCGCGGCAGTCCGGGCAGGCATCGAGACGCCGAGCCTCGAAGTCCCGACGGATGCGATCGAGGCGACCGACGAACCTCACGGCTCCGGCTCCTTCGACTCGAAGCGTTCTCGCCGCTCCGCCGCCGCGCGGACATCGCGTTCGAGCGTATCGAGACGCTCGGCGAACTCGACGGACTCGCGGAGCCGGGTCGAATGTTCGAGGATCGCCCGCGCCGCGCCGAGCCGGATCGACGGGGACTCGTCGCGGAGGAGACGTCGGAGTTCCTCGACTGCCTCGACCGCGACGTCCGCCGCCTTCCCGAGAGCCCGTTCGAGCAGACTGGCCCGCGCCTCTCGAACGGCTCGACGGAACGCAGGGTCCTGCATCCGACGGCTGATCGTCCGGGAGGCGAGACCGGAGGCGCGGGCGGCGTCCGCCTGCGTCCCTCCGGAGGCGAGGACGACGATCGCCCCCCCCTCCTTCCCGACCTCGAACGTCCGCCGCGCCATCGTCCCGACCTACTTCCGACCCTTGCGCTCGGAGGCGAGCGACCGGAGACAGACGCTCTCCGTCGCCGCGACGACGCATCGGAACGGATCGAGGAGGGAGTCCTCGACTGAGACCGAGGTCCGGGCGACTCCGCCGACCTCGACGACCACGGCTCCCGCCTTCGCGACCTCCTGCGCGAGCGCGAGGAATCGGTCGATCGACTTCGCGATCGTCGCGACGAGCCGCTCCTCCGCCTCTGCGAGCCGCTTCCGCGCGTGCGGAAGTTCGAGGCGCGCCCAAGCGAGGGACGTCTCCGCGTGCGCCCGCGCGGTCGACTCGTAGGAACCCCGGAACGCCCCGAGGCTCCGGTCGAGCGCGGCCGCCTCGGTCGCGAGCGCCTCGATCTCCGCCGGATCGATCTGCGGGTTCCCGAGGAGACGGTCGACCTCGGTCTTCCGCTCCGTCGTCTTCCCGATCCGGTCCCGGAGATCGACGAGCCGGGCGTCGAGGTCGTCGAGCCTCTTCCCTGCGGCTTCGACCTCTCCCCGATCGGGGAGGGGACCGACGCTCGGAGCCTCCGGCCCGTCGAGGATCTCGGCGATCCCGTCGGCCGCGAGCCTGAGCGCCGTCTCTGCGGGGACGTCGAGGACCGCCCCCTCGAAAATCTCCCGCTCGACCCCCGGCGGCGGGTTCGAGAATCTCGCTCCCTTCGCGACCTTGACCCTTCGTTTCATCCCTGCTCCCTTCGCTGCCCGGTGACGGGCCGGTGACGCGGGCCGACTCCGGCCCGACCGTTCTCGAATCTGTTCGCGCCGTCGCGACTTCCCACGCCTTGACGTCTGCTCTCATAGCGGATGAAAGCCTGCCGGATGCGTTCCCGAGCCTCTTCGGACGTCATGCTCGGTCCTCCGCGCGGCGCGTCGCCCGGATCTGCCGGACCGCCTCCCGCGCGATCTGACGCCGCTCCTCGCGCTCTTCGTCGGTCTCCTCGATCGGTCGTCGGATCTGCTCGTCGCTCACGGTCGCCCCCCTTCTCGAAGCCGACGGAGTTGCTCGCGGGCGACGGCTCGGTCGTCCTCCCGCTCCGCTTCGGTTCGGCCGTACATCCCGACCGCCGCGAAGCCGCCGGACCGACGGGACGAACGCCGTCCGTCCCCTTCCGCCCGCATCCGGTCGACGAACCTCCGCGCCTCCTGCTCGTCTCCCGCGCCGTCCGATCCGATGCTTCGGTCTGCGTCTCTCTCCCGGTCGCTCGGTTCGGCAGACGCCGCCCCGGACGCCGCGCGCAGGCGCGGCTCCGGGGGCTCCCCCTTGGGGGGACGGGAGGGGGGAATCTCTAAGAAACTCTCTGGGTCGGTCTGTGCGACCGGACCTCCCGGTCTGTGTGACCGGGACGCGGCTTCGCGCGGGAACCTCTCGACGACGTCGACCGCCGCGCCCCCTGTCTTTACCGGTCTGTGTGACCGGGACGCCTCGGTCCCTGTCTTTACCGGTCTGTGTGACCGGGACTCGTCTCGCGCCTCGACGAAGTCTGCGGGCGACGCGACGAGCGAGAACCGGTAGGTTCGGAGCGCCCGATCGAACCGGCGCGCGAAGACGGGAACCGGCCCGTCGCACAGTTCGGCAAGGGCGCGACGGACCGTCCGATCCGAGAGTCCGGTCCGGTCGCAGAGCGTCGCGACGTAGCCGAACGCCTCCGCCCCCTTCGCGATCGCGAGGAGGTCGGCGAGGACGGCGGCGACGAGCCGGGCGTTCGGAGAGAAGGGCGCTCCTTTGCGGCGCGTCCGTTGCGCGACGAGCGCGGCGATCGACGGCTTCGCTCCCGTCTTCATTCCGCGCCCCCAGCGCCCCGAGGCGCGATCGGACGTCCTCCCGCCTTCCCCGACCCCCGATCTCTTCTCTCGGGCGCACGGGCGCGGCGAGGGGAGCCGAATCGGACGATCCCGCCCTCCTGGGCGAGTTCCGAAAGCCCGTCGAGGACCGCGTCGACCGAAAGGCCGGTCCGGACGCTTAGGTCGAGCGTCGACGTCCGGATCGTTCCGCCGCTCCCGACCATCGTCGCGAGCGCGACGCCGACGAGCCGACCGGCGGGGGAGATCCGGAGGGAGAGGACCCCGCGAACGAGGTCGCCCTCGGATTCCCGTCGCCCTTTGCGGAAGGCTCGCGCCGTCATTGAACCCCCCCCTCGGGGACGCCGTCGAGAAGTCGGGAGAGGCGGCGCTCGCGATCCGCGCGATCGCGTTCGAGGGTCGCGTCGTCGACGGGGGAGACCGTCGGTCGAGGTTCGACCTTACGGAACCGGCTCCGCGCGTACGCCTCGACGTCGTCGCGACGCGCGTACCAGCGACGCGACGCAAGATCCTCGACGATCGCGAACGGAAGCCGCCCCTCGCACCGAAGGTTGTAGATCGTCTTTCCGGCGAGACCGAGCCGAGCGGCGATCTCGGCGACGGTCAGAAGGTCGGGAGGGTCTGCGTCGTCGGGACTTGGGCCGGAGCCGTCGTCTCCCCCGCCCTCGTCTCCGGACTGCGGTCGCGCGGTCCTCGGGGACCGTCGGGCGCGGGCGGAGGCGCGGGGTCGCGTCGGACTCGGGCGGGGCGTCTTTCGCTTCGGAGGTCGGCGGACTTCCGGGAGCGTCTCGGCGAAGGCGGCGGCGGCGGCGAGACGACGGACGCGAAGAAGCCGACCGCGCGCCCGCTCTGCGGCTTCGAGGGAGCCGTTCGCCTCATGGAAGGCGATCTCCCGTTCGATCGACGGGAGGTCGCGTTCGAGGTCGATCGCCGAGAGCATCATCGCGACTTCTCCCGTTCCTCGACGGCGAGTTCGACGCCGCGCCGCAGGACCGACGTCAACGTCACGCGATCCCGCCGCGCCACTCGTTCGAGACGACGCCGAAGATCGTCGGGGAGGCGGAACGCCGTGATGGTCATCGGCTTCATCGAGTCTCGTTTTACGGGAAGATCGACCCGACGTCAACGGAATTTTTTCCGCTATCGTTTGCTAACAGACCGCCTCTTGACGCCGTCAAGTCCTCCGTCCGTCAGAGCGTCGACCAGAGGGTCGGGGGAGGTCCCTCCCGTCACCGCGACGTCACCGCGTCGCCGGGAACTCGCGGGAAATGGCGGGAAATCGCGCGAGACGACGAGAGGGTCGCAGAGAAACGAAGGGCGCGGAGTCGTCGTCGGAACCCCGCGCCCTTCAAGCGTTTAGGTTGAGTTCGGACCGTCTCGGACTTTTTCTCTCCTGTGCTACCGAAGCGGTCTTCCGAGTGTCAAGCCGGTGGTAGACTCGAGACCGATGCCCGGACGGAGGAACCTTTACGGCCTCGATCGCGCCGGGCTCCTGGAAGCGCTCGGGCCGGAAGGCGCGCCGCGGTTTCACGCCGATCAGGCGTTCCGCTGGGTGTATGCCCGGCGGGTCCTCGACTTCGACCGCTGGACCGACTTCGCCCGCCCCCTCCGTCAGCGGCTCGCCTCGCGATACGCGCTCGATCCCGGCACGATCGAGGGGCGCTCGGAGGCGGCCGACGGGACGGTCAAGTACCGGATCGCGGCCTTCGAGGGGGGCTCGGTCGAGGCGGTCTACATGGTCCAGCGCGGCCGGGTGACCCTCTGCCTTTCGAGCCAGGTCGGCTGCGCCCTCGATTGCGATTTCTGCCTCACCGCGAAGATGGGGTTCGTCCGCCACCTCTCGCCGGGGGAGATCCTCGGGCAGGTCGCGCTCCTCCTGGAAGACCGCGGGGGCGACCTCTCGAAATTCAACATCGTGTTCATGGGCATGGGGGAGCCGCTCCACAACTACGACGGGGTGATGGCAGCCTTTCGGATCCTGACCGACCCCGGCGGGTTCGGCCTTTCGTGGAGGCGGATCACCCTCTCGACCTCCGGGCTCGTGCCCGGAATCGAGCGTCTCGCGGGGGAGCCGGTCCGGCCGCGCCTCGCGGTCTCGTTGAACGCGACGACCGACGGGCTCCGCGACCGGCTGATGCCGGTCAACCGGCGTTACCCGCTCACGCGCCTCCTCGAGGCGTGCGCCCGCTTCCACGAAACGACGGGCGACCGGACCACCTTCGAGTACGTCCTCCTCGACGGGGTCAACGACCGGGCTGCGGACGTCGAACGGCTCGCGAAGATCCTCCGCCGGAACCCGTTCGCGAAGCTCAACCTGATCCCGTTCAACCCGGTTCCCGGGCGGCTCCCCTACCGTCCGCCGGGCCGTGCCCACGTTCTCGCGATCCGGGACCGTTTGCTCGCGCAGGGGCTCCCGGTCAGCATCCGCTGGAGCCGCGGCGCCGACGCCCGCGCGGCCTGCGGACAGCTCGCCCTTCTGCCCGACCCCGTCGACGCCCCGTCGCTTCAGGAGGCTCGCCCGTGATCGACCTCACCGGAAAGTCGGCGCTCGTCACCGGAGGATCCCGAGGGATCGGCCGCGCGATCTGCCAGATGCTCGCGCGAGCCGGGGCACGGGTCTGCGTCAACTTCCGCGTCGAGTCCCCCTCGGCGCACCTGGTGGTCGAGGAGATCGAGCGCGAGGGGGGAGAGGCGTTCGCGCTGGGCGCCGACGTCGCCCGGCGCGACGACGCCGAGATGCTCGTCTCCGAGACGGTCTCGCGCTTCGGGTCGCTCGACATCCTGGTGAACAACGCGGGGATCTGGCGGGGGTCCCCGATCGAGGAGATGAGCGACCGCGAGTGGGCGGAGATGCTCGAGGTCAACCTCACAGGGACCTTCCATTGCATCCGCGAGGCGGTCCCCGTGATGAAGGAGGCGGGGTACGGCCGCATCGTCAACATCGCGTCGACCGCGGGGCAGCGCGGGGAGGCGTTCCACGCGCACTATGCGGCGACGAAGGGAGCCGTGATCTCGCTGACGAAGTCGCTCGCGGTCGAGCTCGCCCCGCACGGGATCACGGTGAACTGCGTTGCGCCGGGGTGGACCGTCACCGACATGACGACCGAGTCGCTCGCGGGAACCGAGGCGGCGAAGATCCTCGAGGCAATCCCCCTCGGGCGCGCCGCCCGACCCGAGGAGATCGCGGGGGCGGTCCTGTACCTCGCCTCCGACCTCGCCTCGTTCGTCACTGGCGAGATCCTGAACGTCAACGGCGGCGCGGTGTTGGTTGGTTAGGGGACATTCCGCTTTTTGTTTTATTTCTCAAAGGCGGGGTCACGGAAAAGGGAGACACGGAAACAGGGACAGGTTACTCAATACGGAAGTTCGTATTGAGTAACCTGTCCCTGTTTCCGTGTCTCCCTTTTCCGTGACCCCGCCTTTGAGAAATAAAACAAAAAGCGGAATGTCCCCTAGTTATCCCCGCGCCGCGCGGCGATCGCGAGGAGGCGCTCCGCCCGCCCGCAGGCGGCGGGAAGGCGCCGCGTCCGGACCCCACGGAACCCCGCGCGCCGCAGCCGGTACTGGAGGTCGACCTCCGAGAAGCGAAGCGGACCTTCGGGTCCGGGGAAGCCCGAAAGGGCCATCGGCACCGGGCCCCCACGCCTCGGGCGTGCCGGGAAGGTCCCCACGAAGAGCCCTCCGTCGACGAGGCTCGCGTGAACCTGCCCGAGCATCCGGTCGACGTCCTCGACCGCCGGACCGAGGATCGACTCGAGCGCGAGAGCCACGTGGATCGCGCCCCGGAGCGGACCGAGGTCGCGGAGATCTCTGCGGCGGAAGATGACCCGTCGGTCCTTGCACCCGCGCCGCGCCGCGGCGAGGGTGAACGGAGCGTAGTCGACCGCGACCACCTGCCCGAAGTGTGAAGAGAGAAACTCGATCCAGTCGCCGCGCCCGCAACCGAAATCGGCGACCGTCATCGCCCGCCGGCCGGGGATCGCGCGGAGGAACTCACGGACCGGGTCTTCATCGGGCGGCGGAGGCGCGTCGTCCTCGGGGACCGTCAAGGTCCACGCGTCCCAGTCGTCGGGCCCCCAGACCATCGGCACCTCCTCGCGCGACCGCGCCAGGAGAAAGTTGGGTCGCCCGGTGCCGCGCGGCAAGGAAGAGTCACGACAGCAGGTGGGTCAGGAACTCCTTGTTCGACGGGTAACGTGCGAGGCGCTCGGTCAGGAGCTGCATCGCCTCCGCCGGCCGGAGCGGGGCGAGCGCTCTCCGGAGGAGCGTGACGCGCGGGAACTCCTCCGGATCGTAGAGCTTCTCTTCCTTCCGGGTCCCGGTCTTCGAGATGTCGATCGCGGGGAAGATGCGCCGCTCGAAGAGGCCCCGGTCCATGACGATCTCGGTGTTCCCCGTCCCCTTGAACTCTTGGAAGATCACCTCGTCCATCCGCGAGCCGGTGTCGACGAGCGCCGTTCCGATCACCGTGAGCGATCCCCCGCCGACCGCCTTGCGCGCCGCGCCGAAGAACCGCCGAGGCTTTTCCATCGTGCGGGCGTCGATCCCCCCCGAAAGCACCCGCCCCGACCCGCGCTGCTCCGTGTTGTACGCGCGGGACAGGCGCGTGATCGAATCGAGCAGGACGACCACGTCGCGCCCCGCCTCGACGAGGCGCTTCGCCCGCTCGAGACAGACCTCGGCGACCTGCAGGTGGTTCCGCGCGAGCTCGTCGGCCGACGACGCGATCACCTCGCCTCGGACATTCCGCCGCATGTCGGTGACCTCCTCCGGCCGCTCGTCGATCAGGAGGACGATCAGGTGGATCTCCGGGTGGTTCGTCGTGATCGCGCGCGCGAGCTTCTGGAGGAGGACCGTCTTCCCCGCCTTCGGCGGCGCGACGATCAGGCAGCGCTGCCCTTTGCCGATCGGGGCGATCAGGTCGACGACCCGCGTCGAGATCTCGTCCGGTTCGGTCTCGAGGCGGATGCGCTCGGTCGGGTCCTCGGCGACCAGGTTCTTGAACGGGGTCCTCCGGGCCCACGCCGCCGGGTCGCCCCCCTGCACCTCCTCGATCGAGGCGACGAGGGGGGACTGGTTCGGCCGCGCCGGCGGCCGAGCCGTCGCCCGGAGTTCGACCCCCGTCTCGAGCCCGGCCCGGGCGATCAGGTCGCGAGGGATCTTCGGGTCCCCGGGCCCCGCCTCGAAGTCGTTCGCGGGCGACCGGAGCCACCCCGACCCGTCGGGGCCGACCTGGAGGACGCCCGCGACTTCGAGCATCGGCCCCGCGGAGGGGGCCCCTTCCCCTCCGCGGTCCCCCTGCGGCGCGCCCGGTCCTCCCTGCTCCCCCGGCGGCTGACCTTGCCCGCCCGGGCGGCGCCTCCTGCGGCGCCTCCTCCTCCGCCAAGACCCGGTCCCCGATCGCTCCCCGCCGTCGCTCTCGCTCATCCCTTCTCCGTGCCTTCCGGGCCGTAAAGCCCCAGCCGCGCGATCTCCGCCGTGAACAGCGCCTCGAGCGCCCGATCCCCGCGGAGGAACGACCCGGCGATCGACCACGTCGCCCGCCAACCTCCGTCCACGCGTCGCGCCCTCAGGTATTCCCCGGGCCCTTCGAGCCCGATGAGGTCGACCACCGCCTCGGGCACCCACCGCACCGCGAGCCGGAAGCACCGCCCATCGGCGAGCAGGATCGTCGTCCCTTCCGCGGCGTTCCCCTCCGGATCGGGGCGGGTCGTCCGGCCCAACTCCTCGTCGCCGGTCGGACCGCCTCGAAGGAGAAAGCCCGGCGCGTCCCCCGGGGCGGGGTCGAGCGTCGCCTCGAGCGTCCCGCCCGCCTCCAGAGCGAACCCCGCGCCGCACGGCCGGGCGCGAAGCGCGCCTCCCGCCACACCTTCGACGACGTAGCCGCCGTCCGCGGTCCCGGACACGCGGAGGCCCGACGAGGATTGGGAACTCAAGCGATCTGCCCTACGGGCTGTCGGACGGACCGTCGTTCGGCCCACCCGCGTCAGGAACGGAGGGGAGAGTATACACCGCATCGGCCGCCTTCGCGGAAGGGAACGGCTCCGGCTCCTCCGGAAGACTCCGCGGAACCCCCCTCCCCGCGAGGTGCTTCTCGGCCGCGAAGGCCGCGGCGCGGACGAATTCGTTCCCGTCGAATCGCGCCGCCTCGACGGGAACCCACGAGAGCGGGCTCTCCGCGCGCGCAAGCGCACGCACCGCCCCCGCCCGCACCTCCCACGAGACGTCGCCGAGGGCGCGGGCGGCGAGGGACCCCAGCGCAAGACGGAGTCCCTCCGAGGAAAGGGCGCCGATCGCCCGCAGGCGGACCCCGTCGTTCGCGTCGTCGACGGCGGCGGCGAGCGCCTCGTCGGCGGCGGGGCCGGGATGGCGGGAGAGGGCTCCGGCCGCGTGGAGCCGCACGTCGACCGACGGATCCCGGCGAACGAGGTCGGCGAGGGGCCCCTCGGCGCCGGCGACCGGGCGCAGCGCGAGCGCGCGGGCGGCGGCGGCCCGGACCTGTGGGGCATTGTCGCGCAAGGCACCGAGGATCTCGCGCTCGGCCCCCGCTGTCGAGGATCCGGCGAGCCCCACGAGGGCGACCGCGCGGACCGCCGGCTCGGGGTCGGAGAGCATCTCACGCAGGCGTGCTTCCGCGCCGGGCTCCCACGACCGCTCGGCGAGCCGTGAGGCCTCCGCGATCCTCTCCTCGGAGCCGCCTCCGCAGCCGAAAACGACCGCCGCGATTGCGAGGACGACGGCGCCCCTTCCCGCCGGCATATTCAGACTCGCCACACGACAAATATTTGTTCGAATCAATTTCGTAAGTGCAATAGAAAGACATTGCATGTCAGTTTTTGAAAACGTACCTATAGAAACACGCACGGGAGAAAGGAGGCACGACCGCCGCCATGCCGATCCTGGAAGCCGAGAACCAGTTCCGCAAGGGCCTCGTCGCGCTGGTCGATCACAAGCCGCAGGATGCCGCCGTGCACTTCCACGCCGCCATCCAGATCGAGAAACAGCGAAGCGCGAAGTCGCCACAGATGCGCTACCTCTCCTACTACGGACTGAGCCTCGCGATGACCCACGGCGCGACCCCCGAGGCGATCCACGCGTGCGAGGCCTCCGTGCGCCGCGACTTCTACAACCCGGACCTCTATCTCAACCTCGGACGCGTGTACCTTCTCGCCGGGAAGACGACCCGCGCGCTCGCGACCTTCGAGCGCGGGCTCGCGCTCGCCCCGAAGCACCGCGCGCTCCGCGAAGAGCTCGCCAAGGTCGACCGGCGCGCCGCCCCTCCCCTTCCGATGCTCAGGCGCGACCATACCCTCAACTACTGGCTCGGCCGGGTCCGCGCCGCTCTTCGCGGCGCGCAGGCCCGACGCCTTCCCGCTTCCCGCTCCGCCGGAGTCTGAGGCTCCGGCGCCGTCTCCTCCCTCCTCGTCGGGAGCGCCGCCCGGTACGACTCGGGGCGGCGCCGGGCGGTCCGGAATCGGGCCGCCCTTTTTTTTGGGGCTGCGCGCCCCGCGTGGCGCGAACCGTGGAGAGCGAAAGCACCGATTCGCCCGCGCCGGGCCGGCCTCCCCGCGCTTCGCGTCACGCGGAAGCCCTCATCGCCCCGCGGACAGACGCGCCGCCACATATCGCTGCGCCGCCGCGGCAGCCCGCTCGAGCGGGAGACCGTGGGCGAGATGGGCCGCGAGCGCCGACGCGTGCGCGACGGCGAGCCCGTCGACGCGCGTCGCGGCGATCCGCGGCGTGTCGAAGACCGCGGTGCGCTCGCCGTCGACAAGGACGTCGAGGACGCGGCCGCCGGAGAAAACTCCGGTGACGAGAACGCCGATCGCACCCCCCTCCACGAGCCCCGCGGCGCCGCGGCGCGCCCCGTCGAGGTCCTCGCACGCCTCCCCGAACCAGTCCTCGGCGAGGCCGGCCCGGAGAACGAGCACGCGCGAGAGGGGGACGAGGCTCTCGCGGAGCGCCTCGACCGTCGCGCGGCGGAAGTCGCCCGCGCGGCTCCCCGGCTCGTAGGCGACGACGACCATGGGGGGGTGCGCCTCCCGTAGGCACGCCCCGACGCGCTCCGCCTGCGCCGGGTCGACGAAGGTACCGGTCCGGACGACGGCGGGCGGCCTCTCCAGGAAGGCCCCGCGAATCTGCGCCTCCAGGACGTCGTCCGGGAGACGGTGGCGACCGTGCGGCGGAGGGAGGACCACTCCGGTCGCGACGATCCGCGCCGCGCAGTCGAGGTCCGCGAGGACGCGGAGGTCGCCGCCGAGCCCCTCGGCCCCGACGGGGTCGACCGCCTGGATCGCGAGGACGACGGGGAGGCTCACGGCACGCGGTCCTCCATCCCCTTCCAGAGGCGCGCGACATCCGACACCGCCACGGAGAGATTCAGAATCCCGAGCCCGGTGACGAACCCTCGGACCCAACCGCTGCGCGCCCAGCCGCCCCACGCGGTCGGCGCGAAGGGGAGGACCGCCGTCTCCCAGACCCCCGACCATGGGGCGGCAAGGAGGAAGAGGCCCAGGGCCCCGAAGAGGTAGGCGCTCCAGGTGATCGGAACTCGCACCGGGGGCGATGCTAGCATCCGTGCGGTCGTCCGCCGACGACGGAGGAATTCCCGTGCCGGTGCCGCTCCTCGATCTCAAGCCGCAGTTCGCCTCGCTCCGTGAGGAGATCCTCGAGGCCGTCCACGGAGTCTGCGACTCCCAGGGGTTCATCCTCGGCCCGCAGGTCGAGGCGCTCGAGCGCGAGGTCGAGGCGTTCACCGGAGCACGCCACGCGATCGGCTGCGCCTCGGGAACCGACGCCCTCGTCCTCTCGCTCGCGGCACTAGGGGTGCGCTCGGACGATGAGGTGATCACGACCCCCTTCTCGTTTTTCGCGAGCGCGTCGTGCGCCGCTCTCCTCGGGGCGAAGCCGGTCTTCGTCGACATCGATCCGGCGACGTTCAACATCGACCCCGGAAAGATCGAGGCGGCGATCGGTCCGAAGACCAAGGCGATCGTCGCCGTCCACCTCTTCGGGCAGTGCGCCGACATGGACCGGATCCTCGCGGTCGCGGAACGTCACGGGATCCCGGTCGTCGAGGACGCCGCGCAGTCGCTCTCCGCCCGCTATCGGTCGGAGCGGTTCGGGGAAACCCGGCAGGCGGGGAACATGGGGACGACAGGGACCTACTCCTTCTTCCCGTCGAAGAACCTCGGGGCCTTCGGCGACGGCGGGATGGTCGTGACGAACGACGGCGACCTCGCCGAGCGGCTGCGCAAGCTGAGGGTCCACGGGGAGAGCACGCGGTACCACCACATGTACCTCGGGTGGAACAGCCGCCTCGACGCCCTCCAAGCGGCGGTCCTCCGCGTGAAACTGCCTCACCTCCCCGCCTGGTCGGAAGCGCGCGCGCGGAACGCCGACCGCTACGACGCCCTCTTCCGAGAGAGCGGGCTCGTCGACGCGGGTGTGGTCCGCCTTCCGGCCCGCGATCCGAAGTGCGTCCACATCTTCAACCAGTACACGCTGCGCGTATCGGACCGCGACGGGCTCGGGGAGCACCTCAAGGCGAAGGGGATCGGCTGGGCGGTCTACTACCCGCGGCCGCTCCACCTCCAGGAGTGTTTCGCTCACCTCGGTCAGGGGGAGGGCTCGTGCCCTCTCGCCGAGCAGGCTGGGCGCGAGGTGATCTCGATCCCCGTTTTCCCCGAGCTCACCGAGGCGCAGCAGCGGGAAGTGGTGGAAGCGGTAAGGGGACATTCCGCTTTTTCTTTCAAAGGCTAAAGCGGGCGCGGCGTTCCCCTCTCGCAACCCGGATTGCGCGCCCTCCTTGCGCGCCGGCCTCTCGAGACCTTCGTTGACAGCGGGTCCTGCGCCCCCCTCCGGAGATTTCGATGCCCCGAACCGCGCGCACCTCGGTCGGCGGACTGTGCTTCCACGTCACGGGACGCGGGAACCGCCGCGAGACCGTGTTCCACGAACCCGACGACTACGACGCCTTCCTCGCCCTCGTCGCCCGCGCCGACGAGCGGATCCCCATGCGCATCCTCGGCTACTGCCTCATGCCGAACCACTACCACCTCGTCCTTCGCCCGCACGACGACGGTGACCTCGGCCGTTTCATGCACTGGCTCCTGACGAGCCACGTCCAGCGCCACCGACGGCGCCACGCGAGCATCGGGAGGATTTGGCAGGGGCGTTTCCACGCCTCCGTCATCCAGGCGGACGGGCACCTCTTGACCGTGCTCCGTTACGTCGAGCGGAATCCCCTTCGCGCGGGACTCGTGGAGCGGGTCGACGATTGGGCCTGGTGCAGTCTTCCCGAACGACTCGGGCTCTCGCCACGGCGCCTCGTCGATCCCAGCCCTGTCGAGCTTCCCGCCGACTGGCGCGACCGGGTGGAGCAGCCGATCACCGCCGCCGAGTTGGAGGCGATCCGCACGTGTGCGCGACGCCAGCGCCCGTACGGCGACCCCGCGTGGACGCGAGGGACGGCGGAACGCCTCGGCCTGCTCTCGTCGCTCACGGCGATGGGACGGCCACGCTCGCCCATTCTCGCGGCACGTGGGGGCCCCGTATAGGAATTGAAACAAAAAGCGGAATGTCCCTTAAAAGATCTCCGCCTTACGGTAGAGGGGGTAGAAGGGGTATTTCGCGAGGGCCTGGGCCCCTCCCTGTTCGCGGTCGACGAGACAGAGGACGGCGACGACCTCGTGCCCCGCCTCTTCGGCCGCCTCGATCGCCTTCAAGGTCGACCCGGCCGTCGTCACGACGTCGTCGACGATGATCACCCGCGATCCCGGCTCGAGTTGCCCCTCGATCTTCCGCCCCGTCCCGTGCTCCTTCGTTTCCTTGCGGACGATGAAGGCGCGGAGCGGCGGCCCCTCGGCGTGAGAGAGGGCCGCGACGGGGCAGACGATCGGGTCGGCCCCGAGGGTGAGCCCGCCGATCGCGTCGGCCTCGATCCCGTGCTCGCGGATCACGCGGAGGATCTCGCGCGCCGCGAGCCAGGCCCCCTCGGGAAGGAGGGTCGTCCGCTTCGAGTCGAAATAGAAGTTGCTCTTCTTCCCCGACGCGAGAACGAATTCTCCGAACATGAGCGACTGCTCTTTGAGGAGCCTCCGCAACCTTTCCCTCTCGCTCCCTTCCATCACGCCTCCTCGATTCCCGGCGCCGGCTACTCTAGCAGGGAGGACTCTCGCCGACATTCCAGTCGGCGAGGTTGTGACGAATCCGCGAGTCTCTTGAATTTCTCCACCGTCCTCCCCTATTCTTCCGCGTGTTCGTGGCGGCCCCGGGCTCCCCCCGGCCAGGAGGAATCGGCATGCACTCGCGTTTCGTCCGCCGAACGACCGTTCCGACGCTACTCGCTCTCCTCACAGTCCTCTTCGAGCCCGCCCTCGCGGCGCCGCACGCCACCCTCTCCGGGCAGGTGGTCTCTCGGGACACGAACCGGCCCCTCGAAGGGGCGCGCGTCCACGTCGCGAGCGTCCGCACGGGAGCGGAGATCACCGCCCTCTTCGTCGATTCCGAGGGAGGCTTCAGTGTCCCCGGCCTCGCGGCGGAACCGGTCTCCCTCGGGATCGAAACCGGGGGCACCCTCTTCCTCTCCCCGACTCCCGTCGATCTCGAACCGGGAATGGAGCGGACCGTGACCCTTGCGATCCCCTCCCCCGCGACCCTCGCCCCCGCGAAGACGGACGACGAAGACGACGACCGGAAGGGAGGCTGGTGGACCAACCCGACGACCGGAGCGCTTTCGGTCGTCTTCCTCCCGATCCTCATCGGCGGCGCCCTCAAAGCGCTCGACGACGACGAGGAGCCGGTTTCGCCCTCCCCGTCGGAGCCGGAGGAAACCCGATGACCCGGGGTGCCTGCCGCGCCGCGCTCGCCGCCGCGCTCGTCGTGGCGCTCCCGCTCGCCTCCCTCCCCGCCCCTGCGGCGTCCCCCTCGGTGCTCACGGGGACGGTGGTCCTCGGCGCGGAGAACTCCGTCCCCCTCGCGGGCGCGACCGTCCACCTCGCCGACGCCTCGACCGGAGCGATCGCCGCCTCCGCGAAGACGAGCGAGACCGGCGCCTTCCGGGCGGAAGGTCTCCCCGCGGCGACCTATCGGGTCGGGATCGAGACGAACGGCCGCCTCTACGCGGTCGCGACCCCCGTCAGCCTCGCCCCCGGCCAGGTGCAATCGGTGACGATGGCGGTCCCGACGAACGCGCAGGCGCAGCCCGTCCCGTCCGAAGACGACCGCGACTCCGGGGGCCTGACCTGGTGGAACAACCCGCTCACGGCGAGCCTGATCGTCGTGGGAGGGGCGGTGATCCTCGGCATCCTGATCGACCAGGCGACCGACGACGACGAGCCGACTCCGTCGAGCCCGTCGGCGCCGCAGGGATAGCCCGGGAGGCTTCTTGAACGCCGTCGACCCCGGCGCGAGGGCTCGAGTCCTCGAATACCTGCGCGTCCTCTCCCACCGCCGCTTCGTCGTCCTCGGCTGCCTCGGGGTGGTCGTCGCGACCGCGATGCTCGCAACCCTCTTCACCGTCCCCGAGTACCAGGCGACGACGACCGTCCAGATCGACCGGCAAAACCCGGAGATCCTGACCTTCAAGGACGTGATGGGGGTCGACCCTTCGTACTCCGCCTACCAGGACTTTTACCAGACTCAATACAAGATCCTGCAATCGAAGAGCGTCCTCCGCCTCGCGGCGGAACGGCTCGACCTCCCGAACCTCCCCGAGTTCGCCGGCCGCCGCCCGAGCCCCCTCTCGCGTCTCGTCGCGTGGGGGTTCTCCCTCCTCCCCGCGTCCGGCTCCGCACCCGAGGAGGAGGACGACCCGCTCGACTCCGCCGTCGGCTTCCTCGAGGCGGGGCTCGAGGTCCGCCCGGTGCGGAACAGCCAGCTCGTCCAGATCTCCTTCACCGACCGGAGTCCCGACCTCTCCCGCCGGATCGCGGACGCGGTCGCCGAGGCCTACCTCGAGTTCACCTACCAGGCGCGCTACGGGACGACGACCACGGCTCGGGAGTTCCTGACGAAGGAGGTCCTGAGGGTCCAGGGGGAGATCGCCTCCCTCGAGCAGCAGTTGCAGGCCTACGGTGCCGAAAAAGAGATCCTCTCGATGGACTCCGGCACGCAGGACATCAGCCAGCAGGCGCTCGCCGCGATCAACGCGAACTGGATCGCGGCGAGGGGTCGCCTCGCGGTCGCCGAGGCGCGCCTCCAGGCGGTGAAGTCGGCCGACCCGGGTTCCCTTCCGGAGGTCCTCGAGAGCCCCCTGATCGCGAAGCTCAAGGAGCAGTACGCCGAGATCGAGCGGAAGCACACCCAGATGGCGGAGCGCTTCCGCCCCGGCTGGCCCGCCCTGCAGCAGCTCGAGCAGGAGATGCAGAAGGCGCGCGAACGGCTCGACGTCGAAACGGCGGAGATCGCCTCCCGGGTGCGGGAGGCCGCCGAGACCGACTGGCGGCGCGCGAAGGGAGAGGTCGAGAACCTCTCGGAGCAAGTCGAGCGCCAGAAGAAGGAAGTCCAGCGGGTCAACCTCGACGCGATCCAGTACGCGAGCCTCAAGGCCGAAATCGAAACCAAGCGGAAGGTGCTCACCGACCTCGTCTCCCGGCAGAACGAGACGGCGGCCTCGGAACGGCTCAAGGACACCGGGACGAGCAACATCCGGATCGTCGACGCCGCGGAAGTCCCGAAGGTCCCGATCCGCCCGAGGAAGCTGCTCAACCTCCTCCTCGCCCTCGTCCTCGGATCGGGGCTCGGGGTCGCGGCCGCCTTCTTCCTCGACTGGCTCGACAACACGGTCAAGAACGAGAACGACGTCGTACGCGTGTCGGGGCTCCCCGTCCTCGGCCACGTCCCGCGCTACCAGGCGCTCCGTGTGGTCGAGGGGCCTTCCCACGCCCCCCCGACGGCGGCCGACATCGACGTCGCGAGCCACGCCGACCCGCGCTCCGGCTTCGCCGAAGCGTTCAAGAACCTGAGGACTTCCCTCCTCCTCGCCTCCCCCGAGCACCCGCCGCGGCACATCGTGGTGACCTCGTGCGAGCCGCAGGACGGGAAGTCGACCGTCTCGACGAACCTCGCGATCGCCCTCGCGCAGGCAGGGAAGAAGGTCCTCCTCGTCGACGCCGACCTCCGCCGGCCGCGCCTCCACAAGTCGTTCGGCGTCCCGAACGACGCGGGCCTTTCGAGCCTCCTGTCGGGGAACGCGGCGGTCGAGGACGTGATCCAGGACCTCGACATCCCCGGCCTCTCCCTCGTCACGAGCGGCCCGGTCCCGCCGAACCCGTCGGAGCTTCTCGGCTCCCCGGCGCTCCGAGCCTTCCTCGACGGGATCGACGCGAGCCCCTCCTTCGACATGATCGTCCTCGATTCGCCGCCCGTGGGGTCGGTGACCGACCCGGTGCTCCTGTCGGCCTCGCTCGACGTGACGGTCGTCGTCGTTCGGGCCGGGAAGACGACGCGGGAGTTCCTGACCCACTCCGTCGCGCGGCTCAAGCAGGCCCACGTGAAGGTCGCCGGGACGGTCCTGAACGACGTGACCGAGGAGGCGGGAGGGTACTACGGGAAGTACCGCTACTACCGGCACTACCACTCCGACTTCGAGGAGACCGCACCGGCCGCCAAGCGCCGGTTTCTGAGACGACATGGGCGCCGAACGGGAAGCGCCTAGCCGCCCCCGCGGTCTCCCTCCGTACGACCCGACCCCCGACCCGCACGCGAGGAAGCGAGCCTTCCTGCGCTTCGGGCTCGCGGGGCTCGTGCTCTTCGCCCCGCTCCCGTTCGGGAGCGTCGAGCCCCTTCCGGTTCTCGTGATCGAGATCGCGGGGGCGGTCCTCGGAGGGGTGGGGATCGGGGTGCTCGTCTCGGAGCGGAGGGCGTTTCCGCTTCGGGTGAAGGTGGCGCTCTTGGCGACGGCGGCGATCGCCCTTTTCATGCTCGTCCAGGCGATCCCCCTCCCCGCGGCGGTCGTTCGTCTTCTCGCCCCGCCCGTCGCGGAGGCGCGGGAGTCGGTGGCGGCGGTCCTCCCGGAGCTCGCGAGGTCGTGGTACCCGCTCTCGCTTTCGCCGGCGGACACGTGGGACGCGCTCGCGCGCTTCACGGCGTACGCGCTTGTCGGGGTCGCGGCGCTCGCCGCGGTGCGGCGGTCGAGGGACTTCCTGTTCCTGGGGGCGGCGTTCGCGGCGTCGGGGCTTTTCCAGGCGGTCTACGGGGCGGCGGAGTTCCTGTCGGGGCGGCAGCAGATCTTCGGCTACGTGAAGAAGTACTACCTGGAATCGGCGACGGGGACCTTCATCAACCGGAACCACTACGCCTCGATGCTCGCGATGTGCGCGCCGTTCGCCCTTGCGTGCGCTTCGGCGTGGAACGCGCGGCACCCGGAACGGCCGCGGGCGCAGCACGCGCTCGCGACGGCGGTGGGAGCGCTCGCCGCGGCGGCGATGCTCGGGGGGGTCGCGCTCTCGGGGTCGCGGGGAGGATCGGCGGCGGCGCTCGTGGGGCTGGGCGGGTATCTCCTCATGACCGGGAGGTCGTGGAGGCGGGTCCTCGCGGTGGGGGCGCTCGTCGCGCTCCCGGTGGGGTATCTGCTCTGGCAGGATGTGAGGAGTCCGCTGGATCGGATGGACCAGTTCGAGGTCGACCTGGAGGCCCCGGGCGGGAGGCTCTCGACCTGGAAGGCGGCGGCCGCGATGATCCCCGACTCGCCGTTCGTGGGGTACGGCGCGGGGGCGTTCGAGGAGGCGTTCGGGGCGTTCGGGGTGGGGGCGGCAAACGTGCGGCAGGACTACCTCCACCAAGAAGCGCTACAAATCGTCCTCGAAAACGGCTTCGTGATGCTGGCGTTTGCTTTTGTGCTCTGCGGAACGATCGTCGCGGGACGGCCGCAAGCGGCGCATGCAGCCGCAGCGTGGGCGTCGGCGTCCAGTTGCCTTCTTCACGTTCAGGTGGATTTCCCGACCCGCATTCCGGCCGTAGGAGTCGTTACGACCGTGGTCGCGGGGCTGGCTCTCAGTTCCTATCGACGGCTTCGCGGCGGGACTGCAGGCATTCCCCTATGATCGATCACCTGTGAGCCGGGAATGACAGCCTCACCCCCGACATCGCCCGTGCCACTGCAAGGACGAACACGGCCCGCGCTGATCGGATTGGCTTGCCTCCTCCTCGTTCTGGTAGGCAGCGCGGCAGCACTACTGCCGGGGGTTGCGGCAGGCTCTGCTCTCATCGCGTGCGCTCTGTTTGGCGCCATCTTCTTCCCCGTGGCATCGACGACTTCTTATTTAGGGTTCGTTCTCGTTCAGGATCTTTTCGTCAACTTCGTGTCCGCATCAGGGCTGGAGACGATGGTCGTACAGCGCATCGACGAGGGATTCCTGGCGGTACTACTTCTCGGGACAGCCGCGCGGGGACAGTTGCGCCTCCCGCCCAGACTTCATGTAGGGTTTGCGTGTCTTCTCGGCGCCCTGGTGATCGGCCTCCTGGGCACACTTCGCGCAGACGCGTCCTTGGCTCTTGCCGCACTGGATGCCTATCTGTTGTTGAAGGGAGTTGTGTTTTTTCTCGTGGTCTATTCCCTTCCTGTTGACCTCGATCGCGTTGACCGATTCATCGACATCGGACTATGGATTGCGGTCGCGATCTTCGTCACCGCAGTCACCGACGTCGTGTTTGGAGAGTCCTACCGAGCGCTGATCCGTAGTTCGAAAGAGATTGAGTACCGACAAGGACTCCGAACCGCTATCGCCATCTTCGAGCATGCAGGTCTCGCAGGCTGGTTCTTCGCGTTTTGCGCCTCCCTCGCGCTTGCCCGATGGGTGGACAAGCGCCGGGCATTTGACGTCGTTCGCTTTCTGCTCTTCGTCGGTGGTGTTCTCGTTACGCTTCGAAGGAAGCCCTTGGTGGGCCTTCTCTGCATGGTTGTGTACGCGATCCTCTCGACGGGAGCGTTGAGGTCAAGGACTCGCGTGGCCGTGACTGTCATCCTCGTCGTCTTGGCGGTAGGCGGCGTCGTGGGGGACGTCGTGGTTGGGACGTTCCTCGACATGTTTGATCTTTACCTCTTCACGCCGGACCCGAGCGTCGTCGCTCGCAATGCCCTCCACCTCGCGAGCTTCGACATCGCGATAGATCGGTTCCCACTCGGCGTGGGTCTTGGCCGGTTCGGTGGTTGGGTGTCTTCTCTTTACTACAGCCCCGTCTACTATGAGTACGGCCTCAATAACGTGTATGGCCTCAGCGAGGACAACCCCGCCTTCATCCAGGACGCTTTCTGGCCCCACGTACTCGGCCAACTTGGGTTTGTGGGAACGGGATTGTTCCTGTTGTTCGGCTGGATCCTGGCCAGGCGCCTCCTGAGCCATTTCCACCACAACAGACCGGAGGGATCGTCCATCGTCCTTGCCGCCGCGTTCGCCCTCGTCGAAGCGGTTCCGGAGTCCGCTGGCTGGGTGATCTTCGAGGACACACTCTCGTCCAGCTTTCTCTTCGGACTCTTGGCGCTAGGTTGGCGATTCCTCGAAGAGGGCACCAAAGCCCCCCCGCTTACGACGGAATAGGATACCGGAGCCGCTTCATGCCGGAACGGCCTCATGGTCGAGCCAGTATCCCTAGCTCGGAGGCCATGCGCGCCAGCGCCATCGACGCTGCGTCGCTTCTCCTCGTCCGGCTCGTTGCGCGCTCCGGTTCTTTCCTCTTCTTCTTTTTGCTCGCGCGATGGGCCCCGCCTAGCGTTGTCGGCGAGTACTCGTACTATCTTGCGGTCGCGCTGATCGTGGCCGGCTTGGTAGATTACGGCCTCCCGACACTCGTGACGCGCGACGTCTCAGCGGATTCCACCGGGACGGTCTCCCCACTCCGTTCGGCTCTGCGAGTCCGAGCCGTTCTGGTCGCCATCGCTATCGCGTTTGCCGTCGGTGGCGTCATCGCCCGAGGGGCTGGCTCACCGTGGTTCATGGCAATTGGCATCGCGCTAGTCTTTGACGGTTATGCCGCGGTATTCGTCTCCGGTCCACGGCGCGATCGACGGATCCTCGCTCTTGCCACCGTTGAGTTCAGCCGGTCGTGGTTCGCTGTCGTCTGTCTGTGCGTGGCGGTATTGGGCGTATCCGCAGGCGGTCGTTCCGTGCTCCGAGAAGAGGCCTTTCTCAGTGTGCTCATCGCAAGCGTTACCAGCTTTGTCGTCTCAATCATCGCGGCACGTCGCTTCCTGAAGGAACAGTTTCGTCTGCCGGCCGCCGCTACGGCTCCGTATTGGATTGCCGGCCTACCTCTCGCCCTCGCGACGGTCGCTGCAGGTCTCAACAATCGCGTCGATCTCATCATGCTCGAGTGGCTCCGCGGAATGGCCGATGTCGCGCACTACGCGGGCGCATACCTGTTCGTGAGCGGCGCACTCCTCATTCCCGTGATCGTCTCCTTCGCGGTCCTGCCAACCGTGAGTCGGGCGCGTTCGGCCTCCGCCACGCACTTCGCCGACATCCTGCAGGCATGGATCCGCATCCTGGCCGCCCTCGCCGCCGGTGTGGGGGTCCTGCTTGCGGCGTCGGGCCCCATCGCACTACGGCTCCTTTACCCCCCGTCTTACTCCGATGCCGCTACGAGCCTTCAAGTGCTGGCAGTGGCACTTCCATCAATGTTCATTTCGAACTTGTTATGGAACGCGCTGGTGATCTTGGGTCGTCAGAAGCTGATCCTGACGTACATCGGCGCTGCGGTGGTCGTGAACGGAGCGTGCAACATCCTTCTCGTCCCGAAGTTCGGGATTCTCGGAGCGGCCGTCTCCACACTCGTGGCAGAGTGCCTCGTGCTTGCACTGGCGGCGCGCACTCTCTCGGCTTCAACACATTCCGTTCGAGCCTTAGGGCCGACCGCTCGGGCCCTCCTCGTCGTTGCGGTGACCTCCGTGACCGCGATCGCCCTTGACTACGCAAGGGGTGCAATCGCCTCAGCGACTGTTTCCATCCTCGTCGGAACTGTAATGACACCCTTGCTCGGCGTGATACGTTTGCAGGACATCAGGGACATAGACGTTTGGATTCGCGAACTTGGAGATTCGCCACATGGCCGTTCGGAGCGCCTCTGAGTGGTATCCGAATCTGATAGCACCGGTGCAGGTCGCCTCGAGTTTCCCGATTGTTCGGGAGCGCTACCTTGCACGCGGTAGCATCCTCGACGTCGGGTGCGGAACTGGAGATCATTTGGCGCTGTTCCCCGAAAACGCTGTCGGCTTGGACCTCTCCGCACCGAACTTGCAGGCGTGTAAAGATCGTGGCCTTCGGGCGATCCAAGCCGATTTGAATCGTGCACTGCCGTTCGATGATGCTTCCTTCGATGCCGTGTTCATTTCCCACGTACTCGAACACGTCGAGGCCCCGATCGGTCTCCTCCGCGAGAGCGCGCGCGTAGCGAGACGGCACGTTATCCTCGCCCTTCCGATCGAACGAAGTCTGTCCCGCGTGCTTCTGAGGGATCCGTACTTTCGAGGCCATCCGACCCACCTCTACGGATTCTCCTTGGAGTCGCTCGATCGCCTTTTCGATACCGTCGGCCTTCGTGTGGTGGACCGTATTTTCGATTTCCCGGGTGTGCGACGGATAGGGGCGGTGCGGGCCACGCTCTTGCTCAATCGTCTTCCCGTCTTTCTCTTGCGCCGACTCGCGGCGAACGTGTGGTACGTCGGGACGCCTCTCCGGGATCCTGCCCGAACCTAGGCAGAGAAAGCCGTGGTCAGATCCCGGATGACCGCATCAGCTCGGGCCCGCTTCGCATAGTACGCGGCCACTTCTCTCCGGAGTTCGAGAATCGAGGGCCTCGGACGCGCGGCCAGCGCCTCGAGCCGGCGAGCGAGGTCCTCAACTTCCGAGGGATCGCACCACTCGACGTAGCGATCATCCGGGAACATCGTCCTCGACGCACTCCCAACCATTAGGACCGAACCGCAGAGGAGCGACTCCTGCGCGACGGTCGGAAAACTCCGGTACTCCGTCAGATCGGGAACGACGAGCACGTCGATCTCGGAGTAAAGACCCGCCAGACGCTCGTTCGGAACCACGCCGTCGTAGCGGACCGAACTCGGCATCTGGAATTGGTCCTCGTTGACTCCGGCCACGACGAACTTGGCTCTATCGCTCAGCCTTCCCGCAACTTCGATGAATCGATCGAATCCTTTCGCCTTCAGGAGCCGACCGACGTAGCCGACCACAAGGCGTGTTCTGTCGAAACACGACTCGTCGAAGTGGAAGCGGCCCTCCGGCAAGGCCTTGTAATGCACGTGGACGGGCGGCGATTCGCCCAGTCCGTACTTCCCTCGGATACGCTCGGCCCCTCCGGGGCTGTATGTGAAGATCGCCGTCGCCTGCCGAATCGCGCTCCGTTCGAATGGGAAAAGACGTCGGATGCGGCCAACATCTCCGGAGTCCATCAGAATGCGCCTTGTCCCCGTCAGCCTGGCGTACGCGTGATTCAGATGGGACCTCGGGGTCAAGGTCGTGAAAATCGACTCGACGATCACCTCCGGGCGGATTCTCCCGAGTGCCCGAAGATAGTCGATCGGGCTCGGGATGAGATAGGGGACCGTCTTGTTGTGGGTCCGACGAACCCGGGCCCAGCCGCGGAAGAACTCCACGTGGACCCCGTCGGGCTCCAGTTTCCGCCGGAACGTCTCGGGGTCGAACCGGAAACCCGCGTCCTCGTCGAGGCGGCTCAGACACGTCGGGACGAGTACGGTGACGTCGCACCCCATCTCGAGCCGGATCAGGCGCGGAATCTCGAAGTCCTTTTCGCCCCGGTACAGCTCGTAGAACTCGTTCGATACGAGCACACGCTTCGGTCGATCGATCATTTCCCCGGGGCCCCCAACAAGTCGGCGTAGATTCGCCGGTACTCCCCCGCGATCTCTGGCCAGCGGAATGCATCCCGCCTCGCCTCCCATACCGCGCGAGCCGCCTGGACGACGTTCTCGGAGGTCGTGGCCAAGAGGATCTTCGCTCGCAGCGCCGAGGGATCCGCGGAACGGAACGAGAGCGGGTAGTCGTCGCCGACAACGGCCAGGTTCTCGGGGATGTCCGAGCAAACGACCGCTCGCCCCCGGCTCAGGAACTCGAGGAGAACCATCGACATCGCCTCGATCTCGGACGGAAAGACGCAGGCACGCGAAGCGGCGATGACCCCGAGCAACGCCTCGCGGGCGAGGAGGCTCTTGTGCAGGACGACCCCGGGCCGCTCGGCCGATCGCCGTTCGATCGACTCCGCGTACTCCCGGTCATGTCGGAAGTCCCCGACCACCACCAGGGAGCAACCGGTGTCTTTCTGCGAATACGCGTCGAGGAGATGGTGGAGCCCCTTCGTCCGGTCGAGTCGGCCGCACGCGAAGAGCAGGAATCGACCCCTCTCGACCCCCCAATCGCGAAGGAGGGGCTCGACATCCATGACGCCCGCTTCGTCCACGCCGTTCGGAATGAACCGCACGGGACGGGTACTCAGGATCCCTCGCGCGGACGACTTCGTCGCGGCGACAGAGGTCAGCGCATCGCAGAACGAGACGAAGATCCGCTCGGAACTCCGCAGATACCACTTGGCGAACCGCCCCCACTTCGCGCGCTCGTACGGATTTCCGTGGAAGGTCCCCACGACGGGAGCGCGCCGGAGCTTCAGGAATGGAACGAAGAACCCGAAGTCGCTGTTGTGGACGTGGACACAATCGACCCGCCGTCCGAACAGGTAACGGAGGGTCGAGACGAGGAAGAACGAGAACGCCCGGAGGTGCTTCCCCCGAAGCGCGGGAAGGGCGACGAGACGCATTCCCCTCGGTAGTGTTCCCGGCGGCTCCGCCCCGGAGACCACGTAGAGGTCGATGTCCCAGTGCTCCGCGAGTCCAGGGACGATCTGCTCCACCACCCGGTCCGCCCCCGCGAACGCGGGATAGGTCTTGACCCCGAGAATCGCGAGCTTCGGTCTCACCGATTGAAGAACCCGTCGAACTGTCCGTACCTCCGGCTCCGCTCCGGTTGGAGGTCTCGCTTGTGCAGAACCTCCAGATACGAGGTGCGACGCGGCGCGTTCGGGCTTTCGTTGACCTTCGTGTAGTCGATGTACCGATCGAACGGGATAGGGAAACCGAGGGTTGCCCGGACCTTGTTCCGGACGACCCACGCGAGCGGTCCGAACTTCGGGAGGCTCGCGACGTAACGGTTCCGCATCGCCGTCTTCGCGGAAGCGACCATCCAGCAGTTTTGCGGACAGCGCGCCACCTCGTCGCGGATTGCCGAGGCGGTCGATCCGTGAAAGATCGTCCCCCAGTCCTGTTCCCGAAGGTTTCCCATGCGGAGGTCGGGACGGACGTTGCAGGCGTAAACATCGGCCCACGGATCCACGAAGAGGAACTGGGTCCCCGCCGTGCACGGGATCAACCGGTCGTGTCCGAGGATCTTCGCGATCAGCCCGAGGTTCAGGTAGGCGCGAAACCAGTTCTTGACCGAGTTCGTCCGAAGCATCGCCGTGATCAGGTCCTCGACCTTCTTCGCGACCCGTCTCCGGTCATACGGGTAGTTGTCGTTCTTGTGGAACTGGAAGCCGTTGTGGAGCGCCGACGTCGCCAGCTCGACGTTCATCTTGCGGGCCATGTGGAAGATGTCGACCACTTCGTCGATGTTCTCGTCCTGGAACGTCGTCGCGAAGCCCAGATCACGACCGCCCCACGCGATCAATCGCTCCATCGCGTCGATCTTCTTCCGGAAGCCCCCTTTCTCCCCGCGAATTCGGTCGTTCGTCGCTTCGAACCCTTCGACGCTGATCCGGATCTTCACGTCGGGGTACTTCTTGACGATCGGCTCGAGCCGGTCGACGTGCAGGCCGTTCGTGCTGATCTCGAGCGTCTTCGTCTTGGGACGGAGGAGATCGACGATCTCCGGGAGGTCTTTCCGCAACGTCGGCTCCCCGCCCGTCACGTTGAGATAGTCGAACCCCGACGGCACCTTCTCCAGGACGTCCGGTCCGATCTCGTAGTCGGGATGGGTCGGATTCTGCCAGATGTGACACATCGAGCAGCGCGAGTCGCAGCGGTAGGTGAGAATCACGGAAAGGTCCAACTGGAGTCTCCTAGGCGGTGGCCGCGTTCCGGTAGAGGTCGAGGATCCGGTCGTAGTGGAGGGCCGGGTCGAATTCGGCGACGGCCCGTTCCCGCGCCGCCTCTCCCATCCGGCGCCGGACAACGGCGTCTGAGAGCACCCTTTCGAGCGCCTCACGGAGATGCGATGGGTCTTTCGGCCGAACGAGGACACCGGTAACCCCGTCTTCCACCAGCTCGGGCAGGCCGCCGAGGTTCGTCGCGAGGACCGGTTTCCCCATCGCCATCGTTTCCATGACGGTGTACGGGCAATTCTCGTAGCACTCGGAAGGAATCGCCACGGCTGCCGCCTTCTCGATCATCGGGCGAAGGGTATCCCAGGAAAGACGGCCGGTGAACCGAACCTTCGCCCCGGAGCGGACAGCCTCCGCTTCCAGCGCGGCCCGCTCCGTCCCGTCGCCGGCCACGACGAGCAGTCGGTCGCCCAGGCCCGCCATCGCGCGGACGAGCGTCCCGACTCCTTTCCAGGGTTCGAGCTGCCCGAAGTAGAGAACGTACCCTTCGTCCGCGAACGTCGGGCGTCCCCCGAGCCTCTCCTCAGGGAGAAAGTTCCGGACGTGGCCGAGCTTTTCCTCCGGCCAGCCGAACTCGAGGAACTTGTCCCTCAGGAAGCGGCTCGGAGAGACGAAGCGGGAGACCTTCTTCCGGATACCGAGGAACTGGTGGACCGTCGCTTCGAGCGCCGCGACGATGCTCGCGAGCCGCGAGCCCTTCTTGCATTTCTTCAGGACGCACTGGTGGTAGCGGTGCCCCCTGCAGGACTCGCAGACCGTCCCGTTCGAGAGGAGATGCGAGTTCGGGCAGATCAGCTTGAAGTCGTGGAGGGTCCAGATTGCAGGAATCCCCCGTTCCGCGAGCGGTTCGAGGATGCTCGGGGTCAGGTGCGCGTGAAGGTTCTGAAGATGCGCGACGTCGGGCCTCACGTCTTCGAGCATGCGGGCGATCCGATCCCGCGCCTGTGTCGAGTAGATCGCCCGCGACACGACGCGGAAGGCGTTCCGTGGATTCTTCGAGCGGTTCGCGTCGACGAAATCGATCGCGTCCACCCAGTAGCGCGAGTCGGGGTGCGGCAGGTTCTCGGGGTGGTGCATCCCGAAGAACCGTACGTCGTGTCCGCCACGCCGGAGGAGGTCGGCGAGAGAGAACGTGTAGGTGCAATCACCGCCTCGGTGGTAGTGGAACGTGTTGACCAGGAGGACCTTCATCGGGCGGCTCTCCGCTTCGGTTCGAACGGATTATAGGAACAATTCGGCCGTCCCGATGCTAGACTCGCGCTCCTCGCGGCGGTGTGTCCGGGAGACCCGAACGGTTGTTTACGCAACGAGTCAAGCAGGCCTCGTATCTGCTCGCCATCGCGGACGCGACTCTCCTCGTGGTGGCGTACTTCGCCGCGCTGGCAACGCGAACTCTCCATGACCTCCCCGGGCTCCCCGCGATGCTCGAACTCGACCTGGCTGCGCAGTTCTGGCTACTCGCGGTGGCCGTCCCGGCCTACCTCGTCCTCGCGGACCGTCTCGGCCTCCATCGGGCCCTGGCCTCGAGGTCGCGGAGGTTCGGCATCTTCCCCCTCCTGAAACCGTTCGGTATCGTGGCCGGGGTTGTCGCGGCGGCGGTCTTCCTCGTCCAGTCCAAAACGACCTCCCGCGGCGTCTTCGTGCTCTTCCTGCTCTACGCCCTTCTCTTCCTCGCCGCCTTCCGAGTCGTGATCGGGCTCCTGCCCCGGCAGCGTCGGGGGAGCCCCCACGAGCAACGGGTCGGCGTCATCGTCGGCACGGGAGACCACGCCGTGCAGGTCCGCGATCGCCTGGCGGACCACCCGGAATTCGGCTACCGAATTGCCGGTTTCCTGGACCCCGAAACGGGAGAACCCCCCTCGGCGGAGGCGCTGCCCCTCCTGGGGACGATCCACGAACTCGAGCAGGTCGTCGAGCAGGTCATCGTCGACGACGTCTTCTTCGCCGTGCCGGTCGGGAAGATCCTCTCGCTCCAGGAGAAAGTGCTCTGGTGCGAGGAGCGTGGCCTCTCCGTCCACCTCCGGGCGGATTTCGTGCGGACCCTCGTCGGGCGCATCCAGCCGAACGAACTCGAGGGATTGCCGTTCCTGAGCGTCTCCCCCGTCCCGCGCAATCCTGGAGAACTCCTGATCAAGCGAGCGATGGACCTGTTTGCCTCGGGCTCGCTCCTCCTGGTCCTTTCGCCGCTTCTGATCGCCATCGCCGCGGGGATCAAGGCCACCTCGCCGGGCCCCGTTCTCTTCCGCCAGCGGCGCGTCGGCCTGAACGGCCGGATCTTCACGATGCTCAAGTTCCGGTCGATGTACGCGGACGCCGAGAAGCGGCGAGCGGAGCTTCTCGAACGGAACGAGGCCACGGGTCCGGTCTTCAAGATCAAGAAAGATCCTCGGATCACCCCTCTCGGACACTGGTTGCGGCGGACGAGCCTCGACGAGCTTCCGCAACTTTGGAACGTCTTCGTGGGGGAGATGAGCCTCGTCGGCCCGCGCCCCCCGATCCCGGAGGAGGTCGCCCAGTACGAGCCGTGGCAGCGAAGGCGCCTCTCCATGCGCCCCGGCATCACCTGCATCTGGCAGGTCTCCGGCCGCGCACAGATCGGGTTCGAAGAGTGGATGAAGCTCGATCTCCGGTACATCGACTCCTGGTCGCTCATGCTCGACCTCAAGATCCTCGCGAAGACGATCCCCGCGGTCGTGACCGCGCGCGGGGCGCACTGATCCGGCGCCGAGTCGCCCCGTGAAGCCCGGACGCGCGCTCCGGATCCTCGGCGGCATTCTCGTTTGCGCCGGGACCGCATGGGTCGGGCTCACGGTCTACCGGGGACAGGCGGACCCGGACGGACACGGTATGTCCCCCCGCTCCCTGAACTCCTCCGCCACCTTTCACCTCGAAGCCGCCCTCCGCATCCTCGACGACCCCTCCTCCCCCGCCCCCGAACGCCTTGCCGCCTACCGTGAGGAGCTTCGAAGCGCCGAAGACCTCCTTCTCCGCTCTCTCGCCGCGCAGCCGGCCCAGGCGCGCACCCTCGCCCGCCTCGCCGCGGTCCGTTTCGAGCTCGACCCTCCCCTCAGCCCCGAGGACGATGCGCGCTTCCTCGCCATGATCCGCGCCGCCTCCGAGATGGCGCCGCGCGTCCCCGCCGTGCAGGTCCAACTGGGTGAGCTCCTTTTCCGTCTCGGCCGCGAGGATGACGCCTGGACCTACCTCGCCCGCGCCGTCGAGCTCGACCCCACCGTCGCCCCCGACGCCGTCGCCACCCCGCTCGCGTCGTACGTCCCCCCCGAGCGGGTGCGGCGCGCGCTCCCCACCGTCCCGGAGGTGCTCGTCGCTCTCGAGCGGGCCACGGTCGAGCGCGGCGACCCCGCCGCCTACCTCGGCGCCGTCGAGGGGATGCTCGACCGGGCGACACCGCGCCTTCTCGCCGCCTACGGGAACGTCGCGATCCGCGCCCGGGAGCCCGGGCGTCTCCTCGCCGGGCTCGAGCGGGTCGGGGAGCGGGACGACCCCACCCTCGAGGCGGAGCGGCTCGTCCAGCGCTCCCGCGCGCGGCAGGCGACGGGCGACCTCCCCGGGGCGATCGAGGACGCGCGGGCGGCGCGAGGGCTCTTCCCCGAGGTGCCCCGGTTCGCGGAGCATCTCGGGGTCCTCTCGGCCGCCGCCGGCCGGAACGACGACGCGATCGCCGCCTACCGCGAGGCCCTCTCCCACGTCGCCCGCGGCTCGGGTCGCGACCGCGACCGGGCCCGCCTCTACCGCCTCATCGGCCAGGCCGAGGAGGCCGCAGGCCGCCCGGCCAAGGCGTACGCGGCGTACAAGCGGGCCATCGAGGCGGATGCGGGGGAGGGGTTTGCGGGGAGGAGGTTGAGGGAGATGGAGGCACCCACGGTCATCGCACCCGGTGGCCCGTAACCGAGCGCCGAGGGGTGACCGTTTTCTTCGGCCACCCCTCGGAGTTTCCTGCTCGGTCAGTTTCCTAGCTCACGAACTAGTCGCCTCGGTAGAGCGGGCTCGCCTCATCGAGTTCGGGCGCCAGGGGCGGATGCTCGGGACTCGAGAGAGGCTCAGGGATCTCGAGTTCCTTCTCGAGGAAGTCACCTGTCGAGCAATCGCTCGAGTTGACCGTCACGTAGTTCATTGTCGTGTACTTCGAAGCGACGCCCGCCCCGATCTGGACGTTGAGCGCGCCATCCGAGACGGTCACGCAGCCCGAACGACGGAGGAAAACGCCCGCTGGAGACGTCTCTCCTTGGACGAACGCGACACCTTCCACGAGAATGTGCTGCGGGCCCTGCGGGTACGACGCGTCCCCCGCCGCCAAGGTGACCTGGTAGTCGCCGTTTGGGAGGTCCAGCCGCCAGGTTTCCTGAGGAGTGTCCGTGAAGACGAACGTGTCGAGTCGTTGATCGACGAGGATCCCTCGATCTCGTGACCTTCCCAGAGTGAACAGGGTGTTCGTTCCCCATCCATAGCCGCGGCTCGCCGAATACTGCTCACCCGCGTCGGCGGTGAATCCGAGCGGGACGATCGCGGTCTTCGGTTGGAAGTTGACCGCGGCGAGATTCTCCGCGCGGACGATACGAACGGAGTTGATCGTCGTGTTCTTCGATGTCCCGCCGACGAGCATCGTGAGCCGCCCATCCCGGACAGGGACTCGTACCGTGCGTTCGAGGAACTGGTTCGCCGAGGTCGCCTGACCGGAGATCGCCGTGACGCCCTCGACGACCACCTGATGCGGTCCCTGCGGGTACTGGGAATCTCCGACGGTCACGGTGACTTCGTAGTCACCGAACGGAAGTACCGCCTCCCACACCTGGGCGGGGGAACCGACAAAGAGGAGGGTATCGAGACGTTGGTCGGGGTTGAATCCTCGATCGCGGGTCTTTCCGGACTGGACGTTCGACCAGCCGAAACCGATCGAAGAGGTAAACGCGGCACCCCAGTCCGGCTGGTACCCCGTGGGTACATCGCTGAACTGAGGCTGGAAGTTCACAGCCAGTTCCGTGGTCGGCGCGGACGCGAGGGACACGTAGTTGAGGGTTGTGAGCTTGGCGGTGCCGCCCATTGTGACATTCAGGCTTCCGTCGGACACGTGCACCCGGACGGTCTCCCGCAGGAACTGATTCGCGCTCGTGGACTGCCCGTCGAAGACCGGAACACCCTCCACGTTGAGCCGGTGGGGTCCTTGCGGGTACTGGGAGTCGCCGACCGAGACCTCCACATCATAGGTTCCGTTGGGAACATCGACCTGGAAAGTCGCCGGGGTGTTCCCCGTGAAGATCAGGGTATCGAGCGCCTTGTCGAGGCTCTTGCCCCTCGTTCGAGTCGCAGACTGCATGTTGCGGTTCCAGCCGTAGCCCCGCGAGGACGTGTAGGGCTCCCCAATCTCGGCGGTGAAACCCGGAGGAACCGGGGCGCCGGATGTCTGGAAGTTGTAGGAGTTGAGGACCGACGGTTGCGCCGGAGATCCCACGATTTCGATGGCGTTCAGAACCGTGTTCGCCGTGGTACCGCCGATCGTCACGGTCAGTCGTCCGTCGAGGACGCGGACCTTCGTGGTTCGGACCAGGAAGACATTCGCCGTGAGAGGCTCATCGGAAACGACTCGTGTCCCCTCGACGTCGACGCGCTGCGGCCCCTGTGGGAACTGACAGTCCCCGACCGTGATCGTCACGTCGTACTCGCCGACGGGAACTTCCGCCTCGAAAGTCCGCATGTCCTTGGCGAAAACGAACGTTTGCTGTTTCTCCGACATCGAAGGGCACGACCGCTGGCGCGTGGGAAGCGTCACAGCTGACGAAATCAGCCAGCCGAAGCGATTCGTGTCGTCGTAGCTTCTACCGGCGTCACGCGCATACCCGCTTTGCGGGTTGACTCCCTCGGGTCCAAAGTCGAAAGCCAAGGCCGTTCCGGTGGCGACTTCACACGCATCGCCGATGGAGTCGCCGTCAGAATCGAGCTGATCGACGTTCGACACCAGGGGACAGTTGTCGCACGCATCGCCGACACCATCTCCTTCGGCGTCCTCTTGCTGCGGATTCGAGATCAATGGACAGTTGTCGCTCAGATCCCAAGTCCCGTCATTGTCGAAGTCCGGCAGATCCTGCCGGACGTCGAAGTGCGTTTCGGCTTGTCCGAGATCGAAGAGCTGGGTCTTCCCCGATCCGTCGCGGTTCATGACCCAGAGCACGCTCT